>NZ_PHHD01000001.1:4075678-5434237 GCF_002813445.1 Pseudomonas tolaasii NCPPB 2192
CCTGTTCCAGCGCGAAAGCAGCCAGGACATCGAGAAACTGCCATTGCTGGGTGACCTGCCGATCCTCGGCAACCTGTTTCGCTCCAAGCGTTTCCAGCGCAATGAAACCGAATTGGTGATCCTGATTACGCCTTACCTCGTGGAGCCGGTGCGCGGTCGCACCCTCGCCACGCCCCTGGACGCACAACCGGCTACCGCAGCGGCCACCGGACCGCGCAGCGGCGGGGCGTTCGGTTTCTACATGAATTGATGAGGGGGCCTGCGATGACTGCTTTGCGTGTATTGATGCTGTTGCCCCTGGCGCTGATGGGCTGCCAGACCCACCTGGCGCCGGTGTATTACTCACCTGAATACCGCGCCGACGGTTTGCCGACCCAGTGTCAGCAACCGCCTGCGACCGACACGATCGGCCTGAATGAAGATTTCAAACCGACCTTGCCGCTGGGCTGTGCGAACAATCTGAATTTGATGCAGATGGTGGAGCGCAAACAGGACCTGAACCAGGGCCGCGCCACCGGGCCAGCCATGGCCGCACCGGTGGGCCGGGCCGCGCAGGTGTATATCGAAGGGTTTGATCGGGAGCAGTTGCAGCGGCGCAAGGACCAGCAAGAGGCCAAGGCTGAAGCGGCGGGGGGCGGGCAATGACCTCTCGTACGCCGATCCACTGTGGGAGCTGGCTTGCCTGCGATAGCGCCCTCCCAACCAACCCACATCTCCCTGACACCCCTCAACCCAAATGTGGGAGCGGCGGTGCGACGATTCGACTTGCTCGCGAAAGCTATGGGTCAGGCGCTGGATCTTTTGGGTCGGAGTACATATCCATTGCTTCGGCAACGGCTACCTATGGTTCCGCTCTTACAGCGGGTCACTTTTGGAAAGGCCCAAAAGTAACCAAAAGGCCTTCGCCCCACCACTCGGCACCTCGCCTAGGCTCGGTGTGCCCGAACGCAGGCTTAAATCCGTGGGTCGCCGCGATGGGCCATCCCTGGCCCAGCGCGGCTAACCCGGCGTCCTGCCGGGTTACCCACGGATTCAAGCCTGCGTTCGGCCAGCGTGGTTTTATGGGGCGATTGAGATCCAAAGCAGATCAAAAGCCAGATCACAAGCGGGAGATTGGTTTTTCAACGCGGGTCAACCAACCCCAATTCCCTGGCTTGCGCCACCGGGTCGCTGATCGCCTTGATGCGCTTGGCTTCCGTCACCAACCGCTCACGCTCGGCAGCGGGGATGTCGTCCAGCGGCAGGCCGGCAACCCGTTGCTCGTAGCCGGCCAGCACCATCACCAACAGCTCGTTACGCTGGTGCCGTGGCAGTGCGCGGGGCGATTGGGTGACGGGGGCGATGGTGTCCAGCGCCTGTTGCGACTGCCCGCCAAGGGCGTAGGCCAGGGCCAGGTTGCAGCGGCTGTCGAGGTCGTCGGGCTTGAGGCTCAGGCTCTTGGCGAAGGTGGTTTGCGCGGCTGCGGCCTGGCCGTTGAGGATTTGCGCGACGCCCAGGCGGGTGTAGGCGAGCGGCAGGTGGTTGAGCTCGGCGGCCTGGCTCAGGGCTGTGACGGCGCGTTGGGTCTTGCCCAGTTGCAGCTGCGCAGTGCCGAGGCCGAGCAAGGAGTCGGCGTTGCGCGCGTCAAACCCCAGGGCTTGCTGGAAGGCACGTTCGGCGCCGAGCGCGTCCCTGGCGTCGAGCTTGGCCTGGCCGAGTTTGAGCCACAGCTCAATGCCGGCCCCCGGCTGCTGGGTCGCACGCTCGTACAGGGCAGCGGCGCTGGCGTAGTCGCCGCGCTTGCTCAGGTCGCCCGCCAGTTGGAGGGACTTGTCGGAATCGGTCGCAGGTTTGCTGGAGCAGGCGGCGAGAAGCAGGGTACTGGCAAGCAGGAAAATCTTGGTCATCGTCACAACTCATCGGGCGAAGGCGCAGGCCATGTAAGCATATTTTTCATGGCGCTCCTATGCCTGTTCAGTACCGGTTTTGCCCGTGCCGCCGAAGAGCCGGCGTGGTTCTCCAAACCCTACGCCTACGTGCTGGTGGACCAGGATGTACGCAGCGCCCTGGAAGAATTCGGCCACAACCTCGACGTGCCGCTGGTGCTCTCGGACAAGGTGCGCGGCAAGGCGCGCAGCACCATTCGTGCGGCCACCGCCGGTGAGTTTCTGCAAACCCTGTGCAGCACCAACGGCCTGACCTGGTACTTCGACGGCAACCTTTTGTACCTCAACGCCAGCGATGAAATCACCACCAAGCTGTTCAAGGCCAGCGCCCTGAACCTGGACCAGTTGCAGGCCTACCTGAACAACCTCGATGTGTTCGGCCAGCAACTGTCCATGCGCAATGGCCCCGAGGGCGATGAAGTATTCGTGTCCGGACCACCGCCGTACCTGGCGTTGGTGCAACAGCACGTCGATCACCTGCAACCCGTTCGTGTGGCCGCCCCGGTGGCGCGCGGGCAGGGTGTGCGGGTGTTCCGCGGCGCGCAAGTCAGCACTGAAACCCCAAACCAGTAAAGGAGCAGCACCATGTCCGTAACGGCCGTAGACAGCAATCTCGCCCCTGGTGGCGCCAGCCCTGAAGCCAAGTTCAATGCCGCGGTGGATAAAGCCAAAGCCGCCGACCAACCGGCAGACACCTCGGATGCAGACGATGCCAAGTTCAACGATGCGTTGATCACCCAGGCCGTCACCATCGGTGGTCAGTTCATCATCATGCCGAAGATGCAGGAACTGCTGAACGATGCCATGTCCGATGACGACGACGAGTAGGAACCTCATATGACTATCAGTCTCGCCGCCGGCGCTTCGGCTTTGCCGCCGTCCGCTGGCGCGGGGCCCGCCGGGGCCTCGCAGAATCTGTTCGAGCACATGGCCAATACCGCCAAGGGCATGCCCGAAGGCGCGAGCCCGCACCAGATCGGCTCGGGCTTGATGGAGCGCATGAACAGTTTTATCGACCGCACTCGGGCGTTTTCCGAACGTGCCGACGTGCTCACCAATAATCCGTCGGCGCCACCACCGGCCTCGGCGGAAATCCGCACGGCCAGTGCCTCGCCTCAAGGCGAGCCGGGCAAGAAAGTCGGCGAGCAACAGGTCGACCAGATCGTCCACTCCCTGGGCAAGATGTTCGACTACTCCATCGAAACCCAGATGGTGGTGCGCGGTGCGACGCAGATTTCCGGTTCCGCCAACACGCTGCTCAAGGGTCAATAACGCCATGCCAAGCCCAAACCGAGCCCTGCGCCTGTTGCTGATCGGCCTGCTCGCCAGCCTGCTGCAGGCGTGCAACACCGACCTCTATACCAACCTCAGCGAGCGCGATGCCAACGCCATGGTCGCGGTGCTGCTGCGCGGTGGCATCCCGGCGGAGCGCAAGACCCAGGACAACGGCCAGCTCAAGGTGGTGGTCGACGAAGAGCGCTTCGCCGAAGCCATGACCCTGCTCGACAACGCCGGCCTGCCGCAACAGAGCTTTTCCAATATGGGCGAGGTGTTCAAGGGCAATGGCCTGGTGTCGTCGCCGGTGCAGGAGAGGGCGCAGATGATTTATGCGCTGAGCGAAGAACTGTCGCACTCGGTGTCGCAGATCGACGGCATCGTGGCCGCGCGCGTGCATGTGGTGCTGCCGGACAACGACTTGCTCAAGCGGGTGATTTCGCCGTCTTCGGCCTCGGTACTGGTGCGTTACGACCCGGGCACCGACATCAACACGCTGATCCCGCAGATCAAGACCCTGGTGGCCAACGGCATCTCCGGCCTGAGCTACGACGGCGTGTCCGTCACGGCGATCAAGGCTGCCGTGGCCATCAGCCAGAACCCGGCGCAACCGCGCCTGGCCCGTTTCATGGGCCTGTGGATGCTCGAAGACAACCTGCCTCAGGCGCGTTTCATGTTCGGTACGTTGCTGCTGGTCGCCCTCGGTTCGCTCGGTGTGTTGGCCCGCCAGCACTGGGTGCGTCGCCAGTCCCAGGCCCTGTATGTACTCAAGGAGGGTGAATGAGTTTGTTCGAACGCTGGCAAGGGCTGATCGCCGAGCCGCTGCAATTTGTGCGCGGGCCGAGCCTGGGTGCCTGTTTTACCCATGAGCTGCCGGACGAAGTGCTGCATACCCTGCAGGCCCAACCGCGGTTTCGCCAGCGCCTGGAGCAATTGCTGGTCAGCCACTACCAACTGACGCCGCTGGAACAGTTGGTGTCGCCATTGGCTGCCGACTTGCCGGTGCTGCTGTTGTCGGACGCGCAATTTGCCCGCCTGCCCAGGTTGTGCGGCGCGATCTGGCACGCCTCGACCCTGAGCCGCGAGATTCGCCGTGACGTGGTCAACGAGCTGCGCGCCGGCCTGGGCGCTGACGTGTTCAGCCAGGCCCTGGCCCTGCGACACCTGGGCGGCGCAGCTGATTTGCTGCGCGACCCGGCCGAGTTGATCGACGCCATCGACCGTGACGGCCAGGGCTGTGTCGCCGCCTGGCTGCACGCGCAACACGCTGATTTTCAGGGCTGGCTGCGCTTGCGCTTCGCCTTTCCCCAGGGTCACAGCGCGCGGTTGCCGCGCGACCTGGAAATTGTTCAGGCCGCCGCGGCGTGCCTGGCGGCCGAGGATGCTGACGCATGAGTGAATTACCGAGCCGCCCCACCGCGCGCATCCTGCGTGCCGAAGAAGCCGAACTCTGGACCGAAGGCTTTGCTTTTTTGCAAGCCGCCAAAGACCGCGCCGAACAGGTCAAGGCCGACAGCGACCAGTGGCTGGACGCCGCCCGCGCCGAAGGGTTTGAAAGCGCGCGCCAAGAGGGCGCCGAGCAGGTCGCGCAATTGCTGGTGCACACCCAGTCCCAGGTGCAGCACTACTTGAGCAGCCTGGAGGCCGCGCTGGCTGACCTGGCGCTGGGCATCGTGCGCGAAGTATTGGGTGAGCTGGATAACGCCGACCGCGTGGTGCGCTGCACGCGCCAGGCGTTGAGCGCGTTTCGTCAGGACCAGGCCCTGACCCTGTGGGTGCCGCCCGCCGAAGTGGACGCGTTGCGTCAGCGCCTCAAAGTGGAAAACCTGGCCATTGCCGTGGATGGCGACGAGCAACTGAGCGCCGGCCAGGCACGTCTCAACAGCCCGGCCGGTTCTGTGGAACTGGGCCTTGAAGCGCAATTGCAAACCCTGCGTCGCAGCCTGTTGCCGTTTGCCGAAGAAGGTGTGGCATGAACCTGGAGCAGTTGCTGCCGCGCCTGAACGAGCGCCTGGCCCAGGCGCGACTGCGGCCCATGCACGGCACCGTGCTGAGCATTCGCGGTGTGTTGCTGCGTGCCAGTGTGGCCGGCGCCAGCATCGGTGAACTGTGCCAGTTGCGCGACCCGGGCAGTGGTCGCAGCCTCAGTGCCGAGGTGATCGGCTTTGATGGCGACGAGGCGATTCTGTCGCCGATCGGCTCCATGGAAGGCCTGTCGACGCGCACGCAAATCACCGCCACCGGCGAAACCCTCGGGGTGGCGGTGGGCGATGCGCAATTGGGGCGCGTGATCAGCCCCATGGGTGAATTTCTCGATGGCGACGGTGTTCCGCCGACCGTGGCCCTGCAGCGCTACCCGCTGCACGCCGAACCGCCTGCGCCCTTTTCGCGGCAGTTGATCGTGCGCTCGATGGCGCTGGGCATTCGCTCCATCGACGGTTTGCTGACGTTGGCCCAGGGCCAGCGCATGGGCATTTTTGGTGAGCCTGGCGTGGGCAAATCCTCGTTGCTCGCGAGCATTATCCGCAACAGCGAAGCCGACGTGATCGTGATCGGCCTGATCGGTGAGCGGGGCAGGGAAGTGCGTGAATTGCTCGACGTGCAGCTCGACGCCAAGGCCCGCGCGCGCACCGTGGCGGTGGTGGCCACCTCGGATCGCCCGGCGGCCGAGCGGGTGCGTGCGGCGTTTGTCGCCACCACCCTTGCCGAATACCACCGTGATCAGGGGCGCAATGTGCTGCTGCTGATGGACAGCCTGACCCGCTTTGCCCGCGCCCAACGTGAAATCGGCCTGGCCGTGGGCGAGCCGCCGACCCGCCGGGGTTATCCGCCGTCGTTCTTTTCGGCGTTGCCACGCCTGCTGGAACGCGCCGGCCCTGGTCCCAGCGGCAGCATCACCGCGCTGTACACCGTGTTGACCGAAGGCGACGCCGCCAGTGACCCGGTGGCCGAAGAGGCGCGTTCGATCCTCGACGGGCACATAGCGCTCAGCGCCGAACTGGCCCAGCGCAACTACTTCCCGGCGGTGGATGTGCTGCGCAGCCGCAGCCGTTTGATGGAGCAGGTCGCCGGGGAAGAACACAAGCGTCTGGCCATGCGCATTCGTGAGCTGATGGCGCGCTATGGCGAAATCGAAATGCTGATCCGCGTGGGGGAATACTCCGCCGGCAGCGACCCGTTGGCTGACGAAGCCATTGCCCGGCACGCGGCCATTGAAGCCTTTTTGCGCCAGAACGCCGGCGAACCCAGCAGCCTGGAACAGACGCTGATCCGTATGCGCCAGGTGTTGGCATGAGATTGCAGGAATGTACCCCGAACCCCTGTGGGAGCTGGCTTGCCTGCGATCGCGGTGTATCAGTGACACAAGGGCTGGCTGAACCACTGCCATCGCAGGCAAGCCAGCGCCCACCGTTGATTTCCATGGATTTACAGATTGTTGTGCTGGCATGACAAAGGAGCAAAGCTGATGAAAACCAATGAACTGCGCACCCTGCAAACCCTGCGGGTGCTGCGCGAGCAACGTGCCGCCAGCCAGCTGGCGGCCCAGCAGCAGCGTTGTGAGCAAACCCACGGCGTGCTGAACGACGCCAAGGAACAACTGCGCCTGCACCGCGAAGCCATCGCCGAGGAGGCGCGGCAGGTGTATGCCTCGCTCACCGAGGGGTTGTCGGTGGCGAGTTGGCAGGCCGCCCAGGACCGCTTGCGCGGGCTGTCGGACGACCAGCAGCAACTGGAAAACGACGTGACGCACGTGTCCATCACCCTGGAAAGCCAGGAGCGCGAGCGCGACCTGTTTCGCCAGGAGCGCTTGAGCCGTCAGCGCCAGTCCGATGCCTGGCAAAGCCTGGTGGAAGGCCGCGAGAGCGATGAGCGCCGCATCGGCGAGCTGCGTGACGAAGGCGTCGGCACATGATCGCAGCCCTTGCCGACCCATTGTCGCCGTGGTTGACCCATTACGACCCGGCATTGCTGGCGCTGCATAACCAATTGCACCGTCGCCGCCGTGCCTGGCAGGGCCGTTGTGCCGGGCAAGACGTGCGCGTCAGCTGGGCCACCGAATTGCAGCCCCTCGGTGCGCCGCGCGATGTGCTGCTGTTGCTTGGTCGCGCCCCGGTGCGCCTGCGGTTGTCGGCGGGCGCCCTTGAGCAGGTGATGGTGCCACTGGCTTTGCAATTTGATGTGCAGCAACTGCCGTCGTTGCCGCGTTCGTTGTTGCTGGAACTGGCGGTGCTCGACCTGATCGAGACGCTGGAGCCGTTGTTGGGCCACCCCGTGCAATTGCTTGAAGCCACTGAAGGTCTGGAGCAGCGGCCGTTTGCCGTGCACCTGGCCCTGGAATTGAGCTTCGGCAATGGCCCCGCCATGAATGCGCAGTTGGACCTGAGCGAAGGCGCCGCCGTGCTGGTGGCGCAGTTGCTGACCCAGTACGCCGAACTTGAACCCGACCCGTTGCCAGCCCTGCGCCAGACCCTGGCAGTGGTGGCCGGGCGGCAGTGGCTGACCCTCGGTGAGTTACGCAGCCTGCGCCCCGGCGATGTGCTGATGCTGGAGCAGGGCTCGGGTTTGCTGCTCGATCTGGATGGCCGTTTGCAGGCCCGCTGCCAACACCAGGGTGACTCGCTGCGTGTGCAGGAAGAATTGAAAGCGCCCCTTTTGGACATGGAGAACACAATGACTGATGTTGATGCGGCTGCGGCCCTGGATGACTTGCCGCTGAAACTGGTGTGCCAGGTGGGCAGCCTGGAACTGACCCTCGCGCAATTGCGCGAGCTGGGCGCGGGCAGCCTGTTGCAGCTCAATTCGCCTGGCGTGGACAACGTGGACCTGATGGTCAACGGGCGCCGCGTCGGCCAGGGCCAACTGGTGAAAATCGGTGATGGCCTGGGCGTACGCCTGCTGAGTTTTGCCACCCCATGACCGGTTATCAGCCGAACCTGATCGAGATCATCCTGGTCGTCGCGACGATCGGGCTGATCCCGTTGGCGGTAGTGACGCTCACCGGTTTCATGAAAATTTCGGTGGTGCTGTTCCTGATCCGCAACGCCCTCGGGGTGCAACAGACCCCGCCGAACCTGGTGCTGTATGGCATCGCCCTGATTCTGTCGGTGTACGTGACCACACCGTTGATTGGCGACATGTACCGGCAAGTGGAGGGCCGCGACCTCAATATCGAGCATGTGGAGCAACTCAAGGACCTTGGCGACGCCCTGCGCCCGCCGTTGCAGGCGCACTTGAAACGCTTTGCCAACGAGTCCGAGCGCGGTTTTTTTGTGCAGGCCACCGAGACCATCTGGTCGCCGGAAGCCCGTGCCGACCTGCGTGACGACGACCTGGTGGTGCTGATTCCAGCGTTTGTCAGCTCGGAACTGACGCGCGCGTTCGAGATTGGCTTTTTGCTCTACATCCCGTTCCTTGTGGTGGATTTGCTGGTGTCCAACGTGTTGATGGCGATGGGCATGTCGATGGTCTCGCCGAACCTGATTTCCATCCCGCTGAAAATCTTCTTGTTCGTGTCGTTAAGTGGCTGGTCGCGCTTGATGCACGGTTTGATATTGAGTTACGGCGGCTGAGCCCTGCAGGGTGAATGTGCATTTAAGGGGTGAGTGATGGGCCAGGATGTATTTTTATCCTTGATGAAACAGGCGCTGATGACCGTGCTGATGCTCTCCGCACCGGCCCTGGGCGTGGCCATTATCGTGGGGTTGAGCGTGGGCCTGTTCCAGGCGCTCACGCAGATCCAGGACCAGACCTTGCCCCAGGTGGTGAAGCTGGTGGCGGTACTGTTGACCATCGTATTTCTTGGCCCGGTGCTCGCAGGCCAGGTGGCGGAACTGGGCGGCCAGGTGCTGGATAATTTCCCGATGTGGACGCGCTGACCGCCCATGGATGCCAGCCTGACCGCGCAGTTCCTGGAAGTCGCCTACCCGGTGATCAGTTCCGCTTCGCTTGCCGCCTGCCGCGCCATGGGCGTGGTGGTGATCACCCCGGCGTTCAACCGCCTGGGCCTCACCGGCATGATTCGTGGCTGTGTGGCCGTGGCCATTTCCATTCCCATGTTCTTTCCGGTGTTCGAGGCGCTCACGGCGATGCCCGAACACGGCAGCGTGTTTATCGCCGGGTTGCTGATCAAGGAGTTTTTGATCGGCATTCTGATCGGCCTGCTGTTCGGCATTCCGTTTTGGGCCGCCGAGGTGGCGGGGGAGTTGATCGACTTGCAACGCGGCTCGACCATGGCACAGCTGGTGGACCCGTTATCGTCCGGGGAGTCCAGCGTGATGGCGACATTGCTGACGGTGATGCTGATCACGCTGTTCTTCATGTCCGGCGGTTTTATCCTGATGGTCGATGGCTACTACCACAGCTACCAGTTGTGGCCGGTGACCTCGTTTACTCCGGTATTTGCCAGCTCCGCGTTGCTGGCGGTGTTGTCGATCCTTGACCAGATCATGCGGGTGGGCGTGCTGATGGTGTCGCCGCTGCTGATCTCGTTGCTGATCACCGACTTGATGCTCGCCTACCTGTCACGCATGGCGCCGAACCTGCATATTTTCGACCTGTCGCTGCCGGTGAAAAACCTGTTTTTCACCATCTTGATGGTGATCTACATCGGCTTTTTGATCCCGTTGATGCTCGACCAATTGGCGGAGTTTCGCGGCACCGTCGAGCTGCTCAAAACCCTGGCCGGCATGGAGTAGCCCATGGCGGATACCAGCGAAGAGAAATCCCAGCCGGCCACGGACAAAAAACTCAAGGACGCACGCAAAAAAGGCCAGGTCGCCAAGAGCCAGGACCTGGTGTCGGGCATGGTCATTTTGTTCTGCACCCTGTGCATTTCCATTCTCGCGCCACGGGCGAAGGCTCAGGTGACGGCGCTGCTCGACCTGACCGCACAGATCTATACCGAACCGTTCGCCACCGTGTGGCCAAGGGTGCTAGACCATGCCGAACAACTGGTGATCAGCATCACGCTGCCGGTGATGGCGGTGACCACCGGGGTGGTGATCCTGACCAACATCATCACCATGCGCGGCTTTGTGTTCTCGGTGGACCCGATCAAACCCGAGTTCAAGCGCATCAACCCGGCGGAGGGCATGAAGAAAATTTTTGCCCTGCGCAACCTGGTGGAATTCATCAAAGGCTTGATCAAGGTGCACGTACTGGCGATCGCCTTCTACGTGGTGGGCAAGCATGCGTTGCAGGCGTTGATGGAGTCGTCGCGCTGTGGCGCGGAGTGCATGGAGTCGACGTTTTTCCTGGTGCTCAAGCCGCTGGTGTTTACCGTGTTGTGCGCCTTCATTCTGGTGGGGGGCGTGGACGTGATGATGCAGCGCTGGCTGTTCGGCCGCGACATGAAAATGACCCGCAGCGAAACCAAGCGCGAACGCAAGGACATCGACGGCGACCCGCTGATCAAGAGCGAGCGCCGCCGCCAGCGCAACGAAATGCAGGCCCTGGCCACCAAGCTTGGCTTGGGCCGCGCCTCGATGATGATCGGCACCACCGACGGCTGGGTGGTGGGTGTGCGTTACGTGCGTGGTGAGACACCGGTGCCGGTGATCGTGTGCCGCGCCGCGCCGGAGGAAGCGTTATTGATGCTGCAGGAAGCCTATGACCTGGGCATTCCCCATGCGCCGGACAAGCCCTTGGCTTCCGAGATTGCGCGCAAGACCGTACCGGGCGACCCGGTGCCGGACGCGTCGTTTCAGGCGGTCGCGGACTGGCTGGTGGCGGCACGCCTGATCTGAAGGCTTACACCTGTGGAAAGTGCGTGTCGTATTCCAGGCTGAGTGCCTTGGCCTTTTCCGGGCTGAAACCGCCTTCGGCCGCCAGTTGATCAATGGCCTTGAAGTACTTGTCCTGCCCGCCGGGCAAGGTCCAGTCGAGCATGCGACCGACTGTGTCGCCGACGTTCTTGAAGCTGTGCACGGTGTCGCGCGGAATGAACAGCAACGTCCCGGCCCCTACCGTCTGTTCAGCCCCGTTGACGATCACCTGGTAGGTGCCCTCAACAATGAAGATGTACTCCTCCTGCGAGTGATGCAGGTGGTGGGGCGGGCCTTCACCGGGGTTGTGGCTGGCGATAATCACGGAGGTCGCGCCGCCGCTGGCTTCGGTGCTGAGCAAAATATGCATGTCGAGCCCGAAGGGGCGTACCGGCAACGCCTCTTGCGGAGTGACAACGAGAGGGAGCAGGGCTGGGGGCGATTGGTTCATGGTGTTCCTTCGGCTGTTGGCAGTAGGGAAATCGTGTCCCGTCCTGACTAAAACAATTGAAGGCGGTTTTTATTCCCGTCACGGTGGCGAGCGGGCTTGCCCCGCGTTGGGCTGCGAAGCAGCCCCATCAAGGCCACCGCGTGCTTTCAGTTAAACCGAGGTGGCAGGTTTTAGGGCCGCTTCGCAGCCCAACGCGGGGCAAGCCCGCTCGCCACAATGAATCACCCACCACAGACTTATTCCCAGGACAACCGTGCATTGCGCTTCTCAAGGGTCCTGGAGGCGAAAAACACCGCAGAGGCCAGCAGCACGTAGAACACCGCCGTCAGCGTGTAGGTTTTGAAGAACTCGAAGTTGCCCCCGGCCAGTTCCTGCATGCGCGCAAAAAACTCCGGGTACTGCACCAGAAACGCAATGGAGCTGTCTTTGAGGTTGTAAATGATCTGGTTGGTCAACGCGGGAATCGAGGTGCGCAGCACCTGGGGCAGGATGATCCCCGTGTAGATCTGCATATCGCTGAAGCCTTGCGCGGTGGCAGCTTCCAGCTGGCTTTTGTCCAGCCCGTTATAGGCTGTCAGTAAATAGGCCGCATTGTAGGCGCCCACGTTGGCGGTAAAGCCGATGACCATCACCTCAAACGGGCTGAGCCGCAGCCCCATGCCTGGCAGGCCGTAGTAAAGAATATAAATGATGCAAATCAGCGGCGTGCCGATGAAAAACGACTTGTATGCCTCAACACACCGGGCGACTCCGGCGCGCTTGCTCAGGCTCAGGTAAAACACCAGCACGCCCAGCGCGAAGCCGGTGACTGAAACGGTCAGGGTCAGTTTCACGGTCGCCAGGATGCCCGACGCGATCAATGGCCACTGCTCAACGAAGTCCTGATAAAAACTCAGCCAACTCTCAAGCATCACGTTTCTTCCCGAAGAACCAGGCGACTTCGGGAATCGGCGCGTGCACGGCCAGTTCTGCAACCGGCCCTTGTGCAACGATTTTCCCCGCGTACATGAACACCACGTTCTGGCTGATTTGGTCGGCAAAAGCGATGTCGTGGGTCACGCACACGGTGGTGATTTTCCGGGCTTCGAGCTTCTTGATCAGCAAGGCCACTTCCTGGCTCATCAAGGGGTCCAGCGCCGAGGTGGGTTCGTCGAGGATCACGATTTCAGGTTTCATCACCAGGGTGCGTGCCAGCGCCACACGTTGCTTCTGGCCGCCAGACAGCTGGGCCGGAAACTTTTTTGCATGGGCGGCCATATCAAAGTAGGCCAGCTCTTCCAGCGCCAGGGCCCGGGCTTCTTCGCGGCTTTTGCCTTGCAGCTTGCGCAGGCCCAGGGTGATGTTGTCGAGCACACTGAGGTGCCGGTACAAGGCGAAATTCTGGAACACAAACCCGATGTTCTTGCGCAACTTGCGAATATCCAGTTGCGGGCTCAGCAAGTCTTCGCCGTGAAACAGAATTGTGCCCTGATCGGGTCGTTCCAGCAGGTTCATGCAGCGGATCAGGGTGGTCTTGCCGCAGCCCGAAGGCCCCATGATCACCAGTGTGTCGCCGGCATGTACCGTGAGGTCGATGCCGTTCAATACCACATGATCGCCAAATGCCTTGGTCAGGTTGCTTATGTGCAGGATCGCCATGCTTTCTTCCCGGTATCACTGCTCGGCAAAGCGGCGCCGAATCATCAGCATCGCCACGGCGAACAATTTATAGATGCAAAAATACATCAGGCCAGCCACCAGGTAGATGTTCACGCCCAGTGAGGTGGAGGCCGTGAGTGCCTTGGCTTGCCCGAGGATCTCGGTGAAACCGACGGTGTAGGCGAAGGGTGTGTTTTTCAAAATGGCGGTCAGTTCGTTCATCACGCCCGGCAGGGAGAAGCGCAGCATCTGCGGCAGCTCGATATGGAACACCACCTGCAGGTCGCTGAAGCCCATCGACTGGGCCGCCACCCGTTCAGTGTGTTCGACCGAGCCCAACGCGCCGCGAAATACCTCGGAAATATAGGCACCGCCAATCACGCCCAGGCTGAGGTTCATGGCGATCATCGGCGAGGGCCGAATGCCCAGGCTGGGCAAACCGAAATACACGAGGAACAGCAGCACCAGCACCGGAATCGAGCGAACAATGAACACCAGGGCGCTCAGCACGGCGCCTGTGCGCTGGCCGGAAAGCCGCCGTAACACGGCGACCCCCAACCCCAATGCAAAGGCAGTGATGAAGCACGACAGCGTGATGTAGAACGTCGCCACCACGCCGTGCAGCAACAGCCCAATGACATCGAAGAACTGACGATCAAACATCAGTTACGACTTCAGCCATTTGTCCATGATGGCGGCCAACTTCTGCGGGCCGAGTTCTTTGAGGTAGGCATCGAAGTCCGCGCGGATCGGCGAGCCCTGCTGGAAGGCAAAACCGAGGTGGTCAACGCCCTTGAAAGAGTAGCTGACGGCGATGGGCAGTTTTTGGTGGAACTTGTAGTTGTCGTACACCGGCTCTTCAATAAAGGCCAGATCCAGATTGCCGTTTTGCAGGTCAGTGATCACTTCATTGTACGAAGGGTACAACTTGGCGTCGGCAACTTTGTAAATGCCCTTGGGTTCCAGGTCGGACTTGATCAAATCAGCGTACGCCATGCCGCGCGGGTAGCCGATGCTGTATTTTTTCAATTGCGACAAGTCGGTAATGGTCAGTTTTTTGGATTCCAGACTCACCAGATTAAAAGAGTTCTCATAATATGGGATTGAGAAGTCCATCACTTTCTTGCGTTTGTCGGTAATTGAAATACCCGAGAACGCGAGGTCTGCCTGTTTGCTGGCGACTGCGCCCAACATGCCGTCCCAGTCGTACTCCGTGGTTTTGATCGTGCAGCCCCGAGACTTGCAGTAACCGTTGAAGATTTCCAGGTCAACGCCTTGCAGCTGGCCGCTCTGATCCTTGAACAGCATCGGCGGCGAGTTGGGGGAGACAGCGACTTCCAGGGTTTTCCCTTTCAGCAGGTCACCCGCAGAAGCGCCAGCGGCGACCAGACTCAGCAAGGATGCAAACATTATTTTTTTTAAGCTTCGCATATCACTCTCTCATTAAGGTTACAGCCAGTTGAGATCGGTGATCCATCACACATTCACAGATAACTCTCCCAACGGAAGTGGGTGAGCCTCTCTATCCAAATAGGGCGTTTATACCGTCACGAGAATATGCGGCGTATAGCCATCATCCCGTTCGAGCGGCAAACATACAGAATCACAAGTTGGATCCAGGCGTGTGAAGTTACTTAACTTGGATCCAATGAATAAATATTCATTTTGTAATAGTTATACTACTGGCACGTTTAGAGTGGTGCAAATGGAATAGTTCGAAAGTGTCACTATAATTTTTTTGCTTAAAGTGATCCAAAATGGAACTAAGCGTTTTTGCCCTGTGAATCATTATGCCGAATGCTGAGTACCAGATAGCACGCGACCGCCAGCGTGGCGATCGACAGCACTGCCAAAAGGGATACCGTCACCTCGGCGCCCGTCAGGGCCAACAGATACCCAATGGCCAAGGGCGTCATCGCTTGGCTGAAATACACCGGTGCGGCCATTTTGCTGGAGACCATGGCGTAGTCTTTCAAGGGCACGATGGCCAGCGGCAATGTGCTTCGCACGATGGCTCGAAGCCCGTTGCCGGCGCCGTAGAGCACCAGGGCCCAGGCGGCAAATTGCGCGGTGAAGGCGAGCATGCACAGCCCGACAGCAGTCATGAACACCGACACCAGCATGGTCCACATGGGGTGCTTGTTGCGCGTCAGCAGGTCGACGATGCGCGACCCCACCGAGGCGGGGCCGATGATCGCACTCAGTGCAATGGCCGCAGCCAGAGAGTTGCCACGCTCTTGCAGCAGCACGATCACCACCACCGAGATAGCCGTCATCAGCACCGCAGACAGCGAAAACAGCACGGTCATCAGCCAATAGAGCGTCGGGTCCATGGACAGGGCCGTGCGGGCCGTGGTCGGTTTTTTTTCCGACGGAGTCTGCTGGTGCGGCAGGCAGTACTGGTAGAGCGGGTAAATGCCGATCATCAGGACCAGGCCGTACAAGTAGCAGGTTCCCCGCCATCCCAGGGTGTGCACCAGCAAGGCCAGCAGCGGCCAGATTAAAGTGGTGCAAAAACCGGAGATCAGGGTCACGCCGGTAATGGTGCCGCGCGCCTTCATTCCGTAGAGCGCACCCAGCGCGGAAAAGAGGGCGTCATAGAGTCCCGCTGCCATGCCCATTCCCATCAACACCCAGGCCGCCAGAAACAGCGGCAGGGTATGGGCGCTGGCCATGATCCACAGCCCGGCCGCCATCAGGAAACCGTGGCACGCCAGCACACGTCGGCCGCCGTAGCGTACGAGCAGCCTGCCGCACGCCGGCGCGACCACACCCGCCGTCAGCAAGCCGATGGACACGGAACCCAGCACCCATTCGCGCGACCACCCGGTGTCTGCCACCACGGGGTCTGCGAGCACGGCCATGAGGTAAAAGGAGCCGCCCCAGGTCAGGATTTGCAACAGGCCCAGCAGGGCAGTTTTACCGATGGAAAGACTTGGGTGAATGACGGTGGTGTTCACGACGGCGCAGAACCTTGTGTTGCGGGTATTTGGGGGTGATTAAGTGCCGAATGGCGCACAAAAAAAAGCGACAAATACTCACGGGTATTCATCGCTTTTTGTGATGCACCGAACAGCGCTGTCTCTGTGGCGAGGGAGCTTGCTTCCGCTGGGCTGCGAAGCAGTCCTGTCTTTGGGGCCGCTTCGCGCCCCAGCGGGAGCAAGCTCCCTCGCCACAGTCAGCCGTTGTCTACATCGTGATAAGGCCCGCCGTAGCCATCACCCACCCGCCAGATGATGTTGTGATTGTCATCGGTCCATTCCGAGGGCTTGAGCGAGTACTTGAAGTCCTCCGACCTGCGGTTGTTGCCGTCGCCGATGTAGTCGGCGTGATCACGCTGGTGGTCACCGCTGCGCACGCTGGCGCGGGCATCCCACTCGCTTTTGCGGAAGTCGAAAATGCTCTGGTCCTGGGGCGCGTCGCGCTGGCTCCAGTCAGACAGGTAGGTTTGCAGCCATACATAGGCCTCGTCACCGTTGGGTTTCAGCAAACCGTCCTGCTTGAAGTCCTGGATCTGGTCCCAGTTCTGCATCGAAATCTTGTGCAACTTGTGCGACTGCACGGTGCTGAGGATCGCGCCGATAAACGACAGCGCACCGGAGACCAGAAAACCCACCGGCCCCAGGAACGGAATGACCCGCCCGGTGATGCCGAGGGTGGTCAGCACGCCGCCGCCGGCGGCCACCAGGCTGCTGACACCGCCGGCCAGGGACAGTGAGCCGCCGGCAATTTTCATCGGGTCTTTCTCGCGTACGCCGTCGCGCAGGGTGAACGCAGCCTGCACCACGCTGATCACGCCGCCCGCCACGTCGGTGGCCATGCCGATGACCTTGATCGCACTGCTGGCGAACTTCGCACCAAAGCCCGCACCGGCCACGCCGCCACGGCTGGCGATGCCTTTTTCGATACCTTCCTGAACCTTCTTGGCGCCTTCGTCGCTCCAGCCGCCGCTGTTGAGCACCTTGCCCACGTCCTTGCCGTCGTCCATGGCCTGGTCAACGATGTCGAAGTACTTCTTCTGGATGGCCTCGGCATCCTTGGGCAGGGCGTGATAGCCCTCGCCAGGCTTGGCCCACAGGTCGGGCAGGGAACGGTCGAAGCCCATGAGTTTGTAGGCGTTGGTGCCGCGCAGTTTGTCGTAGACCTTCAAGCCCAGGGTGGCGAAGTGTGAGCCGGTGCCGAGGAAGCCGAGGAAGTCGTTGGCGATCCCCAGGCGTTTCATCGGCGTGTCTGCCAGCTTGCCGCCCTGGCCTGCGAGCTGGTAGACGATACGGCCCATGCCGATAGCGCCGCCGACCGAGCCGAGCACGCCATTGTCCTTGAGGAAACTCAAGTTCTTCACAAACGAGCTGCGGTTCTCTTCGCTGAGGCCCGGCATGATTTCCTTGCTCACTGCGTGCTCGATGTCGCTGAAGCTGATCACACCGTTTTTCTGCCAGGTGTCGCCCAGGGAAATCATCGCCTTGCCGAAGTCGGCGGCGGCGTTCTTGTCTTTGAGCAACTGGTCGACGAACTTCGAATACACCCCCAGCGCCTGGCGCGGCAGGCCGTCGGCGCTGCCCTTGAGCATCGACAGAATCGCCAGGGTGTTGTCCTGGGTGGCCAGCGCGGTGTTGTCGTCGCTGATCTTGCTCGGGTCGTCCATCAGCTTTTCAACGGCGTCGGTATAGCCGTCGATTTGCAGGTTCTGCATGAAGCTGTCGGCCTTGGCCGGGTCTATATCGGCGAGGGCGGTGTAGGCGGTCTGGATTTCCTGGGTCGCCAGTTCAGTCTTGCCGCTGTCCTGCAGGGACTTGATGTACTTGGTGAAGTTCTCCGACGAGGTGCTGTCGATCAGCTTCTGGTGCACTTCATCGACCTTGGCCTGGCCGCCATCGACCTTGCCCAGCGCCGCGTCGTGGTTGGCCTTGATGTCGGCCTGGATGGTCGAGTCGCCGAGCAGTTCGCTGATGGTTTTGTCGATGGACTTGGTGTCGAAGATGTTGTCGCGCACATCCCGCGAGGTGACGTCGATCGGCGGAGTGGCGGTGCCCTGATTGGTGAAACCGTGCTCGGGAATGATCGACATGCCGTTGTCGGCCATGCTTTTGGCTTCCACGGCGCGCAGGAACTTGGCGCGCGGGTCGTCCTTGGCGATGCTGCCGTCCTTGACCCCGGCGCGGTAGCTGTCCACCAGGGTTTTCATCGACAGGTCCTGCACGGTCAACGGGTTGCCGTTGTCGTCTTTTTCCGTGGTGGCGAGATTGTCGGCCGACACGTCCTTGAGCGGCGGCAGGCCGTTGTCGGCGCGCAGTTTGTCGACGTCGGTGGTTTGCTGCGCGATATCGGTGCGGTAGCCGGAAATCTGCTCGAACATCTGCGGATTGGTTTCTTCGCTGACGACGATTTTTTCTTCGCTGCCGCCCGGTTTGTGCTGGGTGAAGGCGATGAGGCCGGGGCCGTAATCGCCCACGCCGCCGACGCTCATGATGTCTTCGGTCGAGGACAGGTACGCATCCGGCCCGGCCAGGCTGTAGCCATCGCCCTTGGCCTTCTCGATGCCGGCCAGGGTCTGGCCTTTGGTGGTGTAGGCGGCGAAGGCTTCGGGGGTAATGTCTTTGGAAACCACGAGCAGTTTGCCGTCAGCCTGATTGACCACCAGGATGCCGTCCATGGGCGCATCGACCTTGCTGATGTCACCCAGCTGGAGGCTGGCTTCGTCCTTGCGCAACAGCTCCTGGCCGGGCAGGGACTGGGCGTTCTTGATGTAGTCGAACGCCTGGGTGCCTTCGCTGGCGTGCACGGCATGCAGGAAGTTGTAGAGGCTGCTGCCGGCGTTGGGGTTCGGGTTGCTGAGGTCGGCGCCGGGCTGGGGCAGGGCGGCCTCGGACTGGCTGATCATGTATTTCTTGCCCTGGTGTTCGAACAGAATCACCCCGGACTTCGTGTCTTCGGAGACCACTTTGAGCTGGCTGAAGTCCAGGTCGCCCGGCAGGCTGGTGACTTCCTCAAACCCCTTGGCCTTGCCGTCGGCGAGGGCTTGCTTGGTCAACCCGGCGCTGTTGAAGCTGGCAAAGGCCTGGGGCGTGAGTGCTTCGGAAATCACCAGGGTCTGGCCGCTGGTCATCTCGACCTTGACCACACCGTCCTTGGCTTCACCGACCGACTTGATATTGGCCAGGCGCACCGTGGGGTCGTCTTCGCGCAGCAGTTGTTGGTCCGGGTTGCGCAGTGCTTCGCGGATTTCCTTGCCGGCGGGCGTGCCCTGGGTTTCGGCGAGGGTGTGCAGCAGGTCGTAGAGCGGTGTGCCTTCGTCCGGGCCGCCTTGATTGACGGGAGCTACCGCGTGGCCGAAGTGCAGGCCCTTGAGCCTGTCGAAACCGTCCTGGACGTTTTCGGCGCTCTCGCGGGTGATTTTGAACTTGCTGCCGTCCTGCTCGAAATAGATGACGCCGGCGTCCTTGTCTTCGGACACGACCTTGAGCTTGTCGATGTCGAGCTTGGCAGGCAGGGCGGTGACTTCCTTGTAGTCGTCGGGCTTGATCTCGCCGGGCTTTTTCAGGCCTTCACCGGTTTGCGCCGCCAGCACTTTGGGCTTGAAGGTTTTATCGCCTGACCCGGCGGCGGCCAAGGTTTTGGCCTTGTTCAACAGCGCATCGAAAATACGCTCCGGTGCCTTGGTTTCAGCGACGCGGGGTGAGGCGGTTTTCTCGGGTCGGTTGATCATCATTCAGTCCATGTGAGTGGGGGCGCACGAGGACTCGATACTAGGCGCTGACGGGGCGTGAAAACGGGTTTGTTGACAAGATCGCACAAGCTTTCACAGCTGTGAAATGAGGGTGTCATTTGGGTGTGCTTTTGGGTGTATATCTGGTATTTGGGTAACGGCTGCTTAGGGTTCCGCCCTTACGGCGGGTCACTTTGGAAAAGCCCCAAAGTAACCAAAGGGCTCTTGCCCCAACACTCGGCACCTCGCTTGGGCTCGGTGTGCCCTCACTCCGGCTTGAATCCGTGGGCCGCCGCGATGGGCCATCCTTGGCCCAGCGCGGCTAACCCGGCGTCCTGCCGGGTTACCCACGGATTCAAGCCTGCGTTCGGCCAGCGTGTTTAACGGGGCGCCCAGGATCAAGATCAAGATCAAAAGCAAAAGCACGGCGGCCTGACAGCCGGCCTGAGTGGTTGAATCAAAAGCGCTGTTTTTTCTAGAGCAGATAGCGTTCTCCCAGACAAATGAATATCCAAATGTGGGAGCGAGTTCGGCTTTGCTTCTCTGTGGGAGCTGGCTTGCCTGCGATCCAGACACCTCGGTACATCAGGCGGAACTGGTTGATGCCATCGCAGGCAAGCCAGCTCCCACAAAAGCCAGCTCCTTCACCGAATCGCTTTTGATCTAACCACTCAGGTCGGCTACTAGGCCGCCGTGCTCTTGCTTTTGATCTTGATCCTGGGCGCCCCGTTAAAACACGCTGGCCGGAATTCGACAGGGATTTGGGGGGTAAACCGGCAGGGATGCCGGTTTAGCCGCCCCGCGCCATGGATGGCGCGTGGCGGCGGCCCCCCAAATTCCTGTCGGATTACGGGCACACCGAGCCTAGGCGAGGTGCCGAGTGTTGGGGCAAGAGCGTTTTGCTTACTTTTGCGCTGTTCAAAAGTGAGCCGCTGTAAGAGCGGAACCAATATCCGCCGTTACCCCGATAACGGATATACCCCCAACCAACCTTCAGCGATGCTGAAACCGCGGCAACGAAGCGATCCTCAATTTAGGTTCCTGCAACCGCGCCAGATCCGTCGCAATCTGTGCCCGCCAAAAATGCGCCCCCGCCAACTGCGCATCCACCCACGCCTGGCGCAGCAACACCTTGGCCTTCTCCACCGAGCCGTAATGCCCCTGACGCAATGTCAACTGCGCCTTGATCCGCAACATCTGCGGCACAAACCAGCGTTCATGCCGCCCCAGCGCCAATTGCAAGGTGTCTTCCAACACCTCCAGCGCCAGCTTTTCCAGGCCCAGGCGCGCCAGCCCCAGCGCGTATTCACAGCGCAGCATGCTGTAGAGCTGGCTGTCGCCCTGGCCCTGCAACTGATGCAGTGCCTCGCCCAACTGCGGCACGCCTTCTTCCGGCGAGCCCTGGCGAATCAACAACGTGCTCTCGAAGCACAAGCGGAACAGCCGCCAGATATGCAGATCCTGGCGCGTCGTGCTGTCTTGCAACAAACCCAGGTAGTGGCGGGCTTTCGGCAGGTTCGAGGCCAGCAACGCCAGAGGAATGGCGCCCATGCACAGCGTGTACCAGAGGGTCGCCGGATGATCGAGCGAGACGGCCTCGTCGACGCAGGTGCCAATCATGCGCAGCGCGGGGTCAACGTCGCCTTCCAGCAATTGCACCTTGGCCTTGAGGGTGCGCGCGGCGATGCGTTGGTCGAAATGCACGTCGATGATGTGCGAGCGCGGTGCCGACGGCGAGCCGAGGGCTTCGTCGATATTCTGCCGCGCGCCGGCCAGGTCGCCCATGTGAAACAAGGCCACGGCGCGCATGCGTTTGCCGAGCAGTTGCTGGTTGCCGCTGTTGTTCAGCGCGATATAACGCTCAGCCAGTTCCAGGGCTTCGGTGTATTGGTTGCACCCGACGCGGTCGGTCCACAAGCCCCACAACGCACGCAATTTGTGTTCGGCGTCACCCAGGTCGCGGGCGTCTTCGCGTACCTGGCGCCAGGCTTCGCGCATCGGGCCGCCGGTGCCGTAGGTGAGCATCAGCACGCTGGCCAGCGCGGTTTGCAGCAGCATGCGCTGGCGCACCGGCAAGGGGCTGATTGCATTGCTCGCCAGGCCTTTGTCGACCCAGGTGCGGCACTCGCTGACCAGCGACAGGCGCAGCCACAACGGCACGGCGCCCAGGGTCAGTTCAATGGCCAGCGCCAGGTTGCCGGTGGAGGAATACGCCCATTCGAGGGCCGAACGAACGGTGTGGCTTTCGGGGCCATACAGCGCGATCCAGGTCTCGGGAGACAACCCGTCGAGGGTCTGGCCGGCTTCCTGCAATACGCCCAGGGCGTACTGGGCGTGGCGCTGTGCGGTGGAGTTGGCTTCGCCGTATTCGATCAGCTTTTCCTGGGCATAGGCGCGGGTGGTTTCCAGCAGGCGGTAGCGTTTGAGCAACTGCGATTCACCGGCGATCAGCAGCGACTTGTCCATCAGACTTTCCAGCAGGGGCAGGGCGTTGCGCGGGTCGAGGGTGCTGCTGGCGGTCATGGCCTTCACCGCGTCGAGGGTGAAGGAGCCGGTGAACACCGCCAGTTGGCGCAGCATCGCCTGCTCGTCATCGCTGAGCATGGAATAGGTCCAGTCCAGCGTCGCGCTGAGGGAGCGATGGCGGGCGAGGGCGGTGCGCCGGCCGGTCATTTGCAGGCGGAAACTGCCGTCGAGCAGGCCGACCAGGTCCTGAATGCCAAAGGTGCGCACCCGCGCGGCGGCAATTTCAATGGCCAGCGCATTGCAGTCGAGTTTGCGGCAGATGGCGCTCACGGCCGCCACGTCGGCATCCTTGAACACGAATTCGGGATCGAGGGCGCGCACACGCTCCACAAAGAGGCGCACGCCGGACCAGGCCAGGGCTTCGCTCGCATTCAGGCTGGCGGTTTGATCCGGCACTTGCAGCGGTGCCAGGTCGTGTACGCGCTCGCCGTCGGCGCGCAGCGGCTCGCGGCTGGTGGTCAGCACGCAGCAATGGGGCGCGGCACGCAGCAGGGTTTCGGCGACCTCGGCAGTGGCGGGCAGTACGTGTTCGCAGTTGTCCAGTACCAGCAACAGGCGGCGCTCGGCCAGGGTGGCGGCGATGCTGTGCAGCGGGTCTTCGCTGATGGTCTGGATGCCCAAGGCGCTGGCGAGCATGCCGGCCACCCATTGGCCGCTGATGGCGGGGGCCAGGTCGACAAAGCAGGTGTCGAGGTTGAACTCGCTGGCCAGGTTATGCGCCACGGCCATGGCCACGGTGGTCTTGCCCACGCCGCCCGGGCCGGTGATGGTCACGAAGCGCTGGCTGATGACTTGCCCGGCCAGGTGGGTGACCAAGGCATCGCGGCCGATCACTTCGCCGGCAGGTGCGGGCAGGCTGGGTTCTTCCGCGCGGGTATAGGCCACTGGCAAGGCTTCGTCGCCGGCAGCCTGTACGGTGACCGGCGCCACAAAGCGATAACCCCGGCCCGGCACGGTGACGATATAGCTGAAATTGCCATCGTCGCCCAAGGCTCGGCGCAGCGCGACGATCTGCGCCCGCAGGTTGCACTCTTCGACCACCACTTTGGGCCAGGCGAAGGAAATCAGTTCGGATTTCTCCAGCAATTCGCCGGCGCGGGTAGCCAGGGCGATCAGCAGGTACAGGGCGCGGCTACCCAAGGTGACGGGCTCGCCGTTGCGCAACAACACATGCTGGCGTGCCAGTAACAGAAAGGGGCCGAAGCCGAGGGCGTTCTCGGTAGTCACCGGGGCCGGGTGGTCTGCGTCCATACAGGACACTGCGTGGGATTTGCTCGAGCTCATCAATTCGTCCTTTTTATAGTCGGGCTTGTTATTGGCGATCAGGCCATTCGCCCTTTTGGGTGCAGATGTGCAGCAGCAGTCTTGGAAAGTTGACGTCGATCAAAGAGTCGGAAAGGCCGCCCTCCTGTGGGGCATGTCGTTTTTATAGGCGTGTCACGGAGCTTGTTTCAGTTGATGAGACTGTCTCAAACCTGAAACATTTTATTACCAGAAACCTGGATAAAGCAGAATGTATGCCAGTTGGCATGTAACGAAGATGACAACAACCGCATGAAATTTATGGTGATTTTTGTGGTCGTCGACGAGTTTTCGGTACGCCCGTTCGGAAAGGCGAATATTTCCAATTGTGTCGTTCGGGAAGCCGAATAAAACGGCGGTGAATTGGCGCTGTTTTTCCGGCTGTGTATCGCACTGTATCCCCAGCCCAGCCTGATACACCTGCATGACGTTCTGTCGTGTTTGCGACACAGACCGGATACACGCCTGGCTTTAACTCTGTTCACCAGCCGGCGCCGGTGGTTACCCACCACCTCAGGCGCCCTGGCCACACTCAGTCAAGCCAGGAGATACACCGATGAAGCGTCCTTACGCAGCCCTCGCGGCCACCCTTGCCCTGTCCCTCGGCGCCTTCGCGGCCGTCGCCCATGCCGATGAAGCCAAGCCCCAGGAGAAATGCTTTGGCGTGGCCCTGGCCGGCGCCAACGACTGCGCGGCCGGTAAAGGCACCTCGTGCGCCGGCACCGCCACTGCCGACTACCAGGGCAATGCTTGGGTGCTGGTCGACAAAGGCACCTGCACCCAAATCAAAACCCCCAAAGGCTACGGCAGCCTGACGGAGCAACCATGAGCCGAGCGGCCCCGGCAGCGGTGATCCGCCGCCTGCTGCCCGACGCGCTGCTGTTGCTGGTGGCGCGGGTGGGCATCGCGTCGGTGTTCTTTCTCTCGGGGCGCACCAAGGTCAGCGGTTTTCTGGAGCTGAAACCCTCGACCTACACGCTGTTCCGGTCGGAATACGCCTTGCCGCTGATCCCGCCGGAGTGGGCCGCGCACCTGGCGACTTACGCCGAACACCTGTTTCCGCTGCTGCTGGTGCTGGGCCTGCTGACCCGTCCGGCAGCTGCCGCGCTGTTGGGCATGACCCTGGTGATCGAGGTGTTTGTGTACCCCGACGCCTGGCCGGTGCACCTGACCTGGGCGGGCCTGTTGCTGCCGCTGCTGGCCTGTGGCGGCGGGGCGTGGTCGCTGGACCGTTTGCTGTTTGCCAAACCTTTAACTGTTCGTTGATGGAGACTTTCTGATGCGCATGCTTTCTTCCCTGGCCATTGCCATGGCCCTGACCGTGCCGATGCTGGCTCACGCGGCCGATGCGCCGCAGCCCGGCACCGGTAAAAGCGTGGTGATCGTGCCCGGCTCGTTTGTCGACGGCTCCGGCTGGCGCGTGGTGCACGACATCCTGATTCACAAAGGCTACAAGGTGACGGTGGTGCACCAGGGCCACGAAAACCTCGCCGCCGACGTGGCCGAGGCGCGAGAGGTGCTGGAGCAGCAAGTCGGCCCGGTGATACTGGTGGGCCACAGCTCCGGCGGCGCAGTGATCTCGATTGCCGGGGACCGCGACAAGGTCAAGTCGCTGGTCTACGTGTCGGCGCTGCAACCGGAAGTGGGCGAGAACATGGCCCAGTTGATCGGCTCCATGCCGGCGCCCAGTGATGACATCAAGGCCAGCCGCGACGGTCACCTGTTCTTCGACCGCACCAAGTTCAACGCGGACTTCGCCGCCGACCTGACCACCAACCGCACCGACTTCATGGCCGCCTCCCAAGTGCCGGCCACCACCGCGCTGTTCGGCGGCACCGTGTGGGCCGCGGCCTGGCATAAAAAGCCGACCTACGCCGTGGTGTCCACCGAAGACCGCGCCCTGAGCCCGGACCTGCAACGCTGGATGTACAAGCGCGCCGGTTCCACGGTCACCGAAATCAAGGCCAGCCACTCGGTGTACATCTCCCAGCCCGAGGCTGTGGCGAAGGTCATCGAAGACGCTGCATCCGTTATCAAGTAATTCACCCCAACCCTGGAGAAACACCCATGAACACTGCACTCAAATCCCGCCTGAGCCTCGCCGCCGCCGCTGCCCTGGTGGCCATGGCCTCTGCCACGTTCGCCACGGCCGCCAGCGCCGCCGACCAGCATGAAAAGCCGGGCCGTTGCTACGGCGTCAACACCTGCAAGGGCACCAGCCTGTGCGCCACCGCCAAAAACGATTGCAAGGGCCTCAACAGTTGCAAGGGTGAAGGCGTGATCGTCAAGACCCCGTCCGAGTGCCTGAAGGCTGGCGGCACGCTGACCGAGCCGAAGTAATCCACCCCCCTGTGGCGAGCAAGCTTGCTTGCGCCGGGATGCGGAGCATCCCCAAAAAGCGGCGACTGCTGCGCAGCCGAGCGGGGGCAAGCTCCCTCGCCACAGATTTTGATGGAGAACGGTCCATGTCCACACCCAACCCCCATTTTTCCGGCTACGGCCTGGGGCTGCGCAAGGAGCACTACGGCGACTTCCTGGAGACCTCGGTGCCGGTGGATTTCGTCGAAGTGATCTCCGAAAACTTTATGGTCGAAGGCGGCCAGCCCCGGCACATTCTGCGCCAGGTGCGTGAACGCCACCCGGTGGCCTTGCACGGGGTGTCGATGTCCATCGGCACCGCTGAGGGGCTCGACAAGGCCTACCTGCGCCGCCTCAAGGCGCTGGTGGACGAGATCGAGCCGCTGTTTGTGTCTGACCACTTGAGCTGGTCCCGCAGTGGCGGCTTCAACGCCCATGACTTGCTGCCCGTGCCCTATACCGAGGAAGCGCTGGACCTGGTGTGCAGCAATATTCATCAGGCCCAGGATGCATTGGGCCGCACGATGCTGTTTGAAAACCCGTCCAGCTACCTCGTCTTTGACGGCGCCGTGATGAGCGAGTGGGACTTTATCGCCGCCATGGCCGAGCGCACCGGTTGCGAGCTGTTGCTGGACGTCAACAACGTGTTTGTCAGCGCCAGCAACCATGGGTTTGATGCGCTGGCGTTTCTCGACGGCATTCCCGCCGAACGCGTGCGCCAGATTCACCTGGCCGGCCACAGCCAGGGCCGCGAGTTGTTGATCGACAGCCATGACAGCCCGGTGTGTGGTGGCGTGTGGGCGCTTTACGCCAAGGCCCGCGCCAAACTCGGCCCGGTGGCGACCATGATCGAGCGTGACGATGCGATTCCGCCACTGGCCGACCTGCTGCAGGAGCTCTCCATGGCGCGTGCTTTGGGGGCGGCGCAATGAACCTGGCGCAGTGGCAACAGGCTTTTCGCGGCTGGCTGGTGAGCGCCTCGGCGCAATCGGCAGAGGCGCTCGGCAATCACCACGCGGGCCTTGCGGTGTACCAGAACAACTACCGGGCGCAATTGATCGGGTGCCTGGAACAGGCGTTTCCCAACCTGCGCCGCTGGGTGGGGGACGAGGCGTTTCTGGCGGCCAGCATCCACCATATCGACCAACAGCCGCCCCACGCCTGGAGCCTGGACGCCTACCCTGCAGGGTTTCACCAGACGCTGAAAACGTTGTTTCCCCACAACCCCGACGTGCACGAACTGGCCTGGATCGAGTCGGCACTGAACGACGCCTTTGTCGCGGCCGATGCGCGGCCTTTGGCGATGGACACCCTGGCGCACCTGGATTGGGACACGGCGGTGCTGCAACTGAGCCCGTCCCTGCGCTGCCACGCCCTGACCACCAACGCCGAAGCCATCTGGTCAGCGCTCTGGCAGGAAACACCAGCGCCCGATGCGGCGATGCTGGACGAGGCGGGCGGCCTGTTGGTGTGGCGGCGTGAATTCACCTCTCGACTGCGTCAGGTGGATGCCCTGGAGTTGCAGGCCCTGTTGCAGCTGCAGACGGACGGCAGTTTTGCCCGGCTGTGCGAGTTTCTGGTGCAGTGCCTGGGGGAGGAGGCCGGCGTGATGCAGGCCGGTGAATACCTGGCCGGTTGGCTGGGCAGTGAATTGATTGTGGGGGTAATCGAACATGAAAATATTGACAGCCAGGCAATAGGCCACTGAAAAAAATCCCGTCTGCCCGTACTCTAGAGGCCTTCGTCACCTGTGTGAGTGGTTCATGTCTTCTGTCGCCGATGGGTTGCCCTTCAATAAACGCTTGCCGGCAGTGATCGCCCTGTCTTTGGGGATCGGCATGGCAACCCTGGACACGGCCATCGTCAACACGGCATTGCCGACGCTGGCCCAGGGGATCGGCACCGACTCGGCGTCGGTGATCTGGGTGGTCAACGCCTACCAGTTGGCGATCATCGCCACGGTGCTGCCGTTTGCATCCTTGAGTGATGTGCTGGGGCACCGTCGGGTGTACCTGGGCGGGTTGCTGCTGTTTATTGTTTCGTCGCTGTTCTGCGGGTTGGCGGGGTCGCTGCTGACTCTCACGGCCGCGCGAGTGGCCCAGGGGCTGGGGGCGGCGGCGCTGATGAGTGTCAACACGGCGCTGCTGCGACACATCTACCCTTCGAAAATGCTCGGCCGGGGGCTCGGTTACAACTCGCTGGTGGTCGGGCTGGCCTTTACCCTCGGCCCGACCGCGGCATCGGCCATTTTGTCGGTGGCGACCTGGCATTGGCTGTACCTGATCAACGTACCGCTGGGCCTGCTGGCACTGGGCCTGGGTTTTCGCTCGTTGCCGGTGCTGCCGTTGACCGGGCATGCCTTCGACCGTATCGCGGCGGTGCTGTGTGCCGGGCTGTTTGCCTTGCTGGTGTTGGGGCTTGGCACCGCCGTGCACGGGGCTCAGGGCGCCTTGACGCTGGGCTTGATTGCGGTGGCGCTGGTGTGCGGCGCCTTGCTGCTGCGCCGCGAATCGGGCCACCCGGCGCCGATGCTGGCGGTGGACTTGTTCAAGCGTCCGGTGTTTGCCTTGTCGTCCCTCACGGCCATTTGTGCGTTCAGCGCCCAGGGCCTGGCGTTTGTCTCGTTGCCGTTTCTGTTGCAGGCGGCGCTGGGGCATAGCCAGGTGGAAACCGGTTTTCTGATGACGCCGTGGCCGGCGGTGGTGGCGGTGATGGCGCTGGTGGCGGGGCGCCTGGCGGACCGGGTGTCGCTGGGCATGTTGTGCGGCATCGGTTTGTTGATGCTCAGCGTTGGCATGGCGGCGTTGGCGACCCTGGGCAGCGGCGCGTCGGCCTTTGATATCGGCTGGCGCATGGCGCTGTGCGGCGCCGGTTTCGGCTTTTTCCAGTCGCCCAACCTCAAGGCCATCATGACCAGCGCGCCTCTGGCTCGCAGTGGCGGGGCCAGCGGCATCGTGGCGATTTCGCGCTTGCTGGGGCAAACGCTGGGCGCGTCGCTCGTGGCTTTTTGTTTCCATTTATCCCTGGGCAGCGGCCCGCAGATTGCGCTGTGGCTGGGGTGCGCCTTCGCCCTGGCGGGGGCCGTCGCCAGTTGGTTGCGCTTGTTGCCCTATGACAAAAAGGTTTGATCGGGCGTTGTAAAACACCGCGGCGGAAGGCTACCGTGGCGACCTGAATATTTCGGGATGTTTCAGATTTATGTCCAGTCTGGCCCAACGCACTGCCGATGTGTCTTCCCGCCGCGCCGCGCTGACCCTTGCTTTATGCCTGCCCAGTGACGTGTTGCTCTACCTGCTGTTGCCGATGGAGTCCCAGGCCTTCGGCATCACCCTGGCCCAGGCGGGCGTGTTGCTGGCCGCCAACCGCCTAGTGCGGATTTTTGGCTACCGGCATGTGCTGAACTTCTACGCGCGCAACGGCGACCGGCTGACCTGCATGATCGCCGCCGGTGCCGCCACGGTATGCGCCTTGGGCAACTCCATGCTGTCGGGTTTTGCCGCGTTGCTCGGGCTGCGGCTGATCTGGGGCCTGTGTTTTGCTGCGTTGAACCTGTCGACCCAGGTGTTGGCCACCTCGGAACCTGCGGGGGCGGCGCGTCGGGCCGGGCGCTCACGGGCGGTGATTGCTTTGGGGCCAATGCTCGCGCTGCCGTTGGGCGGCTGGCTGACGTTATGGGCCGGGCCGCGTCCGATCTTTCTGATTCTGGCCGGCTGTTGTCTGTTGGGCGTGTGGGCCGCCCACGGTTTGCCGCGCGCCGGGCACAATCTGCACAGCACGGGCCGTCGCTTCAAATGGCCGGACAGTGTGGCGACCTGGTCGTTTATTGAGGGCGTAGCGCTGGACGGCCTGTTTATCTTCGGCCTGTCGATTCAGGCGCAGAAGATCCTCGGCGGCAACGCGGTGCTGATCGCCGGTGGTCTGATGGCCCTGCGGTATGCCTCGGAAATGCTCCTGAGCCCGTTGGGCGGCCGCGCGGCCCAGCGTTTTGGCGCCACCTCGATGCTGCTGCTGTTTTCATTCATGAGCGCCCTGGCCTTGACCGCGTTCGGCAGTTACTGGGTGATCGTCGGCGCGGCGGCGGTGCTGGTGCTGCGCGCACTGCAATTGCCGCTGGTGACCACGTTGGTGGCCGAGCGCAACCCGGGGTCGATGCGGGTTTCGGCACTGGCATCCAACGCCGTGTGGCGTGACGTCGGTGCGGGCCTCGGGCCGTTGCTGGCCGGTGTGTTGCTGCCGATCGCTTCGGCGCCGGTGGTGTTTGGCCTGGCCGGCGCAGCCATCGCCGTCAGCGCGGTGTTCTGCTGGCGGGCAAAGGTTTCCCACCCATTGATGTGAGGTTGTTTGTGTCCCTTGAAGAAGATTTCGTGCAACTGCTGGATAAGGCGTATCGCCACTGGACCGGCCAGGGACTGCCGGCCCCTGAGCACCTGACCCCGCAACAGCGTCTGGCCTGGCTGCACAACGAGGCGCCCTACACCCTGCTGGCCCACGACGGCGCCGTCGACCCGCGTTTTACCTACGGCAACGAGCGCACGATGCAGTGTTTCAAATACCCGCCCGAGACCTTTATCGGCATGCCGTCGCGTTTCAGTGCTTCGCAGCTTGAGCGTGCCGAGCGTCAGGTACTGCTGGAGCAAGTCAGCGCCGATGGCATTGCCAGGGCCGAGAGCGGCTGGCGGGTGGATGCGCACGGCCAGCCGTTCCTGATCCATGCGGTCGAGGTATGGACCTTGCTGGATGACGCCGGCAAGGCCTGTGGGCAGGCGGCGCTGTTCTGGCCGGATGGACAGCGCATCGGCGTGTTGACGTAATCAGTTTGAACGATGGCCCGTGGCGGTTTCTCTAACGCTGTGTAGACCCACTGAGGTGAACCATCATGAGTGAACATACGCAGCCGCCGCCCGGCACCCCGAATCCTGACCGCACACCCGGCGAAGAGGAGCGTGACAACGATGCGTTACGCCCCAACGACCCGGCGGAGCGTCAGGAAAGCGACGTGGAGCGGGTCGAGGAAGATCTGGAAAACCTGCACGACAAGGCCCGCCCCTTGTGAAGCATGCAAAAAAAAGCCGCCCGACGAGGTGTTGGGCGACTTGAAGGGATGAACCGAGCCCCGCCGTTGAGCGGGGCTTTTGTTTACTTGGGCGCGACCCAGGTGACCTCGGTAATGCCAAATTTTTCCGCCCAGGGCCGGGTGGTTTTTTTCACTTGTTCGTGACCCACGCGGCCGATTCGGCTGACATGGGCAATGTCGGCATCCACTGCCGCCCAGTGCCAGGCCTCGGCGTTGTTCATCACTTCGGCGCGCACCACAAAGGATTTTGGTTGACCGTGCAGTTGATAGTGGATGGTGTAGATTTTTGCGGTACTCATGTTGCCTCCCTGTCTTGTTATAGATGGATAGGTTGGCGCTCCAAAAGGTTCATTCAAAATGACAAATCCTGCGCACGCGCGGCATAGTGACGCTTTTGCCCCGTGCCAGAGGACCGCGCCATGCCTCGCCTGACTCATAGCCAGCTCTACCTGCAACGCCTGGGCTACGATTCGCCGCCACCACCGACCCTGCAAACGCTGCAGGCGCTGCAATTGCGTCATGTGTGCACCTTCGCCTTCGAGAGCCTGTCGACTTTGCTGCACTCACCCGTGCCCATCGATTTGCCGAGCATCGAGCAAAAAGTGCTGTTCGACGGGCGCGGCGGGTATTGTTTCGAATTGAACTACCTGTTCCTGACCCTGTTGCAGGAGTTGGGCTTTGAAGCACGCGGCCTGACCGGCTGGGTGGTGATGGGCGGGCCTGTGGACGTGCGGACCGGGCGCACGCACCGGTTAAGCCTGGTGACGCTGGACGGCGTGCGCTATATCACCGACGTCGGCTTTGGCGGCATGGTGCCGAGCAGCCCGCTGCAACTGGACAGCGATGCAACCCAGGCCACCGCCCACGAACCTTATCGGCTGACCTTCAGCGACGGCGCCTACACCCTGTGGGCCCAGGTGGGTGAGGAGTGGCGCGGCCTGTATGTGTTCGACCTGCAGCCGCAGGCGGATATCGATTATGAAATCGGCAACTGGTACGTCTCCACGCATCCGGCTTCACCCTTTGTCGGCCAACTGAAGGCGGCGCTGCTGGCGCCGGGCAAACGCCATACGCTGAACAACGCCAACTATGCCGTGCACTCACTGGACCGACCCAGTGAAAAACGTTCGATTCAAAGCGTCGATGAACTGCTGACCCTGCTGCAGGCCACCTTCGGTATTCGCTTGCCGGCGCATCCGCAACTTCGCGAAACACTTGATGGCCTTGTAGTAGCTAACTCGCAGGAACCTTGAGATAGAGCCTTCGCTGAACCGTTTTTTCTCCAAATCGGTGCAAATTAATTCGAACCTTTGGCGCGAGCCGGGGTTCGAAGCGATTCCTGAATAATTTGCTCACCAGACAAGGAGATGTAAAACGATGTCCAAGCTATTCGGAAAATTCCTCAAGCATTCCTCGCTGCTGGCCCTGGTGGCTGCACCGACCCTGGCGTTCGCCGCGCCGTCCACCGCACCGATTTCCACGTTCGGGCTGCTGGGCAGCTACAACGACTTCAAGTTTGAAGGCGGTAGCGAAAGCGACAAGGACCACATGCCCGAAGCCGGGCTGTTCTACAACTTCGGCAACAAGCTCACCGCTGAGTCGGGCTTTATCTACCAGGCGGGCGTCGAAGCCAAGTTCGGCAAGAAAAACGACAACAAACTCAAGGAAGGCCAGGCCGATATCGACCTGGGCTGGCGCGCCGCACTGGATGCCCGCAACTTTGTCGACGTGATCGTCGGCGGCGGCTACAGCTGGACGCGCTACGAGCCGGACACCAACGACTACGACGTCAAACTCACCAACAAATCGCCCTTCGCCAAGGCTGCCCTGGGTTACAACCACCAGTTCGACGACATGACCCTGCGCGTCGAGGCCGGCGCCCGCCGCACCATCGATGGCCGCACCAAACTCAAGGTGGACGGCATCGGCAGCGACACCGTGGACCTCAAGGACCGCACCAACCCCTACGCCGAAGTCAGCCTGCTGATGAACCAGAAAGGCGACTTGCCGGTGATGGCAGGCCTGTATTACACGCGTACCGAGTACAAGCTCGACGACGACTCCTACGTGGCCGACAACACCAAGCTCAAGCGTGACGAGTATGGTTTCAAAGTGGGTATTGCCTTCTAACACAGTATGAGCCCATTTGTGGCGAGCGGGCTTGCTGTGTTGAGCTGGCTTGTTGTGGCGAGCGGGCTTGCCACAACAAGCCCGCTCATCACACAGGCCTGCCCTTCACAAAAGCCTGCTCATCACACAAGTCTGCTGGTCACATGGGGGCATTGTGGCGGGTGTCCGCCCAAGCCCCCTTTGTGTCCCCCAAAACCCTCAACGCGGCGCCGCCGCTGTCTTAGTGTGGACCCAGCTTTCCACATCACAAGAAGAGAGGGTGGCCATGCGCCGCATCCTGCTATCGCTCGTGGTATTGGGCCTGCTCACGGCCTGTGACGACTCCCCGAAAAAAAACTCCGACCACGCCGCTACGGGCATGCCTGCTGACCCGGCGCTGGCCCAGGTCTATGACACCAGTTGCAAGCTGTGTCATGCCAACCCAGCGTCTGGCGCGCCGCTGAGCGGTGACCACGCGGCCTGGCGCCCACGCGTGGCCCAGGGCGCCGACACCCTGCTGGACCACAGTATCAACGGCTACAACGGCATGCCGCCGATGGGCTTGTGCATGCAGTGCACCGAGGCGCAGTTTCTGGCGCTGATCAGCTTCATGGCCGGTGTAGAACTCCAACAATAAGCAGAGGTGGTGGATGGCGCTTTCACGGCGGCAATTGTTGCAACGCTCAGGCCTGGCCGGGGCTTTTCTGGCGGTGACGAGTAACCCGGTGCTGGCCCAACTGGCGCGCGCGCCAAGGCTGATCCCGTGGCGCAACTGGTCGGGGGCGCAGACTTGCCTGCCGATGGCGCGCCTGGCGCCCAAGGACCTGGACGAGTTGGTGCAGGTCATCCGCCAGGCGCCGGGGCAGGTGCGCCCGGTCGGCTCGGCGCATTCGTTCAGCGCGCTGGTGCCGACTGACGGCACCTTGCTGTCATTGAGTTTCTTCAACGGTTTGCTCGACCACGACCCGGCGACCCTGCAAGCCACCTTCGCCGCCGGCACGCCGATGTCGCGCATGGGGCCGGCGCTCAAGGCCGTAGGGCAGGCGTTGCCGAACATGGCGGACATCGATTACCAGACCCTCGCCGGCGCCATTTCTACCTCCACCCACGGCACCGGCGTGGGCTTTACCTCGTATTCGGGCTGCGTGACGGGCCTGCAATTGGTCACGGCCGGGGGCGAGGTGCTGGACTGCGACGCCTCGCGCCATCCCGAGGTGTTCAGCGCCGCCCGTGTATCGCTCGGCGCGCTGGGCGTGGCCACCCAAATCCGTTCGCAGAACCGGGCGCCGTACCGCCTGCGTGAACGCCAGTGGATCGCCAGGACTGAAGAGCTTTTGGAAGACGTCGAAAAAAACACCCGGGAAAACCAGCATTGGGAAATGCTCGTCGTCACCCATTCCGACTACGCACTGTCCATCGCCCTCAACGAAACCAGCGACCCGGAAACGCCGCCGATTGACCCGGCCGAGGCCGGTGGCAACGCGTTCGTGACGATCATCGAAAAACTCGACAAGTACACCAGCGACTTCCCCGACACCCGTCGCACCTTGCTCAATAGCCTGCGCTTTTTTGCCGGTTTCGAAGACCGCGTGGCCGAGTCGTTCCAGGTCTACGCCAATGTGCGCAATGTGCGATTCAATGAGATGGAATACTCGGTGCCCGCCGAACATGGCCCGGCGTGTCTGCGGGAGATCCTCAAGCTGATCACCGACAAGGACCTGCGCACCTGGTTTCCCATCGAGTACCGCTACGTCAAGGCCGATGACATTCCGCTGAGCATGTTTGAGGGCCGCGACAGTTGTTCGATCTCGGTGCACCAGCACTACGCCATGGACCATCACAATTTTTTTGCCGCTGTGGAGCCGATTTTCTGGAAGTACGCCGGGCGCCCGCACTGGGGCAAGTTGCACACCCTGAATGCGCGCACCTTGCAGCCGTTGTACCCGCGCTGGGACGAATTTGCCCGCGTGCGCCGCGAGCTGGACCCGCGTGGGAAATTCCTCAATGCCCACCTGTCATCCATTCTGGGAGTGGCCTGATGAACCGTCGACATTTCGTGTTGGGCACCGGCGCCGTGTTGGCGGCCGGCGCCTGGCTACTGCGTCCGAGTGATCACGGCGGCCCGTACACCGAGTATTTCCGCGCATTGAATGCCGAGCTTAAAGCCCACGGCCCGATGCGCCCGGTGATGCTGATCGATCTGGACCGCCTGGATCACAACATTGATGTGGTCACCCAGTCGGTGCAGCGCGGCGGCAAACACTTGCGCCTGGTGGAAAAGTCGCTGCCGTCGCCGGGGCTGCTCGCGTATATCGCCAAGCGTGCTGGCACGCAGCGGTTGATGTCGTTTCATCAGCCGTTTTTGAATCATGACGCGCAGGTGTTTCCCGAGGCCGACATCCTGATCGGCAAGCCCCTGCCGGTGCGCTCGGCGCAGCTGTTTTACCAGACGCACCAGGGCACATTCGACCCTTCGCGGCAGTTGCAGTGGCTGCTCGATACGCCCGAGCGTTTGCAGCAGTACCTGGCGCTGGCCCAAGGGTTGGGCACGCCATTGCGGGTCAATATCGAACTGGACGTGGGGCTGCATCGCGGCGGCATCAGCGACAACGCCGCGCTGGGGCAAATGCTCTCACTGATCAAGGCCAACCCGCAGCACCTGGCGTTTGCCGGGTTCATGGGTTACGACCCTTTCGTGGGCATGGGCGTGCCGGGCATTCTCGGTTCGCCCCAGGCGCTGTTTGAACAGGTGATGCAGCGCTACAACGGTTTTGTGGATTTCACCCGCCAGCAATTTGCCGGGTTATGGCGTGAGGGGTTGACGCTGAACACCGCGGGCAGCCCCAGTTATCGCATTCATGAGCAGGAAACCCTCAGCACGGAAGTGTCGGTGGGCACGGCGTTGCTCAAGCCCACCCATTACGATCTGCCGTCCCTCAGTGAACATGTGCCGGCGGCATTTATTGCCACGCCGGTATTGAAAAGCACAGGCGCGGTGAATATTCCGGCGCTGGACGGCAAGTCGCGGATATTTTCGTGGTGGGACCCGAATCAGCGTCAGACGTACTTTATTTACGGCGGTAACTGGATGGCTGAATTCGAGTCGCCCCAGGGGCTGCAAAGCAATGACCTGTACGGGCGCAGTTCCAACCAGGAAATGGTCAACGGTTCGGCAGCGGTGGGTTTGAATATCGAGGATCAGGTGTTCTTGCGGCCAACCCAGAGCGAGTTCGTGTTGCTGCAGTTCGGGGACCTGCTGGCCGTTCGCGGCGGCAAAATCGTCGAGACCTGGCCTGTCTATAACAACTGAATGACGCGACCCTCTGTGGGAGCTGGCTCCCACAGAGGGTCGGTCAGGGTTACAGGGCAAACGGAATGGTGAGCTTGGCCCACACCATGTCACCCTCCGGCCGGTTCTTCACATCAAACTCCTTGGCCCAGCGCACCTCGGCGCTGGCGTATTTGAGGAAGGTGAAATACACCGCCGGGCCGATGGCGAACACTTGCCCGCGCACGCCGTCATTCACGTCTTCGCCGTAGATGTTCACCACAGTGCGCCCGTACTGCTTGTCGTCGGTGGTTTGCTTGAGGTAGTAGCCGTTGACCCCCAGGCTGAGGTTGTCGGTCACCTTGTAGCTGGCTGAATAATCGAAGTGGAAAATCTGCCCGGAGCGGTAGTCGGTGTCGTGGTTTTCTTCGTTGAAACTGTAAGTGGTCTTGATCGACAACTCGGTGCGCTCATTGGGCATCCAGGTCGCCGACACCAGCGGTTTGTAGGTGTAGAAATTGTTGCTGGTGTTGGCCAGGCGCGTGGCGTCGTATTCGCCGGTGGGCAGGGTGATTTCCACGGCGGCGGCGAGGGTCAGCGTCGGGCCCATGTCCCACAGAATGATCGGCGCCAGGGTGGTGTCGCCCATGCTTTCGCGGGTGTCGGACGTGCCGAACAGCGACACCTGTTGTTTGAGATAAGGCTGAGCCACGTAACCGCCCAGGCGCCCGCCGAAGATGCGCACCGGGCTCAGGTAGTCCAGACGCGGAATGATCGCGTCGGATTTGATGCGCACGTCCGGCACTTTGCCGCCCAGGGAACTGATGTTCAATTTGCGCGCTTCGTAGTGGTTGTAATACAGATTGAAGGCGAACATGTGGTCCGGCAGGTTGTTCACGTCCAGGGGCAAAATATAGAAGCCATCGGTACCGGGGCCGATGTTGTCGACGCCGCCTTCGGTGGCCAGCGCCTGCAGGCTGATCAGGCTCAACAACGCGAGTTGCGACGCAAGAAGTGCACGAGTGGGGTTCATGTCTGGCCTCATTATTATTGTTAGGGCACTGCTGGCCATAGAAATAAGCCCTGGGAAGCCGGCGGGGCAGGGTTTTGGCGGCCAGATAGGGGGGCTTTGCCGGACAGGTTTCACTCAGGGTGCAGCGACTCTTGCAAGCGCCTATGATTGTCAGAATGTTTCTAAAACAAGAACTGAAGTACTCAGTCAGGAACCCGTGATCCATGCAAAGGAAAGCCGTTGACCCGCAGTTCGAACTGGCGCTGGTGTCGCCATTCCTGTTGCAAACCCTGGGGCAAGTGGTGGCACAGAAGGGCGCCAGTGCCGAGGCTCTGTGCCGTGGGCTGGGCTTTACCCTCGCCGACCTGGACGACCCCTCGCAGCGCATTTCCTACCGCCAGGCCGTGGCCATGATTCAGCGCGCGCTCAAAGCCTTGCCCGATCAGGGCCTGGGCCTGTGGGTAGGCCATCAGAACGTATTGGGCACCCTGGGCTTGCTCGGGCATGTGATTTCCCTGTGCAAGACCCTGCGCGATGCCTTTGCCATCGGCGAGCGGCATCAACACACCTCCGGCGGCATCGCCACCACCCGAACCTATGAAACCGCGCAGCACGTGTGTGTCGACGTCGAATGCCTGCTGCCGTACGCAGATGTGCAGGTGTTTGCCGCTGAAGAGTTCTTCGCCAGCCTGATGGTGTATGGCCGGGCACTGGTGGGGGCGGATTTTCACCCGCAGCGGGTGGAGTTCGTACACGCGGCGCCCTCTTACGTTGGCGATTACCAGCGTCTGTTCGGCGAAGACGTGCGTTTTGGCTGCCTGCATAACCGCATGGTGCTGGCGCCACACTGGCTGGACACGCGCCTGCCCAACCATCACCCGTTGGCGTTGCGCCAGGCGCTGGACCTGCTGGAGCTGGAGAGCGCGCAGTTGCATCAGAAGATGGACTTGATCCAGGCCGTGGAACGCGCCATCTCGCGGGACTTGCAGGGCAGCCAACTGGAGAAGGTCGCCGGCGACCTGAACATGAGTGGCCGCACCCTGCGCCGGCGTCTGACCGAGCACGGCCTGACCTTCGAAGCCTTGTTGGAGCAGGTGCGGCGCGCGCGAACCATGGGGTTGCTAGGCAATCCAGGGCTGTCCATCGAACGCATCACCGAGGAAGTCGGCTACAGCGATGTACGCAGTTTCCGACGCGCATTCAAACGCTGGACGGGGGTAAGCCCCAGTGCGTTTCGCGGTGAGGGGGGAGGGCTGGCGTAGTCCGTAGAGTGGTCCCGTTCAGGACGCCGGTCTAGAGCGGTTTCAGGAAGCAGACGAACTTTGCGGTCGAGCGCGCAAAGGTTTGCTTTTCGGCGAATCAAAAAGCGCGCCGATCGCCTGACGCGCACGGGACAGCCGGCTCATGACCGTGCCGATCGGCAGGTCGAGCATTTCGGCCGCCTCCTTGTAGCTGAAGCGCTCCACGCCCACCAGCAGCATGACTTCGCGCTGGCCGTCGGGAAGCTTCTCCACGGCTTCGATGATTTGCCGGTGCATCAGGTCGGACTCCGGGTTGGGCGCCTCGGGGTCGCTGACGGTTTCCAGGAATTCATCGTTCCAGTCCATGCGCGAACGACTGCGCACTTTGCGCGAGCGCAGTTCGTTGATCCAGGTGGAATGGACGATGGAAAACATCCAGCTCAGCACCGACGTATCGGGCTGCAACTGATGGGAGCGTTCCAGTGCGCGCACGCAGGCGAGCTGAACCAGGTCTTCGGCATCGTGCTTGTCGCCGGAAATGCGCAACGCGAATGCCCACAGGCGTGGCAGCAGTTCTGGAAGCAGTGCGGGTAAGTCAGCACCGGTGATCGACATATTTCCTCTTTTTATTTCTTGATGCCTAAAATGGTGCGGTCAGGCTACGAGGTCGATACCGTAGCGGATGCCTGTGTCGCGGCGTCCTTTTTGCGGTGCTGAGGGTCCCTTGGTCTAAATGAATTGTATCAAGATGCTGACAAATTGTATCAATTTGGATCGATTTTGAAAGGTTATTGACAGCTTATGCAGGTAACAGGCCAATAATACTGACAGCTGTGTCAGGAAATTTCCCCCGATACATGGTGAAACATATAAGATTTATTCGGCGCTGGGAATATTTTCAATTCCAGGGTGTTCTCTTAGAGTATTTGCACGTGTCACCGAGTGTTTCCAGGTTGCTTTAAAGTTCTTTTGCCCTGTTGCCACGGCAACGGTGATGTCAATATGATGGCTTGTCGCTACCCGCTGACTCGCCGCTTCGGCCCACAAGGCCGGAATCACACAGCAGAAATTGATGAATACAAACGGAGAGATAACCCCATGGTAGCGGATGATGCCTTGCTAATGGCCTATGTTGACGGCGAGCTTTCGTCGCAACAGAACCAGGAGCTTGAGCGGCTCATAGACGCCTCGCCGGATCTGGCTGAGCGAGTCTCTCGGTTGATGGCTTCCTGCCTGCCTTACGAGGAAGCATTTGCCCGCCAGAACCTGCCACCGGTGCCCGAGAGCCTGAAGCTCAATATTGCAGCGTTGGCGGCTCAGCATTCGGCTGCCCAAGCGCCTGTGGGGACTGTTCCGACGAGCGGTGTGAACTCTTCCGGTAAAGAAGACAGCGTTTTCTCGCGCCTGTTCGCCTTCCTCCAGCCTAAATTTGCATGGCCGGCCCTGACGTTCGTTGCGGGTGCAGCCTGCTATGCCCTCGTGCTTCAAATTGGTGCGTTCAGCGGTGCCCTTAAACCGGGCTTCGATGCTGCCGCTCCAGCCGTTGCCCAGACCTCTCCCTGGGTTCAACAGGCTGCTGCGTATCAGCATCTCTATACCCGTGAAACCGTGGCTTACGGCGCCCAGCCCGCAGATGCCGTGACCCAGACCCTGGCCGATATCCGCCAGGTAGACGGTTTGGCGCTGCGCGTCCCGGACCTGAGTTCCGCCGGCCTGACCTTCAAGCGCGTGCAGCGGCTGCGGTTCAACAACAAGGCGTTGATCCAGCTGGTGTACCTGCCGGCCAATGGCGCGCCGGTTGCATTGTGCGTGATGAAAGAGCCCAAGCCGGATCAGTCCATTGCACAACAAAGCGTCGCGCAAATGAACGTAGTAACCTGGCGCCAGTCTGAACTGGGCTACGCCCTTATCGGCGAGCCCGAAGGTGTAGACCTCAACGCCGTTGCCCGACTTGTCGCCGACCGAAGTGCTGCCCAGCTGTTCGCTGCCGTGCCCGCACCGATGTGGATCGCCGCCATCCAGAAATGACCATGCTGGGGTCGGGCATTGGTTCCCAATGTCGTGATCCCAGATAGCTAGATGAAAAAAAACTTCTTGCTGAAAAAACGTCATTACCTGCCTCTTGCCCTCGCTGCTGTGGTTGTCACAGGCCTCGGTGCCTGGCTGTTGCCGTCCTTTTATTCGCCTTCGCCCACTGCCGCGCAAATCGTCGATGAGATGGAAGCGGTGGCCGGTGGTGCGCATCCCGGCTTTCGTCGCAACCATGCCAAAGGTCATTGCATCAGCGGCCGTTTTGAAAGCAACGGCAATGCGGCAGAAATTTCCCGCGCGTCCCTGTTACAGCCTGGCAGCGTGCCGTTGATCGGCCGCTTGTCGGCGGCCGGTGGCGACCCGTCCCAGGCCGACGTGCATGGCATGATCCGCAGCATGGCCCTGCGCATGGCCGCCGCCGATGGCGAAACCTGGTACATGGCGATGAATTCCGTGCCGGTGTTCCCGGTGAATACGCCCGAAGGCCTGTATGAGCAGTTGCGTGCCTCGATGCCCGAGTACGGCGGCAGCGGTCCTGATCCGCAAAAAATGCAGGCCTTCAAAACTGCCCACCCTGAAATGCGTTCGTTTGAGACCTGGCTGGCGGAGCATCCGGAAGCGTCAGGTTTCGACAACTCCACGTTCTACAGCGTGAATGCTTTTCGCATGACTGACGCCCAGGGTCGGGTGCGCTTCGTGCGCTGGAGCATGGTGCCTGAGACACCTTACAAACCGATGACAAGCGGCCAATCCCGCGACCCGGATTTCCTCGCCTATGGTTTCTCCAAGCAGCTTGAGCAGGGGCCGGTGCGCTGGCACCTGATCATCACGTTGGCCAACCCCGGCGACGTGACCACCGACGCCACCGTGCGCTGGCCTGAAGGACGGCGGCAGATCAACGCCGGCACGCTGGTCATCGACGACCAGCAATCCCAGGTCGAAGGGCTGTGCCGCGATGTGGATTTCAACCCGCTGGAACTGCCCGACGGCATCGGGCCGTCGGATGACCCGTTGCTCATGGCGCGCGAGGCCGCGTATGCCGAATCCCATCGGCGGCGCGTCGAGGAAGAGAACGCCCATTAAGAATTTTTCCCGTCACGCGGAATAAATCATTTCCCTCGCTTGTTCTATTCCCAGAACAACTTGAACGAGGGAAGTACGATGGGCCTGCCCACCGAAGCTCAAACACTGGATTTCACCGCGCTGGCCCAGCCTTTGGGCGAGGCCGACGCATGTGGCCAGAACCTTGAGTACGACCCGCAGTTTCTTGAGCTGGAAGAGGAAGCCCTCGGTAAACCCGAGGTGCAATACGGCGACACCATCACCCAGGCCGTCGAGCCGAACTGGAAGCGCGTGATGGTCCTTGCGCAGCCTCTGCTGGAACGCAGCCGTGACCTGCGCCTGGCCATCTGGCTGACCCGCGCCCAGCTCAACCTGAACGGCATCGCGGGTCTGGCGGCCGGGCTCGAACTGGTTCAAGCCCTGCTGGAACACTGCTGGGATGGCCTGCACCCTCAGCTGGATCCTGACGACGACAACGACCCGCTGCTGCGCATTAACATCCTGGCGTTTCTCTGTGAGCCTGCCGGCGTGCTGCGAGACGTGCTCGACGCGCCCCTGGTCAGCGCTCGCAACCTGGGCGCCGTGACCCTGCGTCAGTTCGAACTGGCCAGTGGCGAGCAAAGCGGGGAGGGCGAAAACGTCAGCCTGGCAATGATCGAAGGCGCGTTTATCGAAGCCGACCCACTGGAGCTGGCGGCCACCGACGCGGCGCTGACGCAGGCGTTGGACCTGAGCGTCCGGATTGAGCAACTGCTGACTGAAAAGGTCGGTGTCGGTCGCGCCATCGACCTCAGCGGCCTGGCGACTGTGCTGCGCCGTGCCGGTGACGTTATCCGTCGTCGCCTGCCTGGCGAGGCCCCTGTCGACGTCGCGGCGGTCGCCGCGCCCATAGCAACCGCTGCTGCTGTCGCTGCTCCACAGGCCCTGCGCGGCGAGATCAACAGCCGCGAAGACGCGCGTCAGACCATCGACCGCCTGTGCACCTATTTCCAGACCTTCGAGCCTGCCAGCCCGGTACCGATTCTGCTGCAGCGCGCGAAGAAGCTGATCGACAAGAATTTCATGGAATTGCTGCAAGACCTCGCCCCTGATGGTCTCGCGCAACTGGCGCTGGTCAGCGGTATTCGCAACAGCGACGACTGACCCTTTTTGTATCAACCCCACTCACTGGAGCTTTTCCTGTGGCCAAAGAAAGCAGTCAGAAGTTCATCGCTCGCAACCGGGCGCCACGCGTGCAGATCGAATACGACGTGGAAATCTACGGCGCGGAAAAAACCGTGCAATTGCCCTTCGTGATGGGCGTGTTTTCGGACCTTTCCGGCAAACCTGCCGAGCCGTTGCCGCCGGTGGCCGAGCGCAAGTTCCTGGAAGTCGATATCGACAACTTCGACGAGCGCCTCAAGTCGATGAAGCCGCGCGTGGCGTTCCAGGTGCCCAACACCCTGACCGGTGAAGGCAACCTGCCGGTGGAAATCACCTTTGAATCGATGGACGACTTTACCCCGGCCGCCATCGCCAGCAAGGTGCCAAGCCTTAACCAGTTGCTCACCGCACGCAGCCAATTGTCCAACCTGCTGACCTACATGGACGGCAAGGTCGGCGCCGAGGAGTTGCTGGCCAAGCTGCTGGCGGACCCGACCGTGATGCAAGCCTTGAGCTCGGCTCCCAAGCCAACCGAATAACTGAATAACCGTTAACGCCGCCGGTGCCCCGTTTGCCCCGGTACGGGGACGCTTTGCCCAAAATTTGAGGATGCCTTCATGTCCACGACCCAATCTGAACAGCCAGGGCAGCTTGCCCCCGCCACGGATTTTGACGCCGGCGACTTCGCCAGCCTGTTGCAAAAAGAGTTCAAGCCCAAGACCGACAAGGCCAAAGAGGCGGTGGAAACGGCAGTGCGCACCCTGGCGGAACAAGCGCTGCACGGCACCAACCTGATGCCCAATGACGTGCTGGGCACCATCGAAGGCCTGATCGCGGCCCTCGACCAGAAGCTCACCGAACAGGTCAACCACATCCTGCACCACGAGGAATTCCAGGGCGTTGAAAGCGCCTGGCGCGGCCTGCATTACCTGGTCAACAACACCGAGACCGACGAGACCCTGAAAATCCGCGTGATGAACATCTCCAAGAACGAGGTGCACAAGACGCTGCGCAAGTTCAAGGGTGTGGCGTGGGACCAGAGCCCGATCTTCAAGAAGCTGTATGAAGAGGAATATGGCCAGTTCGGCGGCGAGCCATACGGCGCGTTCGTGGCCGATTACTACTTCAACAACAGCGCGCCGGATGTGGAGCTGCTGACCCAGATGGCCCGCGTCAGCGCCGCCGCCCACTGCCCGCTGATCACCGCCGCCGACCCGAGCGTGATGCTGATGGAGTCGTGGCAGGAACTGGCCAACCCGCGTGACCTGACCAAGATTTTCCAGACCCCGGAACACGCCGCCTGGCGCAGCTTCCGCGCCAGTGAAGACTCGCGTTACGTGGGCCTGGCCATGCCGCGCTTCCTGTCCCGCGCACCTTACGGCGCCAAGACCAACCCGGTGGAAGAGTTCGACTTCGAAGAAACCACCGACGCCGCCGGTGCCAGGGATTTCACCTGGGCCAACGCTGCCTACGCCATGGCTGTGAACATCAACCGTTCGTTCAAACACTACGGCTGGTGCTCGCAGATTCGCGGCATCGAGTCCGGCGGTGTGGTGGAAGGTTTGCCGGTGCACACCTTCCCGACGGACGACGGCGGTGTGGACATGACTTGCCCGACCGAAATCGCCATCAGCGACCGCCGCGAAGCCGAGCTGGCGAAGAACGGTTTCATGCCACTGGTGCATAAAAAGAACAGCGACATTGCCGCGTTCATCGGTGCGCAATCGATGCACAAACCGGCCGAGTACGACGACCCGGACGCCACCGCCAACGCCAACCTGGCCGCGCGCCTGCCGTACCTGTTCGCCACCTGCCGTTTCGCCCACTACTTGAAGTGCATCGTGCGCGACAAGATCGGCTCGTTCAAAGAGCGCGACGACATGCAGGTGTGGCTCAACAACTGGATCGGCCGCTACGTGGAACACAACCCGGCCACGGCCACCGACGCCGACAAGGCGCGCAAACCGCTGGCCGGCGCCGAAGTGGTGGTTGAAGAAATCGAAGGTAACCCCGGCTATTACGGCGCCAAGTTCTTCCTGCGCCCGCACTACCAGCTCGAAGGCCTGACCGTGTCCCTGCGTCTGGTCTCCAAGCTGCCGTCCACCAAATCCAACTGATCAACCTGAAAGGTAACGACCATGATCCTGCTGAACTTCAAAGGCACCCAAATCAAGGGCACTTCCACTGTCGACGCGCACAAGGACTGGATCACCATCGACGCGATCCAGATGGGCGTCGGCCGCGCCATCTCCATCAGCGGCGGCGGTACCGACCGCGACACCAGCAACCCGTCGTTCTCGGAAATTTCCATGACCAAGGCCACCGACCTGGCGTCGGCTGACCTGTTCATGCAAGCCGTGTGCGGCAAAAGCCTGGGCGATGCCGAGATCCACTTCATCCAGACCGGCGGCCCGGACAAGAAACAACAGGTGTTCCTCAAGCTGATCCTTGGCCAGGCGATCATCAGCTCCTACTCCGCCAGCAGTAACGGCGAGCGCCCGAGCGAAACCTTCTCCATCAACTTCACCACCATCAGCTACGAGTACGACTCCTTCACCGGCGACACCGTGATCACCGGTACGCCGAAGAAGTGGGACCTGGAAAAGAACCAGAAGATCTGATTCTGGCTCGGCCTGGTGCGGCGGGCGGGGCAGTTCTGGCAACCGGGTTTTCTGTGGCGAGCGGGCTCGCCACAACAGCCCTGATCACCACAGAAAGCTCGCTCGCAGCAACATGATGGAGTACTGATTTTATGGCTGAGCTCACCAGTCGCGAACGCCTGCAACCGTCGCTGCTCGATCGCCTGAGCGACGACGACACCGAACACGCCGTGGAGCCGCGTGACAAGCGCGTGCTGTCCATGCGTGGTCTGCGCAAGGCGGTGTTGCGTGATCTGGGGTGGCTGCTTAACAGCACCAGCCTGGGCAGTTTTCGTGACCTCAGTGCTCACCCTCTGGCCGGGCAATCGGTCATCAATTTTGGTCTGCCGGATCTTGCCGGCAAGACCGCCGCCGGTTTGGACCGTGAAGAGCTGGGGCGGCGCATCCGCCAGGCGATCTGGGATTTCGAACCGCGGATTTTACGTGACAGCGTGCGCGTGGTGCCGGTTGCACCCGCCAGCAATGCAGCCAGCCCTAACCAGATGGCGTTTGAAATTCATGGCGAACTCTGGGGCCAACCGTTGCCCGAGCGCCTGTACCTGAAGACCGAACTCGATCTGGAAGCAGGCGAGGCGAAGGTTTTTGATATCGAGACAAGGGACGTGCGGTGAACGCCAAACTGCTGCGCTATTACGAACGTGAACTGGCCCATCTGCGGGAAGTCGGCGGCGAGTTCGCCCGCGATTACCCCAAGGTCGCCGGTCGTCTGGGGCTGGAAACCTACGCCTGCGCCGACCCGTATGTGGAGCGGTTGCTGGAGGGTTTCAGTTTTCTGGCGGCGCGGGTGCAGCTGAAAATCGATGCCGAATTCCCGCGCTTTACCAACCATTTGCTGGAGCTGGTGTACCCGCAATACCTGGCGCCCACGCCCTCGATGGCTGTGGTGCAATTGCAGCCGGACATGAGCGAAGGCAGCCTGGCCGCCGGGTTCAAGGTAGCCCGTGGCACCGCGTTGCACAGCCAGTTGGGTAAGGGCGACCAGACCGCGTGCGAATTTCGCACTGCCCACGACGTCGATCTGTGGCCCGTGGAACTGGTGGAAGCACGCTACTTTGCCTGTGGCGCGCAAGTGGCCGGGGTCGACCTGTCACGCCTGGGCGGCGTGAAGGCGGCACTGCGGCTGCGCTTGCGCGTCGGTGCCGGGCTCACCTTCAGTGACCTGACGCTGGATAATTTGCCGCTGCACATTCGTGGCGGCGAAGTCATGCCTTCGCGCATCCTCGAACAACTGCTGGCCCAGACGGCCGGTGTGTTGGTGATGCCAGTGCAGGAGCATGTCGACTGGCACCAGTTCCTGCCCAAAAGCGCGATTCGCAGCATGGGTTACAGCGACAGTGAAGCCTTGCTGCCCAGCGGCCCGCGTTCGTTCCAGGGCTACCGGCTGTTGCAGGAATACTTCGCCATGCCCCAGCGCTTCATGTTCGCCGACGTGGCGGGGCTCGCGAACAGCGTCAGCCGCTGCACTGCCGAGCAACTGGACGTAATTGTGCTGTTCAAGAAGCTCGATCCGATGCTGGAACAGAGCCTCAGCGCCGCCAATTTCGGGTTGTACTGTACGCCCGCGATCAACCTGTTTCCGATGCGCACCGAGCGCGTGCACCTGTCGGACCAGCAATCGGAATACCACGTGATCCCCGACCGCACGCGGCCGATGGATTACGAGATCTACCAGATCGAAGGCGTTACCGGCTACGGCAGCGGTGCCGAGGCCAGCCAGACCTTTGAATCGTTTTACCGCGCCAATGACCTGCACGCGCGCACGCCGCCCAAAGCCTTTTATCAAGTGCGCCGCGATGCGCGGGTGCTCTCCGAACAACAGCGGCGCCAGGGCCCGCGTTCCAGCTACATCGGCAGCGAGCTGTTCCTGTCGCTGGTGGACGCCCAGGAAGCGCCGCACCGCAGTGACCTGCGCCAATTGGGCATCGATACCCTGTGCAGCAACCGCGACCTGGTGCTGAGCATGCCGGTGGGCAGCGGGCGTACCGATTTCACCGTTGAGTCCGGCGCGCCGGTGCAGTCGGTGCGCTGCGTGGCCGGGCCCACGGTGCCGGCGGCGTCGTTTGCCGAGGGTGAGACGGCCTGGCGGCTGGTCAGCCATTTGTCCCTCAACTATCTGTCGCTGCTGGATCAAGACAAGGAGCAGGGCGCCACGGCCTTGCGCGATCTGCTGCGCCTGTACTGCCGCATCGACGACGAAGCCGCGCATAAACAGATTGAAGGCCTGCGTTCCGTCACCGCCGAGAGCATCGTGCGGCGCCTGCCGCTGCCGGGGCCGATCACCTACGGGCGCGGCCTGCAAATAGGCGTGACCCTGGATGAGTCGGCCTTTGAAGGTGCCGGGGTATTTGTGCTGGGCTCGGTACTGGAGCAGTTTTTTGCCAAGTACGTATCGCTCAATGCCTTCACCGAAACGGTGATCAAAAGCACGGCACGCGGCGTGATCATGCAATGGCCGGCGCGGGTGGGCAGATGCGAGATCCTCTGACCCTGCTGGGCGAGCTTGAAGCGCACCCGGGGCGCTTCGACTTCTATGGCGCGTTGCGCCAGCTGGAGTGCGCCTTCCCGCAACTGCCACGCATCGGCCAGGCCGCACGCCCGGCGGATGAGGCCGTGCGTTTTGGCCAGCAACCGTCACTGGCCTTCGAACCGGCAATGATTGCCGCGCTCAAGCCTGGGGTAACGCCCAAGCTGCTATTGAATTTTTTCGGCCTGATGGGCGCCAACGGCCCGCTGCCGATTCACCTCACCGAATACATCCGTGACCGCCAGCGCAACCTGAATGACCCGACCCTGGCCGCATTCTGCGACGTGTTCCACCACCGCATGATCAGCCTGTTCTACCGCGCCTGGGCGAGTGCCCAGCCAGCGGTGAGCCTTGATCGGCCGGGAGCGGACCGTTTCGCCCAATACCTGGGTTCATTGATCGGCATCGGCCAGCCGTCGTTGCTCAATCGCAACGCTGTGCCGGACGTGGCCAAGCTGCACTTCGCCGGGCGCCTCGGGCCGCAGACGCGCAATGCCGAAGGCCTGGCGGCGTTGCTCTCTGACTACCTCGGCGTACCGGTGCAGGTCGAACAGTTTGTCGGCCACTGGATGACCTTGCCCGCCGACGGTCTGTGCGCGCTGCGCAGCGGGCCAGACGCCGCGGTACTCGGCCAGACCACCGTGATGGGCAAGAAAGTCTGGAACACCCAGCACAAATTCCGCCTGCTGATAGGCCCCCTCGACCTTGAACAAACCCGGCGTCTGTTGCCCGGCGGCGACAGCCTGCAACGCGTGCAGGATTGGGTGCGCCAATACGTCGGCCTAGCGATGGACTGGGACGTCAACCTGATCGTCAAAAAAGAACAATTGCCCGGCCTGCGCCTGGGTTCCGCGCCCCTGGGCTGGACCAGTTGGCTGAGCAGCAAAACTCCCGAGCAGGATGACCGGCAACTGCTGATCAATCCGCGAATCTCCACCTCTTCTCAAGGATCTGCCCATGGCTGATATCAGTCGCGTCGCGCTTTTCGGCAAACTCAACAGCCTGTGCTACCGGGCCATCGAAAGCAGTACCGTGTTTTGCAAGATGCGCGGCAACCCCTACGTTGAGCTGGTGCATTGGCTGCAGCAAATCCTGCAGCTCACCGATTCGGACCTGTTGCGGCTGATCCGCCATTACGGCATCGACCCGGCGGTACTGGCCCGCGACCTGACCGCCGCGCTGGACCGTCTGCCCCGTGGCTCGACCTCGGTCACCGACCTGTCTTCTCAGGTGGAAGAGGCGGTCGAACGCGCCTGGGTCTACGCCACCCTGATGCTCGGCGAGTCCCAGGTGCGTTCCGGGCACTTGCTGTTGGCGCTGCTGAAAACCCCGAGCCTGCGCAATGGTTTGTATGGCGTGTCCCGCGAGTTCAACAAGGTCGGCATCGATGACCTGAGCGAACAATTCGGCGCGTTGCTCAAGGACTCCCCCGAAGCGCAGATGAGCGCCAGTGACGGCTTCCAGGTGCCCGGTGAAGACGCCGGTGCCCTGGCGCCGGCGGCGATGGGCAAGCAGGAAGCCTTGAAGCGCTTCACCGTCGACCTCACCGAACAGGCGCGCAGCAGCAAGATGGACCCCATCGTGGGCCGTGATGAAGAGATCCGCCAGGTCATCGACATCCTGATGCGCCGCCGCCAGAACAACCCGATTCTGGTGGGTGAGGCGGGCGTCGGCAAAACCGCCGTGGTCGAAGGTTTTGCCCAGCGCATCGCCCGTGGCGACGTGCCGCCGAGCCTGAAAGACGTGCAGTTGCTCGCGCTCGACGTGGGCCTGTTACAGGCCGGTGCGAGCATGAAAGGCGAGTTCGAACAGCGCCTGCGCTCGGTGATCGACGAAGTGCAGGCCAGCGTCAAACCCATCGTGCTGTTTATCGACGAAACCCACACCCTGGTCGGCGCGGGCGGTGCAGCCGGCACCGGCGATGCGGCCAACCTGCTTAAACCGGCGTTGGCCCGTGGCACCTTGCGCACCGTCGGCGCGACCACCTTTGCCGAGTACAAAAAACACATCGAAAAAGACCCTGCGCTGACCCGGCGTTTCCAGACCGTGCAGGTTGATGAACCCGACGAAGCGCGCGCCTTGCTGATGTTGCGCGGCATCGCCGAAACCATGCAGAACCACCATCAGGTGCACATTCTTGATTCCGCGCTGGAAGCGGCGGTGCGCTTGTCGAATCGCTACATCCCGGCGCGTCAGTTGCCGGACAAGGCGGTCAGCCTGATCGACACCGCCTGTGCGCGCGTGGCCATCAGCCTGCACGCCACGCCTGCCGAGGTGGACGACAGCCGTCGACGCATTGAATCCCTGGAAACCGAACTGGCGATCATCGAGCGCGAAACCGCGATTGGCGTTGAAACCGCCAGCCGCCGCGCCTCGGTCGAAGCCTTGCTGAGCACCGAACGTGAGCGCCTGGACGACGTGGAAGGGCGCTGGGACAACGAGTTGGCGCTGGTGGAGCAGATTCAGCGCCTGCGCAGCCAGTTGGCCGATTCCAGCGACCGCGAGGCCGGGTTGGTCGAGCTGCGCCAGTTGCAGGACGAATTGGCGGTGCAGCAGGGCGAACACCCGCTGGTGCTGATCAGCGTCGATGAACAGGCCGTGGCTTCGGTGGTACAGGACTGGACCGGCATTCCGGTGGGCCGCATGGTCAAGAATGAAATCGAAAACGTGCTGCGCCTGGCCGACCGCCTCGGCCAGCGCATCATCGGCCAGAACCACGCGCTGGAAATGATCGCGCGGCGTATCCAGACCTCCCGCGCTGGCCTCGACAACCCGGGCAAACCGGTGGGCGTGTTCATGCTCGCGGGGACCTCCGGCGTGGGCAAGACCGAGACCGCCCTGGCGCTGGCCGAGTCGTTGTATGGCGGCGAACAGAACGTCATCACCATCAACATGAGCGAGTACCAGGAAGCCCATACCGTTTCCACCCTGAAAGGCGCGCCACCTGGCTACGTGGGTTACGGCGAGGGCGGCGTGCTGACCGAAGCGGTGCGGCGCAAGCCTTACAGCGTGGTGCTGCTGGACGAAGTGGAGAAGGCTCACCCGGATGTGCACGAGCTGTTTTTCCAGGTGTTCGACAAGGGCTGGATGGAGGACGGCGAAGGCCGGATCATCGACTTCAAAAACACCCTGATCCTGCTCACCACCAACGCCGGTACCCAGTTGATCAGCCGCCTTTGTCGCGATCCGCAGACCATGCCCGCGCCGGACGATATCGCCAAGGCCCTGCGCGAACCGCTGTTGGAAGTGTTCCCGCCGGCCTTGCTCGGGCGCCTGGTGGTGATCCCGTATTACCCGCTGAGCGACGCCATGCTGGGCAGCATCATCCGCCTGCAACTGGGGCGCATCGAAAAACGCATCGCAGACAACCACAAAATTCCGTTCACCTACAGCGACGACGTGGTGCAGCTGATTGCCAGCCGTTGCACCGAGCTGGAAAGCGGCGGGCGGATGATCGACGCGATCCTGACCAACTCGATGCTGCCGGCCATCAGCACCGAGTTTCTCAACCGCCTGCTGCTGGGGAAACCGGCGACGCGGGTGCAGGTAGGCGTTGAGGGCGGCGAGTTTACCTATGGCTTCGAGGCGCCCTAGAACCGTCACCTCACGCGGTCGCTGAACCCTCCTGTGGAATAAATCCGCTTGCCTGACTGTTCTGTCCAGGTGAGCGGACTGATCGCGCGTAGCTCGGACGGCCTGGACAGCATTTTCCATTTGCCTTGCAGGTAGAACACCAACGATGGCGACTCTTCAACAGCACCGCGAAATACAAGTAACCAGCGTGCTCGGCACCGATGTGCTGCTGTTTCGGCGCATGCAGGCCACCGAGGGTCTGTCGCAGCTCAGCGAATACCAGCTGGAGCTGTACAGTGAGCGCGCCGACCTGAATATCGACGACTTGCTGGCCACCCAGATGACGGTGGCGGTGGACCTGCCCAAGGGCGGCAGCCGCTATTTCAGCGGGCATGTCAGCCACTTTTCGTTCAGCACGCGGCAGGGGCGTTACTGCACCTACAAAGCCGTGCTGCGGCCGTGGCTGTGGTTTTTGACCCTGGCCAGCGACTGCCGGATCTTCCAGGAGCTGAGCGTGCCGGACATCCTCAAGCAGGTGTTCGCGCCGTACAGCATCGCCGACGTCGACACTTCGGGCCTGAGTGGCAGCTACAAACCATTGACTTACTGCGTGCAGTACCGCGAGAGCGATTTCAATTTCGTCAGCCGCCTGATGGAACAGGAGGGTATCTACTACTACTTCAAGAGTGCTGCCGGGCGTCACACCCTGGTGCTGGCCGATTCCTACGGCGCCCACTCACCGGCGCCGGGTTACGCCCAGGTGCGCTTCATGCCCGCCGAAGACCACGCCATGCGCGAAAGCGAAGTGATCTACGACTGGCGCATGGGCGGCGATGTGGAACCGGGCGGCTACAGCCTGCAGGATTTCGATTTCGAAAAGCCCAGCGCCAACTTGCTGGCCAAATCCACCCTGGCCGGCAGCTATCCGCAATCGCGGCATGAGCGCTACGACTATCCGGGCAAGTACACCGAGCGCAAAAACGGTGAAAACTACGCGCGCACCTTGATTGAATCCCTGCACACCGGCACCCAGCGCGTCACCGGTGCCACCCGCGCTCGGGGCCTGTTTCCGGGGGCGCTGGTGACCCTGACCGAACACCCGCGCAGCGAGCAGAACGCGCAGTTCCTGTTGCTGGAGGCGCGTTACGCGTTGTCCTCCGACACCTACGAGCCGACGCCACCGGCCGAGCCCGCGCCGGTACTGAGTTGCGAGTTCGTCGCGCTGTCGCGCCAGCAGCAGTTCCGCGCGCCGTGCGTGTCGCGCAAACCACTGATGCAAGGCCCGCAGACCGCCATGGTGGTGGGCAAGCAGGGCGAGGAAATCTGGACCGACAAGTACGGGCGCATCAAGGTGCAATTCCACTGGGACCGCGAAGGCAAGCGCGACGAAAACAGCTCGTGCTGGATCCGCGTGGCGCAGAGCTGGGCCGGCAAGCGCTGGGGCGCGCTGTACACCCCGCGCATCGGCCAGGAAGTGGTGGTCAGCTTTCTTGAAGGTGACCCCGACCAGCCGCTGGTCACCGGCAGTGTGTACAACGCCGACACCATGCCGCCGTATTCACTGCCGGAAAATGCCACGCGCTCGACCATCAAAAGCAACTCGTCCAAGGGCGGTGGTGGCTACAACGAACTGCGCTTCGAGGACAAAAAAGGCTCGGAGCAGGTGTTCCTGCACGCGCAGAAAAACCTCGACCAACGCGTGCTCAAGGATTCTTTGGATTGGGTCGGTGGCGACCGCCATTCCAAGGTCGACAAAGACCTGCGCGAGAAAGTTGGCGGTGACCGGCATTCCTCGGTGGGCGGCCACCGCAACGAGAAAGCCACCGGTGACGTGTCGATGGCGGCGGGCGCCAACATGATCATCAACGGTGGCATGAAGACCGGCATCACTGCCGGCATGGACACCTACATCAAGGGCGGCATGAACGTGGTGATCGAGGCCGGGGCGACCATCACCCTGAAAGTCGGCTCGACGTTTCTTACCTTGACCCCGGCCATGATCGTCGCCTCCACCATCCCGCTGCCATTGCCCGAAGCCGCCTCGGCAGCGCAAGCCCTGGCCCTGACGGCCGCCACCGGACCCGCCGGCACGCCGCTGCCGCCCAAGGAGGCCGACGATGGCAAGTAATTCATTCTGGAGCCCGCTATGAACCTGATCCTGCTGGTTAAAAGCTACCGCGACCAACCGATGCCCGGCGACGTGATCTGCCGTTTTACCGAGGTCGGCGGTTCCATTGGCCGCGGGCCGGACAATGACCTGACCCTGGATGACCCGGGCAAATACATCTCGCGTGTGCACGCGCGCGTCGAGTTGCGCGGTGAGCAGTTCTTTATCACGGACACCGGCAGCAACCCCAGCCTGGTCAACGAACGCCCGTTGGGCAATGGCCGCGAACGCGCGCTGGAAGAGGGCGACCGCCTGGTGATCGGCGACTACGCGCTGGAGGTTCGCCTGGAACAGCCTGTCGCGCCGGAGCCGGAAGACGATGCGCTCGCCACGCGCATCCTGCCGCCGCTGTTTGTACCGCCACCGCCGCCGGTGGCCGCCGAGTTGCCGCCGCTGGAAGTGCCGCAGCCGCTGGTGCGCGACCCCGAAGTGGTGGTGCCGGTGTTGCTGCACGATGACCTTGCCGGTGCACGCATTCTGGAAGGCAACTCGCTGTTTGACGGCGCCATGCCGCTGTCCGATCCGCTGGGTTTGAACCCGTCGCTGACACCCGTGTTTCGGGGCACCGAGAGCGACCATGTAGCGCCGCAGATGCAGGCATTCACCCCGCCGATCTGGCAGGCCGAGCCCCAGGTGATCCCGGATGACTACGACCCGCTCCATGGGCTGGCCACCCAACCCGCAGTCATCCCGGAACCAACTGTGGGAGCGGCGGTGCGACGATTCGACTTGCCCGCGATGGCGGTCTCTGAGATTGAAGTAATTCCGGAAAAAATCATTGTCCCTGAGGCCATCGCGGGCAAGCCCGCTCCCACACCGACAGTGCCCACCAGTGAGAACGCAGTGTTGCATGCATTGCTCCAAGGTTTAGGCCTCCCCGACCTCCACACCTCCCGCACCCCCACCGAGCTTGCCCAACTGGTCGGTGAAATGCTGCGCGCCGCCACCGGCGGCACCATGGACGTGCTCATGGCCCGCGCGCTGACCAAGCGTGAAAGCCACATCGACATGACCATGATCGGGGCCTATTCCAACAACCCGCTCAAGTTTTTCCCCGACGCCGACAGCGCGCTCACCCAGATGCTCAATGGTGATTCGCCGGCCTATATGCGCCCGGTCAAAGCCATGAATGCGTCCTTCGATGACCTCAAGGCCCATGAACTGGCGGTGATTGCCGGCATGCGCGCGGCGTTGGGCGCGGTGGTGCAGCGTTTTGATCCGGCGCGTGTGGAGCAGCGTCGCACCACCCACGGTGCGCTCGACAAATGGATGCCGGCGCGGCGCAAGGCGCGGTTGTGGGACCGCCTGGTGGAGCGTTACGAGGATTTGGCGCGGGACGCCGATGAGGATTTGCAGCGGTTGTTCGGCGAGCTGTTTTCCAAGGCTTATGAGGAGCAGGTGGCGCGGATGAGGCAGTAAAGGCCTGCTTCGCAGCCCAACGCGGGGCAAGCCCGCTCGCCACAGAAAGCCTCTTGCCACGGCCTTTTGCCGCAACTGTCTGCTCAGTTTGAGAGAAGAATTTATGTCCTGGAATAACAAGGTAGTCTGGTCCGAAGGCATGCTGTTGCAGCCTCAGCACCTGCAGCAACATGACCGTTTTCTGCAAACCCAACTGGAAGCGCGGGTCGCCACTTTGCGTGCCTATGGCTGGGGGTTTTCCAAACTGGAAATCGACCCGCAGCAGTTGGCGATGGGCAAGTTGTCGCTGCTGTCGTACAGCGGCGTGTTGCCCGATGGCACGCCCGTGGGCCTGCCGTTTGATGATGAAATGCCGCTGCCGCTGGAGATCCCCGACGACGCCCGCGACCTCAAGGTGGTGCTGGCCTTGCCGAGCCTGCGCCCCGGCGTGTCCGAGGTTGACGACACCCCCGGCTTTGAAAACTTCGCTCGCCACCGCAGCAGTGAATACGAGGCCTGGGACAGCAATGGGCTGGACAGCAGCGCGCTGATGAGTATCGGCAAACTGCGTTTGCGCCTGGCATTTGAAGGCGATGTGGTCGACACCCACAGCGTGCTGGGCATCGCCCATGTGGTGGAAAAACGCGCGGACAAAAGTGTGGTGCTCGACCGCGAATACTGCCCGCCGTGCCTGGATATCCGCGCCGCCGAGCGCCTGCGGGCGTTCAACGATGAATTGCTGGGCCTGGTGCAGCAACGGGTCGAAGCGTTGGCGTCGCGCCTGACCCGCCCCGACGGCAGCGGCGCGGCGGAAATCGCCGATTTCCTGTTGTTGCAGTTGCTCAACCGCAGCTTGCCGCTGGTGCGGCATTTGTCGGCGATGACCGGCCTGCACCCCGAGCAGTTGTACCGTGACCTCGCGTCGCTGGCCGGTGAGCTGGCGACCTTTACCCGCGACGACAAACGCGCTGCCAGCTACCCGGTGTATCGCCATGCCGCGCTGGCGGAAACCTTCGCCCCGGTGATGCTCGACCTGCGCCGCGCCCTGTCGGCGGTGATGGACGTGCGGGCCATCGCCATCCCGCTGGAGGAGCGCCAATACGGGATTCGCGTGGCGGTGTTGCCCGACCAGGAACTGCTGCGTTCGGCCACCTTCATCCTCGCGGTACAGGCACAAATGTCCGCCGAAAGCGTGCGCAACGGCTTCCCGCCGCAAGTGAAGATCGGCTCGGTGGAGAAGATCCGCGACCTGGTCAACCTGCAGTTGCCAGGCATCGGCCTGCGCCCATTGCCGGTGGCGCCGCGGCAGTTGCCGTTCCATGCCGGCTTTACCTATTTCGAACTCGATCGCAGCAGCGAATATTGGCAATTGCTCAGCCAGTCGGCCGGCTTTGCCATGCATATCGCCGGGGTGTTCCCGGGGCTGGAAATGCAGTTCTGGGCCATTCGGAACTAAGGCAGGGTGACTGACGTGAACGACACTTTTGATGGCGGCCAGGACCCTGACCGCACCTTGCTGATCCCCACGCCCGGTGGGCGCCGGGCCGCGCCTGCGAGTGCGCCTGCCGGTGATGTGCAGCGCGCCGCCCTGGTGCTGCATGGCAAGGGCCTCAACCCGCTGGTGCGCGCCGCCAACCCGTTGCTCGACCTCGTGGTACCGCTGCGCACCCTGACCGCGATGCCGGATATGGAAAGCCTGCGCCAGCGTTTGATTCAGGCGGTGCAGGCCTTCGAAGCCCAGGCCCGCGCCAGCCAGGTGGACGTGGAAACCGTCGCCGCTGCGCGCTACGCGCTGTGCACGCTGGTGGACGAAACCATCGCCAGCACGCCATGGGGCGCAGGCGTTTGGGGCAGCCGCAGCCTGTTGGTGACGTTCCACAACGAAGCGTGGGGCGGCGAAAAGTTCTTCATGATTCTGCAGCGCCTGAGCCAGGACCTGCGCACCCATGTCGATGTGCTGGAGTTGATGTACCTGTGCATGGCGCTGGGCCTTGAAGGGCGTTATCGCGTGCTGGACCGCGGCCTCGACCAACTGGGCCTGTTGCGCGAGCGCCTGCTGCAATTGATCAACCAGCAGCGCGGCAATCAGGAACAGGACCTGTCGCCACGCTGGCGCGGCGCCGAGGCGCCCCAGGCGTCGATGCTGCGCCGTGTGCCGCTGTGGGTGCTGGCGTCGGTGGCGGCGGTGCTGCTGTTGAGTGTGCAGTTGACCTACAGCTGGTTGCTTAACCGGGCATCCGACCCGGTGTTTGCCCAGCTCGGTTCGATCCGCGTGGCCTCGCCGCTCAAGGTAGCGGCGCCGGCGGAACCGGCGCCGGTGCGCTTGTCTGGCTTTCTTGCGCCGGAAGTGGCCCAGGGCCTGGTGGTGGTCAAGGACAGTGCGGACCGTTCGGTGATTACCCTGCGCGGCGACGGCGTGTTTGCGTCCGGCAGTGCCGAGGTGTCGAGCAACTTCGACGGTTTGCTTGCGCGCATCGGTGACGCCCTGGCCACGGTGCCGGGGGATGTGGTGGTGGTCGGCCACACCGACAACGTGCGGCCGTCGGCGACCTCGCGACTAGGCTCCAACTTCGACCTGTCCCAGGCGCGGGCCAAGACCGTGGCGCGGTTGCTGGCGCAGCGTGCCGGACCGGCCGAGCGTTACCGCAGCGAGGGCCGTGGCGAAACCGAGCCGCTGGTCCCCAACGATTCAGCGGCCAATCGCGCGCGTAACCGCCGCGTCGATATCACCGTGTTGATCCCTTCCCAGGCGCAATAACCATGAACTTTTCTTCGTTTTTCTCATTGTTATGGTCCCCGGTGGAGCGCTTTATTCTGTGGCTGCTCAAGCCGTGGTTGTTGTCGCTGATCGGCGTGGCGCTGCTGTCGTTGCTGGTGTGGTACGAAGGCCCGTTGCTAGCGTTCAACGGCAGCGAGCCGTTGGCGCCGGAGTCGCGTCGGTGGGGTTTGATCGCGCTGTTTGTGCTGATTTGGGCAGGCTATTTTGCCTGGCGCCTGTGGCGCGCGTGGCGGGCCAACCGTGGCCTGATGGCCGGCGTGGCCGAGGCGCCCGCGGTGGCCCCCGGTGTGCGCGAAACCCAGGCCGAAGTGGCGGAGCTGGGCGAGCGCATGCGTTCGGCCATGGCGGTGCTGCGCAAGGCCAACCCCGGCTGGAAGATGAGCGGGCAGTATTTGTATCAGCTGCCGTGGTACATGTTTGTCGGCGCACCGGGCAGCGGCAAGACCACCGCGCTGACCCATTCCGGCCTGCAGTTTCCCCTGCGTGAGGCCATGGGCAGCGGCGCCATCGGCGGTGTGGGCGGTACGCGGCATTGCGACTGGTGGTTCACCGACGAAGCGGTGTTGCTCGACACCGCTGGGCGCTACACCACCCAGGACAGCTACACCGAAGTGGACCGTGCGGCCTGGGGCGGGTTTCTCGACCTGCTGAAAAAGTACCGTCGCCAACGCCCGGTCAACGGTGTGATTGTCGCGTTGAGCGTCAGCGACCTGCTGCAACAGACCGAAGCCCAACGCCAGGCTCAGGCCTTGGCGATTCGCGCGCGCATCAACGAGTTGTATGAGCGCCTGGGCCTGCGCTTCCCGGTGTATGTGATTATCACCAAGTGCGATTTGCTCGCGGGCTTCTCGGAGTTTTTCGAGCACTTCGGCCGTGATGAGCGCGCGCAAGTGTGGGGCGTGACGTTCCCGCTGGCACAACCACCACAGGCCGATACCGGCCTCGCGTCGTTCCCCGGCGAATTCGATGCGCTGGAGCGCCAACTGCAGCGGCGCGTGCTGGAGCGTTTGCAGCAGGAGCGCGACCTGTCGCGCCGCGCCTTGCTCTACAGCTTTCCGCAACAGTTCGCCAGCCTCGGCGAGGGCCTGACACGCTTTCTCAATACCGTGTTCGAAGCCAACCGTTATCAGGAACCGGCGTTGCTGCGCGGGGTGTATTTCACCAGCGGCACCCAGGAAGGCAGCCCGATTGATCGCGTGCTGACGTCGCTGGCGGCGTCGTTTGGCCTGGGTCGCAAGGTGTTGGCGCCCAATGTGGCCAGCGGGCGCAGCTACTTCATCACCCGTTTGCTGCGTGAGGTGATTTTCAAGGAGGCCGGGCTGGCCGGGGTTAATCATCAGGAACAGCGGCGTCGGCGTTTGCTCGGCCGGGCCGGGCGGATCACGGCGGCGGCGGTGTTCGTGCTGCTGCTGGCGGCAATGACCATCAGCTACAACCGCAACCTGCAACTGATCGCCGATGCGTCGAGCGCCGCTGCCAATGTCGCGCAACTGGCCAAGGCGCTGCCCGCCGAAGGCGATGTGCTGGTGACGTTGCCATTGCTTAACGCTGCGCGCAGCTTGCCGAGCGGTTACGCCGACACCGACAACAGCGTGCCGCTGCTCAGCCGCATGGGTCTGTACCAGGGCAACAAGCTGGGTGCAGGGGCGATCACCCTGTATCGCCGTCTGCTGCGCAGTACGCTGCTGCCGCACATCGTCGCCAATATGGAAAACGCATTGCGCCGGGGCGATGCCAGCAATCAGGAGTTCCTCTATGAAACCCTGCGCGCCTACCTGATGCTCGGCGAACGGCAGTACTTCGATGCGGCCTCCGTGCAGGCCTGGGTCGATGTGGATTGGCGCCGCGAACTGCCGCAGGCCACGCCCGCGCAGTTGCAGCAGCTGTCGGACCATGTGGCGGCGCTGCTGGAAGCTGACGACGAGGCCGAACCGGTGCAACTGGACAGCGCGTTGATCGCCAAGGTGCGCCTGGCGCTGGCGAGCATGCCGCTGTCCCAGCGCATCTATAACCGTGTGAAACGCCAGGTGGATCAGCAGCATTTGCCGGAGTTGAGCGTCAACAGCGCGGTGGGGCGGGACGTATCGTCGCTGTTTACCCGCGCCAGTGGTGAGCCGTTGTCCCGTGGGGTCAGCGGCGTGTACCGGATCGCCGGTTACCGTGAGCTGACCGACAAGACCCCGCAAGCCGTGGCCGACATGGCCAAGGACAGTTGGGTACTTGATCGCCAGGAGTCGGCGCAGATTGCCGGCGGCAACCCGGCCATGCAGGCGGCGGTGCTGGAGCTGTATTACGCCGATTACATCCGCCAGTGGGACACGTTTCTGGCCGACGTGCACCTGTCGCCCTTGACCAGCCTGGGCCAGGCGTCCCAGGTGACCAATGCGCTGGCCGCCACCGATTCACCGCTGAAGGCTTTGCTGCAGGCCGTCTCCAGGGAAACCACCCTGGACGGCGCCCTGACTTCGGCCACCAGCAAAGACACCGACCAGCGCGTGCGCGACAAGATCGCCGCCGCCACCCAGAAGCTGCAAACGGCCCTGGGCGGCGACAGTCCGGCGCCGGTGGCGGAGGCTTCGGCCAACCCGGTGGACCAGCATTTTGCCGCGTTGCATCGCCTGGTGGGCTCGGGCAGTGGCCCGCAGCCACTGGACGAAGTACTGGCGTCGTTGAAAGACGCCGGGCAGTTCTTCGACAGCGCCGACGCCGCCCGTCGCAGCGCTGCACCGGCGCCGTCCAATGAAGTGTTGGGGCGCTTGAAGCGCTCGGGCGATACCCAGCCGGCACCTTTGTCGACTTTGCTGCGCGATGTGGAGGCCGGTGGTACCGCGCTGACGCTGGGCAACGAAAAGGCCCGTTTGAACGCGCTGTGGGAGGCCACCGGCGCGCCGTTTTGCCGAGTTGCCATCGATGGGCGTTACCCGTTGGTGCGCAGCTCCGGCCGCGATGCCACTGCCGATGACTTCGGCAAATTCTTCGGCCCCGGCGGCTTGATGGATGACTTTTTCAGCAAGAACCTCGCGCCTTACGTCGACATGAGCGGTAGCCAGTGGCGCTGGCGTTCAACCGGCGTGACGCCGCTGAATATCTCCCAGGATGTGCTCAACCAGTTCCAGCGTGGCGCCAAACTGCGCGATATGTTTTTTGTGGCGGGGGCGCGCCAGCCGTCGATGCGTTTTGATCTCAAGGCCCTGGGGGCCGACCCGGCGTTGACCAAAGTGACGCTGGACATTGATGGCCAGCCCGTGGTGTACGACACCGGCACTTCGCCGGATTTCACCAGCATCTCCCTGCCCAGCGGCAAGTCTGGCGGGTTGGTACGCCTGGACACCACGCCGGCGCTGGTCAACCCGTTGCGCAGTGACGGCCCATGGGGCTGGCTGCGCATGATGGACAAGGCGGCGGTCAGCGCTCAGGACGAGCAATTGCAATTGACCTTCACCGTGGAGGGCCACCGCGTGGCGTACCAGTTGCGCGCCAGCAGTGTGATCAACCCGTTCCGCCGCGACGGTTCAGAGTCGTTCCATTGCCCCAGCAGCTTTTAAGGATCAGCCATGAATGGATTTTTCGGCAAGGTCGCAAGCCTGGGGGATTTTGTCAGCCGGCGTTTGCCGTCGACCTTTCTGAACCCCTGGGACGCCTGCCTGCAAGCCGGCTTGCAGTGCAGTCGCGAGCGCCTCGGTGAGCAATGGCTGGAGGTGTACCTGTGCAGCCCGATCTGGCATTTCGCGCTGGCGGCGGGGGTGTGTGGTGACAGCGGTTGGGCGGGGGTGATGATCCCCAGTGTGGACCGCGTGGGGCGGTATTTTCCGCTGACCCTCGCCACGGCGGGTGAAGACGTGCCATTGCTGGCGCGGCTGGAGCGCGATGTGCTCTGGTACGGTCAGCTGGAGCGTCTTGCGTTGTCGGCGCTGAGCGAAGTGTTTTCCCTGGACGCCTTTGATGAGGCGTTGCTGGCGCTGCCATCGCCGGGCTGCTGGACGCCGGCAAGCTACACACATGATGTGTCGACACCGGCCCGCTGGCTTGATCTGCCGGACCCGGAGCGTATCGGCGACGGCATGCCGCAATTGAGTGCACAGATCGACGCGCTCGGACTTGCCGGACATTCCCTGTTCTGGACCGAAGGCTCGCCGCGAGTGGCGCCGTCGATCTGGGTGGGGGAGGGGTTGCCGGATGGCGAGACTTTTGCCGATATGATTGGCGGGCTGTAGCGAGCGGGCCTGTTGTGGCAAGCTCGCTCGCCATAGTGTTCTTAACCCGACGGCTTCACGAACCCAAGGCTGCCAATTGTGCAACGGTTTCCGGAAAGCGCGCCACCAGACGAATCAGGGTGACGGCTTGGGCATTGGGCTTGGCCCGGCCTTGCTCCCAGTTTTCCAGGGTGCGGGTGTTGGTGCGCAGATACATCGCGAACACCGACCGGGAGAGGTTGAGTTGCTGGCGGACGGCGACCACTTCCTCGGCGGTGAGCGGTTCCAGCTTGTTGAGGTGAACCTTGTGGGTACGCAGGGTGATTTTGCCTTGGCGTTCGTCCGCCAGCGCGTCAAAGCCTTCGACCAGTTCGGAAAAGATTTCACGTTTCATCATGTGCCCTCGCTTTGATTTCCCTGTCCAGCATGTGTTTAAGCGCTTTTTTGTGGTGGGGTGTCAGGTCGTCCTGTTCGTGTTTGCCGTACAGGGTGAACAACCAGAATTGCGTACCGCCCGACCACCAGTAATAAATGACCCCGCAGGCCACCGCGCTTGCCTTTGTTTCGTCGCTCATCGACGAAACGAACTTTTCGTAGGCCGCTTGTTCCTTCAATCACATCGCCTGCTTCCGGGTTTTTCATTAATTCCTGTTGAAAACCGTGAAAAAGCTCATCACTCAAGTAGTCCTTGCGATGCCGTTCGAAGGCCGGCAGTTCGATAAATAGAGCTTCCATGTTCTGTACGTAGACTGCGTATAGTTTGTTGGCCCACACGCTTGAGGTCAAGTGACCTGGTTGTGGGAACTTTCCTAAAACGCAGCCACCATACGGCGGCCTCCAACGGGTGGATGCCAGAGGAGGAGGCAGGGAGGCGGGGAATTTTCCGCGATGGGGGGAGGTAAAAGAAAAAGAGCAGCCTGAACCCTGTCGATCGACAGCGCTCAGGCTGGGGACGTGTGTCAGTAAGCGGCAATCAATCCGTCTTTGCGTGGGTCAGTCCCGCCCACATAACCATGCCGGGTGCGCTGGATGATCTGCGCGCCACCAAAGGCGAATACGCCACTAGGGTCCTCAAAGTCGATGGTGTGGCCTTTGGCGCGCAGCGCCTGCGCCACGTGCTGATCGAACGCGCGCTCCACCGCCACCTGCAGCCCGGTCTCGATCCGCCAGCGCGGCGCATTGGCGGCTGCTTGCGGGTTCTGCTTGTAGCGCAGGATGCGCATCATCATCTGCAAGTGCCCTTGCGCCTGCATCGGCCCGCCCATCAAGCCGAAGGCCATCAACGGCGTACCGTCGGTGTTCATCACAAAACCCGGAATGATGGTGTGAAAGGGCCGCTTGCCCGGCGCAACGGCGTTGACATGTTCAGGGTCAAGCGTGAAAGCAGCCCCACGGTTTTGCAGGCTGATACCGGTTCCCGGCACCACCACGCCGGAGCCGAAGCCCATGTAGTTGGATTGGATGAATGAGACCATCATTCCGCTTTCGTCTGCCGCCGATAAGCACACGGTACCGCCGGCTTTGGGGGAGCCGTGGCCCGGATCAGCGGCGTGCTCATTGACCTGCGCAGCACGTTCGCGCAGGTACGCGGGATCAAGCAAGCGCTGAGGGTCGAGGCGCATATGGTCGCTGTCGGTCACATGATGCTGCAGGTCGGCCAGCGCCAGTTTCATCGCTTCCAGCACCGGGTGCAGCGTCTCGGGGCTGTCCACCGGATGCTCACCGACACCGAGTGCTTCAAGCATGCTCAGCCCCGCGAGCGTGGCGATGCCTTGGCCGTTGGGCGGCAGTTCGTGCACCACGGCGCCGGCGTAGGGCACCGAGAGGGTTTCGGTCCAGTCGACGTGGTGATCGGCCAGGTCATCCAGGCTCATCACACTGCCGTTGGCCTTGGCATGGGCAATGATGGCGTGTGCCAGTTCGCCCCGGTAGAACGACTCGCCCTGGGTATCAGCGATGCTTTTGAGGGTGTTTGCGTGGTCCTTCAGCTGGATTTTCTCGCCGGCTGTCGGTGCTTTACCGCCGGGTAAAAAGCACTCGGCAAACCCCGGTTGGTCTTTCAATTTCTCGGCACCCAGGCGCCACAACTCGGCAATGATGGGCGTGACCTGATAACCGTTTTGCGCATGGGCAATCGCAGGTTCGGCGAGTGTGGCAAAAGGCAATTTGCCGTAGCGCCCGGACAATGCAACCCAGGCTGACACAGCCCCCGGAACAGTCACCGAGCCCCAGCCGCGCTGGGGCATTTGCGCCTGGCCGGAAAAATGCTCAGCCGTCCAGCCTTGCGGCGAGCGGCCCGAAGCATTCAGGCCTTGCAGCTTTTTGCCGTCCCAGACAATCGCAAACGCATCGCTGCCGATGCCGCAACCGGTGGGCTCAACCACGGTCAGCACCATGGCGGCAGCGATAGCGGCGTCGACGGCGTTGCCGCCTTTTCGCAACATTTCCAGCCCAGCCTGAGCGGCCAGTGGCTGGGAGCAGGCGACCATGTTATTGCCCATCACGGGTGAGCGCGCGGATGGGTAGGGTTGGCTGTAATCCAGTTCATCAAACATGCGTGGCTCTCTTTCGGCAGTGGTTAATGTTTGGGGTCCAGGGCGTCACGTAAACCGTCCCCCAACAGGTTGAAGCACAGGACGGTGATGTAGATCGCCACACCGGGCGCGATTGACATCCACGGCGCCTGCTCCATGAAATTTTTCGCGGTATTGAGCATTGAGCCCCAGGAAGGCGAGGGCGGTTGCTGGCCCAGGCCGAGGAACGACAGGCTGGCTTCGGCGAGGATGGCCGACGCGATGGTCAGCGTGGCTTGCACCACCAGCGGCGACATCACGTTGGGCAGCACGTAGCGCAGGATGATCCAGCGGTCCGGCAGGCCAATGGCGCGGGCGCCTTCGAGGTAATCCTCGTGACGAATGGCCAGCACCTGGCCGCGGGTCAGGCGGGAAAAAATCGGCATGGCCGAGAGCCCGATGGCGATCATTGCGTTGGTCAGGCTCGGGCCGAGAAACGCACCCAGCGCAATCGCCAATACCAGGAACGGGCAGGACAGCAACGCGTCAACAACACGGGAAATCATCGCGTCAAGCTTGCCGCCGAAGTAACCGGCGATCAGCCCCAGCGGCACGCCGATGGCCATGGCAATCGCCACCGACACTCCGCCCGCCACCAGCGAGCTGCGCGCGCCCCACAGCAGTCGTGAAAAGAGGTCGCGACCGAGTTCGTCGGTGCCCAGCCAATACAGCATCGACGGCGCCTTGCGCACCGCGAGGAAGTTGGCCTTGAGCGGGTCATACGGTGCGATCCAAGGGGCGAGCAGGGCAGCGGCGATAAATACCAGCAGCACCGTTGCGCCGATCACCGCGCCTTTGTTGGCGAGGAATTTGTGTACGAATGGCGAGCGCGTGCGCGGTTTCAATACGCAGTCGCCAACAGGCGCAGCAGCCGAAGCGATAGCGGTCATCAGGCCGTCCTCAAGCGTGGGTTGATCAGGCGGTAGAGCACGTCAGCCAACAGATTCAACAACAGGAAACCGATGGCGACGCACAGCACCACGCCTTGCACCACGGCGTAGTCGCGGTTGAACACGGCATCGACGATCATTTTGCCGAAGCCGGGAATGCTGAACACTTGCTCGGTCAGCACTGCGCCGCCCAGCAACTCGCCAAACAACAGCGTGGTGAGGGTGACGATGGGCATCAGCGCATTGCGCAGGGCGTGTTTGAGAATCACCGTGCGCGGGAACAACCCTTTGGCCCGGGCCGTGCGCACATAGTCGGCGCGCAGCACTTCGAGCATGGCGCTGCGGGTATGGCGCATCAGCACGCCGGACAACCCGGCGCCGAGCACGAAGGCCGGCAGTATCAGTGTTTTCAGGTTTTGCAGCACGTCTTCACTCAGCGGCACAAAGCCCGACGCCGGCAGCCATTGCAGCTTCACCGCGAAGATCATGATCAGCAAAAGCCCCAGCCAGAAGTGCGGAATCGAGATCCCGGACAACGCGACGATATTGGCCCCATAGTCCACGGCGGTACCCTTGCGCACCGCGGAAATCACCCCGGCGGGGATACCGATCAGCAGCGCGATGACCAGCGCCAGCACCGATAGCTCAATCGTCACCGGCAGCTTGGAGGCCACCAGTGTGGTCACCGGCTGTTCGGTGCGCAGCGAGGTACCGAAGTCACCTTGCAGCACGTTGCCGACCCAATGAATGTATTGCAGCGGCAGCGGGTCGTTGAGGCGATATTTTTCCCGCAGGTACTCCATCACCGCAGGGTCACGCTCTTCACCGGCCATGGCGAGCACCGGATCTCCCGGCAGCAGTTTTTGCAGGGTGAACACGAACAGTGAGACCAGAACCAGCGTGGGGATGGCGCTGAGCAGGCGCCTGACGATATAGATCAGCATGACGAACCCTCAAAGAGTATCGGGGTGTGCAAACGCATTACTTGATGACGACGTTTTCCAGACGGATCAGCCCGTCCGGGTTCGGCACGAAACCACTGATGTCGGCGCGCATGGCGATGATTCGCGGGTCGAAATACAGGTAGCTGGCGGGCACGTCATCGGCGAGCAGGCGCAGCGCTTCGAAGTACAACGCTTGACGCTGCGCCTGGTCGTTGACGGTGCGGGCCTTGTCGAGCAATGCATCGAGTTTCGGGTCACAGAAGTGGCCGTCGTTCTGGCCGCCTTTACAGGCAACGAACTGATAGATGTCGCCGTCCGGGTCCGGGCGGCCCGACCAGGCGCTCATGCCGACCTGGAAGTTCCCCGACTGTTGTTCGCTGAGCAGCGTGGCGTACTCGGTGGCGACCAGGTTGACCTTGAACCCTGCTTCGCCGGCCATCGCCTGAATGATCTGGCCCACCTGTTGCGCGATGGGGTTGTTGGCGACTTTCAACTCCACTGCCAGCGGCAGTGTGACGCCGGCCTCGGCCAGCAGTTTTTTGCTGTGTTCCACGTCACGCGCGGGGACCGGCAGGCTTTTGTCGTAATACGGGCTGCTCATGGGGAACGGTTGGGCGCCGGGTGCATAAAGCCCTTCGAACACCACCTGGTTGATTGCATCGCGGTCAATCGCCAGTTCAAAAGCCTTGCGCACGCGTTTGTCCTGGCCCATTGGGGTTTTGGCGCGCTCGCCATTGTTGGTGTTGTACATCAGCTGCATATAGCCCAGCCCCGGCGTGTTGAAGACTTGCAGTTTGCTGTCGGCCCTGGCGGTTTTGACGTCGGTGGGAGCGACGCGCTCGATCATCTGCAGGTCGCCCGAACGCAGGTTGGCAAGGCGTACTGAAGTGTCAGGAATGGGCAGGAAAATTACCTTGTCGAAGTGATACGCCTGCTTGTTCCAGTAGTTGTCGAAGCGCTCCAGCACGATGCGGTCCTGCTGCACGCGCTGCACGAACTTATAGGGGCCGGAGCAGATGGGCCTTGAGCCCACCTCCGTCGCCGAGGCTTTCGGCGCCAACATCATCCCGGCGCGGTCCGACAGTTGGGATATCAACGTGGCGTCGGGTTGCTTGACCCTGATTGCCACCGTGCGTGCATCGACCACCTCAACGCTGTCCACCGACGACAATTCGCTCTTGCGCAGCGAGTCGGGCAGGGTGCGGGCGCGGTCGAGGTTGAACTTCACGGCGGCGGCGTCGAAGGGTTCGCCGTCGTGGAAGGTCACGCCGTCGCGCAGGGTCATGGTCAGGGTCTTGTTGTCTTCACTCCAGTGCCAGGCCGTCGCCAGTTGCGGTACGTATTCGAGGTGCGGATTGATGTCGACCAGTTTGTCGCACAACGCGGCATAGACCAGCCGGCTTGAATAGGTGCGCGAGCGGTGCGGGTCCAGCACGTCCGGGTCATCCTGGATGCCGATGCGCAACGTGGATTCGGCAACCGCAGCATTCGCAGCGAGCAGTAGCAGCGTTCCCGACATGAGGTGGGCGAACTTCATGGCTGACTCTCCAGAGATAGGGCTTGATGGCTTTTGAACAGGCTCAGGCGTTGGGTATAGGCCGCGCTGGGTGTGGGTACCGTCAGCGAACCTGCGCCGGCGTTGGCGATTTCACGCCAGTAATGGCAGGCGACCTGACGCTCGGCGTCGACGCTCTCAAACACCGGCTTGACGTCACGGCACACTGCTTTGGCGTGGGGGCAGCGGGTATGGAAGCGGCAGCCTGATGGCGGTGAGCTCGGGCTGGGCATGTCACCTCCCAGCACCTGGCGCGGCTGGCGCAAGTCGGGGTGGCTGACCGGCACGGCGGCGACCAGGGCTTGGGTGTACGGGTGCAGTGGCGTTTCGAAAAGTGCGTCCACGGGGGCCAGTTCGACGATCTCGCCCAGGTACATCACCGCCACGCGGTCGCTCATGTGGCGGATCACGGCCAGGCCATGGGCGACGATGACCAGGGTCAGGCCAAATTGATGCTTGAGGTCTTCGAGCAGGTTGACCACTTGGGCCTGCACCGACACGTCCAGCGCCGACACGGGTTCATCGCCGAGGATCAAACGGGGTTCAGAGGCCAGGGCCCGGGCGATGCCGATGCGCTGGCGCTGTCCACCGGAAAACTCGTGGGGAAAACGCCGACCGTGCTCCGGGGCCAGGCCTACAGTGCGCAGCAGTTCGGCGACCTTGTCTTGGCGTGCGCTGCGGCTGTTGTCGGTGTGCAGCCAGATCGGTTCGCCGATGATCGACTCCACGCTCATGCGCGGGTTCAGCGAAGCGAACGGGTCTTGAAAGATGATTTGCAGATCGCGGCGCGCCTGGCGCAGCTGTTCCTGTGCCAAATGCGCCAGGTTGTGGCCTTCATAAATGACATCACCGGCGGTCGGATTGAGCAGGTTCAGCAGCAAGCGCCCAAGGGTGGACTTGCCGGAGCCGGACTCCCCCACCAGTGCCAGGGTTTCGCCCCTGCGTACCGCCAGTGACACTTGATTGACCGCCTGCACGGGCGGCTTTTTGCGCTGAAACAACCCGGTTTCGCGCTTGAAGTGCTTGCTGACGGCGACGCTTTGCAGGATCGGCTGTTCTGCGCCCGGGCTCGTACCGAGGTTGCATTCGGGTGCTTTCATGCGGTTGCTCCCAGGTGCTGTTCCAGTGGCACGCGCAGGCAGGCGGCGAAATGCCCGTTCGAGACTTCCAGCAATGGCGGGCGCGCTTCGCGACAGGCTGCAAGGGCAAACGGGCAACGCCCGGCGAACCGGCAACCGCCGGGCATTTCGGCGGGCGTCGGCACACGCCCGTTGATGGTCGCCAACCGGCCTTCGCGCGGGCCTATGGAGGGCATCGAACCCATCAAGCCAATGGTGTAAGGGTGTTGCGGGTCATCGAACAGGGCTTTGACCGGGCCGCTTTCAACCACCTGCCCGGCGTACATCACCATGACGTCGTCGGCGACTTCGGCGACAACGCCGAGGTCGTGGGTGATGAGGATCATCGAGGTTCCCGTTTCGGCTTGCAGCGTGCCGACCAGCGCGAGAATTTGCGCTTGAATGGTCACATCCAGGGCGGTGGTGGGTTCGTCGGCGATGATCAGTTTCGGGTTATTGGCCAGGGCCATGGCGATCATCGCCCGTTGGCGCATCCCGCCCGAAAGCTCATGGGGGTAAGCGTCCAGGCGTTGCGCGGCGTCGGGCACGCGGACCTTTTCCAGCATCTGCAGCGCGCGCTGGCGGGCTTGCGCAGGGGAGAGCCCCTGGTGCCGCACCACGCTCTCGGCGATCTGCTCGCCAATGGTGAACACAGGGTTGAGCGAGGTCATCGGCTCCTGAAAAATCATCGCCATATGATTGCCGCGTACATCCAGCAAACGTTCGTCGGCCATGTGCAGCAACGCTTCGCCCAACAGGCTTGAGGCACTGGCTTCAACCGTGGCGGTGTCGGGCAGCAGGCCCATCAGCGCCATTGAGGTCACGCTTTTGCCACAGCCGGATTCGCCGACGATGGCCAGGGTCTTGCCGGCTAGCACGGCGAACGACACACCATCAACCACGTTGGCCGGGGCACCTTTAAAGCGCACGGTCAGGTTGTCGATGCTCAGTACGGGGGAAAGGTCGGGATTCATAGGCTGGCCTCAAGGTCTTGCTGGACGACGGCTTCCAGGGCCTGTTGCAGGGCGCGCAGGTGACCACGCATGGCGGTTGCGGCCTTGACCGGGTCACGGCTTTCGATGGCGCTGACAATGTCGTCGTGGTCATGGCTGTACATTTCCAGGCGCTCGTTACTGCGGGCCCTGTGCCGCAGGTCGCGCCAGACCGGATCAAGGCGGATGGCATCGAGCATTTCGAACAGGTCCAGCATCAAGCGGTTGCCTGAAGCTTCGGCGATGGCGCGATGCAGGGCGCTGTCCCAGAGCTCGATGGATTCGGCGTCGGTTTCGTCCACGCCCTGCTGGAAGCTGGTGCGCTCGACCAAGCGGCGCAAAATCGCCATTTGCTCACCGCTGGCACGCACGGCGGCCAGCGAGGCCAGCGCGGGCTCCAGGTAGAGGCGGGCTTCCATGACTTCGCTGAAATTGGTTCGGCTGGCGACTTTGGCAAACGTCATGCTGGCGCTCGGCGGGGTGGGGCCGACATAGGTGCCTTTTCCCTGCCGTCGCCAGATACGCCCTTCAGCTTCGAGCACGGCGAGTGCATGCCGGATTGCCCGGCGGCTGGCGCCAAACTCGGCAGCCAGTTCACGCTCGGTAGGCAACGCTCGCTGGGGTGTCGAGGCGTGCTGGGCGACCATTTGGCGCAGCACGTCCAGCGCCATTTTCGAGGACTTGTTGGGGGATGCTTCGGTCTCGAACCTTTCCATAATGGTTTCTCGTGACTGACCAGAAAATGCGAGCAGGGAGGGGGTGGACCCACGATCTGCGGTGGAAGGGGGATTGCAAGCGTGATGCCAATTTCAATTGGTTCGCTGGCAGGGCAGTCCGCTTTTGCTGGGGGGTGGGCTTATGGCAGTGAGCGTATGGACGGACCGGTATGAGGCGTTGGAGTCAAATGTGATTGGTTCGGCGCTATCTGAACCAATTTTTTGGAGAGGGGGGTATCTGTGTGCACAAATGTAACGTGCGCCTCTTTAGCGTGCGTCTTGATGAGGCGTTTGCCTGACGCGGGTTGCCGCGTGTGAGCCGGTTCAAATGTGGGCGCGAGTAAGGCGTCACTATCTGCACAGATCTGCTTTTCTGTGAGGGCTGGCTTGCCTGCGATGCAGACACCTCGGTACATCAGGCACACACCGTTGATGCCATCGCAGGCAAGCCAGCTCCCACAAAAGCCAGAACGCAAAAACGGCGCCCGAAGGCGCCGTTTTGTTTACTGCATCTGCTTAAGCGATCAAACCCCCAACACCGCGTGCTGCACCAGGGTGAGCAACGGCTGAGGGTACACGCCCAGGAAGAACGCGAGCAGGGCGATGGCCAGCAGCATCACGCCGCCTGCCTTCTGTTCCCAGTGCAGCTCGGCGTCAACACGGCGCAGGTTTGGCTCGATCAGGTACAGGGTGACCATCACGCGCAGGTAGTAAAACACGCCGATGGCGCTGCCCAGTACCAGGGACGCGACCAACCACCACTCGTGGGCTTCAACACCGGTGGCGACGATGTAGAACTTGCCGATGAAGCCGGCAGTGAGCGGGATACCGGCCAGGGACAGCATCATCACGGTCAGTACGGCGGTCAGGTACGGACGGCGCCAGAACAGGCCGCGGTATTCGTACAGGGCGTCGGCGTCACGGCCTTTGAACGGCGAGGACATCAGCGTGATCACACCGAATGCACCCAGGCTGGTGATCACGTAGGTGACCAGGTACACGCCCATGGCTTCCACGGCCAGGCCTTTGCTCGCCACCAGGGCGATCAGCAGGTAGCCGAAGTGGGCGATGGACGAATAACCCAGCAGACGCTTGAGGTTGTTCTGGGTCAGGGCCAGCAGGTTACCGAACAGGATCGACGCAATGGCGATCACGGTCAGCACGGTGCTCAGCACGCCGGTATTGGCAGCCGGAGAGATCTGGAACAGACGCACCATCACTGCAAACACTGCAACCTTGGACGCAGTGGCCAGGAACGCAGCCACGGGCGCCGGAGCGCCTTCGTACACGTCCGGGGTCCACAGGTGGAATGGCACCAGGGAGAGCTTGAACGCCAGGCCGATCAACATCATGGCCAGGCCCAGCTGGGCGATTGGCGCAGGCATGTTGGTCGCGGCCAGAGCGTGGCCGATACCGGTGAAGCTCAGGCTGCCGGCTTCTGCGTAGAGCAGGGCCATACCGAACAACAGGAACGCAGAACCGGCCGCCGACAGCACCATGTACTTGATGCCGGCTTCCAGGGAGCGCTTGTTGAAGAACGCATAGGCCACCAGACCGTAAGTCGGGATCGACAGCAGCTCCAGGCCGATGAACAGGCCCGCCAGGTGCTGTGCGCTGACCAGCACGATTCCACCGGCTGCAGCCAGCAGGATCAGCAGGTACAGCTCTTCGCGGTTGCCCGGGTAGCCGGTGCCGCCTTCGCCGAGGTAGGCGTGGGCGAGGGTGACGCAAGCCAGGGTGGCCACCAGGATCAACGCGATGTACAGCAGGGCGAAGTCATCCACCATCATCAATGGCGTGACCGCCAGTGGCGCGACCTTGAGGGCCGGGATGATCGACAGGAGGGCCAGGTTCAGACCGGCACAGGACAGCAGGAACGTTTGCGAGTGATTGCGGCGCCAGGCGATTGCCAGCATCACCACCACGATGGTGAGGCTGGTAATCAGCAGCGGCGCAAGCGCGATAAAGTGTTGGATCGTGAATTCCATAGCGCTCTTACCGGGCCGAAGCGAGTTGAGAGAAGGCGGTGCCGAACCACTGCTGCACGCCATGCATCGTTGCGGCAGAAGTGTCCAGGAACGGTTGCGGGTACACGCCGATGTAGATCAGCAATACCGCAAGGCCGAGCACCATGATCAGTTCGCGAGCGTCCATCCCTTGCAGGACGGTGTCGGACTTGGCCGGGCCGAAGTAGGCGCGGTGGATCATGATCAGCGAGTAGACCGAACCGAATACCAGGCCGGAGGTAGCAATGGCACTGATCCACGGCGTCTGCACAAACGAGCCCATCAGGATCAGGAACTCGCCGATGAAGTTGCCGGTGCCCGGCAAGCCCAGGGACGCGGCGGCGAAGAACAGGCTGATCGCCGGCAGGTAAGCGATGCGCGACCACACGCCACCCATTTCACGCATGTCACGGGTGTGCAGGCGCTCGTACAACTGGCCACTCAGGATAAAGAGGGCAGCGGCCGAAACACCGTGGGCCAACATCTGGATCACCGCGCCTTGCAGCGCCAGTTGGCTGCCGGAGTAGATGCCGATCAGCACGAAACCCATGTGGGAAACGGACGAGAAGGCGATCAGACGCTTGATGTCGGTTTGTGCGAAGGCCAGGAACGCACCGTAGAAGATCCCGATCAGACCCAGGGTCATGGCGATCGGCGCAAACTCGGCCGAGGCATTCGGGAACAGCGGCAGGGCGAAACGCAGCAGACCATACGCAGCGGTCTTCAACAGGATACCGGCCAGGTCTACGGAACCTGCGGTCGGCGCCTGGGCGTGAGCATCAGGCAGCCAGGAGTGGAACGGCACCACCGGCAGCTTCACCGCGAACGCGATGAAGAAGCCCAGCATCAGGATGTACTCGGTGGTCAGGGACATCTTGGTTTTCAACAGGTCGGCGTAGTTGAAGGTGATCACGCCGGTGTTGTTGAAGTTGACCAGTACCAGGCCCAGGATCGCCACCAACATGATCAGGCCGGAAGCCTGGGTGAAGATGAAGAACTTGGTCGCCGCGTAGATCCGGGTTTTCTTGCCGTCCGAAGAGCTGTGACCCCAGAGCGCGATGAGGAAGTACATCGGCACCAGCATCATTTCCCAGAAGAAGAAGAACATGAACAGGTCGAGGGCGAGGAACACGCCGACGACGCCACCCAGGATCCACATCAGGTTCAGGTGGAAGAAGCCCACGTGACGCTGGATCTCTTTCCAGGAGCAGAGTACCGAGAGGATACCCAGCAGGCCGGTCAGCAGGATCATCAACAGCGACAGGCCGTCGAGGGCCAGGTGCACGTTGATGCCGAAGCGCTGGATCCACACGTGCTTGAATTCAAGCGCGAACGTTGGATCGACACCCGGTGCCGGAGCAAATGAATAGTCGCCATGGGCCCACAGCCAGAGGCCGAGTGCGAGTTCCAGGGACATGGTCAGCAACGCAATCCAGCGGGGGAGGGTGGCGCCGAAGCGTTCACCCATCCAGCAGAGCAGGCCGCCGATGAAGGGGATCAGGATTAGCCAGGGCAGAATCATGACAGGCTCGTTTCCTTTCGCAAGTTCGCAAAGTTGGCAAAGTTCATAGTCAGACCGCTACCACAACGATGGCGCCGATCACCAGTACCGCACCGGCAGCCATGGAAGCAGCGTACCAACGCAACTGGCCAGTCTCGCTGCGGCTCAGGGCGGTGTGACCGGCCTTGGCGGCGCGCGGGATCAAACCGATGGTCTGGTCAAGCGGGTCTTTGCGCAGTACATGGCTGATGGCCAGGTAAGGCTTGACGAACAGTTTGTCGTAGATCCAGTCGAAGCCCCAGGCAGCGAACCACCAGGCCGACAGGAAGCGGCCAATGCCACTGTTGGCCACGGCGGTCACGAAGCGACGCTTGCCCAGGAACAGCAGCGCGGCCAACAGGATGCCGGCGATAGCGATAGCGCCCGAGGCGATTTCCAGGCTGTGCTTGGCAGCGCCACCGGCATGGCCGGCGCTTTCTGGCAGCACGCCAGCCAGTGGCGGGGTGATCAGGGCGCCGACGAAGGTCGACAGCACGATCAGTACCGACAAGGGCAGCCAGTGCGAAATGCCGTGGCCTGCGTGTGCTTCAGTCTTGGCTTCACCGTGGAAGGTGATGAAGATCAGCCGGAAGGTGTACAGCGAGGTCATGAATGCACCCACCAGGCCTGCGTACAGCAGGTTCTGGTTACCGCTGGCAAAGGCTTCCCAGAGGATTTCGTCTTTCGAGTAGAAACCTGCGGTCACCAGCGGCAGGGCGGCCAGGGCGGCACCACCGACGATGAAGCTGGCGTAGGCCAACGGCAGTTTCCTCCACAGGCCGCCCATCTTGAAGATGTTCTGCTCGTGGTGGCAGGCAACGATCACCGCACCGGAAGCGAGGAACAGCAGGGCCTTGAAGAAGGCGTGAGTCATCAGGTGGAAGATCGCCGCGTCCCAGGCGCCAACGCCCAGGGCCAGGAACATGTAGCCGATCTGGCTCATGGTCGAGTAGGCGAGGATACGCTTGATGTCGGTCTGTACCAGCGCAGCGAAGCCGGCCAGTACCAGGGTCACACCGCCTACCAGGCCCACCAGGTGCAGGATTTCCGGCGCCAGGGTGAACAGGCCGTGGGTACGGGCGATCAGGTAGACCCCCGCCGTTACCATCGTTGCCGCGTGAATCAGTGCGGAAACAGGGGTAGGGCCGGCCATCGCATCCGCCAGCCAGGTTTGCAGCGGCAGTTGCGCGGATTTACCCACAGCACCGCCCAGCAACATCAGGGTAGCAAGGGTGATCCAGAAGTCGCCAACCTGGAATTTCTGCGGTGCCAGCACCAGCAGTTCCTGGATGTTCAGCGTGCCCACCTGTTGGAACAGGATGAACAGGCCGATGGCCATGAACACGTCACCGATACGGGTCACGATGAAGGCTTTAAGGGCCGCGTTACCGTTGTTGCGGTTGCTGTAGTAGAAACCGATCAACAGGTACGAGCACAGGCCCACGCCTTCCCAGCCGAAGTACAGGAACAACAGGTTATCGCCGAGCACCAGGAACAGCATGCTGGCGATAAACAGGTTGGTGTACGAGAAGAAGCGCGAGTAGCCCGCTTCACCGCGCATGTACCAGGACGCGAACAGGTGGATCAGGAAGCCTACACCCACCACCACGCCGAGCATGGTGATCGACAGGCCGTCGATGTAGAGGGCGAAGTTGGGCTTGAAGCCCTCCACCGACATCCACTGCCACAGCACCAGGGTGTAGTGGCCGCCTTCCGGCGGTGCCACGTTGAATTGCCAGATGACGTAGGCGGCCACGATGGCCGACAGGCCAATGGAACCCACGCCCACCAGGGCCGAGAGGTTTTCCGACCAGCGTCCGCGAGAGAACGACAGCAGCAGGAAACCGATCAGGGGGAATACGAAAGTCAGAAAGATCATGTTCATCCGCGCATCTCACTGGCAGCGTCGATATCAAGCGTGTGGAAGCGACGATACAGTTGCAGCAGGATCGCCAGGCCGATACTGGCCTCGGCGGCTGCCAGGCTGATCACCAGAATGAACATGACTTGTCCATCCGGCTGGCCCCAACGTGCACCCGCAACGATGAAAGCCAGTGCGGCGGCGTTCATCATGATTTCCAGGCTCATCAACACGAACAGAATGTTACGGCGAACCATCAGGCCGACCAGGCCAAGGCAGAACAGGATGCCGGCGACCGCCAGACCATGCTCCAAAGGGATAGCAGGCATCGTCATTGCTCCTTGGCTTCGTTGCGGCCCAAGTGGAAGGCGGTGACGGCTGCAGCGAGCAGCAGCATCGACGCCAGTTCGACCACCAGCAGGTACGGGCCGAACAGGCTGATGCCCACGGCCTTCGCGTCTACGGTGGTGTGGCCGATGGCCTGGCCGCTCTGGTGAGCGAACAGCACATACAGCAGTTCACCCAGCAGCAGGGCTGCCAGCACAACCGGGCCGAGCCAGATGCCGGGCTTGAGCCAGACGCGCTCCTGGGCGACCGAAGCCGGCCCCAGGTTGAGCATCATCACCACAAACACGAACAGCACCATGATGGCGCCGGCGTAGGCGATCACTTCCAGCACACCGGCGAACGGTGCGCCGAGGCTGAAGAAGGTCATGGCCACGGCGATCAACGAAATGATCAGGTAGAGCAGGGCGTGCACAGGATTGGTGTTGGTGATCACGCGAAGCGTGGACACCACTGCAATACCGGACGCGAAATAGAAAGCGAATTCCATCTTTCTTCCTTAAGGCAGCAAGCTCTTCACGTTGATCGGCTCGGCTTCGTTTTGTGCGGCGCCCTTCGGCTTACCGGCAACGGCCATACCTGCAACACGATAGAAGTTGTAATCAGGGTTTTTACCGGGACCAGAGATCAGCAGATCTTCTTTCTCGTACACCAGGTCCTGACGTTTGAACTCGGCCATCTCGAAATCCGGCGTGAGCTGGATGGCGGTGGTCGGGCAAGCTTCCTCGCAGAGGCCGCAGAAAATGCAGCGCGAGAAGTTGATGCGGAAGAAGTCCGGGTACCAGCGACCGTCTTCGGTTTCAGCTTTCTGCAGGGAGATACAACCCACCGGGCACGCCACGGCGCACAGGTTGCAGGCTACGCAACGCTCTTCACCATCGGGGTCGCGGGTAAGCACGATGCGGCCGCGGTAGCGCGGCGGCAGGTAGACCGCCTCTTCCGGGTATTGCAGGGTGTCGCGTTTGCGGAAGCCATGGCCGAACACCATCACCAGGCTTCGCAATTGGGTACCGGTACCTTTAACGATGTCGCCAATATATTTGAACATGGGTCAAATCCTCACTGAACCGCGCCGGCTGGCGTGTTCAACAACACAACGGCAGCCGTCACCAGCAAATTGATCAGGGTCAGCGGCAGGCAGAAGCGCCAGCTGAAATCCATCACCTGGTCGTATCGTGGACGCGGAATGGAAGCGCGCAGCAGGATAAACAACATGATGAAAAACGCGGTCTTCAGGAAGAACCAGAAGAAGGCCAACTGCGGCAGGATGTTGAACGGACCGTGCCAGCCGCCGAAGAACAGCGTGACCAGCAGGGCCGAGATCAGGATGATGCCGATGTACTCACCCACGAAGAACATGCCCCATTTCATGCCGGCATATTCAATGTGATAACCGTCGGCCAGTTCCTGTTCCGCTTCCGGCTGGTCGAACGGGTGACGGTGAGTCACGGCGACGCCGGCGATGAAGAACGTACAGAAGCCGAAGAACTGCGGAATGATGAACCACAGGTTCTGTGCCTGATACTCGACGATATCGCGCATGTTGAACGAGCCGACCTGCACCACGATGCCCATCAGCGCCAGGCCCATGAACACTTCGTAGGACACGGTCTGGGCCGAGGCCCGCAAGCTGCCCAGCAGGGCGAACTTGTTGTTGCTCGACCAACCGGCGAACAGCACCGCGTAGACCGACAGACCGGCCATGGCGAAGAAGAACAGCAAGCCGATGTTCAGGTCCGCCACGCCCCAGGTCGGGGTGATCGGGATGATCGCGAAGGCGATCAGCAAGGCGCTCATGGCTACTACCGGTGCCAGGGTGAAGATCACCTTGTCGGCAAACGGCGGGGTCCAGTCTTCCTTGAAGAACATTTTCAGCATGTCGGCCGCGATCTGGAACATACCGAACGGGCCAACGCGGTTCGGACCGTAACGGTCCTGCCACCAGCCCAGCAGGCGACGTTCGACGAAGCTGAGCAGGGCGCCCGCGACGACCACGGCCAACAGGATCACGATGGCTTTTAGAACCGAGATGATCACATCGATCACTTCAGGAGTGAACCAAGTCATTGCGCTGCCTCCTGCAGACCGTCAACGGTTTTGCCAAAGATGGCCGCTGGAATGCCGGCGAAACCTTTCGGCAGTGCAACCAGGCCAGCGCCCAACTCTTCGTTGATGCGCAGCGGCAGACGCAGGGTCTGGCCGGCCACGTTCAGGCTGAGCAGGGCACCGTCGTTGACGCCCAGGCGGTCGGCTTCCGACTTGGCCAGGGAAACGTAGGCGGCCGGAATGCGCTCTTGAACCGGTGCGGCCTTGGAAGAGTTTTCTTCGCTGCCGAACAGGTGGAAGAACGGCACAACCTGCCAGGTGCCCTGGGCCGGGTTGAACGGACGTGGTACGGCGGCGAACCAGTTCAGCGCGTCACCGGTGCTTTCGATCAGGCGGGTGCCCGGGTCGCCAGCGCGGATGTGACCACCGACTTCGTCCTGGAACTTGTTCCAGGCCTGTGGCGAGTTCCAGCCCGGTGACCAGGCGAATGGCACCTGCTGACGCGGCTCGACCGAACCCGAGTAACCTTCCATGGAGAAGGCGAACGCGGTGTCCGGGTCTTGCGGGGTACGCGGTTCGTGCACGCTGATGTTGGCGCGCATGGCGGTACGACCGGAGTAACGCAGCGGCTCACGGGCAAGCTTCATGCCCTTGATGCGGAACGCGGCGGACGGTGCAGCGTCGACGATACGGGCCAGCTGTGGCGCGCTCGCGGCGGTGGCGGCGGTGACGTGGTCGAGCTGGGTCCAGTCGATCGGCTGGTTCAGCAGGGTGGCGCGCAGGGCATGCAGCCAGCGCCAGCCTTCGTGAACCAGGATGCTGGCGTCCATGTACTTCGGATCGAACACCTGGAAGAAGCGCTGGGCGCGGCCTTCCTGGCTGACCAGGGTACCGTCGCCTTCGGCGAAGGTGGCGGCTGGCAGGACCAGGTCGGCACGCTCGCTGGTGGCGGTCTTCTGGTGGTCGGCAACGATCAGCACCTTGGCGGCGTTGAGCGCAGCGTCAACCTTGGCGGCATCGGTGCGGGTGTACAGGTCGTTTTCCAGCACGACGATGGCGTCGGCTTTGCCATCGGTCACGGCTTGCAGCGCGGCGTCCAGGGACTCGCCACCGAGCATGGCCAGGCCAAGGCTGTTGGCTTCCGGCACGACCAGGCTGATGGAACCGTTCTTGTCGCGCAGCTTCAAGGCTTTGGCGATGTTGGCGGCGGCTTCGATCAGCGCCTTGGAACCCAGCGAGGTACCGGCAATGATCAATGGACGCTTGGCGGCCAGCAGGGCGTCGGCGATGCGCTGGGCCAGCTCAACGGCTTCAGTGTCCAGGCCTTCGACGGCAGGCGCGCTGGCGTCCAGGGCGTGGGCCACGGCGAAACCGAGGCGGGCCAGGTCGTCCGGCGCGGCGTGCACACATTCTTCGGCGATGTCGTCGAGCTTGGTTTCAGCCAGGCTCGCGATAAACAGCGGGTTCAGCGCGTGCTGGCCGATGTTTTTCACGGCGGCGTCGAGCCAAGGCTGTACGCGCATGGCGTCAGCCATGTCTTCTGCCTTGCCCTTGACCGACTGGCGCAGGGACAGGGCGACACGGGCAGCAGTCTGGGTCAGGTCTTCACCGAGCACGAAGATGGCGTCGTGGTCCTCGATGTCGCGCATGTTCGGCACCGGCAGCGGGCTGTCGTTCAGCACTTGCAGGACCAGGCGGATGCGCTCCAGTTCACCGGCTTCAATACCGGAGTAGAAGTGCTCGGCACCCACCAGCTCGCGCAACGCGAAGTTGCTTTCGAGGCTGGCGCGCGGCGAACCGATACCGACGATGTTGCGACCGCGCAGCAGGTCGGCGGCTTTATCCAGCGCATCGTCCAGGCTCAGCTTGCCGCCATTGGCCAGCAGTGGCTGACGCGGGCGGTCTTCGCGGTTGACGTAGCCATAGCCGAAACGGCCACGGTCGCACAGGAAGTACTGGTTGACCGAACCGTTGAAGCGGTTTTCGATGCGACGCAGTTCACCGTAGCGCTCGCCCGGGGAGATGTTGCAACCGCTGGAGCAGCCATGGCAGATGCTCGGGGCGAATTGCATGTCCCACTTGCGGTTGTAGCGCTCGGAGTGCGTCTTGTCGGTGAACACACCGGTCGGGCAGACCTCGGTGAGGTTGCCGGAGAACTCGCTTTCCAGCACGCCGTCTTCGACGCGACCGAAGTACACGTTGTCGTGGGCGCCGAACACGCCCAGGTCGGTGCCGCCGGCGTAGTCCTTATAGAAGCGCACGCAACGGTAGCAGGCGATGCAGCGGTTCATTTCGTGGGAAATGAACGGGCCGAGGTCCTGGTTCTGGTGGGTACGCTTGGTGAAGCGATAACGGCGCTCGTTGTGGCCGGTCATCACGGTCATGTCTTGCAGGTGGCAGTGACCGCCTTCCTCACAGACCGGGCAGTCGTGGGGGTGGTTGGTCATCAGCCATTCGACGACGCTGGCGCGGAACGCCTTGGATTCTTCATCGTCGATGGAGATCCAGGTGTTGTCGGTGGCTGGGGTCATGCACGACATGACGATGCGACCACGGGTGTCGTTCTCGTCGGTGTATTGCTTGACCGCACACTGGCGACAGGCACCGACGCTACCGAGAGCGGGGTGCCAGCAGAAATACGGAATATCGAGGCCGAGTGACAGACACGCCTGTAACAGGTTGTCTGCCCCATCGACTTCGAGCGCTTTGCCGTCTACGTGGATAGTGGCCATGGTTCAAAGTTCTTCGTTGGCCCGTTGTCAGCGGGCGTGGCTAATGGAATCTTGTTATTCATGGGCATCAACACAGCCTTTACGGCGTCAGCCCATGAGAAAGGCGAAGGGCACGGACCCTTCGCCTTTTGAAACGTTATGCGCCGACTACAATCGGCCTTGCCAGAGGCGGGACGGCCGCGCTTTTGGGCGCGATGCCGGCTTCGAACTCCGAGCGGAAGTATTTGATGGCGCTGCCCAATGGCTCCACGGCGCCCGGTGCGTGAGCACAGAAGGTCTTGCCTGGGCCGAGGAAACCGACCAGACCCAGCAGGGTCTCGATGTCGCCTGGCTGGCCTTCACCTTTCTCGATCGCCATCAAGAGCTTCACGCTCCACGGCAAACCGTCGCGGCATGGGGTGCAGAAACCGCACGATTCACGGGCAAAGAACTGCTCCATGTTGCGCAGCAGCGAGACCATGTTCACGGTGTTGTCCACCGCCATCGCCAGGCCCGTACCCATCCGGGTGCCGACCTTGCCGATACCGCCGGCATACATCTGTGCGTCGAGGTGCTCAGGGAGCAGGAAGCCGGTGCCGGCGCCGCCAGGCTGCCAGGCTTTCAGGGTGTAACCGTCGCGCATGCCGCCGGCGTAGTCTTCGAACAGCTCGCGGGCGGTCACGCCGAATGGCAGCTCCCACAGGCCTGGGTTCTTGACCTTGCCGGAGAAGCCCATGAGCTTGGTGCCCATGTCTTCGCTGCCTTCGCGGGCCAACGATTTGTACCAGTCCACGCCGTCGGCGATGATCGCCGGCACGTTGCACAGGGTCTCGACGTTGTTTACGCACGTCGGCTTGCCCCACACGCCCACGGCGGCAGGGAAGGGCGGCTTGGAGCGCGGGTTGGCGCGGCGGCCTTCCAGGGAGTTGATCAGTGCGGTTTCTTCACCGCAGATATAACGCCCGGCGCCGGTGTGCACGAACAGTTCGAAGTCAAAACCCGAACCGAGGATGTTTTTGCCCAACAGGCCTGCGGCTTTGGCTTCTTCCACGGCACGGTTGAGGTGCTTGGCAGCGGTGGTGTACTCGCCACGCAGGAAGATGTAGCCCCGGTAGGTTTTCAGCGCGCGGGCACTGATCAGCATGCCTTCGATCAGCAGATGGGGCAGTTGCTCCATCAGCATGCGGTCTTTCCAGGTGTTGGGTTCCATTTCATCCGCGTTGCACAGCAGGTAACGGATGTTGATGGATTCGTCCTTGGGCATCAGGCCCCACTTAACGCCAGTGGGGAAGCCTGCACCGCCGCGGCCTTTGAGGCCGGCGTCTTTCACGGTCTGGACGATATCGTCCTGGGCCATGTCGGCGAAGGCTTTGCGCGCAGCCGCGTAACCGTTCTTGGCCTGGTATTCGTCGAGCCATACCGGCTCGGCATCGTCACGCAGGCGCCAGGTCAGCGGGTGGGTCTCAGGCGAACGCTTGATCAGGTTGGCCGGGCCGAAAGATGTAAGGGTCATGGGTAGCCCTCAAGCAATTGGGTCACGCCAGCAGGCTGCACGTCACCGAATGTGTCGTCGTCGATCATCAACGCCGGCGCCTTGTCGCAGTTGCCCAGGCAGCACACCGGCAGCAGCGTGAAGCGGCCGTCCGGGGTGGTCTGGCCCAGGCCAATGCCCAGCTTGTTCTGGATCTCGCTGACCACGGACTCGTGACCACCGATGTAGCAGACCATGCTGTCGCACACGCGAATGATGTGGCGGCCCACCGGCTGACGGAAGATCTGGCTGTAGAACGTGGCCACGCCTTCAACGTCGCTGGCGGGGATGCCGAGGATTTCGCCGATGGCGTAGAGGGCGCCGTCCGGCACCCAGCCACGTTCCTTCTGGACGATCTTCAAGGCTTCGATCGACGCCGCGCGCGGGTCTTCGTAGTGATGCAGCTCGTGCTCGATGGCCGAGCGCTCGGTTTCACTCAAGGTGAAACGGTCTGTCTGGATAAGCGTGCTGTTCATGCTTAGCGGTCCACGTCGGCCATAACGAAATCGATACTACCCAGGTACGCAATCAAGTCCGCGACCATCTCGCCTTTGATCACCGAAGGGATCTGCTGCAAGTGGGCGAAGCTTGGGGTACGGATCCGGGTGCGGTAGCTCATGGTGCCGCCATCGCTCGTCAGGTAATAACTGTTGATACCCTTGGTCGCTTCGATCATCTGGAAGGATTCGTTGGCCGGCATGACCGGGCCCCACGAAACTTGCAGGAAGTGCGTGATCAGGGTTTCGATGTGCTGCAGCGTGCGCTCTTTCGGCGGTGGCGTGGTCAGCGGGTGATCCGCCTTGTACGGGCCGGCCGGCATGTTGCGCATGCACTGCTCGATGATCTTCAGGCTCTGGCGCATTTCTTCGACGCGCACGATGCAACGGTCGTAGGCATCGCCATTGGCCGCCAGCGGCACTTCGAATTCGAAGTTCTCGTAGCCGGAGTACGGGCGCGCTTTACGCAGGTCGAAATTGCAGCCGGTGGAGCGCAGGCCAGCACCGGTGACGCCCCATTCCAGGGCTTCTTTGGTGTTGTATTGGGCGACGCCGATGGTACGGCCTTTAAGGATGCTGTTATCCAGCGCGGCCTTTTGGTATTCGTCCAGACGCTTGGGCATCCACTCGACGAACTCCTTGACCAGGCGCTCCCAGCCATTTGGCAGGTCGTGGGCGACGCCGCCGATGCGGTACCAGGCCGGGTGCAGGCGGAAACCGGTGATGGCTTCGATCACCTTGTAGGCGCGCTGACGGTCGGTGAAGGTGAAGAACACCGGGGTCATGGCGCCGACGTCCTGGATATAGGTACCCAGGAACAGCAGGTGGCTGGTGATCCGGAAGAACTCGGCCATCATGATGCGGATGGTGTCGACGCGGTCTGGCACCTTGATGCCGGCCAGCTTCTCGACCGAGAGCACGTACGGCAGGTTGTTCATCACGCCGCCGAGGTAGTCGATACGGTCGGTGTACGGGATGAAGCTGTGCCAGGACTGACGCTCGGCCATCTTCTCGGCACCACGGTGGTGGTAGCCGATGTCCGGTACGCAGTCGACGATTTCTTCGCCATCCAGTTGCAGGATGATACGGAAGGCACCGTGAGCCGAAGGGTGGTTCGGGCCCAGGTTGAGGAACATGTAGTCCTCATTGGTGCCGGAGCGTTTCATGCCCCAGTCTTCCGGACGGAAACGCGCCGCTTCTTCTTCAAGCTGCTGCTTGGCGAGGTTGAGGCTGAACGGGTCGAATTCGGTGGCGCGGGCAGGGAAGTCCTTGCGCAGCGGGTGACCTTCCCACGTCGGCGGCATCATGATGCGCGACAGGTGCGGGTGACCCGGGAAGTCGATACCGAACATGTCCCACACTTCACGCTCATACCAGCTGGCGTTCGGCCAGATACCTGTGACGGTCGGGATGCTCAAGTCGCTTTCAGACAGGGCGACCTTGATCATCACGTCGCTGTTACGTTCCAGCGACATCAGGTGGTAGAACACGGTGAAGTCGGCGCCGCTTGGCAGCCCTTGACGCTTGGTACGCAGGCGCTCGTCCACGCCATGCAGGTCATAGAGCATGACGTACGGCTTGGGCAGGTTGCGCAGGAAGGTCAGGACTTCGACGAGCCTGGCACGCGCCACCCACAGCACCGGCATACCGGTGCGTGTGGCCTGGGCGGTGAAGGCGTCAGGGCCAAAACGGTTATTGAGTTCGACGACCACATCCTGGTCGTCTGCCTTATAAGGCGGGATGTACAGAGCACTGCCTGTAGTCATGGTTTTTTTATCGCTTTCGGTCAACGTAAAGAATGAAGCCAGGTGTTCGTTCTATAAAAGAAGCGGGCTGGATCAGACTTCGTCAGGGCTGCGCAGGTTGGTGACTGCGATTCGCTGTTCGCGGCGCTCTTCCTTTTGCGAAGGCATCTCGGCGCGATACACGCCTTGATCACCAACGACCCAGGACAGCGGGCGACGCTCCTTGCCAATCGATTCCTGCAGCAGCATCAAGCCTTGCAGGAACGCTTCAGGGCGAGGCGGGCAGCCAGGCACGTAGACGTCCACGGGCAGGAACTTGTCCACCCCTTGAACGACGGAGTAGATGTCGTACATGCCACCGGAGTTGGCGCACGAACCCATGGAGATAACCCACTTCGGCTCGAGCATTTGCTCGTAGAGACGCTGAATGATCGGCGCCATCTTGATGAAGCAGGTACCGGCGATAACCATGAAATCCGCCTGGCGCGGCGAGGCCCGGATAACTTCGGCGCCAAAGCGCGCGATGTCGTGGGGCGCCGTGAAGGCGGTGGTCATTTCCACGTAGCAGCACGAAAGGCCGAAGTTGTAAGGCCACAGGGAGTTTTTACGCCCCCAGTTGACCGCGCCACTCAGCACGTCTTCGAGCTTGCCCATGTAGATGTTTTTGTGGACTTGGTCTTCTAACGGGTCGGAAACGGTTTCCCGTTCGCCGATGGGGTACTGCTCGTTAGGAGCATCCGGGTCGATCCTGGTGAGATTGTATTGCATCGCCAAAGCCTCATTGTTTCAGCTTCGCTTGCCGCTTACGACGAGCTTCCGGAGCCCAGTCAAGGGCGCCCACTCGGAATAGGTAGACAAGGCCTGCCAACAGAATTGCTATGAAAACGAGAGCTTCGACGAATCCGGTCCAGCCGCTTTCGCGGACGGACACAGACCAGGCAAAGAGAAAGAGGGCTTCGATATCGAAGATCACGAACAGCATCGCGACCAGATAGAATTTGGCTGAGAGCCGCAAGCGGGCGCCACCTGTAGGCAGCATGCCGGACTCGAACGGTTCATTTTTGCTGCGGCCCCAGGCTTTTGACCCGAGGAGGCTGGAGACACCGAGCATGAAGGCACAGAGGCCGACAACACCGAGGAGGAAAATGGCAAAGCCCCAGTTGTGGGCCATGAGTCCTGTCGCTTCGGTCATGCTGGAAATCCTTAACAGAGAGCAAAGGTCTCTGAGCTCGAAAAAGTAACGATGCAGTGACGATATGTCGCACTGCAATCAATCGCGGTGATTTTATGGCTAAACACCGGGCAAGTAAAATTCCTGTGGCGAAATTATTCGATGGAATAAGGACATAGTGCACCTTTGTGGGGCTGCAGCCCTTGCCGGGCGGGGATTAGAGAGCTTTTCACCAATTATGTTTTGTTTAAGCGGTAAAGAAGTTTTCATGCGCTAAATGATAATGAATATTGTTTGCGTGGGGTTTAAGCGAATGTTTCTCGTGTGGCGGGGGAAGTTGTTGTTACTTGCTTGAATGTCGCTAGTTGCTGGAACGGATCTTTTAGCTGATTTGATTCGCGCGGATACCGCTCTGGATCAATGTTTTGCGCAAAAAAACGCCTGACTGAATTCATTCCCCCTGTGGGAGCGGGCTTGCCCGCGATGGCGGTGCATCAGAGATGAATGGGGTGTCTGACCCGGCGCTATCGCAGGCAAGCCAGCTCCCACATTTGATTTTTGGTGTGCCCGAAACAAAAAAAACGCCCCGAACAGGTCGGGGCGTGATCTTTGTGCGGCACTGCGGTTAGGTCTTCCGTGGGGCCGCAGTGGCCGTGTACTCGCTGCTGCTTAGTGGAACTGCTCTTCTTCGGTCGAACCGGTCAGCGCGGTCACCGACGAAGTGCCGCCCTGAATCACGGTGGTCATGTCGTCGAAGTAGCCGGTGCCCACTTCCTGCTGGTGCGCTACAAAGGTGTAACCCTTGGCGGCGTCAGCGAATTCCTGCTCCTGCAGCTTCACGTAGGCAGTCATGTCGTTGCGGGCGTAGTCGTGCGCCAGGTTGAACATGCTGTGCCACATGTTGTGAATGCCGGCCAGGGTGATGAACTGGTGCTTGTAGCCCATGGCGGACAGTTCGCGCTGGAACTTGGCGATGGTCGCGTCGTCCAGGTTCTTCTTCCAGTTGAAGGAAGGCGAGCAGTTGTAGGACAGCAGTTGGTCCGGGTATTCCTTCTTGATCGCTTCGGCAAAGCGGCGGGCTTCGTCCAGGTCCGGCTTGGCGGTTTCGCACCAGATCAGGTCGGCGTACGGCGCGTAGGCCAGGCCGCGGGCGATCGCCTGGTCCAGGCCGGCACGGACTTTGTAGAAACCTTCCTGGGTGCGCTCGCCGGTCACGAACGGCTTGTCATACGGGTCGCAGTCCGAAGTCAGCAGGTCTGCTGCGTTGGCGTCGGTACGGGCCAGGATGATGGTCGGGGTGCCGGCAACGTCGGCGGCCAGACGGGCAGCGGTCAGCTTCTGTACGGCTTCCTGGGTCGGCACCAATACCTTGCCGCCCATGTGGCCGCATTTTTTCACGGAAGCCAGTTGGTCTTCGAAGTGCACGCCGGCAGCGCCAGCCTCGATCATGCTCTTCATCAGTTCATAGGCGTTCAGCACGCCGCCGAAACCCGCTTCGGCGTCAGCCACGATCGGTGCGAAGTAGTCGATGTAGCCTTCATCGCCCGGGTTCTTGCCGGCTTTCCACTGGATCTGGTCGGCACGACGGAACGAGTTGTTGATGCGCTTGACCACAGTCGGCACCGAGTCCACCGGGTACAGCGATTGGTCGGGGTACATGGACTCGGCGGAGTTGTTGTCCGCTGCCACTTGCCAGCCGGACAGGTAGATCGCCTGGATACCGGCTTTCACCTGTTGCACTGCCTGGCCGCCGGTCAGGGCGCCCATGCAGTTGACGAAATCTTTGTCGGGACGGAAGGAAGGCTTGGCACCTTGGGTCACCAGGTTCCACAGCTTCTCGGCGCCGAGTTTTGCAAAGGTGTGCTCAGGTTGAACCGAGCCACGCAGGCGGACGACGTCAGCAGCGGAATAAGCGCGGGTCACGCCTTTCCAGCGTGGGTTTTCAGCCCAGTCTTTTTCAAGGGCTGCAATTTGCTGTTCGCGTGTCAGTGCCATGGAGATAAACCTCGTCGCGTTTAGAAGATCCGTTTTCCAGCCGTGCATTCAATGCGTGGGCAGGGCTGCTCGCTGACCAGAAGCTTAGGCGGTCATGTCGGGTCTGGCGGGGAAGGCGACGGGATGAACGTGGTGCTCAAGGGGGAGTTGAGCAGGTAAGGGCGAACTGCGGACAGTCTTCGGGCATCGTGGGCCTTTGTACGTTCCATCAGCGTGTAGCCGGTTTACCTGGTTGGCTTCCGTCCCTCGGGACAACTTCGTTCCAGTCGCAACCAAAGTCAAACACGCCTTGTGGGCGGTACAGACACGAATCGGCTCGGGTGGGTAGCTTGGAGCGGCGATCCGAAGGCCCTTGCCAGGGCCCCTGATTAGCGGGAGCGAGGCCATCATGCCCATGGATTTTTGGCTCGTCAAATGTTTTGTAGTGCTTTTTTCATGGCACTACATCTTTGGTCTAATACGACTCGACAGTCAGTTTTTGGTGCTTCAGTTCAGAGTGTCGACTTTGACCCGCAAAGTCAGGTCATCACGGCCCTGAGTAGAGTAGCTGCGGGTTGCAGAGGATTTGTCGGCCTGTGTCTCGCGATTGATGCCGGCCAGGGGAATCCACTCACCCAGGCGACCGCTGACGGTTGTGTCGGTACTCTGAACATTCACTACATCGGGACGTTCCTGGCTCATGCGGTCACGGTTGGTACTGATGGCGAGGTGAACGGTCTCGCCGGTGACGCTTGCCGTCACATAGAAACCCTGGGTGACGTTGCGATACTGGGTCTGGTTTTGCAGACGCCCATAGCTGTCTTGCTGGGTGGTGGTCAGCGGTACGCTCTGGCCGACCTGAATCAGCGCGGGCACGCCTTCGCTGGCCTGAATCTGCTGGATCCCGCCGTCGCGGCTGGCGGTGCCGTAGCTGATGATGCGGGTTTGGCTGTCGCCGGTGTTCTGCTGGTTATTCTCATTGGTGTCAACGGTGATCAGCAGGCGCTTGGCGGGCGTGTCCAGTTGGGCGAGCAGGGCGCGCAGGTCCTGGATCTTGCCTGGGTCGGCGTTGACGATCAGTTGGTTGCCGTAGGCGCTGACGGCGCCGTCCTTGCCGATGAAGTTCTGCGCCACCGGGAGCAGGTCGGCGCTGGTGCGGTTGCTCAGGTTGACGACTTCGGTGTCGGCAATGGCTGAGGCGCTGACGGTGAGGAGAAGGGCGGTGAGCAGGGTGCGTAGGGACATGTCCGTTATCTCTGCGAGTCAAAGGCTTGATAGTGCCAGTTTGTCGGCCTGGCAGGTCGCAAGTTGAATCGTAGACGGCAAAATGCCCTGACATGGCAGGGCATTTGGTATTGCTATCGCGGGCAAGCCCGCTCCCACAGTTGACCGCGTTCCAAGGAAATCACTCGGCTAAATGTGGGAGCTGGCTTGCCTGCGATGCAAGCGACGCGGTCGCGGATCAGTCGCCGCGCACCATATCTACATGCGGAATCCCGACTTCAAGAAATTCCTCGCTGACGATCTTGAAGCCCAGCCGCTCATAAAACGGCGCCGCATAGACCTGTGCACTCAGGAACTGCCGGGTCTGGCCGCGCTTCTCGGCTACGCCAATCACCGCTTCCATCAGCTTGTCGCCGACTTTCAGTCCGCGCCAGTCCTTGAGCACCGACACACGCCCGATCTCGCCGCTGGGCAGCAGGCGGGCGGTGCCAATCGGAAAGTCGCCTTCAAATGCGAGGAAATGCACCGCACCTGCGTCGTCCGCGTCCCACTCCAATTCAGGTGGAACCGATTGTTCGGCAACAAATACCGCTTCACGAATGCGCCGAATCTCGTCGATATCCTTTCGCCAGTCCGCGACACTTACGTGAATCTTATTCATCGGCAAATCCCAGGCTTCCTTGCTTGACCAGTTCGCACAGCAGATCACGACCGTCTTCGTCCGCGAGCCATGGGCCGAGGTTTTCGGCGTGCAGGGCGTCGGCGGCGCAAATCATTTTCAGCAGTTCGCGCAACTTGCCCGGCAAGTAACGGCTCTGGCCGCTGGCGAACAGCAGCACGTCATCGTCCACCTCCGACCAGGCCAGGCGTGCGCTCGGGTTGCGCACCAGAATTGCGCCGTCTTGCAGGGCGCTGATGAAATCTTCTTCGCCCACTTCTTCACCTGCCACCAGTTCCGGGTAGCGCGGCTCGGTCATGAACTGGCCGAACCAGGTCAGCAGCATGCGCTCATCGCTCATGTGCTCGGCCAACAGGCCCTTGAGGCGGTCGAGTGCGTCGCCCTGAATCTGGTGCGGGTCGCTCACAGGCTGTGCATCTGCATCAGTGTAGCGTTCCTCATCCGTCAGGTACTGGCTGAGGAAGTCGGTGAAGTGGGTCAGCACTTCGGCGGCGCTCGGTGCACGGAAACCGACCGAGTAGGTCATGCAGTCGTCTTCGGCAATGCCAAAGTGCGCCAGGCGCGGCGGCAGGTAGAGCATGTCGCCCGGTTCCAGCACCCACTCGGCGCTTTCTTCGAATTCGGCGAGGATGCGCAGGTCAGCGTGCTGCAGTAGCGGGCTTTCGGAGTTGCACATCTGGCCGATCTTCCAGTTGCGCTTGCCCTGGGCTTGCAGCAGGAACACGTCGTAGTTGTCGAAGTGCGGGCCCACGCTGCCGCCGGGTGCGGCGAAGCTGATCATCACGTCATCGATGCGCCAGCTTGGCAGGAAGCGGAACTGTTCGAGCAGTTCGGCGACTTCAGGCACGAACTGATCGACCGCCTGCACCAGCAGGGTCCACTCGCGCTCGGGCAGGGTGCTGAACGCGTCTTCAGCGAACGGGCCGCGACGCAGTTCCCACGGGCGCTCGCCGTGCTCGATCACCAGGCGCGATTCGACTTCTTCTTCCAGGGCCAGGCCGGCCAGTTCGTCGGCGTCGATCGGGCTTTCGAAGTCAGGAATGGCCTGGCGGATCAGCAGCGGTTTTTTCTGCCAGTAGTCGCGCAGGAATTCCCGCGCCGTGATGCCGCCCAGAAGTTGAAGAGGAATATCAGGATTCATGTGTAACCTATTGAAAGAAAGCACTTTTCAGACTGGAATAAAAACGCCCGGCGCGGCCGGGCGTCTCAAAGGGTCTTGCGAAGATCAGATGCGCTTGGCTTGCTCTACAGCGTTACCGATGTAGTTGGCCGGGGTGAGCAATTTCAGCTCGGCCTTGGCTGCAGCCGGCATATCCAGGCCGTCGATGAAAGTTTGCAGCGCTTCAGGGCTGATGCCCTTGCCGCGCGTCAACTCTTTCAGTTTCTCGTACGGGTTTTCGATGTTGTAGCGACGCATCACGGTCTGGATCGGCTCAGCCAGGACTTCCCAGCACGCGTCCAGGTCAGCGGCAATTTTCTGCTCGTTGAGCTCCAGCTTGCTGATGCCTTTGAGGCTGGCTTCGTACGCGATCACGCTGTGCGCGAAGCCCACGCCCAGGTTGCGCAGTACGGTGGAGTCGGTCAGGTCGCGCTGCCAGCGGGAGATCGGCAACTTGCTGGCCAAGTGCTGGAACAGCGCGTTGGCGATGCCGAGGTTGCCTTCGGAGTTTTCGAAGTCGATCGGGTTGACCTTGTGCGGCATGGTCGACGAACCGATTTCACCGGCGATGGTGCGCTGCTTGAAGTAGCCCAGGGAGATGTAGCCCCAGATATCACGATCGAAGTCGATCAGGATGGTGTTGAAGCGCGCAATGGCGTCGAACAGCTCCGCGATGTAGTCGTGGGGTTCGATCTGCGTGGTGTACGGGTTGAAGCCCAGGCCCAGCTCGTCTTCGATGAATGCGCGGGCGTTGGCTTCCCAGTCGATCTCGGGGTAGGCCGACAGGTGGGCGTTGTAGTTGCCCACGGCGCCGTTGATCTTGCCCAGCAGTGGTACGGCGGCGACTTGAGCGATCTGACGCTCCAGGCGGTACACCACGTTGGCCAGTTCTTTGCCCAGGGTGGTCGGCGAGGCCGGCTGGCCGTGGGTGCGCGACAGCATCGGCACGTCGGCGAAACGGATGGCCAGTTCGCGGATGGCGTTGGCGGTCTGGCGCATCAGCGGCAGCATCACGTCATCACGGCCTTCGCGCAGCATCAGGGCGTGGGACAGGTTGTTGATGTCCTCGCTGGTGCAGGCGAAGTGGATGAACTCGCTGACCTGGGCCAGTTCCGGCAGCTTGGCTGCTTGCTCTTTGAGCAGGTATTCGATGGCTTTTACGTCGTGGTTGGTGGTGCGCTCAATCTCTTTCACACGCTCGGCGTGCTCCAGGGAGAAGTTTTCCGCCAGGGTGTTGAGCACAGCATTGGCTTCGGCGGAGAACGCTGGCACTTCGCTGATGGCGGGGTGAGCGGCCAGACGCTGGAGCCAGCGTACTTCAACCAGAACACGAGCACGGATCAAGCCGTATTCGCTGAAAATAGGGCGCAGGGCCTGGGTTTTGCCGGCGTAGCGGCCGTCAACAGGGGAAACCGCAGTGAGCGAAGAGAGCTGCATGGGGTGTTCTCGGACAGTCGGGCAACGAAATGGGGCGCGTATCATACATGAAAAAATCCGCCGGTCCGTCGCCAACTGACCGGCGTATTACGCGTAACGGCTTGAAAATGGCCTGCTGGTGCGACTTATTCGTTGCGCATCAACGGGTAAAGCTCTTTGAGCAATTTGCGCCGGCTGATCACCAGCTGCCAGCGATGGCCACCCAACTGGCGCCACAACCGCGCCGAACGAATGCCGGCCAGGAGCAGGGCGCGGATTTTCGAGGCGTTGTTCGGTTGCTGCAGGTTGCGCATGTCGCCGTGCACCTGAATGCGTTGGCGCAAGGTGCTCAGGGTGTCCTGGTACAGCGCACCACAGGCTGCGATCACGTTTTCGTGGGCGGGGCCGAAGTGTTCCACCTGGGACTGAATCTGTGGCAGGCGTTTACCGATGGTTTCCAGCATGTCTTCGCGCTTGGCCAGTTGGCGCTCCAGGCCGAGCATCGACAGGGCGTAGCGCAACGGCTCGCGCTGCAGGGTGCTCGGGTCGCGCTCCAGGGCGCCGATCAGCGCGCGGTAGCCTTCGCGCAGCGCCAGGTCATCACCGCCGTAGACTTCCAGGGTGTCCTTGGGGTCGCGGATCAGCAGGCTGCCGAGCATGCAGGTCAGGCCGGCTTCGGTGACCTGGCCGGTTTTGGCAATCTTGTCCACCAGCACGGCGGCGAGAAACACCCCGCCCAATGCCGTCAATTGCTCCTGGGTCGGGCTCATGCCGATGTGCTCCAGGCTTCGGCGACTTCAATCACGCCGCCGCCCAGGCAGATTTCGCCGTCGTAGAACACCACGGACTGGCCAGGCGTGACCGCGCGTTGCGGGTCATCAAAGGTGGCGCGGTAGCCGGTGGCGGTTTTTTCCAGGGTGCAAGGCTGGTCGCTCTGGCGATAGCGTACTTTGGCGGTCAGGCGGCGCGGGGTGCTCAGGTCGATCGGGTTGACCCAGTAGATTTCCGAAGCGAGCAGGGCGCCCGAGAACAGCAGTGGGTGCTCATTGCCCTGGCCAACGATCAGCTCATTGTGCTCCAGGTCCTTGATCAGCACGTACCACGGCTCTTCACCGGCGTCTTTCAAGCCGCCGATGCCCAGGCCCTGGCGCTGGCCGATGGTGTGGTACATCAGGCCATGGTGGCGACCGATGACGTCGCCGTCGGTGGTTTTGATTTCACCCGGTTGTGCCGGCAGATATTGCTTGAGGAAGTCGCTGAAGCGGCGCTCGCCGATGAAGCAGATGCCGGTGGAGTCCTTCTTCTTGGCGGTGGCCAGGCCGTGTTTCTCGGCGATCTTGCGCACTTCAGGTTTTTCCAGCTCGCCGACCGGGAACAGGGTCTTGGCGATCTGTTCGCCGCCCACGGCATGCAGGAAATAGCTCTGATCCTTGTTCGGGTCCAGGCCTTTGAGCAGTTCGGTGCGACCATCGATATCGCGGCGGCGCACGTAGTGGCCAGTGGCGATCAGGTCGGCGCCGAGCATCATGGCGTAGTCGAGGAACGCCTTGAACTTGATTTCACGGTTGCACAGGATGTCCGGGTTCGGCGTGCGGCCCGCCTTGTATTCGGCCAAAAAGTGCTCGAACACGTTGTCCCAGTACTCGGCGGCGAAGTTGGCGGTGTGCAGCTTGATACCGATCTTGTCGCACACGGCCTGGGCGTCCGCGAGGTCGTCCATGGCGGTGCAGTATTCCGTTCCATCGTCTTCTTCCCAGTTCTTCATGAACAGGCCTTCCACCTCATAGCCCTGCTCCATGAGCAGAACGGCGGAAACGGAAGAGTCCACGCCGCCGGACATGCCGACGATGACGCGCTTCTTTTGTGTGTCAGAAGGGGCTGGATCACGCATAGGATTTCAACGGGTGTCTTGAAAAAGGACGCGATTCTATCAGGCTCGGGCCTTCAAGGCTAAAGAGAAGGGCGGATCAGTTCGAGACTGTGGCAGTGGCCGGCCAGATAATCGTCGATACAGCGGATGATCAGCTCGCTGCGCCAGTCGTCGCGCACGGCCAGCAGATCGTCACGGGTCAGCCAGCGGGCGCGCAGGATGCCTTCGTCGAGCTGATAGTCCGGGTGGTGTTTCAGTGCCTTGGCGATGAAACAAACCCGCTGGTAGGTCACGCCATTGCTTGGGGCTGTGTACAGGTAGATGCCGACGATGCCGGTGGCTTCCACGTCCCAGCCGGTTTCTTCGAGCGTTTCGCGCACGGCGGCTTCGGTGAGGGTTTCATGTGGGTCGAGGTGGCCGGCAGGCTGGTTGAGCACGGCGCGGCCGCCCTTGAGTTCTTCGACCATCAGGAAGCGGCCGTTGTCTTCGACGATGGTGGCGACGGTGATGTGGGGTTGCCAGGTCATAAGGGGGCCTCGATTTAGAGCGTGGCGCAGTCAGTGTGGGAGCTGGCTTGCCTGCGATAGCGGAGTGTCAGTCAGCCAGTGTTTGGCTGATACACCGCTATCGCAGGCAAGCCAGCTCCCACAGTTGATTGGGTTTGTTCAGTGAATACGGGGTGTAAACAGAAACCCCGGCACGGGGCCGGGGCTTCTTTGCATCCTTACAACCTTACTTCAACTTGGCAATGGCCGCGTTGAGGGTGTTGCTTGGGCGCATGGCTTTGCTGGTCAGCTCAGGGTTCGGCGAGTAGTAACCGCCGATGTCCACTGGCTTGCCCTGTACGGCGTTGAGCTCGGCAACGATGGTTGCTTCGTTCTCGGTCAGGGTTTTGGCCAGTTCGCCAAACTGCGCTTGCAGTGCAGTGTCTTCGGTCTGGGCAGCCAGGGCTTGTGCCCAGTACAGCGCCAGGTAGAAGTGGCTGCCGCGGTTGTCGATGTTGCCGACTTTGCGCGATGGCGACTTGTTGTTGTCCAGGAACTGGCCGGTGGCCTGGTCCAGGGTTTTGGAGAGTACCAAGGCTTTCGGGTTGTTGTACGTCACACCCAAATGCTCGAGCGAGGCGGCCAGGGCCAGGAACTCGCCCAGGGAATCCCAGCGCAGGAAGTTCTCTTCCACCAGTTGCTGCACGTGTTTCGGAGCCGAACCGCCGGCGCCGGTTTCGAACAGGCCACCACCGTTCATCAGCGGCACGATGGACAACATCTTGGCGCTGGTGCCCAGTTCCATGATCGGGAACAGGTCGGTCAGGTAGTCACGCAGCACGTTGCCGGTCACCGAGATGGTGTCCAGGCCCTTGCGGGTGCGCTCCAGGGTGAATTTCATCGCGTCGACCGGCGACATGATGCGGATGTCCAGGCCTTCGGTGTTGTGGTCTTTCAGGTAAGCCTGAACTTTCTCGACCACGACGCCGTCGTGCGCGCGTTTCGGGTCCAGCCAGAAAACGGCCGGGGTGTTGCTGGCGCGGGCGCGGTTGACGGCGAGTTTGACCCAGTCCTGGATCGGCGCGTCTTTGGTCTGGCACATGCGGAAGATGTCGCCGGCTTCAACCGCCTGTTCCATCAGCAGGGTGCCCTTGCTGTCGGTGACGCGAACCACGCCGTCAGCCTTGATCTGGAAGGTCTTGTCGTGGGAACCGTACTCTTCGGCTTTTTTCGCCATCAGGCCAACGTTTGGCACGCTGCCCATGGTGGTCGGGTCGAAAGCGCCATTGGCCTTGCAGTCTTCGATGACCGCCTGGTAGATGGTGGCGTAGCAGCGATCCGGGATCACGGCTTTGGTGTCGTGCAGTTGGCCATCGGTGCCCCACATTTTGCCGGAGTCACGGATCATGGCCGGCATCGAGGCGTCGACGATCACGTCGCTCGGCACGTGCAGGTTGGTGATGCCTTTGTCGGAGTTGACCATCGCGAGCGATGGGCGAGCGGCGTAGACCGCCTGAATGTCCGCTTCGATCTGCGCTTGCTGCTCGGCAGGCAAAGCCTTGATGCGAGCGTACAGGTCGCCGATGCCGTTGTTCAGGTTGAAGCCGATCTGGGCCAGCACGTCAGCGTGTTTGGTCAGGGCGTCTTTATAGAACTCGGCAACGATCTGGCCGAACATGATCGGGTCGGAGACCTTCATCATGGTGGCTTTCAGGTGAACCGACAGCAGTACGCCTTGTTTCTTGGCGTCTTCGATTTCGGCGGCGATGAACGCGCGCAGGGCTTTTTTGCTCAGCACGGCGGTGTCGATGATTTCGCCGGCCTGTACCGAGGTTTTTTCCTTCAGAACGGACGCAGTGCCGTCTTTGGCGATCAGCTCGATTTTGACAGTGTCAGCGGCTTCGATCTGTACGGCTTTTTCGCTGCCGTAGAAGTCGCCACTGCTCATGTGAGCGATGTGCGACTTGGAGTCTGCAGCCCAGGCGCCCATCTTGTGCGGGTGCTTGCGTGCGTAGTTCTTGACCGACAGCGGTGCGCGGCGGTCGGAGTTGCCTTCGCGCAGTACCGGGTTCACGGCGCTGCCCTTGACCTTGTCGTAACGTGCGCGGGTTTCTTTTTCCGCGTCGGTGGTTACGGTTTCCGGGTAGTCCGGCAGGGCGTAGCCGAGGGCCTGTAGTTCCTTGATCGCAGCTTGCAGCTGAGGGGTCGAGGCGCTGATGTTAGGCAGTTTGATGATGTTGGCTTCAGGCGTTACGGCCAGGTCGCCCAGTTCGGCGAGGTGGTCCGGTACGGCTTTGGCGCCCAGTTGCTCGGGGAAGCTGGAGAGAATGCGCCCGGCAAGGGAGATGTCGCGGGTTTCCACAGCAATATCAGCTGAAGCGGTGAAGGCCTCTACGATAGGCAGCAGTGAATAGGTGGCGAGGGCTGGGGCTTCGTCGGTGAAGGTGTAGATGATCTTCGAGCGGGTGGGCATATTCGGATTAACTCTCTTCTTTGCTGAAAGCGTGCGCAGAAACTCGAGATGCGCCGGGTGGAGCGCGTTCGTTCAAAGTCATCCATGAGCGAAATGTCGAGGTTTCTTCGCGGTGATGTTGGGTTGCATCAGTCGAGCGTCAAGCGGGTGGACTATTGTAATAGTCCTGCTTTCTGGTGGAAGGCCCGGTTCTAGAGCGGTCCGCCGTCGTGACTCTTGGGTCAGCGGCGGCATTATACATAGGTCGCTATGCTTACGCCGAGCCTTCATACAAAAGGTGTGTCGTCCATTGGTCTAAAGGTCGCAGGTGCCAGACGCTGCTGCAGTGAGCGCGATGTGCTCAAGATTGGCGATTTTGCCTTCTATCTGAAGCTTGTAGGCGACTTAATGTGCTGTTTTCGATGCAAATGAGCATGGCGCGAGGTTTCAGTCGCCATTTATCTGGAGTAGGCTCGAACGCAGCCAGATGTTCAATCCATAGATGGAGTTCAACATGGGATACAAGAAGATTCAGGTTCCGGCAGTCGGCGAAAAGATCACCGTCAACGCAGACCATTCTCTCAATGTTCCTGACCAGCCGATCATCCCTTATATAGAAGGTGACGGTATTGGCGTCGACATCAGCCCGGTGATGATCAAGGTGGTCGACGCCGCTGTTGAAAAGGCCTACGGCGGCAAGCGCAAAATCTCCTGGATGGAGGTTTATGCTGGCGAAAAAGCAACTCAAGTCTACGACCAGGACACCTGGCTGCCCCAGGAAACCCTGGATGCGGTCAAGGATTACGTCGTGTCCATCAAAGGGCCGCTGACCACGCCGGTGGGTGGCGGTATCCGTTCGCTGAACGTGGCCCTGCGTCAGCAGCTCGACCTCTATGTGTGCCTGCGCCCGGTGCGCTGGTTTGAAGGTGTGCCCAGCCCGGTCAAGAAACCGGGTGATGTGGACATGACCATTTTCCGTGAGAACTCCGAAGACATTTACGCCGGGATCGAGTGGAAGGCCGGCTCGCCCGAAGCGATCAAGGTCATCAAGTTCCTGAAAGAAGAGATGGGCGTGACCAAGATCCGCTTTGATCAGGATTGCGGGATTGGCGTGAAGCCTGTCTCGAAGGAGGGCACCAAGCGTCTGGCGCGCAAAGCCCTGCAATATGTGGTGGATAATGACCGTGACTCGCTGACCATCGTGCACAAAGGCAACATCATGAAGTTCACCGAGGGGGCCTTCAAGGAGTGGGCTTACGAGGTGGCGGCTGAAGAGTTCGGCGCGACCCTGCTCGACGGCGGGCCGTGGATGCAGTTCAAGAACCCGAAAACCGGCAAGAACGTGGTGGTCAAGGACGCGATTGCCGACGCCATGTTGCAGCAGATCCTGTTGCGCCCGGCCGAGTATGACGTGATCGCGACTCTCAACCTGAACGGCGACTACTTGTCTGACGCCCTGGCGGCAGAGGTGGGCGGTATCGGTATTGCGCCGGGCGCCAACCTGTCCGACACCGTGGCGATGTTCGAAGCCACTCACGGCACGGCGCCTAAATACGCGGGCAAGGACCAGGTCAACCCGGGGTCGCTGATTCTGTCGGCGGAAATGATGCTGCGGCACATGGGCTGGACCGAGGCGGCCGACCTGATTATCAAGGGCACCAATGGCGCAATTTCGGCCAAGACCGTGACCTATGACTTCGAGCGCTTGATGGACGGCGCGAAGCTGGTGTCGTCGTCTGGCTTTGGGGATGCGTTGATTTCGCATATGTAACGCAGCCGCTTAAAAAGCCAGCCACCCCTGTGAAACGGAGTGGCTGGCTTTTTAATTGGGTTTACTCAGTCAGGCCGGTAGTCTTACTGATTGTTGAGTGTGGCCTTCCTTTGGGGTGTCAGTCGCGGTTTGCACTATGATCTTCGAAGCGTGCAAGCCTTTCGGTCCTTGAGTAATCTCAAATGAAACCGCTTGGCCGGCTTTCAGCGTTTTGTACCCGTCCAATTGGATCGCCGAGAAATGCGCAAAAAGGTCTTCTTCCTTGCCGTCTTCGTTGATGAAGCCGTAACCCTTGACATTGTTGAACCACTTGACTTTACCGCTAGCCATAGCCATATCCCTCTGCACCAGACTCCATCACTGGAGTATCATCCAGTTTATCCGTCCTAACCCGAATAAATAAGGTTGACTGCGCGGACCTTTTTTACCCACTGTGGGTTCTATTGGTTGTAACACCGTTTCACCGATAGTCAAGGCAGCCCGACGTTCAGAGTTGAATTTCTGACAGGTCGCCCCCACCACTGTATTTGAACCACTGACGAACCTTTCTTTCCATGCATGCAAACAGCCAGATTCGACTAACATTCAATCAGGATCGCCCGGATCAGGAACATGACGACGACGGTTCTGCAGGCATTGCTGTTCAGGAGGCCAAGCCCGCTCTGCAGGCGCCGCCGATGTACAAGGTGGTTTTGTTTAATGATGATTACACACCGATGGATTTCGTCGTCGAAGTGCTCGAGGTGTTTTTTAACCTGAACCGCGAGTTGGCGACCAAGGTAATGCTGGCCGTTCACACAGAAGGACGGGCAGTATGTGGAGTGTTTACCCGCGACATCGCCGAGACAAAGGCCATGCAGGTCAACCAGTACGCCAGGGAAAGCCAGCATCCGCTACTCTGTGAAATCGAGAAGGACGGTTAACGCCGACCACTTGGGTATGAGGTGAAGCTATGTTAAACCGCGAGCTCGAAGTCACCCTCAATCTTGCCTTCAAGGAGGCTCGTTCGAAGCGTCATGAATTCATGACCGTCGAGCACCTGCTGCTGGCACTTTTGGATAACGAAGCTGCCGCCACCGTTTTGCGTGCGTGCGGCGCCAACCTCGACAAACTCAAGCATGACCTGCAGGAGTTTATCGACTCCACTACGCCACTTATTCCCGTGCACGATGAAGACCGTGAAACCCAGCCAACCCTGGGCTTCCAGCGCGTACTTCAGCGTGCCGTATTCCATGTACAGAGCTCCGGCAAGCGAGAAGTTACAGGCGCCAACGTGCTTGTGGCGATTTTCAGCGAGCAGGAAAGCCAGGCAGTGTTCCTGCTTAAACAGCAGAGCGTTGCCCGTATCGATGTCGTCAACTACATCGCCCACGGTATCTCCAAGGTGCCCGGGCACGGCGATCATTCCGAGGGTGAGCAGGATATGCAGGACGACGAGGGCGGTGAGTCTTCTTCTTCAAGCAACCCACTGGATGCCTATGCCAGCAACCTCAACGAGCTGGCGCGCCAGGGGCGGATCGATCCGCTGGTGGGGCGTGAGCTTGAGGTTGAGCGCGTAGCGCAGATCCTCGCGCGTCGTCGTAAAAACAATCCGTTGCTGGTGGGCGAGGCGGGCGTGGGTAAAACCGCGATTGCCGAGGGCCTGGCCAAGCGCATTGTTGATAATCAGGTACCGGACTTGCTGGCCAACAGCGTCGTCTATTCTCTGGACCTGGGCGCGCTGCTCGCCGGGACCAAGTACCGTGGCGATTTCGAGAAGCGCTTCAAGGCGCTGCTCGGCGAGTTGAAAAAACGCCCGCAGGCGATCCTGTTCATCGACGAAATTCACACCATCATCGGTGCCGGTGCGGCATCCGGCGGCGTGATGGATGCGTCCAACCTGCTCAAGCCGTTGCTGTCTTCGGGTGATATCCGCTGCATCGGTTCCACCACCTTCCAGGAATTTCGCGGCATCTTCGAGAAAGACCGTGCCCTGGCGCGTCGCTTCCAGAAAGTCGATGTGTCCGAGCCTTCGGTTGAAGACACCATCGGCATCCTGCGCGGGCTGAAGGGGCGCTTCGAGGCGCACCACGGCATCGAGTACACCGATGAGGCCCTGCGTTCGGCGGCTGAGCTGGCGTCGCGCTACATCAATGACCGGCACATGCCGGACAAGGCCATCGACGTGATCGACGAGGCGGGCGCCTTCCAGCGTCTGCAACCGGTCGAGAAGCGTGTGAAGCGTATCGACGTGCCTCAGGTTGAGGACATCGTGGCGAAGATCGCGCGGATTCCGCCAAAACACGTCACCAGCTCCGACAAGGAACTGCTGCGTAACCTGGAGCGTGACCTCAAGCTGACCGTATTTGGTCAGGACGCGGCCATCGACTCGTTGTCCACGGCGATCAAACTGTCGCGTGCGGGCCTCAAGTCGCCAGACAAACCTGTCGGTTCGTTCCTGTTCGCCGGCCCGACCGGCGTGGGCAAGACCGAGGCGGCGCGCCAGTTGGCCAAGGCCATGGGCATCGAGCTGGTCCGTTTCGACATGTCCGAGTACATGGAGCGCCACACTGTGTCGCGCCTGATCGGTGCGCCTCCGGGCTATGTCGGGTTCGACCAGGGTGGCCTGTTGACCGAAGCGATCACCAAGCAGCCGCATTGCGTGCTGTTGCTCGATGAAATCGAGAAGGCTCACCCGGAAGTCTTCAACCTGCTGCTGCAGGTGATGGACCACGGTACCCTGACCGACAACAACGGGCGCAAGGCGGACTTCCGCAACGTGATCGTGATCATGACTACCAACGCCGGTGCCGAAACGGCCGCGCGGGCCTCGATCGGTTTCAGCCATCAGGATCACTCTTCCGATGCCATGGAAGTGATCAAGAAAAGCTTTACGCCGGAGTTCCGCAACCGTCTGGACACCATTATCCAGTTTGGTCGCCTCAGCCATGAGGTCATCAAAAGCGTGGTGGACAAGTTCCTCACCGAGCTTCAAGCGCAGTTGGAAGACAAGCGCGTGCAGCTGGAAGTTACGGACGCGGCGCGCAGCTGGCTGGCCGAGGGTGGTTACGACGCAGCCATGGGCGCTCGCCCAATGGCACGTCTGATCCAGGACAAGATCAAGCGGCCACTGGCCGAAGAGATCCTGTTTGGCGAGCTTTCCGACCATGGTGGCGTGGTGCATATCGACCTGAAGGACGGCGAGCTGACCTTCGAGTTCGAAACCACGGCTGAAATGGCCTGATAACTGACCGCTACAAAGCAAAAGGCGCCGAAAGGCGCCTTTTTGCTGTGTTGGAATTCGCCTGTCGGATCAAATGAAGATCACCTGTGGGAGCTGGCTTGCCTGCGATGGCGGTCTGTCAGAAAAGTATTTTGCAACTGGCACTCCACTATCGCAGGCAAGCCAGCTCCCACATGGGTCATGTGGTATCAGGTAAATCGCACACACAAAAACGCCCGGCATAACCGGGCGTTTTGTATTGACTTGCTTAGCGAGCGCGGTAAGTGATGCGCCCTTTGCTCAAGTCATAGGGCGTCAGCTCGACGCGCACTTTGTCACCGGTAAGAATACGAATGTAGTTCTTGCGCATCTTGCCGGAGATATGCGCGGTTACGACGTGCCCATTTTCCAACTCCACACGAAACATGGTGTTGGGCAGGGTGTCGACGACAGTGCCTTCCATTTCGAAGCTGTCTTCTTTCGACATGCAGTAAAGCCCTCGGTATCCAGTGAATGGCCCGGTGCAACTGCGCCAGGCAAAAGCGGCGTGCATTGTGCCCGAAAAAGGGTGTTCAAGCCAAGGGGTTCTAGTTAAGCACGACCCATCTTTGATTAATCAGCAGCTCAATGGGCCGATATTGGGTCTTGTAGTTCATCTTTTTGCAGTTTTTGATCCAGTACCCGAGGTATACCGCTTCCAGTTCCAGGCGCAATGCTTCGCCGATTTGCCACAGGATGGCGAACCGGCCCAGGCTGCGCCTTTCTTCCGCAGGTTCATAAAAGGTGTACACCGCCGAAAGGCCGTTGGGCAGCAGGTCGGTTACGGCGACGGCCACGAGGCGGCCGTCGAGGCGGAACTCATAGAACCGTGAAAACGGCAGGTCGCGCACCAGAAACGTTGAAAACTGGTCACGGCTGGGCGGAAACATATCGCCGTCGGCGTGGCGTTGTTCGATGTAGCGCTGGTAAAGGTCGAAATACTCTTCGCTGAAGTGCGGCTTGGTGGCGGTGACCGTCAGGTCGGCATTGCGCTTGAGGATGCGCTTCTGGTTACGGTCCGGCAGAAACTGCGCCACCGGGATGCGCGCCGGAACGCACGCGTTGCAGTTCTGGCAATGGGGGCGGTACAAATGATCGCCGCTGCGCCGGAACCCCATCTCCGACAGGTCGGCGTACACGTGCACGTCCATGGGCTGGCTGGGGTCGAGGAACAGCGTGGTGGCCTGCTCGTCGGGCAGATAGCTGCAAGAGTGGGCTTGAGTGGCATAAAACTTCAAGCGCGCCAGCTCGGTCATGATCAACCCTCGGATAAGCTTTGAAATAAGTGTAAGCCAGGTGCGAGCAAGTCGCCTAGGAAACCCACGGTCCAGAGCAGGGTTGATCCAGGTGGTTGTGCAAATAGTTGGCGAAATCTTCGCGCGGGATGGCCCGGGCGCCGAGGCTGTGCAAGTGATCGTTGGGCATCTGGCAGTCGATCAGCACGAAACCCCACGCCTGCAGGTGGCGGGTGAGGGTGGCGAAGCCGAATTTTGAGGCATTGTCGGCACGGCTGAACATGGATTCGCCAAAGAACAGTCGGCCCATGGCCAGGCCGTACAGGCCGCCGACGAGCTCGCCGTTGTCCCACACCTCCACCGAGTGCGCATAGCCGCGCCGGTGCAGCTCCTGATAGGCGCTTTGAATACCCTCGGTGATCCACGTACCGTCGGCGTAGGCACGAGGCGCCGCGCAGGCCTGGATGACGGCAGCGAAGTCCTGGTCGAATGTCACGGTGTAACGCTGCTGGCGCAATAATTTGCCGAGGCTGCGTGACACATGCAGCTCGTCGGGGAAAATCACTGTGCGCGGGTCGGGCGACCACCACAGAATCGGCTGGCCTTCGGAAAACCACGGAAAGCAGCCGTGGCGGTAGGCCTGGATCAGGCGTTCGGCCGACAGGTCGCCACCGGCAGCCAGCAGGCCATTGGGTTCGCGCATGGCCTTGGCCAGTGGCGGAAATGTCAGGGAATCGCGTTGCAACCAGGTCAGCATGGCATCCGGGCTTACGGTAGGGGAGGGGAGTGGCAGGGAGGTCGCCTGCCGTACTGCAGGGATTATTGTCGACACGGCGCCAGGGGGCCAGCCCGAATCGGGCCTTTGCCTGCAATAGCGTGAGCGGGTGTTTCTGCAACTCTGTGCCTGAGGTGTGGTCGTAATCGGACCCGAGCGATGCAGGCCATTTGCCAAGCTTGCCTGGATTGATAAAAACACCCCATAAGCCTTTGTCAGCAAAGACAATGCATGCTCAAATTGAACAGGCTGTGACACTTCAATTGTCTATGCTACCGGGTGAAGGGCAAGGACGTGGCATCGTCGGCGCAAACCCGTACAATGCGGGCATTGTGGCGTTATCGCCATTTCACCGATCCATCGCCCGGTGTTAAAAGTAGATTCAACGACGCTCGTTCATTTTTCAGCTGCCCGGACTGGGCGGTATTTACAGTCATTCAACAGATGGACGCGCTAAAGGCGCAGGAATAGACCCGTTTTGAAGAAATCCGCCGCAACACCCAAAGCAGCAGTCGTGCCGGCCTGGCGCCAGCACCTGCATTACCGACTCAAGGAAGGTGCGCTGATCGCAATCGGCGCACTGTGCCTGTTCCTGATGATGGCCTTGCTCACCTACGGCAAGGACGATCCGGGCTGGAGCCACAACAGCAAGATCGAAGACGTGCAGAACTTCGGCGGTCCGGCCGGTTCCTACAGCGCCGACATCCTGTTCATGGTGCTGGGCTATTTCGCCTACATCTTCCCGTTGCTGCTGGCGATCAAGACCTGGCAGATCTTCCGCCAGCGCCACGAGCCGTGGCAATGGAGCGGCTGGCTGTTTTCGTGGCGCCTGATCGGTTTGGTGTTCCTCGTACTGTCCGGCGCCGCGTTGGCCCATATCCATTTCCACGCCCCCACCGGCCTGCCGGCGGGCGCAGGCGGCGCGTTGGGCGAGAGCCTGGGCGACCTGGCGCGCAGAACCCTGAACATCCAGGGCAGCACGCTGATGTTTATCGCGTTGTTCCTGTTCGGCCTCACCGTGTTCACCGACCTGTCGTGGTTCAAGGTGATGGACGTGACCGGCAAGATCACCCTCGACCTGCTGGAACTGTTCCAGGGCGCCGCCAACCGCTGGTGGTCGGCCCGTGTCGACCGCAAGCGCATGGTGGCGCAGTTGCGCGAGGTCGACACCCGCGTCAATGAGGTCGTGGCGCCGAGCACGCCGGACCGCCGCGAGCAGGCCAAGGTCAAGGAGCGCTTGATCGAACGTGAACAGGCCCTGAGCAAGCACATGTCGGACCGCGAAAAACAGGTGCCGCCGGTGATCGCCCCTGCGCCCGCCAAGGCGCCCGAGCCGAGTGCCCGGGTGCAGAAAGAGAAACAGGCGCCGTTGTTCATCGACAGCGCCGTCGAAGGCACCTTGCCGCCGATCTCGATTCTCGACCCGGCGGAAAAGAAACAACTCAATTACTCCCCGGAATCCCTGGCTGCCGTCGGCCACCTGCTGGAAATCAAGCTCAAGGAGTTCGGTGTCGAAGTGGCGGTGGACTCGATCCATCCAGGCCCGGTGATTACCCGTTACGAAATCCAGCCGGCCGCTGGCGTCAAGGTCAGCCGCATCGCCAACCTGGCCAAAGACCTGGCGCGTTCCCTGGCCGTGACCAGCGTGCGCGTGGTGGAAGTGATTCCCGGCAAGACCACGGTGGGTATCGAAATTCCCAACGAAGACCGCCAGATCGTGCGCTTCTCCGAAGTGCTGTCGACGCCGGAATACGACAACTTCAAATCGCCGGTCACCCTGGCCCTGGGTCACGACATCGGCGGCAAGCCGGTGATTACGGACCTGGCGAAAATGCCGCACTTGCTGGTTGCCGGTACCACCGGTTCCGGTAAGTCGGTGGGTGTGAACGCGATGATCCTGTCGATCCTGTTCAAGTCCGGCCCGGAAGACGCCAAGCTGATCATGATCGACCCGAAAATGCTTGAGCTGTCGATCTACGAAGGCATTCCGCACCTGCTGTGCCCGGTGGTGACTGACATGAAGGACGCCGCCAACGCCTTGCGCTGGAGCGTCGCCGAGATGGAGCGTCGCTACAAGCTGATGGCGAAGATGGGCGTGCGTAACCTGTCGGGCTTCAATGCCAAGATCAAGGAAGCCCACGACCGCGGCGAGACCATTGATGATCCGTTGTACAAGCGCGAAAGCATTCACGATGAAGCGCCGAAGCTGACCAAGCTGCCGACCATCGTGGTGGTGGTCGACGAATTCGCCGACATGATGATGATCGTCGGCAAGAAGGTTGAGGAACTGATCGCGCGTATCGCCCAGAAGGCGCGGGCGGCAGGTATTCACTTGATCCTGGCGACCCAGCGGCCGTCGGTGGACGTGATCACCGGTCTGATCAAGGCCAACATCCCGACGCGCATGGCGTTCCAGGTGTCGAGCAAGATCGACTCGCGGACCATCATCGACCAGGGTGGCGCCGAACAACTGCTGGGCCACGGTGACATGCTTTACATGCCGCCCGGCACCAGCCTGCCGATCCGGGTTCACGGTGCGTTTGTGTCCGACGATGAAGTGCACCGTGTGGTGGAAGCCTGGAAACTGCGTGGCGCACCTGAATACAACGACGACATCCTCAACGGCGTCGAAGAAGCCGGCAGCGGCTTTGAAAATGGCGGCGGCGGCGGTGAAGACGATGCCGAAACCGACGCACTCTACGACGAGGCCGTGGCCTTCGTGCTGGAAAGCCGCCGCGCGTCCATTTCCGCCGTGCAGCGCAAGCTGAAAATCGGCTACAACCGCGCCGCCCGCATGATCGAAGCCATGGAAATGGCGGGCGTCGTGACCGCAATGAACACCAACGGCTCGCGTGAAGTCATCGCCCCCGGGCAGATGCGCGACTGACCCCGCGCCGCGTGGCAACACGCGGCTCGCTCTGACTACTCAATGAGGATTCCCATGCGTCTTATCCGCATGCTGTTGTTGCCGGCACTGGCCCTGACCGCTGTTTCGGCGCACGCCGACCCGGCCTCCGTTGCCAGCCTGACCAACCTGCTGGACAAATCCAAGACCCTGACCGCGCGCTTCTCCCAGCTGACTCTGGACGCCGGCGGTACCCAGCTGCAGCAAACCGAAGGCGAAATGGCCGTACAGCGCCCGGGCCTGTTCTACTGGCACACCGAAGGCAAGTCCGAGCAGACCATCGTTTCCGACGGCCAGAAAGTCACCCTGTGGGACCCGGACCTCGAACAGGCGACCATCAAGAAGCTCGACCCGCGCCTGAACCAGACGCCGGCGCTGCTGTTGTCGGGTGATGTGTCGAAGATCAACGACAGCTTCGAGATCACCTCAAAGCAAACCAGCAACGTCATCGAGTTCACGCTCAAGCCCAAATCCAAGGACACGCTGTTCGACACCCTGAACCTGTCTTTTGGCAACGGCGTTATCAACAACATGCGGCTGATCGACAGCGTCGGCCAGCGCACCGACATCCTGTTCTCCGGGGTCAAGGCCAACGAGCCGGTGCCGGCGTCCAAGTTCAAGTTCGACATCCCCAAGGGTGCCGACGTGATCCAGGAATAAACTGTTTAGAGGTTTCAAACGCTGCCCATGGACCTGTTTCGAAGTGACCCGATTGCTCAACCCCTGGCCGCGCGTTTGCGTTCGACCAATCTGGATGAGTACGTCGGCCAGGAACACCTGCTCGCTCGCGGCAAGCCGTTGCGCGAAGCCCTGGAGCAGGGTGCGCTGCACTCGATGATTTTCTGGGGGCCGCCGGGCGTGGGTAAAACCACCCTGGCGCGGCTGCTGGCGAAAGTCTCGGATGCACACTTTGAAACGGTTTCGGCGGTACTGGCGGGGGTCAAGGAGATTCGTCAGGCCGTTGAGGTTGCCAAGCAGCAGGCCGGACAATACGGCAAGCGCACCATCCTGTTTGTCGACGAAGTGCATCGCTTCAACAAGTCGCAACAGGATGCGTTTTTGCCGTACGTGGAAGACGGCACGCTGATTTTTATCGGCGCCACCACCGAAAACCCTTCTTTCGAACTCAACAACGCGTTGCTGTCGCGGGCGCGGGTCTATGTGCTCAAAAGCCTCGATGAGGCGGCGATGCGCAAGCTGTTGCATCGCGCGTTGAGCGAAGACAAGGGCTTGGGCAAACGCCAACTGAGCCTCAGTGATGAAGGCTTCAAGATTCTGATGAGCGCCGCCGACGGTGACGGGCGCCGCTTTCTCAACTTGCTGGAAAATGCCTCCGACCTGGCCGAGGACGGTGGCGAGATTGGCGTCGACCTGCTGCAAAGCCTGCTCGGCGATACACGCCGGCGCTTCGACAAGGGCGGCGAGGCCTTCTACGACCAGATATCCGCGCTGCACAAGTCCGTGCGCGGTTCCAACCCCGATGGTGCGCTGTACTGGTTTGCACGGATGATCGACGGCGGCTGCGACCCGCTGTACCTGGCGCGCCGCGTGGTGCGCATGGCCAGCGAAGACATCGGCAACGCCGACCCGCGCGCCCTGAGCCTGTGCCTCGCCGCGTGGGAAGTGCAGGAGCGCCTCGGCAGCCCGGAAGGCGAGCTGGCGGTGGCGCAAGCCATCACTTACCTGGCCTGCGCGCCGAAAAGCAACGCGGTGTACATGGGCTTCAAATCCGCCCTGCGCGCGGCCGCCGAATACGGCTCCCTCGAAGTGCCGCTGCACCTGCGCAACGCGCCGACCAAATTGATGAAGCAATTGGGCTACGGCGACGAATACCGCTACGCTCACGATGAGCCGGACGCCTACGCCGCTGGCGAGGATTACTTTCCCGATGACCTTGAGCCGCAGCCGTTCTACCAGCCCGTGCCCCGTGGCCTGGAGCTGAAAATCGGTGAAAAGCTCAACCATCTGGCGCAACTTGACCGACTCAGCCCGAAACAGCGGAGAAAGTAGTGCTCAAGACGATTCTTGCCGTGTCCGCAGCGGGCATCGCTGGTACATTATTGCGTTTCGCCGCCGGTACCTGGGTCAGCGCCCATTGGCCGAAGCATTTTTATGCCGCGACCCTGGCGGTCAACCTGGTGGGCTGCCTGATCATCGGTGTGCTGTACGGCTGGTTCCTGTTGCGCCCGGAAGTGCCGATTGAAATTCGCGCCGGCTTGATTGTCGGTTTTGTAGGCGGTCTGACGACCTTTTCATCCTTTTCACTGGATACGCTGCGCCTGCTGGAAAGCGGGCAGGCCCTGACAGCCTTCGGCTACCTGGGCATCAGCGTGTTCGGCGGGCTGCTCGCCACCTGGGCCGGCCTGTCCCTGACCAAACTTTGATAAACGAGAGACCGACATGCTCGATTCCAAACTGTTACGTAGCAACCTTCAGGACGTAGCGGACCGCCTGGCTTCCCGTGGCTTTGCCCTGGATGTCGCGCGCATCGAAGCGCTGGAAGAACAGCGCAAGACCGTCCAGACCCGCACCGAAGCACTGCAGGCTGAACGCAATGCCCGTTCCAAATCCATCGGTCAGGCCAAGCAGCGCGGCGAAGACATCGCGCCGTTGATGGCCGACGTTGAGCGCATGGGCACCGAGCTGTCAGACGGCAAATTCGAGCTGGACAAGATCCAGACCGAGCTGGACTCGATCCTGCTGGGCATCCCCAACATCCCTCACGAATCCGTGCCGATTGGCGCAGACGAAGACGGCAACGTCGAAGTGCGTCGCTGGGGCACGCCAACCGCCTTTGATTTCGAGATCAAGGACCACGTTGCCCTGGGCGAATTGACCGGCGGCCTGGATTTCGAAACCGCCGCCAAAATGTCCGGCGCGCGCTTTGCCTTGCTGCGCGGTCCGATCGCGCGCATGCACCGCGCCCTGGCGCAGTTCATGATCAACCTGCACACCGGCGAGCACGGTTACGAAGAGGCTTACACCCCCTATCTGGTGCAGGCTCCGGCGCTGATGGGCACCAGCCAGCTGCCGAAATTCGAAGAAGATCTGTTCAAGATCAGCCGCGACGGCGAAGCCGACCTGTACCTGATCCCGACCGCCGAAGTGTCGCTGACCAACATCGTGGCCGGCGAGATCCTCGACGCCAAGGAACTGCCGATCAAGTTCGTGGCCCACAGCCCATGCTTTCGCAGTGAAGCCGGTGCGTCGGGGCGTGACACCCGCGGCATGATCCGCCAGCACCAGTTCGACAAGGTCGAGATGGTGCAGGTGGTCGAGCCGTCGACTTCCATGGAAGCGCTGGAAGGCCTGACCGCCAACGCCGAGCGCGTTCTGCAACTGTTGGAGCTGCCGTACCGCGTATTGGCGCTGTGCACCGGCGACATGGGTTTCAGCGCAGTGAAAACCTACGATCTGGAAGTGTGGGTGCCGAGCCAGGACAAATACCGCGAGATTTCGTCGTGCTCCAACTGCGGTGATTTCCAGGCCCGTCGCATGCAGGCGCGTTTCCGCAACCCGGAAACCGGCAAGCCGGAACTGGTGCACACCCTCAACGGTTCGGGCCTGGCCGTAGGCCGTACCCTGGTGGCCGTGCTGGAAAACTATCAGCAGGCGGACGGTTCGATCCGTGTACCGAAAGTGCTCAAGCCGTACATGGCGGGCGTTGAGGTCATCCGCTAAATGGAATTTCTGCCGCTGTTTCATAACCTGCGCGGCAGTCGTGTGTTGGTCGTCGGTGGCGGGGAGATTGCCTTGCGCAAATCCCGGCTCCTGGCCGATGCCGGTGCGTTGCTGCGGGTGGTTGCTCCCCAGATCGAAGACCAGTTGCGTGAACTGGTACTGGGCAGTGGCGGGGAACTGATTTTGCGCGGTTATCAGGAGGCCGACCTTGACGGTTGCACCCTGATCATCGCGGCCACCGACGACGAGTCACTGAACGCGCAAGTGTCCAGTGATGCCAAGCGCCGTTGCGTGCCGGTTAACGTGGTGGATGCGCCAGCCTTGTGCAGCGTGATCTTCCCGGCGATTGTCGACCGTTCGCCCCTGGTGATTGCAGTGTCCAGCGGCGGCGATGCGCCGGTGCTGGCGCGCTTGATCCGCGCCAAGCTGGAAACCTGGATTCCGTCCACTTACGGCCAACTGGCGGGGTTGGCGGCGCGTTTTCGTGCCCAGGTCAAAAGTTTGTACCCGGATGTGCAGCAACGCCGTGCGTTCTGGGAAGACGTGTTTCAAGGCCCGATTGCCGACCGCCAGTTGGCCGGGCAGGGCGCCGAGGCTGAGCGCCTGCTGGTCGAAAAGGTCAACGGCGCGCCACCCTATGCACCGGGTGAGGTTTACCTGGTTGGCGCAGGGCCAGGTGACCCGGACCTGCTGACGTTCCGCGCACTGCGCCTGATGCAACAGGCCGATGTGGTGCTGTATGACCGCCTCGTGGCCCCGGCTATTCTGGAGTTGTGCCGTCGCGACGCCGAGCGCGTGTACGTCGGCAAACGCCGCGCCGATCACGCGGTGCCGCAAGACCAGATCAACCAGCAACTGGTAGACCTGGCCAAACAAGGCAAGCGCGTGTTGCGCCTCAAGGGCGGCGACCCGTTCATCTTCGGGCGCGGGGGTGAAGAGATCGAGGAACTGGCGGCCCATGGCATTCCGTTCCAGGTGGTGCCGGGCATTACAGCGGCCAGCGGCTGCGCGGCGTATGCGGGGATTCCGCTGACCCACCGTGACTACGCGCAATCGGTGCGGTTTATCACCGGCCATTTGAAGGACGGCACCTCGGACCTGCCCTGGCATGACCTGGTGGGCCCTTCGCAGACGCTGGTGTTCTACATGGGCCTGATCGGTTTGCCGATTATCTGTGAACAACTGATCCGGCATGGCCGCGCCGCCGATACCCCGGCGGCGCTGATTCAGCAGGGAACGACCTCCAACCAGCGCGTGTTCACAGGCACCCTGGCGGACTTGCCGCGCCTGGTGGCGGAGCATGAAGTGCATGCGCCGACCCTGGTGATCGTCGGCGAAGTGGTGGTGTTGCGCGAGAAGCTCAAGTGGTTTGAGGGCGCGCAGTCTGAGGTTTAAGCCTCAAAAGCATCGCGGGCAAGCCCGCTCCCACAGTGGAATGCATTCCAACCTGTGGGAGCGGGCTTGCCCGCGATGGCGTCTTCAAAGCTAACTCATGATGTGGATAAATCCCGGATACCTTTTCCACTCAATCGCGCTCTATCATGTCCGGCATCAAACCCCTGCCAGGGCCCCTTGGGCACAATCCCGGTTGGATTGATCGTGCGGTGGCTCCCGTAGTAATGCCCCTTGATATGCGCAAAATCCACCGTCTCGGCCACGCCCGGCCACTGATACAACTCCCGTAGCCAATTCGACAAATTCGGATAATCCGCAATCCTGCGCAGGTTGCATTTGAAGTGGCTGTAATACACCGCATCAAAACGAATCAGCGTGGTGAACAGGCGCACGTCGGCTTCGGTCAGGTATTCACCGGCGAGGTACCGATGTTTGCCCAAATGCTGTTCCAGGTGATCCAGCTCGGCAAACACGTCATCAAACGCACTGTCATAGGCCTGCTGCGACGTAGCGAAGCCTGCGCGGTATACGCCGTTGTTCACGGCGGGGTAAATGCGCGCGTTCAAGGCGTCGATGGTCGGGCGCAGTGTTTCGGGGTAGAAATCCAGCGTGTTGCCGGTCAGCCCGTTAAACGCACTGTTGAACATACGGATGATCTCCGCCGACTCATTGCTCACAATGCGCTTGAGCTGTTTGTCCCACAGCACCGGCACGGTAACGCGCCCGGTGTAGTCGGCCGTGTCGGCGGTGTAGCGCTGGTGCATGAAGTCGAAATGATCCAGCGCATCGCCGGTCGAGCCGTGGGCCTTGTCGAAGGTCCAGCCGTTTTCCAGCATCAGCCAGCTGACGACGGACACGTCGATCAGGCCTTCCAGGCCTTTGAGTTTGCGCAGGATCAGGGTGCGGTGGGCCCAAGGGCACGCAAGGGATACATAAAGATGATAGCGGCCGGCCTCGGCCTTGAAGCCGCCTTCGCCGCTCGGGCCGGGAGCACCATCGGCGGTGACCCAGTGGCGGCGCTGTGCCTGTTCGCGCTGGAATGCGCCATCTGCGCTACTTTCGTACCACTGGTCTTTCCAGTGTCCTTCGATCAGCAAACCCATGACTGGCTCCTCGGCTAATAAGCGTTGGAGCCCAGTCTAAAGGGATGAGTTCGAACTAAAAGCGCAAAGACCGGGGCTCAATCATCGATTAAATCGATTTGTCCCGCGCGTCCCAGTATTGCTGGGCCACTGCAAATGCCTGTTCCCGTGAATGACCGAGGCCGCGCAAGGCCAGTGCCATGGTGGCGATCAGCGCGAGCTGCGGGTAGCTGTCTTCGACCTCCCCACGCCATAGCGCCTTCAAATGTTCCGGCTCCAGGCTGGCCGGCTTGACGTGGCGCTGGGCGGAGAGGGCGGGCCATTCTTCGTCCCAGCTCTGGCCGCCGGTGGTGCCGTACAGGTGGCTGGCGGAGTCGGGGTTGATCTCGATTTCGCCGCCGTCGCCCTTTACCACAATCACGTTGTCGCCGAGCAGGCCGCTGGCATCGCGGTGCACGCCCTGATAGCCCGGATGGAAAATGCTTTGCAGGCCGAGGCGCGCGTTCAATGGGTTGAGCAGCCGCGCGAGCGAGTGAATCGGTGAACGCAGCCCCAGCGTGTTGCGCAGATCAATCATGCGTTGCAGCTGGGGCGCCCAGTCACCCAGCGGGATAAACGCCAGGTTGCCCTGTGCATAGGCAGCTTCGACGTGCTGCCAATTGCGACACAACGGGATCTGCAGGCCTTCCAGCAGTTGCTCGGTGTACAGCCGCCCGGCCGTGTGCGCGCCGCCGCCGTGCATCAGAATGCGCACGCCGTTTTGCGCCAGGCACTTGGCGGCTAGCAGGTACCACGGCAGGTGGCGCTTCTTGCCGGCGTAGGTCGGCCAATCGACATCCACGTTCAGCGCCGGGGCATTCAGGCGCTCGCGCACGGCCTCGGTGAAGCCGGCGAGTTCTTCCGGGCTTTCCTCCTTGTGGCGCAGCAGCATCAGGAACGCGCCGAGCTGGGTGTCTTCGACCTTTTCGTCGAGCAACATGCCCATGGCATCGCGGGCTTCCTCGCGGGTGAGGTTGCGCGCGCCGCGCTTGCCTTTGCCCAGGATGCGCACGAACTGTGCAAACGGGTGCTCGGCGGGGGTTTCGAGGGTCAGCGGGGCAAAGTCGGTCATAAGCAATTCGTCGGCCTGGGCAGGCCCGCCAGCTTGGCGGCGAGTTTGGCGGGAGTGCCGTTGAACAGTTTGTTGAGGTGCAGGCTGTTGCCCTTTTCCGGGCCCAGCTTCAAGGCGGTGTACTTGATCAGCGGGCGGGTGGCCGGCGACAGTTGGAATTCGGCGTAGAACTGGCGGAGCAGTTCGAGGATTTCCCAGTGATCGGCGGTCAGTTCCAGGGGCACGGCCGCCGCCAGGGCGTCCGCAACCTCGGCCGACCATTGGTCCAGGTCAACCAGGTAACCGTCCTTGTCCAGCTCGAGGGTGCATGCGCCTACGGTCAGGGTGTTCATAGCCAGCTGTTGACCTTGTCGTAGTCGAGTGATAGCTGCACAAAACCGGCATAGTCCACGCTGTCGGCCCAGTCCGGCAGGCAGATGCTGCGCGCCTGCAGGTCTTCGGCCAGTACGAAGACTTTTACCCCTTTGGTTTGCAGGGCCGGGTTGTGCAGCCCGTAGGCGCCATCGCCGCACAGCAGAATGGCGTCATTGACGCCACACACACGCAGGCAGCTGGCGAAGCGGCTGTCGGTAAACGGGGAGTGGGACACCACATGTAAAGTCGACATCAGAGGGTCACCACCTGGTCGTAACGGTCAATCAGCGTGGCGATGTCTTCGCTGTTCAGCGGTTGGGCACTGGTCGGCGCCACCAGCCCGCGTTCGTCGAGGCTGTGGCGGCAGGCGAATACGTCTTCGACGCCAAACAGTTCCAGCGCCTGCAGGTTGGCGCTGAGGTCTTTTTGCTGCAAGGCTTTGGGCGCCTGGTTGGCGGCGAGCTGAAACACGCCGTCATCCATAAACAGCAAACCGATCGGCAGGTCAAACGCGCCACCGGCCAACACGATATCCAGCGCTTCCCGCGCGCCCGGCCCGGACCACGGCGCCTGGCGGCTGATGATTAACAGGGATTTGGCCATGTCACGGCCCTCCAAAGCAGATCAGGCGGTCGGCGGCCTGCACGGCATCGTGCAACTGCCCCAAACCCGATAACGCCCACGGCGCGCTCAGGTTGACCGCACTGCGCTGATAGCGTGTAGCTTCTTCGTTGTTGAGCACGCCACGGCGCAAGGCGGCGGCGATACACACCACGCCGTCGAGCTGGTGCGCGCTGACCCATTCGCGCCATTGGCGGGCGGTGTCCTGCTCGTCCTGGGGCGTCACGAGGTTATCGGCGGCGTTGTACACACCGTCCTGATAGAAAAACAGCCGCACAATTTCATGCCCGCCGGCCAATGCCGCCTGGGCAAACAGCAGGGCACGGCGCGAGGAGGGCGCGTGGGCGGCGGAAAACACTGCAATCGCAAACTTCATGGAACACTCTGCAAGCAAACCTGGGCCAATGATAAAGCCGCCGCCGCGAAAAAGCCCGCCGTGATCAAAACGGTCAGTGCCGGTGACCGTTCCGGCGATTGCGGGCGGGCACGGAGCTGCCTAGTCTGTGGGCACTCGAATCGGAAACGGAGTCTCCATGTCTGGTCCCTTGGCGTCCCTCAAAGTGCTGGATTTTTCCACCTTGCTGCCCGGCCCGTTTGCCTCGTTGCTGCTCGCGGACATGGGCGCCGAGGTGCTGCGCATCGAATCGTCTACGCGCAGGGACCTGCTGCGGGTGCTGCCGCCCCACGACCGCGGCACGTCGGCCAGCCACGCCTACCTCAATCGCAATAAACGCAGTTTGGCCCTGGACCTCAAAAAGGCCGAGGCGCTGGAGATCGTGCGTGAATTGGTGAAGGACTACGACATTGTCCTCGAACAGTTCCGCCCCGGCGTGATGGAGCGTCTGGGGCTGGGGTATGAGGCGCTGAAAGCGATCAACCCCCGGCTGATTTATGTGTCGATCACCGGTTACGGCCAGACCGGGCCTTATAAAGACCGCGCCGGGCATGACATCAACTACCTGGCGCTGGCCGGCGTGGCCAGCCATACCGGGCGGCAGGACAGCGGACCGTTGCCGCTGGGTGTGCAATTGGCGGATGTGGGCGGCGGCTCGCTGCATGCGGTAGTCGGGTTGCTCGCCGCGGTTATCGCCCGCCAGCAAAGCGGCGTCGGCCAATACCTGGATGTGAGCATGACCGATTGCTCGTTCAGCTTGAATGCCATGGCGGGCGCGGGTTACCTGGCCTGCGGTGTGGAGCCGGCGTGGGAAAACCATGTGCTCAATGGCGGCAGTTTTTATGATTATTACCGTACGCGGGATGGGCGCTGGATGTCGGTCGGCAGCCTGGAGCCCGGGTTTATGCAGCAACTCTGCGAGGCATTGGGGCGGCCGGAGCTGGCGGCGTTGGGCTTGTCCCCCGCGCTCAAGGCGGCGTTGCAGGTTGAATTCGAGAAGCGCAGCTTTGACGAGTTGTGCGAGCTGTTCGCCTCAGTCGATGCGTGCGTGGAGCCGGTGCTGAGCCTGAGTGAAGCGGTGGAGCATCCACAGCTCAAGGCGCGGGCGCTGGTCAGCCAGGTGCCACGGGGGGATGGTTCAACGCAGGCGCAACTGGCCTGCCCGTTGAAGTTTTCAGAAGGGTTGCCGCCGCCTCGGCACATTGGGGCGGCGGTGGGGGCGCACAGTGATGAAGTGCTGGCGGAGTTGGGGTTTAGTGTTCAGCGAATTGCAGATTTGCGGCAGGCTGGAGTAGTGGGGTGACTGATCGGGCGCTATCGCGGGCAAGCCCACTCCCACATTTTGAACGCGGCGGTTATCAAAATGTGGGAGCTGGCTTGCCTGTGATGAGGCTTTCACTCCACCCGGGTTTCGCCGGTAAATACCAACGTCTGCCGGCACCGCCTGCACAAATACCGCCTTCCCTGAGCCACCAGCGCATGGCGCTGTGACGAAAACGGAAAATCACTGTCCGCACACGGGCAGCGGTAGATATAGCGGGTCACCTGCCGGCGTTTCACTTCATAGGTGTGGCAGCGATCCGGCGGCAGTTCGTATACCCCGCGCATGATCAATTGCCATTCCTCGCCATGGGGCTGGATGCGTTCGCCAAACAACTGGTGGGCAATCAGGTGCGCCACTTCGTGGGCAACGGTTTGTTTCAGGAAGTGTTGGGTGTTTTCTCGGTACAACTGTGGGTTGAAACGCAGCAGGTTCTCGTGCAAATGCGCGACACCGGCTTTCTGACCCCGCAGCTTGAGGCTGACTTGGGGGCGTTTGAAGCTTCGTTTGAAAAAGGATTCGGCTTGCAGGAAACAATCTTCGACGCGGGTATTGAGTTGCTCGGGCATGCTGTACATATCTCCAGAGAGCACCAGTATGCCGCAAAGCCGAGTGTTTCCGAATCTGTCAGGCGCCGAATGGTCATGCATAACGCACAAAGCCACCTTGCGGTGGCCTTGCTTGCGATCTGAAAGCGGCTAGTTGGTGTAAATCGGCCCCACGCCAAGGCCCCAGACGATCACGGTGAAGGCCATGATCGCCACCAGCACCACTAGCCCCACGGCGAGTACCGAGCTGGAAAACAGGAAACCCTCGTCCGGGTCGATGTTCATAAAGGTCGGTAGCCCCACATACAGCAGGTAGACCGTGTAACAGATGGCCGCCGTGCCCACGATCATGCCCAACCACATGTGCGGGTAGAGTGCCGCCAGCCCGCCGATAAACAGTGGTGTGGCGGTGTAAGTGGCAAAGGCCACGCAACGCGCCATGCTGGGGTTGGCGTCGTAAGTGCGGGCCATCCAGTGAATGAACGCACCCATCACCGCCACGCCGCCAAGCATGGCGGCATACGACATGAGGGTCATCCACAAGGCGCTTTCCTGGGTGAGCATCACCGGAGCACGGCTGCCGATAACCCATCCGACCTGTGTGGTGCCGATAAAGGCGGAAACGGCGGGGATCGCCGCGAGAATCAGGGTGTGAGTGAGGTACATGTGGCCGATGCTTTCTTCCTTATCGCCACGGATTTCCCGCCATTCCTGGTCGGGATGGGTAAACAGCCCCACGACGTGATGGATCATGCCAGTCACTCCTGTCGTTATTACCATCGCCCCCCATCGGAGCGCCCACGGGCCAATTGGCCTCAAAGGTCCTGGATAGTGATGTGGGACCTCAAATCGCAGTATAGGAAGTGATGACCTGAAAAACTGTAGGGCTTTAGAGCAAATTGCGCTGTAAACAGCGGGCTTAATCGCGGCGAGGTCTGTCTGGACTGCCACGGTCGATGTGGGAGCTGGCTTGCCTGCGATAGCGGCGGGTCAGAAACGAATCAGCTGGCTGACCCACTGCTTTCGCAGGCAAGCCAGCTCCCACATTGGATCGGCGTCGCCCATTGAAGTATTTTTGCGTAAAATGCTGCGCTTTTCGTCACACACCTCTAGCGGATCCAAGCGCCATGGGCACTCTTACGGTCAACCAGAACAAACTGCAAAAACGCCTGCGTCGCCTGGCCGGTGAAGCGGTCGCCGATTTCAACATGATCGAGGACGGCGACAAGGTCATGGTCTGCCTCTCCGGCGGCAAAGACAGCTACACCATGCTCGATGTGCTGCTGCACCTGCAGAAGGTCGCACCGATCACGTTCGAGATCGTCGCCGTCAACATGGACCAGAAACAACCGGGCTTTCCCGAGCATGTGCTGCCGGCCTACCTCAAAGAGTTGGGCGTGGAATATCACATCGTCGAAAAAGACACCTATTCGGTGGTCAAGGAGCTGGTTCCGGAAGGCAAGACCACCTGCTCGCTGTGCTCGCGCCTGCGCCGTGGCACGCTCTACACCTTTGCCGACGAAATCGGCGCGACCAAGATGGCCCTGGGGCATCACCGCGACGATATCGTCGAGACCTTCTTCCTGAATATGTTCTTCAACGGCTCCCTCAAGGCCATGCCGCCCAAGCTGCGCGCCGATGATGGCCGCAACGTGGTGATCCGCCCGCTGGCGTATTGCAACGAGAAAGACATCCAGGCCTACTCCGACTTCAAGCAATTCCCGATCATCCCCTGCAACCTGTGCGGCTCCCAGGAAAACCTGCAGCGCCAGGTGGTCAAGGAAATGCTGGTGGACTGGGAGCGCAAAACGCCGGGCCGTACCGAAAGCATCTTCCGCGCGTTGCAGAACGTACAGCCGTCGCAGCTGGCGGATCGCAACCTGTTCGATTTCACCAGCTTGAAGATCGACGAGACGGCCGCGTCGCGCTTCGTCAACGTTGTGAACCTCTAAGCGACTTCAATGCTCTGACACACGGCGCTTGCGGGCGCCGTTTTCCATTCAATTGCCAGGAGAGGGCATGCGCGATTACAAGTGGCTGCACGAATACTGTCTGAACCGTTTCGGTTCGGCTGCCAAACTGGACGCCCACCTGGCTGTACCCAAGACCCCGGCGCAACTGCGCAGGATCAGCGATGATCGCTACCTGTCGACCCTGGCGCTGCGAGTGTTTCGCGCCGGGCTCAAGCACAGCGTGGTGGACGCCAAATGGCCGGCATTCGAAGAAGTCTTCTTCGGCTTCAACCCGGAGAAAGTTGTGCTGATGGGCGCCGAGCACCTGGAGCGCCTGATGCAGGACACGCGCATCATCCGCCACCTGGGCAAGCTCAAGAGCGTGCCGCGCAATGCGCAGATGATTCTGGATATCGAGCAGGAGAAGGGCAGTTTCGGCGCGTTCATCGCCGACTGGCCGGTGACGGAAATCGTCGGCCTGTGGAAGTACCTGAGCAAGCACGGCCACCAGTTGGGCGGGCTGTCGGCACCACGCTTTTTGCGCATGGTCGGCAAGGATACCTTTGTGCCGAGTGATGACGTGGTGGCGGCGCTGAATGCGCAGAAGATCGTCGATAAGGTGCCGACCAGCCTGCGGGATTTGGCGATTGTGCAGGATGCTTTCAATCAGTGGCATGCCGAGAGCGGGCGGCCGATGTGCCAGTTGTCGATGATGTTGGCGTACACGGTGAATCATTGAAATCGAGGTGATGCCTTCGCAGGCAAGCCAGCTCCCACATTTGACCGAGTTCCAACTTTGGAATGCAACCAAATGTGGGAGCGGGCTGGCCCGCGAAGGGTGCCTGACAGGCACTACAGGTCTATCAGGCCTCAGCAAGCCGCCGATTGAGCTGATGCCGCCACCGCACATACAGCAGCGCCGTACAAAACACCGCCAGACTCGCCAGCATCTCCAGCACTCCGAACCACTGCCGGTTGGGGTCATACGCCGCCAGCGCGCCCTTGATGAAATACAGGTTCACCACAAAGCACATCCACGAATGCCCGCGCGCGCTGCCCATCAGCATTCCCGGCGCGAGTATCAGCAGCGGCACCAGTTCGATCAGCAGGATCACCCACGGGCGCGCGCCGTGCAGGTCGGCCACGAACAGGTAGTAACCGCTCAGCAAGCCCACCAGGCCAAAAAACGCCAGCAGGCTCAGCGCCCGCGCGGTCTTGACCCGTGGCGCGAGCCAAGCCGTTGGTGGCAGGACCTTAGGCTTCCTGGCCACGGCCGTTCTCCAGCAGGCTCGCGGTTTTCGCCAGGCGCAGGCCGAGGGCGCGGCACAGGCTGATTTCATGTGGATCGAGCATGCGCTTGCCGTCCGGCCCCGAGTGGTGGCTGGCGCCATACGGCGTGCCGCCGCCCTGGGTGTCGAGCAAGGCCTGTTCGCTGTAGGGCAGGCCGGTGATCAACATGCCGTGGTGCAGCAACGGCAGCAGCATCGACATCAACGTGGTTTCCTGGCCGCCGTGCAGGCTGGCGGTGGAGGTGAATACACCGGCCGGCTTGCCGACGAGGGCGCCGGTGAGCCACAGGTTGCTGGTGCCGTCGAGGAAGTATTTGAGCGGCGCGGCCATGTTGCCGAAGCGCGTCGGGCTGCCGAGGGCCAGGGCGGAGCAGTTTTTCAGGTCATCAAGGCTGGCGTACAGCGCGCCTTCGTCCGGAATGCTGGGCGCCACGGCTTCGCACTCGGTGGAGATCGCCGGAACGGTGCGCAGGCGCGCCTCCAGCCCGGCCTGCTCGATGCCCCGGGCAATCTGCCGGGCCATTTCGCTCACCGAGCCGTTGCGGCTGTAATACAACACCAGCACATAGGGTGCGCTCACGGCAGAATCTCCAGGACGTTTTCCGGCGGGCGGCCGATGATGGCTTGGGTGGCGGTTTCCAGGATCGGGCGCTCCATCAGCTTGGGATGCTCAGCGATGGCGGCGATGAGTTGCGCTTCGCTGAGGCTGGCGTCGGCCAGGTTGAGGGTTTTGTATTCGTCCTCGCCGGTACGCAGCAGCTGGCGCGCGCCGATGCCGAGTTTGCCGAGCAGGGCCTTGAGTTGCGCAGCGTTCAGCGGGGTTTCCAGGTAGCGCACCACGGTGGGCGTGAGGCCACGGGCTTCGAGCAGTTCCAGCGCACCACGGGATTTCGAGCAGCGCGGGTTGTGATAAAGCGTCAGATCGGTCATGTGCGGGTCGCATCTTGCGTAAGGTGGCGGGTATTCTACCCGGGCTGTGGCGCGTCCTTAAACCGTAAGAGGCGATAGGTCGCAGCCGATGTTCATTTTTACGAAGGATTACCCCATGACAAGGCGACTGATCGGTGCATTGGCGATCATCACAACCCTGCTGCTCAGCGGCTGCGGTAACGATTACGGCGTTGACCAATATGGCAAGAAAGTAGCGGCCGAGCGCCTGGATAAACAGTGGGTTGTACTTAATTACTGGGCCGAATGGTGTGGCCCTTGCCGCACGGAAATCCCCGAGCTCAATGCCCTGGCCGAGCAACTGAAGGGGCAGAACGTGGGGGTATTCGGGGTCAACTTCGATAACGTGCAGGGTGAAGAATTGAAGGCCGCCAGTGAAAAGCTGGGCATCAAGTTCACCGTGCTGGCGCAAAACCCGGAAGAGACTTTCGATATTCCGCGCAGCGAGGCGTTGCCGGTGACCTACATCATCGATGACAAGGGCAAGGTGCGCGAGCAGTTGATGGGCGAGCAGACGGCGGAAGGGGTGTTGGCCAAGCTCAAGGCCTTGCGCGGTTGAACCTGTGAGGGTTGGCTAGTGTGGGAGCTGGCTTGCCTGCGATGGCATCACTGCGATGTACCTGACACACCGAGTCAGCAGCATCGCAGGCAAGCCAGCTCCCAAGAAAAGCCATCAGCCTTCTTCAAGCCACAGGCGAATCGGCTTGCCTTCGGCGGGCCAGAAACGCGTTTGCTCGATCGGCGAGATGTCCCAGCGCTCGACGCCTTGCAGCGCCTGGAAGAAGCGGTGTTCCTGCTCCATCAGGGCTTCGGCGCAGAGCTTGCGGGTGCTGCCCACCTTGCCGAAGCTGAGCTTGTCGCCCTCGACGGTGTAGGGGGCGAACCAGTGATTGCAGCCGCCATTGCCATAGGCGCGACCATCGGCGCCGAGGGTGACGGTCAGGTGGGCGTAGTCCATCAACGGCCGCTCACCGATCCATTCCACCACGTAGCTGTGGTCCTGCTTGAGCTTCACCGCGTCACCTGCGCAGCCGGTCAGGCCGACGCCGAGGGCGGCGAGCAAAAGCGCGCCTTTCATTGCGCGGCCTGCTGGCATTTAGGGCAGCGGTGCTGGTCGCCCATGTTGGCCCAGCCCAGCTCCTGGATACGCGCGTTGGCGGCCGGTTGCAGGGGCTCTTTGGTCAGCTTGGTTTCCACCGCGAATTCAAATTCGAGCACGGTGTCGCAGCTGTCGCAGTTGACCTTCCAGGTGTGAATCTCCAGCTCGCCGAATTTCGGCCCCTGGGCCATGGCGACCCATTGGCCCGCCGGGCGGATGGAGTAGCGTGCGTCACCTTCGACGGTGAGGCGCATCGACAGGGTTTTACTGCCGCGCAGGGTGACGATCAGTACGTCGCCGTGCTTGATCGAACCACCGTTGCCGGTGATCTGGTAACGGCCCGGCACCAGGGCGCGGCATTCGATCAGGGTGTGTTGCGGGCTCAGCAAGCTGAAGCGGAAATCGTGTTCGGCCATGGGTCCTCCAAATAGGCGCGGCATCCTATCACGGGTGCCGGCTCATCATGAGCCTGGTATATGACCGCTGATCATCCTTCGACCAGGTTCTGCGGCTGGCCTTCGGCCCACGCGACAATGTTGGCCAGGGTGGTGTCGGCGATGGCTGCCAGGGCCTCGCGCGTCAAAAAGGCCTGGTGCGCAGTGATGATCACGTTCGGGAAGGTCAACAGCCGCGCCAGCACGTCATCCTGCAAGGGCAGGTCGGAGCGGTCCTCGAAAAACAGCTGGGCTTCTTCTTCATACACATCCAGGCCCAGGTAGCCGAGCTGGCCGTCCTTGAGGGCTTCGATCAGCGCCGGCGTATCGACCAACCCGCCACGCCCGGTGTTGATCAGCATTGCGCCCGGTTGCATGCGGGCCAGGGAGGCGGCGTTGATCAGGTGTTTGCTGTCGGCGGTCAGCGGGCAATGCAGGCTGATGATCTGCGCCTGGGCCAGCAGCTCCGGCAGGCTTACGTAACGTGCGCCGAGGGCCTGGACCTGCGGGTTGGGGAAGGGGTCATAAGCGAGCAACTGGCAGCCGAAACCGGCCATGATTTTGGCGAACGTGGCGCCGATCTGCCCGGTGCCCACCACGCCGACGGTTTTGCCCACCAAGTCGAAACCGGTAAGCCCGTGCAGGCTGAAGTCGCCATCGCGGGTGCGGTTATAGGCACGGTGCAGGCGGCGGTTAAGGGCCAGGATCAGCGCAACAGCGTGTTCGGCCACCGCGTGGGGCGAGTAGGCCGGAACCCGCACGATGGTCAGGCCCAGGCGCCTGGCGGCGGCGAGGTCGACATGGTTGTAACCGGCCGAGCGCAACGCGATCAGGCGCGTGCCGCCTTTGGCCAATTGTTCCAGCACCGGTGCGCTGAGGTCGTCGTTGATAAAGGCGCAGACCACGTCGTGGTGTTCGGCCAGGGCCACGGTGTCGAGGTTGAGCCGGGCGGGCTGGAATTGCAGCTCTACGCCAGCGGGCTGCGGCGCGCCGAGGAAGCTGTCGCGGTCGTAGGTCTGGCTGCTGAAAAGAATGACGCGCATTGAAAGGCTCCCTGCACGGTTAAAGGTGATCGTGTACCCCTGTGGAAGCTGGTTTGTGTGGGAGCTGGCTTGCCTGCGATGGCCTCTCCTCGGTCTGGCAGGCATACCGAGTCGCCTGCATCGCAGGCAAGCCAGCTCCCACAGGAACGCAGTTCCCTACAGAAAAACCAGCTCCCACAGAAAAGCTACGCGTTGACGCGAGCCTCACTGGCCAGCCGCGCAATCGCCATGTCCAGCTCATCCAACGCGGCCATGGCCTTGGCGTCATCCTGCTTGAGCAAGGTTTCGGCACGCTGGCAGGCGGCGCGCAATTGCGGCACGCCGCAGTAGCGGGTAGCGCCGTGCAAGCGGTGGACGCGTTCGATCAGCGCATTGTTGTCCTTGGCTTCGCGGGCGACAGTAATCGCCAAGCGGTCGGCTTCAAGGGAGGCCAGCAGCATGGCGAGCATATCGGCGGCGAGATCCGCCTTGTTCGCCGCCAGGCGCAGGCCTTCCTCGTGGTCCAGCACCAGCAGTTGCACGCCGTGGCCGAGGTTGTCATTGCCGCGCTCGGGGCCCTGGTTACGCAGGGCCAGGCCGGTCCATTTCAGCACCACCTGGGCCAGTTGCCGTTCGCTGATGGGCTTGGTCAGGTAGTCGTCCATGCCGCTTTGCAGCAGCGCGCGTTTTTCGTTGGCCATGGCGTGGGCGGTGAGGGCGACCACCGGCAGTGGCGTGCCGTGGCGCTCGCTCTCCCACTGGCGAATCGCCTCGGTACTTTGGCGGCCGTCCATGCCGGGCATTTGCACGTCCATCAGCACCAGATCGAAGGTTTCCTGCTTCACCGCATCAATGGCCGCATAGCCACTTTCGACGGCGAGCACCTTGGCGCCCATGTCTTCGAGCAGGGTTTGCACCAGCAGCAGGTTGGCCGGGTTGTCGTCCACGCACAGCACGCGCGGTGCCCGGCTGGACAGTGGCTCGCCGGGTTCGCTGCGCAACGGGCGCGGGCTGATCAGGTCAGCCAGGGCGCGACGCAATTTACGCGTACACGCGGGTTTGGCCTGCAATTGGCTGTTGGGGTTCGGCACCGACTGGTTGAACAGCATTTGCTCGGTGGTCGGGCATAACACCAGGACCTTGCAGCCCAGGTGTTCGAGGTCCCACAAGTGTTGGTTGAGGCGTTCGGGCGGGATGTCGTTGGCCGTGACGCCGAGTACCGCCAGGTCAATCGCCTGTTCGGTCTGATGGGTGCTGGTGATGCCGTTGGTCAGGCTTTCGAGGGTGTTGAACGGCGTGACTTCCAGGCCGCAGTCTTCCAACTGATGTTGCAAGGCCTGACGCGCCAGCTCGTGGTTTTCCAGCACCGCCACACGACGGCCCAGCAGCGGCGCAGAAGGCAAATCGTCAACGTCATCGCGGGTTTTGGGCAGGTTCAGGCTGATCCAGAACTCCGAGCCTTCGCCTGGCGTGCTGTCGACGCCAATCTCGCCGCCCATCTGCTCGATCAGGCGTTTGGAAATCACCAGACCCAAACCGGTGCCGCCGGGTTGGCGCGACAGCGAGTTGTCGGCCTGGCTGAACGCCTGGAACAGCGCGCGCACGTCCTGATTGGAAAGGCCTATGCCGGTGTCTTGCACACTGATGCGCAGTTGTACGCTGTCTTCTTCTTCGTCCTCAACCATTGCGCGGGCGACGATGGTGCCTTCGCGGGTGAACTTGATCGCGTTGCTGATCAGGTTGGTCAGGATCTGCTTGAGGCGCAGCGGGTCGCCCACCAGCGCCAGCGGCGTGTCGCGGTACACCAGGCTGACCAGTTCGAGCTGCTTGGCATGGGCGGCGGGGGCGAGGATGGTCAGGGTGTCCTGCAGCAAATCGCGCAGGTTGAACGGCACGCTGTCGAGCACCAGCTTGCCGGCTTCGATTTTCGAGAAGTCGAGAATCTCGTTGATGATGCCCAGCAGGTTGTCGGCGGACTTTTCGATGGTGCCCAGGTAATCCAGCTGACGCGGCGACAGCTCGCTTTTCTGCAGCAGGTGGGTAAAGCCGAGGATGCCATTGAGCGGAGTGCGGATTTCGTGGCTCATGTTGGCCAGGAATTCCGACTTGATACGGCTGGCCTCCAGGGCCTCCTTGCGCGCCAGGTCCAGCTCGATGTTCTGGATTTCAATGGTTTCCAGGTTCTGGCGCACGTCTTCGGTGGCCTGGTCGATGCTGTGTTGCAATTCTTCCTGGGCATTTTGCAGGGTTTCGGCCATGCGGTTGATGCCCGAGGCCAATTGATCCAGTTCCTGGCTGCCGAGGGGCGGCAGGCGCGTTTCGAGGTTGCCGTCCTTGAGCTGGGCCACGGCCTGCTTGATCTGGCCAATCGGCGAGTTGATGGTGCGACTGATGCGCAGCGCCAGGGCTGCGGTGCAGATCAGGCCGATGGCGATCAGCAGCAGGCTGGCGAACAGGCTGCGGTAGCCGCGCAGCAACATGCCGTTGTGGGAAAGCTCCACCTCGACCCAGCCCAGCAGGCGGTCGGCCTCATCGGGAATCAGCTCGCCGGCAAGATTACGGTGGCGGCCAAAGACCGGCAGCAGATAGCGGGTGGCGTCATTGCCGCTACGCTGCAACAAATGCGAACTGTTGCCCACCGGCGGCTGGTTGAGCATGGTCGGGCCCGCGTGGGCCAGGGGCGAACGGTCAGGTGCGAGGAACGAAACGGCGCGCACGTCCGGTTGCTCAAGGGACTGGGTGGCGATGCGTTCGAGCAGGTCGGTGTTACGCGTGCTCAGGGCAGGAGCCACCAACGGCGCCAACTGCTCGGCAATCATTTCGCCGCGCTGCAGCAACTGGGTCTGCAACTCCGAGAGCTGCATCCAGGTGAAATAGCCCCCCAACAACAAGGCCATCAGGCTGGTCGGTAATAAGGTCAGCAACAGTACGCGGCCTTTTATCCCCATTCTTCTAAGCACGCCACTCTCCTGCTACCACATTGTTTTCAATGACCCGCGCGGGCATCCGGCCCGCGCCACCTGCGCAGTGTAGCCATTTGCGCGGTGCGGAATCTTGCAAATTAATGACACGGGGCAATCTTCGGGCCATTAGCCGCCGGCTGGCGATTGCCTGGCACGGCTTAATCTTGAATAATCAGCGATTGAGAATGACTTGCAGACGCTAATGAATCCCGCAGCAGTTGGCTTGCCCAGTATCCTGACCATCGAAGATGACCCTGTGCTGGGCGCCTATGTCCATGAGCATCTGGGACGTTGCGGCTTTCAGGTCACCTGGTGCCAGAACGGCCAGCAGGGCCTGCAAATGGCCCGCGACCAGGCATTCGACGTGGTGTTGATGGACATTCTGCTGCCGGGGCTGGACGGTCTGTCGATCCTGACCCATTTGCGCCAGAGCCATTCGATCCCGGTCATTCTGATGTCCGCCCTCGGGGCTGAAGCGGACCGTATCAGCGGGTTTCGCCTCGGGGCCGACGATTACCTGCCCAAACCGTTCAGCATGATCGAGTTGCGGGTGCGCATCGAAGCCATCCTGCGCCGCGTGGCCCTGGACCGCCGGCCGTTGCCGAACCGTTCACCGGTACGCGATGAAGCCCGCGCACTGCGTTTTGACGACCCATTGTGTGATGTGTTCTATCAGGAGCACTGCGCCGGGTTCACTCGCAGCGAATACCGCCTGCTGGAAACCCTGCACCGCCATACGGACGAAGTGCTCAGCAAAGCCTTTCTTTATCAGCATGTATTGCAGCGCGGTTATGCCCTGCATGACCGCAGCCTGGACATGCACATCAGCCAGATCCGCCGCAAACTCAAGGCCATCGGCTACACCGAACGCGAGGTCCGGACGGTATGGGGCAAGGGGTATGTGCTGAGCGGTCATGATGAAGGGCTTTAAACGACTGCCCGGCAGGCATTCGTTGTTCTGGAAGCTGGCCTGTCTGTTGATCGCCTTTTGCTTGCTGATGGTCTGGCTCAGTTGGTCCTGGGGCCGGTACATGGAAGAGCAGAATGCCTACCTCTCTGAAGAGGCGCGGGAGACCCTGCGCGGTTACGCCGCCGGGGCCGAACTGGCCTGGAATACCCAGGGCAGCGCCGGGGTGGACGCGTGGTTGCACGTGATGGCCCAGCGCGAAACCACCTGGGTCGGCGTGATCGGCAATGACCTGCAATCCCTCAGCAGTGCGCCGCTGAGTGACAGGGAGAGCCAGCGCCTGACTTTCCTGCGCGGCCTTGAGTGGCCGGTCAGCCGGCATGCCAAAGGCCTGCCGTGGCTGAAAATCCCGTTCCCCATGGACCCGAGTGCCGGCTCACTAGTGATCGAACTGCCAAAACGCTTTATGCCGGGGCGTTATCAACTGTTCTGGCGAATGGTCACCAACGGCGTGATTCCCGGCCTGTTCACTCTGTTTTTGTGTATCGGCCTGTATCGGTTGCTGATCATGCCGCTCAACCAGTTGCGCGAGCAGGCCAATGCCTGGCGCGCCGACCACTTGAATGCGCGCATGTCTCGCGAGGCCATCAGCCGCAAGGATGAGCTGGGCGAGTTGGGGCGGGCGTTTGACCATATGTCCGAGCGCTTGCAGGGGACGGTGGTGTTGCAGCAACAACTGTTGCGCGATATGTCCCATGAACTGCGTACGCCGTTGAGTCGCCTGCGTGTGGCGTGTGACAGCGAGCAAGATCTTGCGCAGTTGCGCGAGCGTTTAAGTCGTGAAATAGACGCCATGCAACGCCTCGTGGAAGACAGCCTGCAACTGGCCTGGCTCGATAGCGAGCGTGCGCCGCTGCCCAGCGAGGATATTCAGGTACTGGCTCTGTGGGACATGCTGCGGGAAAACGCCTGCTATGAAAGTGACTGGCCGGCATCGCGCCTGCCTTGTCTGTTATCGGCCGATTGCTGGGTACGCGGCAACCTGAATGCGTTGGCCCAGGCTCTGGAAAATATCCTGCGCAATGCCATTCGCCATTCTCCCGCGCACGGGCTGGTGAAGCTGGACGGATGCCGCGAAGGTGATTATTGGCACCTTTGGCTGGAGGATCGGGGCGGCGGCATTGATGAGCAGGACCTGGAACGGATCTTCGCACCGTTTACCCGCCTGGAAGGATCGCGGCCCGGAGACGGCGGTTTCGGTCTTGGCTTGAGTATCGCCCGCAACGCCGTGCAGCGTCAGGGTGGCCGCCTCTGGGCGGAAAACACCGGCCAGGGCCTGCGGGTGCACCTGCAACTGTTGGCCCGTTAGCGCTCAGGCGCGGCGCTGCTTGCGTTTTTTCCATTGGTGGGCAACCCACCAGCGCCAGTAACCCATGGTCAGGCAATAGGCCAGTGCACCCAACACCAACCCCAGCACCACAGAGCCCAGCAGGAAGGGCTGCCACAGTGTGCTCAACTGCCCGCTGATCCATTCCCAGGTCAGGTCGTCGGGCAGGCTGCGAGGCGGTACATTCATCAACCACGCACCGGTCAGGTAGGTGCCCACAAACACGAACGGCATGGTGATCGGGTTGGTCAGCCAGACCAGGCTGACGGCGATGGGCATATTGGCACGCACGGTGATTGCCAGCACGGCCGCCAACAGCATTTGCAATGGAATGGGAATGAATGCCGCGAACAAACCCACCGCCATGGCGCGTGCGACCGAGTGCCGGTTCAGGTGCCAGAGGTTGGGGTCGTGCAGCAACGTGCCGAGAAACTGTAATGACTTGTGTTCCCGGATGCTGCTGGGATCGGGCATGTACCGTTTGAATAAGCGCCGGGGCATAAGGGGTCCAGGTCAATTCGAGGGGCAAGTATGCCCGCATTCTATAAACAGAAAATTCAGACTTTGTGACAAAACATCATAGGCCGCCTGTGACGTCCGGCTAAGACTGAGTGGATCACTGGAAAAGGATGATTCATGAGAACAGGGTTGTTCGCGCTCGGACTTGGCTTGCTTTCGCTGCGATTCTTGCCCGCACTGCCGCCGTTGGGCTGGCTGCTGGCCATGCCGGTGCTGGCATTGATGCTGTTGCCTTTTCGCACCCATCCGCTGGCGTTTTTCCTGCTGGGTTTGAGCTGGGCGTGTGCCAGTGCGCAATCGGCGCTGGAGGAGCGGCTCAACCCGGCACTGGAGGGGCAGACACGCTGGGTGGAAGGGCGCGTGGTCGGGTTACCGCAGCAAACGGGGACGGGCGTGCGCTTTGAATTGGCGGACAGCCGGTCTCGCAACGCTGTTTTACCCAAGCGTATCCGGGTGTCCTGGCATGCAGGCCCGCCCGTGCAAAGCGGCGAGCGCTGGCGCCTGGCGCTGACGTTTAAGCGGCCGCTGGGGTTGCTCAATTTTCATGGCTTTGACTATGAGGCGTGGTTGCTGGCCCAGCGCATCGGTGCAACGGCTTCGGTGAAAGATGGCGAGCGACTGGCAAGCGCCCGAAATGCCTGGCGCGACCCGATTCGTCAGCGCTTGATGGCCGTGGATGCGCAAGGGCGTGAAGTCGCACTGGCGGCCTTGGTGCTGGGGGACGGCTCCGGGCTGGGAACCGACGAGTGGCAAATCCTGCAAGACACCGGCACGGTGCACCTGCTGGTGATTTCCGGCCAGCATATCGGGCTGCTGGCGGGACTGATCTACGGGGTGGTCGCAGGGCTTGCACGGTATGGCTGTTGGCCTCGCACGTTGCCCTGGCTGCCGTGGGCGTGTGGGCTCGCGTTTGCTGCAGCATTGAGCTATGGCCTGTTGGCAGGGTTTGGCGTGCCGGTGCAGCGGGCGTGTGTGATGGTCGGGCTGGTGTTGCTCTGGCGCCTGCGTTTTCGGCACCTGGGCGTCTGGCTGCCGTGGTTGCTGGCGCTCAACGGGGTATTGCTGCTTGAGCCATTGGCCAGCTTGCAGCCGGGGTTCTGGTTGTCGTTCGCGGCGGTCGCGGTGCTGGTACTGGCTTTCGGCGGGCGGCTGGGGCCGTGGAGCATCTGGCAGGTCTGGACCCGGCCACAGTGGCTGATCGCGATCGGTCTATTCCCGGTCCTGCTGGTGTTGGGGCTGCCCGTCAGTCTCAGCGCGCCGCTGGCCAATTTGTTTGCCGTGCCGTGGATCAGCCTGGTGGTGTTGCCTCTGGCGTTGATGGGTACCGCTCTGCTTGCCGTGCCGTGGCTGGGTGAAGGCTTGCTGTGGTTGGCCGGCGGGGCGCTGGATGGGCTGTTCGCGCTGCTGGCGCTCTTGGCCGAGCGCTCGCCGGCCTGGGTTCCGGCCGAGGTGCCCTTGGGGTACTGGTGGGTAAGTCTGGCAGGCGCGGTGTTGTTGCTGCTGCCCAAGGGCGTGCCGTTTCGATTGCTGGGCTGGCCGATGCTGTTGCTGTCTGTTTTTCCACCCCGAGAGCAGGTGCCCCATGGGCAGGCCGAGGTGGTGCAGCTGGATGTCGGTCAGGGGCAGGCCGTGATTGTGCGCACCCGCCACCACACCGTGCTGTACGACACGGGGCCGCGCTCGGGGGCGATTGACCTGGGCGCGCGCGTGGTACTGCCATCGTTGAGAAAACTCGGGGCAGGGGCGCTGGACCTGATGGTACTCAGCCATGCCCACGCCGATCACGCTGGAGGAGCGGCGGCAGTCGCCCGCGGGCTGCCGGTCAAGCGGGTCATCGGTGGTGAAACCGAGGGTTTGCCGGCGTTTCTCGACACTCAAACCTGCTCCAGTGGCGAGCGGTGGGTGTGGGACGGGGTGACATTTGAGTTGTGGCAGTGGCCTGGGGCTACTAGCAGCAACCCGAGGTCTTGTGTGTTGCGCATCGAGGCCAATGGCGAAGGTCTGCTGCTGACGGGTGATATCGATCGCGCTGCCGAACAGGCGTTTCTGGCTTCACCGCTGGCCATTCGCACCGATTGGCTGCAAGCGCCTCATCATGGCAGTCGCAGTTCTTCATCCGACGCTTTCCTGCAACAGCTTGCCCCCGACTCGGTGTTGATTTCACGGGGGCGCGGCAATGCGTTCGGCCATCCCCATCCGCAAGTGTTGGCGCGCTATCAGGCACTGGGCAGCCAAATTCATGACAGCGCCGAGCAGGGCGCCGTGCGTGTACTACTGGGGGCGTTCAAACCACCGACTACTGCGCGCAGTCAACGTCGTTTCTGGCGCGAAGCGTTACCGTAATCCAGCGTTACCAAAGGCCGGGGGGGCGACGGACGGGTCTACGCCCGGCAAACCCCGCGACTGAACCTATATGGTAAAGTGGCGCACTTTTTCGAGGGGACATTCACTGTGTGGGAATTGGTCAAATCCGGCGGCTGGATGATGTTGCCGATCATCTTGAGTTCCATTGCCGCACTCGGCATCGTCGCCGAACGCCTGTGGACCCTGCGCGCCAGCCGTATCACGCCTGAGCATCTGCTGGGCCAGGTCTGGGGCTGGATCAAGAACAAGCAGCTGGACAAGGAAAAACTCAAGGAGCTGCGCGCCAATTCGCCCCTGGGTGAAATCCTCGCTGCGGGCCTGGCCAACTCCAAGCATGGTCGCGAGATCATGAAAGAGTGCATTGAAGAAGCCGCCGCGCGGGTCATCCATGAAATGGAGCGTTATATCAATGCGCTCGGCACCATCGCCGCCATGGCTCCATTGCTCGGTTTGCTGGGCACGGTGCTGGGCATGATCGATATTTTCAGCTCTTTCATGGGCTCGGGCATGACCACCAACGCCGCGGTGCTGGCGGGTGGTATTTCCAAAGCATTGATCACCACGGCGGCGGGCCTGATGGTCGGTATTCCGTCGGTATTTTTCCACCGTTTCCTGCAGCGCCGCATCGATGAACTGGTGGTCGGCATGGAGCAGGAAGCCATCAAGCTGGTGGAAGTGGTGCAGGGCGATCGGGATGTCGATTTCGTTGAGGGCCGAGCGTGAAATTTCGCCGCAAGCAACGGGAAAACGTTGATATCAACCTCGCGTCGCTGATCGACGTGGTGTTTATCCTGCTGCTGTTTTTTGTCGTGACCACCACGTTTACCCGGCAAACCCAGCTTCGTGTGGACCTTCCCGAAGCGGTCAGCGGCTCGCCGGCCGAAGATCAGGAAACCAAGCAACTGGACATCGCCATCAGCGCCGACGGGGTGTTTTCGGTCAACAACCAATTACTTGAGAAGAATGACCTCACGAGCCTGATGGATGCCTTGCAGAAAGAATCCGGCGGTGATGTCAACTTGCCGCTATCCATCAGTGCTGACGGCAAGACCCAACATCAAGCCGTGATCACCGCAATGGACGCCGCCGGCAAGCTGGGCTTCACCCATCTGCGCATGACCACCGTCGAGGCGGCGGGCCCACCCTGATGGCCATGTCCGATCGTTTGCTCAAAGCCTGGTACGAAGGCCATCCTGCGCTCACGCTCCTGCGGCCGCTGGAATCGTTGTATCGCCGGGTCGTGCAGTGCAAGCGCGCGCGTTTTTTGGCGGGTGAGGGCGGCATTTATCAATCACCGGTGCCGGTGGTGGTGGTCGGCAATATCACGGTGGGCGGCACCGGCAAGACGCCGTTGATTCTGTGGTTGATCGAGCACTGTCGCCGTCGTGGCTTGCGCGTGGGGGTTGTCAGCCGAGGCTACGGCGCGAAGCCGCCGCAGTTCCCATGGCGGGTGGAAGCCAGCCACAGCGCCGAGGTGGCCGGTGATGAGCCGTTACTGATTGTTCAACGCTGTGGCGTGCCCTTGATGATCGACCCTGATCGCAGCCGCGCCGTGAAAGCGTTGCTGGCCAGCGAGCCTCTGGACCTGATCCTGTCCGACGACGGTTTGCAGCATTATCGCCTGGCGCGTGACCTTGAACTGGTGCTGATCGATGCGGCACGCGGTTTGGGCAACCGGCGCTGCCTGCCTGCCGGGCCGCTGCGTGAGCCGATGGAGCGTTTGCAGAGTGTCGATGCGCTGCTTTACAACGGCGCCGGGTCCGATCGTGAGGATGGCTTCGCGTTTCGCTTGATGCCCACGGCGTTGGTCAACCTGAGGTCCGCCGAGCGCCAGCCCGTGGATTATTTTCAGGTCGGCCAGCAGGTCCACGCCGTCGCCGGTATCGGTAACCCGCAACGTTTCTTCAACACCCTTGAAACGCTACACTGGCAGCCCATACCCCATGCTTTTGCCGATCACGCGCCCTACAGCGCCGAGGTCCTGAGTTTTACACCGTCATTGCCGCTGGTCATGACCGAAAAGGACGCGGTGAAGTGCCGCGCCTTCGCCCAGCCCGACTGGTGGTACCTTGCGGTGGATGCGGTGCCGTCGCCGGCGTTTGTCGCCTGGTTCGACACACAGCTGATGCGCCTGTTGCCCGCCCGTCTTTTGCCTTAAAACGTTTTTTCCAGGAAACATTCATGGACACCAAACTGCTCGACATCCTCGCTTGCCCGATCTGCAAAGGCCCGCTCAAGCTCAGCGCCGACAAAACCGAGCTGATCAGCAAGGGCGCCGGCCTGGCGTATCCAATCCGCGACGGCATCCCGGTCATGCTGGAAAGCGAAGCCCGTACCCTGACTACCGACGAGCGCCTGGATAAATGACCACCGCCTTTACCGTTGTCATTCCCTCGCGCTACGCATCGACCCGCTTGCCGGGCAAACCGCTGCAACTGATCGGCAACAAGCCGATGATCCAGCTGGTGTGGGAACAGGCCAGCAAGAGCAGCGCCGAGCGGGTCGTGGTGGCCACCGATGATCCGCGCATCATTGAAGCCTGCAAGGGCTTCGGCGCCGAAGCGGTGCTGACCCGTGAAGACCATAATTCCGGCACCGATCGCCTGGCGGAAGTCGCTACGCAACTGGGCCTGGCGCCGGATGCCATTGTGGTCAATGTGCAGGGCGATGAGCCTCTGATTCCGCCAAGCGTGATCGACCAGGTCGCCGCCAACCTCGCCGCTCATGGCGAAGCGCGCATGGCGACCCTGGCCGAGCCTATCGAGGACATCGACACCCTGTTCAATCCCAACGTGGTGAAGGTGGTCAGCGACATCAATGGTCTGGCGCTGACGTTCAGCCGTTCGACCTTGCCGTGGGCGCGAGACGCCTTCGCCAACAGCCGCGACGTGTTGCCGGAGGGCGTGCCGTATCGCCGGCACATCGGCATCTATGCCTACCGTGCGGGTTTCCTGCATGACTTCGTCAGTTGGGGCCCGTGCTGGCTGGAAAACACCGAATCCCTGGAACAACTGCGGGCCTTGTGGCACGGCGTACGGATCCACGTGGGGGATGCGCTGGAGGCACCGCCGGCGGGTGTCGACACCCCGGAAGACCTTGAGCGCGTCCGTCGCCTGCTGGGGGTTTGATGGAGGTTCTGTTCGTCTGCCTGGGCAATATCTGCCGCTCGCCGACGGCTGAGGGCGTATTGCGCCACAAGCTGCGCGAAGCGGGCCTTTCCAGCCAGATTGAAGTGGCGTCTGCCGGAACGGGCGAATGGCATATCGGCAACCCTCCCGATCGGCGCAGCCAGCAGGCTGCGTTGGCACGGGGATATGACTTGTCGGTCCAGCGTGCACAGCAGGTTTCCCGTGCCGATTTTGCGCGTTATGACCTGATCCTGGCGATGGACCACAGCAACCTGCGCAACCTCAAGGCCCTCCAGCCTGCGCAGGGCAAGGCAGAGCTGGACCTGTTCCTGCGCCGTTTTGGCGCAGAAGTGGATGAGGTGCCGGACCCTTACTACGAAGGCGAGCAGGGTTTCGAACGGGTTTTGGACCTGATCGAGCAGGCCTGTGATTTATTGGTGATCGAATTGAAGGGGCGGTTATGACCTTGCAGGTGCTTGCGCAGGTTTCGCTCAAGCCATTCAACAGCTTTGGCATTGACGTGCGCGCGCAGCAGTTCGCTGAGGCCCACAGCGACGCCGATGTGCGTGAAGCGCTGGCTTATTCGGCGGCAAAGGCGCTACCGCTGCTGGTGATCGGAGGCGGCAGCAACCTGTTACTGACTCAGGATGTCCCTGCCTTGGTGCTACGCATGGCGACCCGGGGTATTCGTGTACTGAAGGATGACGGCGTGCACGCAGTGGTCGAAGCCGAAGCGGGCGAGGCCTGGCATCCATTCGTGCTGTGGACCCTGGAAAACGGCTTTTGCGGCCTGGAAAACCTCAGCCTGATCCCCGGCACCGTCGGCGCTGCCCCCATGCAGAACATCGGTGCCTATGGTGTAGAAATCAAGGATGTGTTTTCCGGTTTGACCGCCCTGGATCGCCAGACCGGTGAACTGCGTGAGTTCAGCCTGGAGGAATGCAAGTTCGCTTACCGCGACAGCCTGTTCAAACACGAAACCGGGCGCTGGTTGATACTGCGCGTGCGTTTCGCCTTGAGCCGGGCCAGCCAGCTGAAACTCGACTATGGCCCGGTGCAGCAGCGCCTGGCCGCTCAAGGGATCACCGAGCCAACGCCCAGTGATGTCAGCCGCGCCATCTGCAGCATTCGCCGGGAAAAGCTGCCGGACCCTGCCGAATTGGGCAATGCGGGGAGTTTCTTCAAAAACCCGTTGGTGTCGCAAGGGCTGGCGAGTGAGTTGCAAGCCTTGTATCCGGACCTGGTGGCGTATCCACAATCCGACGGGCAGATGAAACTCGCTGCCGGCTGGCTGATCGAAAAGGCTGGCTGGAAGGGCTTCCGTGAGGGCGACGCGGGGGTGCACAAGCTTCAGGCGCTGGTGCTGGTCAACTATGGCGCCGCCACCGGGCACGACATCGCCAATCTGGCGCAGCGTATCCAGCAGGACATTGCAGAGCGCTTCAAGGTTGATCTGGAAATGGAACCCAACCGGTACTGAATCCCCACCAATAAAAATGCCCCGTATCTTGCGATACGGGGCATTTTTTATGCCGCTGACAATCAGTCATCACGACCCATGATGCCGAAGATCTGCAACAGGCTGATGAACAGGTTGTAGATCGATACATACAGGCTGATGGTCGCCATGATGTAGTTACGCTCACCACCGTGGATGATGGCGCTGGTCTGGAACAGGATGCAGACGGAGGAAAACAGCACGAAGCCAGCGCTGATCGCCAACTGCAGGCCACTGATCTGGAAGAACATGCTGGCAACCACTGCGGCCAGCAGCACGAAGAAGCCCACGGTGATGAAGCCACTCAGGAAGCTCATGTCCTTGCGGCTGATCAGCACGTAGGCCGACAAACCACCAAACACCAGGGCCGTCATGGCGAATGCGGAGCTGACCACTTCCGCGCCGCCAGCCATGCCGAGGTAACGGTTAAGGATCGGGCCGAGGATGAAGCCCATGAAGCCGGTCAGTGCAAACGCCGACACCAAACCCCATACCGAGTCGCGCAGCTTGTTGGTGAGGAAGAACAGACCGTAGAAACCGATCAGCACAACAAAGATATTCGGGTAGCGCACGTGCATCTGCTGAGCCATGAACGCCATCACGCCGCTGAATGCGAGGGTCAGGGCGAGCAGGCCATAGGTGTTGCGCAACACGCGGCTGACTTCAAGCTGCTCAGCCTGCGCGTTGCCATTCACTGCGTAATTCTGTTCGCGCATGGCGACACTCCTTCAGTTTTGAAACGTTCAGTCGCAAAGATCATAACAGACGCTCTGTAACAAGCTATGGCGAGAGTTTGACAGTGTGTTTCATTCGGGTATTATGGCGCCCGCTGAGACGGGATAGGCTACTATAATCCTGTGAAGCAGAAGGGAAATTGGCAGAGTGGTTGAATGCACCGGTCTTGAAAACCGGCGGACGTTAATAGCGTCTCCAGGGTTCGAATCCCTGGTTTCCCGCCAAGATTTACACAAAAGCCCCGCGATTGCGGGGCTTTTGCGTTTCTGGGGATTGGTGCGTCGATCAACTTGGGGCCTGATCGTTTCCGCATGATTTCAGGCCGTTTCCGCAACTCGATGTCAGCGGGTCGGTTTCACGATCTCCCCAACACGCCTGTAAACAGTCTCGGTTATCCGCTTGTCTGTGTGCCCCAGCAGGCGGCTGGCATCGCCCAGGTCCAGGATTTCACTGGCGGCTTTTGGTCGTATGTCACGGAACTGGAACTGTCGGATGCTTGCTGCCAGCACGCCGTCGCCTGACTCTCTGGCGATGACAATTGCCTTGTCTCGCGCATCGTCAAAACGCAATCTCAGCATGTGTTTGGTCACCTGCCTCCCATCCTCGGTGACGATCAGATACGGGTTTCGAACTCCGCGGGCGCGCCTCTGTGCAATCAGGCGCTCAACCAGTACGCCCAAATCATTCAGTGTGCCGGCGGCCGTCAGGCGGATTCTCAGCTTTTTGGACGTCTTGCCCTGGGATACCTGCAGGAATTCGTTAACCGCGTCGGCCTCCCGCATCGAGAGCGTGTCGGCTGGGCGCTGAGCGGTCAGGTAAGCCAGGTCCATCGCGTCGCGCAGTTCTGGGGCTGCCACCGCATATACAGCCCCCCAGATTTCCTCGTTGGCGTAGAAGTCGCGCGGCGCCTCTTTGTTCTTGCGCACACCGGCGGCCGGGTTGGCTTCAGTTAGTCCCCACTCGCGTGCGATGTTGTAGATGTGTGACAGCAGAGAGATTTCTCGGTTGGCGCGCACCTTGGCGGTACGGCTGTCGCGATACTGCGCAATGATCTGTGGAGTCACCGCATCGATAGGCGCATCACTGAACGCTTTACGCAGCTGTTTCAGGCTCAAGCGGTTGTCGCTCTGTGTCTTGGGGGCCTTGCCTGGAATGATTTCGCGCTCGTACCGATCAAACACTTGGCCCAGTAGGGCGTTCTTCTTCGGCACCGGCTTGCAATCGAGCTTTGCCCACTCCGCCTTGGCGATATCTAAATCACCCCCGAGCGGGATCTCCACCCGCTTCCCGTCCTCATTCCTCCCGTCGTAGTAGTAACCAACCCACTCTTTACCGCCTTTCAGCGTGCGTACACGCCGAATCATTCGCGGCGGCAGGTCCCTGTTTGCCGCCTTTTTTGCTCGCATCGACTTACCCTACTTTTGATAGATCCAGCGACCAGGCTTCAGCCGCAACGTTTTCTGCTGACGGCTTCACGCCTGCCAGCTTCATCCGGGCATAAACCCGGCCAACAACTGGCCGACGCGCCCGGGTCAATACGTACTTCCAACCGTTTCGGTTGAGCCAAGCGATCTGGCCCGAAGGGATCATGTAGCCAGTGATTGCCGCTAGCTCTTCCTCGGCAAGTGTTTCGCTCTGCATTTCCATGATGGTGTCCTTGCCGCGCTGGGCGGCAGAAGGTGGGTTCAGTTGGTTGGCGTGGCCATGAATTGCATGCCGAGCTTCCAGGCGAGGTAGCAGCGGGTCAGCGCTTCGGAGGGCGAGCCGGTAAAACCAACGTGTCCAAACCCTTTGGCCTCGAACTGCGCGCCGTGCGCGAAGATGGTCAAGATTCCTGCCTGCGTCATCTCTTGGATGAGAATCGCTGCGTCACCGAGGTGCGAGTCCGGTCGAAAAGGGAAGGGCTCACCTCCTGGTCCGGTATCCCGGTACAAGCAAGGCCCCGAGGCATAGAGTTTGATCTTCCGGCGTTCCTCTATTCCCTGGGCGCGTGCCGCCCAGAGAGCCAAGTCGGCGCCGTTCAGGTCTTGGATAGGTGATTTCTCGCGCATAGGAATACCTCGCCCGCCGCTCACCGGCCGGCATGTAGGGGGGGATTGAGGCGATAGACCTGTAATGTCTATCAAGCAGGGTTTACTATTCCAATAGGAATCCACATCAGAAAGGCAAGAACAATATGGATATTCAGAACATCGAAAAGATAAATTTTTCAATAGCGTCAAATCTTACGATTATATTGATAGGCTTTATCGTTCCGGGTTTTTTACTTTGGTACTTGCACAGCCCTGCGCTTTTCGAGCGGCTAGATTTTTTCAAGTTGCTAATGCTTTCTGTAGCTGTGTGTTTACCAACATTTTTAATTCAGTTCGTTACCACTGCGCTGATGTACAGGTTGATTTCAGATTCACGCCCTGAGCTTTCGGAGCTTTGGGGTACGCCTGTGGATTGGTTTGTTCGCCACGGATACACAAATTCCATAAATATGTATTCCTTAATATTTATTATTTGGTTGTTTGATCTAGGTGCGAGATCAACTATATGGGTGGTTGCCGGTGGTATAGTGTTCGCTTTTCTATCTGAGTTATTTCATTATCGATTATTCTTAAAGAGGCCTAGCTCTCTTTATGGTGTTTGGTTAGTTCAAAAGCGATAGGGCGATTAGGTAATAAGGGTGGCGATCATGGCGTCACCCGTTTGAACTCGACCACCCAGACCCACGGGTTGGCGTTCCACGACTCGGCGCCGTTGATCCCCACCCACAACTCGCGCCAAGCGTCGAAAGGGTCAGTCCATCTGCCCGGGCCTGGTTCAGATTTGAAGGGATGGAAAGCGTAATCACCGTCACCCTGGTGGATTCGGTTGATGCCCTCGGCGATGTAGCGGCTTTCGAACGCGGTCTCCCCATCGCCATCCTGCAACCGCTCGACGCGCACGTCGGTGATCTCCAGCAGGATGCGGCTGTGCCGCCGGAACATGTGAATGGCAGGTGTCCACTTCTTCACTTGGCAGTGCGCGCCGTCGTCGGTGTCGGCGCGATACGTCAGCCGGCAGCCGATATCGGCGTGAGTCTCGCGCACCCACAGCCGGTCGCCGGGCTTGCCGTAGGGGCAGGCAATTGGGTATTCCATGCCCTCATGGTCAGACGTGAAGTCGCCAAATGCGTTGTATGGCCACCAGTCGTTGCCGTGGTCAAGCATGCTGAAGCCGTAGGCGTGCGCCTTGGTCGCTTTCACTGGCCGCCGCGTGACCGTCTTCCGGCCTTCCTGGATGGCGCGCACCATCGGCGCCGAGAACAGGATGGGACGCTCCTTGACGTTCACGGTGCCACCTCCCGGCGCGCCCACCAGCAGACCGGGCCGTCGTCAGTGTCATGAATAGCGAGGCAGAACCAGCCTTCACCATCTGGGCGATCTGGTTCCCAGTAGCTGCAGTCCGGGTCGCCAGCTTCGAAATAGCGCTCAGAGACCGCTTCGTCGCTGTGGTATTCGAGGCTCACCATCTGCACCTCCAACGACTGCTCGGCAACCCAGGCTTTGACCTTATCACCGTCGCCCTCGTCGAAGGGCGGCATATCTGGGTGAGCGAACATGCCGTATTCATCGCGCACGACCGGGGCTGACTGGATCAATTTGATTTCTTCAGGCATGACTTCGTCCTTGCCGCTATAGCGGCTGACTTTGAAGGGGGAGGGCTACAGCGAGGGATTGACGTGTTTCAGTGCGTAACGCTTGTTTGCGATGGAATAACGGCTGCTCAGCTGCGTCATACGCAATATTTTCATAGCCGGTAGTGGTAGGAAGTCTTTATGAGGAAGCCAATTTTCTTGAGTCTTCGCAATGCTCAGGTTCTTGCGATTGCGTTGAGGGCTGGGTCCATAGCAATCATTGTAAATATGGCCATGCTGGCAGTGGCTGATAAGTTTGGACTAGTCACCGCTCGAGGCGGCCTTCTCAAGTTGGCGTCGAATTTTCTGGTCGCGCAAATGAGTCAATACGGGGAAGCTCAGGCTGCTTCATGGCTGATAGATTTCACCGGCACACCTGTTTTTCAGGCTGCTTTTCATTTTGTTGTGGGCTTACTCATGGCAGTGGTGTTCGTGAAATTCGCGGGTGGATATTTAGAGCGATATGCCTGGTCTGCGGGCCTTATCGCAGCAACATTTGTTTGGATCATCAATGCCGCGGTCATTCTTCCTCTTCTGGGAGAGGGCGTTGCGGGAAGCCATGCAATTAGCCCAACTGGCATTATCTACTTCGCAGTTGCCCACACGGCATTTTTCATACTCCTTTCATTAGATGCCAAGCGTCGTCTTATTGCTGAATCACCCTAGCGAGCGGCGTTGCCTCGAATGTTCGGCAGCAGCAGGCGCTGAAAAGCCACCAGCGCCTCATGTACATCTCGGCGCAGTCGGCGGACATGATGTGCAGGTACGGGGTTTGCTGGGCGCGTTTGATGATCCAGGCGGCAACCGCCGGGCGCGCAAGCAGCTTGGCGACAATGCGCCAGAGCAAGTTGATCACGGGGAGTCCTTGCCGGGCCATGCCCGGGCTGTGGAGTGGAGAGTTAAAGCGATGCTTCGCCGGTGTCGATCTTGCGGAGCTCTGTAACCTCGATGCGGTTGGTGCCGTCGGTGATCACCCAGCACGGCAGTTCAAGATTTCGGAAGGTGCCGTGGTAATTGCGGTAGGCGCCGAGCGCCGCTTTCCTGAAACAGTCCGCGACAACTTTGCCAATAGGCATTGGCTGCCCCCCCCCCTAGCAGACAGAGATCGAACACAGCAGCGTTTTGAATGCGTTTTGCTGCCGCGCGGATGGTGTTCGGGGCCAGTTGGAATTCCTTGGCGACCTCAACGACGTGCTTATAGACCAAGGCGTCGTGTATTCGCTGATCGCGCTCGCCGTTGCGCAGGCCAGCGTAGATGACTGCTTGCATGGGTTATCTCCAAGCGTGCGCCTGCCTCGCCGGCTGGCGTGATTCGTTTAAAGGGGGTATTGATGTACTTCGGACATTCGGCCCGTTAGGGGAACTGATATGGCCTGGGTAGTTGTGCTTACAAGTCCCGGCGGCGACAGATTTTATGGTGAAGCTATCGATCGCGATGGCATTCGATATCGTTGTGCCACTCCGGCTCAAGCGGAAGCCTTTCAGACAAAGTCAGACGCAGAAGCAAGCTTCTATTACTTCCGATTTATGAGGGCCTTGGACGGATATCAGATTGAGGCAGTAGAGATCTAAGTGGCTCATGCGTTATCTGTGCGCATGTTTCGCCGGCTGGCGTGATTCGTTAGTTTGGTCTATTGATTTGCACCCGACACAGCCAAACGGTGGCAGCTATGAGCGCGAAAACCGATGTGGAAGCGATACGCCTTATCGACGATGAGGTAGTGCGGCTGCTCAGCCTTCCAGAGGAAAGGCTTGAGGCCGAGGTGCGCCTGGGGCTCAAGCTGATCGCTGACCTGGCCCGGTGGCGTGACCTTATCGACTACCGAGCCTGCTGGCACAGTTTGTTGATATGGGGTATTACGGGTGACCGGCATGGAGTCGGATCAGGCGGCTACGGCGTCTTCGAATTTGATCAGCAGGCTGCGAGTGTCGTTGGTGCAGCCGTCTTCTTTGACGCAGTACGTGGCCGGGGTGTGTTCGTAGATCCGTGTGATAACGCCTTGTTTGACCCTGGTGCCGATAGGCAGCGGCGGCTCGGGCTTGAACTCTTCAGCCCACGCCTTAACCGCCAGGTCCTCGGCCCGATCTACGAGATAGTCGACCTCGTCCAGCGCTTCCATGTCATCCCGCGTAGTGTCCCAGGACGCATACTTATCGAGTTCCTTTGCCAGCTCAAAACCGTCCATGTGGCGGCGGTAGTGCTGGGCGATGGTGTCGGCATCTCCATTTATCTTTTCAGCAACAACGGTGCAAGCCGCGAGGATCATTGCTTTATCAGCCTTCGGGCGTGGAGGAATGTTGCTCATGGATTATCTCCAGTCAGGCGCCGCCCTCCGTGATATCGGATGGAGGCGGAATGATTGATAGCGTTACTGGGTGGGGAAATTTACAATTTCTGTTTTATCATGGAGATGAATAGATGTTCCCCAAGTACGTGCGTCCGGTTGGCTATGGTTTGGTGGTAGTAGGAACGATCTCACTACTATTTTCGGCATTCGAGTTATTTGCGGGAAGAGACTCTCTGTTCGCCGTGGCTAAATCAGCAGTGTTTGTTCTGGTTGGTGTTTGGATTATCAAGAGCGCAGTGAAGGTCTAGCTACATCCCAAAGTGACAATTTCACACAGCTGTCGCCCTCCGTTACCGGATGCAGCGAGTAGGGTGGGTTACGCGGCCATGAGCAAGTCGCAGAGCAGCGACGTCTGCAGAGCTGCTGGTTGAGAAACTAAGTTGGATTAGCCGAACAGCGACAACTCTTTGAGTTTCCGCTCCGTGGCCCAATCGAATTTTGTCTGAGCGGTGTCAGCTTGATCCTCAGTAATCATGCCTGCGCAAGTCAGGCCGATTACAAAGCCGTGAGCTTTCGCGCCGTACTTCACTGCGAGGATCATTGATCCAGCAGTCTCGATCTCTCTGAGAATTTTTTCAGCAGCCCCCAGCGCTGCGACCGGCAAGTCGAAACTGTCACTGGTCATCGTCCACTCCGCACGCACAAGATTCTATGGCTCTAGGCCTGACGGGGCGTCTCGCCCTTTATAAATCACGACCCTAGCAGTAACCCGGGGTTCAAAATAACGAAATGATCCGCTTATGAGCTCAGGCTGGCGAAAAATATTCGTCGCCTGGATCGTTGCGTAATTCTCGCAGACTTTCGCTATGAAAGGCTCGCGCCACGTTTGCGCTAATCACGATTTCGTGGCGCGGATAGCTCAAGAAGTCCGCAAGCTCGTCGTCGCCCATCAGATCCATTTTCATGATGGCGATCTGCAGGACCTCGCTGATGATCGGCACCTGGCCGCGCAGCCGAATACGCTCCATGGCCTGCTCTATGCCAGGCCTGACCTTGTGCCGCAATTCCTTCTCGGCGACCGCCAGACGCTTCTGCGCTGCCTTGGCCGATCGTTCCTGAACAGTCTTGGCCATGGCCTACCTCTTCTATTCCGCTGGCCGGCAGTGCCAAGCATGCTGGTCTGCGCCGCGCGGCGCTTATCTTGCTGATTCGCCTCATGGGGTTTCAGCGAACTTGAAGCCGTTCTCTCTGGCAATGAGCCGGGCGCGCTTGTGGTCGATGCCGAGCGTAGCGGCTGCCTTGTTGATCGACATGCCGCTCTCGGCCCGTTGCTTGAGCCCCGGTGCCAGCCTGTCGCGTTCGGCGCGCAACTTGCTGCTGTGCCCGCCGCCATAGGTGCCGTCCTTCACGCCGCTTACGCCTTGGGCGACTTCCTGCACCCTGCGCCCGGCGCCAAAGAAGGCATCCAGCTGCTGGTTCAAGGTGTCGATGATCGAGTCACGCGGGTTGGGCATTGGCTCGCCGATCATTGGGCACAGCCTGAGAGCGTCACCTTCACGCCATCGGCACGAGATTCCAGCGCCTGGGCCAGGTTGCTGGCTTCCTTCCAGTTCCAGCGGAAGCCCTTCACCTTGCCGGTGGAGAGCTCCACGATGTGGTACGCGTTGCCGACGTTCTTGATCTGGAAGCGGATCTTCTGCACGGGCTGCTCCTTGCCAATCAGGGCGTAGAACTTGTCGGTGGCAATGCGGGAGCGCAAGTGCAGGGCCGCAACCCCGTCAACGCGCTGTTGAATTGATGCGTGCATGGCGAATACCTCAGTGGGTTGCGTTTATTCGTCAGCAACCTGACCGCCTGCTGTTTGCCGTTGGGCGCAGGGGAGGGTGCTGACGGGTAAAGGCGAGGCGTAAAAAAGCCCGATCGGAACCGGGCTTTTCGTTCTGTCACAAACGCCTCCGTGCGTGACAGGTCAGCAGAGCCCTTTGGGGCCGTGCAGGTATCTTTGTTTTTACATGGCTGCCAATCCTCCGTGCAGGGTTGCAATTGCGGCGACTCGCTCTGGCAGTTGTTTGATCAGGCGAGCAACACCGGCTGTTCGGCGCGGCGCACCATCCTGACTTGTGCAGTGCGACGTTCCGGCACCCGGCGATCACGACGCATCGACTCATCACCGATCATTGCGTGCATGGCGATCAGCGCTGCCAGGACAAAGCACATCGGCGAGATGATCTGGCGGCGCATGGCCTCGGCGATCATCGCTGTCTGGCGGGTCACGCCGAGCTTGAACATCGCGCAGGAAAGACGCTTGGCCACGGTGCAGGCTGCCACGTCGAACTGACGGGCAATCTCCTTTGCCGTCATGCCCTGGGCGGCGCCCAGCAGGTAATGCAGTTCTTTTGGCGCAAGGCCACGTCCGAGGTGACCCTTCCATACGCCGCTGATGATTTCGTCCATCGCTTTGACTCCCGGTTGGTTTCCCGTCAGGCCCTGTTTCCAAGGCCTATCGGTGAAACCCCCGGCCTCGCTACTGGCGACAGGCCGGGGTTGTTGCGTCAGCGGTGTGGCCCGTTGCCCGCTGCTGATTGCAGGGCTGGCCGTTCGTCTTCGTGGGTGGGCTTCGAGCTTCCTACTCACAGCGTCAAACAGCATTTGTTCGCCGTGGATCACAGGTCCTTACAACATGCACGCTACAGCTCTGAGTGCCCTGATTGAGTGGGGCAGGGTGCATGAGGTCCGGCGCGCCCAGCCGAAGCTATCGGGCCCGCTAATTCAAATCTTATGGAGCGTGCCTTGACCCGCTACTGGCGTCGGTCACCGGCTTGAATCAAATGTTTCTCCAGCCGCGGGCCTTTCGGCTTGTTCTCCCGCTGGATAACTGTTCTTGGCGCTTTACGCTGCACGCCCGGGTCAGTTGCCAACCCTCTGAACCGTTGAGGCCGGTTCATCGCTGCCTTCCATCTGGCCGGTTGTTATCCGGCGATGACTTAAGTTAACCGGCGGTTTATGTATCAGTCAATACCGCCGGTTAATTTATTTTGCGTGCTGGTGGGGTAAGATCTTTGTATGCTGTATGTACATACAGTGCTTGATGGAGGGTTAAGATGGTCAGCGCACAGAAGAATCAAGAACAAAAAACAGAAATGAGCGGCATGGAGCGCCTGGCGCTGCGGGTCTCATCGATGATCAATCACCCCGTCGCCCAGGCGCAGCGCTGGGTTACGATTCATCGCCTTGACACGGATGGGGATCGGGAGTGGGAGGAGGTGCTGAGCGTGATCGCTGATACCGACGAACTTGAGCTGACACTCAATGACGACGGCAGCGTGACGGTGAGGTGGGAGCAGCAGGAAGTCGAGGCGGCGGGAAGGGGGGAGGTCGCTTTTGAGCCAGAAGAAGAGGCGGCGCCTTTCTGACTGGCAAGAAAAAGCCCGCGCTGGGCGGGCTACATATCGGCGGCAGACCTAGTTAGAAAATTTCACCTCGGTAGTCAGTGCTTCTTTTGCCGCCTGGTACGCAGATTTAGCTTGCTGGTCTGTAGTGCGATACGGACTCATCGTAGTGAGATAGGCTGACCATTTCGCGTATAGGTCCTTGCTCAACTCTGCTTGTTTCGCCGGCACTTTGGCTGCTTTAAGCCGAGTCACAGCCTCGTCGCCCTGGGCCCTGGCGTGCTTGAAGCACTCCATAAGCGAATTGCTGTACTCGGCAATCAGTGGGCGATTGCTGTACCGAACCGCATAGCTACCTGTCGTTGCCTCAAGGTCGCACTGCCATGCCGGGAGGTCTAGCTGGCGAGAAAAGTTAATAGCCTCTGGAGATTTCGGGTCGTACTTGAAATCAATGGGCTTAAACACGTGCGGAGCCTTGGGTGCAGGCGAAGAGGCCGACGTCTTTTGTTGTGGCGCCACACAGCCAGCCAACGTCATCGTTAAAACAGCAAGCAGAGTGCAGGTTTTCAAGCGCATGGTATCCCTCCCGTAATTGAGTCAGCACTTTACCATTCGTGGCGTACAGCCACCATTGGCGGGCTATGTCTTCAGATCGGGCAGATCAGAAACACGTAACCGTATTGATGAATAACTCCGATGAAGTCAGTGGGGCACAGGAGAGAAGATCGCCCGGGCGGCTGCGTCCAGTTGGGCGTCTGCCTCCATCAGCTCAGCTTCTTTGATTTCAATCGCGCACTCGTAGGCACATAGCAAGCACTGCAGCAGCTCAAAGTCTGAAATCTTCGCAAGATCATCTTTCAGATCTGGGTGCTGACTGAGTAGCAGCTCCCGGATCTCTTCAGCGCTCTTCGGCATATCCATAGGCGATCGCTCCATAGCTTGGCCTGATTTTAGTCAAGTAGAGCGGAGTGGGGCACAACCGCTGATCGATAGACTATGAGAGTACGCTTTCCAGATACAAGAAGCCCGGCGCTGGGCCGGGCCTAATTTTTCTTACTTCGACGGAGCGGTGGGCGGCTGGGCGTCTGTGGACTCGGATTTCCCAGCCTGGAACGCGGACATGGTCGTCTGCATGGCGCCTAAGACGTTGGCTTGGTTGGCGTAATACGCGCCAACCAAAATTGCCACCACGGCTAAAAGCTGGACAATTACTGCCGCCCAGTAATTAGACTTCACTGTAGCTGCCTGCTTGGCTGCGTCTTCGGCGCCTTCAGCTGCCTTTGTGACGCGCTCAGCAAGTAGCTCGAAGCGTTTATCACGCTCAAGCTGTGCTTTATCTCGCTCTGCCTGCGATGCTAGGAAGCTCTCAATTTTCGCAGACACGGATTCTACGCGAGCATCCATCTTGACTTCGATGGTCTCGAGCTTTGCGTTGAATTCTTCGCGAGTAATGTCGTTCATGGGTTCAGTATGGACAGCCTTCTTGGGCTTGTCACCTGCGCTCTCTTGCTGCCGCCTTAGAAATTTTGGCACATCAAGATAGTCTAGGTCTTCAGGCACCTCGTAAGATTTTAGATCCCGCCGAAGAATTTCCTCTGCGAGTTTTGCGAGCGAATCGAACTCGTCTTTGGCGTTTGGTACCAGGGTCATGCCTTCCGGCAGGTGCCAATCATGGAATAGTTTTTCACTCGCCATGCTTTATGCCTTGGACGACCTTAAGGCGCCCTTGAACCATCGCGGCGTTCAAGAAAACTGTATTTGCGCACGTCAGACACACGACTGCGTAATGGTAATTTGGGTAAGGCCTATCCCCCATCATCAATCTGCTCCCATCGGGAGCCATCGAGGGCATATCGCATGGCGCGACTACATTATTGCGCGTGGTCCCATCAGGAAGGACCATGTCTGACGCAGCGCACCCCCACTGATCGTTTGCGCAAACCGAGCACTTGAATTTAGAGCCCGTTCCAGGTGAAACCATGTCCAGGTACTGAAAAATTACTTTTGGCTCGCACCAGTAATCGAGATCGTGGATGCTTCCAACATTCAGGTGTTCTACATCGTCGCTCATCATCTTTCCTTGTTTGATTCCTATAAGCGCATCACGACCATCTAACCCGGCGCGGCCAACTATTCAATCTTGCCCCGCACAATCCCTCCCGCCTTAACCTCATCCGCATACCCGGCCAGCCGATCCTCGCCCGCATGAAGCACCGTGCACATCTTCAGCACGGCCTGGGCGTCCGCCTCGTTACCTGCCAGGCTCAGCCGCTCCGCAATCCTCATTAGCTCCACGGCGGACCACTTGAGGTCTGAGGCGACGCCCTGCAGGTCGCGCTTGAGGTCTTGGTTTGGCTTGTTCAGGGACATAGCGTCACACCGGTTGTCCGTTCCACACGTAGAGCACCCGGGCAAGGATATGGGTGTCATCAACACGAATATCCTCGGGATCATGGTGCTTGTTGTCCGAGATCATCTTGAATCGGTCCCTGCCTTTCTTCTGCAGGCGCTTCACGTACAACATTTCGTCGTGGGAGAAGAGGTAGATCCCGTCCCCGGTGAACTCCCGGATCGTGATGTCCACGAGCAGCGGGTCGCGATCCTTGATCGTCGGCGCCATGGACTGACCCCACCCGGTGATCATCTTGAGATGGAAGTGCTCTTTGAAGGTGACGCCCAGGTCGCGTAGATGCTTTGGGCTGACCCTGATGTCTTGGAGCATTTCTGGATATTCGTGCGGGATCTGTCCGCCGCCCATCGCAGCGCGTACGTCGTAGTGCGCAATCCAAACCTCGTCACCAACTTGGCCAGGGCGAGAGAAGTCGACGGGGACCACGCTCCCCAAATCGCTTTGCTCGGCAGCCGCTAGGAGGTTTGCGCGAGCGACTTCTGAAAGACCTTTTCCTTTTGCTGCGAGCATCTGGCGAACCATTTCGGATGCTGACAGGCCGGAATCTTGATGATTGATACTCGTCAACCCAGCAATCTCAGCTGCTAGGCGCTTACTGAAACGCTCTACTGGCACACCGAGCAGCCTAGATAGGACGGCTGCGAATTTCGCGTTGAGCGGGTTCGTTCCGTTCAAATACATAGCTACTGCTGCGGCCGATATATCAGCCGCCTCTGCCAAGCTGGCCTGAGTTAGGCCTAGCGCATTCTTCTTCGAGACGAAGAGGGATTTTGCCGCTTCACACTCAGCCTTGAGTTCTGGGGACAGCTCTTTCTTTTTGGTCATTCGTGAAATTTAACCGTTGGTTAAGTTATTTGCGCTAACCGCCGGTATTGCCTGAAACCTAACCGCCGGTTAATATCGCAAGCACACATCATCCTTGTTGGACCAAGAAATGAAGAAGACGCCATTGCCAGAGCTGGTAGAGAGGATCGGGCAGACCGCTGTCGCCAAAGCACTCGGCGTCAGCTCTCCTGCCATCTCAAAAGCACTCCGAGCCGAACGAGATATTCAGGTTCAAGAGCACTCGGACGGCACATTCACTGCTGAGGAGATACGACCTTTTCCATCGCAAAGCAGTGCTCTGGTTGGGTGAATTTTCCCCTGATTCAGAAATCGGCAAAAGTGATTTGGATTAGCTGTTGATTCATCCAGCACTCAAATCGCAGACATAAAAAAACCGCCTGGCAGGGCGGTCCTTTCAACAAAACGTAAAACACTGTGGGGCCATTATGAACACACTTGTTGCTCCAAGCAATACGGTCAGCATGTCTAGTAGGGAGATCGCCGATCTCACCGGTAAACAGCACAAGGACGTCATTCGTGATATCCGGGTGATGCGCGAGGCTCTGCTCAAGGATGGCGCAGATTTGCGCCATCTTCAGGAACAGAAGGACGGGAGGGGTTACACCGCCGAATTCCTCCTTGACCGCGTACTCACTGAGACGCTTCTGACAGGTTACAGCATTCCACTTCGTCATCGTGTCGTGACACGACTCGGAGAGCTCGAAAAGGTGTCGCGACACGCTGTATCGATACCTTCCAACTTCGCCGAAGCTCTCCAGCTAGCCGCCGATCAGGCCAAGCAGAATGCTTCGCTGCACCAGGTCATTGAGCAGCAGGCGCCGAAGGTTCAAGCGCTTGAGCGCCTATCCGCCACCCAAGGCTCGATCTGCATAACCTCCGCTGCCAAGCAACTTGGCATCGGCCCGCTAAAGCTCTTCAAGTGGCTCAGCGACAACCGCTGGATCTACCGCCGCGCATCCTTTGCCGCTTGGTCGGCCTACCAGCCAAGGCTGACTGCGGGCCTGCTCGAACACAAGCTGGTCACGGTAGGGAAGGGCGCCGAGGTAGACCTGAAGGTGGTGGAGCAGGTCATGGTCACCCGTAAAGGCATCACCACTCTCGCCGAACAACTCCAAGGAAACTCGCTGTGAGCGTTCAAGCTATGTCATGGGCGCTTTCTTTGCCTGTGCAAACCCTCAAAGACTCCAGCGCGCGCCATGTGCTGCTGTGCCTGGCCAACTACGCCGGTTCAAACGGTGCTGGGGCCTTTCCGTCCGCATCTACCCTGGCCCAAGACACCGGGCTTTCCGAGCGCACAGTCCGTTACAAGCTTGACGATTTGGAGCAGTCCGGCCTGATCAAGAAGGGCAATCAGGCTATCGCAGCGGTGCACATTGATCGCCATGACCGCCGCCCAGTCGTTTATGACCTTCAAATATTGCGGGGTGCAAATCCTGCACCCCGTACAAAGCGGGGTGCAGATGACGCAACGGGGTGCAATTCACAACAGAGCGGGGTGCAGCCTGGAACAGAACGGGGTGCAGCGGCTGCACCCAATCCATCACTTAACCATCAAGGAACCGAAGAGCAGCAGCAGCGCGAGCTTGCCGATTTGATCGCTGAGCAGGATCGCCAAGCGCTGGATCAGCAAGATGATCGGCAGCGCTTCGCCATGTTTGCCGACTTCGTGCCGCCGGAAGACGCGCTGCAGACTCAACTGAAAATCGCCGGACTGCCGGCTGACTCCCTGACCGCTGAACTGCTGTCGGGCTTCAAGGGTTTCTTCGTCGCCAAAACATCCGTACTCGATACCGCCGCTGGTTGGTGCTTCAAGCTCGCCGGCTGGATCAAGCGGGAGCGCGCCGCCGCAGCGTCGAGTGCTGAGCCAGAAGGTGAGTCGGGCGGCAATGACTGGGCATCGAAAGGAGTTCGCCTGTGAACCGTTCAAGCAAACCGGTGGCCGCCAGTGAGCTCGTCGCACGCCGCCGCGCCGATCCGTCCTACGAAGGACCTGACAAATCGCCGGCGGTGGTCGCCGTTGACCCATCGACCCAAGCGGTAATCGACGATCTGTTCCTGCGTCTTCGCGGTGCCTGTGGCGCTTGGCGCCAGTCCTGGCCAACCGAAGCCGTCATGAACGCCTCAAAGCTTGAATGGCTCGGCGAGTTCATGCGCTCTGGCATTACCCGGATGGAGCAGATTGACCACGGAATGCGGGTTGTGAGCGCGAGCAAATCCGCGTTCGTGCCAGCTCCTGGGGTATTCGTCAGTTGGTGCTTTGCGCCAGAGGGGCTTGGGCTGCCCAGCGTCGAGTCTGCCTACGCCCAAGCGCTGCGCAACTGTCATCCCGCCATGCGCAACTGCTCGAAGTGGTATCACCCGGCCGTCTATCACGCGACCGCCGCTGCGGGCTTCCACAGCCTACCGCTTCTGTCGCGCGAACTTGGCCTGGCCAGCTTTGAAAAGCAGTACCTGAACCAGTGCCGCCGCATCTGGAAGGGCGAGCAACTCGAAGCTGTCCCGGTGGCTGAGTTGCCACGTCCCTCGCCAAAAATGACCCCGGATGTCGGGAACAGGGCACTGGCGGAATTGCGAGCACGGCGTGCAGGAGTCCCGCGATGAGCAAGCTCACCAACGCAGCGCGTGACCGTGATTGCCAAGTGCGCTTCCCTGGCTGTTCCTGCGAGCCATCGACAACCGTCCTCGCTCACTACCGGCTGGCCGGTACCTGCGGCGTAGGCATGAAACCAAATGATTTTCAGGGTGCATGGGCCTGCGGCTACTGCCACGACATTGCGGATGGCCGACTCAGAGCCCCGATACAACTGACCCGTGAAGAGGTCCGGCTGTATCTCGCCGAGGGCGTCATGCGCACCCAGGACATCCTGATCCGTGAAGGGAAGGTGAAAATTTGAAGCCGTTCGCCGTGCAGCCATTCAACCCCGCGCCGAAGCGGGCCAAAGCTGTCGACCGAGAAGGCCTGGAGCAGGCAGCGCTGATGAAAGAGATCGGCCTGCGCTACCCGGCGGCGGCGAAGCTGATCTACCACGTCCCGAACGGTGGGCACCGGCACAAGCTGGTAGCGATCAAGCTGAAAGAGCAGGGTGTGAAGGCCGGTGTTCCCGATCTGGTATTGCCGATGGCGCGCGGCGGGTACTTCGGGCTGTACATCGAATTCAAGGCCCGGGCGCCGTATGACGCTGCCGTGTCACCGGCCCAGGACGCATACCTTCAGGCGCTTACCGAGCAGGGATACCTGGCCATCGTCTGCCGTGGGCACGTCGACGCCATTGAGGCCATCAGGGCCTACCTACTTCAACCTCAAACCAGGGCGGCTGCATGACCCAGACAATGCTCACTTCATTCAGCGATGCGGAGATTCGCCGCCAGGCCAGCAACGCAGCAGTCCGCGACTTGCGTGACGCGCGATATCCCGGCGTGTACTTCCGCTTCCATCGAAACCGCGATCGCGGCACTTGGTACCTGGTGTCGGGCGGCAAGTGGGACAAGATCGCCGCGTTTCCTCAGCTGCCTGCGAAGGGGTTGATCGTCGCGTTGCCGAAGATCCGCGAGCGTTTGGCCGCCGACCCCAAAGCATCAGCCGCCGCCGGCACGTTGCAGACCGTTGGCGAGCTGCTCGACTGGTTCACCGCCCGCCAAGCCGTTGACCGCAGTCTATCGTCCAAGCGCCGATCAACTAACACCTCGATCATCTCGTGCCACCTGAAACCACGACTCGGCACCCTAGTGGTGGAGGACGTTGACCGGTCGACGCTCGACAAGCTGGTGATGTGGCCGATGCAGGCTGAAATGTCCCTGTCCTACGTCCGTCTGATGTGGGGAGTGCTGGTAGTCGCGTTCCGCCAGGCCGAGAAGCTGCGGCTGATCACCGCCAACCCCATCGCCGGCTTCAAGTTCACTGACTTCACCAAGGCCCGAATCCAGCCCAAGCCGTCACGGTTGCGTGCCGTGCAGCTCGAGGAAGTGATCTGCGAACTGGCCACCGGCTTCGACCAGCATCCACAGGACTGCATGCTGGCCCTGATGATGTTGTGCCACGGGACCCGCGCCGGCGAGACAAGGCAAGCGCAGTGGTCCCACTTCACCTTGGGTGAGCAGGGCGAGTGGTTCATTCCCACCGAGAACACCAAGACCCGCTGCGAGCATCACTTGCCGTTGACCCATCAGGTATGCGCGCTGCTGGAGCGGTATCGGGACTGGCAGTCAGCCAAAGGCTACAAGGGCACCTACGTGTTCCCGGCGCGGGGCCGTGGGCCGATCAGTGACAGCCAGGCCTGCGCAGTGTTCACCAGGCTGGGCAAGGGTGAGTGGACGAGCCATGACCTGCGCAAAGTGGCCCGGACCGGGTGGACTGACCTGGGCGTCGACTTCCTCATCGGCGAGATGCTGGTGAACCACACATTGACCCGCAACGTGCAGACCTACATCCACACCTCGGCTGAGTTGCTCAAGCGCGAGGCATTGGTGAAGTGGCACGACTGGTTAGACGGGAAGGGTTTTAACCTCATTCACCGCTCGACCATGACTAGAAGCGGAAATTCGCACAATGACGCCGAGGCCTTGAATGGCGAGGCCTCTAGCCAAATCCAGAAACCATAAAAGGCGAGGTTTAAAAATGGTAAATCAAGCGCAAATTCCCGACCTGGCCAACCTTAAGCGCGTGGCCGAGGCCGCCGAGAACACGTTTGCTGAGCTGTGCAAATCTGGCGGAGACGAACTTGCAGAGGCCTGGGATAAGGCAGAGTTGGAATTCATGGACGTCGCTAACTCGACCGCGGTGCTGGCCCTGATCTCCGAAATCCAGGCTCTGCGCAAGGAGGCCGATAGGTATCGCTGGCTTAGAGATAAAAGCGAATCCGGGCACAGCTTCTATCTGAGCGTCCCTTTGTGGCTTTCTGGTATCCGCTTTCGGAAAGAAGATGTGGATGCCGGTATCGACACCGCCATGGGCAGCGGTGAGCCGTCATGAAAGATCAGGTTAAAAAGTCCCTCGGCCCAGCATTCCGCGCCGCCCAGCTCGACCTGGCCAAGTGCCCGGCATGCCGTGGTCGCGCGGTGATCAAGGGCGTCTTCCATGAACTGGCCTGCGTGCAGTGCAACGCATCGGGCTGGGTCACCGCCGAAACCGGTGAGGCTCTGCCGCTGGAGGTGCTGGTGACGCAGTTGAGCATTCGTCTCCAGGCCGCTGAGCACCAGATCGCGCAATTCAACTGCTTCAAGCCTGCCAGTGCTGAAGCGCAATACAACGCGAACAACCGCTGCGGCGCCGGCGGCACCAACTTCACAGGGGATTGAACCATGGCCTTCACACCGACATTTAAAGAGCGCACCGCCGAGGATCTGCTGGAGCATTGGGGCCGCTGGGTGGTCCTTGGATCGGGCGTGTCTTGCTGCGGGTCACGCGAGAACACCGTCCTGTCACCGATGATCACTGATGACGACGCGCTGCTGATTGATGGGCTGATGGGCCGTCTGCTCAAGCGCTATCCCGAATGCGGCCAGGTGTTGATGAAGTACTACACCACCCGCGACAGTTCGCTGATGGAGGTTGGCAAGAAAATGGGCTTCGGCGAAGAGAAGACGCGTGGACTTTGGAAGGCCGGTATTGCCTGGATTGATGGGGCTTTAGATATCCGGCGTCAGGCAGCTTGACAGCCCCGGTCCCTTCATATAGATTTCAGTTACTTTGCGGTTTTTCCGCGAGCAAAGCCCGACCTTAGAGTTGGGCTTTTTGCTTTCTGCTAACAGGCTGTGTTCCATCGCTCCTAATCATGCGACGAGGTGTGTATCTTCAGCACTTAGCATGTTTGCTATCTTGAGGGGCGAAAATGGAAATTGATTGGGCGTTGAGTAGGACGATTCTCTCCGGGCTAAACGATTTAGTCCCTGGCACAAGGCAGGATATTGACTCCGGCGGCTTGTACAATGAGCTCAAGGCCAGAGGCGTCAAGTTCGGCTTGACAGCGCATTACCTGCTGACCGTTGATTATCTGGTTAAAGCCGGTTACATCGACGCAGCAGGCTCGGTTGGGGAGGAGGACGGGTTTCCTCATCCGCATTACCTTATGAATGGGTTGACCCAGTCAGGTAAGGAAAAATTGAAGTCACTGCATAACTGAAGAGCGAGTCAACCAAACACCAGAGCCTCGGCAATTGCCGGGGCTTTTTCGTTTTCAGCTCCACCACCGCATTGCTCCGAGCTGGGAGTGTTGCTGGAGCTGATCTATTCACTCCCCGAAAGGGAGGAACCTGAGATGCCGAACATGCCAGATAAGCCAGACACCTGGGCATTGATGCTTGCGTGGCTGAGCCAGCATGCGCCGATCCTTTACCCGGCGGGGCTGTCCTTCGCCATGGCCGTGTTGCGCATCACCTACGGTGGTGGGTCGCGTCGCCAGATGCTGCTGGAAGGCGTGCTATGCGGTGGCCTGACCCTGACCATCATCAGCGGCCTGGAGTTCTTCGGGTTGCCGCAAAGCATGGCCACCTTCGTCGGTGGTTGGGTTGGCTTCCTCGGTGTTGAGAAGATTCGGTCGATTGCTGATCGGGTCACAGACTTCAAACTGCCGACCAGGACGCCATGAGATGCCGTTGAGGCCGAAGAAGCCGTGCAACGCCCAAGGCTGCAGCGTGTTGACCCGAAACCCACGCTACTGCGACGACCACGCAGACATCGGCAAGAGCGCTGAGGCCAAGCGCCGCGAGCGGCAGCGCGAGACCAGCGCTCAGCGTGGGTACAGCTACAAGTGGCAGCAGGCCCGCAAGGCTTACCTGGCCAAGCACCCGCTTTGTGCTGAGTGCGAGCGGCAGGGCTTGGTGGTCGCGGCCACTGATCTTGACCACATCGTTCCTCACAAAGGTGACAAGGCCGTGTTCTGGGACAGCTCGAACTGGCAAGCCCTTTGTCATCCCTGTCACAGCAGGAAGACGGCGTCCGAGGACGGCGGCTGGGGCAATCCATCGAGAAATCGTTCGAATTGACCGATTCGAGCGCTGTAATGAGGTTGATTCTCAATAAGGGAGGGGGAGGGTCAAAAGTCCCGACTTTTGGTGAGCTAGACCGTCCCCTTGGCCTTTCTCTTACACCCGCGAAATTAAAAATTCAGGAGTTGCGCGATGGGAGGCACCGCCACGGTCGCCGGCCGTGGTCGCAAACCCAAGCCGACGGCCCAGAAAAAACTTGCTGGGAACCCCGGAAAGCGGGCACTCAATCATGATGAGCCTCAGTTCACCGCCGTCACAAACATCGACCCGCCGGACTGGCTGAGCGAGCGCGCGGCCACCATGTGGAAGATGCTTATTCCTGAATTACTCCGGGAAAAAGTTGTTGCGCTTACCGATTTGCACAACGTTGAGGCGTTCTGTTCCGCCTATGACAAGTGGCGCATGTCCGAAGAGGCCGTCCAGAAATTCGGGATCGTCGTGGCTTCTGCCCAGGGCAGCCCTATGAAGAACCCCGCACTTACTGCGGCGAACGAATCGATGCGCCAACTGGTCACCTTTGGCTCACTGCTCGGCCTCGATCCGGCGAGCCGGACGCGGATCATCGGCGGCAACAAGCAAGCCTCAACCAATGAGTTCGCTCAACTACTGAGTTCCTAATGACCAAAGCCCCGCACGCCAACGTCGACAAGGCAATGGCTTGGGGGCGGTCCGTTCTTCGTGGGAAGGTGCCGGCCTGCCGCTACATTCACCAGGCCGTGCAGCGCCACTTCGACGATGTGGCGGCCAGCCGCAAGCGAGGCTTTCGCTTCAAGTTTGACCTGGCCAAGGCCGAGAAGAAGCTGAAGCTCATTCAACTGCTGCCCCATACAAAGGGCGAGTGGGCATTCAAGCGACAGCTCATTACCCTTGAGGGGTGGCAGTTGTTTGGCCTGGCAGTGACGTTCGGATGGGTCAAGAAAAAGGGGGGCCACCGAAGGTTCCGCGAAAGCTATTGGGAAGTACCGCGTAAGAACGGCAAGTCTGTTGTTGCTGGCGGCGTAGGCATCAGCATGTTCGTGGCTGACGGTGAGTTTGGCGCCGAGGTTTACTCCGGTGCGACCACTGAGAAGCAAGCCTGGGAAGTTTTCCGACCGGCGAAGCTGATGGTCACCAAATCGCCAATGCTGGTGCAGGCTGCCGGCATTGAGGTGAACGCCTCGAACATGAACATCCCGTCGGACTTCAGCCGCTTCGAGCCGCTGATTGGCAACCCGGGCGACGGCGCCTCACCGAGTTGCGCCATTGTCGACGAATACCACGAGCACCCAACGTCGGCTCAGTACGACACCATGCTCACGGGCATGGGTGCCCGCCGCCAACCGCTGATGTTCATCATCACCACCGCCGGCGCCGACATCGAGGGGCCGTGCTACGACAAGCGGCGCCAGGTGATCGAGATGCTCGAAGGCACCGTGCCTGACGAGGAACTTTTCGGATGGATCTGGACGCTGGATGAAGGTGATGACTGGACTGATCCGAAGATGTTGGCCAAGGCTAACCCGAACCATGGGGTCTCAGTGTTCCAGGAGTACCTGGAGAGCCAGCAAGCCCGTGCAATTCGCTCGGCCCGATTCACCAACACCTTCAAGACAAAGCACCTCAACCTCTGGGTGAGCGCGAAGTCCGGCTTCTTCAACATGGAAAGCTGGAAGGCCTGCGAGGATACCTCGCTGACCTTGGAGCAGTTCGAGGGACAAGAATGGATCGCTGGCTTCGACCTGGCACGCAAGCTCGACATGAACTCGAGGGCCAGGCTGTTCTGGCGCGTTATCGATGGCAAGGTCCATTACTACAGCGTTGCGCCGAAGTTTTGGGTTCCGTACGACACCGCATTCGATACCGATAACAAGAGGATGTCCGAGCGGTTTCAGGCGTGGATTCACTCAAAGCATCTGGCTGTGACAGACGGTGCGGAGGTCGACTACCGCGAGATCCTTGAGGACACCAAGGAGGCGAATCATCTCGCCCCGATTCGCGAGTGCCCTATTGATCCGCACGGTGCGACAGGTCTCAGCCATGACCTTGATGACGAAGGTTTTGAGCCGGTCACCATCACGCAAAACTACACCAACATGTCCGATCCGATGAAGGAGTTGGAGGCCGCTATTGAGGCTGGCCGATTCCACCACGACGGCAATCCAATCATGACCTGGTGCATCGGAAACGTGATCGGCAAAAACTTGCCAGGCAACGACGATGTCGTGCGCCCGATCAAGCAGGGAGACGACAACAAAATCGACGGCGCGGTGGCGTTGATCATGACTATCGGTCGAGTTCTGGCAAACCTTCACCCCGATGACACCCTCTCTGACCACATCACTAAACACGGAATTCGAACCCTATGACCGACGAAATCAAGTCGCCAAAGCTGGAGGCGCTGAAAGAGGCTTTCCCCGATCTCGTCGGCGTCCTGGGTTTGGCTTTGCTGACGCGCGGCCTTTGGGCATGGATGGGTGAGCCACTCGCCTTAACAGTCTGCGGAGCGCTGTTGGTCACCCTGTCCGTGTACTCGATTGTACGAGGTGGCCGCTGATGCTCCGCGCACTCCTTGGAAGGAAAGGCGGCACCCAGATCATTGATACGCCGGAGAAGCTGGCCCAGGCATTGGGCGCAGGCTACGAGAGCAATGCCGGCCAGCGCGTGACCACCACCAGCGCCATGCAACAATTGGTTGTATTCAACTGCGTGCGGGTGCTGGCCGAGTCGATGGGCATGCTGCCTTGCCGGCTGCTAAAGCAAACCGGTCGGGTCCGACTGCCGGCGACGGCTCACCGGCTCTATCCGCTGATTACCATGGCCCCCAACAGCTACATGACCGCCCAGGAGTTCTGGGAAATGCTGGTGGCGTGCCTGTGTCTTCGTGGCAACTTCTTCGCCTACAAGGTGAAGGCTTTGGGCAATGTGGTCGAGCTGCTACCGCTCAACCCGGACATCGTCACGCCTAAGCTCAAGGACGACTGGACAGTTGAGTACACCGTCAATTTCAAATCGGGTACGAAAACGCTAACCCAGGATGAAATATGGCATGTGCGGTTATTCACGCTGGACGGGCTCAACGGGCTAAACCCCATCGCATACGCTCGCCAGGCGCTGGGCCTGGGCCAGGCGATGGACGCCCACGCCGCCAAGCTTTTTACGAATGGCGCTGTGACTAGCGGTGTTTTGCGGACTGAGCAGCAGCTTACCGACGAAGCCTTTGGCCGGCTCAAGACGGAGTTTCAAGGCGAACACATGGGTGTGGCCAATGCCTACAAACCCATGATTCTGGAGATGGGCCTGGACTGGAAACCGATCAGCCTGAACGCCCAAGACACCCAGTTCATCGAATCCAAAAAGCTGACCGAGTCCCAGATATGCGGTTTGTTCCGTGTGCCGCCACACCTGGTGGCCAGTATGGAAAAGATGACGCTAAACAACATCGAACACATGGGCATGAGCTTTGTGAATTACTCACTGGTTCCGATCATGACCCGCATCGAGCACCGCATTCAGGTGGGCTTGCTCAACGAGAAAGACCGCCTGACTCACTATGCCAAGTTCAACGCGGGCGCCCTCATGCGAGGCGACCTGAAGGGGCGTTACGAGTCCTACGGAAAAGGTATTCAGTGGGGAATATTGAGCCCTAACGACTGCCGTGAACTGGAAGACGAAAACCCCCGCGAAGGCGGCGACATCTACCTCACCCCAATGAACATGACCACCAATCCAGAGGCTGCCGACGATGCAGACAAAACAGCGCCTTGACGTGCCGCTGACCATTAAGTCGGTCAGCGACAGCGGCGAGTTCGAAGGCTACGGCTCAGTGTTCGGCGTCGTGGACAGCTACAGCGATGTAGTTGTCCGTGGTGCATTTGCGGCAAGCCTCGCCAGGTGGAAGGAAAAAGGGCGCCTCCCGGCAATGCTCTGGCAGCACCAAATGAGCGAGCCGATCGGCGTTTACACCGAGATGCGCGAGGACGACGTTGGACTGTACGTAAAGGGTCGCCTCCTGGTTGAGGCGGATCCGCTCGCCAAGCGTGCGCACGGACACATGAAAGCAGGAAGTCTCACCGGGCTGTCCATCGGCTACATGCTTGAGGACGGCGGTTACGACTACGACAAAGAAAAGGGAATCTGGCTGCTGAAGGCAATCGACCTGTGGGAAGTATCCCCGGTCACCTTCCCGGCCAACGACGAGGCCCGGATCACTGATGTGAAATCTCTGCTGGCCCGCGGCGAAACACCGCCGCCCAGCAAAGTGGAGCGAGCCCTTCGAGAGGTTGGGTTTTCTGGCTCCCAAGCCAAGGCCTTTATGGCCAAGGGCTACGGCGCAGTTTCACCGCGAGAGGCGGATGCCGACGAAGCAATGCAATCACTCAAATCACTGTTGACCCGCATTTAAGGAGCCTCTCATGGCTGTTGAAAAGAAAGATATCGATGACGTCGCCGAAGCCCTGGGCAAGAAGTTCGACGAATTTAAAAAGACCAATGACAAGCGCATTGATGGCCTGGAAGAAGAAAAGGGCAAGCTGTCCGGCCAGGTCGATACGCTCAACGAAAAGCTGAGTGATCTGGATGTGTTGAAGAGCAACTTGGAAAAAGAGTTGCTGTCCCTCAAGCGTCCTGACGGTACCGGCACCAAGGCCGCCAGTGAGCATAAGACCGCATTCATGCAGTTCGTGCGCAAGGGTATCGAGACTGGTCTGGGCGAGCTGCAGGCCAAGGCATTGCAGGTCGGCGTTGATGCAGATGGCGGCTTCGCAGTGCCCGAAGAGCTTGACCGCAGCATCATCGAACTGCTGCGCGACACCTCGCCTATGCGCCAGGTCTGCAACCAGATCACCGTTGGCAGTCCGGACTACAAGCGTCTGGTGAACCTCGGCGGTAACGGCGCGGGCTGGGTGGGTGAAACCGATGCTCGTCCGGCAACCAACACTCCAAAACTGGGCAACATCTCTGCGTTTATGGGGGAACTGTACGCCAACCCACAAGCCACTCAGACCAGCCTTGACGACATCTTCTTCGATGCCGAGGGCTGGTTGAATGGCGAGGTTGCTCGCGACTTCGCTGAGAAGGAAGGCAATGCTTTCCTGAAAGGCGATGGCGTCAACAAGCCGAAAGGTCTGCTGGCTTATGGTCTGGACGTGAAAGACGACGACGCTCGCGCCTTCGGCGTCCTGCAAAAGCTCTTGAGCGGCACCGCCGGTGCGATTACTGGTGACAGCCTGATCAACCTGATTCACGCCCTCAAGGCTGGCTATCGCGCCAATGGCACCTGGATGATGGGCAACCTGACTGTTGCCTACGTCCGCAAGCTGAAGGACAGCGAGGGCAACTACCTGTGGCGCCCTGGCCTGGAAGCGGGCGCACCTTCGGTCCTGCTGGGGTACGGCATCACCGAAAACGAAGACATGCCGGATGTCGCCGCCGATGCCAATGCCATTGCATTCGGTGACTTCAAGCGCGCCTACACCGTGGTGGACCGTATCGGCACCCGCGTGCTGCGCGACCCCTACACCAACAAGCCATTCGTTGGCTTCTACACCACCAAGCGCGTCGGCGGCATGCTGGTCGACTCCCAGGCCGTGAAGATTCTCACCCTGAGCGCCGCTGCCTAAATGGGCGGGCGCCTACGGGCGCCCAGCCTGCTGGAGGATTTATGCCGATCATTATTGTGAAAAAGCCGTTCCCATTCTCTGTCGATGGCAACCATGTAGTTGAGGTTGGCGCCGGCGAACAGGATGTCTCGGAGCGATGCGCGTTGGTTGCGGTCGAGCACCTGGGTGTTGCGTCCTACCCCAATCAACTGGACGCCAATGGTCTGAAGCTGGATGGCCCGACCATCGCTGAGTTTGTCGCGGCCGGCTACCTGGCGGTGAATTACCCACCTGAGGGGTACGTATCGCGCAGCTCGCAGGAAGAGATTGACGCGGCGGTCGAGGCGCAGAAAGAAACCGACCCGCTCAAGATGAAAGTCGCCGATCTGAAGGTATGGCTCACCGGAAAAGGAATTGAGTTCGATCCGGCCGCCAACAAAGAAGTTCTTCAGGCGCTGGTACCGAAGGTTGATTGATCTCCCCATCGTCAAGGCTCACTTACGGGTCGACCATGACGACGAGAATGCGCTGATTCAGGGCTACACGGATGCAGCCCTCAGCGCGTTTGAGACCTGGACCAATCGCACGCTCGTCGACCCTGCAACGGCCTTGCCTGACCCGGTCGGTAATGCGCTGTTGATGACCAAGGGCATCCAGCAAGGAGCGCTGTTGCTGATCGGACACTGGTATAGCAGCCGCGAGACTGTGGTGGTCGGAACGATTACTGCGGAACTGCCAATGGCAACCAATGCTCTGTGGAAGCCTCACCGCTGGGTGAATGTATGAGAGCCGGACCGCTGCGCCACCGGGGTACGATGCTCAAGCCAGTGCTCACCAAGAACCAAACAGGCGGCTTTGATATCGCCTGGGTCGAAGTGGGCAAACTCTGGTCGGAGATTACATTGCCGACGGGGCGAGTATCACCCGTAGCCGAGCAACTGAAAGCGGTTGTAACAGCAGAGGTTCGCATGCATCCCCGCCCTGATGCGGTCTCAGGCAATCGCCTGGTCTACCAGGCGAATGGAGTCACCACCACCTACCTGATCGAAGCCGCTCTGCCGAACAACGAGCGCGACATGCTTCGGCTTCTTTGTTCGAACGTACCCAATCCGTAGAGGTTAATCATGAGAGTTATTGCCTTGGGCACCCTGTCCGGCGCTACCGGCGACCGGGAGAAGGGTGAAGAATTCACGGTTGACGCCAAGCTTGGTGCCGACCTGGTGGGCCGCGGCTTGGTCGAGCCTGCGCCTGATACGCCTCCCGCCCCTGAAAAGGCCGGAAAGGCCAAGGAGTAATCCATGGCCGCCCGCCGCTCGCGCATGTCCGGCGATTTCAAGCTTCGCCGCACGCTACGCACACTCCATCAGTCCATGGATAACGAGCTGGCACCGGTGATGCGCGACAGTGCCGAGCGCATTCTTTCGACGATGAAAAACCTGATCCCGAAAGACACTGGCGCCGCTGCTGCCGCCCTGACGGTGTTTGTTTCGCAAAGCGGCCTGGACGCCCAGATCGGTATCCGTGGCAAGAAAAACAAGCAACGGTTCTTCTACCTTCGGTTCGTCGAGTACGGGACCAAGGGCTACACCGGCAACAAGCGCGCCGGTGGCCGAACTCGTCGCCCGACAAACAAGGCCGATGGCACCAACTTCTTCGGCAAGTACCCGGACATCCCCGCGCGCCCCGCGCATCCATGGCTTCGCCCAGCGAAGGACGTTAACCGGGAGTATGTGGTGGCCAACATCAAGGCGGCCATCGGTCGAACGCTGAGCAAGGCGAGCAAGGGGCTTACCAATGGCTGATCCGTCTGTTGCGCTGCAGGAGGCGCTGTTCGCCAGGCTTGCGGCCGAGGTTTCATGCCCGACCTACGATGGCGCGCCCATGGATTCGCCGATGCCCTACGTTTCCATTGACCGCGAGATATCCACCAACATTTCGCCTATCGCTGGCAGGAAGCGCGAACAGCGCATGATTTACCTGTCGGTCTGGTCGGATGCCCATGGACAAGCCGAGGTGAAGCGCATAATCGGCGAGGTTGTCGCGGCTCTGGATGAGCGCCGGTTGCCGTTGACTGTTGGCCGCGCTGTCTCGGTCCGGGTCGATCAGGCTGACGCCCAGCGCGATGCTGATGGCGTCACGTACCAGGGGTCGATTACGGTCCGCATCATCACCACCCACTAAACCCAACACCCGGCCGCACCGCGGCTTTATCCAATGTGCCCTTGGAGGAACCCCCATGGCCGAAGACAACCTCAACACAGCCGCCGGCTGCCGGATCGGTATCGGTAGCAAGAACGGCGCGGACACTGAAGCGCTCTACAAGGCGGACACCTACGTCGATATTGGCGAGGTTGAAGACCTGGGCGAGTTTGGTGACACGTTCAGCTCCGTGACCTTCACCTCGCTGCGCAATGGCCGCGTACGCAAGTACAAGGGCACCGCTGATGCCGGTGACCTGACCCTGGCCATCGGCCTCGACAACGGCGACCTGGGCCAGGCCAAGCTGAAGATCGCTCACAAGGATCGAAGCAAGGGCGACTACAACATCAAGATCACGCTGAACGATGGCGATCCCGATGCCACCCCGGCGCTGCTGCCAACCACCTTCTACCTGCGTGGCAAGGTGATGAACAACACCGTCGCCGCCGGCGCCGCTGACAACGTGGTTCGCCGCAACGTAACGATCGGCATCAACTCCGACATCCTGGAAATTCTCCCGGCTGCCGCGGCCTAACCCGAGGGGCTTCGGCCCCGAACCCCAAGGATTCGACGCATGAGCAAGACCCTTTTCGGTACCGTCGAGATCAGGCTCGGCGAAGAGACTTACACACTGACCCCGACGCTCAGCGCCGTGCGCGCTATCGAAGCCCACTTCGGCGGGCTGCGCGGGGCTTCGCAGGCAATCAGCTCTCTGAGTATTGAAGGATGCGCAGTGATTATCGCCGGCGGCGCTGGACTGAGTGGTAAAGCCGCTGCACCTATTTCTGAGCAGGTATGGCAGGAGGGCGTGCTGGAGGTCGCTACCCAGCTTAATGCGTACTTGGTCGCGCTTTACAACCCTCGAGGCGCACAGCCGGGAAAGGATCAGCCGGCGAAGGCGTAAGCGCTGTAGAGAATGGAAGCTATGTAGATCGCCTTTACGCCGTTGCTGTCGGATGGCTTGGATGGGCGCCTGATGTCGCCTGGCGGGTGCCGCTCCCTGAACTTTTCCTGGCCATGGACGCCAAGATCGAATGGGCGCAGATGACGAATCCCTTCGGCGGTGGAAAGGCCAAGGCCAAGGCCGATAAGCCATCTGCGTCGACAGTGGCGGACAAGCTGCGGCAGGCGCTCACAGGGAGGCAGGCAGCGTAGCGTTTTGATAGTCTTCCCCGATTACAGACGAGGGATTGACGAATGCAAAAGCTGCTGATGGCGCTGCCGGTTTTTTTGTTGCTGGCGGCATGCGGCCAATCCGAGGCCGATAAGGCCAGGAATAAGGCCGAAATGACCGAAATACGATATCAGCGCGTGGCCAGGGAGTTTGTATCTGGGGTTTTGAAAGATCCAGAAAGCGCTGAGTTTCGTAATCAGAAAGGGTTTTGCGGCGAGGTCAACTCTAAAAACTCCTTCGGCGGGTATGTCGGCTTCAAGAGATTCATCGCGGCCACTAAAGAAATGGTGGTTTTTGCGGGCGACGATCGCATGACCTCAAGTGAATTTGAGAAGGCTTGGTCCAAGCTCTGCCACTAATTTTTATCAAATTTAACACCCGCCCCGGCGGGTTTTTTTATGCCTGGAGAAAAGCATGGCCGATACCGACGTACAGGGAATGCTTGTCCGCATCGAGGCCACTACGGCGCAACTTCGCCAAGAAATGGCCCGTGCAGATTCCAGCGTTGGCCAAGCTTCCAGCAAGATCGACAAAAGTCTGGGGCAAGTTGATACCGCTTTTGATCGCGCTGGAGAGCGAGCCCAGAACGCATCCGGACTGATCAAGACTGCGTTGGCGGCAGCGATCGGAGCTGCCGGTATCGGTAAGATCATTGAGGCCGCCGACTCATACGGCCAGATGTCCGACCGTATAGGCATGGCAACCAGCAGTGTCGGCGAATACGAGCAGGTGCAACAGCGTCTGTTGGAGACTGCGAAGCGCACTTATCGGCCTCTCGCTGAAGCGCAAGAGCTATACATCCGAACTTCGGAAAGCCTCAAATCCATGGGCTACAACACCAGCCAGGCGCTGGACGTAATGGATAGTTTCAGCTTTCTACTGGTCACCAACTCAGCGTCGGCAGATAAAGCCAGCTCGGCTATCGATGCTTATTCGAAGGCGCTTCAGACCGGAAAGGTTGAGGCTGACGGATGGCAATCAATACTTGCCGCGATGCCTACGGTAGTGGACACCGTCGCCAAATCGACCGGAAAGTCGGCCGAAGAAATCCGCAGCCTTGGCGCACAAGGCAAGCTTAGCTTGGATACCCTGACTGCAGGCCTGCAAAAGACTGCGGAAGCAAACGGGATTCTTGCGGACGGAATGAGTGTCGCTGTACGAGACGCGGTGCAAAACCTGCAAAACGCTTTCACCACTTACGTCGGGAAGCTGAACGAAACCACAGATGCCACGGGCATTCTGGCAAGCGGCATTGGAGTTGTTGGCGAAAACTTTGAAACGCTCGCAGACGTTGCGATTCTCGCAGCTATTGGGGCCTTAGCTGGCTACGGTCGTGCGGCTGCTGGAAACGCGGCGGTGGCGGTCAAGTCAGCTATTCAGGACGCTGCTGCGAGGAAAGCCCAGGCCGCATCTGTATTGCTCGTTGCGCAAGCGGAGCAACAGAAAGCGCAGACCACTGTTTTCTTGGCGGAGAAAGAGGCTATTGCGGCCCGCGGCACTGCGGTTCAAACACAGATGTCTCTGCAACTGGCGGAAGCCCGAGCGGTTGAGGCGCGCGCAACGAACGCAGTTGCCACCGCTCAAGCAGGCGTGAGAAGCGCGTCAACGACTTTGCTCGGCGTTCTTGGCGGCCCGGCCGGTGTAGCAATGCTGGCAATAGGCGCGGCGACGGCGTTTCTTACTCTTCGCGACAACACTGGTTTTCTTGAGAAAAAGCTGGGAGACCTGTCAGCGCCACTTGATGTGCTGATCAAGAAATTCAACGAGCTTGGACGGGCAACTCAGGCCGTCACCCTGCGAGAGCTACGCTCCGAAATCGAAAAGACCCAGCGCAAGGTCGAAGAATCTTCCGGCGCGATTGCGGACAAATTCGAAAGCAGTCTTCGTAATGCTGGTGCAGCTGGCCAGGATTCCGGTCTTGCTGCCGGTTTCGTCAGCTTATCAAAGGATGCCCAGGCTGCCCTGGATATCGTCAAGAAGGCCTCGAAGGATTCGGCCAGCGGAGTAGCAGTTGACTGGGCCAGTGTCGCGAACAAAGTTCGAGCCTTTCCCGCCGTGGTTTCCGAGTCCATGGCGCAAGGGATCGAGGAGAGCGCAGGCGATGTTGAAAAGCTCACCGCCACCCTAGCGGCAAATCAATCTGCGCTCTCTGCATTCTCAGCGGAGAACAATAAGTCGGCAGACGGGCTTGGCAAGAACGCCGCTGCCGCTGCTGCCGCTACGGCCGCCGGCGAGAAATATCTTGAGCAGCTTGAAAAACAGCTTGGCACCTTGCAGGACAAGACTGCTGCTGAAGCTGCTGAGCGCGTAATTCTGAAAGAAAACATCGATACCCAAAGCGCTCTCGCCGCGTCGATTCGCGCTCGGGCCAAGGCTATTGATGACCAAAAGAAAGCCGATGCGGATGCGACTAAGGCCAAGCAGAAGAATGCCAGCTCGGAGGAGTCGGCAGCAAAGAAGCAGGTCAAGGATTTCGCCACTGCCGAGGAAGGCTACAAGCGCCAGATCGAACTGATCAACACCACCGGCAACAAGCAGAACGAAGCAACGGAGGTGATGAAGCTTTCCTTCGAGCTCCAGGAAGGGAAGCTCGGCAAGCTGAGCGAAGCGCAGAAGAAAAAGCTCCAGGGCATGGCCGCTGAGTTGGATACGCTGAACAAACTGAAGAAGGCCAACGAGGACGACCTGAAGCTGACGGCGTTCAAGAATGCCCAGGCGCTGACAACCCAAACCACGAAGGACGGGTTTGAGCAGGAGCTGGCGGGCGTGGGGATGGGCGACAAGGCCCGCGACCGGATGCGGGCTGACTTGGCTCTTCGTCAGAAGTACGCCGCTGACGTAAATGAGTTGGTCAAGCAGCGTAATAGCGGGGAAATTTCACCGGAGCTTTATGCGAGCGAAACCAAGGTTCTCGAGGATGAACTCGGTAAGCGCCTCGCAGCTCAACAAAATTACTACGCTCAACTTGATGCTGCGCAGTCAAACTGGGTCAATGGCGCCTCGGATGCGTTCGAGGACTACGTCGCTCAGGCTGCTGACGTAGCTGGTCAAACCAAGCAGATGTTCACCAGCGCCTTCACCGGCATGGAAGACGGCATCGTAAACTTCGTCAAAACAGGCAAGTTGTCGTTTAAGGACATGGCTGACTCTATTATTTCGGATCTCATCCGAATTCAGGTTCGCCAGGCTGCCGCCGGGTTCTTGAGTAGTGCGTTCGGCTTTCTCTCTGGTGGTAGCCAGGCGTTAGGGCAGGGAACCATGACTGGTTTTAGCGAGGGCGCTATGGTGGCCAACGCCAAAGGCGGCGTTTACAACTCTGCAAGTCTATCCTCTTATTCCGGCGGGGTTTACGACACGCCACAGACCTTCGCTTTCGCTAAGGGCGCTGGAATCTTCGCCGAGGCCGGGCCGGAGGCAATCATGCCTTTGACTCGCGCCTCTGACGGGTCTCTTGGCGTGCGAATGGTCGGAGGCACGTCGCAGTCCGACTCTTCCACAACGACCACAAGTCTCGCAGGCGTGACGCAGCACTTTCATTTCAGTGGGGATGCGAATGGTGTTTCCAGGGATGAGCTCAAGCGTGCTGCGCAAGATGGAGCCCAAGCTGGGTACCAGTTGGTGCTCAACGACTTCAAACAGAACGGGCCTGCCCGCCAAATGATCGCGCGCCGTTAAGCGGCTGTAGGAGAAACCATGGCTCTTGATTGGCCTGTACTGTTAGAGCCCAGTGAGACGGCGTGGGGGATGACCTACAACAACAGGGCGTTTACGTCGACGCTATCCAATGCCCAGCAGATTGTTGGGTATCCTGGCGCCTACTGGGTCTGCACTCTGACATTTGGAGTACTCTTTGATGAGGACGAGAGGGAGCTAACGGCGCTCCTCGGGCGCCTGAATGGGATGTTCGGCACGGTCAAAATCCCAGCAATCACGCGTACTCGCAGTGACAATATCGGGGCACCCGTTGTTGTATCTGGCATCGCTCAAGCCATGGCTGTCGTCATTGGCGGGGTAACACCCAATGCGAGGGTTTTTTCGCTTGGTGACTATCTGACAATAAACGGCGAGATGTTTGAAGCCGTGCAAACCGCAACTTCAAATGCACAAGGGCAGGTCACCGTTTCGCTCAATAAGCGCATTCGGAAAACGTTGACTCCCGGCACGGCAGTTGAGTACCGAAACCCTTATTCGGAGATGCGGCGTGTTGACGACACCCACCAGGTAACCATTCAGCCAATCGTTTCGAATTGCACGCTGCAATTCAGGGAGGCCTTCTAATGCCGTCTGCCTTTCCATTCAGTCAGAGCGTGGTGAATATCATCGCCACCGGCAAGTTTATGCCTGTGTACGCGGTCCAGCTGGACTTCGTAGACGGCATGGTGTTTGCGCACACCGGAACCGGCCAACTGGTGGTGGATGGGATCACCTACGAGGGTGTCGGCGACTTCGGCCAGGTCAGCCAGTCGCAGGAAAGCGACAATTCAGGTTCGCCTATGTCGGTAGATTTGACTCTGAGCGGCCTCGACGCCTACATCCTGTCCGAGACAAATATCCGTGGCTGTCGGGGGAGGGCGGCCAAGGTCCTGTTCATCGTGTTCGATGAGGCTGGCAACTACGCCGCTGATATTTTGTTCTCTGGGCGTATGGACGCCGCAAAATTCTCGTTCGCCGGCACTGGCCAGGAAGGCAACAGCATCACGGTTCCAGTGGTAGACCGAATGGCTGAATGGAGCCGCACCGGCACCGAGCGCTTCACTGACGAAAACCACCGCGCCCGGCACCAGGGCGATCGGTTCTTCTACGCCATCGCGCAAATGTCCGAGTGGCCGATTTACTGGGGTTCCAGCAAGGACGCTCCGGCATTCAACTACGGGAGTTAGCGATGCGGCATCGAGACTGGACCACACGACTCAACGAAACAATCAAGGCTGCCCAAGGGCGGCCTTTTTCGTGGGGCGAATTTGACTGCTGCCTGTTCGCCGCGGACTGCGCTGAAGCGGTATGCGGTATCGATCCCGCCTCCGATTATCGCGGCAAATATAAAACCGAGGCCGGTGCCAAGCGTCAACTGAAGCGCAAGCACGGGAGCCTAGAAGCTGCCTGGGACGCCTGCTTTCAAAGGGTATCGCTGGCATTTATCCAGCGCGGCGACGTGGTGCTGTATGACGCCCCTGGCGGCCGAAGTATGGCTGTCTTTTGGGCGGGTGATTACTGGTCGGCAACCGAGGATGGAGCCCACCGCATTGAGTGCGAGCCGAGGGCTGCCTGGAGGGTTGATTAATGAGCGGTGGCGTTAAGAAAATTGCTCAGGTCGTCGTCGGCGCAGTCATTGGCTTTGTGCAGGGCGGACCGGTAGGCGCCGTTATCGGAGCCGGGTTGGCTTTCTATGCGGCAGAACAGCAGGAAAAGCTGAACACCAAGTCTCCTTTGCGGGACAACGAGCCATCAGCTCAAACAGTTCGCTCTTCGAAAGCGCCTGTCCGCTTCATTCTCGGTCGGGTTGCAACCGGTGGCGTACTGGTGTGGGCTCAAGAGCAGAGGGGCGCACAGACGGAGGGTGAATGGCTCCACCTGGTGTATGTGTTGTGCGAAGGCGCTGTGGATGCACTCGAAAACATATACCTTGGCGAAGAGCCTATCGCCTCTTTTGCTGGTTTTGCGAGCTATGAGCTGGTCGTAAACCCTACCCAGGTGAATTCTTTTCTGAAGGCGAACTGCCCCGACTGGAAAGACTCTCAGATTGGCCGCGGCTTGTCTTTTGTACGGCTGTCGCTGATGTATAGCTCCGTGAAGTTCCCGTCGGGTATTCCTGATGTGCGCTTCATCGTGCGTGGTCGCAATGACGTTTTCGATCCGCGCACCAACACCAGCGGTTACAGTCCAAACACGGCGCTGCACATCCTCTGGTATCTGCGCAATCGGTGCAGTGTTCCAGATGACGAGATCGTTTTTTCGACATTTGCCAGCGCAGCGAACGTCTGTGACGAGGCTGTGACCAATGCCGATGGATCTGTAAGTCAGCGATACCGCAGTGCGTGTGTCATCGGTGCGGACGAGTTGAAGTCTGGGGTGCTGCAAAAGCTCGAGGCTGCATGTGCAGGTCGTTTGATCCGTGTTGGCGGGCGATGGATGCTGCAGGCCGGCGCCTACTACGGGCCATACGACTTCGAAATCACAGAAGACATGGTCATCGGTACGATCGGAGGCAGCACCGAGCCAACCAATGATTCAGCCATCAATACCGTGCGCGGCACCTTTATTGACCCCTCACAGTCTTGGACCGAAACGGATTATCCCGAAGTCAGCATCGCCGAGTGGATTGCGGAAGATGGTGGTGAGGCGGCGGAAACGCTTACTTATTCCTACGTAACTGATGCTTACCAGCCGCAACGCCTGGCGAATATCGAATTGCGGCGCCGGCGGGCGGGTGGGGTGATAACCATCCCTATGAACTTTTCCGGCTACAACTGCCGGCCCGGCCGCGTGGTGCGCGTCAACCTGCCGTCGCTCAACATTCTCGGCGAGTTCATCGTGACCAACTGGTCCATGGGCGACAGCGAGGGCTGTAACGTTCAGGTCCAGCAGTATGAGGCGGCTATTTTTGATGATGCAGTCGGGCAGCCGTATGACCCGTTAGGGTTTATCAATCTTCCGTCCGGCGGTCTCGGCTCGCCGACAGGATTAGTCTGGACGCAGGACACCACCGCGGAGGTGGTGCAGGGCGTTCTTTCGTGGGAGGCGCCCGAGGGCATCGTTTCAGAGTACGCCATCATCGTCCGCCAGGGCTCTGGCGTGGCGCAATCGCATACGATCCAGGCTGTGAGCAATCAGTGCCAGATCAGTGCGCTGCCATCCGGCACTTACACGATGAGCGTGGCAGCCATCGGGCCTATGGCGCGGTCAGGCGAAGCGACAATTACCGTGAGCATCGAGGGTCCGGCAATCCCTGAGTCTTGCTCGGTTCAATCCTCGATCACCTCGATCACGCTAACCCCGAACAATGTTCTGCACGGCCTTAATGGCGGAACTTATGAGTACTTTTTCAGCGTAACGCCTCAGGCGACAGTTGGCGAAGCTACCTATTTGGGGCAGGGCCTCAGCTTTACCCACACGGGATTGGCCTTCTACACCAACTATTATTACTTCATCCGCTCCAAGAACGCCTACGGCAAAAGCGCGTTTCTATACGTGCCAGCCTCAACGTCGAACGACGTCACCGCCTACCTATCGGCTCTGGCCGGGAAGGTTGGCAAAACAGAGCTTGGACAGGACGTTCTCAGTGATCTTGAGAAGATCCAAGGCCTGCAGGACCAGATCGACGCGCTCGACGACATCCTGCTGTACGACGCGCAGAAGACCTACGTCGCGGGCGACACCGTGCGCCAGGGCCAAAGGCTGTACCAGGCCACTGCAGACGTGCCGACAAACACCCCACCGCCGAATCCCGCTTTCTGGCTCGACGTTGGGCAGACCGTCGGCACTGTCGGCGCCTTGGCGCAGCAGGTGGAGCTGAACAAGACCAACATCGAGACCGTCGACGGCAAGGTAGTTGCGCAGGCCTCGACGCTAAATGCTCTGCGCGCGGCGACCAGGGACGACTCAGGTAACGGCTCCAAGATCGATGCGCTCAAAGGCTGGTCGAGTACGGCGGCTATTGCTCGGGAAGAGTCGGTTAGATCGTCTGCCCAAGAGGCAACAGCGCAGCGCCTTACCACACTCGACGCTTCTGTCGGTGACAACGGCGCCAAGCTCACCAACCTTGAGCGCGTGACGGCAACCGATCGCACGGCTACGGCGGAAAGCCTCACTCAGCTCAATGCAAAAGTGGGGGCCAACGAGGCGACCATTCAGACCACGAGCAAGGCTGTAGCCGACTTGAGCGGTGATTTGTCGACGATCTGGTCTGTGAAGATGGAGACCGCCGCGGGCGGCCAGAAGTACGCCGCATCGTTTGGCCTGGGCCTGCAGGTCGATCCGTCCGGGGTGTCGTCGCAGTTCGTCGTGCGGGCCGACACCTTCATGCTGCTGAACCTGGCCAACGGCACGCCGGTGTCGCCGTTCTCGGTCACCGGCGGGCAGACCTTCATCCGCTCGGCCTTTATCCAGGACGGAACCATCACTAACGCGAAGATCGGCAACTACATCCAGTCGAATAACTACGTGGCGGGTACCAGTGGATGGAAGTTGTTCTTCGACGGAACGTTTGAGATTAACGGGGTGGTTCCTGGTCAAGGCCGCTCGATTATGACGAATCGATCGTTGCGGTTTTGGGATGTTAACGGCATCAAACGCGTTCAAATCGGAGATTTAAGTGAATGAGTTATGGAGCAAGGATTTGGGGGGGGGCGGGCGGTCTTCAACTGGATGAAAACTCTTTCACTGTAAGGGTGGTTTACTCGGCGCTTATAGACTCTTCAGTGCCAGGTTCAGGTCGGAGTGTGTACATAGCAATCCCAGGAGTAGAGCCTTCAAATCACACGGCCATTTGCTTGCCCAACGAGCCCTGGTCCGGAAGTACGAGTAGTCAAAATGCTCGCAACTCTCAGTTTGATGCCCAAGTATTATCGGGTGGGGTCAGGGTTTGGTTCTCAAACAGGAATATGCCGAATGGACGAATTGGTATAAGCACGCAAAGGCTGCTGGTATTAAAATATAAGTGAGGTTGAAATGACGTATGGTCTCACATTTACCAATAGCTCAGGCGTAGTAACACTCGACTCTGAGTTTTCCAGGCTTGTTGTACTGTACTCCGCAAGGTATGGGGAGAATGGTGTTAAAGGTGCCGCATTTCCAACGCCAATCACCTCGCTTGAACCCCCTTTAATTTTTGCGAGGCCAGATGTAAGCGGCGGTTTTCAATGGGTCAGGCTTCTTGGTGGGCCCGGTAATTGGACTGGCTTTGTTAATGAAGCGGCTGGAGTTGGAAATTATTTTTTAGCCGCTTACGAATCAAAGCCGACTGCAGGATATGGATTGAGGTTGTGGAATGGTAATTCAAAGCTTTTATTTGACAATGGAACGCCTTGTGCCCAATTCACAAGTGTAGTCACTACATGGACGTTTGTCAGTGCAGAAAATCCATCGCCCGGCAGATGGCTTTACACGTATCTAGCACCTGCCTCATTCAATACCGGCGATTATATGCTTATCAATAATATTGCATATGATCTTCCGGGTAATGATACGTTTTCTAAACTCAGCTGTGGTTTCAATTACGCCGCCAACACGGTGTCGGTTTATCTTCAGAATATTGGAGATTTTCGAACGGATTCATTGTTTCTTCCATTATTGTTCGCAAAGCCAATGCCACAATGATTTTGGTAGGGTTTGTGATTCTGATGTCCAAGTCTTGGGGCAGTATTTATGCTGCCGTTAGATAATTGTTTTCATGGAGAAATACATGGTTTGGCAAAGAGCGGGCTCGGTCACTGTTCAAACTAACAGCAATACAGTAGTTGGAATCGGCGTGGACTTCGCCGCGAGCAGCAGAAACGGCGATTCGTTCATCGGGCCTGATGGCTTCACTTATGAGGTTGGCAACGTCGCGAGTGCTACGATCATTTCGATCATTCCTGCGTACAAAGGCCCGTCAGTCAGCGGTGGTGCCTACGCCATCATGCCGGTGCAGGGCTATGACAAGATGCTCTCGGATGCCTTCAACAACCTGAACAATCAGTTCGGGCCGAAGCTGGCAGCGCTGGGCACCACTGGCAATTACGATATTTTGCCCGTATCAAAGGGCGGGACCGGTCGCACCACGATTGGCACTTCGATAACCGCCGACATCGCGACAAGCCTTTCGGATACGACGCCTGGGCGGTTATTGCCTGTGGGCTACGGCGGGCTTGGCGCAAAGGACAACATGCCTTATTTGGGTGACGTAAACCCGGATGACTATCGCGCCGGTGGGGAGTACTTGGGGAATTTCCTCATTCTCGGCACCCGAAAGGTGGGGGTGTTGATCGTCCACCCGGGATCAAATGCAACATTCGCCGGCCAGGAATTCTTGGCCCTTGATGAAGATTCTAAATACTTCCGGACGCAGTCGCTTTCTTCATGGCGTGCCTGGAAAAAGCTGCCGGGCGCCGGTGCAAATACTGATATCACCAGTTTGTCAGGTTTAACAACGGCGCTCTCAGTCTCGCAAGGTGGTACCGGAGGAAAAACCCAAGCGGATGCTCGTGCGGGCCTTGGCCTTGGCTCGGCTGCTACAGCGACTGTTGGTACGGCGGCCGGGAACGTAATGGCGGTTGGCGCGGGCGGGCTGCTTGGCGTGGCTATCGGAATCCCTCAGGGAACAGCCTTGAGCCTGGTGCAGAAGACACAGTTCTCGACGACCAGCAGCAATGCTGACGTTCCAGCCGCCGCCCCTTACTCAACGCTGATAACGATCAAGTATCCAGAAGGATTTCGTCAAAGTGAGCTCGCAGCGAACATCCTCGATGGCAGCCTCTACTCGCGCGTCACTCTGGCGAACGGCGCTACCACGCCGTGGCGGAAAATCTATGACGACACCAACACCACGCGTGCCGCTGACGGCACCTTGAAGGCGATCTGACCATGGCAAGAGCAGCAATCAATGTCCTCGGGGCGACTGGCGCGACCTACGACTTCGTGACCAATGGCGCCGGGGTGGTTGGATCATCCCGCGATTCGGTTGGCGTGTATCACATCACAGGATGCCTCGGCATGGTTCCGTTCCCGCCAGTGGATGATGGTTGGGGCTACACCGTCAACCAGGTGGACTCTCGGGCGGACGTGGACATTCAATTCGATGACGATGTGCTGGTCGTGACGGTGACCAAGGACGGGAAGCCATACGACCTGAAGCACATGATCACGCTGCACATTCTGGTGCCTGATGCTCCAGCGGTGGAGATGCCACAGGAAGCACAACCTGCGGAAGATCCCGTAACGCCCGAAGCCTGACCAACGCAAATACACCACAGCCGCCTTGAGCGGTTTTTTTTCGCCTGGAGAAACGTATGCCGATCACCGAGCAGCAGTTGCTGCAAATCCTCCCGAACGCCGGTTGCCAAGCCGGCGTTTTCGTTTCCGCGTTAAACACTGCGATGGGTCGCTACTCCATTGTCGGCATGCCGCGGGTGGCTGCATTCATCGCTCAGGTCGGACATGAGTCGGGCCAGTTGCGGTGGGTGCGCGAGATTTGGGGGCCGACGGCGCAGCAGCTCGGATATGAAGGGCGCGCGGATCTGGGTAACACCGTCAAGGGTGACGGCTCCAAGTTCCGAGGCCGGGGCCTTATCCAGGTCACCGGCCGGGCGAATTACGTCGCGTGCGGTGAGGCGCTGGGCCTGGATCTGATCGGCAAACCTGAGCTTTTGGAGTTGCCCCAGCATGCCGCGATGTCGGCGGCGTGGTTTTGGTCCACGCGCGGGCTGAATACGCTGGCAGACCAGAAGGATTTCACGAAGATCACCCGCCGCATCAATGGCGGGCTCAATGGCCAGGTAGACCGCCAGGCGCTGTATGAAAAGGCGCTGCAGGTGCTGGCATGACGCCGGCGCAGAGACTGGCGGGATTGGCGTTGCTGATCTTGGTGCTGATGGCTTGCGCCGGCGGCGCGGCGTGGCAGGTGCAGGACTGGCGTTATGAGAAGCAACTGGCAGACCGGGACGCTGAGCAGGCAATCGCGAAGGAAAGGGCAGTGATCGCTGCTCGAGAGGAAGAGCAACGGCGCCAAGTGGCGGTGAACGAGGCGGGAAGTTATGCGCGAGAACAGAATAAGGCTGCAGCTGTGGATGCCAGTAACGCTGATACTGCTGGTGTGCGGTTGCACATCGAAGCCGGTAAGCTTGCCGCTGCTGCCTGTGGCGATCCCGGAGCTACCCATCGAGGCGCGTCAGCCATCAGCGCCGCTATGGTGCTCTCCGACCTGCTCCAGCGGGCTGATAAAAGAGCGGGAGAGTTGGCAGCGGCTTATGACCGGGCCAAAATAGCTGGTCTATCATGTGAGCATGCATACAGAGTTATTAGAGAGGGTAGTGCTGGCTCTCAAGCCAGATAATAAGAACTTTATAGCTGTTTAAGCTGTAGGATTGTAAGACGGTTTTGGCGTGGCAGATGGAGCCCGAATGCACAAGAATGATGAAAGGATCACGCTACTGATTGATGAGTCGACAAAAAGTCGATTGGTAAAGGCTGCGAAGGATCAAGATAAAACTGTTTCGCAAATCATACGGGGCTTAATCAAAAATCATTTTCAGACGCTTGATAGCCATTCCTATCAACCTGATAGGCCTGATTGAGCTGCGCAGGATCACAAGTTTGTCGATGGAAATTTAGGTTGATAACTTGCGTTGATACCAATAACCCCGAGCGTGCCCGGCTGTGCAGGTCCAATCAGGGCGTCAGTTCCTGGCGTCGCACCTTAGCAGCATTGTCTAGAAGCACGAGCAATGCCTCAATCGTGGCGGGAGTCAGTCCCCGAGCGGCTTCTACACCTTCTACAAAACCCTCCGCACGCTCCACCGCAAAGCTAAGTGTCAATAAGTCAGGAGCGCGAGCCATGCGCGCTAGGTGGCTGGCGGTATGTGTACGAATTAGCACCGGGAGGCTAACGTCATCAAAGTAATCAGTCGCGCTCATCGCTACCTCGCTCAAAACGCACAAGAGCTGCTTGTTCAGCTAGACCAATAGCTTCGCCCATCGCCTTGTGCATGTCTTCGTTGACCAAATCAGCCGCGCGCAGCCCCCAAGCGAACCCCGTGGCCCGCGCGACGTGCTGCTGGATCATCGGTATGCTCAGGTTCCGACCAATGTTGTCAATTTCGCGGTTCCAAGCATTGGTAAGAAAATCGGACGGTAGCTTGATTCCATTGGGTGAGTCGTTGCGCCGACCGCTGCCATATTGCGGCCCGCCGGGATGGGCAATGTTTTTACTCATCAAGCAAGCTCCTTGACGACTGAATGGGAGTGGCATTTAAGACCAACGATAGGGGATTGGTAGACCATCGTAGGGGGAAGTGGTTTCCAGTGCCAACAAAAAGGCCCCCGCACCTGGTCAGGGTGTTGGGGCCTTTTTAACAAGTGGGTGTTATCCGATCTTCTGCAGGTCAGTCCTATTTCAGGTTTAGATTTATGGTGCCGCAACCGGCCTAAGCTTTTTCCTGAGCTGTTCAACTTCCCGCCTATGCACGTTATCCGAGACGGTCAGGTCAGCAATCTGCCTTCGCATGTCGGCGGCTTCAGCTCCACGCAGCCTGAGATACCCGGCGAACTCCTCTTTCTTCGCCTGGGCCTCCGAAAGCATGTTGATCAGGCCGAAGATGTCGGCGCGCGCCTTGCGCAAGTGCAAGTTCAATTCCAGGATCTCATTCTCCAGCAGCAGGCAATGCTGTTGGTACATTTCGAGAGGCGTTGGGCAGCCAAGCCACGCTGAGGTGTCTTCGTCGAGGTTCATGGTGAGTCAATCCGAATACTGTATGCCCATACAGTAATCGAGATTCGAGCAATGGGAAGGTTCAAGCCGACGAACTGCCTGCCCGCCCGACGATCAGTCGGGGGACATCAGTAAAGCCAGGGTCAGCTTAATAAACTCTTCATTTTCGTCGATGGTGTGTAGGGCACCTCGAACATTTTCTGCGACTTCGGCGGATCCGCGTTGTTCTACCCAATTCGAAATTTCGATGATTGAGGCTTCGAGGGCCAGCTGGTTTTCGTAGAGCTTGGACAGAAGGGAGGGGAGCAGGTCTGAGTTGGGCATCGGCGTTCCTCTGGTGGAGTGAACAGCTTAGCAGCTTGTGTTTTTTGGGGAGCTCGTGTTCGGTCGGCAGAACGCCGGGGGAGGGGTAAATCATTTCCGCAACCTGATACGTGCCCCTTGATTTATGCGGGCTGTAGAACAACTGAAACATATCAGATGCGGAAACCGTTTAAGGGTAACTGTTTGAAATCAATAGGTAAGTCGCCAGTCTTGAAAACCGGCGGACGTTAATAGCGTCTCCAGGGTTCGAATCCCTGGTTTCCCGCCAAGATTTACACAAAAGCCCCGCGATTGCGGGGCTTTTGCGTTTCTGGCGCTTGGTTGGCACAACGACGAAAACAAGAGGCGTTCCGAAACTTTCGGGCAGGAGTTCCGAAACTTTGCCTATTTAGAGGGCTTGGCGGTCGCGCCGATCCTCCTGTAAACCCTCTTCGTGATCTCCTGTTTACTGTGTCCGAGCAGGAGGCTTGCGTCACCAATATCGATGATTTCCGAGGCCGCCTTAGGCCGAATGTCACGAAACTGAAACCCGCCTATCTTCGCCGCGAGCAAGGGGTCCCCTTGGTCAATTGCTTTCTGCTGCGCCTTCTCCCGAGCTTTGTCCCAGCGCAAGCGCAACATCCCCTTCGTCATCCTCTTACCGTGCTTGTTGATCAGCAGGTATTTTGAAGAGTGGTGCGCATTCCTCTCGGTAATTTCTCTGATCAATTGTCCCAGGCTGTTTTCCCCGGCCTCTGTGCGCATCGAGATCCGCAGTTTTAGGCCTGTCTTGCCCTGCGTCACCAAGAAGTAATCACCCTCTGTATCGTCGCTGCGCATGATGATCACGTCTGCAGGTCGCTGGCCGGTCAAATAGCCCAGGTCCATCGCTTCCTTGAGCTCAGGCTCTGCCATCCCGTAGACCGCATCCCACACCACCGCATTGGCGTAATAGTCGCGGGGTGTCTCCTTGTTCTTTCTGATCCCCTGGCATGGGTTCTCCCGTTCGGTAAGGCCCCACTCCCGCGCCATGTTGAATACGTGAGAGAGCAGGGCGATTTCCCTGTTTGCCCTGACCTTGGCCGTTCGCGCGTCACGGTAGCCAGCGATATTGGCAGGGGTTATAGAGTCGATGGGCGCGCTATCGAAGGTGGGTCGTAGCTGTTTTAACTCGGCCAGGTTGTCTTTCTGGGTGCGCTCGCCCTTTTTCGGAATGACGTCACGCTCATATCTGTCGAAGATTCCCTTCATCGTGGTTAGGTCGGCTGGTTTTTCCTTCGCTTCAAGCTCTGCCCACTTCAGCCTGGCCTTGCCCAGGTCGCCGCCGAGGGGGATCTCCTTACCGGTTGCGTCGCGATAGTAGTACCCGACCCATACTTTGCCGTTCTTGCGTGGGCGCTTGCGCCTTACCATCCCAGGCGGCAAGTCCCTGTTCTCTGTATTGCGGGGGCGCATATCAATTCACTCTTGAGAAGTCCGGCGTCCAAGCCGGGCGCGCCGGCGGCGGATTTGGATCGACATTAGTTGCGGTCGCCATGCCCAGCTTCATCCGGGCAAACATTCGGCCAACCAAGGGGCGTCCGCCGCGGCTCTCGACGTACACCCAGTTACGGTCTTTAAGCCACTTGCGTTGGTGCGCGCGGTGCTTGTACCCGGTCAAGTCAGCAAGTTCTTCATCCGAAAGGATCTCCGCTTCCATGCCTACCTCCCGCTGCCCGCAGTGGGCCGCGCTGTCTTGATGATGTGAATGGCAATGCCGAAGCTGACCAGCAGCCAGGCGCAGGTGCCGGCAAAGGCGTAGAGAATGTCGGCCGTCTCGCCGTCCATGAGCAGCACCGGGCCGAGCCAGAAGAACCAGCAGACCGTAGCTGACACGTACAGCAAGACGCCCAGCATCAGCAGGGTGAGTTTTATTGAGTACATGGAGTGTCCTTGCCGCGCTGGCGGCAGAAGTTGGCCCACCGCTTTCCGGCAGGCACTTATGCTTTAATGAGAAAAATCCTTGCAGGTGGCGCGAAATGGATAAGGCGTTTAGAAACCCTTTGTTTTTGACTGGGATCCCGTTGGCAATCTGCGGCATTGCGATCACTGCGCCAGCCCTTTGGATTCCCGGTTTGGTTTTGATGGTTTGTGGGCTGGCGAAGAGCAAGAAACAGCCTTGATGCTCACCTGCAGGCATATAGGGGAATGGAGTGGTGGCGTATGGCCCCCGTATCTACGGTTGGAAGAAGGGCGTAGAACAGAAAGTCCGTTCTTTAATCCATCGGTCGTGCGCTTGTCTCATCATCTGGAAGCCCCAATTGCTCACGAATATCGAGGGCACATCCTTTTCCTCAAATTCGAGTGGCGGCGCCCCAACGACAAAAGTCCTCGCTCGGTCACCGTGATCGAGCCCGCCTCTATTAACGGACTGGGCGAGGTTGCGGCTGATCTACATGGCCCGTGGGATGACTACCAGTCGGCGATATCGGAAGCGATGTCCGCAGCCGAGAGATGGGTCGACAGCCAGTTGCCCTGAAGTTGCTCACCGGCAGGCATGTAGGGGGATTGGGGTTAGGAGTAGCCTTTGCTGATGCGCTGGGCGATGGCTTCGAGCTTTTCGGCCATGCTCCACATATCGTTGTTGTCGCGGCGGGATACCACTGCCGCGCTGGACGTTGCGATCGATCAGGATCTTTGCAGCCAGCAGGATCAGCCAGGCTTCGGCTTTCCGCCGGAAGAACCGCCTCATGGATTTGACCCCTTCATGAACGTGATCCAGTGCGTTTTCTCGCGCTTACCGGACTTGTGGCCAAACAGCGGCTGCTCGTCGGTCAGTGTCAGAATTTCGCTGACCCGGATCTGGGTTTCGTTCCACTTGAAGATCAGGAACTGGCCTGGTCGCAGCACCCGGAAGCACTCTGCGAAGCCTTTGCGGAGATCGTCCCTCCAGTCATCGGTGAGGATTCCGTACTTGAGCCGCAACCAGCTTTCGCGGCCGGCGCGCACCAGGTGCGGTGGATCGAACACCACCATATTGAAGCTGGCATCAGGGAAAGGCAGGTGCCGAAAGTCCATGATGACGTCGGGCTCAACCTTCAACACCCGGCCATCACACAGCACATGCTCTTCGTCGCGGATGTCGCCGAACAGAGCGCGCTGGTCACCCTTGTCGAACCACATCATCCGGCTGGCGCTGCATGGATCGAGGACTTGTGCATTCATGGTCTTGGCCCCTTGTAAATGAACACGTAGGCGAACCAGAGAGGGGCGATCATGGCGTCACCAGCGGGCTTTCTTCTGCGACCTGGCAAGAGCCGCAACCGTCACCGCACGCACCGCAGAAATCTTTGCCAACTGCCATGGCGTCGACTTCTCGCTGCAGGCTCGGCACATACCGCACCCATACGCACACTGGGCCGTCTTCGGTGTCGTGGATCGAGAAGAGGAACCAGCCATCACCAGCGGGCTGTGTCGGCGCCCAGGCCGTACAATCCGCGATGCCACTGGCGAACCATGCCGCTTGCAATTCATCCGGGGCGTCATCCTCAAAGTTCCGCTCACGAACCTCCAACCCTCGATCTGTGAACCAGGCGTATGGAATCAGTTCGTCATCAGTCGATGGCCAAGCTGGGTGGGTCCAGCAGCCGGCCGCGTCTCGCTCAATGGGCAGTGGCTGGATCAAAAAGGTTTTTTCAGACATGACTTCGTCCTTGCCGCTATAGCGGCTGACTTTGAAGGGGGAGGGGTTAGTAGGTTAAGCTCTCAGTCTTTAGTAACATGGCAGAAATGAAATGAGCAGAACGAACAGTTATTTAATTTTTTGCTACTGTTGTTTATTGTTTTGCGCTGGAGTTGTGTTTAGTTTCATTTTTACGAAAACGGGTGAGGTGAGCTTTATTACGTTCCTTGGAGCTCTTTCAAGCTTAGCTACAATTGGAGCTGCACTCACTGCTGTATATGCATTAAATTCATGGCGCACGCAGTTTAAACATGCAGAAAAGTATCGAATGATCAAAGAGCTAAGGGATATGACTAGTGACTCTGATTTCATCAGGCGCTTTGTGATATCTGTTCGAGATCAATTGATGAGCTCCTTATATAGCGAGTCGCTTGAAGATGATCCAAGCGAGGTGATGAAGGATTTTGGAATGGAACTGTGGTGGCAGCACTCGAAAAGCTTGAATTACGCATGGAACAATATGTGTGAAATACTCAGTGATGAAGACATTTCTAGGTTTGCTACGCGCCCCTCTGATTTGGATGATTCTGTTACCGAATGGTTTGAGAAGATGATTTATATTGTTTTCGAAGACGGGAGCCCGAGGCTTAGGCGTCACTTGAACTTGGTAAAGGAAACAGCTAGAGGTGGGAAAGAGATTACGTCTCAATATAAAGAGTTAGAAACGGGCGCGCGCGCTATTATTAAAAATTTATCTGCCTAGATATTTATCGGATGAGATGTAACCAGATCATGGGCATTCACAACCTTCATGCCGAGGTGTTCGGCGATCAGGACTTCCAAGCGGGCACCCTTTGAATGCTCCCAGCCGGGCAGGGTGGCCACGGTTTCACAGTCCATCAGGGCGACAATGTCGCGGCGCATGCAGTCGTTCCAAGTGCCGCCGTTGGGGTTGATCTCGGCGGGGTTGGTGACGGTGTGGCCGCCGGCGCGCAAGTTGGTGGTCATGGCGTGGAAGGCGGCGAAGTTGAGGTCGGGCAGGCCGGTCATGGGGCCGCTGAGGTAGATGCGCTTCATGCTGCCTCCTTTCGATCTTCCGGCTTTCGTATCAAGCCCAGGCGTACGCCTTCATCTCGAACAATCAAGATGTCGTCGCCATAGCCCCATGGATTCTCGAAGCCGTTATCCATCACGGGCTGGAAATACCCGTAGAGCATCATCTTCCCGCTGAGTACGAACGAACCGATAGATCCGACAAGGCTCTTCAGTGTGCCGCCGTGCGAGAAGCCGTCCCACGGGCCTTGCCTCGTAACGTTGATGCGGTCCCCGGTGTAGTCATCGAACAGCCAGACGATATTGCGACGGCCATTGAGGGCGAGGTATGCATCATGCCCGGCGCCCTTGTTACGAAAGAAGCACCGGCCGCAGTTGGCTATCACCCTGAGGAATTCGTTTGCAGCGATGACTCGGTCCAGGCGCTGCTGGCCGATGGTTTTGTTTTCTGTAGGCATGGGGAGTCCTCGCGTCTATATGCGGTAAACTAGTAAAAAATTTCGAGGCGAATGTGTAATGGGGCGTGTTCTGGCGATAGTGGGTATTGTTGTAACAGTGGTTTATTTGGTTTTTGTTTGGTGGTTAGTGGGGGAGAGGATTCAATCCCTGCAAACCATGGCGCTAAATGAAGTAGGGGATTTTTTAGCAGGTGTGTTTGGACCTTTAGCTATTCTCTGGCTCGTACTGGGGTTTTTCCAGCAGGGCGTAGAACTTCGGCAAGGGACAGAGGCGCTGAAGATGCAAGCAAAAGAATTAAGGGCGTCAGTGCAGCAGCAGTCAGCTATGGTTGATGTTTCGAAGGAACAGCTACGCACTGCGATAGATGCAGCAAAGTATGAGAGACAGCTTAACGAAAGAAGTTGTGAGCCGCATACTGGTTTCAAATTTAAGTATATGGTCACTAAAGGCCCTGAGAATATCGCTACTTTTGTACTGATTAATACCGGACCCAGATGTCGAGCGTTGAGTGTTATATTTTCCGCCTCTGATTCTGAGCAAATAATTTTGATATATAAGGAGGTTTTTGCGAGTGAGGAAATTGAAATTGAAGTGCCTGAAAGGCTGCTAAGTATTTCTGAACTAAGAAAGGCTACTCTTAGTTATACAAAAAATAACGGAACAGTAAGTCATGAGTTTTATGGTCTAAGGAAAGTCCAGCCTAGATTTGGTCAGCCTTTTGCGGAAGCGGTAAGGCTCTCTAGCTAATCAGCAAGCTTTCATTAGCGCCTCAATTATTCGACGACCAGCCAATGGCGGAACCGCGTTTCCGGTCATGTGCATGGTCAGCCGGTGGTTGTCCGGCCGCTGCGTGTCCTTCGGGAAAGACTGCGCGGCCATGGCCTCATTGGCAGTGATCATGCGCATCCGGTCACCGTCGACCACGGCCCATCGGTCCAGAGTAGTGATGGTGCCGATGGGGCGCTCCAGGCTGCGGCCAGTGAGCCCAGAACCGGAACCGTAGTAGGGCATAACGAACCGCTCGCCGAACCGCTCACGGCCATTCTTCACGCGGGTAAGCGTAGATTCAGAACGACCTGGCTTGATGATCGGCGACCACTTTCCAGCATTGAAATTGATAATCTCGCTGGCAGGCACGTGCTGGTGCTGCTGGAGTTGCAGGTGAAGCGGAGCCTTGCTGCGGGAGCACACCATGAACAGACGCACTCGGTGCTGAGGCACGCCGAGGTCGGCGCAGTCCACGATGTGCGGCGCCAGTGAGTAGCCAAGGCGCTTCATCGCATCTGCCCAGGCCGGGTAGAGAATCCAGTCCATGAACTCCGGCACGTTTTCGATGACGGCAAAGTCGGGCCGATTCACCTCTGCGTTCGCCACCGGCGCCCAGGCGGTAGAGCGCGAGTTGTCGTGCTGCGGGTTGCCGGCGGCCTTACCGCGTGCCTTTGCGTGGCCCTGGCAGCACGGAGAGGCCAGCATCACGTCATGCTTTGGCACCCGCGACCAGTCAGCCTGGTGCAAGTCCTGGCAGACGTGCTGCGTCTCCGGGTTGTTCTTGGTGTGCCACTCTACGGCTGCGGGCCAATGGTTGGCAGCCCAGAGCACGTTGAGGCCAGCGTCTTTCCCTCCGCGGGTCCATCCGCCGAAACCAGAAAACAAGTCAATTGCTGTGAGCATAGGGGACCCTCGCCGGCTGGCGTGATTCGTTGATATGGGGTATTACGGGTGACCGGCATGGAGCCGGATCAGGGAGCGAACATGGCTGAAGACACAAAAAATTTCGCAGCATGGATGAGGGCTTCGGACATACAGTCCTCGGTCTCGCGCTGTGCTGACTTGTTCAATAGCGGGGTTTTTAACTCCAACTCCAGTGCTGGAATTTTGTTTGAGTCTGCAGTAACGCTTTTGCTGATCCATCTGAATGACTTGTTGCAGAAGGCCAAGACGGATGGGAAAAGAATAAGCTTCGTGGACGACATTGAGATCACTGAAACAATCTCTGATGTCACCGACCTTGTTAGAGCTTGCAGATATGCGGCGTGTCATGTTCCAAGCGGGGAGCACAAAATTGAGTCTGGCAAGTTCACCTTTTGCGTAGCTTCTGGATATGGACCTACAGGCTTCGTTATTAATGGCAAGGAAATGGGTTCTGATTATGCCGATGACATTGCCGTGTATTACGGTAAGCACCGCCTGTATCTTAAAAGACACCTTTTGCGAAGTTTTGAATTGGTTGCACAAATTTATCGGACGGAGGGCCATTGGTAAGCGCCGCCCTCCGTTTACCCGATGCAGCAGCGTCTTCTCTTTCGCGCGCTTGTCCCGCTGAATCTGCGCATTGTCTTTGGCCATGGCCTACCTCTTCAATTCCACTTGCTGGCAGTGCCAGGCATGCCGGTCGGCGCCGCGCGGCGGTTACCCTTGGCTGCAAATTCGGAAGAACCGTGCAAGTCGTGCAAGGTGGGGAGTTAGTTTCGGTGTACAAAAATACCTCGACTCCCACCGGTTACTTTCCGATCGAAGCCGGCAAGCCGCTGCATCTGGTCATGCGTGGCTGGGCCAATGCCAACCGCACCTGCAGGATAGGGTTCGTCAGTGAGTTTGCGCCGGGAGTGCGTTACGTGATCAAGGGCGGGATTGTCGACGACCCGTCAGCCTTGAGCGGGTGCCACATCAGTATTTTCAACGCGGATTCGGGGGCACGCGTCGCTGTCGCTGACGAGCCGAAAGTGGAACGTGGCTGCGCCTTGGACAAGCTGCCGCTGCAATGACGGGCTCGACTTAACAGTTCAACACCGGCGCATAACGCTCCTGACGTTTCTTGAAGTGAATCGGCGCCATGGGGATTTTCTCACCGTTCACGAAAATATCCGGGAAGGTCAGGGTGAAGTCGTCAAGATCACCTTTGCCCAGGGGCGTGCCCTTGCTGTCGGAGTTGTTGATGTCTCTGGGATCGAACCCGGTTTTCAAACGATCCACGCTGACCTGATAAGTCTGCCCGGAAGCCAGTTGTACGGTGACTTCAGGTGACGCGGCGCTGACCCAGAGCGGGGTACCTGCATTGCCTTGACGGGGTTTGTAGAGACGGCCAAACAGGCGAAGTTCTGTATCGGCTGATTTCACATTACCCGGCCAACTCCGTGTGCCGGGTGGCGCCACATACACCAGCACGCGCACCCAGTCAAGCGCGGGCGAGGTGGGAGCGACGCTGATGGCTGCGAGCGCGCCGGGGCAGGTGCGTGAGAGCAGGGCGTTCTGGCCGATGCGGGATTCGGGGTGCAGATAAGGTCCGGTACTGCAGCCCGTGACCAGTGCCAGTACTGTTAACAGAATGTATTTGTTCATCCGCCAATTCCCTTTGCCGTCGTAATCGAGCGTGCATTTAAGCATTTATATCGAGGCGGCTGGCTAACGGCTGTTCACCAAAGGGCAGACAAAGAAAAGCCCACGATGGGGGCGCGGGCTTAAAGGTGTTCGCTTAGGAGCTGAATCGATCCTATGCGCTTGATTGTGAAAACCTCGTGAAAGCCTTTTTCACAGTTCAACCCGGCGTAATTTGCCACTCAGTGCCACGACTTTATTCCCCGGCGCGGGCACTTTTCGGCCCGTCAGCCCCATGCCTTCACTCACCACCACGGCCCCCGGCACCAGGCACAGGTTGGACGGCGTATCCAGCCCGCGCGCCAGCACTTCAACCTGGCCACTGCGCACATTGCAACGCAACAGCCGCCCGGTAAACCGGGTGAAACCGCCATGCAGTGGCTCACCGGCCCAGTCCGGCGCCAAGGGTTGTTGCAGATGGCTGCACAGCTCCAGCACCAGCAGGTTGCCGTTTGGGCACAGCGCCAGCCCGGTGGGCAACTGCAAACCGCGTATGACCACTTCCACCTGGCCGCTGGCCGGGTAAACCCGCACCACCTGGCCCGCGAAGTCGGCAAAGTCGATGCCTTTACGCGCCGGCTCGTCATGCAGTTCGCCGGAAAACAGGCTCATCAGCACCGCGTCGGTTTCGGGTTCATAGACAAGGGTGACGGGTACGGCTTCCTGGCCCTGATCCAGCTCTGGGAGTTGCGCCAGCACACGTTCTTCTTCGCCATCGCGAAATTCCACCAACTGGTTGGTATCGGGTTTGACCGCCAGCCAGCTGCGCCGCGTCGGGTGGTAGCACAGCGCATTGAGATTGCCGCGACTGTGAAACACCGGCTCCGGCGGGCTGTATTGCAGGTCGAGCAGCCTGGAGCCGCCGACATAATCGGTCTGGCTCGCCAGGCAGCGGCCATCACCGCAGGCAATATCCGATACGCCCATGATTTCATCGCGCAACATGCGAGCCTGCATGTTCAGCGCGCGAAAGCCTTGGGCCAGAACCGCGCCGGGCAGGTAAGCGCCGGGCCGCTGTGGGTCGGGAATCAATCGGCTGATACGGCCGCTGAACGGCTGGTCCGGCAAGCCCGAGCCCGCCTCCGCGAGCAACAGGCTGCCATCGGCTTGCAGGCACAGCCCGCGCGGGTTGAGCAGGCCTTCGGCAATCAACGTACTCGGGCGCAGGGTTTCGACAGGCTGCGCAGGAATATGCAGGGTCATGGGGTTTACTCCTATTGCGGCGGTTGCCAAGGGCTGCCGGTGAGGTAAGCACGCAGCAACGCGCGCTGGGCCGGCGACATGGAACGCACCACCGGCATGAACAGCGTGGTGCCCTTATAGGCGTCGGCGGTGCGCGCGAGGATGGCGTTTTTGGCAGCCATGATCGCGTCCGGCTGGTTCAGCGGCACGTAGCGCGACATCGCCGGGAAGGCCAGGTAATGAAAGCGCAGTACGTTGGGGTATACCTGCTGCCAGGTGATAGTGCTGCCCTTGGCGATGCCGAAGTCGGTCTGCGCGTATTTGCGGAAATTGGTGAAAAACGCGCCGTTGTCCACGCCATTCGCCGTGCAGGTCAGCGAGACAAATCCCGCCTGGCCCGCGCTGCCGGATTTCACGGTGACAGGAAAACTCAGTGTCTGCTGGCCGGCATTCAGCGTCATCGACGCCGGAAAATTCAGGAAGTCGGTGTATTGCTTGCCCTCATAAGTCCCCGGCGCACTGGCCTGCACGCTGATTTTGGTGGCGTTGGGCACTGGCCCGCCCAGGTAGCGGACCTGCAGGTTGATGGTCAGTCCGTTGGGGTAGTCCTCCAGGTACACGTTGCGCTGGTCGGCATACACCCGGTAGGTCGACTCGATGGCGTTGAGCGTCTTGCCGTTCACCGCCGTCGGGCCGGTGATGGTCAGCGCGGTAGTCCTCACCGCCTGCTGCTGGCTGGTGTTCAACGGCAGGTCGACAATGCCACCGTACACGTAGTAATTGACCAAGGGGCTGGCCGTCGGGTTGAGGGTGGTCAGTGCCGTGGCCCCGGCGGCAATGGTCACTGGCCCGTAGTTTGCGTTCGGCCCGATGGGGCTGGTGATGTCGTCACGCACGGTGCGAAAGGTTTGCTTGGGGATGACATTCACCATGTCCAGGCTCAACAAACCGTTATTGCCCAGCGCTGCATAAGCGGCGTTGCCGGTGCTGAGGTTGACGATTTGCCGGCCCGGCTGGCAGCTCATCGGCTCGCCGGCAAAGGCCGGAGCCAGGGTGCCGATCACCCGGCCGATGCTTGGGTTGGGTGTGTACTTGCCCGCCGCATAGTCGGCATCCAGCTGCGGCGTGGTCATCTGCGGGCACATCTCGAACATCACGAAACGCAACACAATACCCGTGGCGCCGGGCGCCTGGATGATCGACTTCAACCCGGCGCTGTTCTTGTTCCAGCTGACGATGCTGCTCAGCGGGAAGGTCAGTTGAAAGGTGCCGCTGGCGTGAAACGAGCCCGGCGCGTCCATCTTCGCCGGGTCGAGCACGCGGCCGGTCACGTCGAAACTGCTGCATACCGCGTTGTTGCGAATCAGCAACTGAACATTAGTGCTGTCGCCAATTTGCAGGCCGCCGACAAATATCTGTGTGGTCACCGAGGACGTGGGGTCAAGGTCGACCATCATCGGCCCCGACACTGGCCCCTGGCCGGTCACCGGGTCTACCGAGCCGAGCAGGTACACCGGCTGGCCGATCAGGTCACCGGTGGTGCTGATGTTGCCGGGGCTGCCTTGTGAGCTGATCAAGGCGTTTTGCATGTCCACCACATGCTGGCCGTAGTGGTTCCAGCCGCCGGCGGTGTAGTAGTTGCCGGCGGGGGCGTTGATCATGTTGTTCAATTGGTCATCGGTGTAGGACTGCGCGCCCGGCGCCAGGGTCGAGGTGGTCAGGTCGAACAGCGGCCAGTTCGGGTTGCCATTGAATGGAATGGTCGGCGAGTTGTTCGGCAAACTCACGTCCGTGCGGATGCCGCCCCAGAAATTCAGTCGTGGTCCGTTAAGAATGCTCATGGTCTATTCCTTGTCCGTGGCGTGAGGGGTCAGAGGCGGGTTGGCGAATTTGAACAGGTACGAGAAGTCCGATTTGAACGGGCTCTTCACCGGCGTCGCCATGGAGTGGCAGTTCATGCAACTGCTGTTGGGCTGGATGTAGCTTTCCATGGTCACGTTGGCCGATAGCGCAGGCGTTGGCTGGCCCAACGGGTTGCTCGGGTTGTTCGGCATCAAGGGGCGTTGGGTGGTGACGAGCTGGTAGTACTTCAGCACGCTGCGCTGCAGGCCGGGGTTGGCGCGGTAGTTGTTGTTGACCCACTGAGTGACGTCGGCAATAGGCGTCACGCGATTCAGCGGGTTCGGCGTCTGGAACGTGGTACCGGCTTTGGGCACGCATACCAGTTGCGTGCCTTGGGTTTGCCAGTTGCACGGTGACTGGTTCAGCGAGGCGGCGGGGGCCGTGGCGTTGTAGTAGGAATACGCCGTGCCCGGTACCGGTTGGTCGACCCACTGGCCGTTGACCTTGGCTTTGGGCGGCACGTTTTCAATCTGCTCGAAGGTCGACCAGATCCACTGCGGGTAGCCGTTGACCTTGGTGATGATATGCAGCCCCACCAAGCCCAAATAGGCCTCGCTGACGCCAATCTTCTGGCCCTGGCTGTTGAACCGCGCCACGCGCGCGAACTGGGTGAGGTAATGGCTGGCATTGTCACGCGGGGTCAGGATGCGCCAGCTGGATTTAATCTCGATCACCCCATTCGGAAAGGCGATGTTGTTGGCTTTGGACACCACATTCGCGTTGTAGAAATTGTTGCCCACGATGTAGTTGTAGGACGCCTGGTTCGCCGAAATATCGTAGTAGGTCGGGTTGCCCGCCTGATCGATCAGCCAGCCGCCGACAGCCTGGTCGATGGAGTTGACCAGCGTGCTGTTCTTCAGCGCGGCAATGTTGATGATGCCCAGGCTTTTGGCTTTCAGCGGGCTGTTCCACGGCCCCGGGTTGGCGGCTCCCGGCAGGAAAATCTCGCTGACGGTCTTGTAGGTTTGCCACACGGTGTAGCCGGGGTCGCCGGGTTGTTTGCTGCAATTGGGCGCGCCGCGCTGGCCATCTTGCGCGGGCCAGTTCAGGGCAATAAACATTTGCCAGCTGTATTGGTCGAACTGGTCCTGGCTGGCGTTGGCGGCGGGTGCGCTGCCGGGTGGCTGGCAGTTCAACTGGGTGGCCAGGGTGGCCGGCTGCGGTTCTTCACGCGCCTGTGCCGACAGGCTAAACAGCCCGAGAGCCATCAGGCAAAAATTCAATAGCTTTTTCATCGCAATCCTTCCTCGCACGTCAGGGTTTACGTGGCATGAGCTGGTTCCACTGCGCCTTGCGTCCATTGCTCTGGGACGCCGGCGGCTCGAACAACTGGCATTGCGGCGGGTTGGTGGGGCACATGGCGGCCACTTGCGCCCAGGTCTGGGCCGGGTCGGGTTTGGCGATGCGAAAGTTCGTGTAGTTCTGGCTGACAATCGGTGCATTGGCCACGCTGGTGTCGCCGGAAAAGAAGAACGATTGCGGCAGCCGGTAGGGCGGTGTGCCCGTTTGCTGTTTGTTGAACGCGTAACCGAACAGGATCGGCCCCGACGGTGACTGCAAGTCCAGCGCATAGGCCTGCACGCTGCCGCCGAGGTTCTGGCTGCGTGTCGCGCTGTAAGGCAGGTGCTGCACGAAGTCCTGGCGGGGCGGGTGGTTCATCGGCGAGAACATGCAGCAGGCCGGCATGTCTTTCGGGCGGTCCTCGGGGTAGGTCAGAAAGTACGCCTTGTTGCCCAGGGACACGAAAGAGCAGCTGTAGTTGTTGTTCTTGATCGGGAAGATCGGCAGGCAGTACTTCTCGTAGTGCTCCATCATCGCGCCGAAGCCGTCACCATCAGCCGGGATGTAGGTGGTGTCGTAGTAACTGGTGCCCCGCGAGACCGTATAGTCAGACGGCTTCAAGGTGGACGGCGGACTGCTGTAGGGCGGCGGGTTTTTCTCGTAATTGGTCATCACCCGGTACATGGTCCAGTTGCTGATCCACTGCGCGGGAAAGAACGGGTCGGACGGCTCGCCGGGCAGGCGTTTGGCGATGCAATTGCCGTTCTGTGCATTGCACCCTTCGGTGTTGTGCACCCCGTTGGTGAAGTACACCGCGCCGCTGTCATCGGCGGCAAAGGTGGCGGGGCTGAGGCACACAATCAGCAACAGCAGTCGGCTCAAGAGGCTGGCGTTCATAAGACACTCCTTTGAAAGCCGGGTGACAGGTGCGTCACCCGGTAGTCCTGTGTGCGGCGTTAGTGGTAGTCACTCATGCTGAGCTGAATGGGCGGATAGTTGCGCTTGACCAGCGCCTGCGCCCACAGCTCCAGCACGGCGCGGCGGCTTTGCGGCATGTCGCGGGTGATGGGCATCGCCAGCGTGCTTTCTTCCTGGTACGCCTTGCTGATCAGCACGATCAACTGGTCGACGGCGCCCTCGATGCGCGTGAGGTTATTGAGCGGCATGTACTTGCTCATGATCGGGTACAGGTAATAGAACGGCTGGAGGATGAAGGGGTAGATGAACGTCTCCCAGATCACCTGGCCGGCGTCTTCGCGCTGGTAGATCAGGTTCCAGGCATTGACGAAATCCTGCTGCATCTGCGGCTCCTGCGGCAGCACGCGCAGCGGTGCGAGGAAGTCGGTGTAGGCCTGGCCCAGCGGGAAGCTGAACGGAATGACCGGCGCCTGCTGACCTTCCTGCACAAAAAAGCGCAAGGTCGGAAAGCCTGGCGCCAGGGCCGTGACCGTCAGGTTGGCGATGCCGTTGGCGTCGGTTTGAATCTGGGTCAGGCTGTACTGCACCGTGCTGTTGAGTGGGTCTTGCAGCGTACCCTGCCGGGCGATCGGGTTTTGAAATGCAAGGGTCGGGCTCAAAGGGACAGACGCCGGTGTCGGTAGAAACTCCTGATACGTCACGGGCGTGGTCTGGTCGGCCGACACCGCCAGCCGTATCGCCATCAATTGGCGCCCGGTGCCGTCGGTGACATGGCTGGGCAGCGTCACCACCCCCTGGAATTGCGGCAGGTTGGCGCTGTTGTTGGCCGGGTTCGCCGGGTCGTTGTTAAACAGCGTGAAATTCGCCGCGTTACTGAACGCCAGGTAGTAATCGGTGGTGCACAGCATGTAGGGGTTGCCGTATTCCGCGACCCACAACGTGGTGCCGGCGGGGGCGGGCAGGCCGTCGTATTGCACCATCACCTGCAGTGTTTTGGTGTCGCCCACGTCGATGAAACCGGCGCTTTGCACCACCTCGGCGGTCCACATTTGCTGGGTCGCGGCGATCACGGGCGTGGTGCCTTGCCACTGCAACTCGAGGCTGCCGGTTTGCAACTGCGTCTGCGCCTGCACGTTCAGCGGCAGGTCGAGAATGCCCGAACGCTTGTCGAATTGCAGTTGCTCGTAATCGGCATAACCGAACGTCGCCAGCGGGCTGAATTGCGCGCCCTGGCGAATGCCGATCTGGTAATTGCCGGCCTGGTATTTGGCGGCAATCGGGATGTCGGCGGTCTTGTCGACCGGGTAGAACGGGAAGGCGTTGCCCAGGTCCAGCGACAAGGTGTCGCCATGGGCCTCTACCGAAATCACCCCGAGTTGTACCGGGTTGGTATCACCCGGCGAGGTTTTGTAGATGGGCACCTTTTGCGCCGGCACCAGGCGGCGGCCCGCCGGAGCGGTGGGAAACTCATCCTCAAACCACAGGCCCACCGTACCCACCGTGCGGCTGTAGGCCGGGTTGAAAAAGATATCGCCGACGTTATCCAGCGCCTGCTGGTACATCGCCTGCACCTTGGCCTGGGCTTGCGGCGTGGAGCTGTGGGTGTCGATGGGCGGGTAGTTGTTGAGGATGCCGTTCTTGTCGTAGCAGGTCAGGTAGGTGGTAAAGCGGAACATCAGGCCCTTGGCGTTTTGCTGGGTCATTTGCGCCTGCAAATTTTGCAGCAGGGCCGAACTGCCGGGCACCCATTCAAGGTTCTCTTTCGGGAAACAGGTTTGCCAGGTGGTGGTGACGTAGCTCAGGCCGCCGAGGTTGGCCCAGTTGAAATTCAGGAAACGGTCGAGCATGCGGTGTTCGCGGTTCAGGGTCAGACTGCAACCATTGCCGCCCAGCACCAGCTTGTCGAAGTACAACGCGGTGAAGGTGTTCTGCCACGGGCTCACGTCCACGAACCGCGCCGGGGAGTTGGGCGCGCCGCCAAACGGGTTGCCGAGCAACTGAAAGCTCTGGTTGATCAGCGGGTCGCTGCCCACATAGCCACCGCCCGGGAGCTCGCCGCCGGTGATCACCGATTGGGTCCCGTTGTAGCTGACCGTGCCGCAGGCGTTGTCACCGAACAGGTTCCATTCGCCGGGAATCATCGGCGTGGTCAACTGGCCGGCATTGCCCGGCACCTGCATCACATAGCTCGGCACCTGAGCAGGGGCCAGCGGTGCGATGGTCCAGGGCAACAGGGTGGTCGCGGCGTTCAACGGAGTGATGTTGAACGACTCCAGAAACCGCCAGTTCATGCGCATTTTCACGGCGTCGTAGAGCGGGTACATGTCGTTGTTGTTGGCGGTCGGCGGGTTCCAGAACATATGGCCACCGACGTAGATGCGCGGGAAATTCAATACGCTCATGTCAGGCTCCTTAGCGTTGCCACTGGGCGCGTTTGAGCGACCAGACAAAGTCCAGTTTGTGATAGCCGACAAAGTCGGAGGCCGGCAGTGCGGCGGTGGGGTAGACAATCCCGCCGTTTTTGTTGAGGGCGAAATTGAAGTAGCCCTGCTTTGGCGAATACGCCGCAGTGCCGTGGCAGGCAAAACACGAGGATTCGCTCTGGAACGCCGACTCCAGCTGGGAGTTGGCCAGCAGCGTCGGGTTGGTGTTGGACTGCACGCCGATCAGCTCGTATTGGGCCAGCGCCGGAAATTGCGCCTGGAACGTGGTGTTGACCGGTTGCGCCGCAGCCGTCGGCCCGGTGCTGTTGGTCATTGGCGTGGGAGGAATCGCGTTGGTCACGGTGTACTTGCTGTTGTTGCGGTTTTCGAAAGTGGTCCACACCCAGTCCGGGTTGAGTTTATTGATCACATGCAGGCCGCTCAGCGCGGCGTAGCCCACCACGTACTTTGTGCCTTGCTGGTAATAGGTCTGGGCGATGTAGTAGCCGTCATTGGCCAGTTGCTGCTGGTAGGTCGGGTTGTTGCCGATCCACAGCCAGGCCGCCTTGAGTTCCCATGCGGTAAAGGGAAAGTTCAGGTCGCCTGTCAGCGCGGCCTGGCCGTTCACGTTGTAGACCTTCTGCTGCACGATGTAGTTGAAAGTGTCTTCGCCCATCAGCAACTGGAAGCGCACCGCCTGGCCCTGTTCGGCCTGCGGCACCTGGCCGCCCATTTCCAGGATCAGCCCGTCCACCTGTTGCGTGGCGTTAAGGTTATGGAACAGGCGGCTGGTGTTCATGCCCATGGCCTGGGCCTGGCTCAGCACCGCAGCGGGCACTGGCGTGCGCTGGGCGTAGGGCAGGGGCGCGGCGCCTTTGGCCAGGTAGACCTGGTCCGACGGCTTCAGGGTTTCCCACACCAAGTCCGGGCTCTGCGCCGCCGCCGGTTGGTTCAGGCAGGCGAACCAGTTCCAGGCCAGGGTCTCGGGGCTCTGGGTAAACGTAGTTCGCGTCTTGTCGATGTCGCCTCCAAATTGCATGAAGTTGCTGCAATCGAAGGGGCTGGTGGTCTGGGCCTGGGCCAATCCGGCCAGTGCACTCAGTACCGTTATAGATAAGGCTCGCCGCATGGAAGCTCCTTGGCTGTGGCCAGTTCGGTGTCGGGGCGCCCCAGGAAGTGTTCCAGGAGCAGTTGTTTCACCGCCGTGGCCGCCAAGTGGTGCGGTAACGGCAGATCGCAATCGGTGATCAGCAGCGGGCCGGTTTGCGGGGTCTCGGGCAGGCGGCCGTGGCTGCCTCGGACCAGCCCGGTGTCCAGCGGGATCAGGTCCATGTAGTAGCGAAAGCCGAGGCTCTTTTGCAGCAGGCGCTGCGCGACCTTCAGCTTGGGGAAACGAATGGCCGGGTCGATAAACAGCTCGACCGGGTCGTAGCCGGGCTTGCGGTGAATGTCCACGGTGCGTGCGAAATCCGGCGCCTTTCGCTCATCCAGCCAGTAGTAGTAATCGAACCAGAAACCTTTGGCGGCCACGGCCACCAGCTCGCCGCTGCGCGTATGGTCGAGCTGCCACGCGTGTTGCTCGGCCTTGTCCAGCACCTGCTCGATACCGGGCTGGCGCTGCAACAGGGCTTTGATGCGCGGGATGTCCTGGGCCTGCCTGACGTAGACGTGTGCTATTTGATGGTCAGCCACCGCAAACGCCGCGCTGGCGCCGGGGTCGAGCAACTCCCAGCTCAGGGATTCGCGCACCTGCAACAGGCCTTCGGCACGCAATACGCGGTTGATCGACACCGATTGTTCGACGGCTTCGATGCCGTATTCGGAGAGCAGCATTACCGCCGCGCCCTCGGCCTTGGCAAAGGCCAGCAGGCGCCCGACTTCACTGTCGATCGCGCGCACTTCATCAGGAATCGACGGGTGATCCGGCCCCAGGCGTTGCAGGCTGTAGTCGAGGTGCGGCAGGTAGATCAACTGCAAATGCGGCCGGCTGAGGGTGAACTCGGCCATGGCGCAGTCCACGATCCAGCGGCTCGACGCAATACCCGCCGCCGGCCCCCAGAAACCGGGGAATGGAAACGTGCCAATCTGCTGCTCGATCTGCTCGTGCAACCCCGGCGGCGACGAATACAGCCCGAATTGCTTGCGCCCGTCGGCCGGATAATGCGGGCGCGGGGTGATCGACGCGTCCACGTCGGCGTACATGTTGTACCACCAGAACAACTGACTGCAGCGAAAGCCCGGCATTTCGCGTTTGAGGGTGTGCCAGACCTTTTCGCCCTCGATCAACGCATTGGGTTGCAGCCAGAAACGCACCTCGGCCTGATCGCGAAAGTACCAGCCATTGCCGACGATACCGTGCTGCGACGGCGGCGCGCCGGTGAGGATCGACGCCTGCACCGTCGAGGTCACCGCCGGAAACACCGGTTGCAGCGTGGCCATTTTCGCGGTCTTGAGCAGCCTGTTGATGTGCGGCGTGGCCTCACCCAGCAGCGATGGCGTAAGCCCCACCACATTGATCAGCAGCAGCGGTTGCTCAGAGGGCATCGGCGTAGGCCTCCCGCACCAGGGTTTGCAGCAGGTTGCGCTGGCGCAACTGGTCTTCGACCCAGCGCAGTTCGGCGGCAATGCCTTCCAGTTGCGCACGTTCGGTGGCCGGACGCAGTTGGGCCGGCAGCACGCCCCAACTGTAGGTTTCCACTTCCAGCACCGGGCGAAAATCCGCGTGGGCGGCGAGGTAGTCAAAGGTCTGCGCCAGGGCCACCTGGCTGCCGCTCAGCTCGGGCAACAGCAGGTGCTCGCTGAACAGCGGAATGTGGAAGTGAATGCGCAGTTCGGTGAACCCGGCGCAACGCTGCAGCGCGGCGGGCAAGTCCGGCCACGCCACACGCCGACCGTGGGCGTCGAGGGATTTGACCTGATGCAGGTAGGTGGTTTCGGCAAAGCTGCCGAGGGTATTGAGGACGTGTTCGCGACGTTTTTCATCACTGGCCGGCAAGCGGCAAATCATCGCATTGGACAGCTGGATCTTGCCCACCGGCACCCGCGCGTGGCGCAGCCGGTCGAGGGACTGGTAGCAGTCCTCGAACATCACCGCCTGGTGGCATACGTCAAAACACAGCGTCAGGTAGGCATGGTTGGGGTCAATGGTGTGTCGGTGATGAAAGAAGGCGATGGTGTGCTCGGTGTTTTCCAGCACGCAGTCCGGTTCCATTTCCAGGCAAAACACAATCTTCTTGCCGGTTTCCCGGTGCAGGTCCGCGAGCGCCGCGGTGAGCTGGCTGAGGTGTTCGTCAGCACGGGTTTGCAACGCCGGGGTCCAGGTGGCGGCATAGCCCAGCGGCACGGTGGAAATTACCCCTTGGCGGCAGTCAGGCGGCAAGGCATGGGCGAGAATGCGCGCCAGATCGAGGCTGTAGGCAAGCCGCTGTGGGTCGGCCCAGTCTGGCGAATACACTTCGGCTTTCACCGCGCCCTCGTGGAACTCGCCATAGGGAAAACCGTTCAGCGACGTCAGGCGCAACCCGCTGTGGCGCAACAGGCTCAGAAAGTGTGCGCGTGCCGACTCGTTTTGCAGCTCGGCGGCCGCACGCGCGCAAATCCACAGGCCGCTGTCCTGCTCGCTCAACCCGCGCAGGCGGCGCACACCTTGAAAGTGTTGCTCGATGGAGGCGCGCAAACCCGCCAGGTCACGGGTGGGGTGCACGTTGCTGCAATAACCCACTTGGCTTGCGGCCCAGCCGCTGGCGGCACTCATTTGACCACCGGGTCCTGGCCGCGCAGGGCCGAGTTTTCCTGCCACTGCTTGCGCTGGTCGATGGGCAATGGGGTGCTGACCAGAGCCTTGTCGAGCTGGCCGCTTTGGGCAAAGAAATCCACCGGGTTGTGGAACAGCACCTGCTCGACCTGAGCCTGAGAGAAACCCGCCGCGAGCATCGCCTGGCCCGTTTTCGGTACTTTGAGCGGGTCGCTGATGCCCCAGTCGGCCGCGCTGTTGACCACCATTTTCTCGGTGCCGTATTCCTGCAGTAACGCGACCATGCGCTGCTCCGACATTTTGGTGTTGGGGTAGATCGAATGGCCGCGCCAGCAGTCGCTGTCGAGCACCAGCGGCAAGGTCAGTTCATTGAGGTGGTCGATGATCACCAGGTGCTCGGCGATGCCCACTTCACGGATCACGGCGAGGGTGCGTTTGGTGCCGCCGATCTTGTCGCGGTGCGGCGTGTGCACCAGCACCGGCAGGTTGAATTGCTTCGCCAGCTCCAGCTGCGCGGCGAGAAAGCGGTCTTCTTCGGGGGTGATGTCGTCGTAGCCGATTTCGCCCACGGCGACCACGCCGTCCTTGACCAGGTAGCGCGGCAGAATCTCCAGCACTTCGTTGGCGATTGAGAGGTCATTCGCCTCTTTGGGGTTCAGGCCGATGGTGCAGAAATGGTGGATGCCGAACATGCTCGCGCGAAAGCGCTCCCAGCCCAGCAGGGTGTCGAAATAGTCGACGAAACTGCCGACGCTGGTGCGGGCCTGGCCTTGCCAGAACGCCGGCTCGATGACCCCGGTGATCCCGGCGGCGGCCATGTTCTGGTAGTCGTCGGTGGTGCGGCTGACCATGTGAATATGCGGATCGAAGTACTTGAGCATGGTGAATCCTCGTCAAGGAAAAGGCGCAGGCGGTGAACGGTTCAGTTCAAGTGAGCGTGCCATTCCGGCGGCAGGCGCAAGCCACCCAGGCGCTGGCGTTGCGCGGGGCTGAGCAAGGGGAAGGCGATGGCGTTGGGCAGGCCGGGGGACACGGTCCGCGCGGCGGCAAGTTGTTCGTCCAGCAGGTCCAGCGCCAGTTGATTGAGCGTGACGCCCTGGCGTTGCGGCAGGCCGACGACACGGCCAATGTCCAGGCCCATGCCCAAGGCTTTCAGCACCAGCTGGTGAAAGGCGCGTTCGGGGTAGTGGCGCGAGGGATAAGCCGTGTCGAGGGCGAGGGCGGCGAAGACCAGCGGGTTGCTGGTGCGCCCGGCCTGCAAGGCCAGCTCCAGGCACACGCCGTCGCTGTCGAGCCAGTCGAGGGCTTTGATAATCGCGGTTTTCTCGTGGTCGTCGCCCCACAGGAACAGCTGGCGCACGGTCGAAACGTGCTCGCCGTCCGGCGTTTGTTCAAGTGTCTGAGCCAGCAACAAGGCACGCGCCCGCTCAACCACCGGCGCCTTGAGATGTCGCTTGCATTGGCCGCTCAACAACGCCGTGGTGCTGACGCCTGGTTGTTGGATGAGTTGCGCCTGCGCCTGTTGCCACCACTGCAGTTCGGTAGCGTCCAGCTGTTGGGCGAAGGCTTGGCGATAGTCGGCGAGGCAATCCGGGCGCATGTTCATGTGGGTTTGATCCAGCGCTGAAAGTGGGGGAGCACAAAGAACACCAGCACGCAGAGCAGGCTGCCCAAGGGTTGGTCGGCCACCGCCAGCACCAGTGCATCGAACAGCGGCAAGGCGGCCAGCCCGGCGCCGATAAACGCGCGCACGCTGCGTTGCTGCGGGTTGGCCAGGTGCTTGCGGTAATGCCAGCCCAGCCAGCCCAGCCACAACACCAGCACCGGCCAGAACCACAGGCTGCCGGCGTAGAGGGCCAGCGCCAGCGGGCTGAGCATCAGCACCAGCGGCAGGCGGCTGATCAACTGGTTGCGATGTTCCTGGCGGGCCAGGTAGGTCAGGCCGCTGATGTATACGCCCAGCAGCATCGCGCAGAGCCAGATCGGCTCCGGCGGCACCGCCAGGCTCGCCGCTGCGGTGAGGTACAGCGCCGAGCGGCAGGCGCCCATCAGCCACACGCTGTGGGCGTATTTCTTGTGCAGCAGGTTGTAGCCAACAATGCAGCCCACCAGCAGCACCACGCCGCCGAGCAGCCAGTGCGGCTGGTCAATCAGGCGGCTCAGGCCCAGCACCGCAGCCACGGCGAGCATCAGCAGCAGGGCGGTAGCGAGGCCGACTTGCTGGCGGCTGGCCAGACCCAGGGTGATGGGGCGCGGGTTGTGGTGCTGCTCGTCCCAGTCGGCGTCGAGCCAGTCATTGAGCAGCATCCCGGCCAGGTACAGCAGCGACAGGGTGACCAGCAGCAGCCCCCACACCAGCGACGACGGCGGCGTCAGGGCCCCGGCGCTGCTGGCCAGCAGGGCGGCGGCGAGGGTGTTGGTCCACACCGTGGGCAGGTTGGACACGCGGCCCAGGGTCAGCCAGGTTTTCATCGTGGTCTGGCTCATTGTGCGTAGCCCAGGCGCAGGGCCAGGTCGCTGCGGGTTGCCAACTGGTGCAGCGCCCATTCCATCTGGGTGTCGTCGATGTCATGCAGGTCCACCGACTGGCCGATGCGGTTGAGCATGGGGATCGACAACTGCCCGCCCAGGTGCTGGCGGAATTCCTCCAGGCCGAGCAATACCTGCGAGCGACCGCTCGCGTCTTTCAGGCTCAATTCCGGCGGGCACAGGTTGAAGCCCAGGGTGTGCAACAGGTTCATCACCCGTTGCGTGTCGGCATCGCTCAACAGCCCAAGGGCATTGGCGTACAGCCCATCCAGCGCCATCCCTACCGCGACCGCTTCACCATGGCGCAGCCGATGATGGCTGAGGTTTTCCAGCTTGTGCGCGGCCCAGTGGCCGTAGTCCAGCGGGCGGCCATTGCCGCGCTCGAACGGGTCGCCGGCGCCGGTGATGTGCCCCAGGTGCAGCTCTGCACAACGCCGGATCGCGTAGCGGCTCGCCGGGTGGTCGAAGCGGGCGAGGGCGTCGGCGTGTTGCTCCATCCACTCGAAAAACGCCTGGTCCTTGATCAGCGCCACCTTGACGGCTTCGGCAAGCCCGGCGATCTGGTCGCGGTGGGTGAGGCTGGTGAGCAGTTGGAAGTCGTTGATCACCGCCGTGGCGGGATAGAAGGCGCCGAGCAGGTTCTTTTGGCCGAAGGCGTTGATGCCGTTTTTCACGCCGATACCGGCGTCGTTCTGCGCCAGCACGGTGCTGGGGATGCGGATCAGCCGAATGCCCCGGTGGAAGGTCGCACAGGCGTAGCCCACCGAATCCAGGACCGCGCCGCCGCCCAGCGCCAGCACGTAGCAATGCCTGTCGAGGCCGTGTTGCAACATGTCGGCGTAAAGCTGTTCCAGTACCTGGGCCGTTTTGCTCAGCTCACCGGCGGGCACTGCAATGGGCGCGGTGAGCAAATGCAGGTCGGCGTTGTGGGTGCTGAAGTAAGTGTCGATCTGCTGCAGCAGTGTCGGCGCGCTGTGCAGCAGTTGCTCATCGGCAAACACCATTACTGTGACCGGGCTATTGTGCCGCGCGCAGAGTTGCTGGTGCAGGCAAGGGTTGAGCGGGTCGAACAGGTGGTCGGTAAACACCACCGGGTAGTCGTAACTCACCTGGAAACGGCCTTGCAGCGGTTGCCCGGCGCCGGGTGCGCGCAGGGCCTTGAACAGGCTGTAACCGGCCACGAACAGCAGCGGCAGCACCATGCTCGCCAGGATGGTCACCAGCAGCGCATTTTCCTCGATCAGAAACGTGCCGATGGCGGTGTAAGCCAGTGCCAGGCCCGCGTTGGCCAGGGTGGTGATGAGTAAAAACGCGCGCAGCGGGTAGCGTTGCATCCCGGCGGCCACCACCGAGGTTTCTGCCAGCACCGGCACGCCGCGCAGGCAGATCAGCGACAGCGTGTTCAAACGGTAAGCCAGTTGCCCCGGCTGGCGCTGATGCAGGCCCAGGCGACCCGATAACAGCCGAAAATAACCGGCCCCCAGCGCATAGCCCAACCCGGCGCCCAGGCACAGGCCGATAAAGATCGTGAGGTACCCGCCGAGGCTGCCGAGCAGGGCCACGGCGAGCAGTGCGACCATGCTCGACGGCACCGGCAACACCACGTCGAGCGCCAGCAAAGCAATCAGTAAAAGTGCGAATGCAAGTGCCTGATTGGCAGAGGTGAGTTGTAACTGATCGAGTGAGCTCAGGGCGTGCTGAATCTGTTGTTCGAATAACAGGAAACTGGCGATCACCAGCACAGCAAAAACACTCAATGACAGCCAGAAATGTTCGACTGGCCCCTTTTTCGAAAACGCACGATGCCACTGGCTGCGCTTCATCAAAGCATCCCTTTTCAAGTGTAAAGACCAAGTTCCGTTTCAGTCGTCAACGCTAATTCAGAGCAACAGTTTCCCCTGCCTGGAGGGCTGGTAATACGGGCAATTGAGCACGGCGGTGAAGGTATTCATGAACGTAGACGGTTGTGGTTTTTTTGCAAGTTCGGGCGGTAAAGCAGTTGCTTGGCGGGGGGGGGCAGGCGGGTGTCGGAGGCGGGCACTTGGTCAATACTTACAACTAGTTGTATGGCTTTTTATTGGGCGTCAATAACCCGTTTTAAAACGCCCAATGCAGTAGCAAAGTTGCGATGTTAGTGGGTCGGGTTATTGCCGCTGGCTATAAGTAATTTAACGCGACTTAGTTGTCGAGAATGATTCCGCTTAAGCCGTCGAATGTTTAAGGTGCCGAGTCTGGAACAGCGCGATAAACAGCAACCTCATCCGAGCGAATCGTCTCTTTTAATGTGTACGTCGAACCGGTTTTGATCTTGATCTTCCAGTGCTGTGCAGCCCGTGACGCATTGGCGTTGAAGGCGGCGTCCGGCACCGCCGCAAAGTGGTCATAGCGATACAGCGTGTAGGAAACGTCCGGCTTCAAGTCGGAAATCGTCAGGGTCAATGTCAACGGGGCAGACGGCGGGCGTTTATTGCCGTGTTGCGCCATCGCCGGTTCCTCGGCGTTGACATCGGTCCACAGGCGCACCGGCAGCGTTTGGCCGTCATGATCGATGATGCCGGTGACGGCCACGCCGAACTGTTTGCCGCGCGGCAGCGAATACACCGGCCGGGAGGGCGCATTCGCTGCTTCCCGGCTGGCCTGGAATTCACCGAACGGGAAGTGGTAGCGGTAAACGGGCGCGCCGTCGGGGGACCAGAGGCCGTTGTCACTCAGCGTCAGCACGTCGTCGGCGTAATAGCTGGGCGGCGATGTGAACGGGTGTTTTGAGGCGACGCCGATCACCGGCACGATATGGTCGTACTGCGCGTCACCGGCTTCGGTGTCATCGGAACCTTCGAAAGCGTGCATGTTTTCATACACGCCGATAATCACCGGGTAACCGGCGAGCACATTGCCCTTCACCCACGTCAGGAAGTGGTTGGCGTTTGGCGTGCTGACGCTGTTCCACGGCTGTGCCTGCAAATGCATGCGCGCAGCGGCGGCCACATCGTTGACCCCCGGCAGCAGCTGGCTGCCGGCGTGGGATTGGTCCACGCCCGGGCTGGCCAGGGCGCGGGCGTCGTATTGGGACACATACTGGCCGTAATAGAGCCCGGCGCTGATGAAGGCCACTTCGCCGCAGTAACCGTAGTTCGCCGTCCATTGCAGGCGCGGCGGGATGTCATTTTTGAGGCGTGCGGCGGCAGAGTCTTGCGCCCACAGCACGGCGGGTAGTAACAGCGCCATACACAGCACGCGTGGGTTGAGGCCCGGCATATCGATTGCCCTTTGACAGTCAGGTCGCTCAGGTTACCGCCCCTCAATGAGGTTTCCCGTGAGGTTGTGTGGAGGTTTGATGGAGACGCTAGCGGCGCATGCTGTTGCGGTACGCCTTGGGTGAGCGCCCGGTGATGCGTTTGAAAGCGTTACTGAACGCGCTGTCCGAACCATAGCCGAGGGAGTGCGCCAGCACGGCGATTGGGGTGTTTTCCTCCCGCAAGGCCCGCTCGGCCAGGTGCATGCGCCATTCCGTCAGATAGGTCAGCGGCGCTACGCCGGCGACGGCCTTGAAATGAAACGCGAACGTGGTGCGTGACATCGCACAAGCGCTCGCCAGTGCTTCCAGCGGCCAGGCCCGTTCGGGTTGCTCGTGCATCAAGCGCAGGGCCGGTGCCAGGCGTGGGTCACTCAACGTGCGCAACCAGCCGGCGGGCAGAGTGCTGGAAGTGCTCAAGTGCGCGCGCATGATCTGGATGAACAACAACTGCGACAGCTGCGCGCAGGCCAGTTGCACACCGGGCAGCCCGGCTTGTTGTTCTGCCACCAACTGATCCAGCAACCCGCGAAACGCCGTGGCCTGGGGTGATGCTGCCGAGACCTGAATCCACGCCGGCAGAACCTGAGCCAGCAGGCACCCGCTTACCGGGTCAAGCAGCACATGCCCGCCGATATAGGTGAAGTCTTCGCCGTCACCCAATTGCGCGGTGTTTTTGCCGGAGCCGGAGAACAGCTGCATGGCGTCAACCGGTTCCACCGACGGCTCACTGGACACCACAAAGCCGCGCGCCGCCGTCAGCAGGCCGACGTCTCCAGTGTCAAACCGCACGGGTTCGGGTTCGCCGTCGATGCTGACAAAGCAATGCCCCTTGATCACCGCAAAGAACTTGATGGACGTAGGCGGCGGAAAGCGGATCGCCCAGGGGCCCCCGGCGCTGAAGCCGCCGGTCATCAGCGATTCGGCGTGGGTCAGCCTGAGGATGTCGGAAAAGGGATCACTGCTCACACTCGTACTCTCGCGATAGTTATCGGCACGCTGGCGCATTCAACGTCCGGAAGAGCGACTCTATCATGAGCGCTTCCCGATTCGCTGAATCCTGACCCTGGAGGTCACCATGCTCGATACACCTACGTGGGTGCTGGTTACCGGCGGCACCGGTTTTATTGCGCAACATTGCATCATTGCCTTGCTGAACCAGGGCTACTGCGTGCGCACCACCGTACGCTCGTTAAGCCGTGAAGCCGAAGTGCGTGCCCACCTGAAAACCGGTGGCGTGGAGGCGGGTGATCGATTGCAGGTGGTGCGCGCCGATTTGAGTGAAGATCGTGGCTGGGCCGAGGCCGCTGCGGGCTGCACCTATGTGTTGCACGGCGCCTCGCCCACGCCGTCGGGCGACCAGGTCAGTGAAGAGCAGTGGGTCAAGCCGGCGGTAGACGGCAACCTGCGGGTGTTGCGCGCTGCGCGGGAGGCCGGGGTTCAGCGTGTGGTGCTGACGTCGGCATTTGGCGCCGTGGGTGTTGGCCATCCGCCGATGCTCCGACCCTTTGACGAGACCGACTGGAGCAACCTGGACGCAGGCCTGGCGCCTTATCAAAAGTCGAAAACCCTGTCGGAGCGCGCCGCCTGGGATTTCATCGCCAGTGAAGGGCGCGGGCTCGAACTGGCGACCGTCAACCCGGTGGCGGTACTCGGCCCGGCGTTGGGCGCGGACTTTTCGCACTCCATCCGCATTATCCAGCGCCTGATGGAGGGCCAGGGCGGTTGCCCGAAGATCAATTCGAGCTTTGTGGATGTGCGCGACGTCGCCGACCTGCACCTGCTCGCCATGACCCACCCGGCCGCCAGGGGCGAGCGCTTTCTGGCCTCGGCAGGTGAAAGCCTGTGGATGAAGGACGTGGCCCACGTCCTGAAAAAACGCCTGGGCCGTGCTGCCGACAAGGTGTCGACGCGGGTGTTGCCCAACTGGCTGATACGTCTGCTCGCCCGGCGTAACCCCAACCTGGCCAACATGGTGCCGTTGCTGGGGGTGAAGCTCAACGCCAGCAGCGCCAAGGCCAGGCGTCTGCTGGGCTGGGCGCCGCGTTCGCAGGAGGCGTCGATTGTTGCCACCGCCGAGAGCCTGGTGCGTCTGGGTTTGGTGGGGCACAAGGCCTGATGCTTGGTTAACCGGCGATGTAGCGGAAGCCGCCCGAGAGCTTGTCTTTCAGAAACCCCACCAACGCAGTCACCGACTTCGGCACATGGGGCGAATACGGGCGGATCAAGTAGATCTCGTCGGCAAACGCGCCTTTAAGCGTCCAGTCCTTGAGCACCTGCACCAGCTTGCCGCTGGCCAGCGCGGCGTGGGCGCTGAAATCCGGAAGCAGGGCGATGCCCAGGTGGTTGAGCGCCGAGTCGCGCAGGGCTTCACTGTTATTGGTGGCGAAGCTGCCGGCGATGGGCACAGTGAGGCGTTCGGTTTTTTTGTGGCCGCGCTCGAAGGTCCAGGCCGGCTGGTCAGTGCCGCGCGGGTAGAACAGGCAGTTGTGGGTACTGAGTTCGCCCGGTTCACGCGGCTCGCCGTGGCGGTGCAGGTATTCGCGGGTGGCTACCAGCACCGACGAGGTGTCGCACAGCTTCCACGCCACGTGGGTTTCCGGCACCTGAAAACCATGGCGTACCGCCAGGTCGTAACCCTCGGCCGCCAGTGAGCTCAAGGCATCGGATACATCCAGTTGAATGCGCACTTGCGGGTACTGCTGCAGAAATTCCGACAGGTGCGGCACCAATTGCTGACGGGCAAACGCCACCGGCGCGGTAAGGCGCACCAGCCCGCGAATCTCTCCGGCGGAATCGCGCACCGACGAGAAACTGCGCGCGATGTGCGCATAGGCGCTGCGCACTTCACGGGTCAGGGATTGCCCGGCATCGGTCAGCCGCACGCTGCGGGTGGTGCGGGTGACCAGCCGCGTGCCGGTGGCCTTTTCCAGGTCCGAAATGCGCTGACTGACCGCCGACTTGCTCACCCCCAGGCGCGCCGCCGCGGCCGTGTAAGTGCCGTGTTCTTCAAGCACCGACAACCAGTGAATATGGGTCCAGAGCCCCTCGATCTCAGCCTTTTCCATAATCGTATTGTTCGCTTATGAGGACAATCAGTTCTGGATTCTGCTCTGGTTTGGAACAAACCGAAAGCCTATCGTGTGCCTCAACGCTACCGACCCGGGATCAACCGCCATGACCACCACGATTGAGCACTACATCAATGACCAGCGCGTGAGCCGCGATGACCGCTACCAGGACGTCTACAACCCGGCCACCGGCGAAGTGACCGGGCGCGTCGCGCTGGCCAGCCGACAGACCGTGGCCGAAGCGGTCGCCGCCGCCCAGGCCGCGTTCGCCGGCTGGGCCGACACGCCGCCGATCCGCCGCGCCCGCGTGTTGTTCGAATACCTGCACCTGTTGCGTGAGCGCAAGGACGAGCTGGCGCGCATCATCGTCGCCGAGCACGGCAAAGTGTTCACCGACGCCCAGGGCGAAGTGGACCGTGGTATCGACATTCTCGAATTCGCCTGCGGCATTCCGAACCTGCTCAAGGGCGAACATTCCGACCAGGTGTCCCGAGGCATGGACAACTGGACGATGCGCCAGCCACTGGGCGTAGTGGCCGGTGTCACGCCGTTCAACTTCCCGGTGATGGTGCCGATGTGGATGTACCCGATCGCCATTGCAGCGGGCAATACCTTCATCCTCAAGCCAAGCCCGACTGACCCGAGTGCTTCGCTGTTCATGGCCGAATTGCTGCGTGAAGCCGGTTTGCCTAAAGGCGTATTCAATGTGGTGCAGGGCGACAAGGAGTCGGTGGATGCGCTGATCGAACACCCGGACGTCAAGGCGCTGAGCTTTGTGGGTTCGACGCCGATTGCCCAATACATCTACGAAACCGGCGCGCGCAACGGCAAACGCGTGCAAGGCCTGGGCGGCGCGAAAAACCACATGGTGGTGATGCCCGATGCCGATATCGAAAAAACCGTCGACGCATTGATGGGCGCCGCCTACGGCAGTGCCGGCGAGCGCTGCATGGCGATTTCGGTGGCGGTACTGGTGGGCGATGTGGGCGATAAAGTCATCGCGGCCTTGACCGAACGCGCCAAGCAATTGCGCATTACCGATGGCCGTGATTTGAAGGCCGAAATGGGCCCGATTGTGTCCAGGGCGGCGCTGGAGCGCATCAGCGGCTACATCGAGCAAGGCGTGCAGGCGGGTGCAAAACTGCTGCTCGACGGGCGTGACTATGTGCCGACCGAAGCCGGGTTGGAAAATGGCTTCTGGTTGGGCGCGACGCTGTTCGATCACGTGACCCGAGACATGAGCATCTACCGCGAAGAAATCTTCGGCCCGGTGCTGGCCTGCGTGCGTGTGAACGACTTCGCCGAGGCGATCCAACTGGTCAACGACCACGAATTCGGCAACGGCGTGAGCTGCTTCACCCGCGACGGCAACATCGCCCGTGAATTCGCGCGGCGCATTGAGGTGGGCATGGTCGGCATCAACGTGCCGATCCCGGTGCCGATGGCCTGGCACGGGTTCGGCGGCTGGAAGAAAAGCCTGTTTGGCGACATGCATGCCTATGGCACTGAGGGCGTGCGGTTCTACACCAAGCAGAAGTCGATCATGCAGCGCTGGTCGGAGAGCATCGAGCAGGGCGCGGAGTTTGCGATGCCTGTGTCCAGGTAACCCAAGCCAGCAGCTAATCTAATGTGGGAGCTGGCTTGCCTGCGATGGCGGTGTATCAGTACCGGATATTCTGGCTGACACTCCGCTATCGCAGGCAAGCCAGCTCCCACTTTTTATTGTGTTTCAGGTTTGAGGCATTCGATAGACCGATCCACCGTGGTCTTGGCCATCTCCAGCAAATGCCACACCGCCAGCACCTTCGCCCGTTCAGGCGGCGGCAGTAACTCGCCGCAATCCAGCGCAGTCGCCGAAGCACTGTCGAGCAAACTGGCGGTGTAGAACAGGGCGTCTTCGAAGCTGAGGTCCTGGATGTGAACGCTTTGGGTGGGCAGGTAATGGTCGATGGCGCGGTTGAAGGCGGCGCGGTCTTTGAGGGTGTCGAGGGGCGGGTCGGGGACGGGTTTATTCATGGTGTACCTTCGTGTTGGATTAGGGCTGACACCCATCGCGACTAAACGAGGGTGGCGGCTGTACGCAGGTTAGTCGACCGGTCCAACACGCAAAATCCGGCGCACCCGAAGGTGCCCTACGCACAGCCACCATAAAATCTCACGGAGGACCATGCACGTGTTGGAAGGTCGGGCGACTAAACCCGATCACTGATGAGCAGTGACGGACCGCAGACTAGCCACCGATTCCAGGACGCACAAGGCGGCAGGGATTGTCTAGGAAACGTCCTGCAATTAAAAGGGAGGTGGCTTGCTGGCCCTTTACAAGCCATGACCAAATGCCACTAACGTCACCTATTCACTGTGGGAGCTGGCTTGCCTGCGATGGCGGTGTATCAGTACCGGATATTCTGGCTAACACTCCGCTATCGCAGGCAAGCCAGCTCCCACTTTTTATTGTGTTTCAGGTTTGAGGCATTCGATAGACCGATCCACCGTGGTCTTGGCCATCTCCAGCAAATGCCACACCGCCAGCACCTTCGCCCGTTCAGGCGGCGGCAGTAACTCGCCGCAATCCAGCGCAGTCGCCGAAGTACTGTCGAGCAAACTGGCGGTGTAGAACAGGGCGTCTTCGAAGCTGAGGTTCTGGATGTGAACGCTTTGGGTGGGCAGGTAATGGTCGATGGCGCGGTTGAAGGCGGCGCGGTCTTTGGGGGGGCGAGGGGTGGGTCGGGGACGGGTTTATTCATGGTGTAGCTCCTGAATGACTAAGGAGCCGACACGCTTCGCGACTAAACGCAGGGTGGCGGCTGTACGCAGGTTAGTCGACCGGTCAGGAGCATCCGGCGCGCCCGAAGGCGCCCTGCGCACAGCCGCCATAACATTTCATGGGACTATGCACTTCCTGAATCCGGGCGACTAAACCCGATCACTGATGAGCAGTGACGGACCGCAGACTAGCCACCGATTCCAGGACGCACAAGGCGGCAGGGATTGTCTAGGAAACGTCCTGCAATTAAAAGGGAGGTGGCTTGCTGGCGCTTTACAAACCATGACCAAATGCCACTTGACCATCTGTGAGACAAAAGGGAAAGAGAGAAGGATGAGGCACATGCGGTATTACTGGCTCAGGCCACAATTTGCAATGCCGGGTAAATGGGTGTTGGGAAACATAGGCCATGTTGATAACTGGCTCTTCAGGCACCCGCCTGCTGAGTTTATGGAGCCGTGCACCTACACGCTTGACGTGCTGCACGACGGTGCAGAACGGGACTACTCGGTTGCCGGGTATGCCAGTGTTCCGGTGTTGAGCCAAAGGGCCTATGAGGCCCTGGCGGGGTTGCCCGAGGTGGACGAGCCTTATCACCACGTCGTGCTTGAGCCGGTCCGCATCGCGAACAAGGCCGTGTCGCAGGATTATTTTGTGATGGTCATCGAGACCCAGGTCGACTGCATTGACGAACAGCGTTCGGAGTTTGAACGCTTTGCGGTAGACGATCCTGTGAGGCCGGATCTGGCAGGGCAATACAGCTACTTTTTCCGGCTCGTCATCGACCCGTCGAAAACAGGCGGTCGCCATATCTTCCGGGTCAAGGACTACCTCGGCGCAATTATCGTCAGCGAAGAAGTCAAACGTCGTTTCGAGGCCGCTGGGCTGGTCGGGCTGGTCTTTGATTCGGTTGATGCTGACTGACCCACGACGGTGTTATGGCCGGGGTGCTGTGGCCGTGCACCCCGGCAATCACCCGGTCAGAAAACAGCTTTCACCTGTAGCCCCACCACCAGCGCATTGTCGATATCCACCCCGGAAAACGCGCCGGGCTCAAGGATGTACTGCACATCCGGGCGCAGCGTCAGCCATGGCGTGGCCTGGTAGCCATAGCTCAGTTCGATCAACTGTTCGGCGTTGTTCAGGTTGGGGTAATCGGTCCCGGCGTTGACTGCAGCCAGTTCCTGCACCTCCCGGCTGCGCGGGTTGGGCACGGCGCGGCCATATCCCAGGGCCAGCGTATCCCGTGGGCGACCTTCGAACGGCTTGTACAGCACCACGCCTGCGCCATACCACTGGCTGAACGGCGAGGCCGCTTCGCTGGCAGCGGAGTATTGGCCAAAGGCGTGCAGCACGCGCCCGGCGGATGATTCGGACGCCCACACCGCTTGATCAACCAGCAGGTAATGCCCGCCGCGCCCGCTGACCTTCTTGTCGCTGCCGATGCGTTTTACATCGGAGCTGTCGTAGTAGTAACCGAGCTTGTACTCACCCGGCAGGGTGCCGGCGTGTTTGTAGACGAGCTCAATCGGCACCACGGTGCCGGTGGTGCGTTTCGGGTCCAGGCGCCAGGCGCGGCTGGCGTTGCCGTTGCTGTCCGGGTCCACGTTGAAGGCGGCCACGCGCAGTTGCCAACTTGGTGAAAAGTCGTATTTCACCCGCGCGCCCAGGCGGGCGTTCGGGTAGTTGGTCCAGCCGCTGCCACCGGACATGTTCAGCGGGTGCCTGCAGAAACCGGCGTTCATGAAGTTGCAGAGGATGCCGCTGTCGAGGCCGCCAAGGTCGTTGCCCATGGCCATGTAGCCGAGCTTGATGTTCAGCGCTGGGGTGAACAGCGTGCGCTCGTAGCTCAACTCGGTGAGGCGGGTGTAGAGGCCGCCGTAGTTTTCCTGGATCGGCAGGCGGTTGCCCACCAGGTCCTCGGAAGCGCTGTTGCCGCGACGGTCGTTGATCGTCAGCTGGATGCGGTCGCCCTGGTTGAAACCGTAGAGTTTGCCCAGATCGAACTGCACGCCGAGCTTGATGTTCTGCGAGTAGCGCGCCGCGCGGTGTTGGCCGCCGTGGGCGTTGTAGGCGGTTTCGCCGCTGTAGTCGCCGGTAAAGCGAATGCCTTGTTCGTCGAGTTCGCGGCGCAGGCCGCCCCAGTCGCCGGTCAGGGTCGTATCGTCGGCTTGTACGGGCAGGGCGGCACCCAGGGCCAGGCCCAGCAACAGGCGCCCGAGGGAAGAATGAGAAGTGGGGGTCATGCGAAGTGTTCCAGGCAAAAAAAGCGCGGTGCCGGGGCGGGCACCGCGCGAACAAAGGTTAGGGCAGGGCGTAGGCGATCACGTAGTCGCCACGGTCGGTGGACTGGCGAGCGCCGCCGGCGGTGATGACGATGTATTGCTTGCCGGTTTTCGGCGACACATAGGTCATCGGGCCACCCTGGCTGCCCACGGGCAGGCGGGCTTTCCAGACTTCATCACCGTTGCCGCTGTTGAAGGCGCGCAGGTAGAAATCCTGGGTGCCGGCGATAAAGATCAGGCCGCCCTGGGTCGACAGCGTGCCACCCAGCGTCGGCAAACCGATCTTGATCGGCAGGTGCATGCGGATACCCAGCGGGCCGGTGTCTTCCACCGTGCCGACGGGCACTTGCCACGCCACTTTCTGCGTCTTCATGTCGATGGCGGTGAGGGTGCCGAACGGCGGCGCCTGGCACGGAATGCCGGCCACCGACAGGAAGCGGTTTTTGTTCACCGCATAGGGCGTGCCCTTGAGCGGCACGGCGCCCATGCCGGTGTTCAGTGCTTCACCGCCGGACGAGGCCTGGGCGTTTTTTTGGCCCGGCACCATCTGGATCCACAGGCCCAGGCGCATGTCGTTGACGAAGATAAAACCGTGCACCGGGTCGGTGGAAATACTGCCCCAATTCATGCCGCCCAAGGAGCCGGGGAAACTCAGGGATTTGTCCGTGCCCGGCGCGGTGTACAGGCCTTCGTAGCGCATGCCCTTGAAATCGATGCGGCACAGCAACTGATCAAACGGCGTGGCGCCCCACATGTCCGATTCGGTCAGGGTTTGCGCGCCGATCTGCGGCATGCCCACGGATTTTGGCTGGGTTGGCGAGTAGGGTTCGTTGGGAATGTTGGCGGCCTTGACCGGCACTTCGCGCACGTCGGTCAGCGGCTTGCCGGTGGCGCGGTCGAGCACGTAGATCTGCCCGGCCTTGGTGCCGATCACCACCGCCGACACGGGCTTGTCGCTGCCCGGCGGGGTGAAGTCGATCAGGCTCGGTTGCATGGGCAGGTCGAAGTCCCACAGGTCGTTGTGGACGGTCTGGTACACCCACTTTTCAGCACCGGTGGAGGCGTCCAGCGCCAGTACCGATGCGCCGTATTTGTGGTTGAGCTGGGTGCGTTCCACACCGTAGATGTCGGTGGATGAGCTGCCCATCGGCAGGAAAACCGTGTTCATCAGCGGGTCGTAGGACATCGGCGCCCAGCTGTTCGGCGTGCTGCGCACGTAGGTGCTGCCCTCGGCCGGGGCTTTTTTGTCTTCCGGGTTGCCCGGGTCGAAGGCCCAGCGCATCTGGCCGGTGATCACGTCAAAACCACGGATCACGCCGCCGGGCATGTCGGTTTGCACGTTGTCCGCCACGCGGCCGCCGACCACGACGGTGGTGCCGGCGATCAAGGGCGCGGAGGACAGTTGATAGTAGCTGTCCGGCACGTTGCCCAGGCCGGCTTTCAGATCGACCTGGCCGTGGGTGCCGAAGTCTTCACAGAATTGGCCGGTGTCGGCGTCCACGGCGATCAGGCGTGCGTCAATGGTGTTGGTCAGCAGACGGCGCTGGCACTGGGCACCGGCGGGGACGCTGGCGGCGATGATCGGCGAGCTGTTGGGCTGGGTCGGTTGAGCAATCGGCGCGGTGGCGTCGAAATACGCCATGCCACGGCAGCGCTGCCACACGGCCGACTTGGCGTTGACTTCGTTCTTCCACAGCTCTTTGCCGGTGTCGGCATCCAGGGCGATCAGGTTGTTGTGCGGTGTGCAGATGAACACTTTGTTGCCGATCTGCAGGGGCGTGAGCTGGTCTTCGGCGCCGTTGCCGTCGCTGATGGCCACGTCGCCGGTGTGGTAGGTCCACGCGACTTTGAGCTTGTTCACGGTATCGCGGTTGATCTGGTCCAGCGCGGCAAAACGGCTGCCGCCTTCGGTGTTGCCGTAGTGCGCCCAGTCTTTCTGCGCGTCTGCCGGGTTCACCGCAGTGATGCCCGGACCTGCACCCGTTGGGGCCACGCTGGGGTGTGCGACGAACATATTGCCTGCCGCGACCGCCACGCCTACCGCCAGCACGGCGGCAATGCCGTACGCGCCGCGCGCAGGGCGGCCCGCCAGTAGCGGATAAACCAGCGCCACCACCACGCCGATGGCGGCAAACATGAACAGCCGCGAGAACAACGGCCAGAACACCAGGCCCACATCCGCAATCGCCCACACGGCTGTGCCGACCAGGAACGCGGCGAACAACCAGGCACCCGCGGGCTTGCGTTGGGCAATCAGCACGCCGGAAATCGCCATGGCGCCGCCGCCGATCAGGAAGTACCAGGAACCGCCCAGGCTGGCCAGCTTGGCGCCGCCCACGGCCAGGGCCACGCCGAGCAGGGCGATGATGACGCCCAGGCCCAGCAGGAGATATCGGGATGCGCCAGCGGCGCGGGGTGTTCGTTTCATGTCGGCAGGACTCGAATGTGACTGACTAAAGGTTGAATGTTAGCAAGATAAGTAACCAGTTAGTACATTAGAGTCCTGCAATAGACTATTACAGCGGCGGTGAAGATGAGACGTGGTCAAATGCCGCGCCGCGCTGGACGATTTCCCTGCCGGGTTTAGAATCGCCGGATTCGTGCCTCTGAGGTTCCCCCATGCCTTCACCCACGCCCCTGCGCGTACTGATCGGCTTTTCGCCGCGCAGCGCTTCCGATGACTTGCTCAACAGCATGGCCCCGGCACTGAGCGCCGCCCTGGAGCGCCCGATCCACATCGAGCTGATGCCCGGTGAACTCGGTGCCAGGGCCGCCCGCGCGTTCATCGCGGGTGAGGCGGACGGTCATACCGTGCTGGTCGCCACGTTTGGCACCCATGCCATCAACCCCAACCTGCGTGATGATCTGGGTTATGACCCGTTGCTGGACTTTGAGCCGATCTGCCTGGCGACCCGTGCGCCGCTGGTGCTGGGCACGGGGCTACCGGTGGACAATGTGCAGGCGCTGATCGAGTTGGGCTTGCAGCAGACCCTGACCTACGGCAGTTCGGGCGTGGGCAGCGCGCCTTATCTGGCGGGCCTTTTGTTTGAGAAGCTGACCGGTGTCAAGCTGGAGCACCGGGCGTACCCCGACACGCGCGAGCTGTATGGGGCGCTGGAGGAGGGCAGCCTCGACCTGAGTTTCAACAACGCCGCTTCCATGCTGCCAAAGGTGCGCGAAGGATCGCTGCGTGCGCTGGGGGTGACCACACCGCAGAGATCGGCGGCGTTGCCCGCTGTGCCGACATTGGATGAGTCCGGCCTGAGCGGTTTTGCGTTGAACAACTGGCTGGGTTTTGTCGCACCCAAAGGCACTTCACCGGCGACGATAACCGTGTTGAACAGCGCCATCGCCAGTGCGTTGAAGGCTGCGCAAACCCAGGCGTTGCTCGACGAAAACGGCATTGAAGCCGTGGCTGGCACGCCCGCACAGTTCGCCCGGCACCTGGCCGATGAACTCGCGCGTTGGGCGTGGTTGCGCGGCTAGACCGTGCAAGGGTTTACGCCAGGGCATCGCGCTGCATCGACTGCAGGTTTTTCTCGATGGTTTCACAAATCGTCTCCATCTGAATCTGGTGCTCACTGGAGTGAAACGGGCTTTGCAAATCGGTGCCGATGCGCTCGATCGCCAGCAGCATAAAACCCACCACCGTGGACGCCAGCGGCGTGAACCAGCCGAGGGATTCCACCAGGCCGACCGGCACGATCAGGCAGAACAGCGAGATGAACAGGCGCGGGAAATACACGTAGGGGTAGGGCAGCGGCGTATTGGCGATACGCTCCATGCCGCCCTGGGCATTGGAGAGGTCCACCAGGGTGGATTCCAGCCGCGCCAGGCGAATGCTGTCCAGCCGCCCGGCCTGGTATTCACGGGCCAGCAGCGTGGCGGAGCCGGTGAGAATGTCGTTGGCGAAGTTGTTGGTGGCGCCGTTGCGCGCGAATTCTTCACCGGGAATGAATGCGCGCACTTCCTCCGGGCACGGCTGGCCCTTGAGGTGCGCCGCCAGGCAGTTCACATAGGCGACGTGACGGCGCAGCAGGGTGGACTTGATCGGGTTGACTTCGGCGTCCGGGTCATCCAGCAAGGTCAGCACCTGCCGCGCGAAACTGCGCGAATTGTTGACCATCGCCCCCCACAGCGTGCGTGCTTCCCACCAGCGGTTGTAGGCGCTGCTGTTGCGAAAACTGATCAGCACCACCAGCGCCGAACCCAGCAGCGTGAGCGGCATCAACGGCAGGTTGATCTTGGCGTTGAGAAACAGCATGAAATCCACCGTCACGGCGATATCCCACAACAGCAGCCAGAACAGGGCCCAACCCACGTAGCCCATGGTTTTGATGATCAAACGGTACTTTTTGATGATGGCGGCTTTCAAACGACAACCTCACAGCGAGCAGTTGGCAACAATGCCTTAGCTCGGACGCGGGTTTGGGGGGAAAGGTTCGGCGAGTGCCAAATGCAGGGGGCTATTTCAGGTTAAAACCGGTCATCGCGGGCGGTAAGCCGGGTTGAGGGTCGAGACGGGCACCATGCTATGCTCCAGCAATGAATTGAGGGATACCCGATGACCAAAACAACTGATGTCAGTGTTGCCAGCAAAGTGCGCAAAATGGCTGAAGTCCATCATGTCACCGCCGAACGTGACGGGATAAGCCGGATGGCTATTGCGATCACCGGCCTGGCTGGCGATGTGGTCGAGTTGGATGGTGTGGAGCAGTTGCTGGTCAACCTCAAAAGGAAAGGGGTTTTGAGCAAGTCGGAGACACTTGCACTTCAAGGCAGCTATCTTCAGGAAAAGCGTCGCTTGAAGAAGACACTCAGCGCATGAGCTTTGACCCCTTCGGCGACTTCGAGACTGCCGGGTACCTTCAAAATGCTCTGCAGCTCAAGGATCCTGTCGAAATTAAAGAGTCCGAGCATCTCTCGTTTGAATTGAGTCTGGAAGATGCACTGGTTTACCTGGCGAGTGTAAAAACCATTGCGTACAGCTCGGTCTTGAAAGTGCACGAAATCCTGTTCTCGGGTTTCTATCCCTGGGCAGGTAAGGACCGGAAGGTACTTGTTCCCCATCTTGCTGTTTTCAAGGGGACGCCGCAGAACCCGCATCATACGGCCTTCGAACAACCGCTCTTGATCGAGCCTTCTATTGACTACGCGCTCGAACTGGCTTCGAACCGTGCGCGTTTCAGAGATCGCCCTGGCGATGTAATGGGGCAACTTGCCTTTGCCCACCCATTTCTTGACGGAAATGGTCGTACGATCCTGCTGGTTTTCATGGAGCTTTGCTTTAGAGCCGGTTTTGCGATTGAGTGGTCGAAAACCAATAAAGACCATTATCTTCTGGCACTCAGCGATGAAATTAGAGAGCCCTTCCAGGGGCATTTGAATCACTACCTGAAGCCGTTCGTGGTTGATATTGCCGACCGTGATGAATGGCCAGCAATGATTGGTGGCATCAAAGGGCTGGATGGGCTAGATAAAGAAGGCATTACCTACGCGAACCTGGACCAGCCCGAGGTTCAACAGATCTACAAGACTTACAGGGCGCAACTGCTTGACGCCTCCTCCTCGGTAGAACCGGGCAACTGATTCAGCCGTCTATCGGCTCAACCACATGCGCCCCGTCATGGCGCGGATTACCGACGGCGGTATCTACTCGATACCATTCAAACACCTCAGACGGCTCGCCCTGGAACAGCACCAGTTGCTCGGCGCGGTTTCGGCTGGTGGCCGGGTCCAGCCATTCCCTGGCCAGCAACGGGTTGAGCACCACGGGGCGGCGGTCATGAATATCGAGCATGCCGCCGGCGCTGTCGGCGGTGATGATCACGAAGCCGTCGTCAACGCCTGCGCCTTCATCGGCGTCAGGCAGTTGGCCGATGGCGGCGCAGAGCACCGGGGCGCCGTCGCGGCGGCGGATCAGATAGGGCTGCTTTTTCGGGCCGCCTTCGTCCACCCATTCAAACCAGCTGTCGATGGGCGCGATCGCGCGATGGGGCCAGATGGCGCGAAAAAAGGGGCCATTGGCGACTTTCTCCACCCGCGCATTGATCGGCGGCGCGCGGTCTTTGGCCCAGTGCGGGCGCCAGCCCCAGCGTACAAGGTCGGCGTGCAACAGACCGTTTTCCAGATGCAGCAAGGCGACCGGCGTGGAGGGCGCCACGTTGTAGCGCCCAAGCGGCTGCTCGCCCACGCTGTTGACCAGGGCATTGGGCATGCTCAGGGCCGCGACGAAATCATGGATGCCCCGGTACTGCGTCAGTCGTCCGCACATGGCTGATCCCTCAGGCTGTCACCTGAGCGTAGCCGCTGCATCGCAGGCCGGGGCCGGTTGTTTATTCGATCGGGTAGCGCTTGAAGGCCGGATGCTGTTCAAGCCGTTCGGCGTGGCGTTTCAGGTTGAGGAACGCATCGGCGTTGACCACCGAGGCCACGGTGAACTGGCTGAACGACCAGGCCACCGCCGCCGTGAGGGACGCCTGGGTCAGCGTTTCATCGTCGGGCAGGTGTTTTTCCAGCAGCGCATAGGCCGCCAGCAACTGGCCGCCGACGCGGTCGAGCCAGGGCGCGTGCTGTTTCTCGGCCGGGCGCAGGTTGTGTTCATACACGATCTGCACGCTTTTCTCGCACGCCGCCAGGGCAAGCCCGAGCACTTGCAAATCACGGGCGCGGGCGGCGGGGGACTGGGGCAGCAACTTCTTGTCAGCCGGGGCCAGGGCTTCCAGATAGTCGAGGATCAGGCTGGAGTCCATCAGCACGGTTGCATCGTCCAGCACCAGCGTGGGCGCCTTGACCACCGGGTTGATCTGGCTAAATTCCGGGAAGTGGCGAAACACCGAGAGCGCTTGATGCTCGAAGGGCACCCCGTAGAGGTCCAGGGAAATAGCCACGCGACGCACGTAGGGCGAGTCCAGCATGCCGATCAGTTTCATGAAGCCTCCATTGCATTCAAACCGTTGGGCTCAGGAGGTTAAGGGCTGTTGATCGGCCTGCGCAATGGCGGCTTGCAGTGGCCGGTAAGCGTCCACCAATTGTTCCAGGCTGAACGCCAGGTTGCGCCCGCTGGGGTTGGGCAACACCCATACCGAGGCGTCGCCCAGTAATTGCGGCTGCAACCCCCAGTCGAGCTGGCGTTGGCCGCTCAGTGCGCTGTAGCCGGCTTTGCCCAGAAACGCCACGAAGCGTGGCTGGCAGCGGCGGATCTTCTGCTCAAAGGCCGCCGCTGCCCCCTTGAACTCATGCTGCGCCAACTCGCCGGCGCTCGCCGTGGGGCGCTCGACCAGCGTGGTCAGGCCGTAGCCGTAATCAAGCAGCCTTGGCCCGTCTTGCGCGCGAAGTTCATGGGGCGTGAACCCCGCCAGGTGCAAGGTGCGCCAGAAGCGGTTGCTGCGGTTGGCAAAGTGCAGGCCGAGGGCGGCCGAGCCCTTGCCGGGGTTGATGCCGCAGAACACCACCGACAAGCCTTCGGCGAGGATGTCTTCGAGCCGGTCGGTCATGTCGGGTCTGCCTGCAGATGGGTCAGCAGCCACGCGGTGAAACTGCGTGCCATGGGGTCGTGTTCACTGTCGCGGTGGGTCAGCAGTGCCCAGCTCGGGCCGCGAATGGTTGCTTCGACCAGCGGCGTGAGTAACCCGTTTTCCTGGGCCTGGCGGCTCAGCAACTGGCTGACCAGGCCAATCCCGAGCCCGGTACACACGGCGTCCAGCAACAGGCCGGGGTCGGAAAAATTAAGGCCCTGATCCTGCTGTCCCACATCGACGCCGGCTTCCACCGCCCAATGGCTCCAATCCATTTCCCGCTCGCCGTGCAGGGTGGTGCGCTGCTCCTTCGGCACGTTCAGCACGCGTGGGTGGCACGCGGGGAACAAGCGGTCGGCATGCAGCACCTTGAAGCTGCATTCGGCCTGGGAGCTGATGTCGTCGCGCACCGCGAGGTCGATGGTCTGGCTGGCCATGTCGGGCACTTCATCGGTGCTGAAAATCCACAGGTCCACTTCCGGGTGCCGGCGACGGAAGTCCGCCAGACGCGGCAGCAACCAATGGCGGGCGAAGGTCGGCGTGGTGTTGAGCACCAGTTGGTTGGGCTTGCGGTATTGCCCCAGCCGCCGCACGCCGACCGCCAATTGTTGCAACAGGGCCTGGGTGGTGCTGAGAAAGTCATAACCGGCGTCGGTGAGGCTCACGCTGCGCCCGCTGCGGAAAAACAACGGTTGCTCAAGGTAGGCCTCCAGGCTGCGGATCTGCTGGCTGATCGCTGATTGGGTCAGGTGCAGTTCTTCAGCCGCCTTGTGGAAGCTACCCAGCCGGGCGGCGGCTTCAAAGCCGCGCAACGTGCCGAGGGGCGGCCAGTGGTTCAACATGCTGATAAGTTCCTCTAATCAGTTTTCTACAAAATCCATCGTTTGTTTGACCTTAAGCACCACCGTAGCATGCATGCCAAGACTCCGTGGACGGTTTTCACTGAACACAATGACTTAACTCAAAGGTACTTGTCATGCAGCGCAATGAAATTCCAAACAGTGGTTGGTGGATGCCCGCGGAGTGGTCCCGACACGCGGCAACCTGGATGGTCTGGCCGCACAACCGGGCTTTGTGGGAAACCACCTGGGGCGTGACCCTGGCGCAGGTGCAGGAAGATTTTGCCCGTGTGGCCAATGCAATTGCCCGGTTCGAGCCGGTGAAGATGCTCGTGGACCCCTCGGCGGTAGCCAGTGCCAATGCGCTGTGCGGGCCGGGAGTGGAACTGATCGCACAGGCGGTCAACGACAGTTGGTGCCGCGACTCCGGCCCGAGTTTTATCTGCCACCCGCAACTCGGGCTGGCGGGGGTGAGCTGGCGCTTCAATGCCTGGGGCGGCAAGTCGGCCCACGACCTGGATGAAAGCCTGGCACGCCGGGTGCTCAACCACTTGGGCCTGGAGTGCTTTGGCACGCCGTTGAGCAACGAAGGTGGCGCGATCCACGTGGACGGTGAGGGCACGCTGATCACCACCGAATCGGTGCTGCTCAACCCCAACCGCAACCCCGGCGTGACCAAGGCCGAGATGGAGGAGATCTTCACGCGCCTGCTGGGCATCAAGAAAACCGTCTGGCTGCCAGGCGACCCGGATTACGTGACCGGCGACATGACTGACGGCCACGTCGACGGCGTATGCGCCTTCGCCCGCCCCGGCGTGTTGCTGGTCGACGCCACTCATGACCAAAGCTCGGTCTACGCCGAGGTGGTGCGGGAAAACCGCCGCGCCCTGCAATTGGCCACCGACGCCTGGGGCCGCTCGTTCGAGATGATCGAGCTCTACGAGGCCACCGATGCGGTGGACACGGAGGCCGAGGTGTTCTGCGCCTCCTACACCAATTTCTACATCGCCAACGGCGCGATCATCATGCCGGCCTATGGCATCGCCGCCGATCAGGTCGCTGCGCAGGTGCTGGCCCAGGCGTTTCCCGGCCGCGACATCGTGCCGGTGCAGATCAACCATCTGGCCCACGGCGGCGGCGGGGTGCATTGCATCACCCAGCAGCAACCGGCCTGGCCACTCAAGGGGTAATGCCATGACCATGTTGACCATCGCGACCACCCAGATGCCGTGCACCTGGGACTTGCCGGGCAACCTTGACCGCGCCGAACAGCTGGTGCGTGACGCGGCGGCCAAGGGCGCTCAGGTGATCCTGTTGCAGGAGCTGTTCGCCACGCCGTATTTCTGCATCGAGCAGCACCACAAGCATCTGGCCCTGGCCGAAGAATATTCGCGCAGCCAGGTCCTCAAGCGCTTTGCCGCACTGGCTCGGGAATTGGGTGTAGTACTGCCGCTGAGCTGGTTCGAACAAGCCGGCAACGCCTTTTTCAATTCCCTGAGCGTGGCCGACGCCGACGGGCAACTGTTGGGCGTGTACCGCAAGACCCATATCCCGAATGCCATCGGCTACCAGGAGAAGGAATATTTCAGCCCCGGCGACACGGGTTTCCGGGTCTGGGACACGGCATTCGGCCGCCTCGGCATCGGCATCTGCTGGGACCAATGGTTTCCCGAGACTGCGCGCTGCCTGGCCCTGCAAGGCGCCGAAGTGCTGCTGTTTCCCACCGCCATTGGCTCGGAGCCCGGCTGCGCCACACTGGATTCGCGCGACCATTGGCAGATGACCATGCGCGGCCACGCGGCGGCAAACCTGGTGCCGGTGGTGGCGGCCAACCGCGTCGGGCGTGAAGTGGCAACCACCGATGCCGGGCTGCAAATGGACTTCTATGGCTCGTCGTTTATCTGCGACCACAAGGGTAAATTGCTCGCCGAAGCCGACCGCGACAGCACCGGCGTGCGGGTGCACAGCCTCGATCTGTCGGCCATGCGCGAAGAACGCCTGACGTGGGGCATCTTTCGCGATCGCCGCCCGCACCTGTACGGCGCACTGCTGACCCTGGATGGCCGCCCGTCATGAAAACATTGCTGAGCTGCACCCTGATGCTCGCGGCTGCCTGCGCGTCGGCGGACGACAAAACCCTGAAGCTCTACAACTGGGCCGATTACTTTGCCGCCGACACGCTGTCGAGGTTCACCGCCGAAACCGGCATCCAGGTGATTTACGACGTGATGGACGGCAGCGAAACCCTCGAAGCCAAGCTGATGGCGGGCGGCAGCGGTTACGACCTGATCTTCCCCGGTGACACCGTGGCCGAGCGCCTGATGCGTGCGGGGGCCTTGCAGCCGTTGGACCCGGCCAGGCTCACCGAAACCGACGATATCGAGCCCGGCTTGCAGAAGTTGCGCACCCACTACGTGCATTCGAACAAAGCCACGGTGCCCTACACCTGGGGCACCATCGGCCTGACCTACAACACCCAACAGGTCCAGCAGCGAATGCCGAACGCGCCGGTCAACAGCCTCGACCTGCTGTTCAAGCCGGAAAACGCCGCCAAATTCGCAGACTGCGGCATTTCGCTGATCGACTCGCCGGACGAAGTGCTCGCCGTGGTGCTCAACTACCTGGGCCGCGACCCGCGCAGCGCCAAGCGCGAGGACCTCGCCGCCGCCAGTGATTTGCTGCTCAAGCTGCGTCCTTACATCCGCAAGTTCCAGTCGCAGCCGGTGACCGACCTGGTCAACGGCAACCTGTGCCTGTCCCTCGGTTACAGCGGCGACATGACCCAGGCCCAACGCGCTGCCGACGCGGCTGGCAAGGCCGTGACCTTCGGCTATCACATCCCCCGCGAAGGCACCACGGTGTGGATGGACACGATGGCCATTCCGGTCGACGCGCAACACCCGGAGTACGCCTACGCGTTTATCAACTTCGTGATGCGCCCGCAGAACATGGCGGCCATCAGCAATTTCACCGGTTACCCCACGGCCAACGCCAAGGCCCGGCCGGAGGTGGAGGCGAGCATGCGCGACAACCCCGACATCTACCCGGACGCGGCGACCTTTGATCGGCTGATCCCCGGCAAGGACATTTCCCAGGCCGATATGCGCGCGCGAATGCGTGTGTGGACTAAATTCAAGACAGCGACCGTCAAATGAAGCTTCCTGTAGAGAGCGTGCTTTTTGTGGCGAGCAAGCTCGCTCGCCACAAAAAAGCTTGCTCACCTTAATCAACGCCTTTCAACCCAACACCGCACTCCCGAGACTGACATGCCTACTCGCCGCACTTTCATCAAACAAGCCAGCGTGGTCTGCGCCATGACCCTGATCAACACCCACGTACGCGCCGCTGTTGGCGGGCGGTTCTACATGCCCGACGAAGGCGAAAAACACCGCCAGGCGTTTATCGCCTTTGGCGCCCAGGACGCGATCTGGGAAGACTTCACCGCCGACGTGCAGGCCGCCCTCGGTCGCATCGCCCGTGCCATTGCAGCCTATGAACCGGTCACCGTGTTCTGCCGCGAAGACGAGCGCGCACTGGCCGAGCAGCACTGCGGCACCCGCAACATCACCTTTGTGGAAACCGAGCTGGATGACATCTGGATGCGCGACACCGGCGCCAATTTCGTCATTGATGGCACGGGCGGCATCGGCGCGGTGGACTTCAACTTCAACGGCTGGGGCAACAAACAGCAGCACGACGAGGACGCTCAACTGGCCGGCCTGGTTGCCGAAGAGACCGGCGCCAAACACATCCGCAGCGAGCTGGTGGGCGAGGGCGGTGGCATCGAAGTGGACGGCCTGGGCACCGGCATCATGACCGAGAGCAGCTGGATCAACCGCAACCGCAACCCCGACTGGAGCAAGGCTGATGTCGAAGCCGAGCTGAAAGAGCGCCTGGGCCTGCGCAAAATCATCTGGCTGCCCGGCATCAAGGGCAAGGACATCACCGACGCCCACGTCGATTTTTACGCGCGCTTCGTCTCGCCCGGCGTGGTGCTCGCCAACCTCGATACCGACCCCGAGTCTTACGACCACAAAGTCACCCTGGCGCACCTGGAAATTCTCAAGAACGCCACCGATGCCGACGGCCGCCCATTGCAGGTGCATACCGTGTCGCCACCGCTGAACCCGCGCAAAAGCAAGTTCAGCAAAGGCAACGACGATTTTGCCGCGGGTTACATCAACTATTTCGTGATCAACGGCGCGGTGATTGCGCCGGAGTTCGGTGATGCGACGGCGGACCGCAAGGCGCTGGACCTGCTGACCCGACTCTATCCGAACCGCAAAGTGGTGCAGCTCAACATCGACGCCATTGCGGCGGGCGGTGGCGGTATTCACTGCGTGACCAATCACCAGCCAGTGGCTTAGTCGTTTTTGGCCAGTAACTGACGGGCGAAGTCGTCGGAGGCGATAAAGTCCAGGGTCTGGCGCAATTGCGCCGCCGCTTCCCGGCCGAACGCCTGATCAAAGCGTTCGGCCATTTGCGTTGAAATACGCCTGGCTTTGGCATGGATGCTGGCGCCGGCGTCGGTCAGCAGCACGCGACGGGTGCGGCGGTCGAGTTCGTCGACGCGCAACTCCACCAGTCCGTCGCGCACCAGCGGCTTGAGCGTGTGGCCCAGCGCCGACAAATCCATCACTAGAGCCTGGGCCAGCTCGCCCATTTTCGGCGTGCCGGCCTTGGCGATGCGGTTGAGCACGGCGTATTGCGTGGCTTTCAAGCCGCAGGGCGCAAAGGCCTCATCGTAGATCTGGCCCAGGCGCCGGGACGTGCGGCGCACGGCGCCATTCACGCAGGCACTGGGGCTCTCGGAGCAGGGCGGTGCAGATTTCAAGGGCAAATACTCTCTGATACAAAACGCGACGGGGACGATTATGCCTGCCGCCCCCGTCAGGACAAGGCCTTTGAGGCCACCGATGAACACCGACGCATCACGAAAACAGCAAAAGTGAATATTGAGACAGCTTGAAACAAATTAGTTGCGTACGCCACTAAATTGGATATCGTGGCGTATGCCTCTTTGTGACCCGGATGTCGTTGTAAACTCCCCAGGATGCGCATGGGGCGAGGCGGGAAAACGGCATGGCTCTGCCTGCTTGAACGTCCAACCCCCTGTCTGGATCACCTCCTATGCTGAGCCTCGTGCGCATCGCATTGCTGCGCCCCTATACCTTTCTGGTATTGGCCATTTTCATCTTGATCATCGGCCCGTTGGCGGCATGGCGCACGCCGACCGACATCTTTCCCGAAATCCGCATTCCGGTCATTGCCGTGATCTGGCAGTACACCGGTTTGCCGCCTGACCAGATGGCCGGGCGTATCACTTCGCCGTTCGAGCGGGTGCTGACCACCACCGTGAACGACATCCGCCACATTGAAGCGCAGTCGATGAACGGCTACGGGATTGTGAAGATCTTCTTCCAGCCCGGCGTCAACATCAGCACGGCCAACGCCCAGGTGACCTCGGTGTCCCAGGCGATCCTGCGGCAGTTGCCGCCCAGTACCGTGCCGCCGCTGGTGCTCAACTACAGCGCCTCCACGGTACCGATTGTGCAGTTGGCGCTGTCGGGTCCGGGCCTGAGCGAACAACGCTTGGGTGACATCGGCCTGAACCAGGTGCGCCTGATGCTCACCAGCGTGCCGGGCGCGGCGCTGCCATACCCGTTCGGTGGCAAGAGCCGCCAGGTGCAGATCGACCTCGATTCGGCGCGCATGCAGGCCCGCGGCCTGTCGGCGCAGGACGTGGCCACCGCGCTGGCGACCCAGAACCTCATCACGCCGGTGGGCACGCAGAAAATCGGCAGCTACGAATTCAACCTGCAACTGAACAACGCGCCGTCGGACTTCCACGACCTGGAAAACCTGCCGATCAAGACCGCCGACGGCACCACGGTGCTGATCCGCGACGTGGCCACCGTGCGCGACGGCAACCCGCCGCAGACCAACATCGTGCATGTGAACGGCAACCGCTCGGTGTTGCTGCCGGTGCTCAAGACCGGCTCGGCCTCGACTCTGGGGGTGATTGCCGGGATCAAGGACAAGATCGCCGACAACAAGGCCGCATTGCCGCCCAACCTGAATATCGACCTGATCGGCGACCAGTCGCTGTTCGTGCGTTCGGCCATCAGCGGCGTGGCCCGCGAGGGCCTGATCGCCGCGGCGCTGACCAGCCTGATGATCCTGCTGTTCCTCGGCAGTTGGCGCTCCACGGTGATCATCGCCACCTCGATTCCGCTGGCGATTCTCGCCTCGATTGCCACGCTGTCGGCCCTCGGCGAAACCCTCAACATCATGACCCTCGGCGGCCTGGCCCTGGCGGTGGGGATTTTGGTGGACGATGCCACGGTGACCATCGAAAACATTAACTGGCACCTGGAGCAGGGCAAGCCGGTGCAGACGGCGATCCTCGACGGCGCGGCGCAAATCGTGACCCCGGCGTTCGTGTCGCTGCTGTGTATCTGCATCGTGTTCGTGCCGATGTTCTTCCTCGACGGCGTGGCGCGGTTCCTGTTCGTGCCGATGGCCGAAGCGGTGATTTTCGCGATGATTGCCTCGTTCATCCTCTCGCGGACGTTGGTGCCCACCCTCGCCAATTACTTGCTCAAACCCCATGTGCACGACGAACACGGGCCGGCGCCCACGCGCAACCCGCTGGTGAGGTTCCAGCGCGGGTTCGAACGGCGTTTCGAAGCGTTTCGCGAGCGCTATCACAGGGTGCTGGACAGCGCCTTGCACCACCGCCGCACGGTGGTGATCGGCCTGCTGGCGTTTGTCGCGGTGTCGTTTGCACTGGTGCCGTTCCTGGGGCGCAACTTCTTCCCTGAAGTGGATTCCGGCCTGATTCTGCTGCACGTTCGGGCCCCCGTGGGCACGCGGGTAGAAAGCAATGCGCACCTGATCGCCGAGATTGAAAACTCGATCCGCCGCAAGGTCCCGGCGGATGAACTCAAGGCCCTGGTCGACAACATCGGCCTGTCCATCAGCGGCATCAACGTGGTGTACAACAACACCGGCACCGTGGGTTCCCAGGACAGCGACATCCAGATCAGCCTGAATGAAGGCCATCGCCCGACCGCCGAGTACATGCGCGAATTGCGCGAAACCCTGCCACGGGAATTCCCGAGTGCGGTGTTCTCGTTCCCCGCCTCGGACATCGTCGGGCAGATTCTCAACTTCGGTTCTTCGGCGCCGATCGACCTGCAAATCACCGGCAATAACCTGGCGGCCAACTTCACCTATGCCAACGCGTTGCTGCGTGACATTCGCCGGGTGCCGGGGGTGGTGGACGCGCGCATCCAGCAGTCGCGACAGTTGCCCACCTTCAACATCGACGTGGACCGCACCCGCGCGCAACTGGTCGGCCTGACCGAGCGCGATGTGACCAACAGCCTGGTGGTCAACCTCGCCGGTTCCAGCCAGGTGGCGCCGACGTTTTGGCTGAACCCGGCCAACGGCATCTCTTACCCGATCGTGATGCAAACCCCGCAATACAGCCTGGAAAGCCTGGCGGCGTTGCACAACCTGCCGCTGAGCGGCGGCAGCGGGGCGGCGCCGGACCAGACTCTGGGCGGCCTGGCGAATATCCAGCGCAGCCACAGCAACTCGGTGTTCAGCCAGTCGGATATCCAGCCGGTGGTCGAGGTGCTGACCGCGATTCAGGACCGTGACCTGGGCGGCGTATCTGCCGATATCCAGAAGATCATCGCCGCCCACGCCGGTGAAGTGCCGACCGGTTCCAAAGTGATTTTGCAGGGCCAGGTGCAAACCATGAACGCGGCCTTCAGCGGCTTGCTGTTCGGCCTGCTCGGCGCCGTGGTGCTGATTTACCTGCTGATCGTGGTCAACTTCCAGTCCTGGGCCGACCCGTTTGTGATCATCACCGCGTTGCCGGCGGCGCTGGCGGGCATTGTGTGGATGCTGTTTGTAACCCACACGCCACTGTCGGTGCCGGCGCTGACGGGGGCGATCATGTGCATGGGCGTGGCCACTGCCAACGCCATCCTCGTGGTGAGTTTCTGCCGCGAACGCCTGGCGGCACACGGCAATGCGGTGCAGGCCGCGCTCGAGGCCGGCTTCACCCGGTTGCGACCGGTGTTGATGACTGCCATCTCGATGATCATCGGCATGGCGCCCATGGCCCTGGGCCTGGGGGAGGGCGGTGAACAGAACGCGCCGCTCGGCCGTGCGGTGATCGGCGGCCTGACCTTCGCCACCATCGCCAGCCTGATTCTGGTTCCACTGATTTTCAGCCTTGTGCACGGGCGTCGCCAACACGCGCCGCTTGCGACCACCGTTACCGTAGGGGTTTGACATGTCCGTTTCCCATTCTCAACCGAAGCCTTCCCGTGGCCTGCTCTGGCTCTTTGTGGGCGGGGTGGTCGTGGTTGTCATCGTCGGTGTCGGCCTCGGCGTGCGCGCCAGCGAATCCCGTGACCTCAAGACCTGGACCGACGCCCAGGCGCTCCCCAGCGTCAACCTGATCAAGCCGCTGGTGCAGGCCCAGGGGCCAGTGCTCAACCTGCCGGGGCGCATGGAGGCCTACTCCCGCGCGTCGATTTTTGCCCGGGTCAACGGCTACCTGAAAGCCTGGAATGTCGACATCGGCACCCGCGTCAAAGCCGGGCAGGTACTGGCCGAGATCGACACCCCGGAACTCGACCAGCAACTGCTGCAAGCCCGCGCCACCCTGGCCTCGGCCCAGGCCAACGCGGCCCTTGCGCAAACCACCGCCAAACGCTGGCAGGCCATGCTGGTGAATGATTCGGTGTCGCGCCAGGACGTGGATGAACGCACCGGCGACCTGACCGCCAAGCTGGCCCAGGTGGCGGCGGCCAAGGCCAATGTCGAGCAACTGGTTGCCACCAAAGGCTTCCAGCATCTGGTAGCGCCATTTGCCGGTGTGGTCACGGCGCGCAGCACGGACGTGGGCGCCTTGATCAGCGCCGGTGGGGCGGCCGGCAAAGAGCTGTTTGCCGTGGCCGATGTCAGCCGCCTGCGCGTGTACGTGCAGGTGCCGCAAACCTTCTCGCCGCAGATTCGCGAAGGCACCACCGCGCGTTTGAGCGTGCCGGAATACCGTGGCGAAACCTTTACCGGCAAGGTGATCGCCACCGCCGATGCGGTCAACGCCGCCTCCGGCAGCACGCTGGTGCAATTGCTGGTGGACAACCCCGGTGGCCGTCTGCTGCCGGGTGGCTACACCAGCGTGCAGTTCGACCTGCCGGTGCAGGCCGATGTGCTGCGCATTCCGTCCAGCGCGCTGGTGTTCGATGACAAGGGCATGCGCGTCGCCACCCTGGACGAGCAGAACCACGTGCACTTCAAAACCATCAGCATCGCTCGCGATTTCGGCGACAGCGTAGAGATTGCCAGCGGCCTGCAGGCCGCCGACCGCGTGATCGACACACCGCCCGATGGCCTGGCCGATGATGATTCGGTGCAACTCGCCGTCGCCGCGAATGAGGTCAAACCCCATGGCTAAGCGCACCGTGCTGGGGCTGCTCGCCACCTTGAGCCTGGGTGCCTGTTCGCTGGCGCCGCCGCTCAAGGTGCCGCCCACCCCGATTGCCGCGCAGTTCCACACCCAGGGGCCGTGGACCGTCGGCACGCCGAATGATCAGGCCAACCGTGATGGCTGGTGGCGCATCTACAACGACCCGCAACTGGACGCGATGCAGCAGGAACTGCTGAAAAACAACGCCGACCTGAGCGCGGCGCTGGCCCACTATCAACAGTCCCAGGGCTTTGAGGCGCAGGCGCGCTCCGGGTTGTTTCCCAAGATTTCAGCACTTGGCAATGGCCAGCGGATTCGCCAGTCGGATAACCGGCCATTGCGTTCGGCGACCTCGCCAGACATCTACAACTCGGCCACATTGGGCCTTGAGGTGGACTATGAAGTCGACCTGTGGGGCCGCGTGCGCGACACCGTTGCCGCCGGTACCAGTGATTCCGAAGCCGCCAAGGCTGACCTGGCCTCGGTACGCCTGAGCCTGCAAGCGCAACTGGCCGACAGCTATATCCGCCTGCGCGGCATCGACTGGCAAAACCAGTTGCTGGAACAGACCCGTGACGCCTACGCCAAAGCCCTGAACCTGACCGAAGGCTTGCACGGCGGCGGGATTGTCTCCGGGCTGGATGTGGCGCGGGCGCGTACGCAGTTGTCGACCGTCAAGTCGCAACTCACCCAACTGCAGGTGCAGCGCGCGGTGCTGGAGCATTCCATCGCAGCCATGCTCGGCGAATCCGCTTCCACCTACAGCGTGGCCGTCAACGTCGCGCCGATTGCCTTGCCGACGGTGCCGACCGGCGTGCCGTCCAGCCTGCTGCAACGTCGCCCGGACATCGCCGCCGCTGAGCGGCGTATCGCCTCGGCCAATGCACGTATCGGCGTGGCCAGGGCGGCGTGGTTCCCGCAGATCACCTTGAGCGCCCAGGGCGGTTATCAGAGTGACGAGTTTGCTCGCCTGCTCAGTGCGCCCAACCTGTTCTGGGCCATCGGCCCGTCGCTGGTCGGGACACTATTTGATGGCGGCGCGCGTCAGGCCCAGGTGGATATCGCCAAGGCCGCCACCGATGAAGCCGCGGCGAAATACCGTGGCGTGGTGTTGGGTGCGTTCGAGCAAGTCGAAGACAACCTGTCGCAGATCGCCGGCCTGGGCAGCGCGCTGGATGATCAGCGCGATGCTGCGGCAGCCGCGCAATACGCCGAAGACCTGTCGACCTCGCGTTACCGCCAGGGCGCCGTGGCCTATCTGGACGTGGTGACCGCCCAGGTGGCGGCGCTGGAAGCCAAACGCACAGTCTTGCAACTGCAAACCCAGCAATTGAGCGCTAATGTGGGCCTGATCAAGGCATTGGGCGGCGGATGGAACGTGGCTCAACTGGCCGCGTCGAACACTACTCAAACCAAGGAGCAGTAAATTCATGACTGACTATGTACCCCCGAAGGTGTGGACCTGGGAAACCGAAAGCGGCGGCACCTTCGCCAGCATCAACCGGCCCGTCGCCGGTGCGACCCATGACAAGGAGCTGCCGGTGGGCAAGCACCCCTTGCAGCTGTACTCACTGGCGACGCCCAACGGGCAGAAGGTCACCATCCTGCTCGAAGAACTGCTCGCCTTGGGCCACAGCGGCGCGGAATACGACGCCTGGCTGATCAAGATCGGCGACGGCGACCAGTTCGGCAGCGGCTTTGTGTCGGTGAACCCGAACTCGAAAATCCCGGCATTGCTGGACCGCAGCGGCGCTACGCCGATCCGGGTGTTCGAGTCCGGGGCGATTTTGCAGTACCTCGCAGAAAAATTCGGTGCGTTCTTTCCCACCGAACCTGCGGCGCGGGCCGAATGCCTGTCGTGGCTGTTCTGGCAGATGGGCAGCGCGCCTTACCTGGGCGGCGGTTTCGGGCACTTTTACGCGTATGCGCCGAGCAAGATGGAATATGCGATCAACCGCTTTGCCATGGAAACCAAGCGTCAGCTGGACGTGCTGGACCAGCGCCTGGCCGTCAGCCCATACATTGCCGGCGACGAATACACCATCGCCGACATCGCCATCTGGCCCTGGTACGGCGGGCTGGTCAAAGGCCGCTTGTATGGCGCAGCGGAGTTTCTTTCCGTGCACGAGTACACCCATGTACTGCGCTGGGCCGACGCCATCGAGGCGCGACCCGCCGTGCAGCGCGGGCGCCGGGTGAACCGGGTCTCGGGGGACGTTTCCGAGCAATTGCGTGAGCGTCACGACGCCCGCGACCTGGATTGAGCCCTCAACCTTTGCGCAATGGCACAAGGGAAGATTTGAAGAACTCGCCCAGGGTTTTGATGATGAGCTATACCTTAATCGGTTTGATGTTCCGCACACCGCCCTGAATTATTGATCAACAAGGAAGAGACACTATGAGCGATGTTCAACTGATCACCAGCGTCACCCCGCAAAGCCTGACCGAGCTGCTGCAGGCAGCCGGTTACCGCGTTAACCAGACCGAACAGAACGGCATCGTGCAACTGCTCAGCGCCAGCCAGGGCATCGGGTTTGCCGTGCGTTTCGGCAACCCCGCGGCGGAACAGGGCAGTTTCGTCGACTTCACTTACAGCTGCGCGCTGCGCGTACAGGGTGAGCTGCCCGAAGGCCTGGCCCAGGTGTGGAATGCTTCGCGTCGCTTTGCGCGGTTGTCGTTGCAGGGTGAGTTTTTGCTGATGGAAATGGACGTGGTGGTGGCTGGCGTCGGTGCGCCGCACCTGCGCAACCAACTGGAGTTGTGGGACCGCCTGCTGCAGGAGTTCATCGTGTACCTGCGTGACTACAGCCAGCATGCCGCGCAATTGCAAGCCCAGGCCGCCGCTGAGCCGGTGGGTGAAGCCGTGCCTGTGGCGTAAAAATGCTGTTTGTCGGCCCTGAGCGTCGCTGCAGGGCAGGGGGCGACCGGACGTTGATCCGGTCGCTACTCAGTGCCCCACCTGGCGTTGCAAAGCGCCCCGAAACGTAGCACTCAACGCCCGCAACGTCTCCCGCGAGCGCGCATCACTGATCCGGCTGTGCAACACCACCTCACTGACCGGCAAAACCGGCAGCCCAAACTGCTCGCCAACTTCCACAGCCCCCGCCGGCGCTACCCGGTGGGCGAGGGCGGCCACTCCCAGCCCTGCGCTGACCGCTGCACCCACCGCCATCACGCCGCCACCGACAAACACCTCGGTCCAGTCCACCTGCGCCTCATCCAGCGCCCGCGTAGCCAAATGCCGCACGCCACAAGGGGCTGCCATGGTCGCCATGCGCAAAGGCGTTCCCGGGCTGTGCTGCCAGGTCGGGGCGGCGAACCAGCCGAAGCGTTCCACGGCCAACACGTCCCCGTCCTGGCGGTCACCCTCGTTGCGCACGATCACCGCGTCCAGTTCGTTGCGGTCAAAGGCCGCGACCAGGTCCCGGGAAGAGGCGATGCGCACCTCGAGAATGACCATCGGGTCATACGCCGCCAGGCGGCTCAGCCAGTGCGGCAAGTCCGGGCCTGCCACATGGTCGCTGATGCCGATGACCAATCGTCTCGCCGCCTCAGCGCTCATATCGCCCAAGGCACGCTCATGGGCGTTGAGCAGCGCACGGGCGGCGGCGATGAATTGTTCGCCTCGGGGCGATAGCCGCACATGGCGGGGGGTGCGTTCCAGCAGGCGATAACCCAGGCGTTCTTCCAGGCGCTTGAGCTTCAGGCTGATGGCAGCCTGTGACGTATCCAGCGCCTCGGCCGCGCGGGTGAAACTGGCAAAGTCGGCGACCAGCACGAAGGCCTGCACCGTGTCGATATCCAGGGGTTTGAGTGCATCAGTCATTTCAATTCCTTATTGCACCTATATCGACTGATATCTTGTTGAAATCACCCGTCCTGCGCAAGCTGTAATCTCATCTTGCACGGGAGCTTTGCCATGTTCGCCAAACAGTATTCACACCGCCTGCCCGCCGATTACGACATGGGCGTGATTCGCCGTCGCGCTGCACAGCTTGGGCCGTTGTGGGATCACGCCGAAGGCTTGCTGTTCAAGGCGTTTATCGCCCGGGAAAGCGGGGGCAATGTGTATTCATCGGTGTACTTGTGGGCCGACCCGTTGCAGGCCGCCGACTTTCTGCTCGGTGAGCGTTTCCAAAAAGTACTCGACAGTTTTGGCCGCCCACACATCGAGAGCTGGCTGCCGCTGGATGTGCAACGGGGCCCGGCGCAGAACGCGTTGAGTTTGTACCGGGAGGAGTGGCCGCTGGAGCCGGGCGCGGACCGGGCCGCCGTGTTGGCCGAAGGGAAAATCCGCAATCGGCAACTGGCCGACAGCCGCGATACGTTTGCGGTGTTCCTGGCGCTGGATGTGCAGGCCTGGCGCCTGATCCGGATCACCTTGTCGGCCAACGCGCCGGACGCGCAGCACCCCGGCACGGGTTATCAGGTGTTGTACCTGGCCCGCCCGGGGATTTAGCGTTTTACGAGTTGAACCGTGCCTGTGGCTGGCTCAGTTTGCGCTCGGCCACCGCGCCGAACACCAGGCCGAGGGTGGTCCACAGCACCAGTTGAATGCCCAGCGATGCCACGCGGAACTTCCACAGCAGCACGGCGGAGAATTGCTCCGGCACTTCGTTGATCACCGGGAACAGGCTTCCGGCCACCGACACGATCACGATGTACAGCGCCACGCCAAGGATGGCGCCGGCCCAGACGCCGCGACGGGCGATCAGCTTGCGTGCGGCGTTGACTGCAATCACGGCGGCGGCCACCGACACCAGCAGCATCAGGAAGAACAGCCTGGTGCGCTGCGCGATGGTTTGCGGGTCGCCCACCGACGGCGGGTTGGCCGGGTATTTCAGGCCGGGGACCAGGATGATCGTCACAAAAGCGGCCAATGCCAGCAGCGCCGCCAGGCCGCGCGGGCCTACTTTGCCGATGCGGCCCAACGAGTAGGCGAACACCAGGGCGAAAATGCCGCCCAGGGACACGCTGTACACCACCACGCCGGTGAACAGGCCAAAGGTGCTTTGCACCTCGCGGCTCACCAGTTCTTCTTCCGGCGCATCGCCGTGCATCTGCGCCATCTGGTCTTCGAAGGCGATGGCCTTGTCGATCTGCGGCTCGCCAAAGGTCTTGGCGAAGCCAAACGCCAAGATGCCGGCGAGCAGGCCCACCAGCATTCCGCGTACGAGTAAATGCCCTGTCATGTCATGTCTCTCTTGAGGTCAGTGGCAGGGAAAACCCAGCAGGTGGCGGCCATCGTGCACGAACTCATGCACATACATGCCCTTGAACACGGCGGTGGCGCCTTGTTCGGCACCGACGAAGTAGATGGCCAGCAGCAACAGCAGGCCGCCGAAGATCGCCCAGGGCAGGATTTCGCCCAAGGGGATGGTCGGCACATAAACATCAGGGTTGGTTGCGGCGGTATTAGCCATGAAAACCTCCAGGGATGACGCGTCCCGAAATGGATAGCGAGAGGGCAGAAACAGGGTCTGGCTTACGGCTGTGAGGCCGAATACAGTGGCGCGACCGCGCCGGGTTTGCACCGGCTTCCTGTTTCATGTTCGTTGTAACATATTGAAACAACTTGGCGAGTCTACGCTGACTGCGCGCCGAAACAGAGTGAATTGTGATGCAAACGACCCGGTTGACACTCATTTGCCACGCTGTGACCCCTCAGCAGAAAAAGGGGAGTTTTCCTGATAACGAGTCCGTTGCTATGGATTGGCGAAACGCAGGGCTATCCCTTGCGAACCGTTACAAGAAAAACGCGCGCCTGTTGTGCGGGCCAGAAGCTCGCACTCGACAGACGGCGGGGATGTTCGGCACAAGTCCCATCGTCGAAAAAGACCTGCGTGATGGCGACTTTGGACGATGGAAAGGCAAGGACATCGACGAGATTGATCGCGCAGAATTGCTGGAATGGCTCACTGACAATGCCAGTGCGCCCCATGGCGGAGAATCTGTCGACCAAGTCTGTGCGCGGGTCGGCCGCTGGATGAAATGCCTCGAAACCCAACCCGGTCACGTGGTGGCCGTCACCCACCCCTTCGTGATCCGCGCCGCCATGCTGTACGTCATGAAATTTCCTGTCTCGATGTTCTACTTGATTGACGTCGAGCCGCTGTCAGCCACCGAACTGCGCTTCAACGACGTGTGGCGCCTGCGCCTGGAAACTCGCGCCTGAGCGCGCGAACATGGCAAAATCCACGCCCCGCAATGAGAGCAACCCATGAAACGCATCCTGATCATCGGCATCGGCGCCGGTAACCCTGACTACATCACGATGCAGGCCGTGAAGGCGCTGAACCGCACCGACGTGTTTTTCCTGATGGACAAGGGCCAGAGCAAGGACAAGCTGATCGACCTGCGCCGCGAGATCTGCGAGACCTACATCAGCGAGCCCGGCTACCGCTTCGTCGAGGCCGACTGCCCCGAGCGTGTGCGGGGAGACATTGATTACACCACCGCCGTGCAGGACCTGAACCGCGACAAGCAGCAGACCTTCGAGCGCATGATCAACGAGGAAATGGCCGACGGCGAAGTAGGCGCTTTCCTGGCTTGGGGCGACCCGGCGTTGTACGACAGCACCATTCGTATCCTGCAGGCGATTCTTGCCAGTGGCCGCGCCGAGTTCGAGTTTGAAGTGATCCCCGGCATCACCAGCGTGCAGGCCCTGGCCGCGCAGCACAAAGTGCCGCTGAACCGCATCGGCCGTTCCATCGAGATCACCACCGGGCGCCGTCTGGCGGCCGGGCAGGCGAGTGAGGCCGACACCCTGGTGGTCATGCTCGACGCCGAAGATTCCTACCGAACCGTGACCGATCAGGACATGGACATCTACTGGGGCGCCTACCTGGGCACGTCGGATGAAATTCTCATCAGCGGCAAGGTGAACGAAGTGGCTGACGAAATCCAGCGAGTGCGCAAGGCGGCACGCCTGGAAAATGGCTGGATCATGGACACTTACCTGCTGCGCAAACCCTGAGGTTATTTTCCATGCTCAAACTGTTTGCCCTGGCGCTAGCCCTCGTAGCTGGCGCTGCCCATGCTGATTCCGCATTGCACTCCGACTTGCCGCTGACTTATCTGGAACAAACCCAGGGCGATGCGCGCAACCAACCCCTGGTGATTTTTTTGCACGGGTTTGGCAGTAACGAGGACGACCTGTTTGGCATCAAGGATGAGCTGCCGTCGACCTGGACCTACCTGTCGGCGCGCGCGCCAATGCCGGTGGATTCGAATGGCTACCGCTGGTTCGCCAGAAAAGCCGGGGATGGCGATTACGACGGCGAAACGGCTGACCTGCAACGCAGTGCCAAGCTGATCGAAGCCTTCGTCACCCAGGCCACCGCCAAGTACCACACCCGACCTGATCGGGTGTTTCTGGTGGGGTTCAGCCAGGGCGCGATCATGTCGTACGAAGTCGGGCTGCGTCAGCCTGCGCTGGTGCGTGGCATTGCCGCGTTGAGTGGCAGCGTGCTGCCGGTACTCAAGGCCGAGCTCAAGCCGAAGGCGGGCTTGGACAAACTGGCGATTTTTATTGGCCACGGCACGCTGGACCAGGCGCTGCCGTATGCGTCGGCGACCCGGGCGAATGAAGTTCTGACGGGGTTGGGGTTAAAGCCGGAGTTTCATGGGTATATGGGCATGCCGCATACCGTGAGTGAGGCGGAAATACAGGACCTCAAGGCCTGGCTGGAAAAGAGCCTTAAGTAAACACGGTCAAAAAAATGTGGGAGCTGGCTTGCCTGCGATAGCGGTGTATCAGCCACCGCAGGGTTGACTGGTAAATCGCTATCGCAGGCAAGCCAGCTCCCACAGTAAATGTGTATCGCCAGCTGAATTGGGTTATTTGCCGCCGGTGATTTGCTTCACCAACTCCGCATGGCCCTTCACGTCGTCCGCGCGGGAAATCGCCTGGATCACCAGCAGGTGGGTGCCCGAGCCGCCCAAAAAGGTCGAGTTCAGGGTCTTGCCGCCGCCCTGTGTGGCGGTGCTGTCCACCTGGCGCAAGCCGAGGCCTTTGAAAGTGAGTTTTTTCTCGCCTTGTTTTTTGAAGTCCGGCAGCGCGGCGCTCTGGTCCTTGACGAAATCGGCCACGGCGCCGTCGAGGAATTGCGGGTCGTTGTCTTTGATGGTCGCCCCGTCGTTGCGCTCGGTTTCAGCGACGATCACCACGCTTTTGGTGGTCGAGTTGGCGTACAAAGTACCCTGGGTGTTGGCGGTGCCATCTTCGGATTTGCCGGTGGGCAGCGTGTCGGCGGTGTAGGCCTTGGGCAGGTTGAAGGTGAACTTGCCGCCCAATGTGGAGATGGTTTGCGTCGCCGGTTTGCTCGCGGCGAATACGCTGCCGGCGGTGAGCGCGAGGGCCAGCAGGGCGGCGGTCTTGGTGAAAGTAGCCATGAAGCGCTCCATTGATGAACGAAATTGCGCCGTATTCTGTCAGAAAATTCGCAATTTCGTTCGCTTGCCGGCTTACACCTTGTCGGACTCTTCCTCAAGCCGGTCCATCTCAAACAGACGTGCCAATTCTGCCCGTGCTTCCTGGGCGGTTTGCATCACTTTGGCCGCGTCGTCGTACACCGCGTGCTGGGCGGCGAGGACCTGCAGGTCGTGGTTCTTGAAGCGGGTGATGCGCGCGTCCGCCTGCGCCTGGGTCAGACCCAGGCCGACCAGGGTGCGGCGGCTCATTTCCAGGCTGGAATAGAAGGTCTCGCGCACCGGTGAGGCGTCCAGGTCCACCAGGCGGTGAACATGCTGGCGGTTGCGCGCGCGGGCAATGATCTTCATGTGCGGATAGAGGTTGCGCACCAGTTCGGCGGTTTTGATGTTGATCTCCGGGTCGTCCATGGCAATCACGAAGAACTCGGCCTGATCGACCTTGGCCGCGTGCAGGATTTCCGGGCGCTGAGGGTCGCCGTAGAACACCGGCATGCCGCCGAAGCTGCGGGTCAGCTCAATGGTTTCCACCGAGGTGTCGAGGGCGATGAACGAGATGTTTTGCGCGCGCAATATCCGCGCGACGATCTGACCCATACGGCCCATGCCCGCGATCACCACGCGTGGCGCGTCGCTGTCGATGGTGCGGTATTCCTCCGGCACTTCCACGGGCCTGGCCTTGGGCTTGAACAGCTTCGGGCATACCAGCAGCAACAGGGGCGTCACGGCCATGGACAGGGTGATGGTCAGTACCAGAATGTCGTAGAGGTGCGGTTCGAACAGGCCCTGGTCGCGGCCGATCTTGAACACCACGAAGGCAAATTCACCGCCTGCCGCCAACACCACGCCCAGGCGCAGGGCGCTTTCACGATTGAGGTCACCCACCAGACGGCCCACGGCGTACAGCAGGGGCAATTTCAGACCGATCAGCAGCAGGGTCAGCCCGATCACGATCAACGGCGAACTGAGCAACAGGCTGAGGTTGGCACCCATGCCCACGCTGATAAAGAACAGCCCGAGCAGCAAACCTTTGAACGGCTCGATCTGGGATTCCAGTTCGTGACGGTATTCCGAATCCGCCAGCAGCAACCCGGCAAGGAAGGCGCCGAGGGCCATGGAAACGCCCACCAGTTCCATCAACCATGCGGTGCCGATCACCACCAGCAAGGCGGTGGCGGTGGACACTTCGCGCAGGCCGGTCTTGGCGACGATGCGAAACACCGGCCGCAACAAATAGCGCCCGCCGACGATCACCACCGCGATGCTGCCCAGAATCTGCAACACGTGCTGCAATCCCTGGGCTTCGGTGGCCGGGTGATCACTACCGGACAGCAGCGGCACCATGGCGATCAGCGGGATGGCGGCGATGTCCTGAAACAGCAGAATCGCAAAGGCCAGGCGCCCGTGGGGCTGGTTCAATTCCTTGCGCTCGGCCAGGCTTTGCAGGCCAAAGGCGGTGGAAGAGAGCGCCAGGCCCAGGCCCAGCACAATCGCGCTGTTCCACGGTTGGCCAAACAGCCACAACGCGACCACGCCCATGACCAGACCAGTCAGCAACACCTGGGCGAGACCAACGCCAAACACCGCCTTGCGCATCACCCATAACCGTTTGGGCGACAGTTCCAGACCGATGATGAATAACAGCAACACCACGCCCAATTCCGAAAACTGCGCAACACTTTGCGGGTTGCCGACCAGGCCCAGTACCGACGGGCCGATGATCACGCCGGCGAACAGATAACCGAGCACCGCGCCTAGTTGCAGGCGCTTGGCCAGAGGCACCGTCAGCACGGCGGCGAGCAGGAATACCACAGCTGCTTGTAACAGGTTGCCTTCATGGGGCATCACGAACTCCAGGATCTTTAAAGCCACTCAACAAGGCGCCATTAGAGCGCTTTTTACATTTCGAAAATTGTATTTCTGCGTCGAGCGCCAATGGATGTTGGCTGTCAGCCCATTCTTACGGGCTGCTTACGAAAGTATTAATACCATTTAATTCAATGACTTTTCTGTAGGTCTACTACCGTTTCGACAAACTAGATCAGTTGTCACCACGGTCAGGCATCTCGAATTCGATGCGTGTGGATCTTTGCAAGAAGGCTTCTGCGCATTCATGGATGAAAGGCTTGAACCACGAAGGAGTTGAACGTGGATAGAAGACTTGCGGCTGCCGGTATTTCTCGTATTTCCCCTCTGAACATGGCGATCCGTTTGGGCATCGTGGGGGTGCTGGTGGGGTTGGCGAGTCCAGAGGCACTGGCCACATGCTCGGCGGCCGGTTCAACCATCACCTGCTCCGGCGTACCGACCCTTCCACTGTTCCTCAACGATTACTCCAGCGCCACCAGCGGCCTCACCGTCAACGTGACCAATGGCGCGCAGATGAATGCGACGCTGGGCGGCAAAGTCATCAACCTCACCGGGGCCAACGTCAACCTCAACAACTCCGGGACGCTGGACCCGGCCCTCCTGGGGCTGGTGTCGATATTGAGTGGCGGTGCGTTTCTCGGCACGGGTGCCGCCGGTACCATCAATGTGGCGAACAATGTCACCGGGCTCATCCGCGGCACCGGCATGCTGCTCGGGCTTAACCTGACGAGCGTCGACGGCCTGGGTATCGGCGTCAACAATGCGGCGACGGGCACCACCACCATCATCAACGACGGCACCATTACTTCCACCGGGCTTTCCGTCGGCGGCATCACGCTGGCCGATACGCCCGTGGTGGGTGTTTACGGTGGCTCGCAAGTCAACATGACCAACAGCAGCACCGGTACCATCAATGGGCGGGTGGCGTTCCAAAGCTCTGTGGCAGGCAACACCTTTACCAACGCCGGTTCCATCACCGGCGGCGTTTCGATGGGGGCGGGGAGTACCAACACCTTCAATGCGATTACCGGCTCAAGTGTCAACGTGGGGGATGGCGTGCAGATTTCCGTCGGCCTTGGCGGCTTGATCGGCATCAACCTGACCTTCGCACCGACCGGCACGATTGACGGCGGGGCGGCTGGCACCAACACGCTGGTCCTGCAAAACCCGCTCGGTGTCGGCGGCGGTACCACGGGCACCGGCACGGCATCGAGTGCCACTTACGTCAACTTCAACAACCTGACGATCAACAGCGGTACCTGGACCCTGCAAGGGCCATTGGTCAGCGGCAGCACGACGCTCAACGGCGGCGTAGCGCAATACAATGACAACCAGGCGTTCGGCAGCGGCGTGCTGACCTCCAATGGCGGGATCATCCAGGCCAGCAACGCCGGCTTGAACATTGGCAACCTGGTCACTCTGGGGGCCGGCGGCCTGACCGTTCAGGGCATTAATGGCACAACATTGTCCGGTGTCATTTCCGGAAGCGGTGGTTTGACCAAAATCGGCTCCGGCCAATTGGCGCTCGGTGCCGCCAACACCTATACCGGCACTACCACGCTCAACGGCGGCACGGTGCAGTTGGGTAACAACCAGGCCTTCAGTACCGGCGCGGTCACCATCGGCGGGGCAACGACGTTAAGCGCGCCCGGAACGATCAACCTGGCCAACGCACTCAATCTCAACGCTACGTTAACGGCCAACAGCGCCGGCGCCCTGACGCTGGGAGGCGTGCTGACCGGCGCATCCAACCTCACCAAAACAGGTGCGGGCAGCCTGACCCTCAACGGCGTCAACACGGGTTACAGCGGCACCACCGGCCTGGGGGCCGGCACGTTGGTGCTGGGCAATAACAGTGCCCTGGGCACCGGCGCCCTGAACGTGACGGGCGCTGCCAGCCTGGATGGCGGCGGGGCGTCAGCACTGAGCAATAACGTGACCCTGACCAATACCCTGACCCTGACCGGCACCAACCCGCTGACCCTCAGCGGCGTGATGTCGGGGGCCGGCAGCCTGGTCAAAACCGGTGCAAGCCTGTTGACCCTGACCGGCAACAACACGCGTACAGGCACCACTTCACTCAATGGCGGTGGCCTGATCGTCGGCTCCGCATCGGCACTGGGCACCGGCGCATTGAATGCCGCCGCCGGGACTTCGCTGGACGCCAGCACTGCCGTCAACCTGGCCAACGCCGTCAACCTGGCTGGCGCGCTGACCCTCGGCGGTTCACAGGCATTGGGCCTGGGAGGCGTGATTTCGGGCGTTGGCGGCCTGACCAAAAACGGTACGGCCACGTTGACGCTCAATGGTGCCAATACGTTCACCGGCAATACCAACCTGAACGCGGGGACGTTGGTGCTCGGCAACAATACCGCGCTGGGTGTGGGCGGTACCTTGAACGCCGCTGCCGGGACCACGCTGGACACCACCGGCGCGCTGATCGTCAATAACGGCCTGAACCTGGCGGGCAATTTGAACCTTGTCGGTAGCCAGAACCTGGGGCTGGGCGGCGTCATCAGCGGCAGTGGCGGCCTGACCAAAAACGGCGCCTCGTCGCTGACACTGGGCGGCGCCAATACCTTCGCTGGCGGCACCCTTTTGAACAGCGGCACCTTGAACGCCGGCAATAACGCGGCCCTCGGCACCGGCGCGCTGAGCGTCACGGGCGCGGCAACCCTGGACAACAGCGGTGGCGTCAGCCTGGCCAATGCCATCAACCTCGGCGCCAACCTGACCCTGGCCGGCGCGAACGGGCTGACGCTTGGCGGCGTAATCGACGGCGCAGCGGCGCTGATCAAGAACGGTGTAGCGGCCGTCACTCTCAACGGTGCCAACACTTTCCTGGGCGGTACCACGCTGAATGCCGGCACGCTCACCCTGGGCAACGCAGCTGCGCTGGGCACGGGAGCCCTGACCGTGGCGGGCGCGGGCACGTTGAACACCAACGCCAATCTTGCGATCAACAATGCGATTGCGCTGAATGCCAACCTGACGGCAGGCGGCGCGAACCCGCTGACGCTCGGGGGTGTCATCAGTGGCGCCGCCAATTTGATCAAAACCGGTGCTTCGACGCTCAACCTCAACGGCGCCAACACCTACACCGGCTCCACCGCACTGAACGCCGGTACGCTGCAAGTCGGCTCCAATACGGCGCTGGGCACGGGCGTGTTGAACGCGTCAAACGGTACCACGCTGGATGCCAGCATCGCCGCCAGCCTGGGCAATAACGTCAACCTGGGCGGCAGCGTGACCCTGGGCGGCAGCAACGCGTTGACGCTGGGCGGCGTGGTGGCCGGTGTGGGCGGTCTGATCAAGAATGGCTCGGCCGATCTGGTGCTCAATGGCGCCAATACCTATTTTGGCAATACGGCGCTGAACGCGGGCAAGTTGGTGGTGGGGTCTGCCACGGCGTTGGGGTCGGGTGCATTGAACGCGGCAGCGGGAACGACCCTGGACGCCAATGCGAACGTCAGCCTGAACAACGCCGTCAACCTCGCCGGCAACCTGGGGGTTGGCGGCAGCGCAGACTTAAGCCTTACCGGTGCGATCAATGGCGCCGGCAGCCTGACCAAAAACGGCGCGGCCAACCTGATCCTCAGCGGCGCCAATAATTTCCTGGGCGGCACCACCCTCAACGCAGGCACCCTGACAGTGGGCAGCAACGCGGCCCTGGGCCTGGGCAACCTGACCATTGGCGGCGCCGCAATCCTCGACAGCAATGCCGCGGTGACGCTGGGCAATAACGTCAACCTCAACGCGGGCTTGAGTGTGGGAGGTACCAATGACCTGACCCTCGGCGGTGTGATCAGCGGCGCGGGTACCTTGACCAAAAACGGGGTTGGCAACCTGACACTCAACGGCGTGAACACCTTCAGCGCCGGTACAACGCTCAATGCGGGCAGCCTGACCCTCGGTTCGGCAGGCGCACTCGGCAGCGGTGCCTTGAGCGTCGATGGCGCCGCTACGCTGGACAACAGTGCAGCCTTCACCCTGGGCAACACCATTGCGCTGAATGCCAACCTGACCCTCGCGGGCAATAACAACCTCAACCTTGGCGGTGTTGTGAGCGGCACCGGTGGCCTGATCAAAAATGGCCTGGGTGATTTGACCCTGAGCGGCAACAACACCTTCACCGGGGCCGTCGATGTGCTCTCCGGCAGCGTCACGTTGGCCAGTGCCAATGCACTGGGTGGCAGTTCCGGCGCCAACGTCAGTGCCGGCGCTTCGCTGAATCTGGGCGTCGATGCCAGCCTGGCGGGCCTGAGTGGCGCGGGTGGCGTGCAGTTGGGGGGCGGCACGAACCTCACCATCGGCGGGGTCAACACCACCAGCACTTTTGACGGCGACCTCAACGGCGCAGGCGGTTTGATCAAGGTCGGTACCGGCACCCTCAACCTCACCGGCATCAATGGCCTGACCGGCAATACGGCAATCAACGGCGGCACGCTGAACCTCAGCGGCTCGCTGGCCAGCAACCTGGTTAACGTCAATACCGGCGGCACCCTGACCGGCACCGGTTCGCTGTTGGGCGCAGTCAATGTCAACAGCGGCGGGCACCTGGCGCTGAGCAGCGGCAACACGCTGTCGGCCGGCAGTTTGACCCTCAATGCCGGTTCGAACATGGACGTGGCCCTGGGCGCACCGTCGACCACTTCCTTGCTGAATGTGGGCGGCAACGTCGCCCTGGCCGGTAACCTGAATGTCACCGATGCCGGCGGTTTTGGTGTCGGTGTGTATCGACTGATCAACTACACCGGGGCGCTCAGTGGTGGCCTCAACGTGGCCACGGCGCCAACCGGTTTTGGCCTGGGCGACCTGTTGGTCCAGACCTCGGTAGGCAACCAGGTCAACCTGGTGGTGTCTGCGCCGAACATCCGCTTCTGGGATGGCAGCAACACACTGCCTGACGGCATCGTCAATGGCGGTACGGGGACCTGGACCGGCGTTGGCACCAACTGGACATCCGCCGATGGCAACACCAATCAAACGTGGGGCGGTGGTTTTGCGGTGTTCCAGGGCACGGCGGGCACGGTGACGGTAGATGGCGCGCAAGCCTTCACCGGGCTGCAATTCGTCACCGATGGCTACAACCTGGTCAATGGCACGGGCGGCGTGTTGACGGCGGTCAACAATGGGGGCGGTGTCACGACAGTGCGCGTGGACCCGGGCGTCACCGGCACCCTTGGCGTGAATATCGACGGTACCGGGCTGATCAACAAAGTCGATGCTGGCACCCTGGTGCTCGGTGGCAACAACACCTATAGCGGCGGTACCCAACTGGACGGCGGCACCCTGGTGGTGGGCAGCGATGCGGCGCTGGGCAGCGGTGCGCTGACGGCAGCTGCCGGTACGACGCTGGACAGCAATACCGCAGCAACGCTCACCAATGGCGTGACCCTCAACGGCAACCTGAACATCGGCGGCAGCAATGCACTGGCCCTTAATGGCGCGATTGGCGGCGTGGGCGGCCTGATCAAAAACGGCGCGGCCAACCTCACCCTTGGCGGCAACAACACCTTCCTCGGCCCGGTGGCGTTGAACGCGGGCGGGCTGATCCTGGCGTCCAATTCGGCGCTCGGCAGTGGCGTGTTGAATGCGGCCAACGCTACGACGCTGGACGCCACGGCGGTGACTACCGTCAGCAATGCCATCAACCTTGCCGGTAATCTGGGCATTGGCGGCACGGCCGACCTGACCCTGAGCGGCGCCATCAATGGGGCAGGCAGCCTGACCAAAAACGGCACGGCCAACCTGACCCTCAATGGCGCCAACGCCTTCCTCGGTGGCACGACGTTGAATGCCGGCAGCTTGACCATCGGCAACAACGCAGCACTGGGGCTGGGCAATTTGACCGTCGGCGGGGCGGCGAGCCTGGACAACAGCGCGGCGCTGACGGTCGGCAACGGCGTCATCCTGAACGCCAGCCTGACGGCGGCGGGCAACAATGACCTGACGCTGGGCGGCCTGATCAGCGGCACCGGCGCGCTGGTCAAAAACGGCGCGGCCGACCTGACGCTCAATGGCATCAATACCTTCCAGGGCGGCACCACACTCAATGCGGGCACCCTGACCTTGGGCACCGCAGCCGCGCTGGGCACTGGCGCGTTGACGGTCGGCGGCGCGGCGACGCTGAACAACAGTACACCGCTGGTATTGGCCAATGCAGTCAACGCCAATGCCAACCTGACCGTGGGCGGCCTCAACAATAATCTGACACTGGCAGGCGTGCTGTCCGGCGCCGCAAGCCTGATCAAAACCGGTACCGCAGACCTGGCCCTGACCGGCAACAACACCTTCAGCGGCGTGTTCGATGTGCAATCCGGCAGCCTCACCACCCTGGGCAACGGCGCGCTGGGCGTTGGCGCCGGGGTCAACCTGGCGAACGGTGCAGCCCTGAACCTGGGCGGCTCGGCCAGCCTGGGGGTGCTCACCGGCAGCGGGCTGGCGACAATCGGTACCGGCAGCACCTTGAGCGTGGGCGGCAATAACCTCGACAGCACCTTCGGCGGCGTGCTGGCCGGCCTTGGCAACTTTGCCAAAGACGGCAACGGCGCCTTGACCCTGACCGGCATCAGCCTGTTGACCGGCAACACACAAGTCAACGCGGGCAGCCTGCTGGTCAATGGCTCGCTGGCCAGCGGCACTGTCGCAGTCGGCAGCGGTGCCACGCTCGGCGGCACCGGCGCGGTGCTGGGCAATGTGACGATCGCGGATGGCGGCCATCTGGCCGTCAACTCCGGCAATACCCTGAGCGTCGGCTCGCTGGTGCTCAATGCCAATTCCAACCTGGACGCGGGCCTCGGCGCACCTTCCACAGGCGGTACCGCATTGATCAACGTGGGCGGCAACCTGACTCTGGACGGCACTCTGAACATCAGCGATATCGGCGGCTTCGGCGCCGGCATCTATCGGCTGATCGACTACACCGGTGGCCTGACCAACAATGGCCTGCAATTGGGCAGCCTGCCGGTGAACATCCCGGCGGCCGACCTTGACCTGCAAACCGCCATCGGCAACCAGGTCAACCTGCTGGTCAACGGCAACACCAATATTCAGTTCTGGGACGGCAGCCAGACCACCGGCAATGGCGCCATCGACGGCGGCAACGGTACCTGGACAACCGGCAGCACCAACTGGACCGGTGTAAACGGTGCGTTCAATGCGGCCTGGGTACCCAACAGCTTTGCGATCTTCCAGGGCACGGCGGGCACCGTCACCGTGGACGGCGCGCAAGCCATCACCGGCCTGCAGTTCGTCACCGACGGCTATAACGTGGCGGGCGGAACGGCGGGGGCCTTGACCCTGTTCAACGGTACCGGCGGCAACACCGCCGTGCGGGTCGATCCCAACGTCACTGCCACACTGGGCGTATCCCTCAATGGCGGCGGCACCCTGGCCAAACTCGATGCCGGTACGCTGGTGCTCAACGGGGTCAACACCTACACCGGCGGTACCGCGCTCAATGGCGGGACGCTGGTGGTCGGCAATGACAGTGCGTTGGGCAGCGGTGTATTGACCACTGCCAACGGCACTACCCTGGACAGCAACGCTGCGGTGAGCCTGGCCAACGGGGTGAACGTCAACGGTGCGCTGACGATCGGCGGCACCAACGCGCTGACCCTGGCAGGCACCGTGGCAGGCGCCGGCAGCCTGATCAAAAACGGCATCGCCAACCTGACCCTGAATGGCAACAACACCTACACCGGGCCGACGGCATTGAACGCTGGCGGGCTGATTGTGGGCACCAGCACCGCGCTGGGTGCAGGTGCGCTGAACGCCGCCGCCGGTACCACCCTCGACAACACTGCACCCGTGACCCTGGCCAACACGTTGAACCTGGCGGGCAACCTGGGGATTCTCGGCACCGCCGACCTGACCCTCAATGGCCTGGTCAACGGCGTCGGCAGCCTGACCAAGAGCGGGGCGGGCAACCTGACGCTCAACGGTGCGAATGGTTACCTGGGCGGCACCCAGTTGAATGCAGGTGCCTTGACGCTGGGTAACGCCGCCGCCCTGGGCAGCGGCAACCTGACCGTCAATGGTGCTGCAACGCTGGACACCGGCAGCGCCGTGGCCCTGGCCAATAACGCCACCCTGAATGCGGCACTGACTGTGGGCGGCACCCACGACCTGAGCCTGAACGGCGTGGTGGATGGAACAGGCTCGCTAATCAAGAACGGCAACGCCAACCTGACGCTCAATGGTGCCAACACCTACAGCGGCGGCAGCACCCTCAATGCCGGCACCCTGACCGTCGGCAATGCCGCGGGCCTGGGCTCGGGCGCCTTGACCGTCGCGGGGGCGGGTACGCTGGACAACAGCGTGCCGCTGGTACTGGCCAACGCCGTCAATCTCAATGCTGATCTGACCCTGGCCGGCAACAACAACCTGACCCTCGCCGGTGTACTGGCCGGCAACGCGGCGTTGATCAAAAACGGTGCGGCAGACCTGCTGCTCACTGGCAACAACACCTTCACCGGGCCATTGAACGTAGCAGGCGGCAGCCTCACCACCGTGGGTAACGGCGCACTGGGCAACACGTCGGGCGTCACCGTGGGCACAGGCGCCAGCCTGAACCTGGGTGGCAATGCCAGTCTCAATACGCTGGCCGGCAACGGCGTGGTTCAAGTGGCGGGCGGCAACACACTGGCCGTAGGTGGCAGCAACCTGAACAACACCTTCGCGGGAGCATTGAACGGCGCGGGCAACCTGGATAAAAACGGCACGGGCACCCTCAATCTGAGCGGGGTGAACGGCATCACCGGCGCGGCCAACGTCAATGGCGGCACCTTGAATGTCGGCGGTTCGCTGGCCAGCGGCACGGTGGCGGTCAACAACGGCGGGACGCTGACCGGTGCCGGTTCTGTGGCCGGCGCTGTCACCGTGGCCGACGGTGGTCATATCGGCCTGAGCTCCGGCAGCACCTTGTCGGTAGGCTCACTGGTACTCGGCGCCAACGCCAACCTGGACGTGGGCCTTGGCACTCCCGTGGTCGGCGGTGGCAGCGGGCTGCTGAATGTGGGCGGCAACCTGACCCTGGACGGCAACCTCAACGTCACCGATATCGGCGGATTTGGCAGCGGCGTCTACAACATCATCAACTACACCGGGGCGCTGACTGACAATGGCCTGACCCTCGGCACCTTGCCGGGCAGTGTGATCCCGGGCGACCTGCAAGTGCAGACCGCTATCTCCAACAAGGTCAACCTGCTGGTCACTGCACCCAACACCACTGTGCAGTTCTGGGACGGCGGCAGCCTGATCGGCAACGGCGCCATTGAAGGCGGCAACGGCACCTGGGGCAGCGGGCTGACCAACTGGACCAACGTCGACGGCACGCTCAACCAGAACTGGAACAACAGTTTCGCGGTGTTCCAGGGCGCGGCGGGCAACGTGAGTGTGGACGGCACGCAAAACATCACGGGCATGCAGTTCGTCACCGACGGCTACAACCTGGCCTCCGGCACGGCAGGTGTACTCAACCTGGTGAACGGTGGCACCGGCAATACGGCGGTTCGCGTTGATCCGAATGCCACCGCCACCCTCGGCGTCACCCTGGCCGGCGCCGGTACATTGGCCAAGCTCGACACCGGTACGCTGGTACTCAACGGCACCAATACCTACACCGGCGGTACGGCGCTCAACGGCGGCACATTGGTGGTCGGCAATAACAGTGCACTCGGTACAGGCGCGCTCACCGCCGCCGATGGCACCACGCTGGACAGCAACGTCGCCGTAACCCTGGGCAACGCTGCGGTCCTCAATGGCGCCCTGGCGATTGGCGGCAGCAATGCGCTGACCCTCAATGGTGACATCAGCGGGGCAGGCAGCCTGCTGAAAAAAGGCGCGGCAACCCTGACCCTCAATGGCGCCAATACCTACACCGGCGGCACCGGCTTGAATGCCGGCCAGCTGGTGCTCGGCAACAATGCGGCGCTCGGCACCGGCGCACTGACGGTCGGCGGCGCTGCGCAACTGGACGGCAGCACAAATCTGCAACTGGCCAATGCCATTGCTCTGGGCGGCCCGCTGACGCTGGGCGGCAGCAATGACCTGGCCCTCAACGGCGTCGTCAGCGGCAGTGGCAGCCTGGTCAAAAACGGCAACGGCGCGCTGTTGCTGACCGGCGCCAATACCTACACCGGCGGTACTACCCTGAACGGCGGCACCACCACCGGTTCCGCCAATAGCTTGCAAGGGGCGATTGCCAACAATGCGGCCCTGACCTTCGAGCAAGCCACTGACGGCACCTATACCGGCAACCTCACCGGCGCCGGTGTGCTGAACAAAACCGGCACCGGCGCCTTGCTGCTGACCGGCAACAACACGTTCACCGGCAACACCCACGTCAATGCCGGCAGCCTGCTCGTCAACGGCACCTTGAACAGCGGCGCGGTACAGGTCGCCAGCGGCGCAACCCTCGGCGGCAGCGGTACCCTGGGTGGCGCGGTGAGCATGGCCGACGGTTCGATCCTCAAGGCGGGAGCAGCCACGCCGCTGTCGGTGGGTTCGCTGGCGTTGTCTTCGGGTACCAACCTGAACTTCGCCCTGGGCGCACCGGGTGCGTCCACGACCGCAGTGAACGTGGCGGGTAACCTGACGCTGGATGGCACGCTTAACGTCACCGATGCGGGCGGTTTCGGTATCGGCGTGTACCAACTGTTCCGCTACGGCGGCGCTTTGACCGACAACGGCCTGACCCTGGGCTCACTGCCTACAGGCTTTGGCAATCTGTCCCTGCAAACCTCGCTGGCCAATCAACTGAACCTGTTGGTGCAAACCACGCCTGGGCAAATCCAGTTCTGGAACGGCGGCACCACCAACCCGGATGGCACCATCACGGGCGGCAGCGGCACCTGGGGCCCCGGCACCAACTGGACCGACCCGACCGGCACCCAAGGCCAGGCGTCGACCAACCAGTTCGCCGTGTTTGGCGGGCAGGGCGGCACCGTTACCGTTGTCGGCAACCAGGGCTTCACCGGCCTGCAGTTCCTTGATGCTGGCTACACCCTCACGGCAGGCGCCGGCGGTACGCTGTCGCCAACCGGCACGGCGGTGGTGCGGGTCAACTCGGGTGTGACCACTGAAGTGTCGGCACCGATCGTCGGTACCGGCGCCATCAACAAACTCGATGCGGGCACCTTGCTGCTGACCGGCGCCAACACCTACACCGGTGGCACCACGGTGAGCGGCGGTACGCTGGCGGGTAACACCACCAGCCTGCGCGGTTCGATCCTCAACAATGCACGCTTGCTGTTCGTGCAGGCCAACAACGGCCAGTTCAACGGCAACCTGACCGGCACCGGAACCATCGTCAAACAAGGCGCTGGCGCACTGTTGCTGACCGGCAACCAGTCATTCAGCGGCACCGTGGCGGTGGATCAGGGCGTGTTGCAAGTGGGCAACGCCGCCAACCCCGGTACTGTCCTGGGCGGGCAGGTGACGGTTGCCAGCGGCGCCGGCCTGACCGGTAACGGCAGTGTCGGCTCCATCGTCAACCACGGTGCGGTCACGCCTGACAACGGCAAGCTGACGGTGGCCGGTAACTTCACCAACGCCAGCGACGGCGCGCTGAACCTGGTGATCACCCCGTCGGTTGCCAGCTCCCTGGCGGTGGGCGGCACCGCCAACCTGGGCGGCACCTTGAACGTGGTCAACCTGGCACCCTATGCCGGCCCGACCACCTACACCCTGCTGACGGCCGGCGTGGTCAACGGCACGTTCAACACCACCAACCTGGAGAACCTGGCATTCCTCAATACCTCGCTCAATTACAGCCCGACGCAAGTGGCGCTGGCGGTGAGCCGTAACAACGTCAGCTACGCCAGCGTGGCCGCCACTCGCAACCAACGCGCGGTTGCAGCTGCGTTGGGCAGCGGTGCGGCGGTTGGCGGTACGGATGTGCAGAATGCACTGCTCAATTCCGACGCGGCCGGAGCACGTGCGGCTTTCGACAGCCTGTCCGGTGAGATCCACGCCAGCACCGCCAGTGCGATGCTGGAAGACTCGCGTTACATCCGTGATGCGGTCAACGAGCGTCTGCGCCAACCCGGCTGCTACCGCGAGGACGACCCGCGCAACAGCCTGGCGCCGAGCGAAAACCGCTTGAGCAGTGCCGGTTGCCACGGCGAGATGGTTGGCTGGATGCGCGTGCTGGGTACTTGGGGGCACATGGGCGGCGACAGCAACACCGCCAAGCTGGACCGCAACCTCGGCGGTTTCCTGCTCGGTACCGACAAGCAAGTGGATGACGCCTGGCGCGTCGGGGTGGCGGCCGGTTACACCCGCAGCGACCTGGACGCCAAGCGCCGCAGTTCCAGCGCCGACGTCGACAGCTACCACTTGATGGCTTACACCGCTTACCAGCAGGAAGCCTTCGCCGCTCGCATGGGTGTGGCGTACAGCTGGCACGACATCGAAAGCAAACGCGACGTAGCCGTAGGCGGCGCAGGCCAACGCCTGAAAGCTGACTACAAGGCGCGCAGCGCGCAAGTGTTCGGTGAAGTCGGTTACACCATCGAGAAGGGCGGTGTGGCGCTGGAACCGTTCGCGGGCCTGGCCTACGTCAACTACGACAGCGACACGCTCAAAGAGAAGGGCGGTTCCGCAGCCCTGCGCGGCGATGCCGATCAGGACGTGACCTTCTCCACCCTGGGCGTGCGCATCGGCCAGACCATCACCCTGGGTAACGGCTCGAAAATCACCCCGCGGGGCAGCATCGGCTGGCGTCACGCGTTCGGTGACACCAAGCCCGACGCCGACCTGACCTTCATCAATGGTGGCGCTTCGTTCAGCACCCAGGGCGTACCGATCGCCAGGGACAGCGCGGTGCTGGAAGCTGGCGTGGACTACCAGATCAGCCAGAACGGCAAGCTGGGCCTGGGCTACTCGGGTCAGCTCTCGCGCAACGACAAGGACCACGCGATGACCATCAGTTTCTCCCTCGGTTTCTGATCAAAGCCGAGCACCTTTGAACCGCCCGAAAGGGCGGTTTTTTTTGCACATCAGTCACCGCGCTTAGCCTTCCTGTGGCGAGCGGACTTGGTGTGGCGAGCGGGCTTGCCCCGCGTTGGGTGGCGAAGCCGCCCTAAACCTGCCACCCAGATATGTCTGACACACCGCTGCGGCCTCTATAGGGGACTGCTGCGCAGTCCAACGCGGGGCAAGCCCGCTCGCCACACCAAGTCCGCTCGCCACAATAATCCGTGCGATGGGGGCGAACTGGAAATTATCGCGACGTTTGCCGATAGTCAGGTCAAGATCGACAATTCGCTTACTAACGGCATTTGGTACCCCCTATGAACCAACTCCTCGCCATGCGCGCCTTCGTGCGGGTTGTCGACACGGGCTCCTTCAGCCGCGCCTCCGATCAGTTGGCGTTGCCGCGTTCCACCGTCAGCAAGCTGATTACCGACCTGGAAACCTACCTGGGCATCAAGCTGATGCACCGCACCACACGGGCGCTGGCACCCACGTCCGAAGGGCTGGAGTATTACAGTCAGGCCCGGCGCCTGGTGGCCGAACTGGATGAGGTCGACAGCGCCATTCGTAGGCAAACCCTCAAGCCGCGCGGGCACTTGCGGGTGGATGCGCCGGCTTCGTTTGCCAATTGCCTGTTGATCCCGGCGCTGGTGGATTTTCATCGCGAGTACCCGGACATCACTGTCGCGCTGGGCATCAGCGACCGAGCGGTGAATATCGTCGGGGAGGGCGTGGATTGTGTGATTCGCGCCGGCAAGCTCGATGACATGGGCATGATCGGGCGCAAAGTGGCTGACCTCGACTACCTGACGTGCGCGGCGCCGAGCTATCTGGCGCGCCACGGTGTGCCGACATCGCCGCAGGATGTGCAGGGCAACCATCTCAAAGCCGGCTATTTCTTCGCAGGATCCGGCAGGCCCGAACCGCTGATTTTCGAGAAAGACGGCCAGCGGATTGAAGTCGGTGAGTGCGCCTATTCCACCAATGAAGGCAACGGCCTCAAGGAAATGCTGCTTGCAGGCCTAGGCGTGGGGCAGCACTTCAGGTCGATCGTGCAGTACTACATCGACAGCGGCCAACTGGTCAGTCTGTTGCCGGACTGGTCACGCCCGGCCACGCCGCTGCATATCCTTTACCCACCCAATCGCCACCAAAGCGCAAGGCTCAAGGTGTTTATCGAGTGGGTCATCCGCACCTTTGGCGTCAACCAATAATGGCGGTCACGCGGATCTCCACGCGCATGGTCGGCAACCCCAGCGCCTCGACACCGACCTGAGTCCAGATCGGCGCGTGGTCGGGCATGTAGTGGCGGTATTGCTTGACCATCGCTTCATTGACTTCGGGTGCAAAGCCGCCGACGTGGTAGGAGTTGACGTGAATCACATGCTCCCAACCCGCACCGGCGGTGGCCAGGGTTCGATCCAGGTTTTCGAAGGCTTGGGCGATCTCTTCGGCAATGTCGGCGGGGATTTCAAAGGCGTCATTCCAGCCGCCCTGGCCTGAGGTTTCCACGCGATTGCCGACTTTCACCGCCTGGGAATAGTGCAAGTGTTCGCGCATGTAATCGCCATAACCGGGGGTAACAAAAAATTCGGGCGTGCTCATGGTGTTTCCTCTGTTCAGTTAAAAACTCGGCAAAGGCTAATGGAGCCGTGGGGTGAACAAAATCCATGATTTATGCCATGACTATCTACCTGTGTGCACAATCGGCTTGCGATACAGGCCCACGGCAAGGCCGATGATGATGACCGCGATGAACATCAGGTTGGGTGTAGCAATGCGCTCACCCAGTATCAGCATCGAACTGGCAACTCCGAAGACCGGAATCAACAGCGACAGCGGCGCCACCGTGGAAACCGGGTAAGCCTTGAGCAGCGAATTCCAGCCCCAGTACGCAAAGTGCGTGGCGAGGTACACCTGAAACAGAATCGACAGTATTGCCGTGAGATCCAGGCTGGCGGGCAGGTTGTTGAATGCGCTGTCGCCGTGCAGCCACCAGGCCATGAGCAACAGCGGAACCGGCGGAAACAGACTGGCCCACACCATGAACGAGAAAATTTCCTTCACGCCTGAGGCCTTGATGATGACGTTGCCGACGCTCCAGGCCACGGCGCTCAGTACGATCATCAACACGCCGAGCACCGCTGCCGCGCCTTGTTGGGTGACGATGATGCCCGCGAGGCCGGTCAGCGCGAGCAGCGCCCCCATCCATTGGGCCGCGCGGATTTTCTCATTGAACAGCACATAGCCCCAACCCAAGGTGAAAAACACACTGAGCTGAATGATCAGCGAAGCGATGCCGGGGCTTACACCGAGTTGAATGCCGTAGTTGATAATGCCCCACATGCCCAACCCGAAGATCACGCCATAAGCCGCTACGTAGCGGAACTTGACGGTCGGGCGCTTGATAAAAAACACCCAGGGCAGGGCGGCGAGGGCAAAGCGGATGGCGGTCAGCACAAAGGGGTCGATTTCACGTAAACCAAGTTTGGTGACGGGGAAGTTCAAGCCCCAGACCAGCGTGACGAGCAGAGCGAGGACGAGGTGTTTTTTCAGCATGGACGTTCCGGAGCGGGTTCAGAGCCGTACATGCTAGGGCGTACGGAAATGGCCCGCTTGCTATGCCGGGCCATGGTTTGACATTATCGGGCCATGATTTCCCCTTTTGATTCTTCCCACCCCGAAGCCGTGGTCACGTTGCGTGAATATCCGTCCGGCACCGTTTTTGAACGGCATACCCACCCGCGCGGCCAGTTCGCTTATGCGTCCACCGGCGCGCTGAAGATGTTTACCGACCTCGGCAACTGGGTGGTGCCGCCCCAAAGAGCCATCTGGGTGCCCGGTGGCGTGCCCCACGAGATGCACATGCGCGGGGATGTGATCATGCTCAATACTTACTTGAACGAAGATGCCGCCGAGCGTGCCGGGCTGCAGGCGCGCTGCCAGGTGTTTGAAGTTTCGCCGTTGCTCAGGCATCTGCTGGAGGCGGCGCTCAACCTTGAGCCCTCCAGCGTCAGGCAACAAAGCGTGCTGGCGTTGCTGATCGATGAAATCGGCGCCATGCCCGAGTTGCCCCTCAGTGCGCCGTTGCCCGCCGAACCACGGCTGGCGCGGGCCTGCCAGCGGTTTCTGGAGGCGCCTGCGCAGTCGGTTTCCCTTGATGAAATGGCTGAGTGGTCCACCATGAGCCGGCGCACCTTCACCCGCCACTTTCATGACAATACCGGCATGACCTTCATCGCCTGGCGCCAGCAGGTCTGCCTGCTGGAGGCGACCGCGCGGCTCAGCCAAGGTGTGTCCATCACCGAAGTGGCACTCGAATTGGGGTTCAGCAGCTCCAGCGCTTTTACCGCGGTGTTCCGGCGTAATCTCGGGGATTCGCCGGCACGCTATCTGGCCAAATCCAGGGCGGGGTCGATGTTCTGAGCCACGCCGGTCAGGATTCACCGTTCTTGCAGCCATGCTTTGTTACTATCGCCGTCCGTCGTCACCAGGAGTCACCGACCCATGCAACACCAGTGGGATGAAATGCACCGCACCCGCAAGCCCACGTTCCTGCTGTGTGGCGAGCCTCAGGGGGATGTGCTCAATCTCTATGTTCACGGTTACTCCGCGTTTTTCAACCGCCAGCAACTGGGCAACTTCAAGGCACAACTGGCGAGTATCGAAGGCTCGACCAACCTGATGTTGTTCTGGCCGGCGGGGCACTTTCTGGAAAACCTGTTTGCGCCGTTCAAGGAGGTGATCACCTCAATGCTCGGCGGTGGCGGCCTGGGCGCGGCCACTGTGGGAGTGGGTAAGGCGATTGCCTATTTTCTCGACCACTACAAAAGTGTCGAGGCGCGGGTAGATGAGGTGGCCCGCACCCTGTTGCCCGAACTGGCCAATTACCTGCACGCCGAAGCGCTGCCGGTGCGGCGGATCAACCTCATCGGTCATTCCCTCGGCGCGCGCATTCTGGTCAAGAGTCTGTTGGCCACTCCCGAGGTCGCCCGCGAACTGCCATTGAACAATGTGTTGCTGATGGGTGGGGCGATTTGCACGTCGAGCGCTTGGGATGAGGTGTCGGCGCCGCTTGCGGGGCGGGTGATCAACTGCCATTCGAGCAAGGACTGGGCGCTGGCGATGAAGCCGGACGCCGAGCGCTGCATCGGGCGTTACGCGATTCCGCTCACGCCTGCGCTCAAGGCCAAGGTGACCAATGTGCACCTGGCCACCTTCGATCACGCGGCGTATTGGCCGCAATTGAAGACGGTCGTGCAGTACACCGACCTGTTGCAGGAGAGGCGCGGCATGATTCGTTCTGACCAGCGCAGCCCCGAAGTGCGTTTTGCCGAAGAAGACCTGGAGTTGTTTCCGGCACTGGTGCAGGCGCGGCCCGATGAGCTGAAATTCCTCGCCGAACTGATGGCGCAAAAGCGCAGTGCGTCGATTGACGCCGATGTGCGTGAACCGCTGAAGCTGGCCATCGAATTGCAACGCATGGGCGGGGACACGTTTATGAACCTGGCCCGTGGTCATGGTGTGGGCTATCGCCAGATCGCCGAAGATGTGGCACGTCGGCTTGGCGTCAAATTCGATGAACCCACTGGCACTGTCGCGCTGGCGGACATCGAGGCGCAGGTCGCGGAAAAACTGATCGAACAGTACCGGGACAAGCTCAGCAGTGCTGACCGCAAAGCGTTCGACGCGGAACTCAAGGCCGCCGCGCAAAAGGAACAAGGACTGTTCAACCGGATCGACGTGGGCCGTTCGGCCACCGCCGCGCTGAGCGGTACGGCGTTGGCGGGGTTGACCGGGTTCATGCTGCGCCGTGGTGCCGCCACAGCCATTCCGGTGGTGGGCCAGGCGCTGGCGGCGGCGATGCTGTTGGTCACCGGCGTGCGGGCGTTTTCCGGCCCGGCCTATTCGATCACCACGCTGGCGGTGTTGGTGGTCGGTCTGATTCGCCAGCGCATGGAGCGTGAGGCACTGAACCAGGAGATGGACCTGGTGGTGCAGGTGGTGGAAACCTTTGACTTGCCTCGGGACACGGTGATGCGCACGGTCGCGTCCGACTGATAAGCTGCGGGCTTACTTGTGTGTTTGCCTGGGATACCGCGTGAAATTCAGCCTGCCGAAAATCGCCACCGCCCCGTTTTGCCCGCCCGAAGTGGCCGGCTCCGTGCTCGTTGATCCCAAAGCCTCGTTCTTCAAACGTGCGCTGATGTTCGCCGGGCCAGGCCTGCTGATTTCCATCGGCTATATGGACCCGGGCAACTGGGCCACGGCCATCGAAGCCGGGTCGCGTTACGGCTACAGCCTGTTATTCGTGGTATTGCTGGCCAGCCTGGCGGGCATGGCGGTGCAGTGTCTGTGCTCGCGGCTGGGCATCGCCACCGGCAAAGACCTCGCGCAACTGTGCCGCGAGCGCTACAGCAAACGATCTTCGCGCACCCAATGGGTATTGGCGGAAATCTCCATCATCGCCACCGACCTTGCCGAAGTGCTCGGTTGCGCCCTGGCGTTTCACCTGTTGCTCGGCGTGTCGCTGACCACCGGCATCGTGATTACTGCCTTCGACACGTTGCTGATCCTGGCCCTGCAAAACCGGGGCTTCCGCCGCCTTGAAGCGATCATGCTGGCGCTGGTGGCGACCATTGGCGTGTGTTTCTTTATCGAGCTGGTGCTGATCAAACCGTACTGGCCGGACGTGTTCAGCGGCTTTGCGCCATCGTTATCGGCAATCAGCGACGCCGCGCCGTTGTACCTGGCCATCGGCATCCTCGGCGCCACGGTCATGCCTCACAACCTCTACCTGCACACCTCCATTGTGCAGACCCGCATGATCGGGAAGGATCTGGCCAGCAAGCAGGACGCGGTCAAACTGGCGCGCATCGACACTATCGGCTCGCTGTCCCTGGCACTGCTGGTCAACGCAGCGATCCTGGTGTTGGCTGCCGCGGCGTTTTACAAGACCGGCCACACCGACGTCGTCGAGATCCAGGACGCCTACCACCTGCTTGACCCTCTGGTGGGCGGCGCCTTCGCCAGCATCCTGTTCGGTATAGCCCTGCTGGCTTCCGGACAGAGTTCGACCTTTACCGGCACCATCGCCGGGCAAGTGATCATGGAGGGTTACCTCAACCTGCGAATTCCCTGCTGGCAGCGGCGCCTGATTACCCGCGGGCTGGCGCTGATTCCGGCGTTTCTCGGCGTTTGGCTGATGGGCGACGATGCCATCGGCAAACTGCTGATTCTCAGCCAGGTGGTCCTCAGCCTGCAGTTGCCGTTTGCGCTGTACCCGTTGATTCGCATGACAGGCGACAAACAGTTGATGGGGCCATTCGTGAACCGCTTGCCCACGCGTTTGCTGGCGTGGTTTTTGTTTGCGGTGATCAGCGGAGCGAATGCCTGGTTGATCGGGCAATGGTTGTTTTAGTCAGAAGCCAAATACCGCCCCGCGATGTACTGCATGCCCTCGAAGGTACTGAGCATGTCGCCGGGTAGCGGATGGTCGAATCCGTCAGGAATAAATAGCTTTCCCTTCATCGCGCCAATGCGCTGAACAGAATGTTTTTCCAGAGTTGCACCGTTGGCAGGTTCACACCCATCTGCGGTGATCGTCACGGTTTGTTCCGAAGTCGTTTGTTGGGCCTTTGTCGATTCCGGCGAAATAGTATTATCAAGTATTTTGCATCCATGGCATTTCTCCGAGAAGTCAGTGGTGAAAGCCTGTCGCAGTGACGCCGTCCTGGAATAGTGGCCCGCAAAATCAGAACGAGCCTACTTACTCGCAGAGGAAACTTCCTCATGAAACAGAAGTTCTGTTCGATCCATTACGCTTACCTGTCCCAATAAGGCACCACCCCGAAGCACTCCGCAAAGTAGTCAATCACCGTACGCACCTTCAGCGACAAGCGCCGGCTGCCCGGCCATAACGCCGCTATCTGCTGGGGTTCCAGCGTGGTCGCCACCTCATATTCGGTCAGCACCGCCTGCAAGGTTCCAGCGCGCAAGCCCTCGCCAATCAGCCACGAAGGAAACACCACCAGGCCCAGGCCCTGCTCGGCGGCGTGGGTGAGGGTGTCGGCGTGGTTGCCGGTGATGGGGCCCTTGACGCTGTAGGGCGTCCAGTCGCTGCCATCACGGCGGAAGAACCAACGCTGCTGGCCGGTGATGCCCTTGTAGGCCAGGCATTGGTGGTTAACCAGCTCGTCAGGATGGCTGGGCGTGCCATGCCGCGCCAGGTAGGCGGGGCTGGCGGCGATGCGAAAGCGCTGGGGCGCGAAAATGCGTGCTTGCATGCCGGAGTCGTTGAGCACACCGATGCGAAACAGCAAGTCGGTACCGTCTTGAAGCGGGTCGACATAGGTGTCGGTCTGCTGGATATCCAGCTGCAATTTCGGGTAGCGGCGGCACAACTCGCCGAGCCAGGGGGAAAGATGCCGCTGGCCAAATACCATCGGCGCGTTGATGCGCACCAGGCCGCTGGGTTCGGCTTCCTGTTCCTGCAAGGCCTGGCTGGCGCTTTCCAATTGTTCCAGCATCAAGCGTGCGTGATGTCCGAGCAGGCGCCCGGCTTCGGTCGGGCTGACCGCTCGGGTATGGCGATAGAGCAACTGTTGGCCGAGCGCCTGTTCCATCAGCTGGATTTGCCGGGAAATGGAGGAGGGCGCAAGGCTCTCTCGCCGCGCAACTTCAGAAAAACTGCCGTGGTCGAGCACGGCGACGAACAGGCGCAAAGCCTTGAAACTCAGCTCATTCAAACCCTGCATGGTGGCTCCGTGCTGTGCGTGTTGCGCAAAGGTGTTATCCGCATGCTCCCATTTATCGCACAGGACGGCCACCGGATAATGCGCGCCATGTTTCCTTTCTTGATGCGCAGGTGATGTATGCAGGCAAATTCCATCGAGGGTGTGGCGCAAGCCACGCCAAAGAAAAACCTACTCCGGTTGCTGTTGCTGCCACTGGTGATCCTGGCGGGCATGGGCCTGTCGGTGGAGGCCGGGTTGCTCGGGCCGTTGGGCGTGCAGGTGGGCCACCTGTGGGCGACCTTGAGCATTTTCGGCGTGGGCACGGCCATCCTGTTTTTGCTGCTGTTGTTCAGCGGCCCGCAAAAGGGCCCGGCGCTGACCGATTTGCCGCGCTGGCAATTGATCGGCGGCTTTCTGGGGCCGATGTATGTGGTGGTGCTGACCCTGGCCACGCCGCATATCGGCATTGCCATGACCATGATCGCAATACTGTCGGGGCAGGTCGGCAAGAGTGTGCTGATCGACCATTTCGGCTGGTTCGGCACTGCGCGCAAGCGGGTCAATGGCGAGCGCTGGGTTGCGTTGGCGCTGATTGTGGCGGCACTTGTTCTGATTGCGAGAGGGTAAGACGATGAATCTGATGCTGTTATTGGTGCTGGTAATCGTCGCTGGCGCGGTGCTGAGCGTACAGGCCGCCATCAACGGCCGCCTGGGCCAGGCGGTGGGTGTGTTGCGCAGCAGCTTGCTGACTTTTGCGGTGGGGGCAATCACCACCGCCTTGCTGATTTTCTTCTTCGAACCCGCTCAGGCCGTCAGCCTGCTGGACGTGCCGAAATGGCAACTGACCGGCGCACTGTTCGGCGTGGTGTACATGATGGTGATGGTCGGCGCGGTACCGGTGGTAGGCACCGCGGTCGCGACGGTGGCGGTGATCGTCGGTCAATTGGGTATGGGCATGTTGATCGACAATTTCGGCTGGCTCGGTAACCCGGCCATCGAGCTGTCCGCCAGCCGCATCGTGGCCATGTTGCTGTTGGCCCTGGCGCTGGTGTTCATGTACCGCAGCAACAGCCGCCTGGCCGATTAACCCAAGTGAACCCCGGAACCTCTCCTATAGTCACTGCTTAAGGTGTGGCGCTCGCCGCATCTGGACGACCATGAAAAAGGAGTCTGACCATGGCTGATAAAACCTGTGCCTGCCCCCACTGCAAATGCGTGCTGGGCAAAGATGCGGTGATGAAGGACGGTAAAGGCTATTGCTGCAAAGGCTGCGCCGAGCACCATGCCCATGGCGAGCCGTGCGCTTCGGCGACGGGCTGCGAGTGCACCAAGTCCGCCCACGGTTAAATCGCAAAAAACGCTCGGAATGTGGGGTAGCGGTCATTACCATGGCCGCTCACCCTTGATCGACATGCCCTTCATGGCCCTCGCCGCGCCCCCCGACCTCACTGATCACGCCATACCCGTGCAGCCCCTTGCGCGCACTTACCCGCGTGGCTTGTATGTGGAACCCCACAGCCACGAATGGGGCCAGTTGCTCTACGCCATGAGCGGGGTGATGTGGGTCGAAACGCCCCGCGAAGCCCTGGTTGTACCGCCCCAGCGTGCGGTGTGGCTGCCGCCTGGCGTGGAGCACGGCATTCGGGTGGTCTCGGATTTGCAGATGCGCAATATCTACCTGCGCCCGGCACTGGCGGGCACGCTCGACGCGCAGGTACAGGTGATTGAAGTGGGCGGCCTGCTGCGTGAACTCATCGTCACGCTGGTCGACCAAGGTGATAACGGCGACCCGGCCTATTACGACGCCGTGGTCAGCCTGGCGCTGCTGGAGCTGCAACGGGCGCGACGCTCGAAGATTCGCATCGCCATGCCTTTAGACGCTGACCGCCGGCTGATCAATGCGTGCCACGCGGTGATGGCCGCACCTTCTCTGGAAATCTCTTTTGAACAACACGCTGAAGCGGCCGGGGCCAGTGTGCGTACCCTCGCGCGGTTGTTCCAGAATCACCTGGGCATGGGCTTCGCGCATTGGCGGCGGCAGGTGCAACTGGCCACGGCAGTGGCGGAGCTGATTCAGGGCCAGTCGGTGAGCGGGGTTGCACGGTCGCTGGGGTATTCGCCCAGCAGTTTCAGCGACATGTTCCGCCGTGAACTGGGCGTGGCGCCGTCGCAATACGCAGGCTGACGGTTTGGCCGAAATTCTGAAGTACTTGGCCGATGCTTCAGGAAAGCGCTCTCTACACTGAGCCCATCGACCCACAAGGCGCCGCTCAGCATGAACTATTTGATCTCCCTCGCCATCGGCCTGTTTGTCGGCGTGATCTACGGCGCCCTGGACTTTCGTTCGCCAGCACCACCGGCCATCGCCCTGGTCGGCCTGATGGGCATGTTGCTCGGCGAACAACTCTGGCCCCTGGGCCGACAGCTGGTCAGTGGCTGGTTGTCCTGATTCCTTTCTTCCCTTTATTGGATATCTGCCATGAAAGCTCTGCAATTTTCCGCCACTGGCGACCTCACCGCATTGCGCTACACCGATGTTGCCACCCCCGTTCCGGCGGACGGTGAAGTGCTGGTGCAGGTCAAGGCCGCGGGCTTGAACCCCAGCGACGTGAAAAACGTACTCGGGCGTTTTCCCTACACCACATTGCCACGTATTCCCGGTCGTGACTTCGCCGGGGTGGTGGTGGAGGGGCCGCAGGAATGGCTGGGCCAGGACGTGTGGGGCACCGGTCGCGATATCGGCTTTTTTGCCGACGGCTCCCACGCGCAGTTCCTGACCGTGTCGGCTAAAGGCGTGGCGCACAAGCCCACCCACCTGAGTTTCGCCCAGGCCGCCAGTCTCGGCGTGCCGTACACCACCGCCTGGGACGCGCTGGAGCGCAGCGGCGTGGGCAAAGGCACGCGTTTGCTGGTGATCGGTGCAAATGGTGCGGTGGGCAGTGCGGCGTTGGCTCTGGCGAAAATTCGCGGTGCCGAGGTGTTGGCGGCGGTGCGCAAGGCTGATCAGGTGCCCGTGTTGCAGGCCCAAGGGTTCACGGCGATTGCCCTGGGCAAGCCAGAGGAGCTGGGTGCGCAGGTCAACGCTGTGTTCAAGGGCGGCGCGGACGTGATCTTCGATACCACCGGTTTCTGGCTGCCGGCCGCCGTGGCAGGCCTGGCCCCGTTCGGGCGCATCGCAATCATCGCCGCGCCGGTCGACGGCCATGTGCAATTGCCGGCCCTGGCCCTGTACCGCAAGGGCGGCTCGGTGGTGGGGATCAATTCGTTGCTCTACAACTGCGAGCAATGTGCGGTGATGCTGGAGCAATTCGGGAGGTTTTTTGATCAGGACTTGCTGCCACTGCCTACCGGCTTGCGCGAAGTGGCGCTGGCCGATGGCTTGCTCAGCTATGAGGAAGTGAACAGCGGCAGCGCAGACAAGATCATCTTCCTGCCCTGACACAATCAAAACCGTGGGAGCTGGCTTGCCTGCGATAGCGGTGGTTCAGCCAACAACTCGATAAAGCTGTTGTGGCGAGCGGGCTAGCCCGCTCGCCACAGGGAGGAGGTTCGACAGTCTGTGAAAGTTGTGTCGATACCTATGGCTATCGCAGGCAAGCCAGCTCCCACAGTTTGATCTTTATCAGGCCTCGGGAACGCCTTTCTCCCACGCTGACCAGTTCTTCAGGATCGCCTGCACCAGCGGGTTCCCCGTGCGGTAGAGGTTTTCCAGCGCCGGTACAAAACCGCCCTGGTCGGCGTATTTCAGCAGGTTGTCCACTTCGCTGTAGCCAGGGTACGGGCGGTCGAAATCGGAGCCGGCGCGCACCACCGCCAGGCGCTGGATATCCACCAAACCTTCGCGGCTGGCGCGCAGCAAGGCTTCGTAGGTGGAGTTGTCTTCCTGCTGGGTGGTGCAGTACTCGCCTTTATTGTCAGTCAGCAATTTTGTCCAGACTTCGGCGCGCTCGCTCAGGCGTGTGCCGGAGAACCAGGTGTTGCCCGCCAGGGTGTCGCACCGGGTGACTTGCGGCGGCTGGTTGGCGGGCGCGGCCGGGTAGTGTTTGCGCCAGGCTGCCGATTCCTTGCTTTCCGTCAGCTCAACCTTTTGCGACAGCGCGAACGCCTTGGCTTGCAGCTTGGGGTTCAGCTCGAAGACTTCGGTTTTGTAGTCCAGCGGTGGTTTCTCGTTTGGGCCTTTGGTGTTGATGCCGATGTAACCGGTGGGCCAGTCTTTGGGGGCGTCGCGCGAATCCAGTTCCCACTGGGTGCCGAACTCCACCAGGTAATGCGCCCAGGCGGCAGTGCCGATGGTGCCGTGTTTGGGGCTGATGCCGGCGATTCCGGCGATCAGGAAATAACTCTGGCGCAGGTCGAATTTCGGCGACAGGGCCAGCGCGAGGGTAGAGGCGGCCGCGTTGGTCTGGCCCATGCCGGTCACCAGCAGGCACACGTCCTGGGTGTTGCAGCGAATCACCGGGTATTCGGCAGACAGGCCCGGAACGCGTACTTCCTGCTTGAGTTCCAGGCGGTCGATCCAGGTTTGCGCTTCAGGCGCGAACATGGTGATCAGCATGACTTTGGGTTTGATCGGCGCCGGAGCATCTGCCAGTACGACGTGGGGCAGAAACGCCAGGCTTATGGCCATCGAGAGACGGGTGAACAGGTTCATCTTTAGCTCCTTTATCAAAATTGGTAGCCGACGCCGGCGTAGTAACCCCAGCCGTCGGAGCGGGCGCGGAAGTTGCCCTCGCCAAAATTCAGCTCGCTGCCATCTTCCCAGTTGCCACCGTTATGAAAGTAACGGCCGACCAGAGTGAAGCGCAGGTGCGTGAACGAATACAGCAGCACGTTGGTGGCCACGGTGGAGTTGGCCGTACGCGCGGGGTTGTCCTTGTGCAGGCTTGAGCCAAAGTCGTGGTTGGTAAAGCCGATGTAGGTCAGCGAAGCGCCGTTCTCAAAGCTGCTGATCGGCACGATGTACTTCATTTGTGCGCGGTAGCCGTCCCACGAATATTCATTGCTCGCACCGTAGTTTTCCCACTGGTAACGCCCGTAGAAGTTCGCCGACAGGTTGACCCGCGAGTGCGTGTCGATGTCGGTGCCCAGGCCGCTGTACAAGGTGTTGGCGCGGTTGGACTTGTTGCTGCCGTGGTCGTAGATCCAGTCAAACGCCACGTACCATTCCTTGAACGGCCCGATCGCCAGGCTGCGCCCGGCCAGGTAGTCGATGGAGATACGCGGCTCGTGCTCCATGAACACTGGTGAGCCATGGTCCCACGCGCCTTTGTCATTACTGTTACCGATGCCAAGGATCTTTGGCACGTCGATATAGCCATACAGCTCGAACGGCCCTTTGCGGCCGAAGTATTCGTATTCCAGATACACGTCATCCTGCGGCTTGGGGCCAAAGCTGATGTCTTTGCTGCCGATCAAGGTCAGGTCCTGGTTGAACCAGTCCGACAGGTACGCCCCTTTTTTCGCCGGGCTGGCCTCAGGGCTCAGGGTTTCGCCCTGGGCCGAGTCATCGACGGGTTGTTCCTGCGCCAAAACGGGGCCACTGAGTACTCCCGTAACGGCGGTCAGTAGCAAGGAAACACCAAAGCAGGCGGAACGCCTTGAGGTGGGGTGCATTGAAAATCCCTATTCGTACGCGGTTTGAACCCGATTCTTCGGGTGGAGATGAACCTGCTCGTCAGGTCCGTTCCGCAAACGTTTGCACAGGCTTTACCAACTTTGCTCAATCGGTTGATCAGCCTGATAAAAATGGGGATTAGTCGACCTTATGGTCAGAATTGACTGGGTGTCATTTTTTCAATGCGGTTGAACAGATGCATGGCGGTTTCGCGTCGGTATTCACTCGGCGTCTGGTTCATCTCGATGCGAAAATGCCGGTTGAAGTTGGACAGGTTGGCGTAGCCCACTTCAAAGCAGATATCGGCCACCGACATGTCGCTTTGCAGCAACAGGCGGCAGGCGCGCTGCACGCGAAACTTGCGCATCAGGTCGATAAAGCCGTGGCCGGTGTTGCGTTTGAAGAAGCGCGAAAAGCCGGGTTCGCTCATCTCCAACTGCTGGGCGATGACCGACAGGCGCAAATCGCCGGTCAGTTCACGCATCAGGTAATCGAAGGCTTTGTTGATGCGTTCGGCGCTGCGTGCGTCCAAAGTGGGCGCGTAGCAGGGGCTGGCCAGGGCCTGGACGTGTTGCGTGGGCGCATTTTTCAAGGTGTCGAGCAATTGCAGAAACAGGATCAGGCGTTGCAGGCCATGGGCATTGCCGATGGCTTCCATCAAGTGCGCGGCCTTTACGGCCGTGTCACCCGTGAATTCGAGGCCGCGCCGGGCCTGTTCGAAGAGCTGCTGCAAGTCGCCCAGTTCCGGCAGCGTCTTGCGCAGGGCGAGGAGGGCGGCGCCGTCGAATTGCAGCACCACATCGCGCCCGGTCAGGTACTCGCCGGGGGCCAGGTCGCCGATCCAGTCGTGGGGCAGGTCCGGGCCGATCAGCGCGACATGCCCGGCACCGAAGGCGCCGATGTAGTCGCCCGCCACCAGCTTGCCGCTGCCCTGGCGGATCAGGTGGATTTCAAATTCGGGATGGTGGTTCCAGCGCGCCAGGTCGTAGGGGTAATCATGCTCGAACCAGCGGAAGCAATGATCGGGCTCGGGCAGGATCACTTCCAGCTCGGCGGGGCGGTGCTCGAACAGCTTGGCGCGGCTGACAGGCATGGCGGGGCTTCTTTGTTGTACTTGGAGTCATCTCAAAATACGCGCCTGCTGCGTATAGGCGCTACCCCTGATTTCGCCCGGCGCTGATACTTTTTTGATCCCGATGCCCGGGTTAAAAAAGTATCAGTGGGCCATCCGCCATGCGTTTGTGGAGCAATAGCCAAGCTGCTGTAATCAGCGCTCAACAACAAAAACAACAGGTGGAAACCGCCATGTTCCCGATTTGCAAAGGCAAGCTCCCGCAAGCGCTGTTCCTGCTGACCGGCCTGGCGCTGGCCATGCCCAGCCACGCCGCCGACACCGTGACCATCGCCACGGTCAACAACAGTGACATGATCCGCATGCAGCGCCTGTCCAAGGTGTTCGAAGAACAGCACCCGGACATCAAGCTCAATTGGGTCGTACTCGAAGAAAACGTACTGCGCCAGCGCCTTACCACCGACATTGCCACCCAGGGCGGCCAGTTCGACGTGCTGACCATCGGCACCTACGAAACCCCGCTGTGGGGCGCCAAACACTGGCTGGAGCCGTTGACCCAACTGCCGGCCAACTACGACGCCGACGACATTTTCCCCTCGGTGCGCCAGGGCCTGTCGGTCAATAACACGCTCTACGCGTTGCCGTTCTACGGCGAGAGCACCGTCACCTACTACCGCACCGATTTGTTCAAACAGGCCGGCTTGAGCATGCCCGCGCACCCGACCTGGACCCAGCTCGGCGAGTTCGCCGGCAAACTTACGGTCAAAGACAAGGACCAATACGGCCTGTGCCTGCGCGGCAAGGCCGGTTGGGGTGAAAACATCGCGTTGCTCAGCACCATGGCCAACGCCTTTGGCGCCCGCTGGTTCGATGAGCAGTGGAAGCCTGAGCTGACCAGCCCGGAATGGACGGCGGCGGCCAACTTCTACGTCAATACCTTGAAAAAATACGGCCCGCCGGGCGTGTCCAGTAACGGCTTCAACGAAACCCTGGCGCTGTTCAACAGCGGCAAGTGTGCGATCTGGGTCGATGCCAGCGTGGCGGGCTCGTTCACCACCGACAAGAGCCAAAGCAAGGTCGCCGACAGCGTAGGCTTTGCCGCCGCGCCGACTGAAGTCACCGACAAGGGCTCCTCGTGGTTGTATGCCTGGTCCCTGGCGATTCCGGCCACGTCCAAGCACAAGGACGCCGCCAAGGCGTTTATTACCTGGGCCACCTCCAAAGACTACATCCAGCTGGTGGCCGATAAGGAAGGCATCACCAACGTGCCACCGGGCACCCGCCAGTCCACCTACAACGAGGCTTACCTGCAAGCCGCGCCGTTTGCCCAGGTGACGCTGGAGATGATGAAGCACGCCGACCCCGCGCACCCTTCGGCCAAACCGGTGCCGTACGTGGGCATTCAGTACGTGACCATCCCCGAGTTCCAGGCCATCGGAACTTCGGTCGGCAAGCTGTTCTCGGCGGCTTTGACTGGCGGCATGTCGGTTGACCAGGCACTGCTGGAAGCGCAGTCCACCACCGAGCGCGAGATGAAACGCGCCGGCTACCCTAAATAACGCTGACAGGATTCCCCATGAAACGACTGGAAGGTAAAAGCGCGCTGATCACCGGATCGGCGCGCGGGATCGGCCGCGCCTTCGCCCAGGCTTACATCGCTGAAGGCGCCACGGTTGCCATCGCCGATATCAACCTGCAACGCGCCCAGGCCACGGCGGCCGAGCTGGGGCCGCAAGCCTATGCAGTGGCGATGGATGTCACCGATCAGGCTTCCATCGACGGCGCGATTGCCGCCGTGGTGGCCCATGCCGGCAAGCTCGATATTCTGATCAACAACGCGGCGCTGTTTGACCTGGCGCCGATTGTCGATATCACCCGCGACAGCTTTGACCGGCTGTTCTCGATCAACGTCGCCGGTACGCTGTTCACGCTGCAGGCGGCGGCACGGCAGATGATCAGCCAGGGGCATGGCGGCAAGATCATCAACATGGCCAGCCAGGCCGGGCGCCGGGGCGAGCCGCTGGTGGCGGTGTATTGCGCGACCAAGGCGGCCGTGATCAGCCTCACGCAATCGGCGGGGTTGAACCTGATCAAGCAAGGCATCAACGTCAACGCGATTGCGCCGGGTGTGGTGGATGGCGAGCACTGGGATGGCGTGGACGCGCTGTTCGCCAAACACGAAGGGCTGCCGCCCGGCGAGAAGAAGAAGCGGGTAGGGGCCGAGGTGCCGTTCGGGCGCATGGGCACGGCGGAGGATCTGACCGGGATGGCGGTGTTTTTGGCTTCCCAAGACGCCGATTACGTGGTGGCCCAGACGTATAACGTGGATGGCGGCAACTGGATGAATTGAGCCTTTTCAGTGAAAGGCCGCTGTGGGAACTGGCTTGTGTGGGAGCTGGCTTGCCTGCGATGCAGACACCTCGGTAGGTCAGTTGCACCGCAGTGATGCCATCGCAGGCAAGCCAGCTCCCACATTTGATTTTAATCGTTCGTGGGGGAGGGGCTAGTCAGCAAAACTGCGGTCGAAGAAGTAAACATCTCCAGGCTTCAGCTTCAGCACCCACGCCACGACCCGCTTGTGCTCGAACGGCAACTTGATGCTGCCATTCTCCACTGCGTTCAGTGGATGCAATTAAAGTGCATGACCTGTACTTTAATTTCCGGGCCACAGGAGAACCGTCATGACCCTCTCGAAATCTGCCATTGCATCCTTCGACGTCGACCCACAGAAGAGTTTCACGCCGCTGTGCCCGGATGAGTTGCCTGTGGCAGGTGGCGACCAGATCGGCGCCGAACTCAACTACATGGCCAGCCTCGCCGGCTACCGCGTTGGCAGCAAGGACGCGCATACACCCCGGGCGCCCTGGGTGGTCACTGAACGCAGCGAGATGTATCAGCGCACCGGCCTGGCGCATGCCGATATTACGTGGGTCAGCCATTGCGTACCCGGCACCGAAGGCTTCACCTTGCTGGACGAATTGCCCGCCCCCTATGACTACGACTACTTCATCTGGAAAGGCGTGGAACCCGACCTGCACCCCTACGGTGCCTGCTACCACGACCTGCACGACAAATTGTCCACCGGGGTTATCGAGTACCTCAAAGCCCATGGCGTCAGCCGGGTGATCGTCGGCGGGCTGGCTCTGGACTTTTGCGTCAAAACCACCGCACTGCAGCTGCTCAGGGCCGATCTGGAAGTGGTGCTGCACTTGCCTGCATGCCGGGGCATCAGCGAAGACGGCGGCCTCAATGCCGTTGATGAGTTGCTCAAGGCCGGTGCCGTAATCAGCCGTACCCGTGAAGAGCTGGCGCAGATGGCCACGCGTTAAGGCGCCACAGCCTGGGTATGAGCGTTCCCACGCTCTGCGTGGGAACGCCGCTCAGGGCTAGCGCTCGATCGAGCGGCTCCACCGCGCATTCCACTCCGGCCGCGCCTGGTTCACCTGGTCCCAATCAATGGATACCGCCGTCTGCAGGTAACCCTGCATCGCTTCCACACGGGCACGGGTTTTGTCGGTAGTGGGCGTGGTCGGGTTCGACGGGATCTGGTCGCCTTCTTCCAGCGCGGGTGCCTGGGCTTCGGCGGTCAGCAGGAAGGCTGCGAGTTTCTGCGCCAGTTCCGGTTGGTCATTGCGCGCGATCACGCATTCAGCCACGTTCAGCACCACGGCGCCTTCCTTGGGTTGCGCGTACTCCATCGGGATGCCCAGCAGTTTCTGGGTGGTGACCTGGGTGGGCGTCAGCGGGAAGATCGCGGCTTCGTCGGTTTGCACCATCTCGGAAATTTTTGCCGAGCTGGCGATGTATTCCAGCACATTGGGGCCGATGGTTTTCGGCCAGGCCTTGAAGCCCGGCTCCACGTCGGTTTCGGAGCCGCCCTGGATACGGTTGAACATCAGGAAACCGTGCAGCCCGAAGGTGGAGGAGGCCAGGGACTGGAACACCACCTTGTCCTTGAAGCGCGGGTCGGCCAGGTCCATCCACGAAGTCGGTGCGGCCCAGCCTTTTTCCTTGAACATCTTGGCGTTGTAGCCCAGGCCGGTGACGCCGAGGGTCACCGCGACCGCATCATCCTTGATCTTCGCCTTGGCCGGGATTTGGTCAAGGGTCGGGTTCGGCGTGAGCTTGTCGCACAGGCCCATGGAAATGGCGCGGTACATGATGCCGTCGTCGAGGAACATCACGTGCATCTGCGGGTTGTCTTTGTTGGCCTGGACCTTGGCGAGGATGTCCGACGAGGTGCCGGGCACGATCACTACCTTGACGTTGTTGGCCTTTTCGAACGCAGGCAACACCTTGTCGGCGTACACCCGCTCCATGGTGCCGCCGTTCATGCCCAGGTACAGCGTGGGCGCCGCGTGGGCGGTGCAGGTGAGCAAAGCGAGGGACAAGCAGGACAGCGCGATACGTGGGTTCATGGATGTTTTTCCTCTCAGGCTTGGAAACGACGGATGGAAAACGCTTCAATGGGTTGGCGGCTGGCTCCTTCGCAGACAATCTCTGCCAGGGCTTCACCGACGGCGGGGCCGAGCTGGAACCCGGCGCCGGCAAAGCCGAAACCGTGGAGCAGGCCGGGTTGGGTGCTGCTGGGGCCGATCACCGGTTCATGATCGGGGAGGTAACCTTCGGTGCCGCTCCAGGTGCGAATGGCTTGGGCGCCCTTGAGAAACGGGTACAGCTCGCCGGCGTTGCGCAGGATTTCCAGCACCGCCGCCTGGCCCGGCCGGGCCTGCAACGGGCCAAGGGCAAAACCGCGGCCGCCGCCGAGGATGCAATTGCCCCGGGCGACCTGTCGCGCGTAAATCCCGCCGCCTTCCACGCCAGTGCTCACGTTCATCACCAAGGGCAGCGGCTCGGTGACCAGCATCGCCGGGTGCGCCGAGGTCATCGGCACCGGCTCGCCAAACTGTTCGGCCACGGTACCGGCCCAGGCGCCCGCGCAGTTGAGCAGCCACGGCGCTTGCAAGTGCAGGCCGTTGGCGCAGTGCACCTGAAAGTGGCGGCTGTCATGCTCGATTCGAACGACCTCGGTCTGTTCGTAAACCGTAGCGCCGCAGCGTTGCGCCGCGCGGGCAAAGGCGGGCGAAACCAGCCGCGGGTTGGCGTGGCCGTCTTCAGGGCACAACGAGGCGCCCACCGCGATGTCGCCGACCCACGGGAAGCGCGCGCGCAGTTCGGTGTAATCGAGCAGTTGCAAGCCCAGGCCGAAGCCTCGGGTCTGCTCGGCGTAAGCCTGCAATGCAGCGAAATCGGCATGGCTGCGCGCCAGCTTCAAATGCCCGGAGCGCACGTATTCGCCATCAATGCCGATCAACCCCGGCAGGTCGGCCCACAGCGCGTGCGAGCGCTGCGACAACGGCAGTTGATGCAAGGGACGCCCCTGACGCCGCACGCCGCCATAGTTCACGCCGCTGGAATGTGAACCACAAAAATCTCGCTCCACCAGCGCCACGCGTCGGCCTTTCTGCGCGAGCATCAAGGCGGCCGAGGCGCCGACAATCCCGCCGCCCAGCACGATGGCGTCGATCATGGCTGCACCTCCACACCAAACGGCAGCGGCTTGATCGGCGCCTGCCCGCGCAGGCGGCCCACGTTCTCAATGGATCGACCACTGCGCTCGGCGACAATCTCTGCTGCCGCCAGCCCGCACAGGCGGCCCTGGCAACGGCCCATGCCAACGCGGCAATGGGCCTTGACCCGGTTGATTTCCCAGTGGCCTTCATCGACAACGGCGCGCACGTCGCCGACGCTGACCTCTTCGCAGCGGCACAGGATCAAGTCATCCGACGCCTGTGCAGCCCATTGCTCGGGGAACGGGAACGCGGTTTCCAGGCCGTGGCGAAAGCGCTGGATGCCCGCCAATTGCTGTTCAAGCAGGGCCGGGCGGCGAGGGTCGACGGCGATGCCTGCATCCTCCAGCACGGCCAGCGCTGCACGTTCACCGGCCAACTGTGCCGCATCGACGCCCATGATGCCGGCACCGTCGCCTGCCAGGTAAACGCCGCTGACACTGCTGCGCCCGGCGCTGTCACGTTGCGGCAACCAGGCGCGGTTCAGTCTGTTCCAGGCGAACTCGCAACCGAGCAAATCCGCCAATTGCGTTTCGCTGCGCAGGGCATGGGCGAAGGCCACAGCGTCGCAGTCCAGAACATGGCTGCCCCAGCGAATGCCACGCACCCGTTGTTCACCGTCAATCTGTTGCAGCGTTGCGCCCTGATGCACGGGAATGCCATGGGCGGTGAGCCAGGCGCGGTAATACATGCCCTTGGCCAGGGTCACCGGCTGCCCGAGCAGGGCGGGTAATGCGCGGCATTGAGCGCTGAACGGCGCGCTGTCGAGCACCGCAACCACCTTCGCCCCAGCCTTGGCGTATTGATAAGCCACCAGATACAGCAACGGCCCACTGCCGCAGAACGCCACGCGTTCACCAATGGCGCAGCCCTGATACTTCAAGGCGATTTGTGCCGCGCCCAGGCTGTACACACCCGGCAAGGTCCAGCCCGGCACCGGCAGAATGCGGTCGGTGGCGCCGGTGGCGACGATGATGCGCGAGTACTCCAGGCTTTCGGCCCGGCCATTGTTGAGCAGGTCGAGCCGCCCGTTCTCGGCATTCCACACCAGAGTTTCCGGCCGGTAGTCGATCAGAGGCGCCAGTTCGTCCATCGTGCGATGCACCGCCTCGGCCTTGCTCGCTTCAAAACCGTAAACCTGTTTGGCGCTGCGCTGGAAACCCACCGGCTGACGCCGGTAAATCTGACCGCCGCCGCGCAGGCTTTCATCCACCAGGCAGGCTTTGACGCCGTGGTCGAGCAGCGTACGCGCCGCGCTGATGCCTGCCGGGCCTGCGCCCACAATCACGATGGGCTTCATGGCTGGCGCCCCGGGTCGCGGCTGATGGCGTGGCCTTCTTCCAGCAGCGTCGAACAGGCCCGGACGCGGCGGCCGTCTGCCAGGCGTACCCAGCAGTCCTGGCAGGCGCCCATGAGGCAGAATCCGGCGCGGCGTTCGGCACTGAAATCACTGCCGCGCAGGTGTTCGGCGCAGGTCAGCACGGCGGTGAGCAGCGTGTCGCCGAGCAGGCCGCTGGCAGGCTGGCCGTCGAGTGTGAAGGCCACCGCAGGGCGCGCGGTTTCGGCCAGACGTTTGAACAAAGGCATCAATGTTTCCCCACCAGTACGCGGTCCAGGCCGTAGACCCGGTCGAGCAGAATCATGGTCGCGGCGGTCAGCGCGATCACCAGCGCCGACACGGCCGCCATCATCGGGTCGATGGATTCGGTGGCGTACACGTACATGCGCACCGGCAGGGTTTGCGTGGCCGGTGAGCTGACGAAGATCGACAGCGTGACTTCGTCGAAACTGTTGATGAATGCCAGCAACCAGCCGCCCGCCACACCGGGCAGAATCATCGGCAGGGTGATCTGGCGAAACAGCGTGAAGCGGCTGGCGCCGAGAGATTCCGCCGCCTGTTCGGCACTGCGATCAATGCCGATGGCCGCGGCCAACACCAGGCGCAGCACGTACGGCGTGATGATCACAACATGCGCCAGCATCAGCCAGGTGAAGCTGCCGTTGACGCCCATCAGCGCGAACAGGCGCAGCATCGCCACGCCCAGCACCAGGTGCGGGATGATGATCGGCGACAGGAACAGCGCACTGAAAAAATTGCGCCCCGGGAACTGATAACGGCTGATCGCCAAGGCTGCCGGCACGGCAATCAAGGTGGCCAGGCTGGCGGCGGTGAACGCAAGGATCAGGCTGTTGTAGAACGCCTGGATAAAGTCAGCACGCTCAAACACCGCGCGAAACCAGCGCAGGGAAAACCCCGACGTGGGCAGGCTCAAGGTGTTTTCCGGGGTGAAGGCCACCAGGCACACCACCACCAGCGGCGCCATCATGAACAACACCACCAAACCGTGGAAACCGAGGGCCAAAGGACCGTTTCTGGACATGCGCTTAAACCCCCAGGGACTTTTTATAGCGACCTTCGACCATGCGGTTCCAGCTCAGCATGATCAGCAGATTGACCAACAGCAGCACCACCGCGATGGTCGCGCCCATGGGCCAGTTGAGTTCCGAGAGGTACTGGTCGTACACCACGGTGGCGACCATTTTCAGGCGGCGCCCGCCGAGCAGGCCGGGGATGGCGAAGGAGCTGGCAGCCAGGCCGAACACGATCAAGGTGCCGGACAGCACGCCCGGCATGACCTGTGGCAACACGATCTTGCGCATGACGGTGGTCTGGCTGGCACCCAGCGACAACGCCGCCTGTTCGGCCGACGGGTCGAGTTTTTGCAGCGATGTCCACACCGGAATGATCATGAACGGCAACATCACGTGCACCAGGGCGATCACCACCGCAAACGGCGTGTACAGCAATTTCACCGGGCGCCCGCCGAGGGCCTGGATCAGTTGATTGACAATGCCGTCGGCGCCGAGCAACAGGCTCCAGCCGAAGGCGCGCACCACCACTGAAATCAGCAGCGGTGCGAGGATCAGGATCAAAAAGATCGAGCGCCACGGCGTGCCCATCCGGCTGAGGATGTAGGCCTCGGGCACACCGATCACCACGCACAAAAGCGTCACCAGCGCGCTGATCCAGAAGGTGCGCCAGAAGATTTCGTAGAAGTACGCATCGCTGAACAGCGACAGGTAATGGGCGAAGGTCCATTCATCGGCCTTCACGCCCACTTGGTAGTCGAACACGTTGAACGACAGCACCAGGGTCATCAGCAACGGCAGCACCAGCAGCCCACTGAACAGCACCAGCGCTGGCAGTGAGAGTAAGTAACCACGGCTCATGGGCGCACCTCGTCCGCCGCCAGCACGCGCAACAGCTCGGCGTGCCAGTCCAGGCCCACAAGGGCGCCGCAACCCAGCGGCGCGCTGCCGTCGTTGCTGCGCACCACGGTGATTTCGCCCAGGGTGGTGTGGACGCGGTACAGCCATTGGCTGCCGAAGAAATAGCGGTCCAGCACCTTGCCTTGCAGGCGCCCGGCACCGGCGTCCACCAACTGGATTTTTTCCGGGCGCAGGCTCAGGGTCAGCTCGCCGTTGCCGCTTTCATGGCGCACTTGTGGGATGCCCAGTTGGTCGTAGTCGCCAGGCAGTAAATTGGCTTTGCCGACGAAGTCAGAGATGAAGCGGGTACGTGGATGTTCGTAGAGCTTGTAGGGCGCATCGATCTGGGTCACGCGGCCGGCCTGCATCACCACCACGCGGTCGCTGATGGACAGGGCTTCGGCCTGGTCGTGGGTGACCATCAACGTGGTGATGCCCACGGCGCACTGGATGCGGCGGATTTCAAACTGCATTTCTTCGCGCAAATTGGCGTCGAGGTTCGACAGCGGCTCATCGAGCAGCAGCACCGGCGGCTCGATCACCAGCGCGCGGGCCAGGGCCACGCGTTGGCGCTGGCCGCCGGACAGTTCGCGCGGGTAGCGCTCGGCGTGAGGGGCCAGGCGTACCAGTTCGAGTACGGTTTTGACCTTGCTGGCGATCTCGCCTGCCGGCACTTTGCGCATCTTCAGGCCGAAGGCGACGTTGTCGCGTACGGTCATGTGCGGGAACAGCGCATAGCTTTGAAATACCACGCCCAGGCCACGACTGGCGGGCTTGGCGTGGGTGATGTCGCGGCCGTCGAGCAGGATCTGCCCGCCGCTGACGTCCACGAAGCCGGCGATCATTTGCAGGGTGGTGGTCTTGCCGCAGCCCGAGGGGCCGAGCAGGGAAACGAATTCGCCTTTTTCCACTGCAAGGTCGGTGGCGACCACCGCGTCGACGGCGCCGTAGCGTTTGCTCAAGGCGTTGAGTTGGAGAAAAGCCATGTCTGCGTTCCACCTTTTTGAGTCGCGTCGAAACGCGCTTTTTTGTTTTGGGCAGATGCGAATGAGGTCTTGCCGGTGCGTTGGCGCTCGATCTTGAGTCGGCTGCCGGTTGTTGTTCATTTCGCCCCTGTGGACGCAGATTAGGACGAAGACTAGGATGGGCGGAAGATGGAATTTCACTGAGTGAGCAGTTATTTTTAGTTTTATTCACTGGTCAGAATTTATTGTGAGATAGGGTGTTATGGATTCCACTGAGCGGAATGAAAACAGTAAAGAAGTGGGGGCCGGCGGCGTGTCGCGGTTGTTCGCACTGTTGCGCGTGCTCGGAACGGTTCCGGCGGACGGCGAGCGTGTCACGCAACTGGCCCACCAGGTCGGCCTGTCCCAGCCCACCACCCACCGCCTGCTGCGCAGCCTGATGGACGAAGGCATGGTCGAGCAGGACGCTCGCAGCAAGCGCTATCGCCTGAGCCTTGAGTTTTTCGCCCTGGCGGCCAACGCGGGCAAAACCAGTAACCTGCGTGACCTGGTGCGGCCCAGCATGCTGCGCTTGAGTGCATCCCTTGGGGACTCGCTGTTTTTGCTCGCGCGCAGTGGTTTTGACGCCATCTGCCTGGACCGCAGCGAAGGCCCGTACCCGATCCGTACCTTCACCGGCGATATCGGCGGGCGCGTGGCGCTGGGCGTGGGGCAGGGCAGTCTGGCGATTCTGGCGTTTTTGCCGGAGGAGGAGCGTGAAACGGTGATTCGCTACAACCTGCCACGGCTCAAGGACTTCCACCTGTATGACGAGGTGCTGTTGCGCTCGGAAGTGGAGAACGTGCGCAACCTGGGCTACGCCGCGCGCAATACCGGTGTGCTCGAAGGCATGGCGGGTCTCGCGGTGCCGATATTGAACCGCGACGGGCATGCCGTGGCGGCATTGAGCGTGGCCACCATCAGCGACCGGCTGGGGCCGAGCCGGTTGCCCATGGTGGTGGAGTTACTCAAACGCGAAGCGGCGGCGATCGGGCCGCGGATCAACCCGTTCGATCCAACCTTGCGCCGGCCTTCGCAGACCTTCGGCGGGTAGCTGGACTGTGGGTCACCCCAGCTCCCTGTGGGAGCAACTGTCTTGGCTGCATTTCAACAAGCATTTTCAACACAACCACACGCTCTGGCCTTGCAGCTGGAATAACCGGGCGGGTTCAGGTGTTTACCGAGAGACCTGATCACACACCGAGCCTACCCGGATGACTGACAACAAGACCTGCCGCCTGCTTCGCCCCCGTGCCCCCGTGATTGGCAAGCAAGGCCTGCACAATGCCGTGGGTATCTCCACCGAAACGGTGGGGGCTACCGGAATCAACCTGCAAATCGTCACTATCCCGCCGGGCGCGCGGGCCAAGACCCATATGCATGAAGGCCATGAAACTGCGATCTATGCCCTGAGCGGCGTGTCCAGCGTGTGGTACGGCCAGCAGCTGGAAAGCCACGAAGTCATCCACCCCGGTGACTTTTTCTACATTCCGGCAGGCATGCCCCATCAGCCTTACAACGACACCGATGAGCCGGTGTCGGTGTTGGTGGCGCGCTCCGATCCCAACGAGCAGGAGAGTGTGGTGCTGATGCCTCACCTCGACACGCTGCACGTTGCCGGTGAAACACCTTGACCCCCGACAGCAGCTACCGCAGTGCCACCGAACTGGTGGCCGACATTGCCTGCGGTCGCCTCAGCAGCCGCGCGTTGCTCGAAAGCTGCATCGCGCGTGTGGAGATGCTCAACCCGGCGCTCAACAGCATTGTGGCGTTGAACCTGGGCGAGGCGCGCCTCAAGGCCGACCTGGCTGACACCGCAGTGCGCAACGGCCTGCCGCTGGGGCCGTTGCACGGCTTGCCGATGACCATCAAGGACACCTTCGAAGTGCTCGGCATGCCGTGCACCGCCGGTGCGACCGAGTTGTGTGAACACCGGCCGCGGCAATCGGCGGCGGCAGTCAAGCGCCTGGAAGACGCCGGGGCCATTGTGTTCGGCAAAACCAACGTGCCGACCATGGCCGGGGATATCCAGACCTACAACAGCCTGTTCGGCACCACCAACAATCCCTGGAACCTGGCGCTGACCCCGGGCGGCTCCTCGGGCGGCGCGGCGGTGGCGCTGGCGGCGGGGTTTACGCCGCTGGAGTTGGGCAGTGACATTGGCGGCTCGATTCGCATCCCGGCGCATTTCACCGGGGTGTACGGGCACAAACCCACTCACGGCATCGTGTCCCAGCGCGGGCATATTCCGGGGGCGCCGGGCGAACTGGCCGAAGGGCACCTGAATGTGGTCGGGCCCCTGGCGCGTCATGCGGCCGATTTGCAACTGATGCTGGGCGTGATAGCGGGCGGGCAGGCGGGCTGGCACGTGCAATTGCCCGCGCCGCGACATCAATCCCTCAAGGCTTTTCGCGTGTTGCTGTGGACCCAAGACGCCGATTGCCCGCTCGCCAGCGGCATGGCCGATACCTACCGACAGTTACGCCAAACACTGGAAGCAGCGGGTGTGGACGTGGTGCAGGGAGCGCCTGCCGGTGCGTCGCTGGAGCGCCTGTTTGCGGCCTACCTGGTGCAGTTGGGCGCCAAGCTGGGCGTGTCGCTGCCTGCCGGCCGTCGCCGTTTCATGGGATTGATGGCGCCGGTGTTGCGTGGCCTGGGCAAGGTGATGGACATGCCCCGGCACGCCGACAAGTTCTATGAAGGCACCGGCATGAGCCACGCCGAGTGGTTGATGGCCCATGAACAGGGCTTGCAGTTGCGTGAGGCGTTCCTCAAGACCTTCGATGATTTTGATGTGATCCTGGCGCCGCCCACGTTCACCACGGCGTTTGCCCATGACCAGTCCAACGTCATCAGCCTGCGCAGCCTGAAAGTGGAGGGCAACAAACGTCATTACGCCGACCTTTACCAGTGGATCGCGCCGGCCACCCTGATGGGGTTGCCGGCGACCAGCGCACCTTTGGGTCTCACCCGCGACGGGCTGCCGGTGGGCATCCAGATCATCGGCGCGCCCTTTGAAGACCGCACTACCATCAAGTTCGCCGAGTGCCTGGCCGACGTCATCGGCGGGTTTCAGATACCGCCGGCTATGGGGTAGGGCGGATCATCGCGTCGGGGCGTACGCGTTGCGTGTATTCCTCGGCGCTGATGAAGCCCAGTTGCACAGCCGCTTCCCTGGGCGACAGGCCTTCGTCCGCCGCCTTGCGCGTGATCCGGGCCACGCGGTCATAGCCCAGCACCGGGTTCAGCACGGTGGCCATCAACAGTGAATGCTCCACATTGTGCGCCAGTTGCGCGCGGTTCACTTCAAGGCCGTTGAGCAGCTTGTGGCCGAACAGGTTGATGCAGTCGGTCAGTACGTCGATCGATTGCAGCAAGTTGTGGATCAGCACCGGCTTGGCTACGTTCAGCTCGAAGGTGCTGGACGCCCCCGCCAGGGTGATGGTGGTGTGGTTGCCCATCACCTGCATCGCCGCCTGCACCAGCACTTCAGCGATGGTCGGGTTGCGCTTGCCGGGCATGATCGAAGAGGTCAGGCCGTCGTCCGGCACAATCAGTTCGCCCAGGCCGCAGCGCGGGCCGGAGCCGAGCAGGCGGATGTCATTGGCGATTTTGGTGAGTGACACCGCCAGCACATTCAGCGCGCCGGAGGCTTCGACCAATGCGTCGTGGGTGCCCATGCCCTCGAACTTGCACGGGTTGGTTTCAAAGCGCTCCCCGGTGAGCCGGCTGATTTCTTCGCAGAACGCCACGTCAAACCCGGCCGGGGTATTCAGCCCGGTGCCTACTGCCGTGCCACCTTGGGGCAACAAACGCAGGCGCGGCATGCACGCTTCAATGCGCGCGATGCCGTGCCGAATTTGCTCGGCGAAGCTGCCAAAGGCCTGGCCCTGGCTCATCGGCACGGCGTCCATCAAATGGGTGCGGCCGATTTTCAGCACGTCTTGCCAGGCTTCGGCCTTGGCTTGCAGCTCATTGTGCAGGTGGCTCAGCGCGGGCAGCAGACGCCCGCGCAGCTCGAGCACGGTGGTCAGGTGCATCACCGTGGGGAAGCTGTCGTTGGACGATTGCGAGCGGTTGACGTGGTCGTTGGGATGCACCGGGGCCTTGCTGCCCAACTCACTGCCCAGTTGCCGGTTGGCACGGTTGGCGATCACTTCGTTGGCGTTCATGTTGGTCTGGGTGCCGGAGCCGGTCTGCCAGATCGACAGCGGAAAGTGCTCGTCGAAATGCCCGTCGGCGAGTTCCTGCGCGGCGGCTTCAATGGCGTGGGCGATGTCTGGCGTCAACGCGCCGAGCCTGGCATTGGCACGGGCACAGGCGCGTTTTTGCTGGCCAAACGCGCGGATCAGGCTGGCCGGGAACGGCTGTTTGCTGCCGAACACCTCCAGCGCCCGCTGGGTTTGCGCGCCCCAGTAACGCTCGGCCGGGATGTTCACCGGGCCGAATGCGTCATGTTCGATACGGGTAGTGGACATTCAGGGGCTCCGTTAAAGCGCAGCGCCGGCCGCACGGCCGAGCACACGTTGATATTCATCCTGGGCAGTCTGTTGGGAGAACTCGCCGGACCACTTGGACACCACCACGGTGGCCACGCTGTTGCCGATGGTGTTGCAAGTGGCAATCGCCATGGACATGAAGCGGTAAACCCCGAACAGCAACGCCAGCCCTTCGGCCGGCAATACGCCGATGGCGGTGACGGTGGCGGCAAACACCACGAAACTGCCGCCCGACACGGCGGCCGCACCCTTGGAGGTGACCAGCATGATCGCGATGATGCCCAGCTGTTGCTCCCAGCTCAGCGGCACGCCATAGGCATTGGCGATAAACAGCACACACAGCGACATGTAGATCGAGGTGCCGTCGAGGTTGAAGGCGTAACCGGTGGGCAGCACCAGGCCGACGCTCTGTTTGGAACAGCCGAATTTTTCCAGTTTTTGCAGCAGGCGTGGCAGCGCGCTTTCCGACGAGGCGGTGCCGAGCACAATGAAGATTTCATCCTTGATATAGGTGAGAAAACGCCACAGGCTGAAACCGCTCAACCGGCACACCGCACCCAGTACCACGAAGATAAAGAAGGCTATACCAACGTAGAACATCAACACCAGGTTGGCCAGGGACATCAGCACGGCGCTGCCGTTGCTGCCCACCGCATAGGCCACTGAACCGAAGGCGCCCAGCGGTGCGAACTTCATGATCAGGTTGATGAACTCGAAGAAACACTCGGAGATGCGGTTCAGGCCATCCTCGATCACTTCACGCCGCTCAGGCTTCAACGCCAGCAGGGCAAAGCCGAACAGCACCGAAATCACCAGCACTTGCAGCAACTGGCCACCGGCAAAAGCGCCGACGAAATTGTCGGGGAAAATGCCGTAGATAAAGTCCAGGGTAGAGGCGGGCGCATGGCCCTTGGCGACGGCGGCGCTGGCCGCTGCGGCGGCGGCACTGCTGGGGTGGGCGTCGTGCATGCCGGAGCCGATCTGCAGCAGGTTGCCCCACAACAAACCGATAGCGAGGGCGATGGTGGACACCACCTCAAAGTAAATCAGCGCCCGCAGGCCGACCTTGCCGACGCGCTTGATGTCGCCTGCGGAGGCAATGCCGTGCACCACGGTGAAAAACACCAGCGGCGCGACGGCGGTCTTTATCAGCTTGAGGAAAATGTCGCCGAGGATCTTGAAACTGGCGGCCAGTTCCGGAGCGAGAAAACCGAAGGCAATGCCGAGAAACATCGCAGCGACGACCTGGAAGGTCAGGTCCTTGTAGAGCGGTTTTTTTGCGGGGGTGGATGACATGTCTGTGATCTCATTGTTGTTATGGTTCTGAAAACGGTGGAGAACTCCTGTGGGAGCGGGCTTGCCCGCGATGGCGGTGGTTCAGTGACAGATGCGCTGACTGATACACCGCTATCGCGGGCAAGCCCGCTCCCACAGGTTTCAACGTTTCACGGCACCCTCACGCGCCAGCGCGATGTCCACCATCTGCGGCGCCAGCCCCAGGTAGTTGGCCGGGTCGGTCAGGCGTTGCAGTTCGGCCAGGTCCAGTTGCGCGGTGGCTTCGCCCTGGGCGAGCAGGGCGTCGAGCAGGCTGGTGCCCTGGTCGTTGGCCATGCGGCACGCGGCATACACCACGTCGTGGGCGACCTGGCGGCCTAGCGCCGGAGCGAGGCCCATCATCACGGCTTCGGCGACGATCAGGCCCTGGGTCATGTCGAGGTTTTTGCGCATGCGCTCGGGGCGTACTTCCAGACCGGCAAGCATGAAGGTGGCTTGACCGAGGGACGCGGCGCTCAGGGCAAAGGCTTCGGGGATGGCGATCCACTCGGCCTGCCACGGGCCGGTGGAGCGTTCGAAATCCTGAATCATCGCGTCGAGCATCAACCCGGCATGTTGGCGCACGCCCTTGGCGGCGGCGTACATCAGCTCGCAGGAAATCGGGTTGCGCTTTTGCGGCATGGTGCTGCTGGCGCCACGGCCCTTGACGAAAGGCTCGTACACTTCACCCAGCTCGCTGGTCATCATCATCATGACGTCCAGCGCGATCTTGCCCAGGGAGCCGGTCACCAGCCCGAGGAAATTCAGGGTTTCGGCCAAGCCGTCTCGGGCCACATGCCAGGTGGCTTGCGGTACGCCCAGGCCCAGCTCCGCCATCAATGCTTGCTGGACTTCCAGGCCTTTGTCGCCCAGCGAGGCGAGGGTGCCGGCGGCGCCGGCGAATTGGCCAATTTCGACGCGTGGGCGCAGCTCCACCAGGCGCTCGGCGTGGCGGTCGAACATGCTCAGCCACACCGCGCATTTGTAGCCGAAGGTGATCGGCAGCGCGTGTTGCAAGTGGGTACGGCCCGCCATCGGAGTGTCGCGATAACGCGCGGCGAGGCCGGCCAGCAGACCGCGCACCGTCTGGATATCACGCTCGACAATCGCCAGTGCGGCACGCACTTGCAGGACTACGGCGGTGTCCATGATGTCCTGGGTGGTGGCGCCCCAATGCACGTAGCGGCCGGCTTCGACGCAGATCTTCGACAGTTGCTCAACCAGCGGCAGGATCGGGTAACCGACGATCTCGGTTTCGTGCTGCATCAGCGCCAGGTCCAGGGCGTCGTACCGCGACAGCGCAGCGATCTGCTCGGCAGCCTCGCTGGGGATTACCCCGCAACGGGCTTCGGCGCGGGCCAGGGCCACTTCCACTTCGATGTAGCGTTCGATCAGGGCTTTATCGGAGAACACGCCACGCATTTCGGCGGTGCCGAACATGTCGCGGAACAGGGCGGAATCAAAAACGGTGCTCGACATGGGAATGTCCTATTTGTTATTTTTAAACCATACATATTTAATATGTCCGTACATTATGATTACGCTTGTGCTGATACACTGTCAACTCGACAGCGAGGGTAAGAATGGAAAGCGTGAGCCAGAGGCGTTATGCGGCGGTGGCCAAGGATTTGATCGAACAAATCGGCAGTGGCCATTACCCGGTGGGGTCGTTGTTGCCGACTGAATTCGAGCTGTGCTCGCTGTACGCGGTGAGCCGCCACACCGTGCGCGCGGCCATCGACCAGTTGCAGGGGCAGGGCATGGTGTCGCGGCGCAAGCGCGTGGGCACGCGGGTGGAGGCGTCATCGCCCAAGGGCGGTTATTCCCAGGCAATGGCCTCGGTGGCCGACCTGGTGCAGGTGGCCGAAACCCATATTCGTGATATTCAGGACGTGCGCGAATTTGTCGCCGATATCGCATTGGCGCGTCGCCTGGGGCTGGAGCCGGGCGGGCATTATTTCTGCGTGTCGAGCATCAAGGTGGATGCCGGTGACGGCAATGCGCCGTTGTGCTGGACCGATGTATACGCCGAACAGACCTTCGCCGAAGTGATCCCCGAAGCGCGCAAACACCCGGATGAACTGATCGCCGCATTGATCGGCAAGGCGTTTTCACGGCCTATCGAAGTGGTCGACCAGCAGGTGCGGCCAGTGCAGTTGTCTGCCGAGTTGGCGGCCAGCCTGAAGGCCCAGGGCGGTGCGCTGGGCCTGGCGATTATTCGGCAGTATCGCGATGAAGTCGGCGCGTTGATCGCTGTGGCGGAGTCGGTGTACCCCGCCGACCGCTTCACCCTGACCATGCAAATGAAGCGCGACAAACTCTAAGCCACGTTAAAGAACGCCACCTTGGTGCTCAGCCGGTCCGCCAGCTCCGCCAACTCGCGGTTGGAGCTTTCCGCCACTTCGGAGCCGGCCGCCGATTGCACGGTGGAGCTGTGAATACGCGTGACGTTCTGCGCCACCTCTTCCGCCGCCGCGCTTTGTTGCACCGAAGCGCTGGCGATTTGCGCGTTCATGGCATTGATCGCGCCGACTTCCTGGCTGATCTTGCCGAGCGCCACCTGGGAGTCGCGGGTTTGTGTCACCGTCACCTGAGCCAGGGTGCGGCTGCGTTGCATGATGTCGGCGGCGTCCTGGGTGCCGCTTTGCAGCTTGCCGATCATGTCGCGGATTTCCTGGGTGGACTCTTGGGTGCGCGTGGCCAATGAGCGCACTTCATCGGCCACCACTGCAAACCCGCGGCCATGTTCTCCCGCCCGCGCCGCTTCAATCGCTGCGTTCAACGCCAGCAGGTTGGTTTGCGCGGCGATGGCGTTGATCACTTCGATCACGGTTTCGATGCTTTCACTGTCGCTGGACACCTGATTGACCCGCGTGGTGGCCTGTTCGAGGATCGTCGCCAACTCTTCAATGGCCACGCTGACCTCGCCCACCAGGCGGTGGCCGCTGTCGACTTCGGCATCCGCCAGAATGGTCGCCTTGGACGCGGCGGAGGCGTAGCCCGAGACTTCACTGACCGACGCGGCCATTTGTGTGATAGCGGCCGCCACATGCTGGGCTTCACTGGTTTGCAGGGTGATTTGCTGGCGGTTATCGCTGGCCACCGATAACAGCGTGACCGAGGACTGGCGCAACGCTTGAGCCGCCGCGCGCACTTCGGTGATGGTGTCGCCCAGGCGGGTCAGCGCGCTTTTCAGAATGCCCATCACGCTGTCGGGGTAGCGGGTTTCAATCGGCTGGTTCAGCTCGCCATCGGCCAGACGGCGGATCGCCTCGGCCACTTCTTCAGGCTCCGCGCCGAGGGTGGCCTTGACCTTGCGGATGATCAGCAACGACACCAGCACGCTCAGGATGATTGCTACGGTACTGGCGGCGATCATCAGCAGCGCAAACTGGCTGGCGGCGACTTGCACCGTGCCCAGGCTGTGTTTGATCTGGGCTTCTTCGAAGTCGATCAGCGCGTTCACCCGTTTCAGCCATTCGGTGTAATAGCCCGAGGTTTGCGCAAGCAGCAGCTCCTGGGCGGCGGCGATATCGTTACCGCGACGCAGGTTGATCACGCGTTCGGACGAGGCGAGGGCCTGAACTTCAATGGCCTTGATATCACTCAGCAGGCGGGTTTCCTCGGCGCTGGCGGCGGTGCCGAACAGGCGGTCGAGCATCACGGCCGAATCCTGATAATCGCGCTTGAGTTGGTCGATTTCAGCCAGGTGCCCGTTCAACGCCGGTTCATCCTTGACCAGCACCGCGTCGCGAATCGCGATGGCACGGTTGTGCACGCTGCCCCGAAAATTGATGGCGTAGCGCTGGGCTACGGCGGCCTGCTCGCCGACGTCCTTGAGGGTGCTGTCGATAAAACCCACGCGCTGAATGCCGACGGCGGTGATCAGCACCAGCAACGACAGCGTGGACGCAAAGCCCAGTCCGATACGCATCGCTAACGAGACAGGTTTTTTCATGGAACGCTCGATGTTCAGAAGATGAAGGAGTGATGGCCAAAAGCTATCTGTTTCGCGGAATCTAACGGTGTGTCAAGCGGGCGTCCAATCAGAAATTGTGGGGGCTGCCATCGAGCGAATTGATGGAATAAAACAGGTGGCTCAGACGTATGGGTCATCCACCCCTTGCAAGTCGCCGTATTTTGGTTAATATCATCCGGGTAAAATAAATAACATCCGGGTAAATATCATGTCTCAACAACCCTTACCTTCTTGCACGGCCTTTGTCCGACATCAGCGTGTGGCAGCGGGAAACTATGCGGATGTCGCCCGCGCGCTTGCCGGCCTTGAGCTGGTGGCGGGCAGTTTTCTGGTGTTCGACGATGCTACGGGCGCTCAGGTCGACTACCCATGGCCCGCAGGTTATGCGCCCGAGCAGCCTGCGTTGCCCGAAGGTGATGAGGAGCCGGCTGTCGCGCCTTCGGTGGGGCGGCCCAAACTGGGGGTGGTCGCACGCGAAGTCACCTTGCTGCCACGGCATTGGGAATGGCTGGGCCAGCAACGCGGTGGGGCGTCTGCAGCGTTGCGTCGTTTGGTGGATGAAGCTCGCACGGCCCATGCTTCCCGTGATCAGATGCGTGTGGCGCAGGAAGCCAGCTATCGTTTCATGAGTGCCATCGGCGGCGATCTGCCAGGTTTTGAAGACGCCACGCGGGCGCTGTTCGCCAGGGACTCGGCGGACTTTTCCTGCAGGATTGCCCAGTGGCCGATTGACGTGCAGACCTACCTGGCCTGGCTGTCGCGCGATGCGTTCCCCGCCCAATAATAATTCCGGGACCCGAATGACCATGGAAGTCACCCCAAAACGACCGTTGTGGCAGATCTACCTGATCTTTCTGGCACCGATGGTGCTGTCCAATTTTCTGCAAAGCTTTTCCGGCACCCTCAACGGCATCTATGTCGGGCAAATGCTCGGCACCCAGTCGCTGGCGGCGGTGTCGGGGATGTTTCCCATCGTGTTTTTCTTTATCGCCCTGGTGATCGGCCTGGGGGCGGGCGCCTCGGTATTGATCGGGCAGGCGTGGGGGGCGCGGGAAACCGGGATGGTCAAGGTGATCACCGGCGCGACACTGACCCTCGGCGCGCTGGTGGGCCTGATTGCGGCGGTGCTCGGCAGCCTGTTTGCGCGCCCGGCCTTGCAGGCATTGGGCACGCCCATTGATGTACTGGACGATGCGGTGGGTTATGCCCAGGTGATGATGCTGATCATGCCGCTGCTGCTGGTGTTTATTCTCTATACCCAGTTGCTGCGCGGCGTCAGCGACACGATTTCGCCGCTGCTGGCACTGATGGTTTCCACCCTGGTGGGCTTGCTGCTGACCCCGGCGTTGATTCGCGGCTGGATCGGCCTGCCGCCCATGGGCATCCAGAGCGCGGTGTACGCGGGTCTGGTGGGCAACGCTTCGGCGATGCTGTTTTTGGTGCTGCGTTTACGCCATAAAAGCCATGTGATGGCGCCGGACCGTGAACTGCTCGCGGCCTTGCGCCTGGACCGCGTCATTCTCGGCAAAGTCCTGCGTATCGGCTTGCCTACCGGCCTACAGATGGTGGTGTTGTCGTTGTCGGAATTGGTGATTCTTGCCCTGGTCAATAGCCACGGCTCTCAGGCGACGGCGGCCTATGGCGCGGTGACGCAAATCGTCAACTACGTGCAGTTTCCGGCGCTGTCGATTGCGATCACGGCATCGATTCTGGGCGCCCAGGCGATTGGTGCGGGGCGGTTGGAGCGTATCGGGCCAATTTTGCGCACCGGCTTGTTGATCAACACTTGCCTGACCGGCGGCTTGATCGTGCTGGGTTACCTGCTGTCGCACTGGCTGCTGGGCCTGTTCATCACCGACGACACTGCGCGGGCCAATGCCGAACACCTGCTGCACATCATGCTGTGGAGCATTCTGGTGTTCGGGTTCCAGGCGGTGGTCGGCGGCATCATGCGCGCCAGCGGCGTGGTGCTGATGCCGGTGGCCATCTCGATCTTCTGCGTGCTGTGCGTCGAGCTGCCGATGGCTTATGTGCTCAACGCGCATTTTGGCCTGGAAGGGGTGTGGATGGCCTTTCCGGTGACCTACCTGGCGATGCTCGCCTTGCAGACCGCGTATTACCGGCTGGTGTGGCGGCACAAGCAGATCAAGCGGTTGGTGTGATCATTTAAAATGCGTGTCGGCGAGCGGCATGATGCTCGCGACATGCCAGCCGTTTTGGTCTTTCACCAGCGTCTGGCTGATCAGGAAGGTATCGACCCGCGGTGTTTCTGCGCCGTGGCTGCGGGTGAAGGCCACCGGTACCATCAGTTGCACCACCGTGTCGTTGATCGCCACCGCACTGAAGTGGCTCATGTCGGGTTGAAGCTGCCACGCCCCCTTGTAGTACTCCTTGAGTTTGCTCACCACCGCCTCGGGGCCCCAGTTCGCCTCGCCACGGGCAAACCAGAGCATTTTCGGCGAGTCCCAGAGCATGGCCTGGATCTGGTTGAGGTCATGGGCATTCTGCGCCTCGACGAAGCGGGTAAAGAATGCCCGGGCTTCGTCTTCCTGAGGGGTTGCGAAGGCGGATGTAAAGGCAAACGAGGAGAGCAGGGCGGCGAGGGCCATTACGCGGCGTTTCATGGGTATTCCTCAAGACGGAAAGGGCGCAGAGGTTCAGCTTAGGTCAGCACCGGACGCCCGATCGGCCATTTAACCCTCGTTTCTGGACATTGCCGTTGCGTCAGCCGGGTTTCGCGCCGTGCGCCGGATCAGGCGTGGGGGCTCGCCGAATTGGCGGATGAAGGCACGCCGCATGCGCTCGTCGTCGCCAAAGCCGGTTTGGCGGGCAATATTGTCGAGCGAATGGCGCCCGTCTTGAATCAGCCCAATCGCCGCTTCGACGCGCAGTTTCTCCACGGCTTTGGCAGGCGACAGCCCGGTTTGAGCCAGGAACGCCCGGCTGAACTGTCGCAGGCTCAGGTGCGCAACGTCGGCCAGCTCGCTCAGCGGCAGTGCACGATGCAAGTTGTTGCGCATGTAGCTCATTGCAGCCTGGATTCGGTCGGTTTTTTGTTCCATGTCCAGCAACACCGAGCATTGCGGCTGGCCTGCGGCACGGCGGCTTTGAAGCAGGAAGTTCTTCGACACGGCGCGGGCGACTTCCGCGCCCAGGTCGGCTTCGACCATTGCGAGGGCCTGATCGATACCGGCGGTCATGCCGGCGCTGGTCCAGATGGAGCCATCGACCACGAACAAACGCGATTCGTCCAAGTGCACGTTGGGGTAGCGGGCGCGGAATTCGGCCGCGAAAAACCAGTGGGTGGTGGCGCGCAAACCATCGAGCAGCCCCGCCTGTGCCAGAAAAAACGTGCCGGAGCAGGTCGCCGCGACACGGCGGGTTTGGCTCGCGGCCAGCCGCAGATAGGCCAGCAGGGCAGGTGTGAACTCGCGGTCGTTGCCGCCGCCGATGATGACCGTGTCGAATGCGCTTTGGTCGAAGGCCTCGGTGTGGACCACCACGCCCAGGGAACTGCGGATCGCCCCGCCATTTTCCGATAGCAGCCTGACATCGTAATGGGCTCTTCCCACAGCAGTGTTGGCGCTTTCGAACACCGACAGCGCGGCAAAGCTCATGACACCGAAGCCGGGAAAGGTAATGAAACCGATGCGCTGCATGGGAGGGTTCCGTGACAGGTCGAAGGAGCGGGCTCAAGGCCGTACGCTAACCGTTGCGATGCCGTCTGTCATCGCCTGAGCCCGTGCAGAAACAGCTCCAGACCGTGCAGGCTTTCTTCAAGCCGCTGTTGCGGGTGCTCGTCTGCGGCAATCCACATGGCGGCGCTCACCAGGCTGCCATTGATCAGACGCGCCAGTGCCTGGCTGGCTGCCAGTTCAATGATGCCGGCGTGCATCAGGTTTTCCAGCAGCGCGCCCAGTGAGTCGACACACTGCTGCTGTTGGGCCGCCCCGGCTGTGCCGAGTACCGCCGGCGCATCTTGCAGGACGATCCGTTGGGTTTCGGGGTTCTGTGCCAGGCGCAGATAGCTTCGGCAGCGCTCGCAAAAGCCGTCCCACGGGTCGGTTGCCTGGTCGGTGATGCGCTGCAATTGCGCGTCCATCTCGCTGTCGAGCTGGGCCACCACGGCGGCCAACAGCCCTTTCTTGTCACCGAAGTGGTGGTACAACGCCCCACGCGTCAGGCCTGCGCGGGCCGTGAAGTCGTCCATCGATGTGTTGGCGTACCCTTGCGTGGCGAATGCCTCGCGCGCACTGGCGATCAGTCGGGCGCGGGTGTCTTCGATAATGTCGGCACGGGCTCGGCTCATGAGTAGGGCTCGCAGGGGTAAGTGAGTGATTGACATACGCTGCGTATGTTAGCCATGATATTGCAACATACGCACCGTATGTATTTTGCCTTGATGCGCTCGGATAGCAAGCTTCAGGGCATTCAGGAAGAGGTAGAGCACAATGGCAAACCCCTACGCCGAGTTGTTCCAGGTGCCTGGCGCTCGTGCTTTTGTACTCGCGGGCATGCTGGCGCGCATGCCGGTGTCCATGACGGGCATCGGCTTGATCACCATGCTGTCGCAGGTGCATGGCGGGTATGGCCTGGCTGGTTCGGTGGCGGCGGTATTTGCCTTGGCCACGGCGTTTTGTGCGCCGCAGGTTTCTCGCCTGGTCGACCGTTACAGCCAGGGCAACGTCTTGCCGATTGCCGCAGGGGTTGGCGGCGGCGCGTTATTGATGCTGTTGTTGTGCACGCGCTTGCAGGCACCGAGCTGGCTGCTGTTTGTGTTCGCCGCGCTCGCCGGCTGCATGCCGAATATGTCGGCGATGGTGCGCGCGCGCTGGTCCGAGTTGTATCGCGGCCAGCCAAAGCTGCAGACCGCTTTCGCCCTGGAGTCGGTGCTCGACGAGGTGTGCTTCATTGTCGGCCCGCCGATTTCCGTCGGCCTGAGCGTGGTGCTGTTTCCGGAAGCCGGGCCGCTGGTGGCGGCAATGCTGCTGGCGGTGGGGGTGACCACCTTTGTACTGCAACGCGAAACCGAGCCGCCCGTGCACGAACATCAGGGCCATCACGGTCGCTGGTTGATTGCTTCTCCGTCGGTGCTGATCCTGATGATTCTGCTGCTGGCCATGAGTGTGATCGTCGGTGTGGTGGATGTGGTCAGCGTCGCGTTTGCCCAGCATCAAGGCCAGCCGGCGGCGGCGAGCATTGTGCTGTCGGTGTATGCCATCGGCTCCTGCCTGGCGGGCCTGGCATTCGGTATGCTCAAGCTCAAGGCGCCGCTGCCCCGGCAGTTTCTGTTCTGTGGTGTGGCCACGGCCTTGACTACCTTGCCGTTGCTGCTGGTGACGAATATTCCGGGGCTGGCGGTGGCGATCTTTATCTCTGGCCTGTTTTTCGCCCCCACCCTGATCGTGTCCATGGCCCTGGTTGAGCAAATCGTCCCGCCCAGCCGCTTGACCGAAGGCATGACCTGGCTGATCACCGGCCTGAGCATTGGTGTGGCCATTGGCGCCGCCAGCTCCGGCTGGATGATCGACCATTTTGGGGCCGCCAGCGGTTTCCGGGTGGCCCTGGTGGCCGGGGCGGTGGTGTTGGGCTCGGCCATTTTGGGCGCCCGACGACTTGGGTAGTCAGCCGGCCGCCGGGCTGGAAGCCACACTGTGGTGTTGCAGAAATTCGCTCAAGGCCTGGCGGGTCAAATCGTTCAGCGTCACTTTTTTACGGGTCGCCTCCAGAGCCGCGGCCAGGTGCAGGTCATGGCCGACCCGTACGTTGAACGAGCCCTTGCAGGGTTTTTCCGGTGCTTGCCCCAGGCTCATGCACGTGGCGAGGTAGTCGTCTACGGCTTCGCGAAAAGCCGCATCCAGTTCGGCCACGGTTTTCCCCTCATAGCTGACCAGCGCCTTGATAAACAGCACCTTGCCGAACAGGCAATCGTCTTCGAGGCTGGCTTCTATCGAGCCGATGTAGCCGTTGTGTTTCAGTTGGTTGTTCACTGAATCAGTTCTCCTGATTTCAATTGTTCGATGATCTGGCGCCGAATGTAGTGTTTCAGTTCGTTGCCAGGGTGGGGCTTGTGCAGTGTGATCATTGCACTGGGGTCGCCGATGTCGAACTTGACCCGGCTTCCTGCCCCCTCAATTTGTGTGTAACCCAGTCGGAGCAGAAGCGTTACCAGCTCGGGCCAGGTGAATGCCATTTGCGCATTGAGCAATTTGGCCAGCAGCTTTTCATTTTTGGACACGGCGTTCCTTGCCTGTAACTAAATGTAGTTGCAAAAAGTGGTGTGCGTCAATTCTAGCGCGTGTTGGCACACTCTTCCCGGGATTGCTGTAACCCCTGATGACACCTCGCCCACGCCTTCCATCCCCCGCTAATTTTTCCCTCCCCGGTTCGTTTTATAGGGACGACGTGCCTTTGTGCTTCCTGCCTATTGCTCCGGACACCAACAAATGAATGCTGAAGACTCCTTGAAACTTGCTCGCCGGTTTATCGGGTTGCCCCTGGAAAAACGCCAATTGTTCCTGCAGGCCTTGCAGAAAGAAGGCGTGGATTTTTCCCGGTTTCCGATTCCCGCAGGTGTGGAGGTCGAGGATCGCCAGGCGCTGTCCTACGCGCAGCAACGTATGTGGTTTCTCTGGCAATTGGACCGGGCCAGTGGCGCCTACAATTTGCCGGGCGCGGTACGCCTCAAGGGCGCGTTGAATTTCGGGGCCATGGAGCAAGCCTTCGCCAGCCTGGTGGGGCGCCATGAGACCTTGCGCACCGTCTTCCAGCGCCAGGCCGATGACCGACTGGCACAAGTGGCGGTGGAGCCGTCACTCGCTATCGATCAGCTGGACTTGAGCACCTTGACGCCCGCCGAGCGCGAGCAGGCCGTCATCGATGCGGCGACCCGCCAATCCCTGTTGCCCTTCGACCTGGAGCACGGCCCGCTGCTGCGCGTGCAATTGCTCAAGCTGGATGATCAGGAACACGTGTTGCTGCTGACCCTGCACCACATCGTCTCCGATGGCTGGTCGATGAACGTGCTGATCGATGAGTTCATCCGTTTCTACGACGCCCATGAACGTAACGAAACCCCGCAACTGCCGGCGCTGCCGATTCAGTACAGTGACTACGCCCTGTGGCAGCGGCGCTGGCTGGAGGCGGGGGAGCAGGCGCGCCAGCTGGAGTACTGGCAGGCACGCCTGGGTGATGAGCATCCGGTGCTGGAGTTACCCACTGATCGGGCCCGTCCGGCGATGCCCAGCTACCAGGGCACGCGGCACAATTTTGCAATTGATCCGAGCCTTGCAGCACAACTGCGCAGTTGCGCGCAGAAGCACAATGTAACGCTGTTCATGCTGCTGCTCGGCGCATTCAACGTGTTGCTGCACCGCTACACCGGGCAGGGTGATATCCGCATCGGCGTGCCCATTGCCAATCGCAATCGCAGTGAGGTGGAGGGGCTGATCGGCTTCTTCGTCAACACACAGGTCTTGCGCACCGAACTCACCGGGCAGACCCGCGTCAGCGAATTGCTGCAAGGTATCAAGGAGCACGCGCTCGGCGCCCAGGCCCACCAGGAATTGCCTTTTGAGCGTCTGGTAGAAGCCCTGAAAGTCGAACGCAGCCTCAGTCATACGCCGCTGTTTCAGGTGATGTACAACCACCAGCCGGTGGTCGCCGATATCGCCTCCGTCAGCACGGCCTCCGGCCTGGAGCTGGTTGCGGTGGAATGGCAGGGCCGCACCACCCAGTTTGACTTGACTCTCGATACCTACGAAAAATCCGGCACCCTGCATGCTGCGCTGACCTTCGCCAATGACCTGTTCGATGCGCCTTCGATCGAGCGCATGGCGCAGCACTGGATCAGCCTGTTGCACGCCATGGTGGCCGACGCTGAACAGCGGGTCGGCGAATTGCCGATGCTCAACGCCGATGAGCAGCGCGTGCTGGTGCGTGACTGGAACCAGACGGTCGAGTCGTACCCTACGCAGTGCCCGATTCATCATCTGATCGAGCAGCAGGTGCAGCGCACTCCGCAGGCGCCCGCGTTGGTGTTCGGCTCCACCACGCTGACCTACGCCCAGCTCGACGCGCGCGCCAATCAGTTGGCCAACTTTTTGCGCGAAAAGGGTGTCGGCCCGGATGTGCTGGTAGGTGTCTGTGTCGAGCGCTCCATCGAAATGGTGGTGGGCCTGCTGGCGATTATCAAGGCCGGTGGCGCCTATGTGCCGCTGGACCCGGAGTACCCCGAGGATCGTCTGGCCTACATGATCGAGGACAGCGGCATTGAGTTGCTGCTGACTCAGCAAAGCCTGCAGGCATCACTGCCGAGCCAGGCTATCGAGGTGATCGGCCTTGATCGGGCCGGCGACTGGCTCAGCGGTTTCAGCACTGAAACGCCCACCGTTGAGGTTCATGCGCTCAACCTGGCGTATGTGATCTACACCTCGGGCTCCACCGGCAAACCCAAAGGTGCCGGCAACTCCCATCGTGCGTTGGTCAACCGCCTGTGCTGGATGCAACAGGCTTATGGCCTGGACGCAAGCGATGCGGTGTTGCAGAAAACCCCCTTCAGCTTCGACGTATCCGTGTGGGAGTTCTTCTGGCCCTTGATGACCGGTGCGCGCCTCGTGGTCGCCGCGCCGGGCGAGCACCGTGAACCCGCGCGGCTGATCGATACCATTGGCCGCCACGCCATCACCACCTTGCACTTCGTGCCGTCGATGCTTCAGGCGTTCATCCACGAGCCCGGTGTACAGGCCTGCGCGAGTCTCAAGCGCATTGTGTGCAGTGGCGAAGCCTTGCCGCTGGACGCGCAGCTGCAAGTGTTCGCCAAGTTGCCAGGTGCCGGCTTGTACAACCTGTACGGCCCGACCGAAGCAGCTATCGACGTGACCCACTGGACCTGCGTCGATGAAGGCGCCGACAGCGTGCCCATCGGCCGCCCGATCGCCAACCTGGCGACCTATGTGCTGGACGCCCAGCTCAACCCGGTACCGGCGGGCGTGTCCGGCGAGCTGTACCTGGGCGGCACCGGCCTGGCCCGCAGTTACCACCGTCGCCCGGCATTGACCGCTGAGCGTTTTGTGCCCAGCCCGTTCATTGCGGGCGAACGCCTGTATCGCACCGGCGACCGCGTGTGCCAACGTGCCGATGGCGTGATCGAGTACCTCGGCCGCCTCGATCATCAGGTCAAGCTGCGTGGCTTGCGCATTGAGCTGGGCGAGATAGAAACGCGCTTGATGCAGCACCCGACGGTGCGCGAGGCCGTGGTGCTGGTGCAGGGCGGCAAGCAGCTTGTCGCCTACCTTGTGCTTGAAAGCGACGAGCCGGCGGACCTCAAAGCCTGGTTGCTCAAAAGCCTGCCCGAATACATGGTGCCGACGCACTTGATCACGCTGGCCAAACTGCCGGTGACCGCCAATGGCAAGCTGGACCGCAAGGCGCTGCCGTTGCCGGACGCGGCACCGCAACAGGGGTTTGTCGCTCCGCAAAATGACCTGCAAAAAGCCCTGGCGGCCATCTGGAGCGACGTGCTGGGTGTCGAGCAAGTGGGCCTGGAAGACAACTTTTTCGAACTGGGCGGCGACTCGATCATTTCCATCCAGGTGGTCAGCCGTGCGCGTCAAGCCGGGATCCGTCTGAATCCGCGTGACCTGTTTCAGTACCAAAGCATTCGCAGCCTGGCGCTGGTTGCCACCTTCGAGCAAACCAGTGTCATCGATCAAGGCCCGGTCAGCGGCGACGTGATTCTGACGCCGGTCCAACACAGCTTTTTTGCCCAGGTGATTCCGGCGCGTCAGCACTGGAACCAATCCTTGCTGCTGACCCCGCGTGAAACGCTGGAGCCTGTGCGTCTTGAAGCAGCGTTGACGCAGCTGATCAACCATCACGACGCGCTGCGTTTGCGCTTTGTGCAGCAGGCCGGCGAGTGGCAGCAAGCCCACGCTGCACCGGTGACCGAAGCAGCGCTGTGGCAGTCCCGTGCTGCCGACGATGTCCAACTGGCCGCGTTGTGCGACGAAGCCCAGCGCAGCCTTGACCTGGCGCAAGGCCCGTTGATGCGCGCGGTGCTGGTGGCAATGGCCGATGGCAACCAGCGCCTGCTGCTGGTTGTGCACCACCTGGTGGTGGACGGCGTGTCATGGCGCATTCTGCTGGAAGACCTGCAACAGGCTTATCGCCAGGCGCCATTGCCGGCCAAGACCAGCGCCTATCAGCACTGGGCGCAACAGCTGCAGGCCCACGCGGGCACCCTCAATGCACAACTGCCGTTCTGGCAGGCGCAGACCGTCGACGCCGATTTGCCTTGCGACAACCCTCGGGGCGGTCTGCAAAACCGCCTGGGTAGCAAGCTGGAAACCCGGCTCGGCACCGAGCACACCCGCCAGTTGTTGCAAGACGCGCCGGCGGCCTATCGCACCCAGGTCAATGACTTGCTGTTGACCGCGCTGGCGCGCGTGATCAGCCGCTGGAGCGGCCAGGCGGCGGCGCTGATTCAACTGGAAGGCCATGGCCGCGAGGACCTGTTCGACGCTGTTGACCTGACGCGCACCGTCGGCTGGTTCACCAGCCTGTTCCCGCTGCGCCTGCAAGCGCAGGGCGAGTGGTCGGACGCCATCAAGTCGGTCAAGGAGCAACTGCGCGCCGTGCCCGACAAGGGTCTGGGTTACGGCCTGCTGCGTTACCTCGCTGCGCCTGAGGTGCGTGAAACCCTCGAAACCCTGCCCGTGCCACGTATCACTTTCAACTACCTGGGCCAGTTCGATCGACAGTTCAACGACTCGGCGCTGTTCGTGCCCGCCACTCAGGGTAGCGGCCAGGCGCAGGATCCCGAAGCGCCGCTGGCCAACTGGCTGACAGTGGAAGGGCAGGTGTATGGCGGCGAACTGGCGCTGCAATGGGGCTTCAGCCGCGAGATGTTCCAGGCCTCGACCATTCAGCGCCTGGCTGACGAGTACTCGGCTGAGCTCAAGGCGTTGATCGAGCATTGCTGTGAGACGCCCGCCGGGCAGGTCACGCCGTCGGATTTCCCGCTGGCCCGTGTGACCCGGCAGCAGCTGGATCAATTGCCGGTCGCCGGGCCGGCCATCGCCGACCTTTACCCGCTGTCGCCGATGCAGCAGGGCATGCTGTTTCACACCCTGTACGAGCCGCAGGCCCAGGCCTATATCAACCAGTTGCGCCTGGATATCGACGGCCTCGACCTGTTGACCTTCGGCCGTGCCTGGCAGGCTGCGCTGGACCGCCATGACATTCTGCGCAGCAGCTTCCACTGGCTCGGACTGGACACGGCCCATCAGGTCATCCACCGCCAGGTCGACCTGCAACTTCAGGTGATTGAAGACCCTCAGGCCGACTACGATGCGTTGGCTGACGCCGAGCGTGAGCGCGGGTTCGAGTTGAGCACCGCGCCGCTGTTTCGCCTGATGCTGGTGCGCGGCTCAGGCGTCACCTGGCATCTGATCTTCACCAGCCATCACATCCTGATGGACGGCTGGAGCAATGCCCAATTGCTCGGCGAAGTGCTTGCCCACTATTCAGGCCAGACCCTGGCGACGCCGCCGGGGCAGTTCCGGGACTACCTGGGCTGGCTGCAACAGCAAGCCTCGGGTGAGGCGTTCTGGAAGGCCGCCCTGGCGCCGTTGCAGGCGCCCACCTTGCTGGCCGAAGCGCTGCGCGCACCGGTTGAGGGGGCTGGCATGGCGGACTATCCGGTGGCTCTGGACAGCGCATTCACCCAGGCCCTCGGCGACTTCGCCCGCCAGCACAAAATCACCCTCAATACCGTGCTGCAAGGTGCCTGGAGCCTGTTGCTGCAACGCTATACCGGGCAGGCGTGCGTGGCTTTCGGCGCTACTGTTTCCGGGCGTTCGGCACCGTTGCCGGGGATCGAGCAGCAACTGGGCTTGTTCATCAACACCTTGCCGATCATCAGCGCAGCTTCGCCTGCGCGCCTGGCCGGCGAATGGCTGGGCGAGCTGCAAGCCCTGAACGTCAGCCTGCGCGACCATGAACACACGCCGTTGTTCGACATTCAGGGCTGGGCCGGTCAGCAGGGCGCCGCGTTGTTCGACACCTTGCTGGTGTTCGAAAACTTCCCGGTGGCCGAAGCGCTGAAACAGGGCGCACCTGCCGGGCTGACCTTCGGCAAGATGCACAACTATGAGCGCACCCATTACCCGCTGACCCTGGGCATCGAGCTGGGTGCGAACCTGCGCCTGGAGTTCAGTTACGACTGCGCCCGTTTCAGCGCGCAGCAGGTCGCCCAATTGAGTGCCAACCTGCAGCACGTGCTGATGCAACTGGTGGCAAATGCGCAGGTGCCGCTCGGTAACCTTCAACTGCTGGACGGCAGCGCACAACGCGATCTGCTCGCTCTCAGCCAAACCCCGCGAGCCGTCGAGCGAGCGCTGCGTGTGCACGAGCGTATCGCCGCCCAGGCCGACGCCACGCCAGATGCTCTGGCGGTGCAGGCCGGCAGCGAGCGTCTGACGTATGCGCAACTCAATCAGCGGGCCAACCGCCTGGCCCATCGTTTGCTGGAGCAGGGCGTTGGTCCGGGTCAGCGTGTGGGGCTGGCGGCGCGGCGCGGGCCGCAGTTGATCGTCAGCTTGCTGGCCGTACTGAAAAGCGGGGCCGCGTATGTGCCGCTCGACCCCAAACTCCCGGCAGAGCGCCTGGCGTACATGCTGGCGGACAGCCGCCTGAGCCTGTTGCTCGGCGAAACCGGCCTGCTCGCCGATCTGCCATTGCCTCAAGGGCTGGCGCGCGTGGACTTCAGTGCATCCGGCGAGGAGCTGGCGGGCTACCCGACAACCAATCCGTCCAACCACGCTGATCGCGCCGACCTGGCCTATGTGATCTACACCTCGGGCTCCACCGGCCAGCCCAAAGGCGTGGCCATCGACCATGCCGCCCTCGACCAGTTCTGCGACACGGCAGCCGCTTACAGTGCGCTGACGCCCGCCGACCGCGTGCTGCAGTTTGCAACCTTCAGCTTCGACGGCTTTGTCGAGCAGTGCTACCCGCCGCTGTGCGTTGGCGCCGCATTGATCATGCGCGGCGAAGACCTGTGGGACGCCGAGTGGCTGGCCCGTGAAATCGTCGAGCAAGGCGTGACCCTGGCCGACTTGCCCGCCGCCTACTGGTACCTGCTCGCCAAGGAGTGTGCCGCCAGCGGCCGTACGCTGGGCAACCTGCGCCAAGTGCACGTCGGCGGTGAAGCCATGGCCGTGGAAGGTGTGCGCGCCTGGCACGAAGCCGGTTTGCAAGGCGTGCGTTTGCTGAACACCTATGGCCCGACCGAAGCCACCGTGGTCTCCAGCGTGCATGACTGCCAACTGGCCGATGCCCATGACGCCTATGGCATGCCGATCGGGCGCGCCATCGAAGGTCGCGCGCTGTACGTGCTGGACAGTGGTTTTGAACTGCTGCCCAACTGTGGCGTCGGCGAACTGTGCATCGGTGCTTCGGCCGGTTTGGCCCAGGGGTATTTCGACCGCCCGGCGCTGACGGCCGAGCGCTTCCTGCCGGATCCGTTTTCCGGCGTGCCGGGCGCGCGGCTTTACCGCAGCGGCGACCTGGCGCGTTACAACGAGCGTGCTGTTCTGGAGTACGTGGGCCGTATCGACCATCAGGTGAAGATTCGCGGTTTCCGTATCGAAATGGGCGAAATCGAAGCCTGCCTGCAAGCCCTGCCCGAGGTACGTGAAGCGGCTGTGCTGGCCCTGGACGGGCCTACCGGCGCACAACTGGTGGCTTATGTTGTACCGCACGCAGAATCGCTTGATGCGCAAGCGCTGGCCGCCGTGTTGCGCCAGTCCCTGCCGGACTACATGGTGCCGGCACACTGGGTCGTGCTGCAGGCCTTGCCGCTGAACAACAACGGCAAGCTTGACCGGCGCGCGCTGCCACAGCCGGACATGAACGAATCCCGTGCACGCTACCTGGCGCCGCAAACTTCATTGCAGCATCAGTTGGCGGGCATCTGGCAAGCCGTGTTGCAGGTTGAGCAGGTCGGGCTGGAAGACCATTTCTTCGAGCGTGGCGGGCATTCGCTGCTGGCCACGCAGGTCATTTCCCGGGTGCGCCATGAACTCAAGCGGGAAGTGCCGTTGCGCGCCTTGTTCGAGCAGCCGACATTGCGCCGCTTTGCCCTGGCCTGTGAAGGCGCGCAGACCCTGGACACGGTACCGATGGTGGCGCTCAAGCGGGGCCAGCCGATGGCATTGTCGTCGGCCCAGGAGCGCCAATGGTTTCTCTGGCAGTTGGACCCTCGCAGCGCGGCCTATCACGTCCCGACTGCATTGCACCTGCGCGGCCAGTTGAACCGGGCTGCGCTGGAGCAGGCATTCCAGGCGCTGGTGCAGCGTCATGAGGCGTTGCGCACTACCTTTGTCGAAGAAGATGGCCGGGCATTACAGGTGATCCATTCCAGCCTGGCGCTGGTGGTGGAAACCGTCAGCATTGAAGCGACAGCGATTGATGCGTGTGTGGAGCAGGAAATCCGGCGCCCGTTCGACCTGATTCGCGGGCCGCTGATGCGGGTCAAGTTGTTCGCGGTCCAGCCGGATCATCACGTGTTGGTCATTACCCAGCACCACATTATCTCCGACGGTTGGTCGATGCAGATTGTGGTGGACGAGCTAGTGCGGCTCTACACCGGTTACTGTGAAGATGCCCCCGCGCCGCTGGCGGCATTGCCTCTACAGTACGCCGATTACGCTGCCTGGCAGCGCCAGTGGACGGCCGGTGACGAGCATGCCCGCCAACTGGCGTACTGGCGCGACCAGTTGGGAGGCGAGCAGCCGGTGCTGGCACTGCCGCTGGACTTCCCGCGCCCGGCTGAACAGAGCTACCGGGGGGCGCGTCTGGACTTCGCCTTGCCGGAAGAATTGGCTCAGGCGTTGCAGCGTTTGGCGCAGCGTGAACACGTCACGATCTTTACCTTGCTGCTGGCCTCGTTCCAGATGCTGCTGCACCGCTACAGCGGCCAGGATGACATCCGTGTCGGGGTGCCCGTGGCCAACCGCAATCGCCTCGAAACCGAGGGGCTTGTCGGGTTCTTCGTCAATACCCAGGTCTTGCGCGCGCAGTTCGATGGCGCGCCGGCGTTCACGCAGCTCCTGCAACAGGTTCACCAGTCGGTGCTGGATGCCCAGAGCTTCCAGGACCTGCCCTTTGAGCAGTTGGTCGAAACCCTGCAACCCGAGCGCAGCCTGAGCCATAGCCCTTTGTTCCAGGTGTTGTTCAACCATCAGAACCGCACAACCCGCACGATCGAGTTGCCGGCGCTGACGATTGAGGGGGGGGCATGGGACAGCGCCACGGCGCAGTTCGACCTGACTCTTGAAACAGGGGAGGTGCAGGGTGGTCTGGCGGCTTCGTTGACCTACGCCACGGATCTGTTCAGTGCCGACACGATCAAGCGCATGGCGGGGCATTGGCTGGCGTTGCTGCAAGCCGTCGTGGGCAAACCTGACGACAGGCTCGGTGATCTGGCGATGTTGAGCGCCGTCGAGCGGCAATTGATCCTTCAAGACTGGAACGCCACCGCCGAGCGCTATCCGCTGGACGCTTCGGTTCAGCAGTTGATTGAAGCTCAGGTGCTGAAGGCGCCGGGCGCGCAAGCTCTGGCGTTTGGCGAGACCCGCCTGACTTATGCTGAACTGAATACCCGCGCCAACCAGCTGGCCCATCAGTTGATCGCCCATGGCGTCGGCCCGGATGTGCTGGTGGGTATCGCCGTTGAGCGGTCGATTGAAATGGTGGTGGGGTTGCTGGCGATCCTCAAGGCGGGCGGGGCGTATGTGCCGTTTGACCCTGAGTATCCGCAGGAGCGTTTGCAGTACATGATCGAGGACAGCGGCATTGGTTTGTTGCTGACGCAGCAGGCGCTTTTGAAGCATTTGCCGATTCCGCAAGGCCTGCAAACACTCGTTTTGGATCAGCTGAACAACACAGGTTTCAGCTCCGAAAACCCGAATGTCCCGGTCACCGGCGAAAACCTCGCCTACGTGATCTACACCTCCGGCTCCACCGGCAAACCCAAAGGCGCCGGCAACCGCCATTCTGCGCTGACCAACCGCCTGTGCTGGATGCAGCAGGCTTACCAACTGGGCGCCAGCGACACCGTGCTGCAGAAAACTCCGTTCAGTTTCGACGTGTCGGTGTGGGAATTTTTCTGGCCGTTGATGACCGGCGCGCGCCTGGTCGTCGCCGCCCCCGGCGACCACCGCGACCCCGCCAAACTGGTCGAGTTGATCAACCGCGAGCAGGTCAGCACTCTGCACTTCGTACCGTCGATGTTGCAGGCCTTCCTGCAGGACACGGGCGTAGCCCAGTGCACCAGCCTCACGCGCATCGTGTGCAGCGGCGAAGCCTTGCCGGCGGACGCGCAGCAACAGGTATTCGCCAAGCTTCCACAAGCCAATCTTTACAACCTCTACGGCCCAACCGAAGCCGCCATCGACGTGACCCACTGGACCTGCGTCGAAGAGGGCCGCGACAGCGTGCCGATCGGTCGCCCGATTGCCAACCTGGCCTGCTACATCCTCGACGACAACCTGGAGCCGGCGCCCGTCGGCGTCCTCGGCGAGCTGTACTTGGGTGGGGAAGGGCTGGCACGCGGTTACCATCGTCGCCCGTCCCTGACTGCCGAGCGTTTTGCTGTCAGCCCATTCGGCCACGGCGAGCGCCTGTACCGCACCGGTGACCTGGCGCGCTACCGCGCCGATGGCGTGATCGAATACGCCGGGCGCATCGACCATCAGGTCAAGCTGCGTGGCCTGCGTATCGAGCTGGGCGAGATCGAAGCGCGATTGCTGGAGCATGTGCAGGTTCGTGAGGCGGTGGTCGTCGTTGTCGATAACGCGTTACTGGCGGCTTATGTGGTGCCGGTCGAAAACGGCGTGCTGGATGTCGATTCGCTCAAACAGCACATCGCTCAAGCGCTCCCCGGTCATATGGTGCCCAGCCATATCCAGCCGCTGGCACAGATGCCCTTGAGCCCGAATGGCAAGCTTGATCGCAAGGCATTGCCCGCCTTCGACACGGGTGTGTCGCAGTCAGCCTACGTTGCGCCGCACACCGAAACGCAAAAGCAGGTGGCCGCTATCTGGCAGTCCGTGCTGGGCGTCGACTCCGTAGGGCTCAACGACAACTTCTTTGCCTTGGGAGGGCACTCTCTGTTGGCCACTCAGGTGACGTCGCGGGTTCGCGGGTTGCTTGGGCTCGACGTACCGCTCAAATCCCTGTTCGAGCACGGCACCTTGCACGCCTACGTGCAGTCGCTGGCTGCGCTGTCGGCGCAGGATACCGCGCCTGCCATCAGCCGAATCGAGCGCAACCAGCCGCTGGGCTTGTCGTATGCCCAGGAGCGCCAGTGGTTCCTTTGGCAGTTGGACCCGCACAGTGCTGCTTATCACATTCCTACCGCGTTGCGCTTGAGGGGGCGCTTTGACCTGGGGGCCTTGCAGCATGCCTTCGATGCGCTGATTCGCCGTCACGAGGCGCTGCGCACGCACTTTGTTGTCGATGGGGAGCGCACCCTGCAAGTGATCCGCGCGCCTTTCGCGCTGAACATTGAGGTCGAGCCAGTCGCCGTGGATATCGGCGCGAGGGGTATCACGGCGCTGGTTGAGGCGGAAATCGCCCGTCCATTCGATTTGCTGGCGGGGCCGCTGTTACGGGTCAAATTGCTGCAACTGGCCGAGGATGACCATGTGTTGGTGCTGACCCAGCATCACATCGTCTCGGATGCCGCCTCGATGCAGATTGTGGTGGCCGAGCTGATCGAGCGCTATGCCGACTGCTTGCAGGGTGACGTGGACGACGCCCCTGAGTTGGCGCTCGATTATGTCGATTATGCGCAATGGCAGCGCAACTGGATGGACGCCGGTGAGCGTGAGCGGCAACTGGCCTATTGGGTCGGGCAATTGGGCGGGGAGCAACCGGTGCTGGAGTTGCCGCTGGACCACCCGCGCCCGGCGGTGCAGAGCTACCGTGGTGCACGTCTGGACCTCCAGGTGCCCCAAGCCCTGAGCCAGGGCTTGCAGGCGTTGGCCCGTCGCGAAGGCACGACCTTGTACATGCTGTTGCTGGCCTCCTTCCAGACCCTGCTGCATCGCTACAGCGGGCAGCGCGATGTGCGTGTGGGCGTGCCGATTGCCAACCGTAACCGGGTTGAAACCGAAAGTCTGATCGGCTTCTTCGTCAACACTCAGGTCATGCGCGCCGAGGTGGATGCCCAACAGCCATTCAGCACGTTGCTCCAGCAGGTTCGGCACGCGGCGCTGCAGGCCCAGGCTCATCAGGATCTGCCGTTCGAACAACTGGTTGAGGCACTGGCCCCGACCCGCAGCTTAAGCCATAGCCCGCTGTTCCAGGTGATGTTCAATCACCAGGCCAGTGACGCCCGTGTATCCCGGGCGCGCGCGGTGCCGGGGCTGAGTATTCAGGACGTGCAGTGGGACAGCCACACCGCCCAGTTCGATTTGACCCTGGACACCCACGAGTCGGCAGACGGCGTGCATGCGTCGCTGACCTACGCGACGGACCTGTTTGAACCCGGCCGCATTGAGCGCATGGCGCAGCACTGGCTGGCGCTGCTGCAAGGCATCGTAGATGCACCGGATCGCGCGGTAGGTGAACTGGCGCTGCTGAGTGCGGCTGAGCAGCAGATGATTCTGCAGGACTGGAACGCCACCGCCGAACGCTATCCGCTGGACGCTTCGGTTCAGCAGTTGATTGAAACTCAGGTGCTGAAGGCGCCGGGCGCGCAAGCTCTGGCGTTTGGCGATGTATCGCTGAGTTACAGCGAGCTGAATACCCGCGCCAACCAGTTGGCCCATCAGTTGATCGCCCACGGCGTCGGCCCGGATGTGCTGGTGGGCATCGCCGTTGAGCGGTCGATTGAAATGGTGGTGGGGTTGCTGGCGATCCTCAAGGCGGGCGGGGCGTATGTGCCGTTTGATCCTGAGTATCCGCAGGAACGTTTGCAGTACATGATCGAAGACAGCGGCATTGGTTTGTTGCTGACGCAGCAGGCGCTGGTTTCTCAACTGCCTGTTCCGCAAGGCCTGCAAACACTGGTTCTAGACCAGTTGAACAACACAGGTTTCAGCTCCGAAAACCCGAATATCCCGGTCACCGGCGAAAACCTCGCCTACGTGATCTACACCTCCGGCTCCACCGGCAAACCCAAAGGCGCCGGCAACCGCCATTCGGCGCTGACCAACCGCCTGTGCTGGATGCAGCAGGCTTACCAACTGGGCGCCAGCGACACCGTGCTGCAGAAAACTCCGTTCAGCTTCGACGTGTCGGTGTGGGAATTTTTCTGGCCGCTGATCACCGGCGCGCGCCTGGTCGTCGCCGCCCCCGGCGATCATCGCGACCCCGCCAGGCTGGTCGAGTTGATCAACCGCGAGCAAGTCAGCACCTTGCACTTCGTGCCGTCGATGTTGCAGGCCTTCCTGCAGGACACGGGCGTAGCCCAGTGCACCAGCCTCACGCGCATCGTGTGCAGCGGCGAAGCGTTGCCGGCGGACGCGCAGCAACAGGTATTCGCCAAGCTTCCACAAGCCAATCTTTACAACCTCTACGGCCCAACCGAAGCCGCCATCGACGTGACCCACTGGACCTGCGTCGAAGAGGGCCGCGACAGCGTGCCGATCGGTCGCCCGATTGCCAACCTGGCCTGCTACATCCTCGACGACAACCTGGAGCCGGTGCCTGTCGGCGTCCTCGGCGAGCTGTACCTGGGCGGGGAAGGGTTGGCGCGTGGTTACCATCGTCGCCCCTCCCTGACTGCTGAACGTTTTGCGGTCAGCCCGTTCGGCCACGGCGAGCGGCTTTACCGCACCGGTGACCTGGCACGCTACCGGGCCGACGGCGTGATCGAATACGCCGGGCGCATCGACCATCAGGTCAAGTTGCGTGGCCTGCGTATCGAATTGGGCGAGATCGAAGCGAGACTGCTGGAGCATGAAGCCGTCCGGGAAACCGCCGTCACCGTCATCGACGGCAAACACCTGCTGGCCTACGTGGTACTCGCCGAAACCCGCGACAACTGGCGCGAAACCCTGAGCACCTACCTGCAACAAAGCCTGCCGGATTACATGGTGCCTAATCAGTGGATGCTGCTGGAGCAACTGCCGCTGTCGCCCAACGGCAAGCTGGACCGCAAGGCGCTGCCGAAACCGGATGCGGCGGTGCAGCAAGCCTACGTGGCGCCACGCAGCGAGCTGGAACAACGTATTGCGTCCGTCTGGGCCGATGTGTTGCGGGTGGAGCAGGTCGGTGTAACCGACAACTTCTTTGAGTTGGGCGGCGACTCGATCATCTCGATCCAGGTGGTGGGGCGTGCGCGGCAGGCGGGCATTCACTTCACCCCCAAAGAGCTGTTCCAGTATCAGACCGTGCAAGGCCTGGCGGCTATCGCCCGGCGCGGCGAACCGGCATCGACCGTTGATCAGGGCCCGGTGACCGGCAGCCTGCCGTTGTTGCCGTTCCAGCAGTGGTTCTTCGACAGCGCCATGCCTGAGCCTCATCACTGGAACCAGTCGGTGTTGCTCACCTCCCACGAGCCGATGCAGGCCGAGCTGATCGAACAGGCACTGCAGGCGCTGGTGCAGCATCACGATGCCTTGCGCCTGCGTTTCAGCCCAACTCCAGCAGGGTGGGGGGCGGAACACGCGCCGGTCGAAGGGGGGCAGCCGTTGTTGCATCAGGTGACGCTGCAAACACGCGACGAAATCGAAGCGGCGTGCGATGCCGCCCAGCGCAGTCTGGATATTCAGCACGGCCCGCTGTTGCGCGGCCTGTTGATCGAGCTGGCCGATGGCACGCAGCGTTTGCTGCTGGTGATCCATCACCTGGCGGTGGACGGCGTGTCATGGCGGGTGCTGCTGGAAGATCTGCAACAGGCTTATCAAGGCGCCTTAAGTGGCAACAGGGTAACCCTTGCCGCCAAGACAGCCGCCTTCAAAACCTGGGCCGATCGTTTGCAGGCCCATGCCCAAAGTGATGCGTTGCTTGGCGAACGCGCCTGGTGGCAGGCGCAATTGGCGGATGCCGACGCCCAACTGCCTTGCAAGGCTACCGAGGCGGTGCTGCGCAATAACCAGGCGCGCAACGTACAGGTGCAACTGAGTCGTGAGCTGACACAGCGCTTGCTGCAACAGGCGCCCGTGGCGTATCGCACCCAGGTCAACGACCTGTTGTTGACCGCTCTGACGCGGGTTGTCGGGCGCTGGAGCGGCCAGGCATCGACCCTGATTCAGCTGGAAGGGCACGGGCGAGAAGAGCTGTTCGACGATATCGACCTGAGCCGCACCGTCGGCTGGTTCACCACGGCGTTCCCGGTGCGTTTGAAGCCTGCGCCGGATCTTGCAGGCTCGATCAAGCAGGTCAAGGAGCAACTGCGCGCGATCCCCAACAAAGGCATTGGTTTTGGTCTGCTGCGTTACCTTGCCGATGCCGAGACGCAGCGTGCGTTCAGCGAGTTGCCGGCGCCGCGCATCACCTTCAACTACCTGGGGCAACTGGATCGTCAGTTTGACGACGGCGCGCTGTTCACCCCGGCCACTGAGTCCGGCGGTAACGAGCAGAGCCCGTTGGCGCCGCTGGCTAACTGGCTGGTGCTCAACGGACAGGTTTACGACGGCAAGTTCAGCCTTGGCTGGACGTTCAGCGACCTGTTGTTCGATGAGGCGACCGTGAAGCGCCTGGCTGATGACTATATCGCCGAGCTGACCGGGTTGATCGAGCATTGCAGTGATGCCGCAAACAGCGCGGTAACGCCATCCGATTTTCCGTTGGCCGCATTGAGCCAGGCGCAGCTGGATGCGTTGCCCGTGCCGTGCGAAAACATCGAAGACATCTACCCGTTGTCGCCGATGCAGCAAGGCATGCTGTTCCACAGCCTGTATCAACAGGGCGGCGGCGACTACATCAACCAATTGCGGGTCAGCGTGCGAGGGCTAGATGCAGAGCGTTTCCGTACGGCCTGGCAGGACGCCGTGCAGCACCACGAAAGCTTGCGCAGTGGTTTCATCTGGGCAGGTGAGCAGCAATTGCCGTTGCAGGTTGTGCATCGGCACGTGGTGGTGCCGTTCACCGTTTACGACTGGCAGTCGCGCGAGGACCTGACAGAGGCGGTACAGCAATTGGCAGCCACGCGACGCGAGCAGGGTTTCGACCTACAAGCCGCGCCGCTGTTGCGTTTGGACCTGGTGCGCAGCGGCCCTGACAGCATCGAGCTGATCTACACCAGCCATCACATTTTGATGGACGGCTGGAGCAACTCCCAGTTGCTTGGCGAAGTGTTGCAGCGTTACAGCGGCACACCACCTGGCGCGCGTACTGGGCGTTACGGTGACTACATTGCCTGGCTGCAACGCCAGGACAGCGTGGCGGGCGAGCACTTCTGGAAAGAGCAGTTGGCTGCGCTGGAGGAACCGACCCGTCTGGCGAGTACGGCACACTCGGCACCGCCGGGCCAGGGCTATGGCGACTTGTATGACCTGATCGACACCCAACAGACGCGCCGTTTGGGCGAGTTTGCCCGGCATCAAAAAGTCACGCTGAACACCGTGGTGCAGGCAGCCTGGTCGTTGCTGTTGCAGCGGCGTACGGGGCAGTCGGTCGTGGCGTTCGGTGCCACGGTCGCGGGGCGTCCGGCCGATGTGCCGGGGGCGTTGCAGCAGGTGGGGCTGTTTATCAATACCTTGCCGGTCATGAGTGGCGTGTCGGCGGATTGTCGAGTGGGCGACTGGTTGCAAGGCCTGCAATCGCTCAACCTGCGTCTGCGCGAATACGAGCACACGCCGTTGTTTGATATTCAGCGCTGGGCCGGGCAGGGCGGCGACGCGTTGTTCGACACCCTGCTGGTGTTCGAGAACTACCCGGTGTCCCAGGCGCTCGAACAAGGCGCTCCGGCGGGGCTTGCGTTCGGTCAGGTACACAGCCAGGAACAGAGTAACTACCCGTTGACCCTGGCCGTGGGCCTGGAAGACAGCCTGTCGCTGCATTACAGCTACGACCGGCAACACTTCTCGCCGGCGTCGATTGAGCAGGTGAATGCGCAGCTGCGCCAGGTGCTGCTGCAAATGCTTGAGGTGGGCGCCCAAGGGCGTGTCGATGCAATCGACCTGCTTGATGAGCACACCCGTCAACGGATCCTGAAGGACTGGAACCCGTCGGTGGCGACCTATACGCAGACGGACTGTTTGCATCACCTGATCGAGCGGCAAGTGGAAAAGGCACCGCACGCCGTTGCACTGGTGTGTGAAGGCGAGCAACTGACGTACGGCGCGTTGAACCGGCGCGCGAACCGTCTGGCCCACGCGCTGATCGCCGAAGGTGTCGGCCCCGAGGTATTGGTGGGCATCGCCGTGGAGCGTTCGTTCGACATGCTGGTGGGCTTGCTGGCGATTCTCAAGGCCGGTGGCGCCTATGTGCCCCTGGACCCGGCGTATCCCCAGGAGCGTTTGCAATACATGATCGAAGACAGCGGCCTGACGCTGCTGCTCACCCAGGCGCATCTGCCTGGCCCGGACGGCGTGCGCCGCTTGCTGATCGATGCCGATTACCCGGCCATCGAGCACAACCCGCAGGTGGCCGTCGGCCCGCAGAACCTGGCGTATGTGATTTACACCTCAGGCTCCACCGGTAAACCGAAAGGCACCCTGTTGCCGCACAGCAACGTGCTGCGTTTGTTCCAGGCTACCGAGGGCTGGTTTGATTTCGGGCCGCAGGATTGCTGGTCGCTGTTCCACTCCTATGCCTTCGACTTTTCGGTGTGGGAGATCTTCGGCGCGCTGCTGTATGGCGGGCGTTTGTTGATCGTGCCGCAAGATGTCAGTCGCTCACCGCAGGCGTTCTTCGATTTGCTCTGTGCCGAACAGGTCACGGTGCTGAACCAGACGCCGTCGGCCTTCAAGCAGCTGATGCAAGTGGCTTGCGCGGCTGAGGCATCGCGCAGCACGGCGCTGCGTTATGTGGTGTTTGGCGGCGAGGCCCTGGAGGTCAGCAGCTTGCGGCCCTGGTTCGAGCGCTTCGGCGACGCTGCACCGCAGTTGATCAACATGTACGGGATCACCGAAACCACCGTGCACGTCACTTACCGGCCGCTGTCGCTGGCCGACCTCGACAACGGTGTTTCGAGCCCGATTGGCGTGGCCATCCCGGACCTGTCGTGGTACGTACTGGACCGGGACCTGAACCCCGTGCCGGCGGGCTGCACCGGCGAGTTGTACGTCGGGGGCGCAGGCCTGGCACGGGGTTACCTGCACCGTGGCGACTTGAGCAGCACGCGTTTTATTCCGAATCTGTTCTCGGCGGCAGGCGAGCGTCTGTACCGCACCGGTGACCTGGCCCGCTATGGCGCTGACGGGGTGATTGAGTACGTCGGGCGGATCGATCATCAGGTCAAGATCCGCGGTTTCCGTATCGAGTTGGGTGAAGTCCAGGCGCGCCTGCAGGCGCAGCCCGCTGTGCGCGAAGCCGTGGTGCTGGCCCACGAGGGGGCTGGCGGTACGCAATTGGTTGGCTATGTGGTGCCGGTCGGCCCCATTGACGACCTGGGTGCCTGGCGTGAAACCCTCAAGGCCGCGCTGCGTGAAGACTTGCCGGAGTACATGGTGCCCGCGCATTTGCTGGCGCTGGATCAGATGCCACTGACCGCCAACGGCAAGCTGGACCGTAAGGCCCTGCCCGAGCCCGACGCCAGTTTGTTGCAGCAGGCCTACGTGGCGCCGCAAAGCGAGCTGGAACACACGGTGGCGGCGGTCTGGGCGCAGGTGTTGGGGCTGGAGCGGGTGGGCATGAGCGACAACTTCTTCGAGCTCGGCGGCCATTCGCTGCTGGCGACCCAGGCGATGTTGCGCCTGCGTGAGCAGCTGAACCTCGATATCACGATCAAAACCTTGTTCACCACCGCTGATCTGGCCGAGTTCTGCCAGGCCGTGCAGGCGCTTGAGCCGGATTTTGAACCTATTCACGATGTTTTGGCTAAATCAATGGAGGCCCTCAATCGTTTATCAGCCGATGAACTTGAAAAACTGATTTCCTAGTGAGGACCACACATGCAGCAATTGATCGAATCGGTAGGCGCGCTTTCTCCCGAGAAACGCAAAGCTCTGGCGATTCTGCTGAGTCAGAAGGGGATCAATCTCTACGGTATCGCGCCGATTTTTCGGCGTGCTGCCGGCGAGCCTCTTCGGCTTTCCTATGCTCAGGAGCGGCAGTGGTTCCTCTGGCAGTTGGAGCCCGATAGCGCGGCTTACCACATTCCGACAGCGTTGCGCTTGCGTGGGCAGCTGGATCGCAGCGCTTTGCAGCGCAGCTTTGATGCGCTGGTGGTGCGGCATGAAACCTTGCGCACCGGTTTTGTCCGTGAGCAGGAACAATTGCTGCAAGTGGTGCATGAGCCGTTCTCGCTGCCGATTGCCGTCAAGGCCGTACCCGCCGATGGCGCGGGTGCCGGGCTGGACGCCTGGTTGAAAGCGGCCATCGAACAGGAAATCAGTGAGGTCTTCGACCTGATGCAGGGGCCGCTGGTGCGCGCCACGTTGCTGCAGGTTGCCGAGGATGATCACGTGCTGGTGCTGGTTCAGCACCACATCGTGTCCGACGGTGCGTCGATGCAGGTGATGGTTGAAGAGTTGATCGAGGTCTACGCCGGTTGCTGTCGTGGCGAGGTGTCGGTACCGGCGGCCCTGCCGATTCAGTATGCCGATTACGCCCAATGGCAACGCAGCTGGATGGACGCCGGTGAGCGTGAGCGGCAACTGGCTTATTGGGTCGAGCAATTGGGCGGGGAGCAGCCGGTGCTGGAGTTGCCGCTGGACCACCCGCGCCCGGCGGTGCAGAGCTATCGCGGTGCGCGCCTGGATGTTCCGGTGCCGGCCGCGTTGGGCAAGGCGCTGCAGGCACTCGCTCGTCGCGAAGGCGCGACCTTGTACATGCTGTTGCTGGCCTCATTCCAGACGTTATTGCACCGCTACAGCGGGCAGCGCGATGTGCGTGTGGGCGTGCCGATTGCCAACCGCAACCGCGCGGAAACCGAGCGACTGATCGGCTTTTTCGTCAATACCCAAGTGCTCCACGCGCGAATTGACAGCCGGTCGACTTTTCGCGACCTGCTGCAACAGGTCAAGACCGTTGCGTTGGGCGCGCAAGAGCACCAGGACTTGCCGTTCGAGCAACTGGTGGAGGCGCTGGCCCCGGCTCGCAGCCTGAGCCGCAGCCCGTTGTTCCAGGTGATGTTCAACCATCAAACGGCGGCGCGCAGCAGTGAACAGGTGCTGCAATTGCCGGGTTTATCGGTTGAAAGCATGGCGTGGGACAGCCGTACGGCGCAGTTCGACCTGACGATGGACACCCATGAGTCGGCAGACGGCGTGCATGCGTCGCTGACCTATGCGACGGACCTGTTTGAACCCGGCCGCATTGAGCGCATGGCGCAGCATTGGCTGGCGTTGCTGCAAGGCATCGTAGATGCACCGGATCGCGCGGTAGGTGAACTGGCGCTGCTGAGTGCGGCTGAGCAGCAGATGATTCTGCAGGACTGGAACTCGACCTCTGAAACCTACCCGTTGGACGCGTCGGTTCAGCAGTTGATTGAAACTCAGGTGCTGAAGGCGCCGGGCGCGCAAGCTCTGGCGTTTGGCGATGTATCGCTGAGTTACAGCGAGCTGAATACCCGCGCCAACCAGTTGGCCCATCAGTTGATCGCCCACGGCGTCGGCCCGGATGTGCTGGTGGGCATCGCCGTTGAGCGGTCGATTGAAATGGTGGTGGGGTTGCTGGCGATCCTCAAGGCGGGCGGGGCGTATGTGCCGTTTGATCCTGAGTATCCGCAGGAACGTTTGCAGTACATGATCGAAGACAGCGGCATTGGTTTGTTGCTGACGCAGCAGGCGCTGGTTTCTCAACTGCCTGTTCCGCAAGGCCTGCAAACACTGGTTCTAGACCAGTTGAACAACACAGGTTTCAGCTCCGAAAACCCGAATATCCCGGTCACCGGCGAAAACCTCGCCTACGTGATCTACACCTCCGGCTCCACCGGCAAACCCAAAGGCGCCGGCAACCGCCATTCGGCGCTGACCAACCGCCTGTGCTGGATGCAGCAGGCTTACCAACTGGGCGCCAGCGACACCGTGCTGCAGAAAACTCCGTTCAGCTTCGACGTGTCGGTGTGGGAATTTTTCTGGCCGCTGATCACCGGCGCGCGCCTGGTCGTCGCCGCCCCCGGCGATCATCGCGACCCCGCCAGGCTGGTCGAGTTGATCAACCGCGAGCAAGTCAGCACCTTGCACTTCGTGCCGTCGATGTTGCAGGCCTTCCTGCAGGACACGGGCGTAGCCCAGTGCACCAGCCTCACGCGCATCGTGTGCAGCGGCGAAGCGTTGCCGGCGGACGCGCAGCAACAGGTATTCGCCAAGCTTCCACAAGCCAATCTTTACAACCTCTACGGCCCAACCGAAGCCGCCATCGACGTGACCCACTGGACCTGCGTCGAAGAGGGCCGCGACAGCGTGCCGATCGGTCGCCCGATTGCCAACCTGGCCTGCTACATCCTCGACGACAACCTGGAGCCGGCGCCCGTCGGCGTCCTCGGCGAGCTGTACCTGGGCGGGGAAGGGCTGGCACGCGGTTACCATCGTCGCCCGTCCCTGACTGCCGAGCGTTTTGCCGTCAGCCCGTTTGGCCACGGCGAGCGCCTGTACCGCACCGGTGACCTGGCACGCTACCGCGCCGATGGCGTGATCGAATACGCCGGGCGCATCGACCATCAGGTCAAGCTGCGTGGCCTGCGTATCGAATTGGGCGAGATCGAAGCGCGTTTGCTTGAGCATGAAGTCGTGCGTGAAACCGCCGTCACCGTCATTGATGGCAAGCACCTGCTGGCTTACGTGGTACTCGCTGAAACCCGCGACAACTGGCGCGAAACCTTAAGTGCCTACCTGCAACAAAGCCTGCCGGATTACATGGTGCCCAACCAGTGGATGCTACTGGAGCAACTGCCGCTGTCGCCCAACGGCAAGCTGGACCGCAAGGCGCTGCCGAAACCGGATGCGGCGGTGCAGCAAGCCTACGTGGCGCCACGCAGCGAGCTGGAGCAGCGCATTGCCTCTGTCTGGGCCGATGTGTTGCGGGTGGAGCAGGTCGGTGTAACCGACAACTTCTTTGAGTTGGGCGGCGACTCGATCATCTCGATCCAGGTGGTGGGGCGTGCACGGCAGGCGGGGATTCATTTCACCCCCAAAGAGCTGTTCCAGTACCAGACCGTGCAAAGCCTGGCCGCGGTTGCACGTTTAGGGAGCGCCGGGGAGCAAATCGATCAGCGTTCCGTCACGGGCGTGACGCCGCTGTTGCCGTTCCAGCAGTGGTTCTTTGAGAGTGCTGTACCCGATGCGCACCACTGGAACCAGTCCGTGCTGCTGCGGCCCGCGCACAATGTTGAGCTGGCAGCGCTTGAGGCATCGCTTCAGGCGCTGGTGCTTCACCACGATGCCTTGCGCCTGCGTTTCAGTGAGCACAACGGCCAATGGCAGGCGGAACATGCCGGCGATGTGTCGCAAGCGCCGCTGGCCGTGGCTGCCCACGTGGCTGATGACGTGGAGTTGTTGGCGCTGTGCGAACAGGCCCAACGCAGTTTGAACCTGCACCAGGGCCCGCTGTTGAAGGGCGTGCTCGCTACCCTGGCGGACGGCAGCCAGCGTGTGCTGCTGGTGATCCATCACCTGGTGGTCGATGGCGTCTCCTGGCGGGTGTTGTTCGAAGACCTGCAAACGGCTCACACGCAGGTTTCCCTGGGCCTGCCCGTCACACTGCCGGCCAAAACCAGTGCCTTCAAAACCTGGGCCGAGCGCTTGCAAGGCTATGCCGGTGAGGCCGCCTTGCACGGGCAACTGCCTTATTGGCAAGCGCAGTTGCAAGGCGCTGCCTCCTCGCTGCCTTGCCACACACCCGACGCCCCTCTGCGTAACCGTGACGCGCGCACGGTGCAGACCCGCTTGAGTGTTGAAGCCACCCAGCGTTTGCTGCAACAGGCGCCGGCTGCCTACCGCACCCAGGTCAACGACCTGCTGCTGACCGCCCTGGCGCGTGTGATCTGCGCCTGGACCGGCCAGCCTTCAACACTGATTCAGCTTGAGGGGCATGGCCGCGAGGCATTGTTCGATGAGATCGACCTGACCCGCACTGTCGGCTGGTTTACCACCGCGTTTCCCGTGCGTTTGACCCCGCAGGACGATCTCGCCGGTTCGATCAAACAGATCAAGGAACAACTGCGCGCGATTCCCGACAAAGGTATCGGTTTCGGTGTGCTGCGTTATCTGGGGGACGCATCCACCCAGGCGCTGCTGCGCGACTTGCCGGTGCCGCGCATTACCTTCAACTACCTTGGTCAGTTCGACGCCAGTTTTGACGACGGCCAGGGCGCCCTGTTTGCCCCGGCGACGGAAGACCGCGGGCTCGAGCAGAGCCCTTTGGCGCCGCTCGGCAACTGGCTGACCCTCGATGGCCAGGTGTATGGCGGCCAGTTGAGCATCGCCTGGACCTTCAGCGAGCAGATGTTCGATACGCCTACGCTGCAGCGCCTGGCGGATGACTACGCAGAACAACTGACCGCGTTGATCGAGCATTGCACCCACAGCGCCCACGTTGGTGTTACCCCGTCGGATTTCCCGCTGGCCAGGCTCAGCCAGGCGCAACTCGACCAACTGCCGGTCAATGCCCGCTCGATCGAAGACATTTACCCGCTCTCGCCGATGCAGCAGGGCATGCTGTTCCATAGCCTGCTCGAGCAGGATGCCGGTGACTACATCAACCAGATGCGCCTGCGGGTTCAAGGCCTCGACGTCGAGCGCTTCTGTGCGGCCTGGCAGGCTGCACTGGACGCCCATTCCATACTGCGCAGCGGTTTTGTATGGGAGGGTGACTTGCCGCATGCCTTGCAAATCGTTCAGCGCGATGTGCATTTGCCCGTCGAACTGCTCGACTGGCAAGGCCATGAAGACCTTTCCGAGCGCCTCGATCAACTGGCGGACGACGAGCGTCGACGCGGCTTCGACCTGGCCCGTGCGCCGTTGTTGCGCCTGCGGCTGGTACGAACCGGCGCCGGGGAACATGAGCTGATTTATACCCATCACCATATCCTGATGGATGGCTGGAGCAACTCGCAGCTGCTGGGCGAAGTCCTGCAGCGCTACAGCGGGCAGGCGATCGAGTCTGTCGGCCGCTACCGCGATTACATCGACTGGCTGCAACGTCAGGATGCCGGCGCAGCGCAAGGCTATTGGCAGGCGCAGTTGGCAACGCTGCAGGCCCCCACCCATCTGGCACAAAGCCTGGCCGGGGCTGTGCAGCCGATGGATGTGCAGGGCTACGAACAACAGGTTCATGTGGTCGGCGCCGAGCAGGTTCGGCATCTGGCCCGGTTCGCGCGGGAACAGAAAGTCACCCTCAACACGATGCTCCAGGCCGCCTGGCTGCTGGTGCTGCAACGCTACACCGGCCAGCCGACGGTGGCTTTTGGCGCGACGGTGGCGGGGCGTCCGACGGAGCTTGCCGGGGCGCTGCAGCAGATCGGTTTGTTTATCAATACCCTGCCGGTCATTGCGCGCCCCGACCCACAGTTGTCGGTGGCCGATTGGCTGCAACAGGTTCAAGACATCAATCTGGGCCTGCGCGAGTATGAGCACACCCCCTTGTTCGATATCCAGCGCTGGGCCGGGCAGGGCGGCGAGGCGTTGTTCGACAGCCTGCTGGTCTTTGAAAACTACCCGGTTTCCGAGGCGTTGCAGCGCGGCGCGCCGGACGGCTTGAGTTTTGGCGCGGTTGCCAGCCGTGAGCAGACCAACTACGCGCTGACCCTGGGCTGCAACCTGGGCGAAGAGCTGGAGCTGCATTACAGCTTCATGTGCAAGCACTTCAGCGCTGCACAGGTGCGTCGCTTGCACGCTCAATTAGAGGGGCTGCTTGATCAACTGGGTCGCGCACCGCAAACGCGCCTGGGGGATTTGTCGCTGTTGTCCCCGCAGGACAGCGCCGAGCTGTACGCGAGCAACCAGCCGGCTCCGGCCCGTGACGTGCGATATGTGCATGAACGTATCAGCGCTCAGGCAGAGCGGCGCCCACAGGCGCCCGCCGTGTTGTTCGATGACCATGTAACGAACTTCGCCGAGCTGCACAGCCAGTCGAACCGCCTGGCGCAGTACCTGGTGGCCCAGGGCGTCCGGCCGGAAGTGCGGGTGGGCGTTGCCCTGTCGCGCGGGCCGCAGATGCTGGTGGCGTTGCTGGCCGTGCTCAAGGCGGGCGGTGCCTACGTGCCGCTGGACGCAAGCTACCCGCGCGAGCGCCTGGCTTATCTGATGGACGATTCCGGAATCGGCCTGCTGCTGACCGATTCGCGCCTGCGTGGGCAACTGCCGCTGCCGACGGGGCTGTTGGCGCTTGAACTCGATACCCTCGACCTCGCCGATTGGCCCGATAGCGCTCCGAGCGTGCGTGTGCATGACGAAAGCCTGGCCTACGTGATTTACACCTCTGGCTCTACGGGCCAGCCCAAAGGTGTTTGCGTAGCCCACGGCCCGCTGGCGATGCACTGCGAGGCCATCGGCCAGCGTTATGCGATGACCGAAGACGATTGCGAGCTGCATTTCATGTCATTTGCGTTTGACGGCGCTCATGAACGCTGGCTGACCGCCTTGACTCACGGCAGCCGCCTGGCAGTGCGCGATGACAGCTTGTGGAGCCCTGAGCAAACCTATGCGGCGATGCATCGCTATGGCGTCAGCGTCGTGGCGTTCCCGCCTGCTTATTTATTGCAATTGGCCGAGCACGCCGAGCTCCACGGCAACCCTCCACCGGTGCGCATTTATTGCTTTGGCGGCGACGCGGTGCCCAATGACAGCTTCGAGCGCGTGCGCGATGCGCTCAAGCCTGAGCACATCATCAATGGTTATGGTCCGACCGAGACGGTGGTGACCCCGCTGATCTGGAAGGCCGACGCCCTTGCCCGTTGCGGCGCGGCCTATGCGCCGATCGGCAGCCGCATCGGCAACCGCAGTGCCTGGGTATTGAGTGCTGACCTGGACGTGCTGCCGCACAGTGTCGCCGGTGAGTTGTTCCTGGGCGGTGAAGGCCTGGCGCGGGGGTATCTGGATCGCCCGGGCATGACCGCTGAACGCTTTGTGCCCGACCCCTTTGGCGTGCCCGGTGGCCGTCTGTATCGCAGCGGTGACCGTGTGCGCCGCCGCGAGGATGGCATTTTCGATTACCAGGGGCGCGTAGACCACCAGGTGAAAATTCGCGGCTTCCGAGTCGAGCTGGGTGAAGTTGAAGCGCGGCTGCTGGAGCAGGCGTCGGTGCGGGATGCCGCGGTTGTGGCGCATGCCGGTCCGGGTGGTCAGCAGTTGGTCGGATACGTGGTGCCGATGCAACAGGATGAGGCGTTGCTGCCGTGGTGCGATGCCCTCAAGGCCGAGCTCAAGCGCAGCCTGCCGGATTACATGGTGCCCACCCACCTGTTGGCGTTGGAGCGCATGCCGTTGACGCCCAATGGCAAGCTGGACCGCAAGGCTCTGCCCAAACCGGATGTCAGCACGTTGCAGCAGCATTATGTGGCCCCGGTGTCGGCGCTGGAGCAGCAGGTTGCGGCGATCTGGGCAGAGGTGTTGCGCCTGGAACGTGTCGGGCTGAGCGACCACTTCTTCGAACTGGGCGGCCATTCCTTGCTGGCCACGCAGGTGATTTCCCGGGTGCGCCATGCATTGGGGATCGCGCTGCCGCTCAAGGCGCTGTTTGAACACAGTACCTTGCAGGCCTTTGTGCAGTGCCTTGGCCCGGTCGCCGGGGAGGCGCGCGAAACCGCGATGGCGGCCGTCGATCGCAGCCAGCCCCTGGCCTTGTCCTATGCCCAGGAACGCCAATGGTTCCTCTGGCAACTGGACCCGCAGGGCAGCGCCTATCACATTCCGACCGCATTGCGTTTGCGCGGCCCGCTGGACCTCTCGGCGCTGCACTACAGTTTTGACCGGCTGATCGAGCGGCACGAGAGCCTGCGCACGCACTTCACTCAGGTCGATGGCCGGGTGATTCAAGTCGTCGGGGCGCCGGTAAGCCTGGACATTGCGGTGGAGGACGCCAGCGGTGCGGACGATGCCTTCCTGCGTGCCCGTATCGACGCGGCACTCGCCGAGCCGTTCGACTTGCGCCAGGGCCCGCTGTTGCGCGCCAGCCTGTTGCGGCTGTCGGCGCAAGAACACGTGCTGGTTCTGGCGCAACATCACATCGTCTCCGATGGCTGGTCGATGCAGGTGATGGTTGACGAGCTGGTGGAACTGTACGCCGCCCGGGTTCAATCACTGCCCGCAGAGTTGCCGGCGTTGCCGATTCAATACGCTGACTACGCCCAATGGCAGCGCGACTGGATGGACGCGGGGGAGCGCGAGCGACAGTTGGCCTATTGGCTGGCGAACCTGGGTGGTGAGCCTTCGGCGCTTGAGTTGCCGCTGGACCGCCCGCGTCCGGCGGTGCAAAGCCATCGTGGTGCGCGCCTGGATATCGCCTTGCCGGCGGCGTTGGCGACGTCGCTGCAAGCCCTGGCGCGGCAACAGGGTGTGACGCTGTTTATGCTGTTGTTGGCCTCTTTCCAGATACTGCTGCATCGCTACAGTGCCCAACGCGATATCCGCGTCGGCGTGCCGGTTGCCAACCGCCACCGCAGCGAGACCGAACGGCTGATCGGCTTCTTCGTCAATACCCAGGTATTGAAGGCCGAGCTCGACCCCCAGACGGGCTTTGATCAACTGCTGCAACAGGTCAAGCAACAGGCACTCGCGGCGCAGGAACATCAGGACTTGCCGTTCGAGCAACTGGTTGAAGCCTTGGCGCCGGCCCGCGACCTGAGCCGCAGCCCGTTATTTCAGGTGCTGTTCAACCACCAGACCGCTGCCCGGCGTGACGCCAGTGCCCGACAGGTCTGCGGCCTCAGTTTTGAAGGCGTTGACTGGGACACCCATACCGCGCAGTTCGATCTGGCCCTGGAAACCTACGAAAGCGCGGAGCAACTGCACGCGTCGCTGACCTATGCCACCGACCTGTTCGACGCCGCCACCGTCGAACGCATGGCCCGGCATTGGCGGGCCCTGTTGCAAGGCCTGGTCGAGCAGCCGCGCTGCCGTGTCGGTGAACTGCCGATGCTGGCAGACCAGGAGCGCCTGGCCACGTTGGCGCAATGGAACGGCCAGCCGGCGACGTTTGCACAAACCGCCGTGCTTCACCGTTTGATCGAAGCCCAGGCCGCGCAGGTGCCTGATGCGGTGGCCCTGGTGCTGGGCGATCAGCAACTGAGCTACGGTGAACTCAACCGTCAAGCCAACCGCGTGGCCCATGCCTTGATCGCCGAGGGGGTCGGCCCGGAAGTGCTGGTGGGCATTGCGGTAGAGCGCTCGTTCGACATGCTGGTGGGCCTGCTGGCGATTCTCAAGGCCGGCGGCGCCTATGTGCCGCTGGACCCGGCGTACCCTGCCGACCGCCTGCACTACATGATCGAAGACAGCGGCCTGAAGCTGTTGTTGACCCAATGGCCACAGCCGACGCCGGCCGGGGTGCGCAACCTGTCTATTCAGGGCGACCACCCGGCGATCGAGCACAACCCTCAGGTCGATGTGGGGCCGGACAACCTGGCCTACGTGATTTACACCTCCGGCTCCACGGGCAAACCCAAAGGCACCTTGTTGCCTCACCGTAACGTGTTGCGCCTGTTCGATGCGACCCGGGGCGAATTCAACTTCGGCCCGCAAGACTGCTGGACGCTGTTTCACTCCTACGCGTTCGACTTTTCGGTGTGGGAGATCTTCGGGGCGCTGCTGCACGGTGGCCGCCTGGTGATTGTGCCGCAGGAGGTCAGCCGTTCACCGCAGGCGTTCTTCGAATTGCTGTGTGCCGAGCATGTCACCGTGTTGAATCAGACACCGTCGGCGTTCAAGCAGTTGATGCAGGTGGCGTGTGCGGATGAGGCTTCGCGCACGACGTCGCTGCGTTACGTGGTCTTCGGCGGCGAGGCCCTGGAGGTCAACAGCCTGCGCCCGTGGTTCGAGCGCTTTGGTGATTCGACGCCGCAATTGGTCAACATGTACGGCATTACCGAAACCACGGTTCACGTGACGTATCGCCCGCTGTCGCTGGCCGACCTGAACAATGGTGCATCGAGCCCGCTGGGCGCGGCGATTGCGGACTTGTCCTGGTACGTGCTGGATGCCGATCTCCACCCGGTACCCAAAGGCTGCATCGGCGAGTTGTATGTCGGACGTGCCGGGCTGGCGCGCGGGTATCTGAACCGCGCCGACCTCACCAGTACACGCTTCGTGGCGGACCCGTTCAGCCGTGACGGCGGGCGGCTGTACCGGACGGGTGACCTGGCGCGCTACTGCGCCAATGGCGTCATCGAGTACGCAGGTCGTATCGACCACCAGGTAAAAATCCGCGGCTACCGGATTGAACTGGGCGAAATCGAAGCGCGCCTGCAAGGCTTGCCGTCGGTGCGCGAAGCGGTGGTGTTGGCCACCGAGGGGCCTGGCGGCACGCAACTCGTTGGTTATCTGGTGGCCTCTGCGCCCGTGGACGATGAGGCCGCGTGGCGCGAAAGCCTGCGCGCAAGCCTCAAGGCGCACCTGCCTGATTACATGGTGCCCGCGCACTTGCTGCTGCTGGCGCACATGCCGCTGACCGCCAACGGCAAGCTGGACCGCAAGGCCCTGCCGCAGCCGGATGCACGTGTGTTGCAACAGGCCTTCGTGGCGCCGCAAAGCGAGCTTGAGTGCAAGGTGGCCGCGATCTGGGCCGATGTCTTGAAGCTGGAACAGGTCGGCATGACCGACCATTTCTTTGAACTGGGAGGTCACTCCCTGCTGGTGATAAATATTGTGTCGCGTATTCAACTAGAACTGGGCATGACCCTGGTCCCGCAACTGTTGTTCCAGTACCCGGTATTGGGCGATCTGGTGGTGCAATTGCAAAACAGCGGCGAACAGGTCAGCGCCTCGAAGCTCAGCTTGCTGGAAGACCTGCTAGACGAAATGGAGGGCGTGTAAATGGACAGCACGGTCGCTGCAAGTATTGCCCGCCGCTTCATCACGTTGCCGCTGGACAAACGCAAGCTCTACCTTGAAAAGATGCTGGCGCAAGGCGTGTCACCGGCCAACCTGCCGATCCCCGAAGTGCAAAGCGCATTTGACAGTGTGCCGCTGTCCTACGCGCAGGAGCGTCAGTGGTTTCTCTGGCAGCTGGAACCGGACAGCGCCGCCTACCACATCCCGACTGCGCTGCGCCTGCGCGGCGCGTTGGACCTGCCAGCCTTGCAACGCAGTTTTGAAGGGTTGATCCAGCGGCATCAAAGCCTGCGCACGCGGTTCGTGCGTGAGCACGACATGACGCGGCAGGTGATCGATGCCGTGGTGCCCCTGCAGATCGGCGTGGAACACGCCGCGTCGGCTGATGAAGCGGCGCTGCAGGCGTGGGTCGAAGGGGGCATTCGCCAACCCTTTGACCTTGAGCAAGGGCCGCTGCTGCGGGTCAAACTGCTGCGCGTCAGTGATGAAGATCATGTGCTGCTGGTGGTGCAACACCACATCGTGTCCGACGGCGGCTCGATGCGGGTGATGGTCAATGAGCTGATCGAGCTGTATGGCGGTTATTGCCGCAATGCCCCCGTCGAACTTCCACCCCTGGCGATTCAGTACGCTGACTACGCCTTGTGGCAGCGCAGCTGGATGGAAGCCGGTGAGCGTGAGCGGCAATTGGCGTATTGGGTCGAGCAGTTGGGTGGTGAGCAACCCGTTCTGGAGCTGCCACAGGATCACCCGCGCCCGGCCGTGCAAAGCTATCGCGGTGCACGCTGCAACATTCCGCTGCCGCAGGCATTGAGCCAGGCGTTGCAGACGCTGGCGCGGGCTGAAGGCGCCACCCTGTTCATGCTGTTGCTGGCTTCGTTCCAGACCCTGTTGCATCGCTACAGCGGGTCGAGCCAGGTGCGGGTCGGTACACCCACCGCCAACCGTAATCGTGTGGAGACCGAAGGGCTGATCGGCTTTTTCGTCAACACCCAGATTTTGCAGGCTGACTTTACCGACAGCCTGACGTTTACCGAGCTGTTGCAACAGGTCAAGCAGCGGGCACTGGCGGCCCAGGCGCACCAGGATTTGCCATTCGAACAACTGGTGGAAGCCCTGGCGCCGGAGCGCAGCCTGAGCCGTAACCCGCTGTTTCAGGTGATGTTCAACCACCAGCGGGCAGCTCGGCAAAGCGGCCCGGCCCGGCAATTGCCGGGTTTGAGCGTGGAAGGGGTGGCCTGGGAGACCCAGGTGGCACAGCTGGATCTAACCCTTGAGGTGCACGAAGCGGATGACGGCTTGTCGGCTTCGTTTATCTACGCCACCGATTTGTTTGAAGCGAGCAGCATCGAGCGCATGGCGCAGCACTGGCTGGCGTTGCTGCAAGGCATCGTAGATGCACCGGATCGCGCAGTGGGCGAGCTGGCGCTGCTGAGTGCGGCTGAGCAGCAGATGATTCTGCAGGACTGGAACGCCACCGCCGAACGCTATCCGCTGGACGCTTCGGTTCAGCAATTGATTGAAGCTCAGGCGCTGAAGACGCCGGACGCGCAAGCCCTCGCGTTTGGCGATGTAACGCTGAGTTACAGCGAGCTGAATATTCGAGCCAACCAACTGGCCCATCAGTTGATCGCCCACGGCGTCGGCCCCGATGTGCTGGTGGGCATCGCCGTTGAGCGGTCGATTGAAATGGTGGTGGGGTTGCTGGCGATCCTCAAGGCGGGCGGCGCGTATGTGCCGTTTGACCCTGAGTATCCGCAGGAGCGTTTGCAGTACATGATCGAGGACAGCGGCATTGGTTTGTTGCTGACTCAGCAGGCGCTGGTTTCCCAGCTACCAGTTCCGCAAGGGCTGCAAACACTGGTTCTGGATCAGCTGGACAGCACAGGTTTCAGCTCCGAAAACCCCGCCGTTCCGGTCAGCCGCGAAAACCTCGCCTACGTAATCTACACCTCCGGTTCCACCGGCAAACCCAAAGGCGCCGGCAACCGCCACTCCGCGCTGACCAACCGCCTGTGCTGGATGCAGCAGGCCTATCAACTGGGTGCCAGCGACACGGTGCTGCAGAAAACCCCGTTCAGTTTCGACGTGTCGGTGTGGGAATTTTTCTGGCCGCTGATGACCGGCGCACGCCTGGTCGTCGCCGCCCCCGGCGACCACCGCGACCCCGCCAAACTGGTCGAGCTGATCAACCGCGAGCAGGTCAGCACTCTGCACTTCGTGCCGTCGATGTTGCAGGCGTTCCTGCAGGACACAGGCGTCAGCCAGTGCACCAGCCTCACGCGCATCGTGTGCAGCGGTGAAGCCTTGCCGGCGGACGCGCAGCAACAGGTATTCGCCAAGCTTCCACAAGCCAATCTCTACAACCTCTACGGCCCAACCGAAGCCGCCATCGACGTGACCCACTGGACCTGTGTCGAAGAGGGCCGCGACAGCGTGCCGATCGGTCGCCCGATTGCCAACCTGGCCTGCTACATCCTCGACGACAACCTGGAGCCAGTGCCTGTTGGCGTCCTCGGCGAGCTGTACCTGGGCGGGGAAGGGCTGGCACGCGGTTACCATCGTCGCCCGTCCCTGACTGCCGAACGCTTTGCGGTCAGCCCGTTTGGCCACGGCGAGCGCCTGTACCGCACCGGTGACCTGGCGCGCTACCGCGCCGATGGCGTGATCGAATACGCCGGGCGCATCGACCATCAGGTCAAGCTGCGTGGCCTGCGTATCGAATTGGGCGAGATCGAAGCGCGTTTGCTTGAGCATGAAGTCGTGCGTGAAACCGCCGTCACCGTCATTGATGGCAAGCACCTGCTGGCTTACGTGGTACTCGCTGAAACCCGCGACAACTGGCGCGAAACCTTAAGTGCCTACCTGCAACAAAGCCTGCCGGATTACATGGTGCCCAACCAGTGGATGCTGCTGGAGCAACTGCCGCTGTCGCCCAACGGCAAGCTGGACCGCAAGGCGCTGCCGAAACCGGATGTAGAACAGATGGCGTTGGCCTATCAAGCGCCGGTCTCGGAAAACGAACAGGTATTGAGCCGGATCTGGGAGGCGGTGCTGGGGCGAGAGCCGGTGGGCATCACCGACAACTTCTTCGCTCTGGGTGGCGACTCGATCATGTCGATCCAGGTGGTCAGTCGCGCGCGACAGGCCGGCCTGCACTTCACGCCCAAAGAGCTGTTCCAGTACCAGACCGTACAAGGCCTGGCGGCTATCGCCCGGCGCGGCGAACCGGCATCCACCATTGATCAGGGGCCGGTGACTGGCAGCCTGCCGTTGTTGCCGTTCCAGCAGTGGTTCTTTGACAGCGCCATGCCTGAGGCGCATCACTGGAACCAATCCGTTCTGCTCAAGCCTGCCGAGCCGCTGCAAAGCGCAGCGCTGGAGCAAGCCCTGCGCGCGTTGCTGGAACACCATGATGCCCTGCGCGTGGGGTTTGCCCCCCTTGCCGACGGTTGGGAGGCCACGCACCGCTCGGTCGGCGCGGAACCTGAGACGTTGTGGCAAAGCGCAGTGAGCCGGGCGGATGAAATTGAAGCGGTGTGCCAGGAGGCCCAGCGCAGCCTGAACCTGCAGCACGGCCCACTGCTGCGTGCGGTGCTGGTTAACCTGCCGGATGGAGCCCAACGCTTGCTGCTGGTGGTTCATCACCTGGCGGTGGATGGCGTGTCGTGGCGCATCCTGTTGGAAGATTTGCACACGGCCTACCGCCAGGCGCTGGCCGGGCAGCCATTAAAGCTGCCCGCCAAGACCAGCGCGTTCAAGGTCTGGGGCGAGCGGCTGCAAGCTCACGCGGTGAATTTGAATAGCGAGTTGGCCTACTGGGAGCGCCAATGCCAGGGCCAACCCGAGACCCTGCCGGGCGCCAAGCCCGGTGCGAGCCTGCAGAATCACCACGCTGTGAGTGTGCACACCCGGCTGGACAAGACCCTGACCCGGCAACTGTTGCAGGTTGCCCCCCAGGCCTATCGCACTCAGGTCAATGACCTGCTGCTGGCGGCCCTGTCGCGGGTGATCTGCCGCTGGGCCGGCACCGATTCGGCGCTGATCCAGCTTGAGGGCCATGGCCGTGAAGAGTTGTTCGATGATGTGGACCTGAGCCGTACGGTTGGCTGGTTTACCAGCGCCTTCCCGGTGTGCATCCCGGCAGCCGCCCAGTGGGGCGATGCGATCAAGCAAACCAAGGAACAACTGCGCGCGGTGCCCAACAAAGGCATCGGTTTTGGTGTGCTGCGTTATCTGGGGGACGACCACGCCCAGGCAACGCTGCGTGCGCTGCCGGAGCCGCGGATCACCTTCAATTATCTCGGCCAGTTTGACGCGCAGTTCGACGAGCACGCCTTGTTTGTGCCTGCCGCCGAAAGTGCCGGCCAGGAGCAGAGCCCGCTGGCACCGCTGGGCAACTGGCTGGTGTTGAACGGCCAGGTCTACGGCGGTGAATTGAGCCTGGGCTGGACCTTCAGTGCGCAAATGTTCGACGAACAGAGCATTGCCGGCCTCGCGGATGAATATGCCGCCGAGTTGGCCGCGTTGATTGCCCATTGCTGTGACGGCACGTCAATGGGCGTGACGCCGTCTGATTTCCCTCTGGCCAAGCTGACCCAGACCCAGCTCGATGCGTTGCCTGTGGCCGTGCAGGACATCGAGGATATTTACCCGCTGTCGCCGATGCAGCAAGGCATGTTGTTCCACACCTTGTCGGACGATGGCGACGACCTGTACGTGAACCAACTGAGCCTGCCCGTGGAAGGGTTGGACCCGGAGCGTTTCCGTGCAGCCTGGCAGCATGTGATCGGCCGTCACGCCATCCTGCGTACCTCGTTCCATTGGCAGGGTGGCCAGACCACGCCGATCCAGGTGGTGCAACGCCAGGCGCAAGTGGATTTGCGCCTGCTGGACTGGCAAGGCACGCCGGTCGATGCGGACCGCCTCGCCGAGTGTGCCCGTGACGAGCGCGCGCGCGGCTTCGAATTGAGTCAGGTGCCGTTGCAGCGTCTGGTGCTCATTCGTCTGGGCGCCAACGAACACCAATTGATCTGGACCAGCCACCACATCCTGATGGACGGCTGGAGCAGCTCGCAATTGTTCGGCGAAGTCCTGCAACACTACGCCACCGGCGAAGTGAGCGGCGACAGCGGGCGCTACCGCGACTTCATCGCCTGGCTGCAAGGCCAGGACCAGGATCGCCTCGAGCACTACTGGAAATCGCGCCTGCAAACGCTGGCCGAGCCCACCGCACTCAGCCAGGCGATCCACCCACGGCATACCGAAGCACTGGCCGGGCACGAAGCGCTGTACACCCGCTGGGATGCCACGCGTACCGGCACGCTCCTGCACCATTGCCGGCAACAGGGCATTACCCCCAACACACTGATCCAGGGCGCGTGGTTGCTGGTGTTGCAGCGTTACACCGGGCAGTCGACGGTTGCCTTTGGCGCCACCGTGGCCGGCCGTCCGGAAAGCCTGCCCAATGCGCAGAACATGCTGGGCCTGTTCATCAACACGTTGCCGGTGATCCAGACGGTGGAGCCGGCAGAGCGCCTTGACCACTGGCTTGCCCAATTGCAAGCCAGCAACCTGGACCTGCGCGAGCATGCCCATGCGCCGCTGGCCGATATCCAGCGCTGGTCGGGGCAGGGCGGTCAGGCGTTGTTCGACAGCATCATCGTGTTCGAAAACTACCCGATCGACGAACGCCTGGAGCAAGCCCAGGGCGGGCTGCGCTTCGGCGCCTCGGCCAACCATGACGTCACCAACTTCCCCATGGACCTGGCGGTGCACCTTGGCCAGGAGTTGTCGATTGAGTACCTGTTCCTGCGCGACTGTTTTAACGCCAGCGCCGTCGAAGGCATCCGCCAACTGATGGAAACCACGTTGCTGGCGATGATTGCAGCGCCCACCGAATACCTGGGCAACCTGCAACGCCTGGCCGCGCCGCAATGGCAGGCGCTCAGCGAATGGGCGAGCGAGCCTGCGCCGGTGCATTCGCGTGAACATTTGCCGACGCTGATCGCCCGCCACGCTGAGCAACGGCCGCACGCGCCGGCCGCCGAGTGCCAGGGCGCGGTCTTGAGCTACGGCGAGCTTGAGATGCGGGCGAACCGCTTGGCCCACTACCTGATTGCCCAGGGCGCGGGGCCGGAACAGGTGATCGGCGTTGCCCTGGAGCGTTCCCTGGACGTGCTGGTGGCTCTGCTGGCGGTGCTCAAAAGTGGCGCTGCCTATGTGCCGCTGGATACCGATTACCCGCCTGAACGCTTGGCGTTCATGATCGAAGACTCGGGCATGAAGCACCTGATCAGTCGCGCTGAGCTGGCTGCAGGCCTGCCACTGCCGCAGCACGTACAACGGGTCGACCTTTCACGGCTGGACATGGACATTGCGGCTTGCCCCGAGACGGCGCCCATGGTCGCCATCAGTGAGCACAGCCTGGCTTACCTGATCTACACCTCAGGTTCCACCGGTTTGCCCAAGGGGGTGGCGGTGACCCATGGCCCGCTGAGCATGCATTGCCAGGCCATTGCCCAGCTCTACGAAATGGATGCGCGCACCCGCGAGCTGCACTTCATGTCGTTCGCCTTCGACGGCGCCCATGAGCGCTGGCTGACCACGCTATCGGTGGGCGGCACGCTGGTGCTGCGTGACAATGAACTGTGGACGCCGGAACAGACCTGTCATGCCCTGCAGCACCTGAACATTGATATTGCCTGCTTCCCGCCGGCCTATCTCAAACAGGTCGCCGAGTTTGTGCAGGCCAGCGGCAACGCTGCTCCGCCGGTGCGCATTTACTGCCTGGGGGGCGACGCGGTTCCCGAGCAGACCCTGGCGCAGGTGCGCACCATCCTGCAGCCACGCTACATCACCAACGGCTATGGCCCGACCGAGACAGTGGTCACGCCGATGCTCTGGAAAGCGGCAGCCGATGAACCCTGTGGTGCGGCGTATGCACCCATCGGCCGAGTGGTGGGGCAACGCTCGCTGTGGGTATTGGATGACGACTTGAACCCGCTGCCCCAAGGTTTCGCCGGGCAACTGTTCATCGGTGGCTATGGCGTGGCCCGTGGTTACCATGGCCGCGCCGCGATGACGGCGGAACGTTTCGTGCCGGACCCGTTTGGAGCGCCTGGCAGCCGTACGTACCGCAGCGGCGATCTGGTGCGCCTGCGCGACAGTGGCGTGCTGGATTACGTGGGGCGCCTGGACCATCAGGTCAAGGTGCGCGGTTTCCGTATCGAACTCGGCGAAATCGAGGCGAGCCTGCGGTTGCAGCCCGGTGTCAACGACGCCGTGGTGATCGCGCGTGACGGCGTATCCGGCAAACAGCTGATCGGTTATGTGGTCAGTGCCGATCCCGAGCTTAAAGGCGAGGCCCTCAGGGCCGCGCTGCGCGAAACCTTGCCCGACTACATGGTGCCGCCCCAGATCATTTGCCTGGCAAGCATGCCGTTGTCACCCAATGGCAAGCTGGATCGCAAGGCGTTGCCCGAACCGACGTTCGACACGGCGCAGTACCAGGCGCCGCGCAGCGAAGAAGAACGGCTGATGGCAGGCATTTGGGCGCAGGTGTTGCAAGTCGAGGACGTCGGCATCAGCGATAACTTCTTCGAGCTCGGGGGTGACTCGATCCTCAGCCTGCAAGTGATCTCGCAGGTGCGTAACCATTCGCAACTGAACCTGGAATTGAAGCTGCGTGACCTGATGCGTTGCCAGACGATTGCCAACCTGTTCGACCAGCAAGCCGTGGCCCGTACCAGCGCAACTGACACGGTCACCCAGGTGATGCGCGAGGGCGCATTCCCGTTGCTGCCGATTCAGGAATGGTTCTTCGGCGAGCAGATGCGCACACCTCAGCATTTCAACCAGGCGCTGATTCTGCGGGCCCGCGAAGCCCTGAATGTGGGCGCGCTGCAACGCACCCTGGTGCGCATGCTCGATCAACATGACGCCTTGCGCCTGCGCTTCACGCAGCAGGGCGGGCGCTGGAGCCAGCATTACCAGACGCTCGAGGACAGCCTGCGGCACGTCGAGCAAGACCCGCTGCTGTGGGTACGTGATGTTGCAGATGAGGAGGCACTGGAAACCGCGGCCAATGAGCTGCAACGCAGCCTGGACCTGGAAAAAGGGCCGCTGTTGCGCGGCCTGCTTGCAACCCTGGGCAATGGTGAAGTGCGTTTGTTGTTGGTGATTCATCACTTGGTCATCGACGGTGTGTCATGGCGCGTGCTGCTGCAAGACCTGCAAATAGCCTATGACGCGTACTGCCTGGGTAACGAGCCGCAATTGCCGATTCGAACCAGCAGCGTGCGCGAGTGGACGGAAAACCTGGCAGGCCATGCGCAAACGATCCGGACGCAGGAACTCGATTACTGGCTGGCCCAATTGAGCCAACAGGACGATGCACTGCCCTGCGACAACCCCCGCGGCAAGAACCTGATGTGCAACCGCGCCGAGGCGTCGTTCAGTCTCAGCGAAGCGCACACCCAGCAGTTGCTCAAAGAGGCGCCGGCGGTTTACCAGACACAAATCAACGACCTGTTGCTGACGGCGTTGAGCCGTGCCATGTGCCGCTGGAGCGGCCAGCCGTCGATTCTGGTCCAACTGGAGGGCCACGGCCGTGAAGACTTGTTCGAAGCGCTGGACCTGAGTCGTACGCTGGGATGGTTTACCAGCATGTTCCCGGTGCGTCTGGCCCCTTCGGCGCAACTGGACTTCGGCACGTCGATCCTGGCCGTGCGCGACCAGTTGGCTGAAGTACCGAACAAGGGCATTGGCTATGGCGTACTGCGTTACATGGCCGACTCCTCGGTGACCGAACAGTTGGCGAACCTGGCCCCGGCGCGGGTGACCTTCAACTACCTGGGCCAGCTTGACCAGAGTTTCGACGAGCAAGCCCTGTTGTTGCCGGCCCCGGAAAGCGTGGGCGACAGTTTTGGTGCCGATGCGCCGATGGCCAACCACCTGGAATGGGTCGGCCAAGTGTTCAATGGGAGACTGGCTTTCCGCTGCATCTACAGCAACCGCCGCTATCGCCCCTCGACCATGGACGCCCTGGCTGTGCAGTGCCAGGCCGAACTGCAAGCCTTGATCGAGCATTGCGTGATGCAAAGCGCCGCCTGATCTTTCTAGCCCTTTTGAAAACGGGCGCCGACCTGACGGTGGCGCCCCTGGAACCCAGTCATGTCATTGAACCCGGAAATTGCGGCCTTTCTCGATCTGGTCGACAGCCGCCAGGATGAGCCCTTTCATCAACAAATGCCTGAACAGGCGCGCTCGGCATTCGAGCAGGCTTCGACGCAGATGCGCTGGGCCGTGCCTGAAGTCCACAGCCAGGACCTGAGCTTTACCGCACGCGACGGCACCGATCAGGCGCTGCGCCTGTACCGGCCGCAGGGGCAGGGCGGCGGCGCGTTGCCGGTACTGGTTTACCTGCACGGCGGCGGTTTTGTAGTGGGCAGCCTGGACTCCCACGACGGCGTTTGCCGGGAGTTTTGCGCGCGCACGCCCTGCGCGGTGCTCGCCGTGGAATACCGGCGCGCCCCGGAATACAAGTTCCCCACGGCACTGGAAGACTGCGCCGACGGCCTGGCCTGGCTGGCTGAGCACGCCCAGGCCTACGGGCTGGACACTGCGCGGCTGGTGTACGGCGGTGACAGCGTTGGCGCGACCCTGGCCACCGTGCTGGCGATCGACGCGGTACGCTTTGAACGTGTGCTCCAGCCGCGTCTGCAACTGCTGTGCTACCCGGTGGCCGATGCCTCGCGACGCAGCGAGTCCATGGAACTGTTAGGCGAAGGCTATTTGTTGGAAAGCGACAGCCTGGAGTGGTTTTATGACCACTACGCCCGTACCCCGGCGGATCGAACCGACTGGCGTTTTTCACCGTTGCTGACCCCCGACCTGAGTGGCGTGGCACCCGCGTTCATCGCCCTGGCCGGCTTTGACCCGTTGCTCGATGAAGGCCGCGCCTACGCCGAACGTCTGGCGCAGCAGGGCGTTCATGTGCAATGCCAGGTATTCGAAGGGCTGGTGCATGACTTCCTGCGCATGCGCATGGTGACGCAGGAAATTGACGCGGTGTACGCGCACTTGGCGCAGGTGCTGGCGGCGGCCATCGACTGAAGCGTTGAGGCATAAAAAAAGCGCACCTGATATCAGGTGCGCTTTTTTGTTGCGTGACGTTCGGTAAGGATCAGAACGTGTATTTGAAGCTCGTCATGAAGTTACGCGGCGCTCCGTACACGCTCCAGTTGTCGGCGTAGGCGTAGTAGGTGCGGTCGAATACGTTGTTGACGTTGAGCGTGGCGCTCAGGTTTTTGCTGATGTCGTAGCGCGCCATCAGGTTGGTGATTGCGTAGCTGCCTTGTTCGAACTTGTGCAGGTCCATACCGGTCTTGCTCTGCCAGTTTACGCCACCGCCCACGGTGATTTTGTCCAGCATGCCGGGCAGACGGTAGCTGGTGAAGGTTTTGAGGCTGTTGCGCGGGCTGGTGGTCACGATACGTTGATCGTTGTCGTCGGTGCTGACGCTGTAGGCGTAGCCGGCGGAGGCCTGCCAGCCTTCGCTCAGTTCGCCGTTGAGTTCCAGCTCCACGCCTTTGGTGGTGGTGCCCTGGACCGAGCGATAGACGTCCGGATCACGCACGAACACCGCCAGGTTGTCCTGGTCGATCTTGAACAACGCCAGGCTGGCGTTCAGCTTGTCGTCGTTGAAACTGCCCTTGACCCCAACCTCATACCCGGTGCCTTCCTGAGGGTCCAGCGGCTTGCGGTTTTCGTCCTTGATGCCATAGGCCTGCGGGTTGAAGATCTTGGTGTAGCTGGCATACAGCGACCATGTGCTGTTCAGGTCGTAGACGATACCGGCGTAAGGCAGGAAAACCCCGTTGCGGGTTTCCTTGCTTTCAGAGTTCTGGGTAGGGTCGGCGTAGGTGATCACTTTGTTGTTACGTTTCCAGTCAGTCACGCGGCCGCCCAAAATCAGTGCCGTGTCGTCGGTGACGTGGAAACGCGAGGTCAGGTAGGCCGCATACTGGTTTTCTTCGATGTAGCTCTTGCCGACCGTTGTGGTGTCTGGCCGGTTGGCGCCGCTGCCGTTCCATTTATAGATGTTGGGCACCGTGCCGTCATACCCGGTCCATGGGCCGAACCAGCCGCCATGGCTTGGGGTGTTTTCGTTGTACTGCGACATGGTGACACCGGCGATCAGCTCATGCTCGCGGCCGAACAGGTTGAACGGGCCGGTGAGGTAGGCGTCGAGGTTGTTCTGGCGCGGTGTGCCGGACCAGCGGTTCGGGTACAGGTAGGCCCCGGCGCCGGTGGCCTGGTCGATATCACCGTTCATGTAGTTGATCAGCTCATCGAACTGGTTCTGGGTGTGGCTGACTTCGACCTTGCCGCTCCAGCCGTTATCGAACTGGTGCTCGATGGAGGTGAAGACGTTGGTTTGTTTGCGGTCGTTATACGACCAATCCGGCGCGCTGTTGGCGGAGCGGCCGAAGTGGGTGCGGTTGCCGTTGCTGAAGAAGGTCTGGAAACCGGTGCGCAGCGGGTCGTTGACCTGGTTGTTGATGTAGCTGAAACCTACGGTCAGCATGGTCGCGTCGCTGAGGTCGAATTCGGAAATACCGTAGACCAGCTGCGAATCGGACTTCACCCGGTCGACCCAGGAGTTCTGCTTCTTGTAATCGACCACCAGGCGACCACGGATGTTGCCGGCGTCGTTCAGCGGGCCGGAGACGTCGAAGCCCGTGCCGTAGCGGTCCCAACTGCCGGCTTCGCCGGTGATGCTGGCCTGGGCGTCGGCGGTCGGGCGCTTGCGGATCAGGTTGATGGTCGCTGAAGGCGTGCCCGAGCCACTGATCAGGCCGGTGGCGCCGCGCACCACCTCAACCCGGTCATACATGGCGGTGTTCTGGGTGGTGTTGTCCAGACGCGACGAGGTGGGCACACCGTCGATTTCAAAGTTGTTGATCTGGAAACCACGGGACCAGTAAGTGTCGTTTTCCGCTCCCACGCCGACGCGCAATACCGTGATGCCCGGTGTGGCTTCCAGCACTTCGGTGAGGTTGGTGAGCTTTTGGTCATCGAGGCGCTGGCGGGTGATGACGGTCACCGATTGCGGCGTTTCCTTCTGGGTCAGGTTCAGCCGTGTCGAACTGCTGGAGGAGTACGCGGTGTAAGAACCGGTGCCTTCGGAGGTCGAGCCTGGCGCCATGCCGGAGATGGACACGGCACCCAGTTGCAAGGCGCCGGACTCGCCGGTGGCCGGCACCAGCGACACGGTGTTGTTTGTCATCTGAAACGTCATGCCGCTCCCCAGCAGCATGGTGCCCAGTGCCTGGCCCGGCTCCAGCGAACCCGATACGGCGCCCGACTTGAGGCCCTTGATCGAATCCGGGCTGTAGAGAATTTCCAGGTTGGCCTGTTTCCCCAGTTGCTGCAGCGCCGTCGCCAGCGGTTGGGCAGGGATATCCAGTGCTACCGGGGTAGCCTGGGCTTGTGTGCCGCTGAGCAGCAACAGGGCCAACAGGGCGCCAGGCAGGACCGCACGCCGGGCGGGTTGTGGGCGGATCGCTTTTGCCAGCGGCGTTCGGGACAGGGTAGGGCTTTGCATTGCTCTCGATGCTCCAGAAAAGTAGTGCGCAGTTTTCAAGTTTTGTTGTTAATGACAATTAGACGCATCAACGTCCGAAACCCGGAAAAATAAATTCGCGCTTTGGCGCAATGCCTCAGGCCGGGGCCATTTCTGTCATTACGCGTCCCGCTTCCATGCGCACCAACTGATCCGCCACGTTGAAGTAACGGTCGTCATGGCTGATTACAATGATGGTCTTGCCCAGGCGTTTGAGGTCCGGCAACAGCTCGGTGTAGAAAATCCGCCGGAACGTCGGGTCCTGGTCGGCAGCCCATTCGTCGAACACCAGCACCGGGCGTTCTTCCAGCCAGGCGTTGACCAGCGCCAGGCGCTTGCGCTGGCCGGTGGAGAGGTCGGTGGTGGTGAATTTCCCGTCGAGTACGCTGACCTTGTGCGCGATTTCCAGGCGCTGCAGGTACGTGTTGGCGTCTTCGGGAATATGTTGGTCACCCTGCACCACGTCGTCGAACAGGTAGTAGTCGGCGAAGATGGTGGTGAACAGTTGACGGTAATCATCGCGGTTTTCGGCATTGACCAGATGCCCGTTGAGGCGCACCTCGCCCTGTTGTGGCGGGTACAGGCCCAGCAGCAATTTGATCAGAGTGGTTTTGCCGCAGCCGTTTTCACCTACGATGAAGATGATCTCGCCTTCATTGATCGTCAGGTTCACCGGGCCAAGGCGGAACGCGTCGCTGCCGGCCACCGGCGGGAAGGCAAAGCTGACATCACGCAATTCAAGTTGCTGAACAGGGCTGGCCTTGGTGCCTTTGTCGGCCAGCATCAAATGCGGCTCGGGTGAAGAAAACTGCTCGGACAGTTCGGCGATCCGGCGAAACGCGATTTGCGCACGGCTGACAATCGGCAGTGTGCCGATCAGATGCTCCAGCGGGCCTTTCATGTACAGCAACACCAGCACGAAACCGCTCATCACGGTTTTGTCGGCGCTTGGCCAGAACGACTGCAGCGCCAGCGCCAGCCCGATCACCACGAAGAACAGCATCGAGCCGAATGTCTTGGCGATCACAAAGGTGTTGATCGATTTGATCTGGGTCCTGCAGATGAAGTCTGCGGTCGCCTGAATGCCCGAAACAAACATGCGCTGGCGGCGCGGGCGGTGAATGCGCAGCTCCTTGGCACCTTCAGCGATTGCGTTGTAATGCTTTTGCAGTTCGTCCTCGGCGTCGCGTGCCTCCATAAAGCCCTTGATGCCATGGCCCTGCGCCAGGTACTGGACGGCGGTGCCGATGATGATTGCCACCACCATCATCAGAAACATCGGCCACGAGAGCATGGCCAGGTAACCCAGGCAGCCCAGTGTGACGGTCATGGAAATGGCCAGCGGTGCAAAGGCGAAGGCGAAATCGCTGATGGTGTCCACGTCATGGGTGAGGACCGGAATCAGGCGATGGCTGCGGTAGCGTTCGATCTGTTCCATTGGCGCCGACAGTACTTTTTCACCCAGTTCCTTGCGCAGCCTGGCGATGATGTGCTGGCCGACATAGTTGGTGCCGATGTCCGAACAGATCGAGCTGAACAGCGCCAGCAGGCAAAGCCCGGCGAACAGCATGACGACACCCTGGGTCAGGCCGTCCTGTGCGTGCAGGGCGCTGTTGATGGTCGCCAGCAGCACCGTCACGCTCAGGCCGCCGACCATGCCGAGTACGACCGAGAGCGTGACAATGAGGCGAAAAGGCTTGAGCAACACGAGCAGTTCGTGAAGGGCGCCGCGTGGAGGTTGGTTCATGGAAGACGGTTCCTTGGGTCGCAGAGGCAGATACCCTGTAGAACGTCTGGTCGCGTGCTTAATTTAGACGGCCGCCGATTAATGGCGGCCGAGGAGGGCAGGCTGTTTCAGAGGTCGCGCACGACGCGAAAACCGATCCAGTCCCCGCGTGTCTGCGGGTAAATGTTGTTGCGGTTGCCCGAGCGCGAAAACACCGGTGCCTCGCCCCAGTCGTTGCCGCGAATCTGATAGGACTCGCAGTTCGGCTCCATCCAGGCGCTGCCGTCGGTGGGCGCACCGATATAGTTGGGGTGCTCGCAGTCGGCCACCCGTTCGTAGACGTTGCCGTGCATGTCATACATGCCGAACGCGTTCGGCGGGTAGCTGCCCACCGGCGACGAGTAGCTGTATCCGTCCGCCGGCCCGTAGGTGTTGGCGTGCTGGGCGATGCTGTAGCCCTTGCCTTCGTCGAACGGGAACGGGAATGGCCCGGTGGACCCCGCGCGAGCGGCATATTCACGCTGGGCTTCGCTGACCATGTGGTAGCGCTGGCCGGTTTTTTTCGAGAGCCAGGCCACGTAGGCCTTGATGTCGTCCATGTCCATGCACACCGCCGGCTGGCGCGGGCCTTGCGGGTAGCGAGGCTTGCTGGCGATGCACTCGCGGCCAGGGCGGTCGTCGCCGTTGGCAATCTTGACGCCGGTCTGGCGGATATAGCTGTCCCATTCGCCGGCCGTGACGTGGAAGCGGCTCATGGCGAAAGGTTTGGCAAAGGTCACGTCGTGCATCGGGCCTTCATCCGGCTCGCGGCCGACTTCATCTTCCGGCGTGCCCATGGTGAAGGTGCCCGCAGGCAACACCACCATTTCCGGGCAGTCCTTGCAGTCTTTGAACACCTTGCCGGGTTGCGGCGTGGCGGCCTGGGCGAGGCCCGGCAGCAGTGCGCCGCACACGGCGGTCAAGGCCAGGGCGGCCAGGGGTTTGAGTCGGGATGGATTCATGTGGGCATCTCGTTCAAGTAAAAAAGGTGCATCATTCCAGCGGCCATTCCCTTGTGGCGAGCGGGCGCGTCATGCGCGCTCATTACAGCCGCGCGGTCAGCAAGGTCATGAAGCGCTGGATTTCCTCGGTGCTGTTGAGCAAACCCGGCGCCGTACGAATCACCGGGCCGACATCGCGGTCCACCGCATCGATGACCACCCGGTTTTTCATCATGTAGGCCGCCACTTCGTCGCTGTTCTGGCCCTTGACCCGGAAGAAGGTAAAACCGGCCGACAGCTCAGGGCTGCGCGGTGTCACCAGCTCGATCTGCGGGTGGGCCAGCAGCTGGTTTTTCAGCTCGGTATTGAGGGCGTGAATCTGTGCCTGCACCTGTGCCTTGCCCAGTTGCAGATGCAGCTTGAAGGCTTCGTCGGCAGCCCAGCGATGCTCGAAAGTGTGGTAGCCGCCGGGCGTCATGGTGGTGGCGAAACTGGTGTCTTCGGAGAAGGTCGGCACCATCGGCGTGACGTATTTATTCTCGCTGTCGCGGGCGCAGACCAGCCCGGTACCGCGCGGGCCGAACATCCATTTATGGGTGCCGGCAATGAAGAAATCGCAGTTCATCGCCGGGAAATCGAGGTTTTCCACGCCGAAGCCATGCACGCCGTCGACCACATACAGAATGCGGTCCTTGTCGTCCCGGTTGCGGTTGTGTTCCTCCACCAGTTGCCCTATTTCACTGATCGGCAGCTTCACACCACTGCCGGACTGCACCCAGGTCATGCCCAGCACGCGGGTATTGGGGCGGAAATTGCGTTTGATATTGCCCAGCACTTCGTCGACGGAGACCTTGGCGGCATTCTCGAACAGGCTGATCCGGCGCACCTGGGTGCCTTCCTTTGCAACACGAAAGTTCAGGCTGAACTCGGTTGCATAGTGCTCGTGAACCGTGGTGAGGATTTCCTGGTCGGGCCGCACCTTGATGCCGCCATAGATCATCGCCAGGCCTTCAGACGTGCTGCCGGTGAGGGCGATCTGTGCCGGTTTGGCATCCAGGTAGCGGCCTGCCCATTCGCGCACCTGGCCTTCCCGTTTCCAGGTTTCCTGCAGGTCCCAGTCCATCGCCAGGCCCGGGTTTCGGTCGATTTGCACGCGGTAACGCTCGATGGCGTCGCGCACCGGTTTGGGGTGCGAGGCGATGAGGAAATTGGAGAAGTGCAGGTAGTCCGGGTCCTGGTTGAACAGTTGTTTCAGGCCCGCCCACGGAGTGGCGGCGGGTGTGGCGGCGATGGCCCGGGAAGACAGGGCGGTGCCCAGCGGCAGGCTGGCGACAAGCACGCCTGCCTGCTTGAGAAACGTACGGCGGTCGGTCATGGACTCACTTCGCATCGGATTAGCGGTTGGCCAAAGGCTTGGCGGCTTTTTGTACCTGGTCCCACACCCGCAGGAAGTTGCCTCCCCACAGCTTGGCAATGTCGGCTTCGGAATAGCCGCGCTGAATCAGCTCGGCGGTGACGTTGCGCACCTCGCCGACATTGTTCCAACCCTGGATGCCGCCTCCGTCGTTGAAGTCCGATGCGATGCCCACGTGGTCGATGCCGATCTTGCGCACCGTGTAGTCGATGGCGTCGCCAAAGTCCTTGAGCGTGGCCTTGGGTTCCTCTTCGAGAATGGCGTACAGCGCGCTGGCGTACTGGCCGAACTTCTGTTCGGGCCAGGCGGCGATGATCGCATCGCCCGGCATCAGCGCCATGGCCAGGTTCGGCAGCGGCGGCAAATCAAAACGTGCACGCAGGGCGTTGAGCTTGTCCTGGGTCGGCTGGCTCAGCGGGCGCAGATAAGCCGGGAAACCCACCACCTGAACCACGCCGCCACTGTTCTTGATCAGTTGCATTTCCTTGTCGGTGAGGTTGCGCGGGATGTCTACCGAGGCGCGCGGCGCCGAGTGCGAGGCGACCATCGGCGTGCGGCTCAACTGCGCGACTTGCTCCAGGGCCTTGGTCGACATTTGCGACACATCGATGATCACGCCGAGGTCATTCAGGCGGTGCACTGCCTGCTGGCCGATGGGCGACAGGCCTTCCAGGGCGTCAGTGGTGTCGTTGAAAAACGGCAGCGGGCGCGACGAGTCGGACCAGGCGTTATTGCCGATATAACTGAAGCCGAACATGCGCATGCCGCGCGCGGTCCACAGGTCCAGTTGGTTCAGGTCATTGCCCAGCGGGTAGGCGTTGAGCATGCTGATGAAAATCGCAAATTTGCCCTCGCCGTGCAGGCGGCGGAAATCGTCCGGGGTGTAGGCGATGCCGACCTGGTTGGGGTAGTCGCGCACCATGCCGGAGATGATTTTGTAGCGCACTTCCTGCTCGTGGCGGGCCTCTTCGACAAAGCCTTCGGTGGGTTTGTGCGGCGCATTGGCACCGCTCCAGATTTCCGGCCAGCCGAAAATGGTCAGCGCCGCCCCCGACAGCCGCCCGCGGCTGGCCTTGGCCAGGTCGAACTGGCCGCTGCCATCCTTGTCGGCCTCGTTGCCTGCGGTGCCGAAATCCAGCGGTACGGTGATATGGCTGTCGAACGACAACAAACGGTCCTGCATTTCATTGGCTTGCTTGATCACCTCCAGCGGGTAGCCGGCGTTGCCCTTGAACCAGTGATCCCAGACCAGAAAGCCAGCCCCGGCGCACACGGCCAATGCCAGCGGCAGGCCCAGGTACAGCGCCTTTTTCGAACGTGGTTTTGTCATTGCCATCTCAGTCAGTTGAGGCCTTAGCTATCAGGGAGGAACGAGCGATGACCGGGGAAATTTAGGCGGGCGAGGGTGGCGGTAAATTTTTCAAGGCTGCAAACGTTCTAGCTCTGATCAAGCCGTTTCCTAAGGTAGACAATGACCATCTCTCGACGTGGGTTCATCGCAGGCCTGGCGCTGACCGGCGCTGCGGTGCCCGCGGCCTTCTATGCCCATCGCGAGCTGACGCGCGAAGAATTTCCGATCACCCCCGGCGAAGCCACGGTGGACCTCGCCGACACCGACGGCCAGCACTTGGCCAACCGGCTGCGCGGCGTGTGGAACCTGCGTTTTGAAGGCGCCGACGCCGGCCTGGAAGGTTTGCCGCTGCACGGCCTTGAGCTGCTGCTCGACATCGCCCCCCGTGGCCGTGGCCTGCGCGGCTATCTGGACACCGCGCAAAACCTGCGCGCGCAAGCCGAGCCCCGTTACCGTGTGCTGGGTGATTTGCTGACGGGTGACAGCAAGGTTTTGTATTGGCGGCTGATCGATCGCGATCGCGCTGACGGCACGCCTGCCTACGAATTCAAGATGACCCTCGACGAAGTCTGGGCCGACTTCGGCAACGCCGGCAGCGGCACCCTGAGCGGGCAAATCCTGAACCTGAATCGCCCGCTGGCGTTGCCTGAGCGCGACAACCGTTTCGTCGCCCACAAACAACTGTTTCCCGAGGCCCGCCAACGCATTGGCCTCAATCCCACGTTGCTGGCCTGGCTGATTTCCCCCGAACATCGCTTGTTTCACCAGTTGTGGCACGCCACCCGTGACCAGTGGCATAAGCTCTCCGAGGAAAAGCGCGACGCCCTGCGCGGCATCGGCTGGCAACCCGGCCCGCGTGGCCAGGAGCGTGACGCGCGCGGCAAACTCAAGGATCGCAACGGCTCGGGTATCGACTTTTTTTTCATGCACCGGCACATGCTCGGCACCGCGCGTTCAATGCAGGACCTGCCTTCATGGCCGGCTTTTCCTGAACCGCAACCGGCGCTGGAGCGGGACCGCCTGGGGTTCGTGCGCTACTTCGACAACAGTGACGGCTATGCGCTGCCACCTGCCTGGTCTGCCCCCGACGACGCCGATTACACCCAGTGGGTCAGCGATATCAAGGCTGCCGAGACCTACCACAGCAACTTCCAGGTGTGGGAGTCCCAATACCGTGACCCGCGTTACCTGGCCAAGTTGACCCTCGGGCAACTGGGGTCGGAAATGGAACTGGGCCTGCACGACTGGCTGCACATGCGCTGGGCCTCGGTGCCGCGCGACCCCTCCAATGGCGCTCCGGTGCCGTTTGCCCGCGACCCGGCGGACTTTGCCGCACGCTGGTATGCGCCGGAAAACGACTTCCTCGGCGACCCGTTCTCGTCCCACGTCAACCCGGTGTTCTGGCATTTTCATGGCTGGATCGACGACCGTGTCGAGGACTGGTTCCGCGCTCACGAGCGCTTCAATCCGGGTGAAGTCAGCCGGCTTGAGGTCAACGGCGTGCAATGGTTTGCGCCGGGGCGCTGGGTTGAAGTGGGCGACCCGTGGCTGGGCCCGGACACCCATGGCTGCAGCACCACGCCGGGGCTGCAGATGGGGCGCTCCATGGAAATGGACCCGGAAACCATGAAACTGGCACTGCGCATTACCTTCGGCTCCGACGACGACTTGCTCAAGGGCCTGTTCAAACGCGTGCCGCAGCGACCCTGGTATGCGCGGCACTTGAAGGTCAAGGCGCGGGAGGCGTAAGCGTATTGCCGTGCAGTCAGCGGCGTAGCTGCACCTGCGCTTCGATACACGCCACCAGAAATTCCATCACCACTTTTACCGTCGGCGAGCGGCGCATGTCCGGGTAAACCGTAAGCCAGATATCGCGCACCGGGCCTTCGCCGGCGGTGGGCAGCCTTGTCAGCAACGGGTCGTGATCCCCCACGAGCGTGGGCAGCACCACCGCACCAACGTGAGCGCGCGCGGCCAATTGCTGGGTGATCAACTCACTGGCGGCAAACACAATCGGGCGCGCGCCACGCACTTGGTGCATCCACGCCTGTTGGGGCAGGTGGTCGCGGCTGCTGTCGTAGGCGATAAAGGCCCACTGTGCAGCAGGCAGTCGTTGCAGCTCGGGGGAGCCATATAACCCGAAGCGCACCGCACCAACCTTGCGCCGCACCAGCGCATCCTCATCCGGGCGCACGGTGCGCAAGGCGATATCGGCTTCGCCCTTGTCCAGGGCGGCGAGTTGGGTGGACGGGATCAACACCAGGTTCAGCAGCGGGTATTGCGCGCGTAGCCGCGCGATATGGGGCGCGATGCAGTGGTTGGCGATGGACGGCGGGCAACTGACCCGCACGGTGCCGGCCATTTCGATGGAGGCCAGCCGTGACAGGCGCATCACTTGAGTGGCCATGTCACCCATGTCCGCCGCCAGTTCGGCCAGTGCCAAACCTTGTGCGGTGAGTGGCCGGCTGCGGGGCAAGCGGTCGACCAGCTTCAGACCCAGGGCCTTTTCCAGCGCGTCCACCCGTCGCCCCACGGTGGCGTGTTCCACCTGCAGCTCGCGCGCCGCTGCCGACAATGACTGCGTGCGCGCCAGGACGGTGAAGTAATACAGATCCTGCCAGTCGAACATCGGGTTATTTCCGCACAGAGACCGTGAGTTATTGGGGAATTTTCATGCTGATACGGCCCTTTTACCATGGCGGCTTCCCAGTGCAAACGGAGTTGTTTCCCGATGAAAGCCATCACCCTGCAAGCTTATGGCGGCCCGCATGTTGCGCAATTGCGTCACGACGTTCCCAAACCTCACGCGTTGCCGGGCCATGTGCTGGTCAAGGTGGCCTGCGCAGGCATCAACTTTATGGACATCCATACCCGTCAGGGCAAATACGCGCAGTCGGTGACCTATCCGGTGCGCTTGCCTTGCACCCTGGGCATGGAAGGCGCGGGCGTGGTGGTGGAAGTGGGGGCAGGTGTCAGCCACTTGGCGGTGGGCGACCGGGTGGCCTGGTGCATCGCCTGGGGTGCGTACGCCGAATACGCCAATGTACCGATGGAGAAAGTGGCGCAGATTCCCGCAGCGATTACCTTCGATCAGGCCGCTGCCGCGATGTTTCAGGGCTGCACGGCTCACTATCTGGTTGAAGATGTCGCACGACTCAAGGCTGGCGACAGCTGCCTGATTCATGCCGCATCCGGCAGCATCGGCCAGTTGCTGGTGCAGATGGCGCGCCGGCTCGGCGCCCAGGTATTCACCACCGGCAGCACCGCCGAAAAATGCACGATCGCCCTGCAACGCGGCGCGCACCAGGCCTTTACCTATGACGAAGGCCGGTTCGCCGAGTGTGTGCTTGATGCAACGGGCGGGCAGGGCGTCGATGTGGTATTCGATTCTGTGGGCAAAGCCACACTGCGCGACAGTTTCCGCGCCTGCCGAACGCGTGGGTTGATCGTCAATTACGGCAATGTCTCGGGCTCGTTGACCGATCTTGACCCGATTGAGCTGGGTGAGGCCGGCTCATTGTTCCTGACCCGCCCGCGGCTGGCCGACCACATGGCCGACGGACCCACCGTGCAACGGCGTGCCAACGCGGTATTCGCGGCGATGCTGGAAGGGTCGTTGAGCGTGGCAATCGAGGGGCATTACACGCTGGAAACCGTGCAGCAGGTACACGAACGCATTGAAGCGCGGCAGCAAATCGGCAAAGCGGTGCTGTGGGTTGACCGCGACCTGCATTAATCGGAGGCGAAAAAAAACCGGCTGATCAGGCCGGTTTGGGGTACCTCGCCAGCAGCGAGGGTTACGCGTTGTTGCTGTGCAGACGGTCCGAACCGCCTTCGGCCAGGCCACGTTCCTGCAGACGATCAGCGCCGCCTTCGGCCAGGCCACGTTCCTGCAGACGATCAGCGCCGCCTTCGGCCAGGCCACGTTCCTGCAGACGATCAGCGCCGCCTTCAGCCAGGCCACGTTCCTGCAGACGATCAGCACCGCCTTCGGCAACGCGGCGTTCTTGCAGGCGGTCAGAACCGTTTTCAGCCACACGGCTTTCCATCAGGCGATCCGAACCGCCTTCAGCAACGACAGGGTGGGCAAAAGCATTTGCAGCGAGTACCGAGAAAGCAAGGCTAAGCAAGATTTGGCGTTTCATGGTGGTGTGCTCCGAGTGTTTTAGTTGGGGTGATGCCGGGTATGGAGTTGATGTTACGCGCTGGTTTTTTTAAGAGAACTTCATTGCACTGATGGTGACTATCGACGCCAGCGATGACCCGTTTTGGGGCGGGCCATCGCAATGACGGTCAAGGCATCTGTGGCCGTTCCTGGGGGCGCAGGTCGAACACCAGCACCTCGGCATCCTCGCCGTGGCTCAGGCGGATCTGGCGCTCATCCCGCAGGCGGGCGCCGTCGCCTTCCTGCAAACGCTGGCCGTTGACCTCGACACTGCCCCGGGCGACATGGATATACACGTGGCGGTCCGGCGGCAGATCCAGGCTCGCGTTTTCATCGCCGTTGAACAGCCCGGCGTACACCCGCGCATCCTGGCGAACGTGCAGGGAACCGTCGGTGCCTTCGGGCGAGATGATCAACTGCAAGCGCCCGCGTTTCTGCGCCTCGCTGAAGTGCTCCTGTTGATAGCGCGGCTCGGCGCCGGCTTCATTCGGCACAATCCAGATCTGCAGAAAGTGCACGCCATGGGTGTGGCTGTGGTTGAACTCGCTGTGGGCCACGCCGCTGCCGGCGCTCATCAATTGCACATCGCCAGGGCGAATCACCGAGCCGGTGCCCAGGGTGTCCTTGTGTTCCAGGGCGCCTTCGAGCACATAAGAGAAGATCTCCATGTCACGGTGCGGGTGCTGGCCGAAGCCTTTACCGGCCGCGACGCGGTCATCGTTGATCACCAGCAGGTCGGAAAACCCCTGTTCGGCCGGGTTCCAGTAACTGGCGAAGGAAAAGGTATGGAACGACTTCAACCAGCCATGGTTGGCGGCGCCGCGTTCGGAAGCTTTGCGAAGGGTCAGCATGATTTCGTCCTCAAGTGAGCGCGGGCTGCGAGAGGCAGGGCGCTTGCGTTGAGAAGAAGGTTACTGGTTACCATTGGATTGATTAAGAGGCTGTAATTTTAATCACTGTCTCCTTCTGGTTGACAGTTGATGTCGTGCGCGACGGCTACCGGAGTACACCGTCTGCGCGTTGATCGACCTGGGTTCAGTGTGCTGCCGGCGTGAAATCGGTGCTGCGTGAAATCGGCTCCCAGGCGTCGATCTCGGCGCGCAGGGCGTTGAGTTTTGCCGTCACATGGTCCACCGCATCGTTGCCCAGCAGCACATGCGCGGGCGGCTCGGCGCTGGCCACCACCTGCATCATCACCTGCGCGGCTTTTGCCGGGTCACCGTCCTGCCGCCCGCTGCGGGCCAGGCGCGCGGCGCGCACCGCGTCAAACGTGGCGTCGTAGTCGGCAATCGTGCGTTCAGCTCGTACCATCGAACGCCCGGCCCAATCGGTGCGAAAGCCGCCAGGCTCAATGGCGGTGACGTGAATACCGAACGGCTTCACTTCCTTGCCCAGCGCCTCGGAAATGCCCTCCAGTGCAAACTTGCTGCCGTGATAAACGCCCAGACCGGGAAAGGTGGTCAGGCCGCCCATCGAGGTGATGTTGAGAATGTGCCCGCGACGACGCTTGCGCATGAACGGCAATACCGCCTGCATCATCGCCACCGCGCCGAACACATTGACTTCGAATTGCTGGCGCACATCGTCCAGCGACGACTCTTCCAGCACGCCTTCAAAGCCATAACCGGCGTTATTGACCAGCACATCAATGGCGCCGACATTTTTTTCGATCTCGGCGATCACCGCCGGCACGAACAGGCTGTCGGTGACATCCAGCAGGCGCGCGAAGGAATAGCCGGGTTTGAGGTTATCGAATGCATCCATGGCTTCGGGCGTGCGCACGGTGCCGACGACGCGTTCACCGGCAGCCAGCAAGGCGTCGGCCAGGGCCTTGCCGAAGCCGGAACTGATGCCGGTAATAAGCCAGGTTTTCTGTGGTTGTGCGGGCATGGTGACCTCCTCTGAATGTGCCTGGAATCATTGGCGTTTAATGCCAGGCACACAATCGGGCAGGTCCTGCGAAGGCTTTGAAGGCGGGCTTCACAGTCGTCAGCCGCCCATGTTCTCCGAAGTCACGATCTGCGGCGCAATGTACAGCCGGTGCCGCGCCGGATCGAACGCTTCGGCGCTCTGCAATTGCACCAGCAGCTGCACCAGCGCCGTGGCCGTCTGGCGCGGCTGGGAATCCATCACCACATCGATCAAGCCCTGGCGCAACGCCTGGCGCGACAGCTCGGTGGACTCCTGCAGGATGCAGCACAGCGCCGGGCGCTTGGGCAACTGCGCCAGCGCGCTGATGACGCCGTCACCGCCGCCGCCCACCACGCAAAGGCCGCGCAGGTCGCTGTGGCGGCTGATCAGGTCGAGGGTGGCTTCTTCGGTGATGTCGCAGTTGTCCAGGTTGATCAAGGGTTCCAGCGGTTTGAGCCCGGGGGCCTGTTCGGCAAGGTAGCCATGCAACCCCTCGACCCGCGCCTGATGGCCAAGAAAGCGATGGCCGCCCAACAAGATTCCCACACTGCCTTTGCGTGCGCCGCAGGTTCGTGCGAGCAGCCAGCCCATGGTGCGCCCGACCACATGGTTGTCCTGGCCCACGTAGGGTTCGGCGGCCTGTTCGTGGATGTCCGAGAGCAGGGCCACCACCGGCACACCGGCCTCGCGAATCTGCGCGATGGTGGCGTTGATCAAGGGATGGGCGAAGCTGACCACGGCGAGGGCATCGCACTGCACGGCCAGCTGTTCGATTTGCCCGACGATGGCGCCCGGCGTGCGATCAATAATGTATTCGAACTGACAGGTCAGGTTGGCCGTGGCGTGATGGTGCGCAGCGTCGCTGATCGACTGCGCGAGGTTCGCGTAAAACGCCTGCGCCGTGCCCAATAAAAGGATGCCGAACCGGTACGTCGGGCGGCGCTCGCGAATGCGCTGGCCAATCAGTCGCGCGGCAAAATAGCCCACGGCTTCGGCGGCCTGGAACACCTGTTCGGCAGTCTCCGGCTTCACCGGTGCGCGGGCATTCAGCACCCGGTCGACGGTGGCCACGCTCAGCCCCGCATGGGCGGCGACAGTGGCGATGGTTGGGCGTTTATTGTTGTTCATGACAGGCCCCTTGGGCGCCTTGATAGAAAACCATCAAGCTGCGCTGGGGCCTGATGATAGCTTGATAGGGAATGGATTCAAGGCCTTGAGGGGCAATAACCGGTTCTCTATCGTCTGTTTCGCAAAGCACCTGAAACCCACGCTTGCGGAGAACAATAACAATGCCTGAACACACCGCCCGTCCCGCTCGGCGCGACTACAGCCTCACCGGCCCCGAAGCTGCCCGTGCGGCAGAAAAAGGCCTGGTGTCGGCCAGTTGGTACCAATCGCCCATTTCGCGTAAACGCATGAAAGAACTGATGCAGCGCCGCGACGGCCCGGCCCTGCGCGACACCGCCCTGTGGGTGAGCGGGTTGCTGGTCACGGGTGTCGGCGGTTACTGGTTTTGGGGTTCCTGGGCCTGCGTGCCGTTTTTGCTGGCCTATGGCGTGCTGTACGGCACCGCGTCCAACCCGCGCTGGCACGAAACCGGCCACGGCACTGCGTTCAAGACCCGCTGGATGAACGACGGGCTCTATCAGGTCGCCAGCTTCATGTGTATTTTCGAGCCCCACGTGTGGCGCTGGAGCCATGCCCGCCACCACACCGACACCATCGTGGTCGGGCGCGACCCGGAGATCGTCGAGCCGCGTCCGCCCAGCTTTTGGATGATGTTTTTAAGCCTGTTCAATTTGCCGCTCGCCTGGAAGACCTTCAGCGGCGTGGCGCGCCATGCCGTTGGCAGGATGAGTGACCAAGAGCGGGATTTCATTCCTGAATCCGAGTGGCCCAAGGTGTTCCGTGCGGCACGCATCTGGGTCGGCATTTATGGGGTCGTCATCGGCACGGCGTTGTACCTGCACAGTTGGCTGCCGTTGATGCTGGTGGGGCTGCCGAGCCTCTACGGCGCCTGGCTGGGTTACGTGTTTGGCCTGACCCAGCATGTGGGCCTGGCTGAAGACGTGCTCGACCACCGCAGCAACTGCCGCACCATTTATATGAACCGCGTGCTGCGTTTCATCTACATGGACATGAACTACCACCTCGAACACCACATGTACCCGATGGTGCCGTTCCACGCACTGGCGCAACTGCATGAGGAAATCCGCAGCGACTGCCCGCCGCCATACGCCAACCTGTTTGAGGCCTACAAAGAGATCCTTCCGACGATCTGGAAGCAGCGCAGCGATCCCGCCTATTTCGTGCAACGCCCTTATGGCGAAGATGCTTCCCGTGGCGAGGGAGCTTGCTCCCGCTGGGCGGCGCAGCAGCCCCAATAAATTCACCGTGGTTTCAAATAATTCACCGGGCTGACGATTCTGGGGCCGCTGCGCAGCCCGGCGCGAGCAAGCTCGCTCGCCACAAAAGGCTCGTTCGCCACAGGTCACTTGGAGACAATTGCAATGAACGATCAATGGATCGACGTCTGCGCCGTGGGCGAAATAGACGAGGAAGACGTGATGCGCTTTGACCACGGGCCACATACTTACGCGGTGTACCGCTCTGCCGACAATCAGTTCTTCGCCACCGCGGGCCTGTGCACCCACGAGAAAATCCACCTGGCCGACGGCCTGGTCATGGACCACGTCATCGAATGCCCTAAGCACAACGGGCGCTTTGATTACCGCTCCGGCAAGGCCCTCGGCGCGCCGGTGTGCGTTAACCTCAAGACCTTCCCTGTGCGGGTTGAAGCGGGGCGGGTGTTGCTCGCCGTCACGGCGTGATGATGAACGCTCCCCTTGTTATCGTCGGCGCCGGCCATGCCGGTGGCCGTGCGGCGCTGACCTTGCGCGAAGAAGGTTACACCGGGCGCCTGATCCTGATCGGGGATGAAGCGCACTTGCCCTACGAGCGGCCACCGCTGTCCAAGGGTTTGTTGCAGGGCACGGCGGATTTGGCCGGCTGCAGCCTGTTCGACGGCGCCCGGCTCGCCGAGTTGAGCATCGAGCATATTGCGAGCAACCCCGTGACCCGGTTGGAGCCGCAGCACCATCGTGTGCAACTCGCCGATGGTCAGTGGCTGGCCTACACCGGTTTGCTATTGGCCACTGGGGGGCGGGCGCGCAAGTGGCCGCAGAACCACGACAACCTGTTGTACCTGCGCACGCACGATGAAGCGCTGGCCTTGCGAGCCGCTTTGCGCCCGGGTACGCGACTGGTGATGGTCGGCGGTGGTTTTATCGGGCTGGAAGTGGCCTCGTCGGCACGCAGCCTGGGCTGTGAGGTAACGGTGCTGGAAGCCGGGCCCCGGTTGGCAGGCCGAGTACTGCCGCCGGTGATTGGCGAAGCGTTGCTCAACCTGCATCGCAGCCAGGGCGTGGACGTGCGATTGAATGCGGCACTGGAATCGATCCAGGCCGACACCGTGCTGTTGGTGGGCGGGGAACGATTGGCCTGCGATCTGGTGGTGGTCGGCATCGGCATGCAGCCCAATCTTGAACTGGCTGTCGCCGCAGGGCTGGACGTGGGGCAGGGCATTCGCGTGGATGCGTGCCTGCGCACCAACGCGCCGAACATCTACGCAGCAGGCGACGTGTGCGAATTTCGCCTGAATGGCGCCTATCAACGTCAGGAAACCTGGCGCAATGCTGAAGCCCAGGGCCGGCATGCTGCGCTGAATCTGTTGGGGCGTGAGTTACCGTTCGCGGCGACCCCGGGCTTTTGGTCGGATCAATACGACTGGGGCTTGCACACAGTCGGCGTGATGACTGCGCACACCGTCAGCCGAGCGCTTCCAGACGGTGGTCTGCTGTTGTTTTACCTCGATGCCGAACAGCGTTTGCAAGGCGCCTGCGGCTGGGCGCCCGGCAACAATGTGGCCAGGGACATCAAGCTGTGCGAACGCCTGATCACTGCCGCCGTCCCTTTGCACGACGCCAGCCTGGCCGATCCGGCACTGCCCCTCAAACAATGGCTGCGAGGTTGATATGCGCGAATTTCTGGTATTTCAATCGATGTGGGCCATGCAAATCGAACCCGGTGCGCTCGACGCCCAACTGGACCGCATCAAAGCCGCCGGGTTTGACGGCGTCACCGATCATTACTGGAAACCGGCCGACGTCGCGCGCCTGCACGCCGCTGCCTCAGCGCGGGGCTTGCAGGTCGAAGGCCAGTTGTTTCCGCAATCGGTGGGCGACCTGGCGGCGGCCCTGGATGTGATCAGCCGCTATGGTTGTCACCACCTCACCCTGCAAGCCGACGTGCGCCCGCGCAGCCAGGCCGAGGCCGTCAGATTGATTGAAGGCTGGCAGCGGCTGGCCGAGCAGGTGGATTTCCCGGTGCTGCTGGAAACCCATCGTTATCGCCTCACCAGCGACTTGTTATTTACCCTCGACTTGCTGGCGCACATGCCTGATTTGAAGCTGCTGGCGGACCTGTCGCATTACGTCGTCGGTCGTGAGCTGCCCGAATCCGGCACCGTTGACGATGACCGGCACATCCATGAAATCCTGCGCCACAGCTGGGGTTTTCATGGCCGAATTGCGAGCAGTGAACAGGTGCAGGTCTCGCTGGACTTTCCTCAGCACCAGGCCTGGGTCAAGCGCTTTACCGGCTGGTGGCGCTATGGGATCGAACACTGGCTGAGCCGTACCGAGACGCCACAGAGCCTGTCCTTCACCTGCGAACTGGGCCCGCCACCCTATGCGATCACCGGCGCCGATGGCCACGAGCTTACTGACCGCTGGGCCGAGGCCTTGAAAATGAAGACGTTGATTCGCGAGGTGTGGCAGAGCTGTCAACGTTGATCTGCTAATCTGCGCGGGTTCAATTTGCCCATCGCCTGTGGACCCGCTCATGAAAACATGCCCCGTTCAGCCACCTCTGGAACCGCAATCCGTTTGCCACCCGATCACCAGCAGCGCGATTTTCATGGTCGCGACCCTGAACGCCGACGACCTCGATAGCGTGCGCGGCTGGTGTGCCGACATCGCCGGGCTGGTGCGCTCGGTGGGCAAGCGCGTACCTTCGGGCAATCTCACCTGTGTGTGCGGGTTTGGCTCGGATGCGTGGGACCGGCTGTTCGGCCTGCCACGCCCGGCAGCCTTGCACCCGTTTCGCGAGTTCGGCGTGGAAGGGCGCAAAGCGGTCTCGACGCCGGGCGACATCCTGCTGCACATCCGTGCCGACCAGATGGACCTGTGTTTCGAACTGGCCACGCAACTGATGGCGGCCCTGGGCGATAGCGTCAAAGTGGTGGATGAGGTGCAGGGTTTTCGCTACTTCGACATGCGCAGCATCATCGGCTTTGTCGACGGCACCGAGAACCCGGTAGGGCGCAAGGCCGAAGGGTTCACGATTGTCGGTGATGAAGACAGCGCGTTCAGCGGCGGCAGCTATGTGTTGGTGCAGAAGTACCTGCACAACATGACGGCCTGGAACGGCCTGACGGTGGAAGAACAGGAGAAGGTGATTGGGCGCACCAAACTGTCGGACATTGAGCTGGATGAAGAGAGCAAGCCGAGCAACGCCCACAGCGCGTTGACGGTCATCACCGATGAGCACGGCGAAGAAGTGAAAATCCTGCGTGACAATATGCCGTTCGGCAGGCCCGGCGCCGGGGAGTTCGGCACCTACTTCATCGGCTACGCACGCTCGCCGCAACCCTTGGAACTGATGCTGGAAAACATGTTTGTCGGCCGTCCGGTGGGCAATTACGACCGTTTGCTGGATTTCAGTACCGCCGTGACCGGCGGCCTGTTTTTCGTGCCGTCGGCCGATCTGCTTGAAGCGCTGGCCGAGCGTACGCCCGGTCTGTAGCACAACACGGTCCACCTGTGGGAGCGGGCTTGCCCGCGATAGCGGTCTGTCATCCCGCCAACGTGTGTCGCCTGACACACTGCTATCGCGGGCGAGCCCGCTCCCACATTTGGATGGTGGTGGTTTAGCTCAACAACCCGGTGCTCACCGCCACAATCAAAAAGATCCCCAACAGCGCGCGGTAGATCACGAACGGCCAGGTAGAGAAGCGCTCCAGGAACTTCATCAGGCCCCAGATCGCAAAGAATGCCGAGACGCTGGCAACCACCAACCCGAAAATCAGATGCGGCCAGGCGTGCACCGGCATGTCGGCGTGCAGCAGCACCCACAGCTCTTTCAGGCCTGCGAGGGCGATGGCCGGCAGGCCCAGCAGGAAGGAAAACCGCGCCGCTTCTTCACGCTTGAAATTAAGAAACAGCGCGGCGGTCAGTGTGGAGCCTGAACGCGATACGCCCGGAATCAACGCGCCGATCTGCGCGATGCCGACGATCAGCGCATCACGCAGGCGCATTTCACTGACTTCACGGGTATGGCGGGCCCGCACTTCAGCCACGGCCAGCAGCACCGCCATCACCACGCAGGAAATGCCGATCACCATCAAGCCGCGCAAAGGCGAGTTGCAGGCGTTCAGGGTTGAGGCCAACGCAAGGCCGGCGATGCCAATCGGGATGGTCGCCAGCACAATCGCCACCGCCAGCTTGAACCATTGGTCGTTATAGTCACCGCGTCGCACCGCGCTGATGCTGCCGGTGGTGACCTGGCGCACATCACGCCAGAAGTAACTGACCACCGCTGCCAGCGCCGCCAATTGCATCGCCGCCGAAAACGCCGAGCCGGGGTCTTGCCAGCCGAGCAGGGCCGGGACCACGCGCATGTGAGCGGTGGACGACACCGGCAGCAGCTCGGTAATGCCCTGGATGACGCCCAGGATGAAAATCTGCAGGTAATCCAGAGAGGCAAAGCCCACATCCAGGCCGGCGGTACAGACGTTGGTCAAAATTCAGGTCCTTGAGGAAAGGGGGAGGCGGGCAAAGTTTATTCTAAATGTTTCAAGATTTTGGCGGGGCCACCATAAATCCGCAATCGGTTCAGCAAACAGAAAGGTTATGCAATGTATTGGCCTGTACACGGGTTTTGTGAACAATGGCGCCCTGCGTTTTTTGACCGAGAGTCCCATGCCTGAAACCACCGTCGAACTGATCCAGACCGGCCCCGAAGAAGCCGAGCTGATTCGCAACCTCTACCAGTATTACGCCTACGAGTCCTCGGACTGGGAACAGGAAGATGTCGAAGCCGATGGCCGCTTCTATATTCACGACGAACACTTGTCCCGCTACTGGCAAGACCCGCAGTGGAGCGCCAACCTGCTGCTGGTGGACGGCTACATCGCCGGTTTCCTGTTGATCGAAGGCAGTGAGTTGCCGGGCATTGATGCCCTGGAACTGGCGGATTTGTTCATCCTCAAGCGCTACCGCCGCAAGGGCATCGGGCGTGCCATCGCCAGCCAGGTGCTGTGCAGCGGCGAGGCCAACTGGCTGGTGCGATTTTATGATCAGGATGAGGTGTCCCAGGCATTCTGGCGCACGGTGCTGGATTACCTGCCGCGCCCGGTGCAAAGCCTTGAACTGGACGATGACCCGCAACTGGTCAGTTACCTGATCACCCACGCGGCGCTTCATTAAACGTAACGTTGAACTCGCCGGAGCAGGGCGGCTCTTGACCGCCACGGGTAAAGAACTCAACAGCGAAAGCCCTTGCCACTGTCGCTGATCGTTTTAAACCTTGAACAACGCCTGCTGCATCGTCTGCGGCGCCTGCCCAAAGGCTCTGAGAAACGCCTGGCGCATGCGCTCGCGATCACCGAAGCCGGCCTCACGGGCCACCACTTCAACCGGGTGACGGCTGGTTTCCATCATCGCCCGCGCGGCTTCCACCCGCAGGGATTCGATGGCCTTGGCCGGGGTTTGCCCGGTTTCTTCGCGAAACACCCGGCTGAACTGGCGCGGGCTGAGCCGCGCCACGTCGGCCAGGGCTTCCACCGACAAGTCATGGGTGAGGTTCTCGCGGGCGTAGGCCAGGGCCAGTTGCACACGGTCCGACTTGGGGTCGAGTTCCAGCAGCGCCGACAATTGCGACTGTTCGCTGCCCCGACGTTGGGCGATGACCAGTTTGCGCGCGATACGCCGCGCAAGGTCGCCGCCCAGGTCGTTCTCCACCATGGCCAGCGCCAGGTCCAGGCCGGCGCTCATGCCGGCGCAGGTCCAGATCTGCCCGTCGACCACAAACAGCTTGTCTTCTTCCAGATGAATGTTCGGGTAGCGCTTGCGAAACGCGGGTACGTGAATCCAGTGAGTGGTGGTGCGCTTGCCTTCCAGCAGCCCGGCTTCGGCCAACACAAAGATACCCATGCACAATGAAGCCACTCGCCGCGGCTGCGCGGCAGCGGCCTTGACCCACTCGAGCAGGCTGGCCTCGGGCAAGCGAAAATCCATATAGCCGCTGACGATCAGGGTGTCATAACCCTGGGGCCGAATGGGCGTGGTGTTCACCGAAAAGCCTTGTGACGTCATCACCGCGCCGCCGTTTTGCGAGACCAAATGAAACTCGTAAGCCGGCTCGCCCCGCAACAGGTTCGCGCACTCGAACACCGAGCCGGTACTGAGGCTCAGGCACTCGAAATTCGGGTAAACCAACAGCGCAACGCTGTGCATCGTGCTTCTCCAGGGGCATTTGCTGGGGCGATTGTCGGCGTGTGCCGGGTAAACGGCAACCGGTAGCGTGTCGTGTCCGGAATCCTTGCGGATATGACATTGGTGAGGTTTGTCGCCACGCCTAACATTCCCTCAACGAACTGGATTGATGCGCTATTGGCACTGTTGGATCGACAACCAGACCGGCTGCACCGACACAGGCAAATGCCTTGCCGTCAAACTGGGTGCCGAGGTGTCAGACCTTTCAGAGCCGATGCGTCTGGCACTGCAACGCGGCACCGCGCGCACCATTGCCTGCATTGCCCAGGCCTTGCAGCAGGGCATTGACGACGGCTCGGTACTGACTGAGCAACAGCCGCACCACCTGGCCTCGCGCCTGTATGCGCTGTGGCTCGGCAGCAGCGTGATGAACAAGATCACCCGTACAACCGCGCCTTTTGACGAGGCGCTGTGGCTGACCCGACAGCTGTTTGGCAGCCCTGAAAACACTCACTGAAACCCATCGATCGAGGCACTGGACCATGAAAGTATTAATCGTACTGACTTCTCACGACAGGCTTGGCGATACCGGCCGCAAGACCGGCTTCTGGCTCGAAGAGTTCGCCGCACCGTATTACGCGTTCAAGGACGCCGGTGCCGATATCGTGCTGGCATCCCCGGCGGGCGGTCAGCCTCCGCTGGACCCGGTCAGCGACCAGCCGGATTTCCAGACCGAATACACCCACCGCTTTGCCGCCGACTCGGCCGCGCAGCAGGCCCTGGCCAACACGGTGAAGCTGGAGACGGTCAAGGCCGCCGACTTTGGCACCGTGTTCTACCCCGGTGGCCACGGCCCGCTGTGGGACCTGGCGGAGTCGAGCACATCAATCGCGTTGATCGAAGCCTTCGAGCGCGCCGGCAAGCCAATCGGTTTTGTCTGCCATGCACCGGGTGCGCTGCGTCACGTCAAGGCAGCCAATGGCGAGCCACTGGTCAAGGGCCGTCGCGTGACGGGGTTCTCCAACTCGGAAGAGGCTGCGGTGGAATTGACCGATGTGGTGCCGTTTCTGGTGGAAGACGAATTCAAGAAACTCGGCGGCCGCTATGAGAAGGGCGCTGACTGGCAATCTTTCGTGATTGAAGACGGTTTGCTCGTTACCGGGCAAAACCCTGCAAGTTCCGCTGATGTTGCCCAAGCCCTGCTGAAACTCACCGCTTAACTTAAAAAACCTCTGATCCATCGGCGGCTCTTTTGAGCCGCTGATGCTTTTGCACGCCCAAAATCTGGAACCCTTTATGGCCAATCACATTCTAGGCACCCCGGTGAAACTGGCTTCATCGAGACCGCGCCGGGCGCTGGTGAGCTGGTGCAACCGCCTGTGCCTCGGGAGTTGACCACTGCCGAGGTCAAGGCGCTCGTCGGGCAATACGCCCAGGCCGCGCGCAATGCGCTGGATGCCGGGTTTGACGGGGTAGAAATTCACTCGGCCAATGGCTATCTGGTCAACCAGTTCATCTCGGCGCACGCCAACAGGCGCGACGATGAATACGGCGGCTCGCTGCACAACCGCCTGCGCTTGCTGCGCGAAATCGTTGAGGCCGTGAGCGCGGTGGTCGGGCCGGAACGCCTGGGTGTGCGCTTCTCTGCCGTTGTTCAGCGGCACCGACCAGGACCGTGTGTACATCGGGCTGGTGGAAGACGATCCGCACGCGACCTACCTTGCGGCGATAGAGATGTTGGAGACGGCGGGTATCGCGTACGTGTCGATCGCTGAAGCCGATTGGGACAACGCCCCCGAGCTGCCGGAAACCTTCCGTCGTGCGGTGCGCGCCGCGTTCAGTGGGCGGCTTATTTACGCCGGCCGCTACACCGCGGAGCGCGGCGCAAAGCTGCTGGAAGCCGGGTTGGCGGATTTGATCGGGTTCGGGCGGCCTTTCATTGCCAACCCTGACCTGCCGCAACGGCTGATCAACGGCTGGCCGTTGAACCCGCTGCGGGCTGAAGGCATGTACGGGGGCGGCGAGGCGGGGTATATCGACTATCCCGTTTACGCCGATTAACCCCCGCGGCGAACGCGCTTCTTGTGGCGAGAGGGCCTGTCGTGGCGAGCGGGCTTGCCCCGCGTTGGGCTGCGAAGCAGCCCCAAAACCTGCTGCCGCATTCCACATGGAGAAACGCGGTGGCTTTGCTGGGGCTGCTACGCAGCCCAACGCGGGGCAAGCCCGCTCGCCACAAGAAGTCTGCTTGTCACAGAAAGCTGCTTGATCAGTTCACCTTCAACACAATCTTGCCAATATGATCGCCACCTTCCATCCGGGCATGGGCCTGGTCGGCCTGGGTGTAGTCAAACACCTGGTCGATCATCGGCAGGCAACGGCCCGCCGACAGCACTGGCCATACGTGTTCGCGCAGTTGGTCGGCGATGGCGGCTTTTTCGGCTTTGGTGCGCGCGCGCAGCAGTGAACCGGTAACGATCGCGCGTTTGCCGAGGATGGTCAGCAGGTCCACATCATTGGCTTTGGCGCCGCCGAGGAAGCCCAGCATCACGATGCGTCCGTCCATGGCCAGGGCCTTGAGATTGTTGTTGAGGTACGAGCCGCCCATGATGTCCAGAACCACATCCACACCCTGGCCGCCGGTTTTCTCGGCGATAACGTCGGCAAAATCCTGCTCGCGGTAGTTGATCGCTTCGGCGCCGAGAGCGCGGATGGCGGCGCATTTTTCCTCGCTGCCGGCGGTGGCAAAGGCTTCAATGCCGAACTCGCGGCACAGCATCAGCGCAGTCGTGCCGATGCCGCTGGTGCCGCCGTGGATCAGTACGCGTTGGCCCTTGTGCGCGCCGCCAATGCCAAACAGGTTGGCCCACACCGTGAAAAAGGTTTCCGGAATCGCGGCGGCCTGAATCCATTCCATGCCTTCGGGAAGCGGCAGCGCCTGGCTGGCGGGCACCACGCAGTACTGGGCGTAGCCGCCGCCGTTGGTCAGCGCACATACCTTGTCGCCCAAGTCGTATTCGGTCACGCCGTCGCCCAGCGCCACCACTTCACCTGCGATTTCCAGGCCCGGAATCGGGCTCATGCCGGGCTTCATCGGGTATTTGCCGGCGCGTTGCAAGGCGTCGGGGCGGTTGACCCCGGCGGCGTGCACCTGAATCAGAATCTCGCCGGCCGCCGGGGCAGGTACCGGTTCCTGGCGCGGCTTCAACACCTCGGGGCCGCCGGGGGTGGTGATTTCAATCAGGGTCATTTCCTGGGCAAGAGCCATTTTGAGCATTCCTGTAGCGATGAGCGTATGGGGTGGGACCGTGGCAAGCCGTCGACGGTTCTGAATTTTTCTCTGACGCCGAGCATACTCGAGACCGGTGATGCAATAATGCTGCGAATGCACGGCAAGGCGATGCAAAAATGCATCAAGGGGGCGAGATGAATTGGGATGATGCGCGGGTATTTTTGGCGGTGTGCCGTGAATCGACTCTGCGCGGCGCGGCCCGCGTGCTGGGAGTGGACCAGGCCACCGTAGGGCGTCGGATCAACGCCCTGGAGAAATCCCTGAGCGCGACCCTGTTTTTGCGCACCTCCGAAGGCTATGTACTCACGGCAGTCGGCGAAGCTGCCCTGTTGTCGGTGGAGAAAATGGAGCACTCGGCGCTGGACCTGCAGCGCCGGATTCAGGGCCTGGATGACCGTCTGACCGGCACGGTGCGCGTCAGCACCACCGACTCAATGGCCATCGACTTCCTGATTCCGGCCATCGCCAGCCTGCACGACAAACACCCCGACGTGCGCGTACAACTGGATGCCTCCACGCAATTGATCAGCCTGGCCAGGCGCGAAGCCGATATTGCCGTACGCAATTCCCGCCCCGACAACCCCGACCTCATTGCCCGGCGTATCGCCCGCTGGCCGGTGGGCCTGTTTGCGTCCAGGGGTTACCTGGAGCGCCACGGCATGCCGCAGCCGGGAAGCCCGTTCGAAGGCCATGATCTGGTGGTCTACCAACCGCACCTGCAACACCAAAAGGACCTGACACTGGCCTGCGAGCCCCTGGGCCATGGGCGCGTTGTGGCCGCGCTGAGTTCCAGCCTGTTGGTGCGCCGCTCGATTGCCGCGGGCCTGGGCATTGGCGAAATTCCAGTGCTCAGCGGCGAGCGCGATGGGTTGGTGCGCCTCTGGCCGGAACGCACTCGGCCGTTGCCCTATGACGTGTGGCTGGTGACCCATGCCGACTTGCGCCACACCGCCCGGGTGCGGGTGGTGATCGATGAAATCGTCGCGGCGTTTGCCGGTACGGGCGATTGAGCTCAACAGCACGGCGCCTGGTCGCATGCCTGAGTGGTGTGGAGCAAAAGCCCTCAAGTGTGGGAGCGGGCTTGCCCGCGATAGCGGTGTATCAGAGCTGAATGCAGTGGCTGACGCACCCTCATCGCGGGCAAGCCCGCTCCCACAGTTTTGACCGAGTTAGGCTTTGTTTTTCTGTGGGAGCTGGCTTGCCTGCGATGGCATCAACTGGGTGCATCAGGCACACCCGATTGATGCCTCTCACCTTACTCAGGCCGACAAGTGCTCATACAAGATTGTCGCACCGACCAGCATCAGCACCACGCCGCCGACCATCTCGGCGCGCTTGCCGACTACGGTGCCGAGTACACGGCCGAGCATCATGCCGATCGTCACCATGGTCATGGTCGCCAGGCCAATCGCGGCCGAAGCCAGCAGAATGTTCACGTCGACAAAGGCCAGGCCCACGCCGACTGCCAGCGCATCGATGCTGGTGGCGAAGGCCGTCACGGCCAGGATCAGGAACGAATGCTGGGCCGGTTTTTCCACTTCTTCATCATCGTCTTTGAGCCCGTTGTAAATCATGTGCAGGCCCAGGCCGACCAGCAGCGTGAAGGCGATCCAGTGGTCCCAGTTTTCCACCCAGCGCGTGGCGGCATGCCCGATGGCCCAGCCGATCATGGGGGTAATGGCTTCAATCACGCCAAAAATAAGGCCGGCGCGCAGGGCTTCGACAAGGCGCGGTTTGTGCAGGCTGGAGCCTTTGCCGATAGCCGCCGCGAAGGCGTCCGTGGACATGGCGAGTGCGAGAAAAATCAGGGAAATGGGGTTCACGGCAAGGCTTCCAGTCGGGCTGTATGAGTCAACGACACAACCACGCGCCCGACTTCAGGCATGGCTGTGTCGCTGGTCTCACCAACCACAACGGTGTTCGTACCACGGCAGGTTGCCGAATATGTTGATACGAACGCTTCTGAACGGGTCAGAAGCCGGTTACTCCCCAACGAAGGGCCGGAGCATAAACGGGCAGATATGAAAAAACTGTCAACGCCCTTCAAAGGCAGGTGGCCGACGCTCGGCAAACGCCGCCAGGCCCTCGCCAAAGTCTGCGCTGGCGCACGCCTGGCGGCGTAATTCGGCGATCTGCTCCATGGCTTGCACTGGCATGGGCTGCAAGTCTTCAAGGATGCGCAGTTGTTCCTTGACCGCCTGAATCGCCAGGGGCGCCTTGGCCGCGATGCCCCGTGCGATGTCCAGCGCAGTGGTTTCCAGTTCGTCGGTGGGCACCAAGCGGTTGATCACCCCGAAACGCTCGGCGCGCTCGGCGTCGAGTTTGTGCGCGCAGAAGAACATCTCCTTGAGCACATGAATCGGCAGGTTGTTGAAAAACCTCAACAGCCCGCTGGTGGTGTAGGGCAGGCCGATGTTGGCCGGGGTCATGGCAAAACTCGCGCTGGGGTCGGCCACCACCATGTCGCAGCTCATGGCCAGGTCCACAGCGCCACCCCAGGCGGAGCCTGAAATCGCGGCGATCACCACGCCCGGATACGCGCGGATACGCCGCAGCACTTGCTCCAGCGGCTTGCCGTAGGCCACGGGGTCGCGGTCGCGGGCGACTTCACCGATATCGTGGCCGGCGCTCCACACTGACTGGCCCGCTTCGGCACCCAGAATCACCACGCCGACGCGCTGCGCGGCAAGGGCGACCAGGCTTTCATCCAGGCTGCCGAGTACCTGCGCGCTGAGCGCGTTGCGCTGGCTGGGGTTGCTGAACGTCAGGCGCGCGATGCGCAGGTCGATAAGTTCGAATGAAACATTGGCCGTCATGATGCGGTTCCTGTGTGGCTTGGGTGTTCGGGGGCCTGAAAAACTGCCTGTGCCTGGAGCAATGCCTGAATGCTTGCCGGAGCAAACCCGGCCTGGTGCAGCACCTCAACGCTGTGCTCGCCGAGCAGCGGCGGTGGCCGCGGCGCGTCACCCGGTGGTGCTTCGCTGAAGATCGGGGTGACCACCTGGCGCAAGGCCCCCAGGGTCGGATGCGCCAGTGTATGGGTCAAATGGCTGTGCAGCACCTGTGGGTCGGCGAACACTTCGTCCAGCGTATTGATCGGGCCGGCAGGCAGCCCGGCGGCGATGAAACGCTCGGTCCAGTCGCGCTTGTTGCGGGTTTTCAGGCGGGTTTCCAGAATGGCTTTCAATTCCTCGCGGCGCTCCACCCGTGCCTCATTGCTCGCAAAGCGCGGGTCCTGTGGCAGGTCGGGCAGGTCCAGCAGCGTGCAGAGCCGGGTCCACATGGCAGATGTGATCGGCGCCAGGTTCAGCGGGCCGTCCAGGGTCTGGAACACGCCGTAAGGGGCGATCACCGCGTGGGCATTGCCGGTGCGCTTGGGCACATCGCCCAGGCTCAGGTAGCGCTGGCCGTGCACGCTGAGCAGGCCCATCAGGCTGGCCAGCAACGAGGTGCTCACGTGCTGGCCGCAACCCGTGCGCTCGCGCTCCAGCAGGGCCGCGAGCACTGCCGTGACCAGCCACATGCCCGAGGTCAAGTCGCCAATGGCGGTGCCGGTGCGCGTGGGGTCGCCGTCGCTGAAACCGGTGAGGCTCATCAGCCCGGAATAGCCTTGGGCTATCTGGTCAAAGCCTGGCCAACTGCTCATCGGGCCGTCGCTGCCAAAGGCGTTGATGCTGCCCAGAATCAGCCGTGGGTTGCGTGCACTGAGCACCGCGTAACCCAGGCCCATGCTCTCCAGCGTGCCGGGTTTGAAGTTCTCGATGACCACGTCGGCGCCTTCGATCAACTGCTGGAGGGTGTCCAGTCCCCTGGGGTTGCGAAAGTCCAGGCACAGCCCGCGCTTGTTGCGGTTGCACGACAGGTAATAAGTGCTCACACCCCGGTCGAACGGGCCCCAGGTGCGGCTCATGTCGCCATCCGGGCCGGGTTCGACCTTGATCACGTCCGCGCCCAGGTCAGCCAGCACCATGGTGCAGAACGGGCCTGACAGCGCGCGGCTGAGGTCGATGATCTTGATTCCTTGCAGCGCTTGCATGGGCGTCTCCAACGATTATTGAGGCAGGGTCTGGTGGCGAGTTTCCACCGCGAACGGCAGGATCAACACGCCGAGCACAAAGGCGGCGGCGGTCCAGGCAATCGGTGCGCCGATGGAGCCGTACCCGTGAATGGCCGCCGCCAGCAGAAAGTTGACCCCGGCGCCGATAAAGCGCCCCACCGAGGCATTGAAGGCAAAAGCTGTTGCGCGGATTCGCGTGGGGTATTGCTCGGGCAGCCACAGGGAAAAAATCGCAAAGTTGCCGCCGAAGAAGCCCAGGAACACCAGCGACACCATGAACAGGTTCAGCCCTTCATCCAGGTAGAACACCCAGCCGAAGGCAAACACGATGGCCGCCGCCATGCCGCTGAAATAGAGACCCAGCGCCTTGCGCCGGCCCACTCGTTCCGCCAGCCACGGAGCCACCAGGCAACCGAGGATGGTGCTGAGGGACAACACCGCCGCGCCGATGGACGCCAGGTGCACTGCGCCTACGTGGTCGATACCTGCGCGGGTCGCCAGGGTGACCACGGCAGTGGCTTCATACACCGAGCCGGCCCACAAACCGATAATCGCCACGCCCACCAGCGCCGAGCTGGTCAATGTGCGACGGCGAAAGGCCGGCGCGAAGATTTCCCACCAGGGCGCGCGCGGGCCGGTTTTGGCCAGTTGGCGTTGCGGCTCCTTGACCTTCAGCGCGGTATAAACGGCTACCACCGCAGGAAACAGCCCGCACAGGAACATCACGCGCCAGCCGTAAGTGGCACCCACGGTGTAGTTGAGGAGCGCGGCGATGAAAAAACCCAGGTAGTAACCGGTTTGCAGGTAGCCGGCGCCCATCTTGCGCCGGTCTTCGGGCCAGCTCTCGGCCACGTAAGTGCCAGCCAATGCCCATTCACCGCCGACGCCGATCCCGGCGATCAAGCGGAAAATCGCCAGTTGCCAGATGTTCTCGGAAAACGCCGCCGCCCCGGTAAACAGCGAGTACACCAGAATGCTCGCCGCCAGCACCTTGACCCGCCCGAAGCGGTCGGCCAGCGGCCCCCAGATGAAGGACAGGCCCCAGCCCACCAGAAACAGCCCGAACATGATCGAGCCATAGGCGGCGATGTTTGCAGCGGTGGGCTCAAGGCCGGAGTGGGGCAGCAATTCGGTCAGCGCCGGGATGAGCACCAGGGCGAATATCACTGAATCCACGCCGTCGAGCACCCAGCCCAGGTAGACGGCCCAGAAACCACGGATCTGTTCGCGGGATAAAGGGGTTTTTGCGGCTTTTTCCTGCGTTGCCGATGCGCTTAACGCTTTGAACATGACGACCTCCCGTGACCCTGAACGGGCCTTTTGTTGTGAGGTCAATCTAAGTAAGGGAGGCATAAGCAACAAATATGAAATTCCTTTGGAGGTATCGGATTTTTATATAGAGTTCAAGCTTTCAAGGAGGGCTCACATGGACCTGCGCCAACTGCGCTACTTCGTCAAAGTGGTCGAATGCGCCAATATCACTCGCGCCAGCGAGGCGTTGCACATTGCTCAGCCGGCGATCAGCCAACAGATGCGCAACCTCGAACAGGACTTGGGCATGCAACTGCTCGAACGCAGCGCCCAAGGCGTTGTGCCGACGGCAGCGGGGCACACGTTGTACCGGCATGCCGTGGACCTGCTGCGCCAGGCCGACGTCACCCACGAACTGCTGCGCCAGGACGCGCAATACCCCCAGGGCAAGGTCTCGGTAGGCATGCCGTCGAGCACTGCGCGCATGCTCGCCATGCCGCTGGCGCGCACCATTCGCAGCCGTTATCCGGGGATCAAGCTGGAGTTGATCGACGCCCCCAGTGCCGACCTGGGCGGCTTGATCACCACCGGGCGCGTGGCGCTGGCGGTGCAGGTCGATGGCGTGCCCACGCGTGGCGTGCTGTCGCGGCGACTGTTCACCGAAACCCTGTATCTGGTGGCGTGGCCGGCGTTTGAGTTGCCGGCGGCCGGCGTGAGTATCAAACACCTGGCGCAGATGCCACTGGTGCTGCCTTGTGCGCCAAATACGATCCGCAGCCGCGTTGAAGCGGCGATGCAGGAGGCCGGGTTGCCATTTGCGGTGGAGTTTGAGGCCAACTCCACTGACTTGCTGTTTTCGGCGGTGCTGGCGCGCCTGGGCGTCACCGTGCTCCCGTGGGCGGCGGCCCATGCGGAACTGGAAGAGAACCGGCTGAAACTGGCGCGCATTGACCACCGTCTGTTCAGCCGCGAGCTGTCGATGTGCTGGCCGGACACGGCGGTGCAAAGCAACGCCGTGCAGAAGGTCAAGGAAACCATTCTCGAGCTGTTCGAGGGGTTTGAACGGCAGCCGGGCTGGGCCGCCGTTACGCCACCATGATGATCTTCGACACCAACTCCACCACGGTCTTGGCCTGCAGCTTCCTCATCAGCCGCGCGCGGTGCACTTCCACCGTGCGGTGAGAAATACCCAGGCGCAGGGCGATTTCCTTTGATTTGAGGCCGTTGACGATGTGCATGGCGATTTCCCGCTCCCGTGGCGTGAGGTCGCCGGTGCCCTGGTGCGTGCGGTCCAGGCGTTCGAAGTGCCAGACCATCAGCTCGAACGGATTTTTCGGGGTGAGGGTGTAGCCATGGGATTTGGCCCAGAACACTTCGCCGCTTTTATGTTGCATGAAGCGTTCGTCGGAGTAGAAGCCGTTCGGGCTGTGGAGCAACCAGTCGTGGCTGCGTTTGCCGATGGCATGGTAGTCGGCCTGGGACGGGTAGATCAGCAGGGTCAGCTGGTTGAGCAGGGCGTCTCGCGCGTAGCCGAACAACTGCACAAACGCCTCGTTGCAGTCGACGATCACGCGGTGGCGCGTGACCAGCTGCGGCGCCGGGGAGTGCTGGAACGCCAGGCGCTGGATGTCCTGGAAAGGCTGTGTAAATGCATTCATTGGGCGTCCTGCCTCATTGTGTTTCGCTCAGGGCGGCTACTTAGTCGTGTAAGTAGTTACACGAATTGGCGAGCGGCCAAGGGTGGGTCATTGTAAGGAATGTCCGCACCAAGAACAGAAGAAATTACCTATGCCTGCTGATTGCGTCTCCATTGTTGCTGCCGGTCATTCGAAGTTTGGTCGCCTGGAAGGCACCACCCTCGAAGACTTGATTGTGCAAGTCACCCGCGAAGCCCTGGCGGACGCGGCCATTGAGGCGTCCGAGATTGACGCGTTGTTTCTCGGGCACTTCAATTCGGGGCTGGTGCCCGACGGGTTTGCTGCCTCGTTGCTGCTGCAGGCCGACCCCGGGCTGCGTTTCACGCCGGCTACGCGCTGCGAAAACGCTTGTGCCTCGGGCGCGGCGGCGATTCAGGCCGGGGTCAACGCGATTTTGTCCGGCAGCGCCGAGCTGGTGCTGGTGGTGGGTGCGGAAAAGATGACCCACACCTCGACTGCCGACGTCACCCAGGCCCTGGCCGGCGCCGGTTATCAGAACGACCCGGCGGAAGCGGGGATGAGTTTTCCGCAATTGTTCGGTCGCGCCGCGCGCCAATATGCCGAGCGCTACCACTGCCCGCTGGGCTCGATGGCGGCCATCGCCACCAAAAACCACTCCAACGCCATGGCCAACCCGCTGGCGCAGATGCACCGGGTGATGGATTTCGAGCACTGCAACAACGTCTCCAAGAGCAACCCGTTTGTGGCCGAGTCGTTGCGCCTGACGGACTGCTCGCTGATCAGCGACGGCGCGGCCGCCATTATCCTCGCGTCGCCCAAACGCGCGCGGGCCTTCCGTCGCGATGTGCAGATTTGCGCCATGACCCAGGTCAATGACCTGCTGCCGATTGCCGGGCGCGACATCCTCGCCTTCGAAGGCCCGCAACGTGCAATCCACACGGCATTGCGCGCGGCAAATATCACCTTGAATGACTTGAGCTTCGCCGAGGTACACGACTGCTTCACCATCGCTGAGCTGCTGATCTACGAAGCCATGGGGCTGGCGCCGAAAGGCGAGGGCCACCGCGTACTCGACAGCGGCGTGGTGCGCCACGGCGGGCGGTTGCCGGTGAACCTCTCCGGCGGGCTCAAGGCCAAGGGGCATCCGGTGGGCGCGACGGGCGTGTCGATGCATGCGCTGGCGTTCCGCCAATTGACCGGCGAGCCGATTGGCCTGGCGGTACCCAATCCTGAGTTCGGCCTGGTGTTCAATATGGGCGGGATGGCGGTGGCCAACTATGCGTCCGTCCTGCACGCGCGGCGTTGCTGAGCCATGAATATTGCCCACTGGCTGCACGACACCGCACGCCGCATGCCGCAAGCCCCAGCCCTGTTTGACGGCACCCGGCACGTCGCCGACTACGCCACCTTCGCCGCCCATGTCCGCCAGCGTGCGGCCTGCCTGGTCGACCAGCACGGCATTGCGGCGGGGGATGCGGTCGCCGTGCTGATGAAGAACAGCTGCGACTACCTGGAAGTGCTTTACGCCATCTGGTGGATTGGCGCGGTGGCGGTGCCGATCAACGCCAAACTGCACCCGACGGAGGCGGTGTGGATTGCCGACAATGCCGACGCGAAGTTGATATTGACCGACGGCGGCCGGCTGTTTTCATCACAGGATTTACCCCCGCGCTGCAAGGAACTGGATGGTCATGCGCTGCCGCCCACGCGCGGCTGGCCAACCCTCGAACAACCGGTGGCGCGACACGACAATGACCTCGCCTGGCTGTTCTACACCTCCGGCACCACCGGGCGTTCCAAGGGCGTGATGCTGTCCCACGGCAATCTGGTCGCCATGTCGCTGTGCTATTGCACGGATGTGGATTCGGTCAGTGCCGAAGACGCGGCGGTGTATGCCGCGCCCATGTCCCATGGCGCCGGGCTCTACAACTTCATTCATGTGCGTTGCGGTGCACGGCATGTGGTGCCGGCGTCCCGGGGTTTTGACGCTGCGGAGCTGTTCGCCCTGGCGCCGGCAACGGGCAAGGTTTCCTTGTTTGCCGCGCCGACCATGGTCAAGCGCATGGTCGAGCAGGCACGCTGCCAGGGTTACAGCGGCGAGGGCATCAAAACCATCGTCTACGGCGGTGGCCCGATGTACCTGGCGGACCTGCGCGAAGCGGTGGCTACCTTTGGCCCGCGGCTGGTGCAGATCTACGGCCAGGGTGAAAGCCCGATGACCATCAGCGTATTGCCCCGCGCCCTGATTGCCGACCGCGAACGCGCGGACTGGGCCACCCTTGCGGCGTCCGTGGGCCACGCGCAATCTGCCGTGGAGATCCGCATTCTCGACGCGCAACACCAGCCGGTACCGGTGGGCCGGCGCGGCGAAATCGCCGTGCGTGGCGCCACGGTGATGCAAGGCTACTGGCGCAACCCCGAGGCCACGCGTCAGACCCTGGTCGATGGCTGGTTGCTGACCGGTGACATCGGCTTTCTCGACCCCGCCGGTTACCTGACCCTCACCGATCGCTCCAAGGACGTGATCATCACCGGCGGCAGCAACGTATACCCGCGCGAAGTCGAGGAAGTGCTGGCTCAACACCCCGACGTGTTTGAGGTCTGCGTGGTGGGCGAGTCGGATGAGCAGTGGGGCGAGTCAGTGGTGGCGTTCGTGGTGCCGCGCAACGGGCAGGCGCTCGACGAGGCTGAACTCACCGCCTGGTTTGTCGCGCGCATGGCCTCGTTCAAGAAACCGAAGAAGTATGTATTTCGCGCCGAGCTGCCCAAGAACAGCTACGGCAAAATCCTCAAGACCGACTTGCGGCAGGTGTTGAAAGAGGCGAGTATCGCCGCCGTTCGCTGAACCCGCCATTTCATGGATTGATACACGACAAGGAGTCCCTTCGATGGGCAATCACGCGCAAGACACGGTCCGCAAGCGGCGCCGTGCGTTTCTCGGTGCCACCTCCGGCCACTTGATCGAGTGGTACGACTACGGCGTCTACGGCTTTCTCGCCGTGTACATCGGCCAGGCGTTTTTCGTTTCCGACGACCCCACCACCAGCCTGCTGGCGAGCTTCGCCGCGTTTGCCTTGAGCTTCTTCATCCGGCCGTTGGGCGGGCTGTTTTTCGGCCCGCTGGCCGACAAGATCGGCCGACGCAAAACCCTGATCATGGCACTGGTGATGATGACCGGCTCTACGGTGCTGCTCGGCCTGTTGCCGACGTACGCCACGCTGGGCATTGCCGCACCCATCCTGTTGATTCTGGTGCGTTGCGTGCAGGGCTTCTCGGCCGGTGGCGAAATCGGCACCGTCACCAGCTTTATCTCCGAATACGCCGGCCCCGGCCGCCGGGGGTTTGCCACCTGCTGGCTGATGGTGACTGCGGTGCTCGGCCTGTTGCTCGGCGGCGCCGTGGCCAACGGTATGACCTGGTTGCTGGGCGCCGACGTGATGCAGGAATGGGCGTGGCGCGTGCCATTCCTGATCGCCGCACCCCTGGGCTTTATCTCCATGTACATCCGCCTCAAGCTGGAAGACAGCCCGGAGTTCCTCGCCCTGCAACGGGCCGGGCAAACCTCCCGCGCGCCGCTGCGTGAGGTCTGGCAATGGAAACGTGCGATTGCCCTGGTGTTCTTCATCATTACCTTGCACAGCTCGATCTTCTATCTGGTGCTGACCTTCGCCTCGACCTACATGGCCAAGATCCTCAAGTTCGACAGCGGCACCACCTTGCTCTACGTGTTCGTTGCCAGCTTCTCGGCGGCTTTTGTGATGCCGTTTGGCGGCGCATTTACCGACAAATACGGGCGCAAGCCGTTTCTGATGGTGGTCGGCACCCTGGCCACGCTGGCAATGTTCTGGTTGTTCAAGATCGCTCCCACAGCCACGCCTGCGACGTTCTTCGCACCGCTGATGGCCGTGGCGATCCTGTTCGGGCTGTATGCCTCGTCCACCTATGCGCTGATGAGCGAGCTGCTGCCCACGCGCATCCGCTCCACCGGGATTGCCGTGGCGTATAACGTGCCGGTCGCGGTGTTTGGCGGCAGTGCGCCGCTGATTTCCACCTGGCTGATCAAGGTGACAGGCGATATCACCTCGCCGTGGTATTTCTATGTGGCCACCGGCGTGGTTTCGCTGATTGCCCTGGTGATCTTGCGCAAGGAAGACTTCGTTGCCAGTGGCAGCCCGGTGGCGGCACCGGCCACGCAGGGTGCGGTGGTGCTGAATTAACGCCCACCGCGTCAGGCGTCAGGCCACTTGTGTGGCGGTCTGGCGCTCGCGTTCGGCGACCCGTTGGCGGGTCAACGGGATCAGGCGCTTGCCGTAATCGATCGCGTCATTGAGCGGGTCGAAGCCACGTATCAGGAACGTGGTGATGCCCAGGTCGTAGTAGTCCAGCAGCGCGTCGGCGACTTGTTCGGCGGTGCCGACCAAGGCAGTGGAATTACCTTGGGCACCGAGCAGCCCGGCGATGCCGGTCCACAGGCGCTTGTCCAGTCGAGAGCCCTGCGCGGCGGCGGCGAGCAAACGGCGCGAGCCTTCATTTGGCGGTTCACGCCGTACAAAGCCGGTTTTCTCGGCCAATGCGGTGGCCTGTTGCAAGATGCTGTCGGCACGCGCCCACGCCAGCTCCTCGGTTTCGGCGAGGATGGGGCGCAGCGACAAACTGAAGCGAACCGTGCGCCCATATCTGGCCGCCTCGGCGCGCACCCGGGTCACGGTTTCGCGCACCTGTTCATAGGTTTCACCCCACAGCGCGTACACATCGGCATGCTTGCCCGCCACGGCAATCGCGGCGGCCGATGAGCCGCCAAAGTACAGCGGAATATGCGGTTGCTGCGGTGACTTCACCGTCGAATGCGCGCCTTCGACCTGGTAGTACTTGCCGGCAAAGTCGAAGGGCTTTTCACTGGTCCATTCCTGACGCAATACGCTGAGGTACTCGTCGGTGCGCGCGTAGCGTTCATCCTTGCCGATATGGCTGCCGTCGGCGCGCAACTCACGGTCGTCGCCACCCGTGATGATGTGCACGGCGGTGCGGCCGCCATTGAATACATCCAGCGTAGTGAACTGCCGCGCGGCCAGGGTCGGCTGGGCAAACCCCGGGCGATGGGCGATCAGAAACTGCAGCTTTTGGGTCACGCTGGCCGCGTGGGAAGCGATCAGCGTGCTGTCGGGGCTGTTGGAGTGGAAGGCCACCAGAGCGCGGTCGAAACCGGCGGCTTCATGGGCGCGGGCCACGGTTTCCACATACTCGGGTTGCAGCACCGGGCCGCTGCGCGGGTGAATTTCGGAAGAGTGGTGGCCGCCGATATAGCCGATGAATTCAACGCTCATGGTCAGTTCCTTGATCAGGCAGGGATTAACACCTCCACCGGGCAAGGGGTCGGTCATCGAAGTCAAAAGTAGGTCTAGCGGCGCGCCTTGTAAAAGGCTGATTGGTTCTAACCTAATTATTAAAATAAAGAATCATATTGTGCTTAACTATCAGAAATACGCATTTTTAGTATTGAAAACGCTTCACGCGGGCTCGGTGAGCCTGTCGGCTGGCAGCGCTGCCCGGCGTTGGTCGGGCGCTTCGACCATCGCGATACCGGGCTGCCCGGCGTTGCCGGTGGTGACACCGCGATCCGCCAGGTAGCGCGCCGGCGGCTGGCCCACGGCCTTGCGGAACATGGTGATAAAGCCGCTGGCATTTTCATAACCGAGGTCCAGCGCCACGCGCTGCACGCTTTCCCCCCTGGCCAGGCGTTGCAGTGACAGGATCACATGCAACTGCCGGCGCCAGCGCCCGAAACTCAAGCCCAATTCCTCCAGCAACAAGCGGGTCATGCTGCGCTCGCTCATGCCGATGCGCACGGCCCACTGGCCCAGGGTGGACTTGTCGCCGGGGTCGGCGAGCAGGCTGTCGGCCAGACGGCGCAACCGGGCGTCCTGGGGCATGGGCAGGTGCAGGCCTTCGATAGGCGCGTCGGCCAGTTCATCCAGCAACGTGTTGATCAGGCGGCCCTGAGCGCCATGCTCGTCATACAGCTGCGGGAAACTCACGGCCTTGCTGATCAGTTCGTGCAACAAACCTGAAACGCCGAGGGTGCAGCATTGCGGGGGCAGGGCGCTGGAGGCGTCGGGGTCGATCAACAGGCAATAAACCTCTGCCTCGCCCGAGCCCCGTGCCGCATGGGACATGCCGCCGGGAATCCACAGCGCGCATTGCGGCGGCACGATCCAGATGCCGGCCTCGATCTCACAGTGAATGACCCCGCGCAGGGTGTACATCAACTGCGCCTTGCGATGGGAATGCTGCTCATGCTCCCAGCTTTCGGCGGTGCTGGTCGCGCCCACGGCCACCACCGCGCGGGGGATCAGGTCGGCGTCTTTGGACATCTGCGGGTCACGCATATCGAGGCGGTGGCGTTTCATGCGGGTTTCGTATTTTGGCTGAATTGCGAAACATACTGGCTATTTTGTGCAATGCCGTCCAGTGGCGCGATCACTATAGTGAGATCCACTCTCATTCAGGAGCTTTGCCATGCGACTCGACAGTTCAACTTTTCCCGTGGTGAAAATCGTCTTCGACGCCCCCAACGAAGACGGTCCGGACGATGCCTTCCGGGTCTTCGAAAACCTGCTGGCGCGCCAACAGCCGTTCATGCTGCTGCACGAAAAGGCCGTGGACGAGAACAACCACGAACACTCCCACGAAGAGCGCAAACACGCCTCGATCTGGATGAAGAAAAACAAACAGGCGCTGCGTGCGTTCGTCAAAGGCATGATCCAGGTGGAACCCAGCGCGGCCAAACGCCTGGCGCTCAAACCCTTTGCCGCGACCTTCGGCAAGGCCTGGGGCTACCCGCTGCTGGTGGTCGAATCCAAAGACCGCGCCTGGGCCCTGGCGCAGGATGTGCTGGATGAGCGCGTGTCGGATGTGGCGTATTTTTAAGATGAATTGCCGCAATCTCCTGTGGGAGCCGGCTTGCCTGCGATAGCGGTACATCAGGCACTGGTGGAGTAACTGGCCAGCCGCCATCGCAGGCAAGCCAGCTCCCACAGTTGACCGAGGTGTGGCTCGGTCCAGGCGACACGACCCATTCCTGTCTGACCGGCGGCTTTGAGGTATCCTCCGCGCCCCGCTTATCACCGATTCAAAGACAGATGACAGGACAAGACATGCAGGCGCTGCTGGAGTCGATCCTCGACGAAGTGCGCCCACTGATCGGCCTCGGCAAAGTCGCCGACTACATTCCCGCGCTGGCCGACGTGCCGGCCAATCAACTCGGCATTGCCGTCTACGGCAACGACGGCTCGGCCTATTGCGCAGGCGATGCCGACACCCTGTTCTCGGTGCAGAGTATTTCCAAGGTATTCAGCCTGGTACAGGCCATCGACCACGGCGGCGAAACCATCTGGGAGCGCCTGGGCCACGAGCCTTCGGGGCAGCCGTTCAACTCCATGGTGCAGCTGGAATTCGAACGCGGCCGCCCGCGTAACCCGTTCATCAACGCGGGTGCGCTGGTGATCTGCGACATCAACCAGTCCCGCTTCGCCGTGCCGATTCTGTCGATGCGCGACTTCGTGCGGCGCCTGTCGGGCAACCCGCAGATCCTGGTCAACAGCATCGTCGCCGAGTCCGAAGCCCAGCATGGCGCGCGCAACGCGGCCATGGCTTACCTGATGAAATCGTTCGGCAACTTCCACAATGACGTGGACGCGGTGCTGCACAGTTATTTCAACTATTGCGCGCTGCAGATGAGCTGCCTGGACCTGGCCCGCGCCTTCAGCTTCCTGGCCAACGAAGGCGTGAGCGCCCACAGCGGCGAGCAAATCCTCACCGCGCGCCAAACCAAGCAAGTCAACTCGATCATGGCCACCAGCGGCCTGTACGACGAGGCGGGCAATTTTGCCTATCGGGTGGGCTTGCCGGGCAAGAGCGGGGTCGGCGGCGGGATCGTCGCGGTGGTGCCGGGGCAATTCACGGTGTGCGTGTGGTCGCCGGAGCTGAATACGGCGGGGAACTCGCTCGCGGGGATGAAGGCGCTGGAGTTGCTGAGCGAGCGGATTGGCTGGTCGGTGTTTTGAAGTGTGATGTAATCAATCTGCTGAAATGCAATCTACCAGCTACACATTTCCCCTGTGGGAGCGGGCTTGCCCGCGAAGGCGATGTGTCAGCTATGCATTAATTGGCTGGCACACCACACTCGCGGGCATGCCCGTAACAACTGGGGTTAGCGATCTCTTTGAGTCTTAGGTTTCAAAAACAAATCCATCATCAAGAACAACGCCCCGGCAGTAATCGCAATATCGGCAATATTAAACACGCCGGTATGCGTCGGCCCGACGTTCAGCACCATGTAGTCCACAACATGGCCATCCCGGAATACACGGTCAATCAGGTTGGCGATGCCGCCCAAGGCAATGGCGTACAGCGGCAACACTTTGCGCAGTGGTTGGCTCCAGTTTGACAGCGACCACCACATTGCCCAGACCACCACAACGGCAACCCCCACAATAAAAATCAGTTGTTTAGCCTTAGGGGGAAGAGCGGCGCCCAAGCTCAGGAATGCGCCGGGATTCAGGCTCAGTTCCAACGCGAGGTTGAACGGGGTGACGCCGATTTTGAAGCTGTGGGCGGACAGTGAAACCAAGGCCAGCAACTTGACCCACTGGTCCACGGCAATAAAGGCGATGCCCGCGAGAAGGGCAAAGGTGCGGCCTCGCAATAGGGGCGACGTGCTCAAGCGGTAACTTCCTAGTTTGGGCTTTCGATATAGCGCTCGAAGATAGCTCAGGCGCTTTAGCTCGTCCATTGTCTGGTGTTTGGATCGTAACCACTCAGAAGGGAAATGATCGTTGCGCCATTGAGGGACAGGTTTTTATCAAGAAATGCTAATAGATGATGGCATTTTGCTTTTTGGTCGGTTTATGCTGCGGAAAATAACGTCATCAAGGATGGATATGAAACACGTATTGGCTGCAATGGTCGTCGCCATTTTACTGAGTGGCTGTGCAACGTCCCACTATACGAGTGGCAAAGACTTTCCTTCAGCAAATGTCTCAAGCATCGTCAAAGGGAAAACGACGGCTAACGAGCTCAAGGCGCTTTTTGGTGAGCCTTTTGCCAAAAGCCCAGTGAACGAAACGGACGAAAAGTGGGTTTACACTTATGTGAACGGTTCGGCTCATGCTCAGAGTTATATCGTTACCATGAAGGTCACTAACACAGGCACTCAGAAAACCCTGGATGTTTTGATCAGGGACAACACCGTAATCAATTACACTTTTACCGAAGGGCCTAGCCCCGGCAGTACAACCGCCACGAATTAAAAGCTGAGTTTTATAATGGCCGTTCCCACGCGAAGCGTGGGAACGGCCATTTTCTCAAACAGTTGGGTGGGCCATATTCAGTGCCTTGTCCACCAGCAACTGCACTCCTTCCAACATGCGGCAAATGCCCAGCGCGACATTGCGTTGGGAGCCCTCTATTTCAAAAGCCATATGGCTGGCGATATCGCAGATGGACGCCAGGTCCTGTGATGCGTTGACCAACAGGGTTTCCGTGCCCAGATCAGCGCGCACGGTGAAGAGGCCTTCGCTGGGTACAGGTAGGGATTTGCCGGGATTCAGGTAGTGGTCGATCGCGCGGCAAGCCACTTCGTGCAGGATGCTGGTATCGAAGTCTTGATGGCTTGGGGGATTTGGGCTGTCTTTAATCATGGTGAAGCTCCTTTATAAATGGAGCTGCCACGATCCGCGGTCAAACGAAATAGGGTGGCAGCTATACGCGGGTTGACCGACCGGCCAAAAGGAGCAAAACCGGCATACCCGAAGGTATCCCGCGTACAGCTGCCGCGACAAGATACATCAGGCATAGAAAAAACGCCCAAGATCGGTGTTGGCACAGTTGCTCTTTTGAAGTCGGACGGTCAAATCCGGTCGCTGAATTGGCAACGACGTTGGCGAGGTTAGTCAGCGAGGTTCCGAGCGACAACCTGAAACCGCTGTGGGAAAACTCCGAGCGGTGACGATCTCTGTGGGAGCTGGCTTGCCTGCGATTGCAGTGTTTCAGCCAGCCGTGTCAATCCTGGCTCGCCGCTATTGCAGGCAAGCCAGCTCCCACACGTTTGATTGGTTTTCACGGTTATTTTTGGGTGGCTGCCACATCGTAGATCGCGTAGATCTTCTCGTAGCCCTTGGTTTCGAACACGCCGGTCCAGCCCTTGGGAATCGATACCGACTCGCCAGCCTTCACGGTCATCACCGTGCCGTCACTGGAGGTCAGGGTCACGCCGCCGGCGGTGAAGTATAAAAACTCTTCATACGGCGTGCCCGGCGCGCCCAGTTCTTCGCGCATGGGGCCGGATTTGTACATGCCGGTCTGGAAGGCTTTGTCCGCTGATTCATGGGTGACCACGTCGACGGTTTTGGGCTCGCCGGGCACACTTTTGACCGCGTCGGCGCGGGAAAAAATGCTGCCGGCGACGTCGGCGTGGGAGGTTTTGGTGGGCTTGAGCGTGTCGGCCATTGCAAGGCTGGTGCACAGGAGCGGAACGATAAAGCAGGCAGTCGCGAGGGTGTTTTTCATGGGCTGTCTTCCGTAGGGCCTGATGTCAGGAATATTCGCCGATATAACGCCTGGGCGCCGGAGAATATTCCTGACGGGCGATAACGGTTACAGCGCGAGCCGATCCAGCAGGCTGTACCAGGCCACGCCCGCGCCAATGTAAAACCGTTGCAGCCCATGCATGGGCAAGCGCTGCAGCGGCGTCACCGGGTAGGCGAACTCGGCGTTGCGCTCGCACAACCTTCCGGCCAGTTGCTGACCCAGGCTGGTACACAAGGCGATGCCGCGACCATTGCAGCCCAGGGCCAGTGTCAGCCCCGGCGCCGGTTCGTGAACGTGGGGCATAAAGTCCCGTGTGATCGCGATGCGGCCCGCCCAGCGGTATTCAAACTCCAACCGCTCCAGTTGCGGAAACAGCAACGCCAGCGAGCGCTCCAGGTGTGCGAAATCCGTCGGTGCAGTGGGGTCGTTGAACAGCCCGCGTCCGCCCATCAGCAAACGGCCGTGGCTGTCCTTGCGAAAGTACAGCAACAAGCGCTGCGCCGTGGACACGGTTTCCTGCCCCGGCAGGATGCTGTCCGCTGCGCGCCCGCTCAACGGCTTGGTGGCGACGATAAAACTGTTCGCCGCCAAAATGCTTTGCGCCATGCCCGGCCACAGGTTGCCGCTGTAGCCGTTGGTGGCCAGCACCACCTGGTCGGCGCTGACTTGCGCGCCGCTCGCCGTGTGTAACTGCCAGCCCGATGCCTGGCGCTGCAACCCGGTCACGGCGCTTTGCCCATGAATGCGCACACCTGCCGCCAACGCCGCGCCGACCAGGCCACGGGCATACGCCAACGGCTGAATCGCCCCGGCGCGGCCATCCAGCCAGCCGCCGGCAAAGGCTTCACTGCCCATGCGCGAGGCCACCGCCGCCGCATCCAGCCGTTGCACCGGCACACCACGACGGGCCCATTGATCGGCCCGGGCGTGCAAGCCGTTCACACCTTTTTCGGTGTACGACACCTGCATCCAGCCTTTGCGGACGGGCGCGCAATCGATGCCGTGCTTTTCGATCAGCTTGAACACCAGATCCGCCGAGTTCGACACACTGGCAATCAATGGCTCGGCCCGTTCCGGCCCGTACATCTGCACCAGTTGTTCGGGGTCGTATTTGAGCGTGGGGTTGACCTGCCCGCCATTGCGCCCCGACGCGCCCCAGCCCGGCTCATTGGCCTCCAGCACACACACGCTCACCCCGCGTTCGGCCAAATGCAGCGCCGTGGACAGCCCCGTATACCCGGCGCCGACAATTGCCACATCGACCTTCACCGATTCGTTCAACGCAGGCGTGGGCACCGCCTGCGGCGCCGTCGCCGACCACAATGATTTCATGGCAGGCTCCGCACAGCGCCGGTGGGGTGCAGCACGCGTCGCAAAAAGTCTTGAGTGCGCGGATGCTGCGGGTTACCCAGCACCTGCTCGGCCGCGCCGCTCTCGACGATGTAGCCGCCGTGCAGGAAGCACACGCGGTCGGCGACTTCGCGGGCGAAGCCCATTTCGTGGGTGACCACGATCATGGTCATGCCTTCATCGGCGAGGGTGCGCATAACGGCCAGCACGTCGCCGACCAGCTCGGGGTCAAGCGCCGAGGTGGGTTCATCGAACAGCATGGCATCGGGCTTCATCGCCAGGGCGCGGGCGATGGCCACGCGTTGTTGCTGGCCGCCGGACAGTTGTTCCGGGTAGGCGTCGGCCTTGGCGCTGAGGCCGACTTTCTCCAGCAACACCAGGGCTTCCTCGCGGGCTTGCCTCGGTGGTTCACCTTTGACGTACACCGGGCCTTCCATTACGTTTTCCAGCACGGTGCGGTGGGGGAACAGGTTGAAGCGCTGGAACACCATGCCCATGCGGCTGCGCAGGGCGTGCACGGTTTTGCTGCCGCGCTGCACGGCTTCGCCGAACACGCTGATGTGCCCGCCGTCGTAGGCTTCCAGCGCATTGATGCAGCGCAGCAGGGTGGATTTGCCCGAGCCCGACGGGCCGATCAGGCACACCACTTCGCCCTTGGCCACGTCCAGGTCCACGCCGTGCAGCACACGGTGGCTGCCGTAATGTTTTTGCAGTTGGCGAATCTCGATCATGCTTTTTTCCTCCGGCCCAGGTGCTGTTCCATGCGGCGCAGGCCATACACCAGCGGCAGGCTCATCAGCAGGTAGAGCAGGGCGACCAGGGTGTAGACGGTCATGTTCTGAAAGGTCGACGAGGCGATCAGTTGGCCCTGGCGGGTCATCTCCGCCACGGTGATGGTGGACACCAGCGACGAATCCTTGAGCATCATCACCAGCGTGTTGCCATAGGGCGGCAGCGCGATGCGAAACGCCTGGGGCAAGATCACCCGGCGCATCATCAGCACCGAGCGCATGCCCAGCGCTTCGGCGGCTTCACGCTGGCCCTGTTCGACCGCGATGATGCCGGTGCGGAAGTTTTCGGCCTGGTACGCCGAGTAGGCGATGCCCATGCCGATCACGCCCGCGTAAAACGCGGTGAGGTGCACGCCCATGTCCGGCAGCACGAAGTAGATGTAGAACAGCTGCACGATGATCGGCAGGCCACGAATCACGTTGATGATGGTGCTGGCCGCCCACGACAGCGCACGAATCGGCGACAGTTTGAGCAGCGCCAGCACCAAACCAATCGCACTGCTGAGCAGGAACGACAGCACGGTGATCTGGATCGTCACCCAGGCGCCCTGCAGCAAAATCGGCAGGAAGTCCTGGGCGTTTTGCAGGAATTCACTCAGGTTCATGGGCGCACCTGGGTATCAAGCCCCCACTTCTTGAGGATGGCGTCGAGGGTGCCGTCGGCCTTGATGGCGGCGATGGCGGTGTTCAGGCGGTTGAGGGTGTCGGCGTCGCCCTTGCGTACCACCAGGCACACTTCGCCGACGTTGGTGGGCTTGTAGTCCGGGGCGAGTTTCACGCCTTTGAACAGCTTTTGGCGGATCTGGTAGGCCACCACTGGCTGGTCGCCCACGGCTGCCTTGATGCGGCCCAGGGACAGGTCGCGCACCATCTCGCCAATGGAGTCGTAGGTGCGGATCTCCTTGAAGATGCCGAGTTTGTTCAACTGGTCGTAGAACACGGTGCCGGCCTGCACGCCGACCACCTGGTCTTTCAGCGGCGTAAGGTCGGGGTAGGCGGCGTTGTCATCGGCGTTGACGATCAGGCCTTCACCGTAGGCGTACACCGGGGCGCTGAAATCGACGACCTTGGTGCGCTCCTCGGTCTTGAGCATGCCGGCGGCAATGAAGTCCAGCTTGCCGGAGGTGAGGGAGGGGATCAGCGCGGCGAAATTGGTCTGCTCGATCTGGCTGGTAAACCCGCCGGCCTTGCCGACGGCTTCGGCCACGTCAACCATCACCCCTTGAATGCTGTTGCTCTTGATGTCGAGGAAGGTAAACGGCGAACCACTGGCGGTTGCACCGACTTTGTACGAGGACGCACTTTCTGCGTGCACGGCCGTCACGCAGAGCGTGGCGCACACACCGAAGGCAAGGCGGCGAAACAAGGGCAGAAGACTGTTCATCGGGTTACTCCAGAAGGAAAACGGAAAGTCAGTACCGCGAGCGGCTGGCGATGAAACCGCAAGCTCTGTGCCATTTCGATTGATATAAATCGTTTATCGCTATACAAAATAGACAAAATGAACCATTCGTATCGATATGCGATATTTAGTGGTCTATTTTTGTGATTTGCGGTAGAAATGCCGCCACGTCTGATCGAATAACGTCGTGAGTTCGCCATGTCCGAAGAACGCAACAGTCTGCACAATCAATCCCTGGAAAAAGGCCTGTCGGTGCTCAAGGCATTCAGCGCCCAGCGCCGCAGCATGAGCCTTGCAGAGGTGGCCGAGGCGGCCGGCATGACCAAAAGCTCGGCCCAGCGCATGGTGTTTACCCTCGAGAGCCTGGGTTACCTTCGGAAACACTCGCGCACACGGCATTACCAACTCACACCCCGGGTGCTGGAGCTGGGCTTCAGCTATCTGGATGCGCATTCGTTGATCGAGGTGGCCAACCCGTTTCTTTCGGAACTGACCCGGCTGACCGGCGAAACCTCGTGCCTCACCGAGCCTGCGGGCTACGACATGACCTACATCGCGCGCTTTGTAAGCTCCGGGTTCGTGCCGGTGCATATGCCGATCGGTTCTCGGGTGCCGATGTACTGCACGGCGTCGGGCAGGGCGTATTTGAGCGCGTTGCCGCAGGATGAGGCGCTGGGGCTGATCGAGAACAGCCAGCGCGTGGCGCACACCAGCCAGACGCTGACGGACGTCGACCAGATTCTGGCGTCGCTGCAACAGGTGCGTGAGCAGGGTTACGCCGTGAATGGCCAGGAGTTGTTTCTGGGTGACATGACCATCGGCGCGCCCGTGTTGGGCGCCAACGGCCGCCCCGTGGCGGCGGTGCATGTGGTGGCGCCGACCAGCCGCTGGAGCAGGGCGGATGCTGAACGGCAGCTGGCACCGGCGTTGTTGCAGTGTTCAAGGGCGCTGAGCAACTCGGCGCGGAACCTGGAATAACAAAAATTCTGGCCGGCCTGTGTTGCGTTGCCCTTTTTTTTACACGAACCATCTACGGGCCACCGAGTACGAGGCGTTCCTGCAGGCGATTTCGCTTTGATAGCCTTTTGCCAATTGGCAGTCTTTTATATCCGGACCAATCAAGTAGAATTCTCGGCGCTTGTCACGTCTCGATACTGCACTACCTTTATTGTCGTGGGCCTTGGAGGCTTGTTTGAAAGGATTCCCTATCGACCTTGATCGCCTCAAGGGCTTGGCCGCCACTCGAGGTGGGCGCGTAGCGCTGGCCGGTTTCGAGTACCAGCGTGCCTTTGCAACATTGCGACTGGTATCCATGCTGATTGGTCACGTCGTCAAGGGATGCAGTACGCAGATTCCGGCGTGGATACGTTATGAATGGGCGGAGGATATCGATGAGCTGGACACCAATGGTGGTATCACCTTGTGGCAATGCAAGCAAGGTAACGATTGGACCGAACCCGCTAAATTGGCCACCGTCTTTTCCGGTTTTGCGCCTAAGTGGTTGTGGACAGCGGACACGCAGCGCGAGCGCCTGAGTCTGCGCCTTGTGACTAGCGACGTTGCTTACGCCGAGTTCCGCGACTTGCCAGGAGCATTGAAAAAAAAGACTGAAGTGCGTGCGCATTTTTTAAGAACTGTTCAACAAGCTGCCGCAAAGGGCAGCGACCTTGCGCAATGGCAAGATGAGGCTAAAGCGTTCGGCTTCAAAAAATTGTTCGATGAGCTCTGGTCAGCAACGCAGGTTTTGTTTGTACCCGATGAAGCGGTCGTGAGTACGGCTGCACTCTGGCCAGCCGAAGATGATGCCGTGAATGCATTGGCCAGGGCGCACTGGCTGGCACCGGACAAAAACTCTCAGGACATTATCCACTGCTTACATGCATTGCTGGGGCTTGCACCTTCAAGCACTTACGTGGGCGGGCAGATTGATCGATTGACAGCTACCCCACTGGGGATAAGGCCAATCGATGTGAATGATCGGCTCGATCCTTTCCGTCGAGAACAGGCGAGCTCAAGCCTGTTCCTGCCATTAATTGACCGCACCGTGCTGCAGCAATCGCGAACACTCCCCCAAAGGCGCTATGTCGCACGTCGGCCGCAATGGCAGGATGTTGTGCATGGCAGTGACGCAACCATAGGGTTTTTCGAGCGCAGCATTACACGCGATGTTGTTGATGGTCTGCGCAACGCATTGAACGATTGCCTCCAGTTCCAAGAGAAACTGCGCTTGCAGCTGCTGGTAGGTGCTCCAGGTTGCGGCAAAAGCACGTTGGCACTTCGTGTGGCGGCACAGTTGGTGGACGAAGGCATCTGTACTGCTATCGACGCTCGTTTTGCAGTCAATGACGAAGAAGAAGTACTTGCGGTGGTCGCCACGTTGCAAGGGCGGCAGGATCCCAAGCGGGCTTTGTTGCTGGTACTGGATGACCCGCTAGGGGTTGCCAGCCTTTGGCCGCGTGTGCTGGATAAATTGTCCAAGTTGCGACCGAGAATGGTGGTGTTGGCTGCGACACCCGAGTTCTTGCTGCACCGATACAGTCAGCAACTGAGCAGTCTGCGGTTGTTGCCGCTCAGGCGAGTGGAGCGTCCTGACGGTACCGAGCGCCTGACTCTGGCTCGCTTTTATCCAAAGTCGGACATGACGGAACTGTCATCGGGTAATGAAGAACTGCTGGTGTTGACGATGCTTGCCGCCACTAATACCCCGTTCGACGAGATCATCGATGGGTTATGGGACAACCTGGCAGAAGGTGTTCGATTGCCGCGGACAGTCCTGGGGCGTGAGCTGCCGTGGCAGGTGGCAGCACTTTGGCTCGTGGTGTTCTTTAATCGTGCCTATGGCGCGTGCCCGCTACTTCTACTGAAGGCATTTCTGGCACCGTGGTTTCGTGATGACGAAGAAGTGGGTGAGCGGCTGGCACAAATGAAAAGTGCTCACGGCTGGGGGGTGTTTCAGATCGAGGAATCACCTGCCGGTTTCGCCTCCCAAGGCGGAGTGGTTCGTACGATGCATACACTGGTTGCACAGGCTGCCTGGGATCGACGGCCTGCCGCCGATTGGTCGGTGACCGGGTCTATCGCGCAGGCCAGCTTGCGCTTTCCAATGGCGGCTCGACCTCTGGCGCAAGCGCTGGTAGCGCTTTTTGAATTTTCTGCAGCGGAGGCTGAACCGTTGCTCACTGCCGTGGCCAATGCCTGGTGTGCAGCCGATGTTGTCACGCTGGAAACGCGTTACCTCTGTGAGCTTGTCTGGATATGGAAACGTAGTGCGGTGCCAATACCCCCGTGTATCAATGGGGCATTACAGCAACGAATAGCGTTGAATGATGAGCAGAGTTGGCTAGCGGCTTACCATGTCCTTTATCTGGGCTCTACGACACAGGTACGCAGTTTGTCCCAGTCGTTGCCCTATCGGCAGTTGCTGGAGTCAGCCGATTTTTTCATCGAGCAGAGTCGCGCAATGGGTCTATGCAGCGCACTTGTGGACCAGCCTTCGTTGCAGGCCAGGATGCTGGATCACATATGGCGTGCCTTCGACGACACCAAGGGCGCGAGAATCAGCAGCATTTTTCTCAACTGGATGATGATTCATGGTGGCGCCTGGTCGGTAGTCTCTCGCAAAGATGTCATTCGCGCCTGGCTCGCACAACACCCTGGTGACACTCACGTGCGTGTCGCCTTTATGATGCATCTTGAGCGTCTTACGCCGGCCGATTGCACAGCGGCGCTCAATGATTTGCGTCAATGGTTAGCCGAGCATCCTGAGGACATGGGTGTACGCAATGGTTTTCTGGCCCATCTTGGCAAATTCAGTGAGATTGAGCAGGGTGCCATTATTGGCGACTACGTGAGCTGGCTTGCTGTTCACCCTGACGATTCCAATGTACGTAACGGTTTTCTCAAGCACATCGACAAGCTCAGTGTGACGGAGCAGATATCGGTACTCGATGCTTATTGGGAATGGTTGGCTGACCATCCTGAAGACACGAATGTACGTGCCGCTTTTCTAGGTCATGTCCACAAGTTCAGCGAGGAAAAACAGGCGCTTATTCTCAGTGAGTATGACGAATGGCTGGCTCATCATTCTGACGACACCAACGTACGTTCAGCGTTGCTCAAGTGTTTGCACCAGCATGCACACAACTCGTTGCCGGAAGTTCTTGAGCAGACACTTAACGGGCTGAGCTACGAGACGCGTGCCTTTCAACCGGCTGGCGCTGCGCTTCTGGCTATCGGGGGGCTCGGTATAGAGCATCTGCAGCTTATCGTGCGTTGGCTTCAATGGCTCGCACAGGTGCTTGAGCTCTTCAAGGGGAATAAATCAGCAGGATTTTTCATGAGGGGTACTCTCACCAACGTTCTCGAACAAGCCTGTGCGTATGCGCAAAGTGAAGAGTGCTCAGAGCATGACAGGGTATCCGCGTTGCTAGCCATCGAGCGTTTGGAGAACTCAATCCTGCAGTGGAAAGCTTCTGTCGGTCGACCCTTAACAACCTGAAAAAAATGCGCCCCTGAGGGCGCATTTTTTAGGTCAGCGAGCGCCTGTTCAGGCAGTCGCATCCCACGCACGATCACCGTGCTCATCCTTGATCCGGGTCGGCAAGCCCATTACGTCCAGTGCCTTGAGGAACGGCTCGGCCGGCAGCTCCTCGACGTTGGCCATGTGCATCACATCCCATTCGCCACGGGCGACCAGCAGCGCAGCGGCCACCGGTGGCACGCCTGCGGTGTAGGAAATGCCCTGGCTGTCGGTTTCGGCAAAGGCTTCTTCATGGCACGCCACGTTGTAGATGAACAACTCGCGCGACTGGCCATCCTTGGTGCCTTTGACCAGGTCGCCGATGCAGGTCTTGCCGGTGTAGCCCGGTGCCAGCGAAGACGGGTCGGGCAGCACGGCCTTGACCAGTTTCAACGGCACGACTTCCAGGCCTTCGGCGGTAGTGACCGGCTTCTCGGAGAGCAGGCCGAGGTTTTTCAGCACGGTGAACACGTTGATGTAGTGTTCGCCGAAGCTCATCCAGAAACGCACGTTGGGCACGTCGAGGTTTTTCGACAGCGAGTGCACTTCATCGTGGCCGGTGAGGTAAAGGTTCTGCGAACCGACCACCGGCAGGTCGTCGGTGCGTTTGACTTCGAACATGGTGTTGCTGGTCCACTGGCTGTTCTGCCAGCTCCACACCTGCCCGGTGAACTCGCGGAAATTGATTTCCGGGTCGAAATTGGTGGCGAAGTATTTGCCATGGGAGCCGGCATTGACGTCGAGAATGTCGATCGAATCAATGCGGTCAAAATGCTGTTGTGCTGCCAGCGCGGCATACGCGTTGACCACACCCGGGTCGAAGCCCACGCCAAGAATGGCCGTGATGTTCTTCTGTTTGCACTCTTCCAGGTGGTTCCATTCGTAGTTGCCGTACCACGGCGGGGTCTCGCAGACCTTGCCCGGCTCTTCGTGGATGGCGGTGTCGAGGTAGGCAACGCCCGTGTCGATGCAGGCACGCAGTACCGACATGTTCAGGAACGCGGAACCCACGTTGATGACGATCTGCGATTCGGTCTCGCGGATCAGGGCCTTGGTCGCTTCCACGTCCAGGGCGTTCAGCGCGAAGGCTTTGATGTCCGCAGGTACCTTGAGGCTACCCTTGGCCTTGACGCTGTCGATGATGGCCTGGCATTTGGAGATGTTGCGCGACGCGATAGCAATACGACCGAGTTCGTCGTTGTGCTGCGCGCACTTGTGGGCCACCACCTTGGCGACACCTCCTGCACCAATGATAAGAACGTTCTTTTTCAATTGCTTTATCTCTCCTTTATCCGCCAGCTTACGAAAGGCTGGACAGGTAGTCGTCGTAACCAAATTCACGAACCACCTCGACGGTACCGTCGAGTTGTTTCACTACGATGGACGGCATTTTCAGGCCGTTGAACCAGTTTTTCTTGACCATGGTGTAGCCTGCGGTGTCGATGAACGACAGCCGATCGCCGATGGCCAGCGGACGATCAAATGGGTATTCGCCGAAGATGTCCCCGGCCAGGCAGGATTTGCCGCACACCATATAGGTGTGTTCGCCCTCGCTTGGCGCCAGCTTGGCGTTCAGGCGATAGATCAGCAGGTCCAGCAGGTGGGCTTCGATGGAGCTGTCTACCACGGCGAGGTTCTTGCCGTTGTAGAGGGTGTCGAGCACGGTGACTTCCAGGGAAGCGCTGTTGGTGATCGCCGCTTCACCCGGCTCCAGGTACACCTGCACGCCGTACTTCTCGGAGAACGCCTTCAAGCGGGCGCAGAATGCGTCCACCGCGTAGTCTTCGCCGGTGAAGTGGATGCCGCCGCCGAGGCTGACCCACTCGACCTTGTGCAGCAGCGCGCCGAAGCGTTCTTCAATCACACCCAGCATTTTGTCGAACAGGCTGAAATCGCCGTTCTCGCAGTTGTTGTGGAACATGAAGCCGGAGATTTGATCGATCACGCCTTCGATCTTCACCGGGTCCCATTCGCCCAGGCGGCTGAACGGACGCGCCGGGTCGGCCAGCAGGTAGTCGGAGCTGCTCACCTGCGGGTTGACGCGCAGGCCGCGGGTCTTGCCTTCGCTGCGTTCGGCAAAACGCTGCAATTGGCTGATGGAGTTGAAGATGATCTTGTCGCAGTTATCCAGCATCTCTTCGATTTCATCGTCGGCCCAGGCCACGCTGTAGGCGTGCGCCTCGCCTTCGAACTTCTGGCGACCGAGCTTGAGCTCATACAGGGAAGACGAGGTGGTGCCGTCCATGTATTGCTGCATCAGGTCGAACACCGACCAGGTGGCAAAGCACTTGAGTGCCAGCAACGCCTTGGCGCCGGACTGCTCGCGCACGTAAGCAATCTTCTGCATGTTGACCAGAAGCTTCTGTTTATCGATGAGGTAATACGGCGTTTTGATCATTTTTGAGAGCCTGCGGCGGTGCCTGCCAAAAAAGGACACGCATTGTGCCCGCACTTGGATCAGATCGAAAGGTTAGTGGGCGGATTTTGCTGCCCCGGTTTTTCAAGCGTAGCGGCGAAGTATGACTATCTATAGGCATACCCCGGCCCAATGTGGGAGCTGGCTTGCCTGCGATAGCGGTCTGTCAGTGCCAGTTGTATTGGCTGATCCACCGCTATCGCAGGCAAGCCAGCTCCCACATTTGATTGCCATCAAACTGTCATCTCCTCACCGCCGAATTGCCATATTTCCCCGCTACTGTCCTCGTCAATGAGATCGATCTCAAGCGAGACACAATGACTGATTTGAAAGACGTCGCCCGGCTGGCTGGTGTATCCCGTGCCACTGCCGCGCGCACCTTTGCTTCCCCCGACCAAGTGAGGCCCACCACCCGCGAGCAGGTGTTTTCCGCCGCCCGCGAGCTGGGCTTTCGCCCCAACTTGCTCGGCCGTCAGTTGCGCCTGCAAACCACCCAGTTGATCGGCGTGGTGGTGCCCAACCTGCTCAACCCGGTGTTCGCCGAACAGTTCCAGGCCATGGAGCGCTCCGCGCGGGTGCGGGGCTACAGCCTGTTGCTGGCCACCACCGATTACAGCAGCGAGCGCGAATACAGTGTGGTGGAAGAACTGTTGCGCCAGCGCGTCGACGGCCTGGTGTTGACGGTCACCGACGCAGAAAGCAACAGCGTACTCAGCAGCCTGAACACCGAGAAAACCCCCTTCGTGCTGGCGTATCACCAACCCGGCAACCCCAATTACAGCGCCGTGTCGGTCGACAACCGCGCGGGCATGGCCATGGCCACACGTTACCTGCTGGAGGCCGGGCACCGGCGCATCGGCATGGTCGCCGGGCCCGCCTTGCAGTCTGACCGCGCGCGCCTGCGCTACGCCGGTTATTGCGATGCCATGCACGCGTACGGCCTTGAACCCCGTGCGGTGATCGAAATGCCGGCCCACACTCAGGCTGAGTTCGCCGCCATCGAACCCTTCCTGCAGGGCATTGAGGCGCCCACCGCGCTGGTGTGTTCCAACGACTTCCTGGCGATCAGCCTGATCGCCGAGCTGCGCCGCAACGCCTGGAACGTGCCCGAACAACTCTCTGTGATGGGCTTCGACGGCATTGCCCTTGGCACTCAGATGCACCCGACCCTGTGCAGCGTGGTGCAGCCTATCGCGCTGCTCGCCAGCACGGTGATTGACCAACTGCTGGCGCAGATCGCCGGCGACGCCCCGATTTCCCACTGCCTGCCTTGCCACATCCGGCCCGGCGAAAGCACTCAACCCCATCAGGAGACGCTTGATGCGCGCATTCAGTAAAACCCTGTCCGCCTTGCTGCTGTGCGGCGTGGCCAGCCTGGCCCAGGCCGCCGAGACTGCGATTTGCTACAACTGCCCGCCGGACTGGGCCGACTGGGGCACGCAGCTCAAAGCCATCGCCGCCAGCACCGGCGTGCAAGTGCCGCTGGACAACAAAAACTCCGGCCAATCCCTCGCGCAGTTGGTTGCCGAGAAAGCCGCCCCCGTGGCCGATGTCGTTTACTACGGCGTGACCTTCGGCTTGCAGGCGCAAAAAGCCGACGTCGTCGCCACCTACAAACCCAAGGCCTGGGACCGGATTCCTGCCGGTTTGAAAGACCCGGCCGGTCACTGGTTCGCGATCCACTCCGGCACCCTGGGCATCATGGTCAATGTGGATGCCTTGGGCGGCTTGCCGGTGCCGCAAAGCTGGGCCGACCTGCTCAAACCTGAATACAAAGGCATGGTCGGCTACCTCGACCCGTCCAGCGCCTTCGTCGGCTACGTCTCGGCAGTGGCGATCAACCGCGCGTTGGGTGGTGATCTCGACAACTTCGCCCCGGCCATCGATTACTTCCAGAAACTGGCGAAAAACGCGCCCATCGTGCCCAAGCAGACCGCGTATGCGCGGGTGCTGTCCGGCGAACTGCCGATTCTGGTGGACTACGATTTCAACGCCTACCGCGCCCGCTACAAAGACAACGCCAACGTCGCCTTCGTGATCCCGCAGGAAGGCAGCATCAGCGTGCCGTACGTCATGAGCCTGGTGGCCAACGCGCCGCACCGCGCGAGTGCCGAGAAAGTCCTCGACTTCGTGCTGTCCGACGAAGGCCAGGCACTCTGGGCCAAGGCTTACCTGCGCCCGGTGCGCCCGATGAAGATGCCGGCCGAGGTGGCCGCGCAGTTCCTGCCCGACAGCGACTACGCCCGCGCCGGGGTGGTGGACTACGAAAAAATGGCCGCCGTGCAGGAAGCCTTCGCCGCTCGTTACCTGAACGAGGTCAAGTAAGTGGGCAAACACGCAGGCTGGGCCCTGGCCCCCGCGTTCGCCGTGCTGCTCGCGTTCTGGCTGTTGCCGTTGGCGCATCTGATCGTGCTCGGCACCGAGAGCCGCGACAGCAACGGCAGCGGCTACTGGCAGGTGCTGAGCAGCGCGCAATACCTGGGCAGCCTGGGGCAAACCCTGGTGCTGGCCGTGGTGGTGACGCTGGTCGCGTTATTGATCGGCGGCATCAGCGGCGTGTTCCTCGCCCGTCAGCAGTTCTTCGGGCGCTCGGTGCTGGTGGCGTTGCTGACATTCCCGCTGGCGTTTCCCGGCGTGGTGGTGGGCTTTTTGGTGATCCTGTTGGCCGGGCGCCAGGGTTTGTTGGCTTCACTCGGCCTGCAATTGGCGGGTGAACGCTGGATCTTCGCCTACTCGCTGGCAGGCCTGTTCGTGGGCTATTTGTACTTCTCGATTCCACGGGTAATCCTCACCGTCATGGCCGCGTGCGAAAGCCTTGATCGCAGCCTTGAAGAGGCCGCCCATTCGCTCGGCGCCGGGCATTGGCGTGTGGTCTGCGACGTGATCGTGCCGGGCCTGGCGCCGGCCCTGGCATCGTGCGGGGCGATCTGCTTTGCCACGTCCATGGGCGCCTTCGGCACGGCCTTCACCTTGGGCACGCGGCTCAACGTCACGCCGGTGGCGATCTACAACGTGTTCACCAACTACGCCAATTTTGCCGTCGCAGCCGCGCTGTCAGTGGTGCTCGGCGCCGTGACCTGGGCCGTGTTGTTGCTCACGCGCCGGCTGGTGAAAAACGCGGGGACAGTCCTGTGAAGCGCTCATCACTGTTTGTGATTCAACTGCTGTTCACCTTGTTGGTGTGCGCCTTCATGCTGGTGCCGGTGGTGATGTCGCTGCTGGCCGGGTTGACGCGCAATTTCTTTGTCGGCCTGTCCAGTGGCGTGACGTTCGATTGGCTGGTTCAGGTGTGGCAGGCCTATGCGCCCACCGTGTGGCTGTCGCTGCAATTGGCATTGGCCTGCGCGGTGTGCGTCTGCGTGGTCGGTGTGCCGGCGGCCTATGCGCTGGTGCGGATGAACAACCGCTTCAGCCGCGCCTTCGAGGAACTGATGGTGCTGCCGGTGGCCATGCCGGGGTTGGCCAGTGCCTTGGCCTTGTTGCTGACCTACGGCCAGTTCGGCGCGTTTCGCAGCAGTTGGCTATTCATTCTTGTCGGCCACGTACTGTTCACCTTGCCGTTCCTGGTGCGCCCCGTGATGGCGGTGATGCAGCGTCAGCAACTGCCGGTGCTGGAAGAGGCGGCGGCCAGCCTCGGTGCCGGGCCGTTCAAGCGCTTTTTCAGCGTGGTGGTGCCCAACTGTCGCGCGGGGATTCTGGCGGGCGTGCTGATGGTGGTCACCCTGAGCCTGGGTGAGTTCAACCTGACCTGGATGCTGCACACGCCGCTAACCAAAACCCTGCCGGTCGGTCTGGCGGACAGCTATGCCTCAGCGCGCCTGGAAATTGCCAGCGCCTACACCCTTATATTTTTGCTGATGATTGTACCGCTGCTGATTGCGTTGCAGGCCATCAGTGCCCGTTTGTCCCGTGGAGAGCGTCGATGACCGCCATCACCATTCGCCTTGACGGCTGTCGCAAGGCGTTCGCCGACGGCACCGTGGCCGTGCATGATTTGAACCTGACCGTCGAAGGCGGTGAAACCCTTGCCATTCTTGGCCCGTCGGGTTGCGGCAAAACCACCACTTTGCGTTTGATCGCCGGCCTGGAACGCCCGGATGCGGGCCAGGTATTTTTCGGCGATCAGAACGTGACGCGCCTGCCCATCGAGCGCCGCGATGTGGGCATGGTGTTCCAGAATTACGCGCTGTTTCCCAACCTGGATGTGGCGGGGAACATCGTCTATGGCCTGAAGATTCGTGGCATTCCCGCGCCCGAGCGCAACAAGCGCTGCGAAGAACTGCTGGAGCTGGTCGGGCTGCAACACCACGGCAAGCGCAGCATCCACGAACTGTCGGGCGGCCAGCGGCAACGTGTGGCACTGGCCCGCGCACTGGCGCCACGGCCCAAAGTATTGTTGCTGGATGAACCGCTGGCCGCCCTAGATGCGCAACTGCGCGAGCGCCTGCGCAGTGAGTTGGACGCGTTGCTGCGCAGCCTGGGGATCACCTCGATTTTTGTCACCCATGATCAGGGCGAAGCCATGGCCCTGGGCGACCGCATTCTGGTGATGGAGCAGGGGCGTGTGGCGCAGCTGGCCAGCCCGCGCGAGATTTATCAGCAACCGGCCAATGCGTTTGTCGCAGGCTTCGTCGGCAACCTCAATGCGTTCACGGTGATCGAGCCGTCAGCCAATGGCCTGAAAGTCTGCGGCGGTGATTTGCCGTGGCACGGGGTCGATTTGCCGAACACCCTGTATTGCCGCCCCGAGCACCTGCGGGTGATGGAGGGCGAAGGGCACCTGCACGGCCATTTGCTCGCGCAGTTTTTCCAGGGCGCGCAGAGCCGTCTGCTGGTGGATGTCGGCGCCCCGCAACCGCTGCTGGTGGACAGCAGCGACAACCAACTGCACCGCGTCGGCGCCCCCATCGCCCTGGCGATTGCGCCGCACATGTTGTTCACCCTGAACGCCTGAGAACTTATGTTGAATCGTCCTTTCCTTGTCGCGCAGATCAGCGACCTGCACCTCAAAGCCGGCCAGCGCCTTACTTATGGCGTTGTGGATACCCTCGGTGCGCTGCGCCGTGCCGTCGACCACCTGAATGCCAGCCACCCGCGCCCCGACATCGTGGTCATCAGCGGCGACCTGGTGGATTTCGGCCGCGCGGATGAATACGCCGTGCTGCACCCCGAACTCGCACGCCTGCACATGCCGTACTACCTGGTGCCGGGCAACCACGACGCGCGCGGGCCGTTGCTGGAAGCATTCTCGGATCATCGTTATTTGCCAAAGTCGGCAGATGCGCCACTCGATTGGGTTGTGGACGAATACCCGCTGCGCCTGATCGGCCTGGACTCGACCATCCCCGGCGGCCATGGCGGGCAGTTGCTCGACAGCCAATTGCAGTGGCTCGACGCGCAATTGGCGCTGCAACCCGACAAGCCGACCTTGCTGATCCTGCACCACCCGCCGTTCATCAGCGGCATCGGCCATATGGACCGCGAACCCTTCATCAACGCCGCCGGCCTTGAACGGGTGGTCGCGCGCCACCCGCACGTAGAGCGCCTGCTGTGCGGGCATCTGCACCGCCCCTTGCAGCGCCGCTTCGGCGGTAGCCTGAGTTGCGTGTGCCCCGGCACCTCCCACCAGATCGTGCTCGACCTGCAAGAAACTGCGCCCGCGCACTTCAACCTGGAACCTGCGGGTTATCTGCTGCATCGCTGGGACGGTCAGGGCGTGGTCAGCCATACCGGCGTGTTCGGTGAATATCCGGGGCCGTACCCGTTTTATGACGCGAACGGGTTGATTGACTGAGGCTTCACCCTCGCCACAGATGATCACCGGATCAGAAAATCAGGTGACCGAGGCAGGCCAGTAACAGCGCCAGCCCGGCAATGCCGAGCAGGGTGAAAACCAGCGCGGCCGCGTGGGCCAGCAGAACTGTCAGCGGTTGCATGGGTGTGCTTCCTGAACCATCCGGGAGGCACGATTATGAAAAGCGGCGGGGCGCGGATACAGACGCTGCCGGTTATTTCAGTGATAAGCAAACCGCACGGTTCACGCCACCCGGTTCCTGCCCGCGCCCTTGGCCTCATACAGCCGGCTGTCCGCGCGTTTGAGCAGCGCCGATGAGTCGCGGTCCGAGGGTTCGGCCACACCCACGCCGATACTCACGGTCACCTGGCCCACGGTGGGGAAACGTGCCGCCGCCACGGCGACGCGGATTTTTTCGGCGACCACTTCCGGGGTGTCCGGCTCTTTGACTTCCGGCAGCAACACCGCGAACTCTTCACCGCCATAACGCGCCACAAAGTCGGTGGCGCGGGTGGTGCTTTCGATCAGCGCGGCCAGTTGGCACAGCACGTCATCGCCGACCGCGTGGCCGTAGGTGTCGTTGACGCGCTTGAAATAGTCGGCGTCGATCAACAGCAGGGCAAAAGTGCGCCCGGTGCGCTGGAACAGCAGGCTGTTCTCGGCGAGTTTTTCGTCGAAGCGGCGACGGTTGTAGACGCCGGTGAGCGCGTCGTGGGTGGCCAGTTTCAGCAGGTCGGCGTTGGCCTGGGTGAGGGCGGCGGTGCGCTGCACCACGGTGGCCTCCAGCGAGGCGTTGGCCTCTTGCAGCTCGCGCTCCTTGGTGAGCAGCGATTGGGTCATGCGGCTGATGGACTGGCCCAGCTGGGCGATTTCCAGCACCGAATGTTCCTGGGCAAACACTGCGCCGGGCTTTTGTTCCTGCACCTGCTTGGCCGAGCGCGCCAGCCGCTCAATCGGTTTGCTCAGGGTCAGCGACAGGTAGTAAGCCACCACGGTAATCAGAATGGCCGCCAGCACGCCCAGGATCAGCAATTTATACAGCAGCACCCGCGCCGGTTGCAGGGCGATGTCCAGCGGCTGGCGCACCACGATGTACCACGACAGGCTGGCGTTGGACGGGCTCGGCACCGCGACCGAGGCGGTCACGTAGCCGTTGCCGGTGGTCCAGCCGGAAGGCGGGTTCAGACTGCTTTTTTGCATCTGTTGGCCGGCGAGAATTTCGGGGTACAGCACCTTGCCGTCGAAGTCGATGATCAGCGCCTGAATCTCGGGAACAGCGTCTTTTTGCATCACGGCCGCATCAACGATCTGCGTGACCCAGCTCCAGTGTGCGTGGGCACCGAGCACGCCAATCGTCTCGCCATTGGCATTGCGGATGGGTGCGGCGAAGTCGATAAAACGCATCGGCTCGCCATTGGCCGAGCCTGGCAACAGCTTGGCCAGCAGCACGGCTTCGTGCGGGTCGCCGGTGTACTCGCCGCGCATGCCCGCCTGGAACCACGGGCGCTGTGCCACCGACTGGTTGACCAGCAAGCCGTTCACCGCCTGGCGCACACGGCCTTCGGCGTCGGCCACGCCCATCCACGCGTACTCGGCGCGCGATTGGGTGCGCAGTTCCATCAAGGTCATCACATCCGGCGCGTCGAGGTCACCCCGGCGAAACAGCGGCGCCTTGCTCAGCAGCGACACTTCCAGCTGGCGCTCGCGCAACTGCACAGCCAGCAACGCGGCACTTGAGCGCGCGGTACTCAGCAGGGCGTTGCCGCTGGCCTGCTTGACCTGCTCGGTCGCGATATGCCCGACGTAGACGCCCACAATGATCAGGATGAGTAAGGATAAACCGGCAAACCACAAGGTCAGGTGAGTACGCAGACTGGCTTTGAGCATGGGGCAACGTCTTAGGCGGCTAGTCATTACATGGTAGGCGTAATCTCAGGCGCGGTGCCAGCCGTGGCAACCACAAACGTACAAGATTCTGCGCAAACCCCTTCCGTAGACTCGTCCAACCTTTCTCTAAAGCAGGTTCGCCATGGACATCTTCCTCTACGCCTTCAGCGTCATGTACAGCCCCGGTCCCGTGAATTTCATGGGGCTCAACGCCGGGCTCACGGGCAAGTTTCGCCGCTCCACCGGGTTCTTCATCGGTGTGGGGTGCGCGATGCTGTTGTTGTTCGTGCTGTTTGGCTACACCGGTGAGGCGATCATTTCCCAGGCGGCGTTACCGTACATTTCGTTGGCAGGCGGGCTGTACACGGTGTACCTCGCTTATCAGGTGTTCACCGCACGGCCGGTGGTGGAGGAGCCATCGAGCGCGCCGGCCAAGACCCTTACGTTCTGGAACGGCCTGGTGATCCAGCTGCTCAACCCCAAGGGCATTGTGGCGGTGCTGCCGATTACCAGCGTGATGTTGCCGGCGGCGCATATCACCGGCGCGTCCATTGCCGGGGTTTCTGCGTTGCTGGGCCTTGGCGCGGTCGGTGCGCCCTGGGTGTATGGGTTGCTCGGCGCGGTGCTGGGCAAGCGGATTACCGGGGCGTCCGCCTTTGTAGTGTTCAACCGTTGCATGGGGTTGGCGCTGGCGGGGTGTGCGTATTTCATGTTCCACGCGTTCTATCTGCATGTGGTGCAAGCATGAGCGATCAGTGAAATTGCCAGCGTCCTTCGTGGCAGATTAGAATGCGATCAATTCTTAATTACTCTTGGCCTCGCGCCGGTGATCTGCATGTCGTCTTCGCTAAATCTGCCTGTCAGGGACCTGTACTGCGAACACCACGGATGGTTGTACCGCTGGCTCGACCGCAAGCTGGGCAATGCCAGCGACGCTGCCGACCTGGCCCATGACACTTTCCTGCGTCTGCTGACTCGCCACAACAGCGCAGGGTTTGGCAGCGAGCCGCGCGCCTTGCTCACCCACATCGCCAAGGGCCTGATGATCGACAGTTGGCGCCGCCAGGAAGTCGAACGCGCCTACCTTGAAACCATTGCCCACCTGCCCGAACAGGAAGTGCCGTCACCGGAAACCCGCTGGTTGATCCTGGAAGCGCTGTATCGCATCGAAGCCATGCTGCGCGATTTGCCGGAGAAAACACGCCAGGCCTTTCTGATGTCGCAAATCGACGGTTTGACCTACCCGCAGATTGCCGATGAATTGAAGGTGTCGCTGGTTTCGGTCAAGCGCTACATGCGCGACGCCTTTCTCGCCTGCCTGAGCGTGGCATGACTCCTTCAATTGACCCGCAAATCCTCGGCGAAGCCGCCGACTGGATGGTGCAGCTGCAATCGGGCAGCGCCACTGACGAAGACCGCCGCGCCATCGCCCAATGGCAGGGCCGCAGCGCCCAGCACGCCCAGGCGTGGCAGCGGGCCGAGGCGATTCTGGGGGATTTCAACACGGTGCCCGGCGCCATTGCCGGCGACACCCTCAAGCGCATCGGCCGCAAAAAATCCCTCGGCCGCCGTCAGGCATTGGGGTTGCTGCTGCTGGCTGGCCCGGCGACGTGGCTGGCTTATCGCTACAAACCCTGGCAGCCGTGGACCGCCGACCAGCACACGGCCATCGGCGAACAGCGTCAGCTGACCCTGCCTGATGGCACGCGTTTGCTGATCAACACCGCCAGCTCATTGAACATCGCGTTTACCGAGCAGGTGCGGCGTGTGGAGTTACTGCAGGGCGAAGTGATGATCACCACCGCTAAAGACCCGGCGCCCAGTCATCGCCCGTTCATCGTGCAGACCCGCCACGGCACCGCCCGCGCCTTGGGCACGCATTTCAGCGTGCGGGTGGGCGAGCAGAACAGCCGTGTCGCGGTGATCGAAGGCGCGGTGGAAATGCTGCCGCGGCATGCCGCCCAGGGCCTGATTCTCAAGGCTGGCGAACAAAGCGCGTTCGACAGTGACCGGGTGGCTGCTGTGGAACCTTTGAATGTGGGCGCCCAGACCTGGGAAAACGGCATGTTGCTGGCCCAGCAAATGCGCCTGGCGGACTTGCTCGACGAGCTCGGCCGCTACCGTGCCGGCGTGTTGCGTTGCCACGACAGCGTGGCCGGGTTGAGCGTTTCCGGGGCGTTCCCGCTGCGTGACACCGACGCCAGCCTGCGCCTGTTGCAGGAAACCCTGCCGGTAAAGGTCAGCAGCCTGAGCGGTTATTGGGTCACCGTGGAACCGCGCTGAATCTTTTTCATTTTTCGCTGATACCTTTTTCGTTGTCGTGCGGTGTAGAGGAGAACCCCTCACTTTGCACCGCGCCGACAGGAATGCCCATGACCGCCAGACCGCTCCCATACTGCCCCCGCCCGTTGAAGGCCTTGAGCCTGGCCGTCGCCCTCGCGGCCATCGCGCCGCTGCACAGCGCGTTGGCGGCGGATGCGGCTGCCTCCAGCTCAGCGCGCAGCTACACCCTTGCGGCGGGCCCGCTCGGCAATGTGTTGGCGCAGTTCGCGGCGCTGTCGGGCGTGCCGTTGTCGTTTGATTCCCGATTGCTCAATGACCGGCAAAGCCCGGGCTTGCGCGGCGATTTCACCGCAGAAGCCGGCTTCATGCAGTTGCTGCAAGGCAGCGGCTACACCCTGCAAAGCACCGGCGCCGGTGGTTACACCGTGGTGCCGGCAGCCAACGACGGGGCGGTGGAACTCGGCGCCACCACCATCAGCGGCGAGGCGAGCGGGGCGCAGGCGGACACCTACGGCGGCGGCCAGGTGGCGCGCTCGGCGCGCCTGGGTGTATTGGGCAACCGCTCGATCAATGACGTGCCGTTCAGCGTGGTCAGCTACACCGCCAAAACCATCGCCGACCAGCAGGCGCGTACCGTGGGTGATGTGTTGCTCAACGACGCGTCGGTGCGCCAGTCTTCGGGGTTCGGCAACTTTGCGCAGATGTTCATCATTCGCGGCCTGCCGCTGAACACTGACGACATCGCGTTCAATGGCCTGTACGGCGTGTTGCCGCGGCAGATCATCACCACCGAAGCCCTGGAGCGCGTGGAACTGTTCAAAGGCCCGAATGCCTTCGTCAACGGTGTGTCGCCCGCCGGCAGTGGCATTGGTGGCAGCGTCAACCTGGTGCCCAAGCGCGCCGAGGATGTGCCTGCGCGCAGCGTGACGCTGGACTACGCCAGCGACGGCCAGACCGGTGGCCACATTGACCTCGGCCAGCGTTTTGGCGAAGACAACCGCTTTGGCGCACGGGTCAACCTGGCCCGGCACGGCGGTGACACGGCCATCGATGACGAAAACAAAAGCTCGCAGATGATCGCCGTGGCCCTGGATTACCGTGGCGACCGCCTGCGGGTGTCCACCGATGTCGGCTACCAGAAAGAACGCATCAACAATGGCCGCTCCGTGGTGTACCCCAACGGCACACAGGTGCCCAAAGCCCCGTCGGCAAACCACAACTACGCGCAGGACTGGAGCTGGTCGGAGCTGGAAGACACCTACGGCATGTTCAATGCCGAGTATGACCTCAACGAACACTGGACCGCCTACGTGGGCGGTGGCGCCAAGCACACCCGGGAAAATGGCCAGTACTCCTCGTTGTATGTGGGCAACGACGGCAGCGGGCGCGTGGGCTTTTTGTACTCGCCCCATGACGAAGACAACAAAAGCGCCATGGCCGGGTTGAACGGGCATTTCACTACGGGGCCGGTGACCCATCAGGTCAACTTCGGTTTGTCGGGGATCTGGGGCGAGCAGCGCTCGGCGTTCGAGGCGATCCTGCAGGCCAACCGCGTGCCGGGCAACCTGTACAACCCGACCCAGGTGCCGCGCCCGACGGTCACCTATTTCGGCAGCGATATCCACGACCCGCGCATCGTCGGCAAAAACCGCATCAAGAGCGCCGCCGTGTCCGACACACTGGGCTTTATTGACGACCGCGTGCTGCTGACCCTCGGCGTGCGGCGCCAGACCATCGAAGTGGATGCCTGGAACACCACCACCGGCGCGCGCAACGCCAATTACGCCGAAACCATCACCACGCCGGTGTATGGCCTGGTGGTCAAACCGTGGGAGCACGTGTCGTTCTACGCCAACCGCATTGAAGGCCTGGCCCAGGGGCCGACGGCGCCGCTGACCAACGTCACCAACCCCGGCGAAGTGTTTGCGCCCAACCGCAGCAAGCAGACCGAAGCCGGTGTGAAGCTGGACTGGGACAGCTACGGCGCGACGCTGGGTGTGTACCGCATCGAACAGCCCAACAGCGCAACCAACCGCAACCCCAACGGCACCAACACCTTCAGCGTCGATGGTGAACAGGTCAACAAAGGCGTGGAGCTGAATGTGTTCGGCGAGCCTGTCGACGGCCTGCGCCTGCTGGCCGGTGCGACCTGGATGGACACCGAACTGAAGAAGACTTCCAACGGCCTTACCGATGGCAACCGCGCCGCAGGTGTGCCGCGCTTCCAGTACAACGTGGGCGCCGACTGGGACGTGCCGGGTATTCAGGGCGCCGCCTTGAGTGCGCGGGTGCTGCGCACCGGGGGTGAATACGTCAACGCGGCCAACACCTTGAACATCCCGGCCTGGACCCGCGTTGACCTGGGCGCGCGTTATGGCTTCAAGGCCGACGACAAGTACATCACCCTGCGCGCCAATGTTGAAAACGTGGCCAACAAGGCGTACTGGGCCTCGGCGTCGACGTCCAACAACTACCTGACCCAGGGCGAACCGCGCACGGTCAAGGTTTCGGCGACGGTGGATTTCTAAACCCGCCGTTGTGGCAAGCTGGGCTGTTGTGGCAAGCCTGCTCGCCACAACAAGCGGGTTTGCTATAACAAGCCTGTTTGTCACAGAAGTCAGGCCGGGCGGTTGACCTCCAACCGGTCAAACCCGCGCAAGCGGTACAGCAACACCGAGGCCGCCCAGCTGGCGACAAAAATGCCGATGATGATGTAGCCCAGCATGCCGAAGCTGTCATTCAGGCTGCCGATAAAACCCCAGAAGTCACCCTTGAGTTCCAGCTGGTCCACGATCAGCCCCAGCGCCTCGATGCTGCCGATGATCACCGCCACCACCACCGACACCAGGGTGATGCTCATGTTGTAGTAGATCTTGCGGATCGGTTTCATGTACGCCCAGCCATACGCACCGAGCATCAGGTGGCCATCGAGGGTGTCCACCAGCGACATGCCGGCGCTGAACAGCAACGGGAACACCATGATCGACCATGGCGACAACCCTTGCGCCGCCTGCGTCGCGGAGATGCCCAGAAGGGCGATTTCCGTCGCGGTGTCAAACCCCAGGCCAAACAGAAAACCCAGCGGGTACAGGTGCCAGCTGCGGCTGATCAGGCGAAACAGCGGGCGGAAGATGCGCGCCATGAAGCCACGGTCGGCCAGCAGCAGGTCGAAATCGTCCTCTTTGTAGGCGCCGCCCTGGCGTACATGGCGCCAGGCCTTGTAGATGGAGCGCAGGATCACCAGGTTCATCAGCGCGATCACCAGCAAAAACAGCGCCGACACGCTGGTGCCGATCACGCCGCCGATGGCCTTGAAACCGTCGAAATGCTCCTTCATGGTGGCGGCGGCAAAAGCCACGCCGATCGATGCCAGCACCACCACCGACGAGTGCCCCAGCGAGAAAAAGAACCCCACGGCCACCGGGCGCTTTTTCTCTTGCATCAGCTTGCGGGTGGCGTTGTCGATGGCGGCGATATGGTCCGCGTCCACCGCATGGCGCAAGCCGAAGCTGTAGGCAAGCAGGGCGGTGCCGAGCAATATCGGGTGGTCATGAAATGCCACCAGCGCCCATAGCCAGGCACCGACATTGATCGCGATCAATACCGCGTAAATACCAAACAATTTGCTGCGGACTTCGTGGTTCGAATCACTGAAAACCTGGAAGAGACGGTGGATCATCAGGTAAACCCTTTGTTGAATTTGCGGTACATCGAGGAAACTTAATGGATTACTCGGGCGTCGATGATGAAATCTGCGGGTTTGACAGGAGCAATGACGATGAGCATGCAGGAACAGTCGGCCGAGGCCGTGATCGCGTTCTGGAAACAGGCGGGCCCCAAACGCTGGTTCGCCAAGGACGAAGGCTTTGACGAGGCCTTTCGCGACACCTTTTACGCCACCCACCTGCAAGCCGCACGGCGTGAGCTGGAGCGCTGGCTTGAGACTGCCCAAGGCGGTCTGGCGTTGCTGATTTTGCTGGATCAGTTCCCGCGCAACGCGTTTCGCGGCACTGCGCATATGTTCGCCACCGACCCGCTGGCCCGGCTTTACGCCCGGCGCATGCTGGATGCCGGGTTCGACCAGTTGATCGAACCCGAGCTGCGCGCGTTCTGTTATTTGCCGTTTGAACACTCGGAGGATTCGGCCGATCAACAGCATTCCTTGGCGCTGAATCAGCATCTGGATGCCAACACCTTTCACTGGGCCAAGGAGCACGCACGCATCATTGAGCGGTTCGGTCGGTTTCCCCACCGTAACAAGGTCTTGGCCAGGGCGACCACCGCTCAAGAGCAGGCTTTTCTGGATGAGGGAGGGTTTTCGGGTTAATGGCTTGTGGGCGGCTTGTGTCGACGGATTCTGTAGAAGTAACTGTTAGTTCTGACAGTAGACAGAGTGCCGGATGGGGTTTGTAGTAGATGTCAGTCAGCCTATTTCAGGGCTGATGATTACGGGTGTTTATAATCCGACCGCCGATCAATAAACGCCTGAGTCCATGGGAGTTTTGATGATGTCTGATTCAAACCAGTCTCCGCGTGATGTCAGTTGCTGCGTAAATGCTGTGGCGTGTGATCACTGCCCTGAAGGTTGTGGTGATGACGGCGCAAACGTGCATGTGCATGTGCATGTCCATCACCACCATCATTGCTGTCGGCCTGCGCCGGTTGAACCCGCTGTAGTGCCTGAAGAAAAGCCGAAGGTATTGCCGACTATCAATATTGGGTATGTAGGTCTCTCACTCGGCAGTCCTAGTCACCCCAAGCCGCTGCCCCAAATTGGCTCGCCTTCAAACTACGGGGCGACTGGGATTTACAATAAAGTTGCGGCGATAAAGTTTATCGATGCATCAACGGATGTCATTGGCTCATCGTTAACCGCTCAACAATTATTGGCCAAATACCCAATGCTTTCAATTGGGCTGTACAACAGTGCTTTTAACCCAACGGAAGCGCAAAGGTTTCGGGAGTATGTCAAGGCTGGCGGCGTCATGTGGATTACAAGCGATCAGGCGGCAAGCCCGGGGGCGGCGAATGTTTTAACGCAGTTTGGTCATACCGGCTCCTTTGCGGGAACCGTTGCAGCTCCTTACAGTGGAGTGTCCTCTGCAACCGAGACTTCGAGCAGCTATTTTGGTGACTCTACTGGTGTGCCGCTCAGCGGCAATGCAAAGTTTGTGATAGCGTCTTCCCAACCTCCTCCCGGTAGCAGAGTGCTGGCAACTTCCGGTCCTGAGCCAATTGTGTGGCTTCCGGGCGGCACTGGAGAGTGCGTAGTCTGGACGGCGGATGCTGATCTTTTGAGTATTAATATTGATGGGACAAATGTCGATAGCCCGCAGGAGAGGTTTCTCCAGAACTTGTTCGCTTTCCTTATTGATAAAGTCTTGATGAATACCCAGTGATACCCGCCTTTCACAGTTGCTTGAAAAACGATAAAAGTGATCGTGCAAACCGATCACTTTTATCGTTGGCATACATAACATCAGTGCTTTTAACGGTGGTGTCCTGAATTCGCCATTCCCGCCAGGAATGCCCCCATAAAAACCGTGCATTGTCTTTCCGGCCGCAGATCTCGTAGCGTGGGCCTTCACCCAAGGAGACCCGCCATGAACGCTTCCTCGCTGCGCCTGTATGTCGATGCCCAGTTCACCAGCCCCTATGCGATGTCGGTGTTTGTGACCCTGCGCGAGAAAGGCCTGGCGTTCGACACGCTGACCCTGGACCTGGACGCCGCGCACAATCGGCAGGCCGACTTTGCCAGGCTGTCCCTGACCCAGCGTGTGCCGACATTGGCGGACGGCGACTTCTCCCTGTCGGAATCTTCTGCGATCAGCGAATACCTGGACGAGGTGTATCCCGGCACAACGGTGAATCCGGCCGACCCGAAACTGCGGGCGAGGGCGCGGCAAGTGCAGGCCTGGCTGCGCAGCGATTTGCTGCCGATTCGCCAGGAGCGCTCGACGCTGGTGGTGTTCTACGGGCAGAAAATGCCGCCGCTGTCACCGGTGGCCGAGGCGGCCGCGCGCAAGCTGATTGGTGCGGCGCAGATGCTGTTGGCGGGCAACCCGACCCACCTGTTCGGCGAGTGGTCGATTGCCGATGTGGATTTGGCCGTGATGCTCAACCGCTTGATTCTTAATGGCGACAACGTGCCAGCCGAACTGGTGGCCTACGCCGAGCGCCAGTGGCAACGGCCGTCGGTGCAGGAGTGGGTCAACCAACCGCGCCCCGCGCTTTAGGCGTTACAGCCATTCCTGGGCCACGCGCCGGTCCAGGTCTTCCCAGTCGGCCATGCCGAGCACTCGCGTGGTGTTCAGGCCACGCAGGTAACCGCGCAGTTGCTGGGCGCTGGCACAGGCCTGGTCGGCGTCGGCGGCTTCGTCCTGCAGCACGGTTTCATAGTCGACCAGGTAGTCGGCGACGCGCTCGCGAAATTCCGGCAGTACGGCTTCGCGGATGCGGTCGAAGGTTTTCTGGTGGGGCTTCATGGCGTGGTCCTTATAAGTTTTATGTGAGCACTATTGGTTCAGATAATAGTCACCATCAAGCAATGCAAGTTCTGTTTTTCCGGCAACGGCGCAAAATCGCACCATCAAGACGCTGTTCAAGGAAATGCGCGATGAGGACGATAATCCAGCTGGCCTTAATGACCATGATGCTCGGCGCGGTGCTGCTGGCCAACCCGGCGGTTGCCGGCGATCTGCGTACAAGCCATTTGCTGCCGCTGGCCGGTAGCGTAGACTCCCTGGCGCGCGCGCAGTCGGTGGGGGTGTTGTACAGCGAAAACACCCGCGACAACCTCGACTACCTTGAGCGCTACCACGCCATGGCCTTGAACGGCGCCAAGGGCGATCTCGACGGGCGAATCCGCGAGGCGTTCGTCAACAGTTCCGACCCTGAACTGGCGATTGATTGGTTAATGAGTTCGCTGCAGGGCACTTTTCTGTCGGTGACGGTCTATAGCAGCCTGGATGAACTGGTTCAGGCGCATCCGGACGTGGTGGTGATGCTCGACACCCATAACCAGTTGTTGACCCAGCGTAACGACATGGTCGAGGCCAGGTTTACCGCGCGGTTCTACGACGCAGACCTGCAGTACATCGCCAAGGCCCAAGGCTCGGTGCGCAAGCAGGTGTCATCGGTATGGGTACACGACAAGGCGGCCCCCGAAATTGCCGCTCAGATAGAACAGCAACGTGATGTACAACTCGACGCCTTGAAACAGTTCGATGCATCGCTCAAGGCCCTGGTCCGCGCAGGATGACACGCGGGCAGATGTGAACCCTATTTGCTCTCTTCAGGAATGTTTATGCGCTCTTTTTTCGTCCCGGCCCTGGCTTTTTCCCCTTTGTTGCTGACCGGTTGTATCACTGCTCCAAACGCTCCAACCCTGACCCTGCAAACCGACAAGACGCCTGAAGGCTACTTGCAGTGCGTGCTGCCCAAGCTTGAAAAACACGGCATCACCTCGACCGTGACCCAGAACTCGCGCCACGCCAAGGTGGTGCTGACCAGCAAGATTGCCGCCGATGACGTGCTGGAAGCCTACAAGTCCCAGGACGGCAGCAAGGTATTTTTGTACGAGCGCAAGCCGCTGGCCTCGGCGATCAAGCCGTCGCGGCTGGAGATGGCGGCGCAGGATTGCAAGTAACCCCAGGCCACACACAGATCCAAATGTGGGAGCGGGCTTGCCCGCGATTGCGGTGAATCAGTCAATGAATCATTGGCTGACACTCCGTCATCGCGGGCAAGCCCGCTCCCACATTTTGCTTTGTGTTTGGCTTTAAGGTTTCGCTTCGTTACTGAAGCTGTTCACCGTGCTGACCAACCCTTTAGCCGCCAACGCCACCAATTCCCCGCCTTTTTCCACCGTCGCCAGCGCCGGGTCCGAGCCCATGCGGCCGTCAGGGAAGCGTGCGCGGAAGTCCAGGGCTTCGCGGATCGGCCCGGTGTTGGCGATTTGCGGCGAGTAGTCGGCTGACTTGATCGACTCCGGATACGCCCACTGCGTCACCGCAATCTCCGACGGCGTGGCATGGCTGCCGTGGCCGACCGGGAATTGGCGGTGGGCCAGCTCGTTCACACCTTCCAGGTCCCACCAGTTCACCAGTTTCAGCGCGAAACCGGCCGGGCGGCGGGCAAAACTCGCCTCGGCGTACAACTCGGAAAACGCCGCGTCAATGGTCGCGATGTTGCCGCCGTGGCCATTGAGGAACAGGATTTTCTCGAAACCATGCCCGGCCAGCGAGCGCACCCAGTCGCCAATCGCGGCGATAAAGGTGGAAGGGCGCAGGGAAATGGTGCCGGGAAAACCCAGGTGATGCTGGGCCATGCCGATATTGAACGTCGGGCCGACCAGGATATCGGCGTTTTTCTGCGCCTCAACAGCGATGATTTCCGGGCACATCCAGTCCGTGCCCAACAGGCCGGTGGGGCCGTGCTGTTCGTTGGAACCGATGGGGATCACCACCGTGCGGCTGCGCTCCAGAAACTGCCCGATCTCGATCCAGGTGGACTTGTGTAGAAGCATGCGTCGCTCTCTTTTATCTGTGGGTACAGGCTAACCACCACGGATTGTACGACTACTCGCCACTTGTTGGGGCTTGCAGTTCAGATACGTCGACGACTTCAGCCAGCGCTGGTCCGGGTACCAGGAAAACATGAATTGGCCGTCCTTGAGCTTATCCACCACCTGGCGCGCCACCTGCGGGCGTACGGCGGGGCAGCCCTGGCTGCGGCCGATGCGGCCTTCGCGCTTGCTCCAGGCCGGATTCACATAGTCGGCGGCGTGGATCACCAGCGCGCGGTCGCGGGCCTGGTCATTGAAACCCGGTTCCAGACCGTCCATGCGCAACGAATAGCCATGGGCCCCCAGGTAGCTTTCCTGTGTGCGGAACAAACCCAGGCTGGATTGGTGGCTGCCTTCAAGGTTGGAGAACTGGGTAGCGAAGTTTTCCCCGGATTTGGCGCCGTGGGCCACCAGGTCGCGCAGCACCAGGGTCTTTTTGCGCAGATCGAAGATCCACAACCGACGAGCGGTCGAAGGTTGGGAGTAGTCAATCACAGCCAGGCGCTCCGAGCGTTCCTCACCATTATTGACCGCGCACTGCACCGCGCTCAGGGCGCTTTTCAACACAGTGGGATTGAGTTCTGGAGCCGAGCGCGCCAGGCTGCTATACAAAGTAGGAGAAGTCTGATTGGCGGCGAGCGCAAAATTGCTCAGCGTAGCCAGGCTTACGGCCAACAGGCCGAACAGGTAGTTAAACGTCAGCATCTACAGTACATCCCCCCACTGTGGATTGGAGCGTAGTCAATTGTTCAAAAAACACGCATGTTACTTGAGCATTTGCCTGCTCGTTGCGCCGCTGGTCGCGACAGCCGACGAGCTGCCGCTGGCGCCCATCCCGGTGATCGCCACAAGCCCCGTGCAACAGGCGTTGGCACAGTTGCCCGGCGTGTGCCCCCACCTTGCTCCGCACATAGACCCCGCCGCCCTGGCGCGCCTGCAAGCCTTTTACCAGCAGCAGGGTGATGGGCCGCTGTGGTCCGCCGACGAGCGCCGCCAGGCCTTGCAATCGCAGTTGCAGTTATTGGCCGACGACGGCCTGGACCCCACCCACTATAGCCTGCCCACGCCGGACGCCACGGCCAACGTGCTGTGCAGCGACATCGACGTCAGCCGCCAGTACCTGCAAGCCCTGCAGGATTTGCACTTCGGGCGCCTGCAGCAATCGCGCTTCGAGCCGCTGTGGCATTCGCAGCCGCCTGCCCGCGACCCGAATACCGAAGTACTGGCGTTCGCCGCCATCGGCCTGCAAGACATGGCCCAGGCCTTTGACCAGGCCCGCCCCAGCGCCGACCTCTACCGCAGCCTGCGCAATGCCTATTCCACGCTGCGCCTGCAACCCTTGCCCCATTGGGACCCGGTCGCCACCGGCCCCTTGCTGCGCCCCGGCATGGAAGACCCGCGCGTGCCGGAGCTGGCGCGGCGGCTGGTCAGTGGCGGCTACCTGGCCAAGGCCCCCGGCGGCAGGCAATACCGTGACGAACTGGTCAAGGCGGTCAAGGCCTTCCAGCTCAGCCACTCGCTGCAAGCTGACGGAGTAATCGGTGCCGGTACAGTGGCCGAACTCAATATCAGCCCGGCGGTGCGCCGCGAACAGCTGCGCATCAACCTGGAGCGTTTCCGCTGGCTGGCCCAGGACCTGGAACCCGAAGGCGTGCTGGTCAACGTCGCCGCTGCACAGCTCAGCGTGTACCAAAGCGGCATTCCGGTGTGGCAAACCCGCCTGCAAGTCGGCCGCGCCGAACGCCAGACGCCGTTGCTCAAATCCCGCATTACCCGGCTGACCCTCAACCCCACCTGGACCATCCCGCCGACCATCATGCGCGAGGACAAACTCCCGGCCATCCGCCTTAACCCCGAATACCTGCGTCAGCAAAACCTGCAAGTACTCGACCCCGAAGGCCGCCCGCTGGCCCCCGAACAAATCGACTGGGCGCGCCCCGGCAACATCCTGCTGCGCCAGGAAGCCGGCCCGCGCAACCCGCTGGGCAAAATCGTGATGCGCTTTCCCAACCCTTATTCGGTGTACCTGCACGACACCCCGAGCCAACCGCTGTTTACCAAAGGGCCGCGGGCCTTCAGCTCCGGTTGTGTGAGGGTGGAACAGCCGCTGCTGTTGCGCGACCTGCTGGTGAGCCCGGCCGAACGCACCCGCACCGACGAACTGCTCGCCACCGGCGTAACCCACGAATTCCGCCTCGCCACCCCCGTGCCGGTGCTGCTGAGCTACTGGACGGTAGAGGTCAACCGCGAGGGCGGGTTGGTGTATTCGCCGGACATTTACGGGCGCGATCTGGTGTTGATGAAAGCGATGGGCAGCGTGCTCTGACACTCACCCCATTACCCATTGTGGCGAGGGAGCTTGCTCCCGCTGGGCTGCGAAGCAGCCCCCTTGAACAACCCATGCGGTCTTTCTGAAAGGACTCGATCAAGCTAGTGGGGCCGCTTCGCAGCCCAGCGGGAGCAAGCTCCCTCGCCACACCTATTTCAAATAACAGGCACTGATCCAATCCGCCGGACGCTGCGCCAATTGCCTGGCCACCGGCAGGTAACGCGCGTCCAGTTGCGCCGCGAGCCAGAACAGTGTGGCGCTGCTTTTGGGTTGCCAGGTGCCGCTGTAACCCGCTTCGCCCACGCCCGCGCGGTCTTTGTCGAATTGCACGTGGGTGTGCACGAACTCCTGATGGCTGCGTTGGCCGTTGGCGTAGGGCACCAGCCAATCGAGGGCGGCGGCGAGTGAGGCGCCGTTGCTTTTGAGGTTCAACCAGTCTTCGCCATTCGCCTTCGCCGCCAGCGCGGCCTGCACCAGCGGTTCGAGGTCGTAGACCACGTAATGCAGGGCGTCGCGGTCCTGAAAGTCGGTGACCGAACTGTCGGGCAGCACGTTGTCGGCGATTTGCTGTTTGAACAGTTGATGGGCCTGCGCAAGCATCGCCTTGTCGCCCAGCGCGGCGGCGGCCACGGTCACCAGTTTGACGCGATGACTCTGCCAGTTGTTGGTCTGGGTGCCTTTTTTCTGCCCGTGGAATTGCTCGATGCGCGCGATGTAGCCGTTGCCCAGGCTGCTGATCAAACGGCGGCTGGCGTCGCGGGTTTCCAGGCGTAAATGGTCGGCGGTCAAGGCATAGGCGTTGATCAGCATGTCGAGGTTGGTTTCGTCGATGGGGTTGAAGTCCGGCTGATACACATCGGCCCAGGCGGCGAGGAAGTCGTCGACTTGCTTGAGATAACGCGGGTCGCCGCTCAAACGCCACGCCAGCGCCGCCTGGCGCATCACGGGCCAGTCTTTTTCGGCGGCGATGCTCTGCTCGCGAATGCCGTGGTTCGGCAGGGTGCCTTCGGTGTGCAGGTGCGCCAGCGGGTGGGGTTGATCGCCCACGTGGCGTTGAGCAGCGGCCAAAAAGGCTGTGTTCGCCGGGTTGGAGGCGACGGGCTGACAGAGGTTGGCAGCCAAAATTGTGTGGGAAAACGCGGCAAACAGTACGGACAAGGCGAGGGTGGTTTTTTTCATGGGCAGCTCTGCTGGGCTCGAACACCGTCACGCTAGCACGCGGCTAAAACCACCCGCATGAAACTCCCGTATGCTTGGGCTTTCGTTCAGTTTGATTACAGGAGCGTCCATGACCTTGCCGTTCGTGAAGATGCACGCCCATGGTGACGACTTCATCATCATTGATCGCCGTGGCCAAAGCGACCCGATCACCGCGGCCATCGCCCGCAAGCTGGGCAACCGCCATACCGGCATCGGCTTCAACCAGCTGGCGGTGATACTCGACTGCGAAGACGCCGCCGCCCGCATCAAATTCTGGAACCCCAACGGCACGCCCCTGCAAACCTGCGGCAGCGCCACCCGGGGCGTGGCCGACCGCTTGATGTGTGAAGCCGGCAGCCACTCGGTCGTACTGCGCACCGACCGTGGCTTGCTGGCCTGCACGCGCGAGGACGGGCGACGGGTGTCGGTGTACATGGGGGTGCCGTCGCTGGATTGGGCCGACGTGCCATTGGCCGGCGCCATGGACACGCGCTTGTTGCCCCTCGACGGCAACCCGGCAGCGTGCAGCATGGGCAACCCGCACCTCACGTTTTTTGTGGACGACATCGCCGCCATCGACGTGGCCGCCGCAGGCTCCGCACTGGAAACTCACCCGCTGTTTCCAGCCAGGACCAATGTGCATTTCGTGCAAGTGCTGAGCCGTGACCATATTCGCCTGCGCATTTGGGAGCGTGGCGGCGGCGTGCCGTTGGGCTCGGGTTCATGCTGCTGCGGCGCGGTGATCAATGGCATTCGGCGCGGGCTGCTGAACGAGCGGGTAGACGTGCAATGCGACGGCGGCACGGTCACGGTGCAGTGGGACGGGAAGGGCGGCGTGATACTGACCGGCAGCGTCGAGCCGGTGATGCAGGGCAACGCCTACGTGAACTAAAACGTCACGGTAAACGTCGTGCCCCGTATGGCGCAGGAGCTCACTGCTACATCGCCGCCGTGCACTTTGGCCAGTTCGCGCACGATGTACAGGCCCAACCCGACGCTGCGCACGTCGCTGCCCTTGTCGGTGCCACGGGTCATGGGTTCGAACAGCACCGCGATCAGGGTGTCGGGAATCACCGCGCCGTGGTTGTGCACCGACACTTCACAGCCGCTGGCGCCGAGGCGCGAGGTGATGGTGATCGGCCGTTGCAGGTCGCCATACGCCACGCTGTTCGCCACCAGGTTGCCGATGATCTGCTGCACCCGGTCGGCATCCAGGCATGCATCGCCATGGCCTTCGGCGGTGTGTTCCAGCGTGGCGGCGGGGAAGGCCACGCGCAGTTCGTCCACGGCGCGGTGGATCACCCCGTGCAAATCCAGTGGCGCGGCCTTGATGGTGATGCCGTGGCCGACGCGGGCCTGGGTAAAGTCCAGCAGGTCGGCGATCATGCGCTGGGCGCGCTCGGACGACTGGCCGATATGCCCGAGCAACTGGCGTTCCTTGGGCGTACGCTCGCCACGACCGAGAAAATCCGACGCCATGCGGATCGCCGTCAGCGGGTTTTTCAGGTCATGGCTGACAATCGCCACCATCTGTTCGGCAAACAGCGCACGGCGCTGGGCGATGGCGTAGGCCTCGCTCAGTTCGGCCTGGGCCTGCTTGAGGGCGAGTTCCGTCGCGGATTTTTCCTGCAGCAACGCTTCGGCGAGGTTGCGTGCGTTGAGCAGTTCGCGCTCGTACTTGTCGCGGTCGGTGGTGCCGAACAGCGCCAGGTCGTACACCGTACTGTCGGCATTGTCGCGCCTGATGCCGTTGAGCAGCACCGTCACCTTGTGGCCGTCGCGGTGCAGCATGTCGAGCTTCACCTCGGTGACGCTGCCGCCCATGCGCAGCATCGGCGCCAGATGCGTCTGGTGGAAAATCCGCCCGCCCATGGTCAGCAAATCCTGAAAACGCCGGCCACACAGCTCGGCGCTGCTGAAGCCCAGCCATTCACTCAGGCGCGTGTTGGCTTGCAGGATCGTACCGTCCTCGGCGGTGACGGCCAGGGCGCAGGCGGCGCTGTCAAACAGTTCAGCCGGCATGGGCGACCGCCCACGGCGCCAAAAACGCTTCCATCGCCGCCGTGCACGCCTGTGGCGCGCTCATGTGCGGGCAATGGCCGATGTTGTCCACCAGGCAATAAGTGCTGTTGGGCAACACGCTGTGCAGGTATTCGCCCACGGCCACCGGCGCGATCAGGTCGTCGCTCGATTGCAGGATGAGCACCGGCGTGGTCAGCCCGGCCACGTCCCGGCGGTTGTCGGACATAAACGTCACCCGCGCAAACTGCTTGGCGATTTCCGGCTCGGTGCGGCAGAAGCTGTCGGTAAGCTCCACGCTCAACGCCGGTTGGGCTGGCGCGCCCATGATGGCCGGTGCCATGGCGCTGGACCAGCCGAGGTAATTGCTGTCGAGGGTGTCGAGCAGGTCGTCGATGTCGCTGCGCGTGAAGCCGCCGACGTAGCCCGCGTCGTCGATATAACGCGGCGACGGGCCGATCATCACATGGGCGGCAATACGCCCCGGCGCCAGGCGGTCGGCGAGGGTGCCGATCATCGCGCTGACCGAGTGGCTGACCAGAATCACCGGGCCGATGGCGAACTCACCGATCAGCTCGTTCAAGTCGCGGGCATAGCCGTCCAGCGCGCTGTATTTGGCTTTGTCGAAGGCCGCGAGGTCCGACAATCCGGCGCCCACCAGGTCATACATGACCACCCGAAAGCGGTCGGTAAATTGCGGCGCCAGGTAGTTCCACATCGCTTGGTTGCAGCCGAAACCGTGGGAAAACACTAGGGTCGAGGTGCCGTTGCCCATTACGCTGACGTTATTGCGGTGCTGCAGGTTCATGGGCTTCTCGACTTATGGCGTTTTGCTACGTACGAGGAGTTTAGATAGTCAACGGCGCGGGGTCACGTATTAAACGCCGATAAGGTAGAGTCGGCGCCTTCAGGAAGAAACTTCAGGTAACAAAGTATGATGGCGACTGTGCGGCAATCCGTCTTGAGCCTGGTGGCGCTGGTGTTTATCGGCCTGCTGGGCACCGCCCTGGCGGACACTTCGCCCATCGGCGTTGCCCTCGACCAACGGGTGATCGACCTCACCAACACCCTGGATGCCGGCACCACCACGCGCCTCAAAGACCAACTCGCCGCCCTTGAACAGCGCAAAGGCGCGCAAGTCGCCGTGTTACTGGTGCCGACGACTGGCGGCACGGGCATCGAGGACTACGCCAACCAACTGTTCCGCGCCTGGAAACTGGGGCGCAAGGACGTCAACGACGGCATCCTGCTGGTGGTGGCCAAGGAAGACCGCAAGGTGCGCATCGAAGTGGGTTACGGCCTGGAAGGCACCGTCACCGACCTGCTGGCCCATCGCATCATCGAAGAACACATCACCCCGGCGTTTCGTCAGGGCGACTTTGCCGGCGGCGTGCAACAGGCCGTCACTGACCTGACCCTGCTGGTGGACGGCGGCGACCTGCCGCCGCCCGCCGCGCGGGAAGTGAACCCGCAGATCATCGCCGTGTTGCTGGCGTTTATCGCCGGTGCCATCGGCGGCGTGTTGATCGCTGCCGGCAAACTGCACTGGCGCCGGGGGTTGATCGCCACCGCGCTGGCGACCGTGTTGCTGGCGTTGTTGGGCGGCGGGGCTGACTGGCCGATGTTTCTGCTGGTGATGCCGCTGACCATGCTGATCGGCGGCGCCACCTTCGGCGCGCTATGGCTGGCGCGCGCGGTCTTCTACGGCGTGGTGGCGTTGCTGGCGTACATCGTCGGGCTGCTGGTGGTTGACCACTTTGTCGAAGTCAACTTCGTGCACTGGCTGGTCTGGCCGCTGGGCAGCGCATTGGTGCTGGGGTTATACGCGGGGCTGTTTTTCGTGATGCGCGAGTCATGGCGCAAGAGCCCGCGGTTTTTCGTCGTACGGGTGCTGGCGGTGGCGGCGGTGTATGGGGCGGTGGGGTTGCTGCTGGGGCATGGCTACCAGGATTGGCTGGTGGCGATACCGGCGGCGTCGATTGTGGCGTTTATTCTGTTTGTTGCGAGTATTTCAGATGGGGGTTCTGACGGCGGGTCGGGTTCGAGTTCGGGCGGTTCCGGTTCCAGCTCCAGCAGCAGCTCGTCTGGCGGCGGGGGATCCAGCGGTGGTGGCGGGGCGTCTGGCAGTTGGTAACCGCCTTTTTGTGGCGAGGGAGCAAGCTCCCTCGCCACAGGTAAGTGGCTTCAGATGGGTTTGTAGCCAACCCACCCCTTGAAGCTGAACCCCGCATAAAACAACTCAACCCCTTCAAACCCGGCCTCAGCCATCAACGCTGCATCCGCCTCGGGTGACAGCACCGGCAACTTCTCGCTGATCGCCGCAATCGCCCGCTCGGCGTCCGCCGCCGGCACCCCCGAATCCACCGCAAACGCCGCATAGCGCTTCAACCAACGCAGTTTTTCCTCTGGCGCCTGCGGAAAACTGTGATGCGCCACCACCAGCGGTGCCCCCGGCCGCAGCCGTTGCCACAACGCCTTCAGCGTTTGCAGCCGCTCCTGCGCCGGAATGAAGTGCAACGTCAGCAAACACGTGGCCCCATCAAACGGCCCCAATGGCGCGCTGTCGATATACCCCTCATGCAACTGCACGCGCTCATTCAACGGCCCCAACGTCGCCTGCGCCAATTTCAGCATCTCCGCCGACGGGTCCACCCCCACAAAGCGCCACTCCGGCTCGGCATCGGCAAAGCGTTTCAACTCCAGCCCGCCGCCCGCGCCCAGCACCAGCACATTGCCGGTGGCCGGCACGCGTTCACGCAGCAGCAGGGTGGTCATGCGTTGCAACCCTTCAAAGCCCGGCACCAGGCGCACGGGGCCTTCGGCATAACGGGCGACAGCATCGGGGTCGGAAAAAAAGCTCATGGCACGCTCCTGCGGATTTGGCGAGGCGTAAACCCTACTGCGGCGCCTGCGCAGTGGCAACATTCATGGTAAAACGTCGGCCTTCATCCCCCCGAGTAAGGACGCTCAATGCCGGCCATCACCCTTCGCCTCGCCATGCCCGACGACGCCCAATGCGTCGGCGTGCTGGGCATGCAGGTCTTCCTCGACACCTATGCGACCCAAGGCATTCGCACCTCGATTGCCACCGAAGTGCTGCAAGCCTTCGCCCCTGACACCATCGCCGGGTTGCTGGCCCAGCCGGACGTCTCGCTAATGGTGGCTGAAGCCGACGGCCACCTGGTCGGCTTCGCCCAACTCAAACTCAACGCGCCACACCCCATGATCAAAACGCCGGGCGTGGCCGAACTGCAACGCCTGTACATCCAGGAACGCTTCACCGGCCTGGGCATCGGCTTCCAACTACTGCAAGCGGCAGAACAGCGCGCGGCGGCGGGTGGCGCTGCGCTGTTGTGGGCGACGGTGTGGGTGCGCAACGAGCGCGCCCTGGGGTTTTACCCCCGGCGCGGGTATGACCTGCTGGGCGAACCGACCTATAGCTTTCAGGGCGAAACCCATGGCAACCGCCTGTTCGGCAAAGCCCTGAGCCCTAAAGCGGCTTAGACAAAAACACCCGGCTGCTGCCCTGAGGTTCACACGGCACCTCGCCAAACCGCACCCAGCCATGCTTTTCGTAAAACCCCGGCGCCTGAAAACTCAAGGTATACAACACCGCATTCGCACACCCCCGGCGCCGGGCTTCGTCTTCAAAGGCGTGCAACAACTGGCTGCCCAGCCCCGAACCGCGCAGGGATTCGGGCAAGTGAAACAGGTCGAGAAACGCCATGCCCAGCGTGGTTTTGCCGTTGATGCCGCCGAGAATCTGCCCGGTGGCCGGGTCCTTGATCAGCACCGTTAACGGGCGCCGGTCGTTGTAACCGGTGGCGGCCTCATTGAACACCGCAAGGGCGTCGCCGAGAACCCGCTCGGCCTCCGCGCTGTGCTGGTCGCTGACCTCTACAATCGGCGCCGTCATCACAACTCCATCACCATCTCATGCCACGCCATCCCGCCATGCTCCGACGGCGACGGCTTCACATACGCATAGCCCATGCGCGCATACAGCGGCACATGCTGCTCCTTGCACATCAAATGAATCGTTTGCTTGCCCAGGTCGCGCATGCGCTGCACAAACTCGGTCATCAACAGCTTCGAATACCCCTTGCCCTGCTGCGCCGGGTCGACCACCACCGACATGATCACCACATTCGGCGCCTCGGCCGAATGCCCCACCAACTCCTTGAACGCCTCGTCCGACATCACCACGTCATAGGCGCAACCACAATTGATAAACCCCACCACCGCGCCATCCGCCTCCAGAATCAAAAAGCCCTGCGGGTACTGCGCAATGCGCGTGGCAATCTTCTCCAGCGTCGCGGCTTCATCGCCTTCGTAGGCGGTGGTTTCGATTTCAAAGCAGCGGTCGGCATCGGCGGGGAGGGCGTTGCGGAAGGTGAGGGCGGGCATGGGCATTTCCTGGGGCGTTGAGCGAAAGGCACCATGATAGGCATCCACCGAGAACACCGCCACAGCGGTTGCCGCGATCACCCCCGTTCCAAGACCCGCAAAAATCAAAAGGTGGGAGCTCTCGAGCCTTGGCGAGGCAGCGATGACGGCAGCCCAGACACCAAAAATCTAGCTCCTTCCGCCAATTTCCAACCCACCAAAAACCAGAAAACCCGCCAAAGCGGGTTCTCTCACACCTCAAATCCCATCAAGCCACCCCAGGCACCTCAAACCCCCGCCGCTCAATCACCAAAAACACATCCGCCACATCCTGCACCATAATCCGGGCAGTATTGGCGACGGTATTGATGTCGTGCTCGGCATAGTCGGACACGCTGGAACAGGCCATCAGGTTCAGATAGGCGAGGGCCGCGTTCAAGCGCTCGCTGGCGCAGGCGTGGAGCTCGCTGAGCGGGGCGTCGCTGTCGATGAGCAGGACGGGGTAGTCGGTGGCGGACTGGGACATGGGGGTGAAGCGGCGGGGTGGGTGTTCTGTAGTCATAAGGTTCGATTCTATTTTGAGTAAAAAGAACTGCCACCTTGCTGCTGCGAAACAGCCTGGGTGGCAACTGTGCGCGGGTTCGCAGACCAGGAAGAATCACCCCCGGCAGACCCGAAGGTCTCCCACGCACAGCCGCCATAAACAAGACGCAGGCGGGCTCCGCCTGAGGGTCTGATGACTGTGCAGGTTGATTCTATTTTGGTAGGGCTGCGAAACCCTGTCGCTGACATACCGCAGCGATATGAAACTATAAAGCGTGCTTTTGGTGACTGCAACAGTGGCGTAATGGTCTCGCCGCTTACGAATGCGCAAAGAAAAGCTTAGCTTGAGGGGATTTCTATGGGGACCTTTTAAAGTCTGAGGCGATGTGCCATTATTGACTTTTAAAAATCAGGGAAGATTTATGTTAGAAATATTATCGATTAAAAATTTTAAAGCCTTTTCAGATTGGCAGAAAATAAAACTTGCCCCGATTACTTTGATTTACGGTCCTAATTCATCGGGGAAAAGTTCCATAATTCATTCTTTAATGCTGCTTAAACAATCTCTGACTAGGCCGAATGTTCAAGGTGGCTTAGTATCAAACGGTGAGTATGTTGATCTTGGTGATTTTTCATCGATGGTTCATGGGCATGATCCAGAACGCCCAATTGCATTCAAGTTTTCCTACGTGCCTAGAAAAAAACAAGCTTTCGCAGGTATGGAGTTTGATGTATTTGGGACTACTAGACGACGAGAGTATGAGCTGGTCTATAAATACATTGATGGGGAAAAAGAGCATAAAGGTTTTTCGTACCTGAATTCGATGTCGGTCTCTGTAAGTAATGCTGATGATCGGGCAGTTTTATTTTATACAGATGTTAGTTCTATATTGCCTCAGGTGGTTAGGGGGATGAAGTCTGATTTGTCCGAGCTGCAGAAGAGAGCGGATGATCCGAATGAGAAAGAAAAAGGTAAAGCCTTAAAGCAATTGGATGATTTTAAAAAGAAAGCGCCCTCGATGAAGATTGCGGCGGCGAAAACGTTCTCTTTCTCTGGGCGAGATGCGTTTGCGGCAGCGAGTGATTATTTGACCGGTAGACCTAGGTTTGTTAATAAGGATGCGGAAGTAGCGAAGGTTCTCGACTATATAAGTTTTAGAAGTGACTTGAACTACTCGACGCCATCTATGGTGACGTTGGACTCAAAGTTAAACCCTACTCAAGATAGAGAGGGGTTTGCCTATCTGAACTTCACTGTCGGAGGGCTGGCTAGAGATCTAAAGGATAAATTTGGTTCTATTTCTTATCTGGGGCCTTTGCGAGTTCACCCTAGCCGTATTTATTCACCGAAGACTGACCAGAATGAATCTGTAGGCAAGCAGGGTGAAAACGTTGCTCGCTTCATTTATGAGCGTCCTGAAATAACGGAAGATATCAATAATTGGTTTTCCTTGTTTGAGGTTCCCTATACTTTATCCTCAGCTGGTATTGGAGACGACGTTTCTGGTCCGGTTATTTGTCTTCAGCTGCAGGATAAGAGAACTGGAGTTGTTGTGGGGCCCTCGGATGTCGGATTTGGTATAGGGCAGATGTTGCCGATAATTGTTGAAGGACTAGTGAGGGACGACAGTGTAATATGTGTTGAGCAGCCTGAAATTCACTTGCATCCCCGGTTGCAAGCACATTTGGCGAATTTTTTTGTAAGTACATGTGATAATAATCAGTGGATTATTGAGACTCACAGTGAATCGTTGCTGTTGAGGCTGCAGGCGATGATAGCCCGCAAAGAAATACCCAAAGAGACAATCGCAATTTACTATGTCGAGCCGACGTTGGCGGGCGGAGAAATCATCCCTATCAGGCTTGACTCTGATGGTGATTTTATTGACGCGTGGCCAGAAGGTTTTTTTGAGGAGCGGTTGAGAGAGAAAATGGGGGGCAGAAAATGATTTCTGAATTTTCCCTCGATAAAGACTTCTTCGCTTCGGCAGTTTTAAATGATGAGTCTATCAGTGTTGTTCATGATTACTTGACAAAGTCTTGGGTTGATTTTGGAGCTTTGATTTTACCGAAGAATGGGGGGGAAGAATTTTTAGCATTGATAGACAGCTTGCCAGTAAAATTTAGGCAACGTTGGGTTGATGCATTTTATTATGGGAAGAGGGCAGAGGTTGACCGGGAGTGGTGGGAGTTTGGTGGCTATGAAAGCTTCGAAAAATTATGTGAATTGAATTCGGTTTTTAAAACTGCCTTTACAGATGAGAGCGTTGGTTTTGTTCTTTCAGGCGATGAAACTAGCAAAAAAATATGTAAGGAAACCGGTTTTGAAATGCTCGGTGCTGGCGTGTGTAGCGAGTCATGGCATATAGGGAACTCTCTTTATCTCTCTCGTTCGGACATATTGGAGAGCGATACTGCTGAGAGTGTATGGGAAAATAGGTTTGCAGGGTTGGCGCGGTTCTCAAAAAAAATAACCATAGTTGACAGATATTTTTTTGAGTCTATATGGCGATCTGCCCAATCTAACAAAATAGATCCTGCGCTGAATAATTTTTTTAAGTTTTTGTCTCTTCTTGGCAAAAAATTCAATGTGAAAATAATTTCACATGGCGGTGAAAGATATGGTGAGTTTCATTGCGCTGTGAGTAGTGTTTTTCAAAAAGCCAGAATGAAAAGCCCTAAAGTTGCCGCGGCATTTGAGAGCCTTACGTTGATATCTTCAACAGAAGATTTTTTTAAGAGGGAGTCACATGACCGCTTTATTGGGTTCGATCGACATGTTTGCCAGGTCGGTAATGGTATGCGGGTATTGGGTGACGCGCCATTGCCAAGGAGCACCTTTGCCGCAAGGCTCGATATATTAGGAGAATTAGCAACACGAGAAGCATCTGCTAGTACTTCTGTCTTTAAATTATGGTCGGAGACGGATTAGTATTAATTTATTTCGCGGTGCTATTTTTTTCTGCGAAAGGCAAGCCAATAATAGATTTGGGGCAGGCCACAACTATTTTAAATAGGATCTGCTCCCAATTTTTTGAACGACTTTTTGATGTGGTCTGGTTTGTGAGTCGCTAATGCGGTTTGCATAGGGGGAAATGATGATCTGTATTGCATGTGGTGTTGAAAAGGAGGCGCTTGCTAGGAGCCACGTGATACCAAATTTCATCAGGAAAAGACTTACTGGCGAAGCTCAGGCAGATGGAGGAAAAAAATTCTCCTTCAGATGGGTTGATCGAAAAGACTTGCCAAAACAGGATCTGCCTAAACCACACCTCATGTGTGAAAAGTGTGACAACGACCTTGGAGCGAGAGTAGAAAATAAAATCGCGGCATTGCTCATGCCGAATTCCGTCGACGTGTATGAAGAGTGGAAAAAGCTCCCTATTATACCGCATGACATACACGGTATCTTTGACGGGCCATTAACCTTGGGGATTTATGATTACCCGATTAATGAGTTATGGAGACTCGAAAAGTTCGCACTTTCCATAGCGTGGCGCGCGTTGCATGATATATCTAAAAGTGGTGAGACGTTTTCGAAAGCGTTTTTAGGCTCTTCGCGGGGGATGAATATCAACAATACGGTCGTTCGACATATATTTTATAATGACGAACTGCCAAACCCCTACCACACGTTGCAAACAACTTATGACGCGTTTATCTATTATTGGTCTCCAAGAACTATAGAGTCGATTACAAATAAAGTTGATGAAATGCCTTTTGCCTGGACGGAAATTGCGGAAGATGGTGAGTTTCTTGGAGTTGCAGTCATGTTTGCTTATTGGGTGATTGTTTGGCCATTGTTCGAACATGACGGCAAACAATATCCCGCGAAGCTCAAACGACTAAACAAGCTCTGCTTTTGGGATTGGTGGGGGCATGTGCACAAGCAGTTGATCGGCTAAGAGTCTATCGAATAAATCTTATTTGTGCGGTTGTCTAAAATATAAAGGAAAAGGGGGCGGATTTATTTTTCTATCACTGCCCGCACCTGCAGCCCCCTCACATCCTTCTCACACCCCCATCGCCTCCACCCCCCTAGACCGCCAAACGCCCCCCAACACCATCACCAACCCCAACCCAGCCATCGCCGCCCCCGCCAGCGAAATCGCCGGATACCCCCACCCCGCATTAATCACCGCGCCCCCCAACGCCGCCCCAATCGCGTTGCCAAAATTAAACGCCCCAATATTCACCGCCGAAGCCAGATTCGGCGCGTCCTTGGCCGCCTCCATAACCCGCATCTGCAATGGCGGCACCAGGGCGAAGCTGGCAATGCCCCAGATCAGGATGGCGACGGCGGCCGGCAGCGGCCAGCGCATGAGGACGGTGAACGCCAGCAGGACCACAATCAATACGCTCAGCGAGACGATCAGGGTGCGGTCTATGGAGCGGTCGGCGGCTTTGCCGCCCCACAGGTTGCCCAATGTCAGCCCTACGCCGAACAGCACCAGCATGGCGGTGATGAAGGCGGTGGAGGCGTGGGTCTCGCTGCTGAGGATGGGGGCGATGTAGGTGAAGACGGTGAACATCGCCCCGGAGCCGACGACGGTGAGGGCCAGTGCGCCCAGCACCGGGCCCCGGCCGAGTACGCGGATTTCGGCCATCACACCGACGCTTGGCGGTGCCTTGAGGTCGGGCAGGGCGAACCACAATGCGGCCATGGCCATCACGCCGAGGCCAGTGATGCCCCAGAAGGCGGTGCGCCAGCCGAACAGTTCGCCAAACCAGGCGGCCAGCGGCACACCGCCAATAGTCGCGAGGGTGAGGCCCATAAACATGGCCGCCACTGCACCGGCACGTTTTTCCGGGGCGACTACGCTGGCGGCGACGATGGAGCCGACGCCAAAGAAGGCGCCGTGGTTGAGTGAGGTCACCACCCTGGCGATCATCAGGCTGTAGTAGTCGGTCGCCAGGGCGGACATCAGGTTGCCCAGGGTGAAAATCGCCATGAGGCCGATCAGCAGATAGCGTCGGGGGATTTTGCCGGTGGTCAGGGTCATCAGCGGTGCGCCGAGCAGTACGCCGAGGGCGTACGCGCTTACCAGCAAGCCCGCAGCGGGAATCGAAACGCCGAGGTCCGCAGCAATGCCCGGCAACATGCCCATGGGGGCGAATTCGGTCACGCCGATGCCGAAGGCACCGATGGCGAGTGCAACAAGGGGTGGATTGATACGCATGGAAGGCTCCTTATCTATGCCGCCAATGCTACGATCTGGCCTTTTAGGGCGGTAGACAGTGTTTTTGGCAATCACCTTTGCGTAAGGGGCACAAGTGGACTTCAACGGTCGATCAGGTGAAATGTTTGTGTTCGCCACCGTGGCGCAGGAAGGCAGCCTGTCGGCGGCCGCGCGTGCGTTGGGGCTCACGCCCTCGGCGGTCAGTCGAATCATCGCGCGTGCTGAGCAGCGCCTTGGCACCCGGCTGCTGTTGCGCACCACGCGGGCGATCACCTTCACCGCCGAGGGCGAAGCGTTTTTGCGCGGCGCGCGGCGCATTTTGGCCGACATGGATGAAGTCGAAGAGGCCATCGCCGACCAGGGCGTACCCCGGGGGCGATTGCGGGTCAGCGCTGCCCTTGGCCATGGGCGCATGTCCATCGTGCCGTTGGTGGCGGCCTTCAGCGAGCGCTACCCGAACATCGTCGTCGACCTCACCCTGGGCGACGAAGTGGTCGACATCCTCAGCGGCCAGGCTGACGTGGCGATACGTTTTGGCTACCTGCCCGACAGCCCGCTGACCGCGCGCAGAATCGGCGACACCGGCCAAGTGGTGGTGGCATCGCCCGAGTACCTGCAGCGCCATGGCACCCCGCAGGAACCCGAAGACCTGCTGCGGCACAACTGCCTTCGCTTCAACTTCCGGCGCGCCGAACCCAACTGGCCGTTTGCGCGCGACGGTGAAGAGTTTTCCCTCAAGGTCAGCGGCAACATCGAATGCAGCAGTGGTGAAGCGCTGGCCCAGCTGGCGCGATTGGGCGCCGGGATAGCGCGTATCGGCGAGTTCACCGTCAGCGAGGACTTGCGGCGGGGCGAGCTGATACCGCTGTTGCAAGCCTGCAACCCCGGCGACCGGGAGCCGATTCATGCGGTGTTTGTGGGTGGCCCCACAATGCCGGCGCGGGTGCGGTTGTTTGTGGATTTTTTGGTGGAGCATCATCGGATGTAGGAGGGCGTTCAACCCGCAGGCGCGAGTATGCGCTCGCGCCTGCAGGCCTGAAATCATACTGACCGGGTCACTTGATCAAGTCGGGCCGGGTGGTCTTGAGCATCGCCGCGCTGACCGTGCCTTGAACCGAGCAGGTGATCATGCCTTTGCTCGTCTTGGCCACTTCTTGGGAAGCCGGTTCTACCAGCAATACCCGTTCTGCCGTATCGGTCACCAATTTGCCTGCATTGTCATCGCCGTTTTCCGGCACCCAGGCAGACTGCTTGTGCGACCAGATTTGCGCGCGGGCGTAAATCCCGTTGGCGCTTTCCAGGTTGCTGCCCGGTATTTTGTTCAACGCTGTGTAAAGCTCATCGGGTGCCTGCTGTGTATAGAACCCCCAGCCAATGATGCGCGAGCCCATCAGGTCCTGGTCTTCGGCAAAAAAGCCGGTCAACGCAACGCCGTCGAGGGTCACTGGCGTGTCAAACATCCAGCGCTGCCCCATATCGGTTTTGGTTCCGCCACTCAAGGTAATCTTCCCCTTGTCCAGCGCACTGGGAATGCGCTCCTTCAGACCTGGCTGATTGACCACGGCGAAAGAGTTTTCGTCACAGGCGAGAAATGTTTGCAGTGCAGGCGTGACAGCGAAGCTGCTGGTGCAAGTAACCAGCGCGGCGAAAGGGATGAGCAGGTGGTTCCATTTCATAGATTTACTCCTAGCGTCAAAACGATGAGCGTCTATACGGCACAGTGGGTACAAACGAGTCTTGGTGTGAAAGATGACGGCGTAAAGCCGGTTGTGGAAGGAGCAGGTTCCCTGTCAAGCAGCCAGCGGTTGCCCGTGTAGGTCTATCAGACTTCCAGTCATCGCCAGTGTGTCGGCAAGGGGCGTGAAGACGTGAGTCAGCGCTCTTTGAAATGCTTCCATAGCGGCATGAGTGAGCAAAAGACCGTAAGGGCTTGGCATTTCGGGAAGGTCGGGCATCCCGGTTACGTAAGATTCAACCCACCATCGGACAACAGAATTTCACCAGTGAGATAGTCCGACGCAACCAACAGCGCAACGGCTTGGGCAATGTCTTCCGGGCTGGCTGCCCGGCGCATCGGCGCACGCTCTTTCCACAGTTGCTGCGCCTGAGTCCACTCTGCGGTAAGCGGTGTATCAACCAGCCCGGGGGCGACGGCATTGACTCGGATGTCGGGCGCAAGTGAAACGGCGAGTAGCCGTGTCATATGATTCAAGGCCGCCTTCGTCGCGGAATAGGGGATCGATGCGCCTTTCGGGCGAACACCCGCATGTGAGCTGATGTTGACGACGCAGCCGGGTCGGCCGGAGCGTGCCGAATCGCGCAATGCGGCTTGCGCTTCGGCGATCAAACGAAAGGGCGCAATGACGTTCACTTCATAGAGTTCATGCCACACATCGGGCGTCGCAGCCGCCAAGTCTTCGTGTGCAATAACACGGCTGATGCCGGCGTTATTCACCAGAACATCCAACCGCCCCCAGGCCCCTGTGGCTTCGCGGATCAGGCGTGTTCTGTCTTCATCAATAGCCAAATCAGCTTGCACATAAATGGCCGACCCGAGTTCGAGCGCCAGGCGCTGTCCGGCCTCTGCCGAATTACGTGAATGCAATACGATTGAATAGCCTTCACTGGCAAGCCGGCGGGCAATGGCCACGCCGATGCCCGAAGTCGAGCCGGTAACCAGTGCGACGGGAGCCTGAGTCATCATGTGAGCCTTTAGGGGTTAAGGGTTTTACGACACTGCCTGACCACTGATACCGGTTCTGCCCACGGTTGTGAAGGCCTGTTTTTGGCCGAAAGCGGCCGACTCATCACACACGAGCGTTTGTACTGCCTCTCACCCAAAACGAAAAAACCACCAATACCCCGGCCGCAAAGCCAAGGCATGGATGGTTTCCCCCATCACTAACTGCAGGCAGTTACCTCAAACCCCACCCACCAACTTCCCGCCTTCCATCCTGCGTTTATAAGCACTGTCCCGACTCGCCAACCAAAAATACAGCGGCGACGTCACCACCAGGCCCACCACCCAGGACAGGTCCGCCCCGTTAATGTGTTCCGAAATCGGCCCCACATACAGCGGCGTGTTCATAAACGGAATCTGCACCACAATCCCCACCGCATACGCCAGCAGGGCCTGCGGGTTGTATTTGCCGTAGATGCCGCCGTCCACGCGGAAGATCGAGGCGATGTCGTACTTGCCCTTGTGAATCGCGTAGAAGTCGATCAGGTTGATCGCCGTCCACGGCACCAGGACCACCAGCAGCACCAGCACCATGTCGACGAAGTGGCCGATGAAGTCTTTGGAGGCGAACACGGCGGCAATCGCGCAGGCTGCCAACACCAGGGTGGAGATCACCGCGCGGCTTTTGGCGGTGGGGATCCAGCGGTAGGCGAAGGTCTGGATCAGGGTGATGATCGAGAGCACGGCGCCGTAGAGGTTGAGGGCGTTGTGGCTGATCACGCTGAGCAGGAACAATACGAGCATCAGCGGGCCGATGGCGCCGGTGGCGAGCTTGACGGCGTCCATGGTGTCCATGCCGACCGGGGTGGCGAGCACGGCCACGGCGCCGAAGATGAAGGCCAGGCTGGAGCCCAGCGCCGAGCCGAGGTAGGTGGTCCAGAAGGTGGACGCAACCGGTACGTCGGCGGGCAGGTAGCGGGAGTAGTCGGACACGTAGGGGGCGAAGGCGATCTGCCAAAGCGCCGCGAGTGAAACTGTCGCCAGCCAGCCGGAGATGTTGAATTCGCCGCGGGTCAGGAAGTCGGTGGTTTGTACGTGGGTAAAGATGTAGCCGAAGCCCAGCACGATGCCGGCGCCGAGCACCCAGGTGCCGATGCGGTTGAGCACGTGGATGAAGCGGTAGCCGATGATGCCGATGATGCCGGACCCGATGGCACCGATGACGATGCCGACCGGTACGGGCACGCTGTCGACCACGCCGTGCAGGGATTTGCCCGCCAGTACGATGTTGGAGGCGAAGAAGCCGATGTACATCACGCCGGCGATCACCACCACCAGCAGGGCGCCGAGGGAGCCGAACTGGGCGCGGCTCTGGATCATTTGCGGGATGCCCATTTGCGGGCCCTGGGCCGAGTGCAGCGCCATCAGCACGCCGCCGACCAGGTGGCCGACGAGGATGGCGACGATGCCCCACAGCAGGTTGAGGTGAAACAGTTGCACGCCCAGCGCGCCGGTCACGATGGGCAACGGCGCGATGTTGCCGCCGAACCACAGGGTGAACAGGTCTCTTACCTTTCCATGGCGGTCTTCGGGGGGCACGTAGCCGATCGTGTGTTTTTCAATCAGCGGGGCGGAGGGTGTTGCAGTGGTAACCATGACGAGCTCCAAGGCAAGGTGAGTACGTTGACGTACTTCGCTGTGCGCCGCACGGGCGGGCGCTTTGTTGTTGGAGTGATCATCTGCAATGGGCGCAGGGAGGTAAATTAGTAAGTTTGTTGCTATAGACCTTAAAAAATATAGCTCGAAGGATTTATTGCTCCGGTATGTTGCATGGTCTTGAATCAACGTGAAAAAACGGTTTTTCACGCACATGTTTGGGGCGAAATCCCACGTTTCTGGAGGTCCCGATGGCTGCTTATAACCTGCGCCAGCTCAGATATTTTGTCACCACGGCCGAATGCGGCAGCGTCGCCGAGGCCTCGCGCAAGCTGTACATCGCGCAGCCGTCGGTGTCGACCGCCATCAAGCAGCTGGAAGACAGCTTTGGCGTGCAGCTGTTTATCCGCCATCACGCCCAAGGGGTTTCACTTACGCCCAGCGGCGCGCGGTTTTATCGCAAGGCGCTGGAGCTGCTGCGGGTGGCCCATGAGTTCGAGCAAAACGCCCTGGCGGACAATGACGTGGTGGCGGGGCAGATCGATATCGGCTGCTTTGAGACGGTGGCGCCGTTGTATCTGCCGCGCTTGATCGCGGGGTTCAAGGCGCTGTGGCCGGGGGTGGAAATCCGTATTCGTGATGGCGAACAGCAGGAACTGGTGCAGGCGCTGACGGCGGGCAGCATTGATGTGGCGATGCTGTTTGAGCACGACCTGGGCGGCACCATCGAAACCAGCCCGCTGATGCCGCCGCAGCAGCCGTATGCGCTGTTGCCGGCGGATCACCGGTTTGCGCAGCAGGCCAAGGTGTCGCTGGCGGATCTGGTGCTGGAGCCTATGATTTTGCTGGATGTGCTGCCGAGCCGGACGTACTTCGTGAGCATCTTTGAAGAGCGCGGGCTGACGCCGAATATTGTGTTCAGCTCACCGTCCATCGAAATGGTGCGCGGGATGGTGGGGCGCGGGTTCGGGTTTTCGATTTTGGTGACCAAGCCGTTTACCGAGTACACCTATGATGGGCAGAAGGTGGTGTGTGTGCCGTTGGCGGAGACCGTCACCGGTTCAGGTTTGTCTGCCGTCTGGCTGCGGCGCGCGCCGCTGACCAAACCGGTGCAGTTGTTTGTGGACTACTGCCGCGAAGAACTCGCCAGGCTCCTCGGCTAAACACACAGCCAAAATGTGGGAGCTGGCTTGCCTGCGATACAGACACCTCGGTGTATCAGGTATACCCAGTTGATGCCATCGCAGGCAAGCCAGCTCCCACAGAGGATGTGTGGTGTTTGAACGAATCAGGTGCTGATCGAGTCGAGCATGCGCTGCAGCATTTGATCGCAGCCATCCAGCTGTTCAACACTCACAAACTCATCCGGCTTGTGCCCCTGGTCCATGCTCCCTGGCCCGCAGACCACGGTGGGAATGCCCACCGCATCAAACAACCCGCCCTCGGTCCCAAACGCCACGGTGCCAAACGCCCGCGAGCCGGAAAACGCGGCGATCAACTCGGCCGCCTGGCTGCGTTCATCCGTGACCAAGCCGGGATAGGCTGACAACTCGGTAAATGTGATCGCACTCTGTGCGCTCACAGCCTGCATACGCGGCAGCACCTGTTGCTCGGCATACGCCGCCAACTCCGAGGCCACTTCAGCCGGGTCCTGCGATGGCAACGCGCGCACCTCAAAATCAAACCGGCAATCCGCCGGCACGATATTCAATGCTTTACCGCCACTGATCACACCGGTCTGCACCGTACTGAACGGCGGATCAAATCTCGGGTCCTGCGTCTCGCGCAGGCGCTGGCCAATGCGGCCCAGTTCACCGATCAGGTCGGCGGCGTGTTCGATGGCGTTCACGCCGTACGGCGCATAGGCCGAATGGCACGCCTCGCCATGCACGTCGCAACGCATCGCCAGTTTGCCCTTGTGGCCCAGCACCGGCTTGAGTTCAGTGGGCTCGCCGATGATGCACAGCATCGGTTTGACTGGCCGTTGTTCCAGCACCGCCAGCAGTGAGCGCACGCCGAGGCAGCCCACTTCTTCGTCATACGACAGCGCAATGTGCACGGGCATGCGCAAGGTAGCCTTGACCAACGCCGGCACCAGCGCCAGCACGCAGGCGATGTAGCCTTTCATGTCCGCCGTGCCGCGCCCGAACAGCTTGCCGTCGCGCTCGGTCAGCGCGAACGGCGGCAGCGTCCACGGCTGGCCGTCCACCGGCACCACGTCGGTATGGCCCGACAGGGCAATGCCCGGCACGTCCACCGGGCCGATGCTGGCAAACAGGTTGGCCTTGCTGCGCTCGTCGTTGTAGATCAGCTCGCTGTTCACACCGAAACCGGCCAGGTACTCGCGCACGAATTCGATCAATTGCAGGTTGGATTCGCGGCTGGTGGTGTCAAACCCCACCAGCGTTTGCAGCAGGTCGCGGCTGGTGCTCATCGGTCGTCTCCGGCCACGCCGTAGCCGGGGGAGCGGTCGGGGGCGAGGGCGCGGTCGATGTAGTCCTGCACCTGCGGGCGGTAGGCGTCCCAGAGTTTTTGCAGCTCGGCGATGGGCTGCTCATCGGCCCAATCCACGCGCAGGTTGATGATCGGCCAGGTCAGCTCGCCCACCACCGTCAAGGCGGCGGAGTGCACCGGGCCGGCTTCGCCACCGGCGGCGATGGCGGCGTGCATCGCGGCCAGAAGGCGGTCGGCCAGTTGGCCTTCGCCTTGTTCGAAAGCCTCTACCATCGCCTCGATCACCGCGCGGTCGGCGAGCATATTGCCCGCCGCCACGCATTGCTCGCCCGACACCGCATTGTGGGTGCCGAGGGTTTCGCTGCCGCTGAAATGCACGCTGCGGCCCAGGTGATCAATCGCCGTGAGCTGCCGGTACTGGCTGTAGCCATTGCTCGTCAGGGCCTTGTCGACGGCCTCGGCCGGCGCCAGGCCTTGTTCCAGCCAATCCAGTACCTCGGGGCCCAGGGCGGGCAGGGTGATGTTCTGGGTCGACACCGCGCCCACGCCGGGGCGCAGCCAGGGGCAGCGGGCGCCCACGGCAATGCTCGACGAGCTGATGGCGATGCCCAGTTGGCCGGTCTCGGCGCAACGGGCGACGATGGAAAAGGTCATGGTGGCGCTCCTTATTCGGGAATGACGGCGATCACGTCAATTTCCATCAGCCATTGTGGCTGGCCCAGCGCCGACACCACCAGCCCGGTGGAAATCGGGAACACGCCTTTGAGCCACTTGCCGACTTCCTGGTACACCGGCTCGCGGTAGCGCGGGTCGATCAGGTAGGTGGTGGTTTTGACGATGTGGCTCAGGTCGGAGCCGGCTTCTTCCAGCAGTTGCTTGACGTTTTTCATCGCCTGCTCGGCCTGGGCGCGTGGGTCGCCTAGGCCAATCAGGTTGCCCTCGAAATCAGTCCCCACCTGGCCGCGCACATACACGGTGTTGCCGGCGCGCACGGCCTGGCACAGGTCGTTGTCCAGGCTCTGGTTGGGGTAGGTTTCCTTGGTGTTGAACATGCGGATGCGAGTGTGGGTAGGCATCAAAAAGGCTCCAGGCAATAAGTGATCAGGCGATGACAGGCGACGAGTGAGCAACCGGTGCGGGCTCACGGTATTCCAGGTATTGGCGCTGGATGGCGATGTGGTCGGCCACGTATTTGGCGTCGTGCCACACGCCCCAGATAAACGACGAGCCCCGGCGCGACTGCCATGGCAAGCCGAGGAAGTAGATGCCCGCTTCGCTGGCCACGCCGCGCTGGTGCTGCGGCTTGCCGGCGGCGTCGAAGGCGTCGACCTTGAGCCAGCTGTAGTCCACAGAGAAGCCGGTGGCCCAGATGATCGAGGTGATGCCGGTCGCTGTGAGGTCCAGTTCCAGGATCGGGTTCTTGATGCACTCGGCGTCAGGGAATACGCGGCGGGCTTCGGGCTCGAGCGGCAGGTCGAGGCCGTTGCGCTCGATGTAAGCGTCGGCGGCGTCCAGCAGGGCCAGGTAGTTCTCGTCGCCGCGCGCCAGGTTGTCCACCAGGTTGGCCTGGAAGGTGGCGGTGGTGCCGTTGAAGGCCTGGGTGAGGCCGACCAGGGTCATGCCTTGCTGGGCCAGTTCACGGAAGTCGATGGTCTTGCCGCCGTGGGCGCCGCTGACGGCGATGGTCACGTGTTCGCGACCGGGTTTCATCGCGGCCTGGTCCCATTCGCCCAGCACGCCCAGCCACCAGCAGAAATCACGGTTGCGGTAGGCGCGGGGCGGGCGGTCGTGGGCGCCGACCGACAAATACACCTGGCGCCCGGAACGCTGCAGTTCATCGGCAATTTGCACGCCGGAAGACCCGGCGCCCACCACCAGCACGGCACCGGCGGGCAGTTGCGCCGGGTTGCGGTAGTCGGCGGAGTGGAGTTGATGCAGTGCGGTGTCTTTTGGGGCGATGGCCGGAATGACCGGTTTCTGGAACGGCCCGGTGGCGGCGACCACGCGGTTGGCTTCGATCACGCCTTCGCTGGTGTGCACGGTAAAGCCTGGGCGGCCGACGTTGCGCACCACGGAGGTCACGTCCACGCCGGTGCGGATGGGGGCGTTGAACTTGCGTGCGTAGGCTTCGAAGTAATCGGCGACGCGTTCTTTGGGCGCGAAGCCATCGGCGGCGACGTCATCGAATTCCAGGCCGGGGAAACGGTCATGCCAGGCCGGGCCGTTGGCGACCAGCGAGTCCCAGCGCCCGGTGCGCCAGCGCTCGGCAATACGGCTGCGCTCCAGCACCAGATGCGGCACGCCTTGCTTGCTCAGGTGCTCGCTCATGGCCACCCCGGCCTGGCCGGCGCCGACCACCAGCGTGTCTGTTTTTGTTATGGCTTCAGTCATGTCTCAGTCCTTGCGTAATGCAGTTGGATTCAGCTCAGGCATGACGTCAAGGCTAGGGGGAGGGCGGTTTTTAATAAAATATTATTAAGCTGGGACTTGAGCATAAATATCGGATGCAAAGCCTGTGGGAGCTGGCTTGCCTGCGATTGCCATTTCACAGCCGATGGAGTCTTATCTGACCCACCGCCATCGCGGGCAAGCCCGCTCCCACATTTGGACGTTCACCATGCCGACGATCCGGGTCATGACCCCCGCCGACTACGACGCCGTAATTGCCCTGATGCACAGCACCCCCGGCATTTCCCTGCGCGACGCCGATTCGCGCGAAGCCACCGAGCGCTATCTGGTGCGTAATCCTGACCTGAGTTTCGTCGCCGAGGCCGAAGGCCGGTTGATCGCCTGCGTGATGTGCGGCCATGATGGGCGGCGGGGGTATTTGCAGCATGTTCTGGTGCTGCCGGACTATCGCCGGCAAGGCATTGCCCAGGCGCTGGTCAAGCGTTGCCTCACTGCGCTGGAGCGGCTGGGCATCCACAAATGCCATCTCGACGTGTTCAAAACCAACACCACCGCGGCCAGCTATTGGCAAGGCCAAGGCTGGAAGCTGCGTACGGATATCGACCGTTATTCATTTACCCGCGAGGGTAATGAAAACGCATGAGCGCCCCGGCCCCTGTGGGAGCTGGCTTGCCTGCGAAGGCGGCGTCACTGTTGAAAAGGATGCCACCTGACCCACCGCCATAGCTCGACAGCTCCCACAGAAGACAGCTGTCCGGTCCATTTGGGCGGGACAGCGGGTCACCCCTTGCGATACACCCCACCCAGCTCCCGCGCCAGCGCAATGAAGTTTTGCAACGGCGCCGATGGGTTGAACGTGCGCCGCACCAGGGTGATCGGTGCGAGCAGTCTGGGCCGGGCGTCCTTGATTCGGCAATACACCACGCTTTCACGGTGTACGTCGCGCATCGACGCGGGCACCACCGAGATGCCTTCCCCGGCGGCGACCAGGCTGACGTTGGTCAGCATGCGCTCCACTTCAAACGCGATTTTCGGCTCGAAGCCGGCGTTCTGGCACGCTTTGATCAGGTTGGCGTACATGCCTGGCGCGCCGGGGCGGCGCACGAGGATGAAGCGTTCGTCCTTGAGGGCGGCCAGTGGAACGGCGGCGCCGTTAAGCAGCGGATGGCCGGTGGGCAGTGCCAGCAGCATTTCTTCGTTGAGCAGGCGGTGGAAGGTCAGGCTTTGATGGGTGCTGACGGGGGCGCGCAGAATGCCGATGTCGATGCGCTTTTCAATGGCATCTTCAGTGACTTCGCGGGCGCTGCCTTCATTGATCGACAGTTCAACGCCCGGGAAGCGTTCGCGGTAGGCGCGGATGATGCGCGGGATCAACGGGTGGGCGGCGGCGGAGCTGGTGAAGGCTACGACCAGCGTGCCCTCGATACCCTGGGCGGCGCGGGAGGCTTTGAGCGAGCCTTGTTCGACGCGGGCCAGGATGATTCGGGCTTCCTCGAGAAACACCAGGCCGCCGGCGGTGAGGTCCACGCCCTTGGGGTGACGCTTGAACAGGTCAAAGCCCAGCTCGGTTTCCAGGGCGCGAATCTGTTGGCTCAGGGGCGGTTGTTGCATGTTCAGGCGCGCGGCGGCACGGGTGAAATGTCGTTCTTCCGCCACCATGATGAAATAGCGTAAATGGCGAAGTTCCATGGTGGTATATCCCGTGACAAGACTTTATTATTTGCGGCCTGCGGCGGCCAGGCGGTCAATATGCCCAAAGCCGTGAATCACGACAATAACAATAAATAAAAACGCGCTGGAGTAGCGATGCCGAGCCGACTCGCCAAGCATGGAACCCTGCCCATCTTGATTGCCATTGCACTTGGCATGGCATTGGGTTTGGCATCTCCGGACCTGGCCATCGAGATGAAACTGCTCAGCGACGGGTTTATAAAGTTGGTCGGTTTATTAATGCCGTTCCTGCTGTTTGTGCTGGTGGCCACCGGCGTTGCCGGTATCAAGCGAGAGCCCCATCACCGGCATGTGGTGCGGCGCATTATCCTTTATTTTCAACTGATGTCCTGCGCGGCGCTGGTAGTGGGCATGGCGACCGGCTGGTTATTCAACCTGGAGCACAGCGCGTTGCCTGCACCGCCGTTACCGGCTGAAGGTTTCCTGCACGAATTGTCGCTGTTGTCGGCCTCTTCGACGCTTTATCACGTATTTGCCCAAAGCCTGGTGTTGCAGGTGATGTGTGTCGCGGTGGTTTGCGGCGTGCTGCTGGGGCGTGGGAGCCGGTTGGGCAATCGCTGTCTGAGCTGGCTGGAGGCAGGGGTTCAAGGGTCTTTTTACCTGTTGCGGATTATCTTGAAGTTTGCGCCCTTGGCCGCGTTTGGCGCGATGGCATTTGTGGTCGGTAAATACGGGGTTAGTTCTGTACTGCCCTTGTTGAAGTTTGTACTGGTTATTTACCTGGTCAGTGGTTTATTTGTGGTGATGGTCTTGGCAGTTATCACGCGATGGTCAGGGGTGAAGTTGTCCCGGCTTATTGTTTATTTAAAAGAAGAGCTGTTATTGGTGACCTTCACCGGCTCTTCCGTTGCCGCACTTCCAGGCTGCGTGAATAAACTTGAGGCGCTGGGTTGTGACCGGCAATTAGTGCGCCTGGTACTGACCACTGGCTACACCTTCAACCTGGCGGGCACCAACCTCTATCTGACCACGGCCATTATGTTTCTCGCCCATTTGGCAGGCGTTGAGATGAGCACGACGCAGTTGCTCGCGGTGTTGGGGGTGTGCCTGATTACCTCGCTGAGTTCCACCAGTGTGGCCGGTTCGGCGCTGTTCACCCTGATTGCGACGCTGAACATCCTGCAGTGGGTGCCGCTTGAGGGTGTCGGGTTGTTGTTGGGGGTTGAGCGCTTGATGAAGTGCCGGTCGCTGACCAATGTGCTGGGCAATTGTGTGGCATGCCTGGCGATTTGCGGGTGGCAGCGGTCGATTGATCGTGAGGTGTTGCGGCGGGAATTGGTCACTTGAATTGAACACAGATCCTCTGTGGGAGCTGGCTTGCCTGCGATAGCAGTGTGACAGCCGCCGAAGATATCGACTGAACCACCGGCATCGCAGGCAAGCCAGCTCCCACACAAGCTGGTTCCCACCGTTAAATTGTTTTTCAGTTTTTGGCATTGGCCAGCTTGTCGAACGCCTTGTCCAGGTTGCCCTCGGCGCTTTGCAGCTTTTCACGCCGTTCCTTGAGCCACTGCTGATCCGCCTCCAGCGTCTTGCGCGCTTCCACCAGCATGCGTTTGACCTCCTGCGGCTGCGGGCCGCCGGTGCCTTTGCGCGTCTGCACCATGATGGTTGGCGACAACGAGGCACGGAAACCCGCCTCATCCAGCGGCAGGGTGTTCGGCGTCCATTTGTACTTGTCTGCCGCCTGGCTATACAGCTTCTGCGCGTCTGCGTAGGGGAAGGTCTTCGGCGTGGTGCCGTTGCTGCGCGCTTCGGTGACGATCAGCGAGGCAAAGCTGTGGCCGATGCGGAACGGCACTTTGTACTGGCGCTCCAGGGTGTCGGCCAGCTCCATGGAGGTGGTCCATTCCGATTCGAGTTCTTCCAGCGCGCGCTGCGGGTTGATCTGCAAGGCGTCGAGCACCGCGTCGGTGGCGTCGAACATTTCTTTGGTGGAGCGGAACACGCCCAGGGAGTCGAAGGCGAACTTGTAGTCGGTCATGCCGGTGGTGACGTTGTGCGCGCGCAGGGTCACGGCCTGGGCCAGGCCGACCACGTCGGAGGCGCTTTCACGAGCACGCATCAGCAAGCCAGGGTTGCGCTTTTGCGGCATCGCGCTGCTGGTGTAGGTGGCTTCTTCGTCGAGCAGCAGCCAGGGGCGGATCTGGTGATATTGGGTGTGGATGTCGCCGATCATCGCGCCCACGCGAATGGCCGAGGAGGAGGCCAGGTTGGCGGCTTCGATCGGGATGTCGTAAGTCGAGACCTGGCTCGAATCCAGCGAGTTCTCACGCACGCCATCAAAGCCCAGCAGTTCGGCCAGGCGCTCGCGGTTCAGCGGGTAGGCCGAGTTGGCCAGTACGGCGGTGCCCATCGGGCTTTTGTTCAGGCGCGTGTACAGCTCGCGGATGCGCTGGCCGTCGCGGTCAAACGCGGCTTCAAAGGCCAGCAGGTAATGGGCGTAGCTGATCGGCATGGCCTGCACGCCATTGGTGTAGGCGGGCACCAGGGTGTCGACGTTTTTGTCGGCGATGTTCAGCAGGCGCAGGCGCGTGGCGTTCAGCGCTTCGCTGTAGGCCAGCACCTGGCTGCGCAGCGCGGCGAGGCGGTAAGTGGCGAGCATGTCCTGGCGACTGCGGCCGGAGTGGATCAGCGAAGCTTCCGGGCCGATTTTGTCGGTCATGATTTTTTCCAGCTGCAACACGTCGCTGGGGCGCGTTCCGCCGGGCTGGTCGGCCTGGGCGATGGCGTAGCGCACGCCGCCGGCGATTTTGGTGCCCATCTCCGGCTTGACGATGCCTTCTTCGGTGAGCATCACGATCGAGGCTTTGTTGATGCGGTTCAGCCAGGCGAATTGAGTCTGGGTCGGGTCGCCCTTGGCCTTGTGTTCGGTTTGGGAACTGTCGGGCGTGGCGCCGACTTTCGCCGCCTGGGCGGCGCATTGTTCGGTGGTGGTGCAGGGCAGCTCGCCGGTATTGGCCGCCCGGGCGCCAAAGCTGGTGAAAAGGGCGAAGGCCACGGCCAGAGGAAGCAGGCTTTTAAGCGCGCGAGGGGATGTGTTCACAAGGGATACCCGATTTATTTTTGGAGTTGTGAGCCGTCGTCGTTGAGAGACGTGCGCGGCGGATTCAGGCTATCGGGTCTGTTTGCAGATTGAAAATATATAGTAAGTGTCAATAGCAGAGTTTATGCATATGGCATGCATGGGCTTTGAAGCCCATCTTCATAATGGCTGTGCTATACCGTGGGTTTTCTGTGGAGTCAGGCATGCGCCAGGATCAGCTCGACGGCTTGGTGACCTTTGTGTGTGTCGCCGAACACGCCAGTTTCTCGGCCGCCGCGGTGCGCCTGGGCGTGTCGCCGTCGGCGGTCAGCCAGGTGATTCGCAACCTGGAGCGGCGTCTTGGTGTGGCCCTGTTCAACCGCACCACCCGCAGTGTCAGCCTGACCGAAGCGGGGGTGGGGTTTCTCGCCAAAGTGCAGCCTGCCGTGAACACACTGACCGCCGCGGCGCTGGAGGTCGGTGACAGCAGTGGCCTGCCGTCCGGGTTGCTGAGGCTGAACGTACCGCGCGCGGCTTACCTGACGGTGTTGCAGCCGCTGCTGTCGGCATTTCTGGCCGCCCACCCGCAAATCGACCTGGAACTGACCCTGGAAAACGCCTTGGTGGACATCGTGCGGCTGGGCTTTGACGCAGGTATCCGCTTTGGTGATTTCGTCGAGCAGGACATGGTGGCCGTCAAGGTCGGGCCGCCGTTGCGCATGCGCATGATCGCCTCGCCCGGCTATCTGGCGCGGCATGGCACGCCCGCGCATCCTGCCGAGTTGCTGCAACACAATTGCATCGGCTTTCGCGCCTCGAGTGGCGTGGTGGAGCGCTGGGATCTGGTCAAGGGCCAGGAAACGCTGGCATTGCCGGTGGGCGGCCGGATGATCGTCAATGACTCATCGGCGCTGGTGCAAAGCGTGCTGGATGGTTTGGGCGTGGGCTACATGATCAGCGGGCATATCGACCCGTTTATTGCGCGGGGGGAGTTGGTCAGCCTGTTTGAGGCGTGGTGCCCGGAATTGCCGGGTTACACCTTGTATTACCCGGATCGGCGGCGGGTGAGCCGCAAGTTGCGCGCGTTGATTGATTTTCTGCGCGAGGTGCCGGTGGTTTCAGGCAGTGCACTGCGTGTTCTGTGATGGGCTTGTTGTGGCGAGCGGGCTTGCCACAACAAGCCCTCTAGCCACAATGAGTGAGCCTGCAGCCGTCAATGCATCTTGCTATGGTCCATCCCGTCCAGCCCGCGGGCCGGGGCCTTGATTTCAATCGACTGCTTCTCACCCTTGGCGTTTTCCACGGTCAGGGTCAGCGGCACCTGGTCGCCTTCCTTGATCTGGCCGGTCAGGCCCATCAGCATGACGTGGTAGCCGTTCGGGTCGAGGGTCACGGCTTTGCCGGCGGGCAGGGCGACCGAGTCCACCGGGCCCATGCGCATCACGTCGTCCTTCATGCTCATTTCATGAATCTGCACGTCCTTGGCCACCGGTGACGCCACGCTCAGCAGTTTGCTGTCGGTGTCGGCGGTGACGGTCATAAACGCGCCGCTGGACGGCTGGCCGGGCACCGAGGCGCGCACCCAGGCGTCGGTCACTTGCACCTGGGCACTGGCGTGGGCGGCGAGCCCCAGCAGGGTCAGGCCGAGGGCGATGCGCTTGAAGTGTTGAACGGCAGTCATTAGCAGACCTCCATGACGGTGAGCAGGTCTTCTGCGCACTCTTTAGCGGTAAGGGACGCCGACAGGCCCAGGCGCAGGTTGCCGCGGGTGTCGAACACGAAGCTGGTGGCCGTGTGGGACAGGGTGTAGGTGTCACCGGCGGGGATTTTTTCATAGAAAATCCCGAATTCCTTGGCGGCCACGGCGATTTCTTCCGGGGTGCCGTACAGGGCTTCGAAGCTTGGGTCGAAGGCCTTGACGTACTTGTCGAGAATTTCCGGGGTGTCGCGCTCGGGGTCGAGGGTGATGAACACCACTTGCATGATTTCGCCGTCGCGGCCCATCAGCTTCTTGGCCTGGGCGGCACGCGCCAGCGTGGTGGGGCACACTGCCGGGCATTGGGTAAAACCGAAGAACACCACCGGCATCAAGCCACGGAACGAGCTCAGGGTGACGGTTTCGCCGTCGGTGTTCTTGAGCTTGAAGGTGCGGCCCATGATCTTGTCACTGAGGTCCTTGCCGTACTTGAAGTTCAGCTTGGGGCTGTAGTCACAGCCGCCCAGCAGGCTGCCCAGGCCCAACAGGCCCATGCCGGTCAGCACTTTGCGGCGGGTGAATAACGTACTCATCAACTGTGCATCCTGTGAAACGCCTGCAGGGTTGCGGCTCAACCCACCAGGCTTTGAAAGGAGTAGCGAGGAAGGCGGCAAGTCTACCAACCCTGGCCGGTGCGCGTAATCTGCGACGTTCTGCCACAGGCGCGCACCGTGCTTCATCCCGGCGGGGCTTCGGTGGTAGAGTCGCCGCCATGAAATTGAGCCCTCCCGACCGTTCGCTGATCGCCTGGACCCTGTACTTCTGCGTGCTGATGAACGTGTTTGTCTGCGGTTTGGGGCATGGCGAAATGATGGGGTTGCAGCTCAATGGCATCGGTGGCCAGTTCTGTTCCGTGGAGGGCGGCCAGTTGCCACTTTCCGACAAAGGGTTGGCTAACCCGTCTTCCAGCAACATCTCGAACTACTTTGCTTGCCCGGTGTGCAACGCCGTCACGCTCGCCATCGTCTTCCTGATTGGCCTCGCGTGGTTGTTGGGTGTGGGGCAAACCCCGCGCCCGGCCCATGAACAACGCAACAAGGCGCCACCGCGCTATTCCTGGCCCTCGGCCAACCCCCGCGCATCCCCTGCATTCTGACGTGTGCCCCTGAGCTTCCTGTTTACAGGAGGCATTCCATCGTCATGACTGTGAGTGCGTTTCATGAATCATGCAGTGCCTGCAGGCGTCAGTCGCCTGGTCAGCAAGGCCTCTCGCCGCCTGCGCACCGAGCCGGTGCCGGCCGAGTACCCGAGTAACTCCCGTTGTTTCGTGCACCTGGATGCACGCCTGTTGCCCCACTGGCACAGCCTGTTCGATATCTGCCCGGCGTTGCTCAAGCTCGACCCGCCTGAAGGGTTGAACCTGTTTCGCAGCTTTATGACGTGGGCCTATCGCAACCAGCCGCCACTCGATTGGACCTATCACCTGAATGTGTGCCGCTGGTTATTGGCGTCGCCGTACCGTACACAGATTGATGACGAGCCCATCGAAGCCTTCATGGCGGCGGCCGCGGCGTCTTGGGTAAACAGCGATGACAGCCAGGCTCGTGGTGTGGTCCTGGCCTGGCAAGGCACGACGGTGTTCGACTGGAAAGGCGTCGGCGCTGATGAGCGTGGGGCACTGCCGATTTCCCCGTGGGATTTCGCCTGGTGCCCCTTGAACGCCCGAGGTGATTTCAGCGGCTGGTTACCGGTGCCGTGAGGTGCCGGGCGATCCAGCTTCTGACGTCGGTCACGGCAATCTGCTGCTGAGCGTTGAAGGTGATGGCGGGGTCCCAGGCCACGCCGTTGCCTTGGGCGAACACCGCCCGGTATTTCAGCAGGTTGTCATCCGGGTTATCCGCCAGGTCCGCCAGCAGGGTCGGCACTGGCCAGGGCTCACGCTTGAGCGTGATGCCGAGGGTTTCGTCGACGGTATCCGCCAGTTGCCCGTAGGTCAGGGTGTCGCCGGCGGTGAACACCACCTGATTCGTGATGGCGGGTTGAGCCAGCACAATGCGCGCCGTCAGCCGGCCAATGTCTTCAGGCGTGGTCACCGTGACGGCGGTGTCCCAACTGCCCAACGCGTGCACGGTGTTTTGCGCCAGGTCCACCACGCCGAATGACGGCTCGAACAGAAAGCTGGTGAACATCCCCGTGGAGATGATCAGCCACTGCGTGCCTTGCTGGCTGCGCAGCAGGTCGCGCACGTCCAATTGTTCATCGAATGAATCCTGCGGGCTGCCACGGCCGATGACGTCGTAGTCCACACCAAATTGCCACGGCACATAACGCTGCACGCCGCCTTCGATGGCGGCGCGTGCGAGTTTGCGCTGGGTGTCGGGGCCGGCGGCGAAACCGGTGCAACAGATCACGGTGGCGAAGGGTGCGAAGAGGTGGGCGAGGGTGCTTTGTGTGTCGTGCTGCAGGTCGCCGGGCACCACGTCGATGCCCAGCTCGCGCAAGCTGTGAGCGGTGGAGGATTGCAGGCGGGCGGGGCGCAGCATCACGGCAATGCGCATGGTGCCCGGTGCTGCCTGCGCCGCGAGTTCCTGCAGCACGGCCATGCCCAGTTCACCCGCGCCGAGTACCAGAATGGAAGGGGTTGTCATTGGCTTTTCCGTCTGTGTTGAAAGTCGTGGCATGCTTGCAGAATTAATCGGTGCGCATAAGAAGGCACACCCGTGATACCGGGAGCAGACCATGGATAACCACGAAATCATCCGCCGTTCGCAAGCCGCCTGCGATGCGCTGAGCGCGGACGATGACGGCCTCAAACGCGACGTGCTGACCCACGCCGGCAACCGCTGGTCATTGGGTATCGTGCATGTGCTGGGAGTGAACGGGCGCCTGCGTCACGCCGAGATCGGCCGACGCATGCAGGGCGTGACGCAACGCATGCTGACCCGCACCTTGCGCCAGCTCGAACGCGACGGCCTGGTGCTGCGCCATGACTTCGCCGAAGTGCCGCCCAAAGTCGAATACGAACTGTCGGCGTTGGGCACTCAGCTGCTGGTCAACATGTTTCCGCTGTGGAACTGGGTGGTGGAAAACGCCGACGGTTTCCGCGAGGCGCGAGCACGTTTCGACGCAATCACACCCCCTTGAGTCCTTAGCTGTCGGAGCGCGGTTTGGCTTTCTTTGGCTTTTTCGGGGTCGCCTGCTGCTTGCCGGAAGCGCCTGACGTGGCGGCCTTTTCCTTGGGCGCAGTGTCGGCCTTTTTATCGCCATCAGCGGGGCTGCTGGGGTAGGTGCCGGGTGGCAAGGCCGAGCCTGGCACGCTGTTGCCACTCAAGGAACTGGGAGCTACGGCGTCGCCGAACGCGGCGAGGGCGGGGCCGGTCAGCAGGGCTGACAGGCCGATGACGAGCACAATCCTTCGGGTCATTTTGGTCTTCATGACGCAATCTCCTGTCGCGGGGACGGATGATCAAGCAGGGCCAAACCGTGGCCCCGCTTAATTGTGAGTGCGCCCTGCAGATCAAAGTTTGAAAAGCCTCGCCCCGACACGACGAGCGGTGAGGGCGAAAATTTTTAATGAACCCTCGCGCCAATCTCTTGACCTAACTCGTAAGACCTCAGGAGGTGAAGCATGCAAATAGAATATGTCTGGATCGGTTTGGCGGTAATTTTGCTGCTCTTGGAATTGTGGGCGATCAACATTGTGTTACGCAGCACCGGTGGCTGGGAGACCAAAGGACTGTGGCTGATCATTCTGATTTTTGTGCCGCTGTTCGGGCTGATCGCGTGGGCGATGTTCGGGCCCAAACGCGAGATGGCGGATAGCCGCAGAGGCTAAAAGCCAGGATAAAAAAACAGGCGCCCAAGGGCGCCTGTTTACGTTTTGCGTCATCAACTCAGCCAGCGACAGCCTTTGCAAGCGCCGCATTGAACGCCGGCAAATCGTCCGGTGTGCGAGAGGTGATGAGGGTCCAGCCATTGGCCTTGCACTCCTTGACCTCGGCATCGACCCACGCGGCCGCGCCGGCATTGACCAGGTCAGTACGCACGCTCTTGTATGAGGTCAGGGTCTTGCCCTCAATCACGCCCGCATCGATCAATGCCCAGGGGCCGTGGCAAATGGCGGCCACGGTTTTGCCCGCCTTGACGAACTCATTGATCAACTTCAGGGCCGCCGCGTCCTGACGCAAGGTGTCGGCATTGACGGTGCCGCCGGGGATCACCAACGCGTCGAAGTCGGCACCGGATATGTCTGACACTATGGCGTCGGATTCTACCGTCTTGTCCTTCTCGGTGTCGCCGACGAAGGTCTGGGTGGTGCCGCCTTTGCTGGAAGCATGGGTCACGCTCGCGCCCAGGGCGCGCAGCGCTTCCAGCGGTTTGACCAGTTCGTCGCGTTCAATACCGGTATTGGACGTGATGATGAGGATTTTCTTGCCGTCGAGTTGCGAACTCATGGTCGAATGTCTCCTTGGGGCGGATTGAATTAATGGGCGTATTTGGCTTGCAGCTCCTTGGCCATTTTCAAGTGGGCTTCAAGGGTCGGCAGGGTTTTGGTGGCGAAAGCTTTCAGCTCGGCGTTGTCCGAGGAGGCGGCTTCTTTCTTGAACAATTCAACGGTTTTTTCGTGGGCGACCACCTGGTTATTGGCATAGGCCTTGTCGAACGATTCATCCCGCATTTCGAGGATGGCCTTTTTGGCCTTGTCCGTCAGCGCGGCGTCGTCCGGTACTTCAATGTCGAGTTTTTTTGCCAGGGCCGCCAATTCCTCATTGGCCTTGGTGTGGTCGGTGACCATGTGCTGGGCAAACGTTTTCACGTCAGCCGAGCTGCTTTTTTCCAGTGCGAGTTTGCCCGCTTCAACCTCAGTGATGCCGCCCTGAGCCGCATCGTCTACGAAGGCGTTGGACGTGGCCGCCATCGCCGTGGAAATCGAGCCTGCAACCAGTACGAAGGTCAGGCCCATTTGTTTGATCAGCAGAGTCTTCATGGTGTCGCTCCTTGAAAGAGGCGTGATGCCGTTACCTGAGTGTTGAGGGGGCGCCGATGCAAAAGGTTTAAATTAATTCGTGCTTATTTCTCCGGCGGGTACACGGTGCAATTTCCTTGAACTATCCAAATCCCGCGGGCTCTGCTGCATAGGCGCCTGCCATTTTTTGCAGGCTTTTAACTGACTGGAGCCACACCATGACGTCCCACAAAAAACCTGACAAAACCCCGGACCCCATCAGCTCTGAAGAGGCGCAGAAAGGCACAGGGAAAGCTTCCAGAGGCCAAACCCTTGAGCATGCGAACCCCAAGACGGAAACCGTCGACAAAGTGCTGACACCCACGTCAATCAAGGAGACGCAGCGCGAGACAGACGCGATCAACGAGCAGGCCGCCAAGGCTGAGCGCAAGTTGGGGCATTGAGCATGGCCCGGTCCATTACGGCGTCTGAATTGGGTATTGCACTCAAGCCTCTGGATGACGCCAGCCTGTTCAAGTGGTTCCTCGCGAGCTTCCTGATGGGCAAGCGAATTCAGGCGCCGATCGCTGCCCAGGCGTACCGCGTCATTGTGGAAGAAGAAGGCCGAGACACCGCGCGCAAGCTGCAACATTGCACCGCGCGCGAACTGGTGGCGATGCTCGGGCGCGCGCACTACGTGCGCTATGACGAAACTACAGCGCAACGCCTGCTTGACCTGAGCGCCAAGTTGAACGCCGAGTACGCGGGCAAGATTACGCACATGCGTGATGCCAGCGAAGACCGTCAGGATTTCGAAAAACGTCTTGGCGAATTTGACGGTATAGGCCCCAAAACCATCGAGATTTTCATGCGTGATGCGGCTGCGGTGCTGTTTTGAGTGGGTTGTTGTATGTCGGGTGTGCGGGTTGGAGTTTGCCGCGTGAACAATGGCCGGCATTCACCCGGGAAGGCACTCACTTGCAGCGCTACGCTTCGCGATTCAATGCGGTTGAAATCAACACCTCGTTCTATCGCCCGCATCAGCCGAAAACCTACCAACGCTGGGCGCAGTCGGTACCGTCGGCGTTTCGTTTTTCGGTCAAGTTGCCCCGGCTCATCACTCACGAACTGCGTTTGCAGGCGTGTGAAACGGCACTGCGTGAGTTCCTGGAGCAATGCCTGCCACTTAAGGAAAAACTGGGCTGCTTGCTGGTCCAGCTGCCACCTTCCTCTGGTTTCGAGCCCGCTGTGGCTGCATCTTTCTTTGCCGAGTTACGCCAACGCTTTGTGGGCGCAGTGGTCATTGAGCCGCGCCATGCCAGTTGGTTGAAGGCCGATGCTGTTTTGCAAGACTTCCAGATAGGCCGCGTGGCGGCGGATCCGCCCGTGTTCGAAGGCGCTGATGTGCCCGCTGGTTGGCAAGGTGTGCGCTATTGGCGCCTGCATGGATCGCCGCGTATTTACCACAGTGCCTACGGCCCCGACCGCGTGCAGGCGTTGGCGCAACGGCTTCAGTCGTCCGCTGGCGAAGGCGTCACAACCTGGTGCGTGTTTGACAACACGGCCAGTGGCCATGCAGTCGCCGATGCCCTGTCGTTATTAAACCTCGACCCGCAGCACCTCCAGGCCTAACTGCTCATACCGTTCGACACTCGGCACATGCCACTCGGTGATCAGCGTGTGAATGCGCTCGCACGGCGCCACCACAAAAGGCTCCACCGCCCCCAGCTTGTCGGCCATGGTCACCGCTACTACGTGGGAAGCACTCTCGAGCAAGGCTTGCTTGACTGCGACCTCGTCGAAGTGCAGCGAAGTAATGCCGATTTGCGGGTGCAAGGCGCACACGCCGGTGAACAGCAGGTCGGCCTTGACGCTCTGGATCAAGCGGATGGCCTCCTGGCCGCCCGTGGACAAGGTGGCCGGGTTGAGCTGGCCACCGGCCAGAATCACTTTCACATGGGTGTGGTCGGCCAGGGCGATGGCGATCATCGGCGACGCGGTCACCACCGTCAGGCGGATCTCCCGGGGCAACGACTGGGCGATTCGCAGCGTGGTGGAGCCGGAGTCGAACAACACGATCTGGCCGTCTTCCACGCGATCGGCAGCCAGTTGCGCGAGGCGGCGCTTGGCGTCGTCGGTTTCGCCGACGCGGGTGAAGAAATCCTTGCCGGTGTCTTTGGGCCGGGGCAGGGCGCCGCCGTGTACGCGCTGCAGTAAGCCAGCGGCGGCCAGTTCGCCGAGGTCACGGCGGATGGTGTCCTGGGACACGGCAAAATGCTCGACCAGCTCCGATGCGGTGACTTTGCCGTCACGCTCCAGCAGCAACAGGATTTTCTGTTTGCGCAGCGAAGGCAGGTCAACGGCTTGATGAGTGTTATGCATGGTTGTGCGTCTTTTTGCGGGTTTGTGCGAGGTTATGCCGCAATCAAACTAAACGCAATGGCTGGTTGCGCGCCCGATGGGCGGTTACTCTCTGTTTTCAGTTCAGGGAGAGGTGACCCGATGACGTTGATCACAACCATCGAAGATTTACGCAAACTCGCGCAAAAACGTGTCCCACGGATGTTTTACGACTATGCCGATTCCGGCTCCTGGACTGAAAGCACCTACCGGGCCAACGAAAGTGATTTCGCCGGTATCAAATTCCGCCAGCGTGTGGCGCGCAACATCGATCAACGCTCCCTCCGCGCGAGCATGATCGGCCAGGACATGGCCATGCCTGTGGCCCTGGCACCGACTGGCCTGGCCGGCATGCAACACGCCGATGGCGAGATTCTTACCGCCCGCGCCGCCGCCGCGTTTGGCCTGCGCTACACCTTGTCGACCATGAGCATCTGCTCTCTGGAAGACATCGCCGAACAGGTCGGCCAGCCGTTCTGGTTCCAGCTGTATGTGATGCGCGATCGCCCGTTTATGGAACGATTGATCGAACGCGCAAAAGTCGCGGGGGTGGATGCGCTGGTGTTGACCCTGGACTTGCAGATTCTCGGGCAGCGTCACAAGGACTTGATCAACGGCCTGTCGGCGCCGCCCAAACTGACCCTGCCGAATATCCTCAACATGGCCACCAAACCGCGCTGGGTGATGGGCATGCTCGGCACCCGGCGCCGTGGTTTCGGCAATATCGTGGGGCACGTCAGCGGCGTGGCGGACATGAGTTCGTTGTCGTCGTGGATCGCGCAGCAGTTCGACCCGCGCCTGAGTTGGGACGATGTGCAATGGATCAAGCAATGCTGGGGGGGCAAGCTGATCATCAAGGGCATTCTGGATGTGGAAGACGCGCGCCTGGCAGCCGATTCCGGCGCCGATGCCCTGGTGGTGAGCAACCACGGTGGCCGTCAGCTCGATGGGGCCCCTTCGAGCATCAGCCAACTGCCGGCGATTGTTGAGGCAGTGGGCGACAGGATAGAAGTGTGGCTCGACGGCGGCATTCGCTCCGGCCAGGACGTGCTCAAGGCAATGGCGCTGGGCGCCAAAGGCACCATGATCGGCCGCCCGCATTTGTATGGGCTGGGGGCCATGGGCGAGGCGGGAGTGACCAGGGCGCTGGACATCATTGCCCGCGAACTGGACGTGTCGATGGCGTTGTGTGGGTATAACGATATACGCGATGTGAATCGCGATATTTTGCTGCCGGGCACCTTTCCAACAGGGGTTTGCTGAGCAAAAAAATCGTAAAAAAGTAAAAAGAGTTGTCCACGAAAACCGTGGGTATCTCTGTGGATAACTTTGCTGGACCCCGGCAGGTATGGCGATTTAACCAAAGGTTAATATTTGATCAACTTTCGGCGCGGGCCAGTATGGGCAGGGTTTGCGCTTGACAGCCAAGCGCGAACCCGGTGCCGAAAAGTAGTTTTATGAGGCGCCGTCACGGCCTGTGGAGTGCGTGACAACCCGGGCCGGCAGCCTGGCGCGCAGCAAATTGTCGAGTGCCTGGCCATAACTGCGACCGGCCAGGCTCATGCTGTTGTTGTGGGTGGCGCCGGGCACGAGTAACAGCCGTTTGGGTTCCCTGGCGGCTTCAAACAGTTGCTGGCTGAAACGCGGCGGAATGTACTGGTCGGCCAGGCCGTGGACCACCAGCAGCGGCATGTGCACCTCGGCCATCTTGTCGATGGAATCGAATTTCTGCGACAGCAACCAGCGCACCGGCAATGACGTGTTGGCCACCGCGGCGGCGGCATCGCCGAGTGTAGTGAACGTGGACTCGATCACCAGCCCGCGCACGGGAACGGGCGTCTGCCGGCTCAGTTCGGCGGCGAGGTCGATGGCCACGGCGCCGCCCAGAGAATGCCCGTAGATCAGGCGTTTTTCCGGGTCGGGTTGCAGCACCTGAAAGCGTTCCCAGGCCACGCGCGCGTCTTCATACACCGTGGCTTCGGAAGGCAAGTCGCCGTGGCTTTGGCCGAAGCCGCGATAGTCAATCGCCAGTACCGAATAGCCCAGCGCGTGTAATTGCTCGATACGGAAAAACTGCCCGGTGAGGTTCCAGCGCACGCCATGCAGGTAAAGGATGGCGGGCGCGTCTTTCTTGTCTGCGGGGTACCACCAGGCATGGATGTTCTGCCCGGATTTGAACGTGGCGGGCTTGAGGTCGAATTCCTGCACGGCTTTCGGCAAGCCGTTGTACCAACTGGCCGTGCCCGGCTCGATGCGAAACACCAGCTCGCGCTCTTTGTGCTGCAGCACGGCGCAACCCACCGGCAGGCCGACAACCAGAATGGCCATGCACAGCAGGGGAAACCAGCGCAGGCCCAGGCGGGACAGAAAACGAGAGGACATGAAGGTTCCGGAACAAAAGCGAAGCAGGGGTTTTACCAGATGGCCTGCGCGGGCAGGAATTAATTCGACAGCCGTTCACGGGTATCTCTTGCAAAGTGTTGCAGCGTTACGCCCTTGACGCCTGGCTCGCGGGCGCGACATGCTCGCGCTCCTTTGAGCAAAGGCCCGATCATGGACACCAGCCCCGTTCGCATCACTGCCGAGGAAACACTCTCGGACAATTGGTACCTGCTGAAAAAATACAGCTTCGACCTGCGCCGCCGGGACGGCAGCTGGCAAGCCCAGACCCGCGAGGTGTATGACCGCGGCAACGGTGCGACCATCCTGCTGTACAACCGCGTTCAACGCACCGTGTTGTTGATCCGCCAGTTCCGCATGCCCACGTTCGTCAATGATTACCCCGGCTACCTGATCGAAACTGCCGCCGGTTTGCTGGACAACGCCAGCCCCGAAGAACGCATCCGCCTGGAAGCCGAAGAAGAAACCGGTTACCGCGTTGGCCATGTGGAAAAAATCTACGCCGCGTTCATGAGCCCGGGCTCGGTGACCGAGCGCATTCACTTCTTTATCGGCGAATACCAACCGGGCGACAGGGTCAGCGCCGGCGGTGGCCTGGAGGAAGAGGGCGAAGATATTGAAGTGCTGGAGCTTGGCTTCGAACAGGCGCTGGCCATGGTGCACAGCGGCGAGATTGCCGACGGTAAAACCATCATGCTGTTGCAGCACCTCGAGCTGCGCATGTTGAAGGAAGGGTGGTGATTGTTGAGGCGCGGTTGGGCATTGCTGTGTGTACTGATTGCAGGCAGTAGCAGCGCTGCCGACGGCTTTTACACCTGGACCGGCCCCGTGCCCGCCCAGCCCGGCGTTTTGTTGCGCAGCGAAGCCCTGACCGTGCAGCAAAGCCTGGCCGAGGCGGCGCAGAACTTGCGAATCCTCTACAGCTCCACCGACGGGCTCGATAACCGCACGCCGATCATCGTGTCCGGCGCGTTGTTCCTGCCCAGGGGCACAGCACCACAGGGTGGTTGGCCTTTGATGGCGTGGGCCCATGGCACGGTGGGCAGCGCCGACCGGTGCGCACCGTCATTGAACGCACGCAGCCCGCGAGACACGCGCTACCTCAACTACTGGCTGAACCAGGGCTATGCGATTGTTGCAACCGACTATCAGGGCCTTGGTACTCCCGGCTTGCACCCTTACGGGCTCACCCGGCCACTGGCGTACGGTGTGCTGGACAGCATTCGCGCCGTGAGTGACCCGCGTTTCAATCTGTCCAAACGCGTGGTGGTATTCGGCCAGTCCCAGGGCGGCCGCGCGGCATTCGCCACGGCGGTTTCGGCCAAGGCGTATGCGCCGCAGGTGAACCTTGTCGGCGTGGTGGCCACGGGCACGCCCTATGCGTCGACGCGCCCGCAAGGTCAAAGCACGGAACTGGACAACGCCCGGCGCTCAGTGGTGCCGACCTTTGCCTACAACCTGCTGCGTCTGAGCACCGCGAGCCTGCTCGATCCTTCTTTTGTACCGGCCGATTACCTCACTGAACAGGCACTGCCAGCCTTCAAGGCCAGCCAGGAAGACTGCCTGCACGCCATCGAGCAGCGCGTGGTGGCCGACAGGCTGACCTTCAACACCAGCTTCAAACGTTCGCCCAGGGCCGCGCTGGATCAAGTCAATCAGCAGTCGGCGTATCCCACGTTGAAAACCGATATTCCCGTATTTCTGGGTACCGGCGGCAAGGACCGCGACGTGTTCGTGCCGGGGCAAAAAGCGCTGGTGCGCGATGCCTGCAAAGCGGGGGACAGGATCGAATGGCATTTTTACCCGGAGCTGGATCATTCCGGCACGGTCAACGGCTCTCTCGCAGATTCAACCGGCTTTGTGCGCCGGGCGTTTGCCGGCGAAGTGATCGCGGGAAATTGTGAGCATTAATGTGCGCGACCCACGTCGTCGCGGACCAGGTTAAAACCGTTGAAAACGACAGCATTGACAGTCGGCAATTTGACGTCAAAACGCCACTAATGGCCCCTTGATAATTAATCAACTGCCCAAGAATTATTCTCGCTACAATCGCCCGCTTTGCCACCTGACACGGGCTTTTCAGGCCCGTCGGTTTTGAGAAGTCCCATGCTGATCGGTAGCTATTCTCCCTCGCTTGTCGTGATCTCCCTGTGTGTCGCGATACTGGCATCCTACACCGCCCTCGACCTGGCCGGCCGCATCGCGACCGCCAAAGGTCGTGCGGTCTATATGTGGATGACCGGCGGCGCATTGGCGATGGGCGTGGGCGTGTGGTCCATGCACTTTATCGGCATGCTGGCCCTGCGGCTGCCGTTTGCCCTGGGGTTTGACCTGGGCATTACCGCGCTGTCGCTGTTGATCGCGGTGTTGTCCTGCGGCTTTGCGTTGTGGCTGGTGAACCAGCCGCGCCTGCCGGTGTGGCAACTGGGGGTTGGCGCGCTGATCATGGGCGCGGGCATCAGCAGCATGCATTACACAGGCATGGCGGCGATGCGCATGACGCCGGGCATCGACTATGACCCGACGCTGTTTGGCGCCTCGTTGTTGATCGCCGTGGTGGCCTCGGGCGCGGCGCTATGGATCGCTTTCAACCTGCGGCGCAATACCCCTTACGTGCGCCTGGCACGGGGCGGCGCGGCGGTGGTGATGGGCATTGCCATCGTCGGTATGCACTACACCGGCATGGCGGCGGCGCAGTTTGCCGATGACAGCTTTTGCGGCGCGGCGCTGACCGGCCTGAGCGGCAAGGGCCTGGACAACCTGGTGCTGGTGACCTCGCTGGCGGTGCTGGTCATTGCATTATTGACCTCGTTGCTCGACGCCCGCCTGGAAGCGCGCACCGCCGTACTGGCCGACTCCCTGACCCTGGCCAACCAGGAACTGACCCATCTGGCCCTGCACGACATGCTCACCGGCCTGCCGAATCGCACCTTGCTGGCCGACCGCATTCAACAGGCGATTCAGGCGGTGATGGAGCAGGGCGGTTGCTTCGCCCTGATGTTTATCGACCTGGATGGTTTCAAACCGGTCAACGATGCCTTCGGGCACCATATGGGCGACCAATTGCTGCGCGAAGTCGGCCTGCGCCTGCGCGAGGATTTGCGCAGCCAGGACACCCTGGCGCGTATCGGCGGCGACGAATTCGTGTTGCTGGTGCAGTTGAGTCAGCCAGACGATGCCATGGGCCTGGCCGAGCGTCAGGTCGGCCTGATCAACCGGGCGTTCAAGGTGGCCGAGCATGAGCTGAAGATTTCCGCGAGCATTGGTATCGCGATGTTTCCCGGCAACGGCAGCAACCCTCAGGACCTGCTGATGAATGCTGACGCGGCGATGTATCACGCCAAGGGCATGGGCAAGAACGGTTACAGCTTCTTTGATGTGTCGATGAACACCAATGCGCGCAAACAACTGCAACTGCTGCAGGACTTGCGCAACGCGGTGGAGCAGGGGCAACTGCGTTTGTATTACCAGCCCAAGTTCGACGCAGCCAGTGGCATTGCGGTCGGCGCCGAAGCCTTGTTGCGCTGGGAGCATCCACAACAGGGGCTGTTATTGCCCGCGACGTTTATCGAGCTGGCGGAAAAAACCGGGCTGATCATCCCGATTGGCGAATGGGTACTCAACGAAGCCTGCCGCCAGATGGCCCTGTGGTACGCACAGGGTTATGAAGAGTGGCGCATCGCGGTGAATTTGTCGGCGTTGCAGTTCTGCCACGCGGGGTTGGTCAACAGTGTTGCGGCGGCGTTGGAGCGCCATCGGTTGCCGGCCAATAACCTGACGCTGGAGATCACCGAAACCACAGCCATGAGCGATGCCGACGCGAGCATGACGGTGCTGCAGCAGCTGTCTGACATGGGCGTGGACCTGTCCATCGATGACTTCGGCACCGGGTATTCGAGCCTGATGTACCTCAAGCGCCTGCCGGCCAATGAGCTGAAGATTGACCGCGGGTTTGTTCGCGACCTGGAACACGACAGTGACGACGCCGCGATTGTTTCGGCGATTGTGGCCCTCGGCCAGGCGCTGGGGTTGCGCATCGTCGCCGAAGGGGTGGAAACCAATGTGCAGCAGCATTTTCTGACCCGGCTGGGATGCAATTCCCTGCAAGGCTATCTGCTGGGGCACCCGCTGCCGGCCGACGGCTTCATGGCCGACATTCAGCGCGCCGAATTCGCCGCGGTGCCTGACAAAAACCGCAGGTGACGGGTATTCTTGGATCCAGCCATAAACATCAGGTTGAATCAGGAGACCGCACGCATGGACAAAGTCGTCATCATCACCGGGGGCAGCCGTGGGATTGGCGCCGAAACGGCGTTGCTGGCCGCGCGTCAGGGCTATCGGATCTGCATCAATTACCAGTCCGACGAAAACGCTGCCCACAGCGTGCTCGAGCAGGTGCGTGCGCTGGGTGCGCAGGCCATTGCAGTGCGCGCCGATGTCAGTATCGAAGATGAAGTGATCACCCTGTTCAATCGGGTCGACGCCGAGCTGGGCCGCGTCACTGCGCTGGTTAACAATGCCGGGACGGTGGGGCACAAGTCGCGGGTGGACGAGATGTCTGAATTCCGCATCCTGAAGATCATGAAGACCAACGTGCTGGGCCCGATCCTGTGTGCCAAGCACGCGGTGCTGCGCATGTCGCCAAGGCACGGCGGGCAGGGCGGCAGTATCGTCAATGTATCGTCGGTGGCGGCACGCCTGGGCTCGCCGGGTGAGTACGTTGACTACGCCGCCTCCAAGGGCGCGCTGGACACCTTCACCATTGGCCTGTCGAAAGAAGTGGCGGGCGAGGGGATTCGCGTCAACGCGGTGCGCCCTGGTTACATTTTTACCGATTTCCATGCCCTGAGCGGCGACCCGGACCGGGTCAGCAAGCTGGAATCCGGCATCCCGATGGCCCGTGGCGGGCGCCCCGATGAAGTGGCGGAAGCGATTATCTGGCTATTGTCCGACAGGGCCTCCTACACCACCGGGACGTTCCTGGATTTGGGTGGCGGGCGATGAGGTGTGCTGATTAACGTCCGAGGTTTGCGAGTACTTCGTAGCCTTTTTCAGCAAACGCGACCAGAAGGCGGGCTTCGGAGTTTTTTCGGGTGGAATGGCCGGCGTTGTGAAAGCCATTGATTTTGCCGTCACGGCTTTCGCTGTTGCCGACTTTGCGGTCATTCACATTGTCGATGTAGTTGAGTACGCGGGCGAGGTCGTAGGCCGCATCGGCGCGTTTTTGTGCATTGGGGTTGGCGGATGTCCAATCGCCCACTTGTCGCTTGAGCAAATCAGTTGTCGGGTAACTGTCGCGCCGCTTCAGCAGGTTTTTCAGAGCCGGGTTGGCGTTGATGATTTGCCGGGCGTTGCGCTGGTCACCCGGCGGGCGTCCTTGTTGCGCAGTGGGTGCCTGAAGCCAGTTGTTTTCGGTGCGGTCCTCGCCTGTGAAGTAGTGGGGCGGTACGGGGAGCGGGTGAATGTGCATAGGGTGTTCGACTCGATACAAGGTGCGTATGAGTGGTGCGCAGGGCACCACTGTTCCGCCCGTTATGTATCAAGAAACCGCCACGCCTAGAACGACCGCACAATCCGCCCCAACGTTTCCATCGCTTTCTCGGATGCCTCCGTCCACGGGCTGCCATAGTTCAGACGCATGCAGTTTCTGAAACGCCGGGTCGCCGAGAAAATCGGCCCCGGCGCGATGCTGATGCCTTGGGCCAGGGCCATCTGGAACACCTTCAACGAGTCAGTTTGCTCGGGCAACTCCAGCCACAGGAAATACCCGCCAGCGGGCTGACTGACGCGCGTTTGCGCCGGGAAGTAACGGGCAATCGCGGCCAGCATCGCGCTTTGCTGCTCTTCCAGCGCATAGCGCAATCTACGCAGGTGGCGGTCGTAACCACCGTGCTGCAGGTAGTCGGCAATCGCCGCCTGGGCCGGCATGGACGGGCACAACGAGGTCATCAGCTTCAAGCGCTCGACCTTTTGCGCGAACCGCCCGGCGGCCACCCAGCCCACGCGATAACCCGGCGCCAGGCTCTTGGCAAACGACCCGCAATGCATCACCAGCCCCTCGGTATCAAAGGCCTTGGCCGGTTTGGGCGCTTGTTGGCCGTAATACAGTTCGGCGTAAACGTCGTCCTCGATCAGGGGCACCTGATGGCTGCGCAGCAATTCTACCAGCGCCTGTTTCTTCGCTTCCGGCAGCGTGGCCCCCATGGGGTTCTGGAAGCTGGTCATGGTCCAGCAGGCTTTGATCGGGTAGCGCTCAAGGCTTTGCGCCAGTGCGTTGAGGTCGATTCCTTCGCGCGGGTGCACGGGTATTTCCACGGCCTTGAGTTTCAGGCGCTCCAGCACTTGCAGGCAGGCATAAAACGCCGGGGCTTCGATGGCCACCAGGTCGCCGGGCTCGGTCACCGCTTGCAGGCACAGGTTCAACGCCTCGAGGGCGCCGTTGGTAATCAGCAATTCTTCCATGGGCAGCATCAGTCCGCCGACCATGTAACGCAGGGCGATTTGCCGGCGCAGTTGCGGGTTTCCCGGCGACATGTCGGTGACCACCAGGCGCGGGTCCATGTCGCGACTGGCACTGGCCAGCGAACGGGCCAGGCGCGGCAACGGAAACAGCATGGGGCTGGGGAACGCCGAGCCGAATGGCACAGTGTTGGGGTCCTTGATGGAGTCGAGGACCGAAAACACCAGCTCGCTTACGTCGACTTCCGTGGACTCATGCACCTGTTCGCTGGCCACCGGCTCTGAAAACGGACTGGGTGCGTGGCTGTTGACGAAGTAGCCCGAGCGCGGCCTGGCGCGGATCAGGCCGCGTCGCTCCAGCAGGTAATACGCCTGGAACACGGTGGACGGGCTGACGCCATAGGTCTGGCTGGCATAGCGCACCGACGGCACGCGCTCGCCCGGCCCGAGTACGCCGGAGCGGATCAGTTCTGCAATGTCATCGGCAAATTTTTCGTAGCGTTTCATGGTGGCCTGATTAACGTTTTTAGAATGGACGCACAACACACTGTGGGAGCTGGCTTGCCTGCGATAGCGGTGTGTCAGCTTGCGGGTTTATCAACTGGCCCACCGCTATCGCAGGCAAGCCAGCTCCCACAGTTGAACTTCATTGGTCAGTGAATCATCGGTGCCACAAAACGGCTGTCGGCGGCGCTGAAGATCCAGGGTTCGTCCACGTCGGTGACCTTGAACCGCAGGGTCTGCGAGCTGCTCGCAGGTTTGTCGGCCAGCAACACCACCGACACCGGTACATCGCTGATTTCTCCGGGCGCCAGGCTGATGGCGGTTTTGCCCTGCAACTGAAAGCCGTCGGCGTCCACCAGTGCCACGCGGTAGTCCTGGTGTTGCTGGGTTTTGTTGATGACTTTCAGGCTGTAGATGTTTTCGATCTGCCCCAGGCTGTTCTCGCGGAACAGCCCCCTGTCCTTGGTGACGTCCAGCGAAACCATCGGCCGTTCGATCAAGGCCACCACCAGCGCTGCAATCATCACCAGCAACACGGCACTGTAGCCGATCAGGCGCGGCCTGAGCAGCCGGGTTTTGCCGCCCTGCAGTTGATGTTCACTGGTGTAGCTGACCAGGCCACGGGCGTAGCCCATTTTGTCCATGATTGAATCACAGGCATCGATGCAGGCGGCGCAGCCGATGCATTCCATTTGCAGGCCGTCGCGGATGTCGATACCGGTGGGGCAGACCTGCACGCAGAGTTGGCAGTCGATGCAATCCCCCAGACCGACGTTTGCAGGGTTGACCTCGCGCTTGCGCGGGCCACGGTGCTCGCCGCGTGCGGCGTCGTAGGAAATGGTCAGGGTGTCTTTGTCGAACATCACGCTTTGGAACCGTGCGTACGGGCACATATGCATGCACACCGCTTCACGCAGCCAGCCGGCGTTGAGGTAAGTGGCGGCGGTGAAAAACAGCACCCAGAACAGGCTGACGCCGCCCAACTGCCAGGTCAGGAGTTCAGCGGCGAGTGGGCGGATAGGCGTGAAGTAGCCGACAAAGGTCAGCCCGGTCAGCACGCTGATGCCCAGCCACAACGTGTGTTTGGCCGAGCGCCGCAGCAGTTTGTTCAGGTTCCAGGGTGCCGCGTGCAGTTTGATGCGTTGGTTGCGTTCGCCTTCCGTGACCTTTTCACACCACATGAACAGCCAGGTGAAGGCGCTTTGCGGGCAGGTGTAGCCACACCAGACACGGCCGGCGAATACGGTCATGGCGAACAAGCCGAAAGCGCAGATGATCAACAGTGCCGAGAGCAGAATGAAATCCTGGGGCCAGAAGGTGGCGCCGAAGATATGGAATTTGCTCTCGGCCAAGTCCCACAGCACGGCTTGGCGCCCGCCCCAGTTCAGCCACACGGTGCCGAAAAAAGCCAGGAACAGTACACCGGCGCCGCTGACACGCAGGGTGCGAAACAGCCCGGTGAAACTGCGGGTATGGATCAGGTGGTCGCTGCCTTTGGCCTTCATTTTCTTTGAATGAATGGGCTCAAAGGTGTCCACGGTTGGGATTCTTTCGCTCATGGTCGTTCGCTCATCAGCCTCCATCAGGCCAATGCACTATGAGCGCCGTGCTGATCTCATAACAGACTCAGCTAGGGCTATAAAAAGCAGATCAGATAACGCCGGGGCACCCGCCTGCGACAGTGTGCTGCACCCCGCGGCAGCAGGGGCACAGCGCTAATTCAGAGCGGCTGATGCAGATCAATCAAATCAGCGAACCAGGTTCTTCGGCCTTTACATGCTGGCGGCCGTCGTGGGCGCCGGCGACCGTCAGCGCGTCAGCTTCGGCTTCAGTGATGTAGATCCGTTTTGCCGCCAACTCCACGTAGGACATGGATTTGTCGAGGTCGGTCACGATATTGACCCGGGTCGCCGGCACGCTCTGTTCCTGGCCATTGTCGTCGAGCGTGAAGTAACACAGTTGGTTTTCAATACGCAGAGGCATGCCGTTCTCCTTGTTCATGGGCTATGAAGGTTAGGGGAGGGTGAGGTGCAGGGGTTCCAGGCAACTGACTGACGGTCGCTGCTGTCCATGCTTTAACCGTACTGAAAAAGGACTGTTTCCATGGACGCCTGGTGGCATGAAGTCTGGCAAACCCTGCAAGCCGAGTTCGCCGACATCGGTGATGCCAAACAACTCACCCAAATCACCGTGCGCTTGCTGATCGCGGCAACCCTGGGCGGTATTCTGGGGTTTGAGCGAGAGCACAAAGGCAAGGCTGCCGGGGTGCGTACCCATATGCTGGTGGCGTTGGGCGCAGCCTTGTTCGTGCTGGTGCCGCAGATGTCCGGCAGCCAGGCCGATGCCATGAGCCGTGTGCTGCAAGGGGTGATTGCAGGCATCGGTTTTCTGGGCGCGGGGACGATTCTCAAGGGCAAGGAGGACGAGGAGGGGCAGCACGTCAAAGGCCTGACCACCGCGGCCGGTCTGTGGATGACCGCCGCCATCGGGGTGGCGGGCATGGGGCGTGAATCGACGGCGGTGCTCAGCACCTTGCTGGCGCTGGCGGTGTTCAGCGTGATGCCGTGGATCGTAAAACGGCTGGATAAGGAGGGCTGAGCCTGCGGCCCTCTCGCGGGGTTATCCCGCGTTTTTCAGGCAATGGCTTGGCTCCGATTAACTTGCCGCGCCTGCCTGTAACTGCGGCTCGACAGCAATGTTTTCTTCGCGCCGCAACGTGTCGAGATTCTCCCTGGAAATGACTTGGCGGACCCGGTCCTTGAGTCGTTCCTGTACGCGCGTGTCTTGGTTCCAGGCATTGAGAGAGGCTTCACTCAACAACCCGGTGAGTTCCTCAATGCTTTGTACGCTTTGCGCAGAGTCCGGGGCGCGCAGGATATTCACGAGACTCTGCCGGCTGAGCAGTTCATCAATGCGTTTGAGCGTCGGGTTGATTTCGCCGGGTGCCCGTTCGCGATGGACGGTTTGAACCTGAGGGGCCGTTTTGGGGCGCACCCCGTGGGTGTTTTCAGGTTTTTTATCATCTGTTCCCGCGCGCTGGTCCGGTGTGGTTTCAGGCTCGGGCGGCCGATAGGGCTGGCCAATGGCAATCAGGCGCTGGCACAGTGACTCACACAGTCGGGAGCGCTGGTTGATCCGGTGGTCTTCCTTGCGTTGCTCGGCCCGCATCTGTAGAGCGCCGCGCCATGGCACGTCGTGATCGGTGTTGGACAGGTGGTGGTGGAACTGTTCGGGGTTCGGCCCCACGGCCGCCTCACGTTGCAGATTGCGCAGGTTTTTCTCGCTCAACCCCTGGCCGATGTCCCGCTTCAGCTTCGTCAGTTCCCCGGAATCGGAGGTCAGGGTGCGCAGCGAGTCCTCACTCAGCAACTCACGGATCTCCTTCAGATCTTCACGGGTTCCCCGCGCGTTCGGCGTGCTCATCATCTGGATGAGGTGACTACGCTCAAGCAGTGTGGAAATTCGATCAATTTTTTCCTGAGCCTCTGCCGAGGGCTCGGCACTGGAGGGAGCGCTCAGCGGTTCGCTGTTTGCGGGTTCAGAGGGCGCCGGATTCCTGAGCGGCGGACTCACATGGGGCCGCGCGTCGGGCTGTTTTTTTGCAGGGGTGGCGGGCGATTGCGCAATGAAGGGAGGAGGGGACAACGGGGTTATCGGCATGATCAATACTCGCATGGTGATTGAATAAGGACCCTGTCAAGTCAAATGCCGGCCTTGGGTCCACGCGAGTTGATTCTCTGATAGCAAGCCCCTGCCTAGATCTAAGAGCTCTCTTTTGCGCAAGTAGGACGTTTCCGTAGTACTTGCCCGCAAACCAGAGGCTTGCGGGAAAGTCAGGCTTATTTCAAACAATCACCGGCGGCATGGTCGTCGGTGGCTCCTCCACTGGTGGCGGCTCGTTTTCAGGCGGTTCCTTCTCCGGAACCGGTTCGGGCTCGCTGGGCGGCAGGGTCGGATTGTCGATATTCGGGTCAGGGGTTTCCGCCGGGATCGGGATATTCATCGGTGTGGCCTCCTTTGTGCTTTGCTCTAGCGGTGGACATCCGTGCAGGCCAATTGATTCCCCGCCGGATGGCGGCATATTCACCTGAACTTTTAAACCGCGTGCAGGCTCGGACCTATTACGGCCTTGCTCAGGGAGAGCACTGCCGCCTCAGAATTCGGATCAAGCAGAGAGCGTCCACAGGGCGTAAGGGGAAGATGCTCGATGACAGCTGAAACACTGACTCCAGAAGATTCCGTTTTGCCATTGTCCCAGGCGCTATTGCTGCCCAGGATCGCGATTGAAAGCACCATGCCGGTGATCGACGGCGGTGAATTCGCCGTCAAGGCCGTGGTCGGCCAGCCCGTCAACGTCACCAGCAAAGTGTTCGCCGATGGTCATGACAAGCTGGCCGTGCTGATTCGCTGGCGCCCCTTGCAGGACGAAAGCTGGCACAGCGTGGTGATGGCCGACGTGGGCAACAATGGCTGGGAGGGCACGTTCACCGTGACCACTCAGGGCCCCCACGAGTTTTGCATTGAAGCGTGGATCGATACCTTCGCCAGTTTCTGTTATGAGCTGCGCAAAAAACACGAGGCCGGTGTGCCGGTCAGCCTGGAATTGCAGGAGGGCCGCAGCCTGGTGCTGCAGGCCGCCGAGCGCAGCGATAACGAACTGCGTGACCGCTTGATGCTGCTGCACCACGAGCTCTCGGGATTGCTGGAAACCGAGCAGGTCGCGCTGTTTCTGCACGATGACAGTGCACACCTGATGACCCAGGCCGACCATCGCGCCTATTTGAGTATCAGCACGGTCTACCCGATCGATGTGGAACGCACCGCTGCGCAGTTTGCCAGCTGGTATGAGCTGTTTCCGCGCTCGATCACCGACGATCCTGCGCGCCACGGTACTTTCAATGACGTGCACTCGCGGCTGTCGATGATCCACGACATGGGCTTTGACGTGCTGTACTTTCCGCCGATCCACCCCATCGGGCGCAGCCATCGTAAAGGTCCCAACAACTCCCTGACGGCCGGTCCGGATGATCCCGGCAGCCCCTATGCCATTGGCAGCGAAGACGGTGGCCACGAAGCCATTCACCCGCAACTGGGCAGTCGCGATGACTTCCGCCGCCTGGTCAAGGCCGCTGCCGACCACGGGCTGGAAATCGCCCTGGACTTTGCTATCCAGTGCTCCCAGGACCACCCGTGGCTCAAACAGCACCCCGGCTGGTTCAACTGGCGCCCGGACGGCACGATCAAATACGCGGAAAACCCGCCGAAAAAGTACCAGGACATCGTGAACGTCGACTTTTATGCGGCCGATGCCATCCCGAGCCTGTGGACTGAACTGCGTGACATCGTGGTGGCCTGGGTGGAGGAGGGCGTGAAGACCTTTCGCGTCGACAACCCGCACACCAAGCCGCTGCCATTCTGGCAATGGTTGATCAGTGACGTACGCGCTAGGCACCCCGATGTGGTGTTTCTCGCGGAAGCCTTTACCACGCCGGCGATGATGGCGCGCCTTGGAAAGGTGGGCTATTCCCAGAGCTACACATACTTCACCTGGCGCAATACCAAGGCGGAGCTGAGTGAATACCTGACGCAATTGAATCAATCGCCGTGGCGCGAGTGCTACCGGCCGAACTTTTTTGTGAATACCCCGGATATCAACCCTGGTTTCCTGCACCAGTCAGGTCGCCCGGGCTTTCTGATCCGCGCCGCGCTGGCCACCATGGGCTCGGGCCTGTGGGGCATGTATTCAGGCTTTGAGTTGTGCGAAGCCGCGCCGGTACCGGGGAAAGAGGAATATCTCGACTCGGAAAAATACGAGATCCGCGTCAGGGATTTCACCGCGCCGGGCAACATCATTGCCGAAATCGCCCAGCTCAACCGCATCCGCCGGCAAAACCCGGCCCTGCAGACGCACTTGGGCTTGAAGCTCTACAACGCCTGGAACGACAACATCCTGTACTTCGGCAAGCGCAGTGCCGATGGCAGCAACTTCATTCTGGTGGCGGTCAACCTCGACCCGTTCAATGCGCAGGAAGCCCACTTCGAACTGCCGCTGTGGGAGCTGGGCCTGCCGGACGATGCCCAGACCCAGGGCGAAGATTTGATGAACGGCCATCGCTGGACCTGGTACGGCAAGACCCAGTGGATGCGGCTTGAGCCCCATACCCCGTTTGGCATCTGGCGTATCACCCTTCCTTAAGCCTGGTTGATCGTTCCCACGCTCTGCGTGGGAATGCAGCCCGGGACGCTCCGCGTCCCAAAGCCTGACGCAGAGCGTCACAAGAGGCGTTCCCACGCAGAGCGTGGGAACGATCTCCATGAATTCTTCAGGAGTTTCCAATGGCGAAGAAACCCAGCCCCTCCACCTTTATCAAAGACCCGCTCTGGTACAAGGACGCGGTGATCTACCAGGTGCATGTCAAATCCTATTTCGACTCCAATAACGACGGTATCGGCGACTTTCCCGGCCTGATCGCCAAGCTCGACTACATCGCCGACCTGGGTGTGAACACGATCTGGCTGCTGCCGTTCTACCCCTCGCCAAGGCGCGACGACGGCTATGACATTGCCGAATACCGTGGCGTGCACAGCGACTACGGCACCCTGGCCGACGCCAAACGCTTTATCGCCGAGGCCCACAAGCGCGGGCTGCGGGTAATTACCGAGCTGGTGATCAACCACACCTCCGACCAGCACCCCTGGTTTCAGCGCGCGCGCAAGGCCAAACCCGGCTCGGCGGCGCGGGACTTTTACGTGTGGTCCGACGACGATCAGAAATACGACGGCACCCGCATCATTTTCCTCGACACCGAGAAGTCCAACTGGACCTGGGACCCGGTCGCCGGCCAGTACTTCTGGCACCGCTTCTATTCCCACCAGCCGGACCTGAATTTCGACAACCCGCAAGTCATGAAAGCTGTGCTGTCGGTGATGCGCTACTGGCTGGACATGGGCATCGACGGCCTGCGGCTGGACGCCATTCCGTACCTGATCGAACGCGACGGCACCAACAACGAGAACCTGCCTGAAACCCACGATGTGCTCAAACAGATCCGCGCCGAGATCGATGCCCATTACCCCGACCGCATGTTGCTGGCTGAAGCCAACCAATGGCCCGAAGACACGCAGCTGTATTTCGGCGATAAAAAAGGCGATGACGGCGATGAGTGCCACATGGCCTTCCATTTTCCGCTGATGCCGCGCATGTACATGGCCCTGGCCCAGGAAGATCGCTTCCCCATCACCGACATTCTGCGCCAGACCCCGGAGATTCCCGCCAACTGCCAGTGGGCCATTTTCCTGCGCAACCACGATGAGCTGACCCTGGAAATGGTCACCGACAAAGAGCGCGATTACCTGTGGAATTACTACGCCGCTGACCGCCGCGCGCGCATCAACCTGGGCATTCGGCGGCGTCTCGCACCCTTGATGGAGCGCGACCGCCGCCGCGTCGAGCTGCTCAACAGCTTGCTATTGTCGATGCCCGGCACCCCGACCCTGTATTACGGCGATGAAATTGGCATGGGCGACAACATTTATCTGGGCGACCGCGACGGGGTGCGCACGCCGATGCAGTGGTCCATCGACCGTAATGGCGGCTTCTCCCGCGCCGACCCGGCCAGCCTGGTGTTGCCGCCGATCATGGACCCGCTCTACGGGTTTCAATCGGTCAATGTCGAGACCCAGACCCAGGACCCGCATTCGTTGCTGAACTGGACCCGGCGCATGCTCGCCGTGCGCAAGCAGTCCAAGGCGTTTGGTCGGGGCAGCTTGAAAATGCTCTCGCCGAGCAACCGGCGCATTCTGGCCTATACCCGCGAATTTACCGGAGACGACGGGCGTACCGAGATCATTCTGTGCGTGGCCAACGTGTCGCGCAGTGCCCAGGCGGCCGAGCTGGACCTGTCAGCGTTTGCGGGCATGGTTCCGGTGGAGATGCTCGGCGGCAATGCCTTCCCGCCGATTGGCCAGTTGAATTTTCTGCTGACCCTCGCGCCCTATGGCTTTTATTGGTTCGTGCTGGCAGCGGAAAACCAGATGCCCAGCTGGCATGTGGAACCGGCGCAAAGCATGCCGGACTTCACCACCCTGGTCTTGAAAAAACGCATGGAAGAGTTGCTTGAAGAACCGTGTCGCACCAGCCTGGAGCACACGTCGCTGCCGGCCTGGTTGCCCAAGCGGCGCTGGTTCGCCGGCAAGGATGCGGCCATCGAACAGGTGCATATCGCCTATGGCGTAAGGTTTGGTGACCCCCAGCACCCGGTACTGCTCAGTGAAATCGAGGTCACCAGTGGCGGGCAGGTCAGCCGTTATCAGCTGCCATTCGGCTTTCTCGGCGAAGATCAGTTCACCAGCGCCTTGCCGCAACAGCTGGCGTTGGCCCGCGTACGTCGCACGCGGCAGGTGGGGTTGGTCACCGATGCCTTCAGCCTTGAGCCCTTCATTCGCGCGGTCATCCAGGGCCTGCAGGCCGGTACGGTGTTGCAGTCGGATGATGGCGAGCTGCGGTTTGAAGCCACGCAGCACTTGGCGGGCTTGCAACTGACGGACGAATCGGACGTGCGTTATCTCTCGGCCGAGCAGTCCAACAGTTCGGTGGTGGTGGGTGAAAGCCTGGTGCTCAAACTGATCCGCAAAGTCAGCAGCGGGGTGCACCCGGAGCTGGAAATGAGCGCTTACCTGACCGCCGCCGGCTACCCGAATATCTCGCCGCTGCTGGGGTCGATGGTGCGCCGCGACGGGGCAGGGCAGGACAACCTGCTGATGATCGCCCAAGGCTATTTGAGCAATCAGGGTGACGCCTGGGCCTGGACGCAAAACAGCCTGGAACGGGCGATTCGCGATGAGCTGGCCGAGGCCATGTCCGAGCAGGAACAGCATTACAACGCCCTCGGCGAGCTGCAGGACTTTGCCGGTTTGCTGGGCCGGCGCCTGGGTGAGATGCATGGCGTGCTGGCGGCCAAGACCACAGACAAAGACTTCAAGCCCGAGGTCACCACGGCCAGGGACACCCAAGCCTGGGCCAGGGATGTGGGCGCACAGATCGATCGCGCGCTGCAATTACTGAAACTTCATCAAACCCGGTTGAACCCTGCTGATCAGGCGTTGGTCAGTGAACTGCTGGCGCAGAAAAAAGTTATCGGCAGCCATGTTCAGGCGTTGGCGAAAGCCACGGCGGGCGGCTTGCGGATTCGTGTCCACGGTGACTTGCACCTGGGCCAGGTGTTGGTGGTGAAGGGTGATGCCTATTTGATCGACTTTGAGGGCGAGCCGGCGCGGCCGCTGCACGAACGGCGCGGCAAGCACAGCCCGTATAAAGATGTGAGTGGCGTGCTGCGCTCGTTCGATTACGCGGCGGCCATGGCCCTGAATGTGCAAGGCGTTGATCAATCGCCCGAGGCGGACACTGCCCGCAAACGCGTGACCGAGCGTTATTTGAGTGAAGCGCGCGCGGCATTTATCCAGGCTTATCATCAGGCTACGTCTACACTGGCGCATGACTGGCAGGATGCCAAAGGCCAGGACGCAGCGCTGACGTTGTTCAGCCTGGAGAAGGCCGCGTACGAAGTGGCTTACGAAGCGGAAAATCGCCCGACCTGGTTGCCGGTGCCGTTGCAAGGTTTGCACGGCCTGCTCCGCGGGCTCATACCTATATCGAAGACTGCACGCGGTGAGGAGACGTCATGAGCTTTACACATAAAGAACCGCTGCAAGCGAAGCTGACTGCAATGCCGGCGCCCAAAGACGTTGAAGCATTGGTCCGCGCCGAACACCACGACCCGTTCTCGATTCTCGGGCCGCATGATGATGAACAGGGCGGCCAGTTTATCCGTGCGTTTTTGCCTGAAGCGCTCAGCGTTCAGGTGCTCGCCCGTGACGGCGGTGAGCCGATCGGCACGCTCGAGGCGACTCAAGTGCCGGGCCTGTTTGTCGGGCATTTCACCACGCGCCAGCGCTACCTGCTGAAAATCCAGTGGGCCGGTGGCGAGCAAATCACCGAAGACCCCTACAGTTTCAACCAACTGTTGCTGGGTGAGATGGATTTGTACCTGTTTGCCGAAGGCAACCACCGCGACCTCAGCAGCTGTCTGGGGGCGCAAGTGACCACCGTCGATGGCGTGGACGGCGTGCGTTTTGCCGTGTGGGCGCCGAATGCCCGGCGCGTGTCAGTGGTGGGCGATTTCAATGTCTGGGACGGTCGCCGTCATCCGATGCGTTTGCGGCATCCGTCCGGCGTGTGGGAAATCTTTATCCCACGCCTGCAGGCGGGCGCGGCCTACAAATACGAAATCCTCGGTACCCACGGAATTCTGCCGCTCAAGGCCGACCCCATGACACTGGCAACCCAGTTGCCGCCTGACACGGCGTCCAAAGTCGCTGCACCGTTGCAGGTGGACTGGCAGGACCATGAATGGATGCAGTCGCGCACGGAACGGCAAAAAACCACCGCGCCGCTGTCCATTTATGAATTGCACGTAGGCTCCTGGCAGTGCGAGCTGGATGAGGCGGGCGAAGTGTCCCGCCAATATGGCTGGCGCGAGCTGGCCGAGCGCCTGATTCCGTATGTGCAGCAGTTGGGTTTCACCCACATCGAACTGATGCCGATCATGGAGCACCCGTTCGGCGGCTCCTGGGGTTACCAGGCGTTGTCGCAGTTCGCCCCGAGTGCGCGCTTCGGTTCGCCTGAGGACTTCGGGTTTTTCGTCAATGCCCTGCACCAGGCCAATATCGGCGTGATTCTGGATTGGGTACCGGCGCATTTCCCCACCGATACCCACGGGCTGGCGCAGTTCGATGGCACGGCACTGTATGAATATGCCAACCCGCTGGAAGGCTTTCATCAGGACTGGGACACGCTGATCTACAACCTGGGCCGCACCGAAGTGCACGGTTTCATGCTGGCGTCGGCACTGCACTGGCTCAAGCATTTCCATGTCGACGGCCTGCGGGTGGATGCCGTGGCGTCGATGTTGTACCGCGACTATTCGCGCAAGGCGGGCGAGTGGGTGCCCAATCGCCACGGTGGGCGCGAGAACCTGGAAGCCATCGACTTCCTGCGGCATCTGAACGATGTGGTGGCATTGGAGGCACCGGGCGCGCTGGTGATCGCCGAAGAGTCCACGGCGTGGCCGGGGGTCAGCCAGAGCACGCAGCAGGGCGGTCTGGGCTTCAATTACAAGTGGAACATGGGCTGGATGCACGACTCGCTGCATTACATCCAGCAGGACCCGGTGTACCGCGCCCATCATCACAATGAGCTGAGTTTCGGTTTGGTGTATGCCTGGTCGGAACGCTTCATCCTGCCGATTTCCCACGACGAAGTGGTGCACGGCAAACATTCGCTGATCGACAAGATGCCCGGCGACCGCTGGCAGAAATTCGCCAACCTGCGCGCTTACCTGGCGTTCATGTGGATGCACCCCGGCAAAAAGCTGCTGTTCATGGGCTGCGAATTCGGCCAGTGGCGCGAATGGAACCACGACCAGCAACTGGACTGGTACCTGCTGCAATACCCGGAACACCAGGGCGTGCAGAAACTGGTCGGCGACCTCAACCGCCTGTACCGCGACGAACCCGCACTGCACGAGCAGGACGACGCGCCGCAGGGGTTCCAGTGGCTGATCGGCGACGATGCGATCAACAGCGTCTACGCTTGGTTGCGCTGGAGCAAGGACGGCAAGCCGGTGCTGGTGGTGGCCAACTTCACCCCCGTGCCGCGTGAGGCTTATTCCGTGGGTGTGCCCTTTGCCGGGCGCTGGAGCGAGGTGATCAACAGTGACGCCGATATGTATGCCGGTTCCAACTACGGCAACGGCGGCGAGGTGTTTACAGTTGATGAACCGCGCCATGGGCAACCGGTGTCGCTGTCACTGAATTTGCCGCCGCTGGGCGTGCTGATTCTTCGACCGCAGGCCGATTAAGGGCTCTACCGTGGCGGATTCTGTTGTCCGCGCTACTGGCAGGGTGCCACAATGGCGCCTTTGTCGTGGCAGTTGAAACAGGCGGATTTCATGAACGGCCTTGGGCATGGGCAGGACCAGGATGGCTTTATCGAGGAGCAGGTGCGAACCGACCGTTTGCACCAGCTGTTTCGCCAATCGTTCGCCGCGATTTTCGGCAGTTACCTGGGCGCTGTCATGCTGTGCTGGCTGTGCTGGGACCGCTTCGACCACCACGTCATGCTGGTCTGGCTGTCGGTGCTGGCGGTGACGTCACTGCTGCGCATCAAGATGTTCATGGACTGGTTCCGCTGCCCGAACATCGACCGCACGCCGGACCGCTGGGAACGCCGTTACTGGGTCACCTTGATGCTGTCCGCCGGTGTGTGGGGCATTGGCGCCCTGGCGGTGATGCCAACCGACGACCGCGTTTCCCAGGTGCTGGTCATGCTGTTTACCGTGGGCATGTCGGTCAGCGCGGTCTCTTGTTATTCGGCCTACCGCTACATGACCCTCGGCTCCATAGCCCTAGTGCTGTTACCCTGTACGCTGTGGCTGCTGTTTCAGCCATCCTCCATGCAAGTGGGGGTGGCCGTGGCGGTGCTGGTGTTCTCGACCTTTGTGGTCAGCGCCACGCGCAAATTGTCCGATGCTCTGGAAAAAGCCTTCCGCCTGACCCGCCAGATGGAGCGTGCGCACAATATTTCCACGCGCGCCGCCCAGACCGACGAGCTGACCGGGTTAATGAACCGTCGCGCGTTCTTCGAACATGCCCACCTGTTGTACGCACAATGCCGTCACAATCGCCAACCCCTGTGCGCACTGATGCTGGACATGGACCACTTCAAGGACATCAACGACACCTACGGCCACCAGGCCGGCGACCAGGTGTTGCGCCAGATCGGTGGGGTGATCAGCGCGTCGTTTCGCCAGGCCGATGTGTACGGGCGTCTGGGCGGCGAAGAGTTTGCGGTGTTGCTGCCCAATACCTCGCTGGAAACGGCGCGGGACATCGCCGAGCAACTGGTCAAGGCGATTTCCGGGCTGGCCTCCGAGCCGGTGCAGGGGCTCACTGCCAGCCTGGGCGTGGCCTCCACCCGCAGCCTGGATCAAGACCTGCACAGCCTGATGAACACCGCCGACAAGGCGCTGTATCGCGCCAAGGCCCTGGGGCGCAACCAGGTTGCCGTGGCGGAATAACCCTCAGTCGCGCTGCATTGACTTGGCCAGCACCCGCGCCACCTGTTCGGCGGAGTAGGGCTTGGCGAGGAACTCGAAGCCTTCGTAGCCGCTGTCTGCCAGCTCTTCGCTGTAGCCCGAGGTGAGCACCACCGGCAAATCGGCCCGGCGCTGGCGCAGCAGCCGTGCCAGCGCCACGCCGGTCATGCCGGGCATCACCACGTCCGAGAACACTGCATCGAAACCTGCCACGTCCGCGCCGGCGAGGGCCAGCGCTTGTTCGGCATCCGTGGCCCACGTGGTCTGGTAGCCCAGGTCCTGCAAAATCTGGTTGGCGAAACGGCCGACTTCCAGGTTGTCTTCCACCACCAGAATGTGGCGCAGCGCGGCGTCGATTGTCGGGCAGCTTTCTTCGGCGACGGGTAGGGTCGCGGAGACCGGCGACTCCACGGCGGGCAGGTAAAGGGTAAAGGTGGTGCCCTGGCCGACGGTGCTGGCCACGTCGACGTTGCCGCCGGACTGCTTGGCAAACCCGAATACCTGCGAAAGCCCGAGGCCGGTGCCTTTGCCCACGGCTTTGGTGGTAAAGAACGGCTCGAAAATGCGCTCGAACCTGTCGGGCGGAATGCCGACGCCCGTGTCCGCCAAGGCAATCGCCACAAACGGCTGGCGCGCTTCGGCATCACCGCGGATGCGTGGCAGAGCCACCACGTTCGCCACCCTCAGGCACAGGGTGCCCTGGCCATCCATGGCGTCTCGTGCGTTGAGGGCGATGTTGATCAGCGCGGTTTCGAACTGGCTTGAATCGACGCGCACATGGCAGGGCTGTTCGGGCAACTCGATCTGCACATGAATGCGCGCGCCCGTCAGGCTTTCGAGCATTTCGCCGATATTGCGCACCCGCAGGCACACATCGAACACTTCCGGGTTCAGCGGCTGGCGCCGGGCGAAGGCAAGCAACTGGCTGGTGAGTTTGCTGGCGCGCTCCACGGTGTCGCACACCGCGCTCATATAGCGTTGCCGGCGTTCCTCGGACAGGTGAGGCTGGCGCAGAAAATCCATCGATGAACGAATGATGGTCAGGAAATTGTTGAAGTCGTGGGCCACGCCGCCGGTCAACTGGCCGATGGCTTCCAGTTTTTGCGACTGATGCAGCGCAGCCTCGGCCTGGGTCAGCGCGGTGGTGCGTTCTTCCACGCGCTGCTCCAGCGTGGCATTGAGCTCGGTAATCGCCGCCAGGCCCTCACGCACGGCGGCATCGGCACGCACGCGTTCGATATGCGCCCAGGAGCGCTCGGTGACTTCGCCCACCAGCGCCAGGTCATAGGGCGACCAGGCGCGGGCGGCCTTGTCGTGCACGGCCATCAGCGCAGTCAGGCGGCCGTCCTTGATCAGCGGGAAACACACCGTGGCGGTAGCGCCCAATGCCTGGTAGCTGGCGGACTCTTTGGGGGCGAACTCCACGCGGTTGTCACGGATCACCAGCGCTTCGCCGGCGTGCAATTGCCGAACCGCCCGCGCGCCGAATGATGCCAGGCTGTAGCGCCCCACAATGCTCGGCGAACCCGGTGCCGCCCAATTGCCGCGAATGGTGAAGCCGTCTTCATCGGCGTCCATGTCGGCGTAGGCGCAGTTGGAGACGTTCAAGTGCTCGGCCAAAAGGCGGGTGGTGATGGTCATGATGGCTTCGGCATCGGTGGCATTGGCCACGCCGCTGCCGATCGCGTCCAACACTGCCAGGCGCCGTGCCAGGAATACCGTCGCGGTGGTTTCGGTGACGGTATTGAGCATGCCCACCACTTTGCCCAGCGGGTCGCGGATGGGGCTGTAGCAAAAGGTAAAGTAGGTTTGTTCCGGGCCGGCACCGCGCTCGATCACCAGCGGGTAGTTTTCCACGTAAGTGGCGTGCCCTTCGAAAGCCGCCTGGGCGATGGGGCGCACTTCCTCCCAGACTTCCTGCCACACCTCGTTGAACGGGCGGCCCAGGGCGTAGGGCTTGTCGCCGAGGATCGGAATGGCGGCGTCGTTGTAGAGCAGGGTCATGGACGGCCCCCAGATGATCGACTGGGGGAAGCTCGACGCAAAGCACAGTGCGACGGTGGTTTTAAGCACATCCGGCCAGTGTTCCAAGGGCCCCAGGGGCGTGCTGGCCCAATCATGCAGGCGAACCTGCTCGGCCATGTCGCTGCTGCTTTGCAGCCAATTCATCATGGGGTGAACACCTTATCTACAGCGGTCTTGAACACGCATGAATCTGTCGTGGCATTGAGCAACAGACAGGGAGGCCCGTTGCCAGTTCAGTGGGATTATCCACGAGATGGCAATTTGATGCCTATTCAACAGCCGCGCCACTATTGCGAACCCAGAACCCCCGTCCAGTAAATGCCCGCGTCACTCTTGGGGTCCATCGCGTAGGCGGCGCCCAATTCACGAAATTGCGGGTTCATCAGGTTGGCGCAATGGCCGGGGCTGGCGAGCCAGCCGTCCACCACCTTGCGCGGGGTGTCGAGGCCGGCGGCGATGTTTTCGCCGATGTTCTTCGCGATATACCCGGCCAGTTCGGCGCGGTCGCCGGGGGTGCGGCCGTCGTGGTCGAGGTGGTCGAAAAAGTTGCCGTTGGCCATGTTGCGCGTGTGGCTGTTGGCGGCGTTGGCAAGGTCGTCGTTCCACGACAGCGGCGTGGTCGCGGCGAACGCCTGGGTGCCGCACTGGCGCGGTTGTTCACGGGCGGCGTTAATCAGCGTCAGCAGCTGCTTGCCTTCGGTCTGCCAGTCGCCGAGGCCGCTGGTGAGGAGCGGGCGGGCGAGCACGATGCGCCAGTCCTGGCCGCTGTTGCTCACGCCGATGTCGACAAATTGCGGGTCGAGCACCACGCGGCAGAAGCTTTCGCGCACAGCTTTCATGGCAGCCTGGGCATCTTTGGGGCCCGACAGGCTGATGGCCTGCACGTTGACCATCGGGTACGCAGCCCGCGCCAGAGCCTGCTGCAAATCACCGACATTGGTGGCCGGCAGCACCAGCCGTGTGTCGCTGGCCAGCGGCGGCAGCTCCTGGGAACCCTGGTCGCCGCAGCGTTGTACCTGGCTGCGGTATTGGTTGATCTGTTGCACCAACTGACTTTCTTCATTCGCCATCGCGCTGGCGCAGAACGCCATACTGGCGGCCAGCGTCGTAAGACCCATCATCAATGACAGCACGCGCATGGACGTTACCCTTGTGCTTGAAAGTGCCCATGATGCGCGATGTAACCCGGTCTGGCGCAACGCCTTTTTTGTTTTTTTGCCTCAACGGGTGTTTTGCGGGCAACTGGCGGCGCTGTTGCGGCCCCAGGCGAAGGTGCCGGCGAGGAGGATCAGGGCGAGTGCCACGCTGAACGTTACGTGCAGGCCATTCGCCACGTCTGGCGGTGTCGCCTGGGTCACGTCCGGGCAGGCCCAGGCAAACACCGCGCCCAGGGCCGAGGCCCCGACAATCAGCCCAAGATTGCGCGAGAGGTTCAACAGGCCGGAGATCGTGCCGCGCCGTGCCGGTTGCACATCGCTCATCACCGCCGTGTTGTTGGCCGCCTGAAACAGGCTGTACCCCGCGGTGAGGATGACCAGTGACGCGAGGTAGGCCACCAGCCCCGAGGCCAGCGACAGCAGCAGGGCGCCGGTGGCCATGACGCTCAAACCGGCGAGGGTCATGCGCTGGCTGCCGAGGCGGTCAGTCAGGCGCCCGGCCGGTACACCGGTGAGCGCCGCGACGCAGGGGCCGACGGCCATGGCCAGGCCCATCCATGCGGGCGCCAGCTCCAGGCCTCGGGAAAGGTAAAACGGCCCCACGACAAAGGTCGCCATGATCACCGCCGACACCAGTGCGCTCATCGCCAGGCCCGCACGCAAGGCCGGGTCTTTCAGTGGTTGCCAGAAGGAAGGGCGGGTGGTAGCCCGCTCGGCCGGCCGGTCTACCGGCAAGTAACGCCAGGCGAGGGCCGCGCCCAACACACCCAGCGGCAGCCCCGCCAGGAACAGCGCGCGCCAGCCCCACAGGCTGAGCAGCAACCCGCCGACGCTGGGACCCATGGCGGTGCCGACGGCGGACATGGTGCCGAGCAATCCCATCACACGGCCCGTGCGCTCTTGGGTGACCGTGTCGCCGACCAGCCCCAGGGTCATCGCCATCATGCTCGCTGCACCCAGGCCTTGCAGGACACGTGCCGCCACCAACCCTGGCAACGACGGCGCTGCGCCACACAACGCGCAGGCAACGGCAAACAGCAGAAGGCCGCACAGCAGCAAGCGGCGGCGGCCCAGCCGGTCGCCCAAACGGCCTGCACTGACAATCACCGCAGTAATCGCCAGCAGGTAGGCCAATACCACCCACTGCACCGCGTGAAATGACGCATCGAACACCTGCGCCAGCGCGGGCAGGCCGACGTTGGCAATGCTGGTGCCCAGTGACGCGAGCAGCATGGACAGGGACAGGCTCAACAGCGCGCCTCGTGAAGACGTTTGCATGGAAGAACTCCTTGGGTGAACGCAGTTGTCACAAATCTACGGCGCCGACTAACATGGCGGAAGACGCATGGATTGCAGTTAATACCTGCGTATAACGCCTGATCAGGAGCGCCAATGCCCGACTTGAACCTGTTGATCACCCTGGACGTGTTGCTCACCGAAGGCAGCGTTGCCCGCGCCGCCCAGCGCCTGCAACTGAGCCCGTCAGCCATGAGCCGTGCGCTGGCGCGCCTGCGCGAAACCACCGGCGACCCATTGCTGGTGCGCGCCGGACGCGGCCTGGTGCCGACACCACGGGCGCTGGCGCTGCGCGAGCAGGTCAGCCGGTTGGTGCAGGAGGCACAGGCGGTGCTGCGGCCCGCGCAAACGCTGGACCTGGGGCAGGTGGCGCGTACCTTCACGCTGCGCGCCAGTGAGGAGTTTGTCGAAAACCTCGGCCCTGCGTTGCTGGCGCGCATTGCCGTCGAGGCCCCCGGTGTGCGCCTGCGCTTCGTCAACAAGACCGACAAGGATTACGCGCTGTTGCGCGAGGGCAGCGTTGACCTGGTGATCGGCGTGGTCGACCCCGATGCCAGCCCCGAGATCCTGACGCAGGCGCTGTTTCGGGATCGCCTGGTGGGTGTCGTGCGCAGCGGTCACTCGTTGAGTCGGGGCGCCGTCACTGCACAGCGTTTTGCCCAGGGCCGGCACGTCTACGTGTCAAGGCGCGGGCTCGACCGTGGCCAGATCGACGAGGCGCTGGAGGCAAAGGGCCTTACGCGCGACATCAGCACCATCGTCGCCGGGTTTGCCACCGCCATCGCGCTGGCCCGCGACACCGACCTGATCGCCAGCGTGCCCGAACGCTACACCGCCCACCAACGGGAAGGCCTCCACAGCTTCGTGCTTCCGGTAGCGATACCCACGTTCACCGTGGCCATGCTCTGGCACCCGCGCCTGGACGCCGACCTGGCCCACCGCTGGCTGCGCGGCTGTTTGCGCGAGGTCTGCGCGCAACAGGTACAATCGCCGCTGCCTTGACGCGAAACCCCAGGAATCTGCATGTTCAGCCTTACCCGTTACACCACGCCGTGCCCCGAGCCCATCAATGGCCAGATCCTGCAGATGGTGGTGGACAACCTCACCGACATCAGCAGCGTGGCGCTGCCGCCGAGCAACCTGCTGTACAACATTTACCAATATGCCATTGGCTTTGAGGTGCACCTGTACCTCGACGCGTTGGACGGTGCCAAAGGCATTGCCGTGGAATTGGTGGTGGCGGTGGAAGACGAACAGGTCATCGGGTTTTGCCTGTACCTGCCGGTGAAGGATGATCCTGAAGCCTGCGGCATCGCGTTTATGGCGGTGCAGGCCGCGCGTCGGCGCCAGGGCGTTGCGCGGGCGATGCTGCAGGACGTGCTGGCGCGCTATCCCCATGCCGAGCTGGCCTGTGCGGTGGAGAAAGTGCCGGTGTTCGAGGCCATGGGCTTTCAAGTGCGCGGTGCGCGGGGCACTCAGGTACTGATGAACACCCGCGACTACGGCACCGACGGCCTGATGGGCGTGCTCGAGGTGGCGCCAATCTACCGTTCATTGGAAGTGCAGCAAATTCATACCTACCTGCTGAACAAGCATGGCAAGCGTGCGATGGTCGATGCCGAGAAACAGCGCGACCGCCACCTGGATCAACTGACGCGCAAGGCCCGGTTGTTTGTGAGCGAGCGCCAAGGCTGACTCAGCATTTGTGGTGAGCAGGCTTCTTGTGGCGAGCGGGCTTGCCCCGCGTTGGGCCGCGAAGCGGCCCCTATAAAAAACACCGCGTTCTGCCTGGCAGGACGCGGTGTCTGATTTTAGGGCCGCTACGCGGCCCAACGCGGGGCAAGCCCGCTCGCCACAACAAGCCCGCTCGCCACAGGGGGAGGGGCGGTTCAAGCGTTATGGCTTGGCCAGGTTCCAGTTGCCGCCAACGCCGTCACCGGTGATGTCACCCGGCTTGCTGTCCTTGACCCAGGTGTACAGCGCCTGGCCCTTGTAGGCCCATTGCTTGCTGCCGTCGTCACGGCTGATCACGGTGTAGCCGTCGGCATCTTTCGCGTCGGCCTTGGCCGTGAACGCCGGCCAGTTGGCCAGGCATTGGCCGGTGCACACCGATTTGCCCGCGCTGTCTTTGGCGAAGGTGTAGAGGGTCATCCCCTTGCTGTCGACCAGCACTTTGCCTTTGGCGCTGTCGGCCACGCCGGCAGGGGCGGCGAAGGCCATGGACGAGGCGAGCATGACGGCGGCGGCGAGGGTGAGTTTTTTCAGCATGACGAGCTCCTGGGGTTTTCTTGGTTTTAAGTGCCCTGTGCGAGAGTCACAAGGTGTACTCAGGTAAACACCCGTCGTCAGTCTTTATTCCGTGTTCCATGAAACTTCTTTCAACCGCGCCCGCGGTTGACCATCGCCAGAATCGTCGCCAACAGCTCCTGCTGCGCCTCTTCGCGGCTGAGCTCGCCGCTGGCCGCCGCGTGGGACAAGGCTTCGGCGGCGCCCAGCATGGCGCGCAGTCCAGCCTGGGGCACCTGGCCATCCAGCGCGAAGGGCGACAGCGCATCGCGGCATTTGGCGAGAAACACCGCCTCGTAACGGCGCTTGAGGGTTTCCAGCTCCGGCGAACTGCTGAGTGCGGCGATCACCCCCGGAATTTCCCGGCCCTGCAGCAGCACACAGTCGACATAGGACGCGGCAATCACCCAGGCGCGGTCGTCCAGGGTCGCAGCACTGGCTGCAATGGCCTGGGTAAACACCTGGTCCTGGCGCCCGTCGAAATCTTCATACAGCGCGGCCAGCAAGCCGGCGCGGGTGACGAAATGGTCATAGACCACCGGCTTCGTCACGCCGGCCAGTTCAGCCAGGCGGCCCAGCGTCAGGGCCTCGGTGCCTTCTTCGCGCACCAGTTGCCAGGCCACGTCGAGCAATTGGCGCAAGCGATCTTCACGGGATAAACGGCGACGCGGGGCGGGGGATTCATGGCTTGACATGCTTATATACCAAAAGTAACTTACTGTGGGTAGGTTACCAAAGGTAACTTAAACCCAAGCGTAAACCGAAAGGGAGTCAATGTCATGCACGCTCTAATCGTCGTTGCCCATCACGACCCCAAATCCCTGACCCACAGCGTGGCCGCACAGGTCGCCGCCGGCCTCACGGCGGCCGGCCACACCTTTGAAATCGCCGACCTCGCCGCCGAAGGATTTGACCCGCGCTACGGCGCTGCCGACCACCGTGTACATCGTGAGCGCGCCACGCCGCCAGCCGACGTGCTGGCCGAGCAGGCGCGCATCGAGCGTGCCGACGCATTGGTGCTGGCTTTCCCGATTTACTGGTGGTCCATGCCGGCCCTGCTCAAAGGCTGGGTTGACCGCGTGTTCGTCAACGGTTGGGCCATCGACTACGGCCCGGACATGCCGGTGGTGAAGAAACTGCGGCATCTGCAGGTGCACCTGCTGGCCCTCGGCGCGGCGGATGACAGCGCGTTTGACCGCCACGGTTACGCCAAGGCCATGCGCACGCAGATCGACTACGGGGTTTTTGATTACTGCGGGGCGCAGGTGGTGACGTCCGAGTTGCTGCTGGATTCGGAAAGCGGCACGGCGCAGGCGCATCTGCACACGGCGCACGCCTTGGGTCAGGGCCTGTTTGAAAGCGAAGCGGTGGCCGGATAGTTCATCCCTGGCCAAACAGGTCGTGGGCGTCCAGCAGGCGGTAGGCAATTTCCGGGCGTTTTTCCAGGCCTCGGCGAATTGCGGCCGGGATCGATTGCCGGGTCTTGCGGCACATGCCTGGCAGTTCGTCGATCACTATCTGAATGCCGCGCATGCTTCTGACTTCGGTGTGGCCTGGCGCGATATGCACGCGGATGCCCAACTGGTCGAACATCCGCTGTTGCATATGTTCCAGGTCTTGCAGGCTTTTGAGGTCTTCAAGGCGGTCGAGCAGGCGCTTTTCTTCCTGACGTGTCAGCCCGAGGATGCGCACATCCGCGCCAGGCGCTTCAAGCAGTTGCTCGCGTTCGCAGACGCAAGCGCCGGGCGGGCAGGGTTGGCGAAGTGTCATGTGCTTTCCCTCCCCATCGCGGCGCTGGTGGTTCAGTAGCTCAGTGCAACCCCGAGGCTGCCCAGGGCGTTCCAGTACTCAGGGTAGGTCTTGGCTACGCAGTCCGGGTCCTGAATGCGGATACCCGAGACTTTCAGCCCCGCCAGGGCAAAGCACATGGCGATGCGATGATCGGCATGGGTGTCGATCAGCGCGCTGCACGAGGTGCCGGCCAGCGCCGGGTCGCTTGCCACCAGCAGGTCATCGCCTTCAATGGTTGCCAGGCCCGGGCGGATTTCATTGAGGCCGTCATGCAGCGCTTGCACGCGGTCACATTCCTTGACGCGCAGGTTCGCCAGCTCAGTGAAACGCACCGGCGTGTTGTTGAACGCGGCGAGTACCGCCAGGGTCGGGATGGCGTCCTGCATCTGCGAGCCGACCACCGTGGCTTGCATGTTCGGGAACTGCGCGATCACGGCCTGGGCCTTGGCGTCCGGTTGGGTGAAGTCTTGCGCGGCGACGCCGATGTCGATGTGCCCGCCGGTCAGCACTTCAGCGGCCCACAGGTAGGTGGCGGCCGAGGCGTCGGGTTCGATCAGGTAGTCATGGGCGGTGTAGCCGGTGGCCGCCACGCGCCAGGTGGTGTCGTCAACCGCTTCGACCTGCGCACCGAAGGCGCGCATGCAGTCCAGGGTCAGGTCCACGTAGCCACGGGCGCCGATGTCCTTGCCGGTCAGCGCCACTTCAATCGGCGCCTCGCCGCAGGCAGCGAGCATCAGCAGGGCCGATACGTACTGGCTGGACAAGCCACCGTCAATCTCGAAACGCTTGGCCTGCACCTTGCCCACGCCATGTACGGTCACGGGCGGGCAGCCGGTCGGGCTGTCGACCTGAATGCCGTTCTGGCCGAGGGTGGTCAGCAGCGGGCCGATCGGGCGCTTTTGCATGTAGTCGTCGCCGGTCAGCACCACGGTGCCTTGCACGGTGGCCACGGCCGCAGTGAGAAAGCGCATGGCCGTGCCGGCGTTGCCGAGAAACAGCGGCTGTGCGGGCAGTTGCAGCTTGCCGGAGCCGGTCACGACGAAGGTGGTGTCGTCCGGCTCGTCGATGGTCACGCCCATTTGGCGCAGGGCTACTGACATGTGGCGGGTGTCGTCGCTTTTCAGCGCACCGCTCAAACGGCTGGTGCCCTTGGCCAGGGCCGCCAGCAACAGGGCGCGGTTGGTAATGGATTTGGAGCCGGGGGGTGCGACCTTGCCTGTGAGGGGGAAATTGGGCGGTGTAACGGTCACGGTTTTCTGCGAACTCAAGGTACAGGGCTCCTGATTCAAGGCACGATCGGCGGGCGGACCCGAATAATCGGGCAAAGCGGCGGTGCTTGTCGAGCGTGGGGTGGTAATGCGTGGGTTATTGGGTGTACACCGGCCTGATTGTGGGAGCTGGCTTGCCTGCGATGGCGGTCTGTCGGGGTACATATCCGTTTTTTTGGTGATGGCTGAGATTGATTCCGCCCTTACGGCGGGTCACTTTGCAAAAGCGGCAAAGTAACCAAAACGCTCTTGCCCCAACACTCGGCACCTCGCTCACGCTCGGTGTGCCCCCAAATCCCTGCCGAATTCCGGCCAGCGTGTTTTAACGGGGCGCCTGAGATCAAGATCAAGATCAAAAGCCAGGGCAAAAGCCTAATTATCGTTTTGCCAACCAGTAATCATGCAGCGCTCGCGCTGCCGGTTCGATTTCGCTGACGCGTTGTTGATGGGCGTTTACATCCAGGTCGGTGGGCAGTTCGAAGTTGTCCTGTTCGGCGCACCAGGAGATTTTCTCCAGTTGCGCGGCCTGTTCGGTGGGCATCTCTGGCCAGTTGCCGATGGCGGCGCCACGGATGTAGCCGAAGCACCATTCTTCGGCGAGTGTGACGACCTGGCCCTGATGCTCGGTGTCATCGAAGCGTGCCTTGAAGCCTTGCGCGTCGGTGGCCAGTTGCGCGGCGAGGGTGTTCATGTGGCGCACGCACAGTTCCAGGAAGCGCTGGGCTTCGTCGGCGCTTTCCCAGTTCGGGTTCTGCCCGCCGAAAATCCCCGGGAACCACTCGCCGACATCCACTTGCGCGGGGCTTGAGACCAGTGCGGTGAAGTAGCCGTCGAGTTCGGCCAGGTTCAGCACGGAATGGTCGTCGCCGTACTTGAGCAGGGTGTCTTCGATGAATTCGTAATCGGCGGGGGCGAGGGGTTGGGCGTGCATGGCGGTTCCTTTGAACGTCGAGCGCCGCTGGTGGGGCGGCTTAAAGCGCGAAGGATGGTACTTAGGCCGGTTTTTTTCCAGCACTTTCCCGGTTCTGGCACCACTTGCTCACGCACATCGAGCCCACCACCGCCAGGATGATCGGCACCAGAAAGTCATGGTCGATACGCGTGAATTCGGCCACCAGCACAATCGCCGTCAACGGCATGCTCATGCTGGCGGCCAGGAACGCCGCCGCGCCGATGATCGCAAAGGCGCCCAGCGGAATGCCCGGCCACACCAGGCTCCAGGCGCCGCCGAGGATGATCGCCAGCAGTGCGCCGTTGGCCAGCCCGGGCGTGAGCAGGCCGCCCTCGGCCCCCGCACGCAGGCTGCTGGCGGTGATCAGCACCTTCACCACCAGCAGCAACGCGGCCAGGCCAATGGTCAGTTCATTGTCGAAACCCAATTGCGCCGGGCCTTTGCCGTTGCCGAGGATTTGCGGCAGCAGCATGGCCAGCCCGCCGATGAGCGTGAAGTTGATCAACGACAGCACCGGCAAGCGCCAGCCGCGCGCTGCATTTGCCCGGGCGGCACCCATCAGGCGGGTAAACCCGTACGCCGCCAGGCCGAACACCGGCCCGCACACCACGGCCCAGGCGATCAGCCTGGGGCTCAGTACAAAGTGCGGCACCACGTATTGCGATTCCGCGCCCAAGCCGATCCATGCCACTGACGCTCCGATCGCCGACGTCGCCAGGGCAATGACCGCCGCCGGCCAACTGAACGCGCCCACCAGCACTTCCAGCACAAACACCGCGCCGCCCAGGGGCACATTATAAACAGCAGCCAGGCCCGCACCGGCGCCGCAGGCGACGATCAGGCGATGCATCGGCGGCGTCAGCCGTGCGCGCTGCGACAGCCACGTAGCGGCCAGCGCGCCGACTTCCCGTGGCGCCACTTCACGCCCCAGTGGCGAGCCAAGGGCCACGGTGATGATTTGCAGCACAGCGTGGGCGAGGGTGGTCTTGGGCGGCATGATCGGCATCTTTTCCGACACCGCCTGCTTGATGCTCACCAGCGGGCGCCCATAGCGATAAATCGTCCACCAGCCGAGCCCGGCCACCAGCCCGCAGATCACCAGCACCAGCAAGCGCCGTTCGGGCGCGGCCGCCGTCACACCCAGCAGGAAGGTTTCGTGGCTGACCAGGCTGTCGAGGCTGTAGCCGTAAGCCAAATGTTGTATGCCATGCAGCAGCAACGCCAGCAGCATCCCGCCCAGGCCTGCGCCGACGCCGGTCAGCACGACCACCAGGGCCAGAATCAACGATGAACGAAACGTGGACGGCATAAACGGCTCCAGGCAATGGCCCTGATTGTATAGCCGATAAGTTGCGGCTCCGGCGTGAAATGTATCGGCGCCCCATGAAGCCTTCGCCCACAACATTTCATTACGTTTGCCAGTCCCGTTTTTGGCCGATGCGCCGTCACACTCCCTTGTTATAGTTCTGGCCTTATCACTCGCCAGTCAGGGAACACTGCCATGTCCGAATACCAAGCCTTCGTCGTCGAACTCACCGGAAACGTTGCCCATGTGCAGATCAACCGCCCGGAAAAGATCAACGCCATGAACGCGGCGTTCTGGACCGAAATCATCGACATCTTCCAGTGGGTCGAAGACACCGATGCCGTACGCGCCGTGGTGCTCAGCGGGGCCGGCAAGCATTTTTCTTCCGGCATTGACCTGATGATGCTGGCTTCGGTGGCCAACGAGTTCGGCAAGGACGTGGGCCGCAACGCGCGCCTGCTGCGGCGCAAAATCCTTGAGCTGCAAGCTTCGTTCAACGCCGTGGACAGCTGCCGCAAACCTGTACTGGCGGCGATTCAGGGCTATTGCATCGGCGGCGCCATCGACCTGATCAGCGCCTGCGACATGCGCTACGCCGCCGAGGGTGCGCAGTTTTCGATCAAGGAAATCGATATCGGCATGGCCGCCGACGTCGGCACCCTGCAACGCCTGCCGCGCATTATCGGCGACGGCATGCTGCGTGAGCTGGCTTACACGGGCCGCCAATTTGGTGCCGAGGAAGCGCGCAACATCGGCCTGGTCAATCGCGTGTATGCCGATCAGGAAAGCCTGTTGGCCGGGGTGATGGAAATCGCCCATGAAATCGCCGCCAAATCGCCGATTGCCGTGACCGGCACCAAGGCCATGGTCAGCTACATGCGTGACCATACGGTCAAAGATGGTCTGGAATACGTTGCCACCTGGAACTCGGCTATGTTGCAATCCAACGACCTGCGCGTGGCCATCGCGGCCCATATGAGCAAGCAGAAACCCGAATTCGTGGATTGACTGACATGACCCCAGGCTGGATTACCACAACGCTGCTGGACAACGACGCCCCCGGCGGCTGGGCCGTGGCCCGCAGCCGCGAAGGCTTTTTGCATGACACCAATGGCCCGCTGTTCCCCAGGGAGTGGCTCAAGCGCCAGGACCTGCCGGTGTTCGCCGAGCACGGTATCGGCCACCTCGACGGCGAGCCGGTGTACCTGCTGGAGTTGGACGCCGCCGCCCATGTGGAAGGCTGCAGCTGGCAGGGCCTGCGCGCCTTCATGCTGCAAGGCGACCACACGCTGTACAAAGTGCTGGGCTACGCGGCGCAGATCGGCACCTGGGCGCGGGAACACCGGTTCTGCGGCAGTTGCGGCCAGGCCATGGTCCAGGTGCCGCGCGAGCGTGCGATGTATTGCCAGGCGTGCGACCTGCGCAGCTACCCACGGATTTCACCGAGCATGATCGTGCTGGTGACCCGTGGCGACGAAATCCTGCTGGCGCGCTCGCCGCGTTTTGTCACTGGCGTCTACAGCACCCTGGCCGGGTTCGCCGAGCCGGGTGAGTCGGCCGAAGACTGCCTGATTCGCGAAGTGCGCGAAGAAGTGCAGGTGGAGGTCAAGAACATCCAGTACATGGGCAGTCAGTGCTGGCCGTTCCCGCATTCGATGATGCTGGGCTTCCACGCCGAATATGCCGGCGGCGACATCGTGCCCCAGGCCGACGAGATCGAGGACGCGCAGTGGTTCAACATCCACGACCTGCCGCCGTTGCCGGCGTCACGTTCGATTGCGCGTTACCTGATCGACCTCTACTTGGCGCGCCGCTTAGGCCACGCTGAACCAGTGCTGCCAGGCTAGGCGCACGGTCAGGCCGAGGACTACGGTGATAAACACCGGGCGAATGAATTTGGCGCCGCCGCTGATAGCGCTGCGTGCGCCAAAAAACGCGCCACACATCACCGAAACGCCCATCGCCAGGCCGACGATCCAGTCCACCGAACCATTGATGATGAACACCGTCAGCGCGCCCGCGTTGCTGACGAAGTTCATGCTGCGCGCCACGCCGCTGGCTTTGACCAGGTCGATGGGGTGCAGCAGCATCGTGCTGACGGTCCAGAACGCGCCCGTGCCGGGGCCCGCCACGCCGTCGTAGAAGCCCAGGCCAAAGCCCTGGGTGGATTGCCATTTCTTCTTGATCGGTGCCTCGGCGTCCAGCGGCGCCTTGGGCGTGCCGCCGAACAGCAGATAGACGCCACAGGCGAAGACAATCACCGGGAGCATTTTGTTGAGGGTTTCGGCGGGCAGGTAATGGGCGACGATTGCGCCACTCAGTGCACCAATCAGCGTGCCGACGATGGCGTGCACCCATTGGCGCGGGTGGAACAGCTTGCGCCGATAGAAGGTGAAACTGGCGGTGGCCGAGCCGAAGGTGGAACTCAGTTTGTTGGTGCCCAGTACCAGGTGCGGTGGCATGCCTGCGGTGAGCAGGGCCGGGGTGGTCAGCAGGCCGCCGCCGCCGGCGATGGCGTCGATGAAACCGGCGATAAAGGCGACAAAGGCCAGGATGGCCAGGGTGGTGAGGTCAACGCTGAGTTCGAAGGGCATGGGCAGGCTTATTATTGGCAGAGTGCGCAGCGAAGGGGCTGCGCCAAAGGCCGCCATCTTACTCGCCAGCTGTATGGAGTTCCAATGTGGGAGCTGGCTTGTGTGGGAGCTGGCTTGCCTGCGATAGCATCACTGCGGTGCAACTGACATACCGAGCTGTCTGCATCGCAGGCAAGCCAGCTCCCACATTTTATTTATGGGTGCCCAGCCACTCCAGCGCCGTACGCCACACACAAATCCCCAGGAAATACGCCGACATCAGCGACCACAATCCAAATGTCCACGGGTTGGTATTCGGGTAATCCACCACCATCAAAAAGCTGCACAGCAACCAGATGGTGGTCACCGCGATGTTGATCGGCATGAAGCGCTTGACCCGAAACGGGTGTAAAAACTTCATTGGCGTGACGGTCAGCAGCGCCAGGCCGATCACGGTTGCCAACGTTACCCAGGCTTCAGGCTGGATGATGTACACGCACAAGGCGACCACATTCCATGCCGCCGGAAAGCCGACGAAGTAGTTGTCCTTGCTCTTCATGTTCACATTGCAGAAGCAGAACAGCGAGGACACCAGGATCACCGACACGGTAAACAGGTGGGTAAAGTCCGGCAGGTCGATATAGCGGTAGATAAACAGCGCAGGGATGAACACGTAGGTCAGGTAGTCGATCACCAGGTCCAGCACCGAGCCGTCGAAGCTGGGCAAGACCGTGCTGACATTGACCCGCCGCGCGAGGGAACCGTCGACGCCATCGACCACCAGCGCCAGGCCCAGCCACAACAGGCAGGCCTTGGGCGAGTTTTCCAGCAGCGCCAGGGTGGCCAGGAAGGCCAGCACCACACCGGTGGCGGTGAAGCCGTGGGCGCCCCAGGCTTTGAGTCTGGCTACATGCAGGGTCGATATCACGGGCGGTTCTCCAAAAAGGTGAAACGGGGCAGCCGACAACGTAACGCCGTCGAGTCTGGCCGGGGAATGCAGGTATCGACCGGGAAGGGGGTAATAAGGTTCACCGCCCCGGTGTATCACTTAGCGTAGCAAGCGTCAGGCGTTTCGGCATCTGCCCTGACGGAACACCAAGGCTTTCAAACCGCTTTGCGGGTCAATATCAGGAAATTCCGGCGGGTTTTCCAGCCGCTCCACAAAGTGCAGGCCCGGTGCTTCGCGGGTGACGCCGTCAATCAGGAAGTCTTCACCGAAGGCCGGGTCGTTCATGCAGGCCAATACTGTGCCGTGCGCGGTGAGCAAATCCGGCAGGCGACGCAGCACGCGCTGATAGTCCTTGGTCAGCAAAAAACTGCCTTTCTGGAAGGACGGCGGGTCGATGATCACCAGATCATAAGGGCCGCTGTTGGTGACTTTTGCCCAGGACTTGAACAGGTCATGGCCCAGAAAGCTGACCTTGCTCAGGTCGTGACCGTTCAGGCGATGGTTGTCGCGGCCCCGGCTCAGGGCGCCACGGGCCATGTCGAGGTTCACGACGTGGTCGGCACCGCCTTCAATCGCCGCCACCGAGAACCCGCAAGTGTAGGCGAACAGGTTAAGCACGCGTTGCCCCTCGGCCTGCTCACGCACCCAGTTGCGGCCGTAGCGCATGTCGAGGAACAGCCCGCTGTTCTGTTTTTTACCCAGGTCGATCAGGTAACGCAGGCCGCCTTCGGTGATGGTCAGCTCATCCACGGCTTCACCGCACAGCCATTCGGTGGTGCTTTGCGGCAGGTAGCGGTGTTGCAAGGCGACGGTGTAAGCGCCGAACCCGGTTTGCAACAGGTGTTTCAGGGCGTCGAGCGGCGCAGGCTCGGGCTCCTTGAAGAGCGAGACCAGCACCACGCCTTGCAACCAGTCTACGGTCAACTGCTCCAGCCCCGGCCAGCAGCGACCACGGCCGTGAAACAGGCGGCGGGTTTCGGCCGGCGGGTTGGCCAGAACGGTGAGCAAGTGGGCGTGCAGGGTGGCGAGGGCGTCCGGGTTCATCGTTAAACGTCAGTCATTGAGCGGGCGGCATTTTAAACACAGTTGCGCACTGTGTGGGCATCGAAGCACAACGTGCTGGCGAAAAGACCTTTTGCAGTGATTCATGCTCAAATTCATGAAAACTGCGCCTGATATCAGGCAAAAAATCCTTTGGCACCGCCATAAACTGGAAAAAAAGCCCGGAGGTGCCCATGAACGGTTTCGCGAGTGCAGTGAATCAAACAGCAATGGACCAGGCAGAGCTGGACGAGTGGCGCGACGCCCTGGCATCGCTGGTGGCCAACGCCGGGCCAGCCAGGGCGCGGCAAATCCTCGACCTGCTGGCCCGCGAAGGTAGCGCGCCGCACATCGACTGGAAACCCCGCCACGGCACGCCTTATATCAATAGCATCAGCGTCGAGCAGCAACCGGCGTTTCCCGGTGACCTGGCCACCGAAGAGCGTCTGGCCTCGCTGGTGCGCTGGAATGCCCTGGCCATGGTGGTGCGCGCCAATCAGGCGTATGGCGAGCTCGGTGGGCATATCGCCAGTTACGCCAGTGCGGCGGATTTGTTCGAAGTGGGCTTTAACCACTTTTTCCGCGCCCGCAATGACAGCTTCGGCGGTGACCTGGTGTTCTATCAGCCGCATTCCGCGCCCGGTATTTATGCACGGGCGTTCCTCGAAGGGCGTCTGAGCGAGCAGGACCTTTCCCATTATCGCCAGGAAATCGGCGGGCCTCAGGTGGGCGCACGCGGTCTCTCCAGCTACCCGCACCCGTGGTTGATGCCGGACTTCTGGCAGTTCCCCACCGGCTCCATGGGCATTGGCCCGATCAGCTCGATTTTCCAGGCGCGCTTCATGCGTTACCTGCAACATCGCAACCTGCTGGACACTGCCGACCGCCACGTCTGGGGTGTGTTCGGCGACGGTGAAATGGACGAGCCGGAAAGCATGTCGGCCCTGACCCTGGCCGCCCGTGAGGGCCTGGACAACCTGACCTGGGTGGTCAACTGTAACCTGCAACGTCTCGACGGCCCGGTACGGGGCAACGGGCGGATCATCGACGAACTGGAAGCGCTGTTCGCCGGGGCCGGCTGGAACGTGATCAAGCTGGTGTGGGGTTCGGACTGGGATGCGTTGCTGGCCAAAGACGCCGACGGCTCGCTGGTCAACACCCTGTCGAACACCGTGGACGGTCAGTTCCAGACCTTTGCCGCCAAGGACGGAGCCTATAACCGTGAGCATTTCTTCGGCCAAAACGCGGCGCTGGCCAAGCTGGTCGAAGGCATGAGCGATGAGCAAATCGACCGCCTCAAGCGTGGCGGCCACGACATGATCAAGATCCACGCCGCCTACCACGCGGCGCGGCGGGTCAAGGGCAAGCCCACGGTGATCCTGGCCCAGACCAAGAAGGGCTTTGGCATGGGTGAGGCCGGGCAGGGCAAGATGACCACGCACCAGCAAAAGAAGCTCGACCGTGAAGCGCTGATTGCCTTCCGCAACCGCTTCCAGTTGCCGCTGAGCGATGAGCAGACCGAATCCCTGAGCTTCTTCAAACCCGCCGACGACAGCCAGGAGCTGCGTTACCTGCATAAAAGGCGTAACGCGCTGGGCGGTTATGTGCCGAGCCGCAGCCAGGTCGCCGCAACGGTGAGCGTGCCGCCTGTCACGGGCTACGCCGGTTTCGCCACCGCCGCTGACGGCAAGGAAATGTCCACCACCATGGCCTTTGTGCGCATGCTGACCAACCTGCTCAAGGACAAGGCGCTGGGCCCGCGCATCGTGCCGATTGTGGCGGACGAGGCGCGGACTTTCGGCATGGCCAACCTGTTCAAGCAGATCGGCATCTATTCCAGCGTCGGCCAGCGCTATGAGCCGGAAGACATCGGCTCGATTCTCAGCTATCGCGAAGCCACCGATGGGCAGATTCTTGAAGAAGGCATCAGTGAGGCCAGCGCCATCAGTTCCTGGGTCGCGGCGGCCACCAGTTATTCGGTGCACGGCCTGCGCATGTTGCCGTTCTACATCTATTACTCGATGTTTGGCTTCCAGCGGATCGGCGACCTGATCTGGGCCGCCGCCGACCAGCGCGCCCGGGGTTTCCTGCTGGGCGCGACGGCGGGGCGCACCACGCTGGGCGGCGAGGGCTTGCAGCATCAGGACGGCAGCAGCCACCTCACGGCCGCCACCGTGCCCAATTGCCGCGCCTACGATCCGGCATTCGCCGGCGAGTTTGCGGTGATCCTCGACCACGGCATGCGCCAGATGCTTGAACACGATGTGGATGAGTTCTACTACGTGACCCTGATGAACGAAAACTACCCGCAGCCAAGCCTGCCCGCGGGCGTTGAAGCGGCGGTCATCAAGGGTATGTATCGCCTCGAAGGCGTCGCCGACGCCAGGGTACGTCTGCTCGGCTCCGGCACCCTGGTGCGCGAAGCGCAAGCGGCAGCGCAGTTGCTCGCCGACGATTGGCAGGTGGCGAGCGAGGTGTTCAGCGTTACCAGCTTCAGCGAACTGGCGCGGGATGCGCGGGAGGTGGAGCGCTGGAATCGCCTGCACCCGCAGGAGGCGGCGCGCGTGAGCCATGTGAACGCCTGTCTGCCCCTGGGCGCGCCGGTGATCGCGGTGTCTGACTACGTGCGCGCGGTGCCGCAGATGATTGGTTCGTACATTGATTCCCGCTACACCGTGCTCGGCACCGACGGCTTCGGTCGCAGTGATACACGGGCGGCGTTGCGCGATTTCTTCGAGGTGGACCGCCATCACATCGTACTGGCGGCGCTGACGGCGTTGGTGGAGCAGGGGAGTTTGGCGCGGGAGGTGTGCCAGCAGGCAGTAGAGAAGTACGGCTTGCAGGCCGAGCGTGAACCGTCCTGGATCTTCTGAGCAACAGAGATCAAAGGTGGGAGCTGGCTTGCCTGCGATAGCGGTGGGTCAGCTACAGATGCATCGGATGACAGACCGCCATCGCCGGCAAGCCAGCTCCCACATGGGTTTTGTGGTGTGGCTTAGAAGGTGGCAATCAGGGCAGGGCCGAAAGCTTCCTTGAGGAAACCCGGGGCGATGTACCGCTCGTAATGCGCCTCCGACAACAGGAAAAACTCCCGGTCAATCGCATCGCGCAACTCCGCCAGGTGGCGCTCGCGAAACTCGGGCAGCAACGCCAGGCCATAAGCATCCAGTTTGGATATCACCCGTGCACCCCGTGCGATCAACTGATAAGCCCAGCAGTACGGCGACTGATGCGGCACAAAGCGAATTTTGCGGGCTTCCAGTTGCTGGCGTAGCAGGTGCGGATCAAACACTTCCAGCTTGCTCGCCATCACCTGTACCAGCAATTGCTCCAGGCGCAGCCACACGGCTTGTTTCTCTTCGGCGTTGTAGCCATTCCACTGGATCACTTCATGGTGATAGCGCTTGCAACCGCGGCACACCAGGTCACCGTAAACGGTGGAGCACAGGCCGACGCAGGGGGTCTTGATGGTTTGATTAGGCATAAAAAGCATCGTCAGGTGAAACAACACGGCCCCGGTGGGGGCTTTTCGAAGGCTTTGACACATTCCTGAAGCGCTAGTCTGAGTTTTTTTGACCCGGGTGTCACCCGTGCCGGCACGATTGCGTGCAGAGCAATGCTGCCAGGCCGAGCCGCCGGGCCGTACGCGTTTATTGATTGGATACTGAAATAAAAACCGAACTTATGGTTATTAGGCGCAATGCCATTAATGGCCTGAGGCTAGCAGTTAAAGGGCATAACCGCAGGAACTGTCGCAAATGTCGCCCTTTTGATTAGCCCTTAAAAAAATAAAAAACTTGTACGACAAGAGCCTTGATTTCACTGGTACAGACGAGTATTTTTTCCTACAGATTGTTACCAGGGAGGCTTTTAAACAATAAATATGACAAGACTAAAAGCACACATCGACATATGACCTCAAACGGTTGAAAGACGCGATACGCAAGCGTTGGCTTGCGCGTCTTCAAGTGCAAAAAAGTATTGGGTCGCCGCATTAACATGCTCGGCGTCTGCGTTATTCAGCGCTCTGTTATTTATGGCGAACGTTTAGCGTCGTCCAAGTAGTCTTTTTGAATACGTGATCATCCATGCATCTACATTGGTTTGGAGAGTATTGCTATGCCTGCCGGAGCGATATTTATATCATTTGATGCTGTCGCGGTATCGGGAATTACTGTTGAGGCACTGAAGATCGCCAAGGGTTTTGATCAGAAGGGTGTCCGGCTTTATCTCGATCTGGGGTATGACATCAAGTTGGACAAGGGCAACTTCAACAAGCCTTATAGTTACGAAATAGACCTGTACAAAGACCTCTTCACGTTGGTGCGAATCGAGAATATCGACGCCACGCCTCATTACAACGTCGACTTCATCGAGCATTCCCACGCGGTGCTGATCGCCGAGAAAACACCCGCCTCCGCCGACGAAAAAGACCGGCTTGCCAGTGCCATACGTGTTTCGGCGCAGGCCCTGGCCCAGCGCATCATCCAGCAATGGGATGCCTTGAATATCCGCTACGTCATCGTCGAAAACGGCACGCTGCCCGAAAACATCATTTATACCCAGGCGCTTTATCTGGCGATCGAGGCCTACGGCAACCAGCAGGGTCTGGGTAACTTCGTGATCTGGCGTGACCACGATTTAATGTGGAGCAGCGAAAAAAGTGCCATGAAATACGGGCCGGAGCCCTATACCCACGCGGTCAAACCGGTGCGCTCGCGGCACATCTCCTATGTGACACTCAATAACGATTTGAAAAACCGGCTCGAAGCCTGGTGCGACCATGAAGTGGAAGTCAAGGTGCGCAAAAACACCTATGACTTCAGTGGGCAGAAGCACTACACCAACATCAAGGAGCGTCTGGATATCCGGGACACCGATATCCTGATTGCCCGCACCACCCGGATCATTCCGCAAAAACGCCAGGACCGGGATATCTACCTGGTGCAGAAGCTTAACCAGCGCTTCGCCAACAGCGGCAGCCCGCGCCGGGTGTATCTGGCGGTGGCAGGTGATCCTGAAGAACACCCGGCGTTCTTCGCTGCGTTGAACGCACAGGTTAAGGAACTGCACGTCGAAGCCTACGTCAAGTTTATCGGTTCGTTATCCCATGACCTGATTCGCTCGAATAAATCCGACATCAGTATTGAAGACCTTTATTACTCCTGCGACCTGGTGTCTTTTTTAACATCCTGGGGGTATGACAGTTACGGTAATCCCGTCGGTGAAGCCATCAGTAGTCGTCGCTGTTATATCGCAACACGGTATGAATATTATCAGGAGGTGTACGGCCAACACGGTTTTGAAGCGCCCATCATGTCGATTACTGAAGAACAGGACGGGCTGCCGGATGATGGTTTTATCGACGAAGTTTACCAATTGTTGAATAACAGGTTGCTGATGGAGAAAGTGGCGCGCCGCAACTTCTCGATCGGGCGGCGGGCACTCGCCAATAACGTAATGGGCATGTTGGACTTGAATTCTTCCGGAGAAAGTATGCGTGATTCCGTGTTTGTCTCGGTGGTGCTGCCGCTTTATAACGAAAGCGACCGCATAGAAAGTGTGCTGGACTCTTTGTTCAATCAAAAAACAGAGGCGGGCCTGATAAGCCATGCCACGTATGAGTTGATCTTCGTCGACAATAACTCGACGGACGACTCCATCCAGAAAATCAATGCATTCAAGGCCAATAACCCCTCACTTGATATTTTTGTGATTGAGGAAACCACCCAGGGGGTTTCATCCGCCCGTAAACGCGGCATGGATTACGCCTCCGTGCGCTCGCGAAACCGCGACATACGGCTCGGTGAAGAGAACAAGCACTACATCGTCTCGGCGGATGCCGATTGCACCGTAGACCCTTATTGGCTGCATGCGTTGATCCTGAAAATGATCGAGGACAACGGCGACCTGGGCACCTGTAATTACTACTACAACGAAAGCGCCTTCGTAAATCGACCGAACCTGTACAACGAGATCCAGAAAACCCTGCGCTGCCGTGAAGTGTCCTTCTCGCTGTTCGGCGGTTTCCCGGATGGCAAGGGTTTCGCGGTGGAGCGGGGCTTGTACGACAAGGTCGGCGGGATCGAGATTTTTTACCAGTTGGACAAGGGGCGCTTCGTGGAGCACCTGTCCGATGACTGGGACTTCGGCATCCGCGTGATCGCCTGGGGTGGCAAGCCGGTCTATGCCCACAACTCGCGTATCGAAATCAACAGCCGCCGTGTGGATACGATTCTGGACGAGGTGATCACGGGCAACGCCTACGGTCAGGACGGCATCATCATCATGAAAGACGTGCGCCCGGACGTGGAACAGCAAATCCCCACGCTGAGCGACACCACGCCGGAACAGTCGGTGCAGGCCTGGCATTACTCGATCAAGGATTTCGTGCCGAAAAACATCGCTTTGCCGGCCCTGCTCAATCCGCAGATTTTGCTGGAGAACCCCGCCGTGCGTGACTTCTTCGGCGGCCCGGTGGCTGACCGCATGTACCAGCGCATTCATGAAATCAAGCACAGCTCGCGGGTGATCGACTTCAAGCCGATCCATGCCTACAAAACCCCCAGTTACCGCCTGTATTTCGAGTTTCGCGACGAGATTTTCAGCGCGCTGCGTCGCGCGGTGGGCGAAGACATCGGCTATGCGCCGCCCTTGCCGGAATGCTTCGAAACGGTCAAGGACGAGGACTTCGAACGTTTTGTGTACTACTTCGCCGAAGACCGCGAGTCGGGTGAAGCCCATAACTATTTTGCCAACGGCGGGGTGTTCTGATGACCAGTGAAGCGCTTGTATCACTTAACGACATCGACCCGAACTACCCGACGCCACGGGTCTACGACTTCCTCGCGCACCCGGATAACAGCGCGTTTCTGGAGTATGTGTACAACGACCCGTTCGGTTGCCACGTGTTTCCCGGCGACATCCCCGACTACCCGCTGCCGTCGTTTTTCCAGGACATGGACAACGAAATCAGGCAGGCCAAACAGATCCATCTGTGGGCGTACATTCCCACGTGCCGTTACCGCTGCCATTTCTGTCAGTACCCCACGGTGATCCTGAACCCCAAGGCCGCCTCCTCGCAAATCGTGTTCAAGGACCTGGTGGACTACAACATCAAGGAAGCCATGATGTGGCTGGAAAAAGTCCCGAGCCTGGCCCACGCCGAAGTCGGCGAATTCAACATCTTCGGCGGCACGCCTTCGCTGTTGCCGGACCCCGAATTGCGCAGGCTGATGGCGTTCTACCGCAGCCACTTCAATTTCTCGGTCGCCACCATGCGGTTTGAAGGTGAGCCGGGCACGTTGAACAAGGAATACCTGCTGCTGCTCAAGGAGCTGGGGTTTACCAAGATCAGCTTCGGCGCCCAGTCGTTCGATGACCGCATCATCACCGCCTGCGGGCGTATGCACTCGGCCGAAGAATGCGTGGACACCATCTACTTCGCCCGTGAGCTGGGCCTTGAGTGGGTCAGTGTCGACCTTATCTACGGCATGCTGGGGCAAAGCGTGGACGACGTGAAATATGACATGCAGCGCACCCTGGAGCTGGAGCTGTCCCACGTGGTGATCGCCAAGCTGCACATGGAAGAATTCATGAAAAGCCGCACGGGCGTGTCGGGCGAGAAACAGAGCCATTGGCAACGCAAGGGGCTGATCAACATCAACAACATGACCTTTCCGGGCCTGGGCAAGCAGTACCAGATGCGCGAAGTGGTCGAAGAGCACCTGAACGGCGGGTATGGCGAACACCCCACCATGTACTTTCACCAGAAGCAGCGTGAGCCGGAAAAGTGGAAAGGCCTGATCACCGACCTTGACAAGCAGTACCCGGAAGTCGCGATCGGCCTGGGTGGCAGCTCCAAGTGCACCCGCGCCGAAGCCATCAACATTACCGGCTATGCCAAGTACAAACAGGCGCTGGACGAAGACCGCCTGCCTATCGATAACAGCCGGGGCATGTCGGCGCTCGCGCGGGAAGTCAACGCGTTCAAGATGGCCTTGTCCACGCTGATCCCGGTGGATGACGCCGTGTTCAAACAGCGCTTTGGCGGCAACAGCTTCTTCGACAACCCGGTCATCAGCCGCACCCTCGACAAGCTGGTGGAGAAAGACCTGGTCACCGTGGAGGGCGACCGCGTGCACCTGAAGCCCAACGGCGTGACGCTGGTCGAAGCGGTCATCAATACCCAATTCGACACCCAAGCCGCTGGAGGCCACTGATGGCTCAACCCAAAGCCCCGGTGTTCAGCCTGCACTACGTGGCCATCGACCATGAGGCGGGGGTGACGCCCGAGCAGTTCGAGCAGTTTGTCCGTCACAAGGGCGTATACCTGCCGTGCTACCCCGGCTGGCGCTGGACCTTGCTGCGTGGCCTGCGCGGTGAGCGGGCCGGGCAGTTTCTGATGCTGTTCGAGATCGACAGCGCCGAGCAGCGGGATCGCTACGTGGAAGCCGACGGGAACAAGACCGAGCTGGCTCGCCAGTTCTGGCGCGAGCACCCCGAGGCACTGGACATTCTCGGCGAATGGAAGCGCTACGGCACGTACAGCGAACTGCCCACGTTGTTCACCGACTATCGGCTGCTGGCGGAAAACACCAAAAGCACGGTGCCTGACGGGCCGCGTTATGAAGGCCGGCCCGGCAAGGAACCGGTGGCGCGGGTGGTCGGCTTGCATAACCTGGCATTGCGCGCCGACGTGCAGCCGCAGACGTTCGAGACGTTCATCGCGCAAAACCACCACCGCATCGAGGATTACCCGGACTGGAAATTCCGCTTGCTCAAGGGCGAGCGGGGCAACCGCCTGGACCAATATGTAGTGTTCATGGAGATCGCCAGCCAGGCGGCGCTGGACGTGTTTTACCCCGAACCGGATATCGCCACCGACGAGGCGGCGATCTTTGCCCGGGCCCACCGCGACACCAAACAGATGTACGAGGAGTGGAAGCAACTGGCGTCGTTTTCCGGCTCGCCGCAGATCTACACCGACTACCTGGCGGTGGCGCAAAGTCTGAGCTGAGCCGGCCCTGCGCTCGGTGCCAAAGGAGGTGAATGCCCTGTGAATGTATCTGCCGCAATGCTTGATTCAAATGTTCGCCAGCAACGCGCCACACGCAGCATCTTTTTCATCGCCGGGTTGGGCATGGCGTCCTGGGCGCCGTTGATCCCGTTTGTCAAAACCCGGCTGGAGGTGAGCGATGCAACCCTGGGCCTGCTGCTGTTTTGCATCGCCGCCGGGTCGATGCTGGTCATGCCGTTTACCGGGCGAGCGATTGCCCGGTTCGGTTGCCGCACGCTGATCCTGGTGTGCTCTGTGGTGTTTTGCCTGGTGCTGCCGTTCATGATGTACGCCGCCTCACCGGTGGCGATTGCCGCGGCCTTGCTGGTGTTTGGGGCGGTCAACGGGCTGCTGGATGTGTCGATGAATGCCCAGGCGGTGATTGTCGAACGCGAAAGCGGGCAGGCGCGGATGTCCGGGTTTCATGGCTTCTACAGCATTGGCGGGGTTGCCGGCGCAGGGGGCGTGAGCCTGCTGTTGTGGGCCGGCTTGATGCCGTTGCCGGCCATTTCGCTGGTGGCGTTGCTGATCGCGCTGGTGGTGTTTCAGGCCAGCCCGCACTTGCTGACCAGACGGGCGGCGGTGGCCGGTGAGTCGGGAGGCACGCTGCAGGCGCTGGCACACCCGGGCGTGCTGTTTCTGGCGGCGCTGTGCTTTTTCATCTTCATGATTGAAGGCGCGATGCTCGACTGGTCTGCGGTGTTTTTGCACGCCGAACGCAACATGGAAAAAAGCCACGCAGGCTTTGGCTACACCTTGTATTCCATTGCCGTCGCCCTCGGCCGCTTGTACGGCGACCGCCTGGTCAACGCCGTGGGCCGCCAGCGCGTGCTGGTGCTCGGTAGCCTGTGCGCGGCGGCGGGCATTCTGCTGCTGGTCAGTGTCGACCGCCCGGGCGTAGCACTGGGCGGGTTCATCCTGGCGGGCGCGGGCTTGTCCAACATCGTGCCGATCCTGTTTACCGCCGCGGGCAACCAGCCCGGTGTGCGCTCGGATTACGCCCTGGCCGGCGTCACGCTGATCGGTTACACGGGCCTGTTGAGTGGCCCGGCCCTGATCGGTTTCATCGCTCACCATTCAAGCCTGGGCGCCGTGTTTGGCGCCGGCGTGGTGATCATGCTGCTTATCGCTTCCTGCGCCCGCCGTATTGCGCGGTACGGTGCTTAATCAATGGAGTTTTTATGAGTCAATTATCCGGTCCGGTGTTCAGCCTGAATTACATTGGTCTCAACTTGAAAAAAGGCGTCACGGCGCAAGACTTCGAACACTTCGTGCGGGAAAAAGGCGTGGGTATTCCGGCGTATCCGGGGTGGCAGTGGACCTTGCTCAAGGGGCTGCGCGGCGAACGCGTGGACCAATACCTGATGCTGTTCGAGGCCCCCAGTGCAGAGGATTACGCGCGGTATATCGACCACAATGGCGACCTGACCGCCCACGCGCAGGTGTTCTGGCACGAACACCAACAGGCGCAGGCGTTGATCGAAGAATGGAAAACCTACTCGACGTATGCCGAGCGGCCGACGATTTTTTCGTATTACGGGCTGGTCGCCGAAAACACCCGCAGCTCCTTGCCGGAAGGTCCCAACTACCGGGCCGTGCCTGGCCAGGCGCCCGTGGCGCGGCTGGTGGGCATTCATAACCTGGCCTTGCGTTCGGGCGTGACGCCGCAAACCTTTGAACGCTTCATCACCGACAATGTCCACCGCATAGACGATTACCCGGGTTGGAAATTCCACATGCTTAAAGGCCTGGGCGGCAGCCGTCTGGACCAATACGCGGTCATGCTGGAAATCGAAAGCCTGGCGTCGCTCAACTCGTTTCACCCCGAGCTGGATGTGTCGACCGAAAGAGCCGTGACGTTTGTGCGCGAGCACCAGGAAAGTGAGCGCATGTACGCCGAGTGGCGTGAGCTGGCGTCGTTTTCCGGGGCGCCGCAGATCTACACCGACTACATCACCATTGCGGGCAACGGGTAATCGCTTTGCTGAAGGCGGGGCCTTTCAGCGGGGCCCTTGAAGCCATTTCGAAAAGGACTTGCCGATGACGCTCCAAAGGCACGACAGCCCGAAAGCAGAGGCGTTTGAAACCGATCTCCCCGCACGCCTGGATCGATTACCCTGGGGCCGCTTTCACTCCTTGATGGTGTTTGCGCTGGGCATTACCTGGTTGCTCGACGGGCTGGAAGTCACGCTGGCCGGTTCGGTGTCCGGTGCCCTGAAAAGCAGCCCGGACCTGCACATGAGCAATGTGGATATCGGCCTGGCCGGCGGCGTCTACATCGCCGGCGCGGTGATCGGCGCCTTGCTGTTCGGCTGGCTGACCGATCGCCTGGGCCGCCGAAAACTGTTCTTCATTACCCTGTGGCTGTACATCGGCGCCACCGCCGCCACGGGGTTCTCCTTCAATCTTGAGTCGTTCCTGGTGTTTCGTTTCCTCACCGGCATGGGCATCGGCGGTGAGTACACGGCGATCAACTCGACTATCCAGGAGTTCACACCGGCACGCTATCGCGGCTGGGTAGACCTGACCGTCAACGGTACCTTCTGGCTCGGCGCGGCCCTGGGGGCGGGCGGGGCGATTGTGTTGCTGGACCCCGACGTGCTCGGCGGCGACCTCGGCTGGCGCGTGTGTTTCGGCATCGGCGCCGGACTGGGCCTGGTCATTCTGGTGATGCGCCTGTGGTTGCCGGAAAGCCCGCGCTGGCTGTTGATCCATGGCCGCCACGAAGAAGCGCGGCGTATTGTCGAAGGCATTGAAGAAAAGCTGCGCCGACAGGGGCACACCCTCTCGGCCGTGACGGGCAAGCGGCTGCGCCTGCATGCGCGAAGTCACACGCCGCTCGGCGAAATATTTCACACCCTGTTTGTCAGCTTCCGCCGCCGTGCGCTGGTCGGCATGACGTTACTGACTGCGCAGGCGTTCTTCTACAACGCCATTTTCTTTACCTATGCACTGGTACTCACTGATTTTTATCAGGTGCCTTCCGAACGTGTCGGCTGGTACGTGTTACCGCTGGCGCTGGGGAATTTTTGTGGCCCCCTTGTGCTGGGACGCCTGTTCGACGTGGTGGGACGGCGCATCATGATCAGCTCCACCTATGCGATTTCAGGGGTTTTGCTGGTTGCCAGTGGATACGCCTTCGAGCAAGGCTGGCTAAGCGTCACACAGCAAGCGGCGGCGTGGATGGTGATTTTCTTCTTCGCTTCGGCGGCGGCCAGCTCTGCCTACCTGACCGTGGCCGAGACGTTCCCGCTGGAAATCCGCGCACTCGCCATCGCGGTGTTTTACGCGCTCGGCACCGGGTTGGGCGGCATCATCGGCCCCACGCTGTTTGGTCAGTTGATTCAAAGCCACGAACGCAGCAGCCTGTTCATCGGCTATCTGATCGGTGCTGCCATGATGTGCCTGGCGGCGCTGGTGCAGGCGATCTGGGGCGTGGCGGCGGAGGGCAAGGCGCTGGAACATGTGGCCAGGCCATTGTCGCAAGCCAGCGATTGAGCCGGTCAGCGTAAAAAAGCCACCTCGGCTGTGTGCCGGGGTGGCTTTATTGTTGAGGGTCGCTTGCCAGCTTCAGGTTGGTGGCGATGTAAAACCCCTGCACCGTGCGTTTTTTCTCTACGTATTCACACAGCACCAGTGTGGAGTGCGGCAATGGCGCCGCCTCCAGTGACGGTTTGACCAGCATCCGTTTGCCCCCCGAGCGCAGGCGCACATATTGCCCCGGCTCAAAGGTACTCATGGCCGCGTCTCGGCAGCGGCCAGTCGGGTCGGTTCCCCCCATGCGCCGCCGAGGGCGGTGTACAGGTTGACTTCGGCGATCAGCTGCGCCAAACGGTCGGTAATCAGCCCCTGCTGTGAGGCAAACAACGAGCGCTGTGCGTCGAGGAACACCAGGTTGCTGTCCACGCCCAGGCGGTAGCGGCGTTGAGCGAGGTTGTAATAGTTCTGGTCGGCCTGCACCAGGTCGCGTTGGGCGTTCAGCTGGTCGTCGTAAGTCTGGCGTGCCGCCAGGCCGTTGGACACTTCCTGGAACGCGGTCTGGATGGCTTTCTCGTACTGGGCCACGCCAATGTCTTTTTGCAGCTTGGCGTAGTCGAGGCTGGCGCGCAGGCTGCCGGCGTTGAAGATGGGCAGGTTGATCTGCGGCTGGAATGTCCAGCTGCCGGAGCCGCCCTTGAACAGGCTCGACAGTTGCGAGCTGGACGCACCGGCATTGGCGGTCAGGCTCACACTGGGGAAGAACGCTGCACGGGCCGCGCCGATGTTGGCATTGGCGGATTTGAGCTGGTATTCGGCTTGCAGAATGTCGGGTCGGCGTTGCAGCAGGTCCGACGGCAGGCCGGCGGGTACCTGGGCGATCAGGTTGCTCGACAGCGGCAGGCTCGGCAGGGATTCCGGCAGTGCGGTGCCCACCAGCAACGCCAGGCTGTTGCGGTCCTGGGCCACTTGTCGCTCATAGCGCGCGAGGTTGGCACGAGCGTTCTCGACACTGGTTTGCGCCTGGGCGGCATCCAGCGACGACGCGGCACCCGCCTGCAGGCTGCGTGTGGTCAAGCGCAGGCTTTCCTCATAGGAGGCGAGGGTCTGGCGTGTCAGCGCGAGTAATTCCTGGTCGGCACGCCAGGTGAGGTAAGCATTGGCCACGCTGGCGACCAGGCTCAATTCGGCACTGCGCTGCGCTTGTTCGGTGGCCAGGTAGGCTTGCATCGCCTGCTCGCTGAGGCTGCGGACGCGGCCAAAGAAATCCAGCTCATAGGAGCTGATGCCCAGGGTCGCGGAATAGGTCGACGTGATCGCCGCTTTACCGGTCTTCGTGATGCTCGCCGGTACTCGCTGGCGGGTGCCGCCTGCCGTGGCCGAGACCGCCGGGAACAAGTCAGCGCGCTGGATCTGGTATTGCGCGCGGTACGCTTCGACATTCAGCGCCGCCACACGCAGGTCGCGGTTCTCGGTGAGGGCGGTCTGGATCAGCTGCCGCAAGGCGGGGTCATGGAACAATGTGCGCCAGCCCTGGCGGGCAACGTCTTCGCTGACGGTACCTGCAGCCGCAGCATAGGCCGGGCCTTGCGGGTATTGCGCAGTCACCGGAGCTGCCGGTTGGTGGTAGTCAGGGATCAGCGAGCACCCGCTCAGTGCCACTGCAACTGCCACCGCAGAGAAAGCAAACTTGTTCATTGGCCAGCCTCATGTAAAGGGGAACACGGGTTGCAGCGCAGTAACCCGTTTCTTGAATTTCGTTAGGCGCCGACCGTCCACTTGGTCAATCCATGTCGGCCACTGACCCCAAGCTTTGCCGTTGCACGCTTGAGGTAGGTTTCGATCGAGCTGTTCTTGAGACGTAATTTCTCGGCAATTTCCGGCACGGTTCCGCCGTTGAGCAAGCCGAGGCAAACTTCCTGTTCGCGGGTTGAGAGCGTGATATCGCACAGCGACAGACGTTTTTGAAACTCACGGTGAATGTGCGACGGTTCGGTTTCGCTGAGCGGGGTCGCCATCCAGCTGCCCATTTTGCGCAGCGCACTCTGGCGGCTGAACTGGGCATAGCTTTCAATCAACGGCAGCAAGGCTTCGGAGAGGTTTTTCAGAAGCGACAATTCGCTCAAGGAAAAATCTTTCTGCGTATGGGAGCGATACAGCATCACCACGCAGCGCCGGCTGCCATCGCGCGATACCAGGGTGCATTCGTGCGCGGCAACGCGTGACACCTTGCCCGCTGCACCTTTGGTTCGCGTATTCAGGCGAATCAGCAACGAGCCTTCCATCTCCTGCACTTCCTTGAGCAGGGGAGGGTTGGCGGTGGCGCGGTTCGCTTGTTGTGCAGGGATGTCGGCGGGGTCGCCGGCCGTGCCGAGAGGCTTGATATCCACCAGGCTGTTGTTTGACTTGTCCAGGGTCCACTCGCTGAGTGTCAACGCGGTGACCGGCAGGAGCTTGTCGATCAGCTTGAGCATATTGAGCGCGAAGTGATCCTGATCGGTGCTGGAAACCAATTCGCCGAGTACGAAATAGAAGTGTGGGCTGTCCGCATTTTGAATGCTGCTCGTCATTTCCATAGTCCAATCATCCTTGATGGCGCTGTTCTTATAAGAGGTGGGTGAGCGATCAGAGCAGCCATCTTTCACTCCTGAAGGGTCCGGCTCGGGACCGTATTAGGCCCATTCATGCCGCGCGGGTCTGCAATGGAAAGCGGGGACATTCGGGGGGCATCCGCCTCGGCGGTGTGTATTTGTGCCGGTCCACGTTTTGTACAGGCTTTCGGGGACAGCCGAATTTGCGCCAATCCGTACACTTGGCGGCGCCGGCAACAGGGCCGGTAGCAGCGGCTTGTTTGGCGGGCCATGCCCGGTCTTGCGTGTATTTGAGGAGTTGGTCCATGAACAAAGAGCATGAGAAGCCGCCCAAGCCGGGCTCGGTCTTGCGCCTGCTTTGGCAAAATCATCCCTGGCTGGCGTTCTTTTCCCTGGTCACCGGCATCATCAGTGGGGTGGCGGCGATCGCGGTGGTCAACGTGATCAACCAGGCTATTTACGAGCAGGGGTCGCGCGTGCACCTGCTGTATTGGTTTATTGGTTTGAGCGTGGTGGCGCTGGCGTTTCGTAACGGCGCGACGTTGTTTCCCGCTTACGCCAACATGAAGCTGATGACCCGTCTGCGCATTGCACTGTGCCAGAAAATCCTCTCGTCACCCCTTGAAGAAGTGGATCGACGCGGCCCACCCAATGTGCTGACACTGCTGACCACGGACATTCCGCAACTCAACGCCACCTTGCTGGTGATGCCGGTGATGTTGGTGGAGTCCACAGTATTCATGTTCGGCCTGGCCTACCTGGCCTACCTGTCATGGACGGTGTTTGCGTTGACGCTGGCACTGTTGGTGCTCGGCGCCGTGTTGTATGTGTTTTTGTTCCTTGGCGGGGTGAAGTTCACGGGCCGCGTGCGTGATGAATTCACGGCCTTCAACGAGCATACCCACGGCCTGGTCTTCGGCCTCAAGGAACTCAAGCTCAACGGCATCCGCCGGCGCTGGTTTGGCCGTTCGGCGATCAAGGAATCGTCGACGCGGGTGGCGCGTTTCAACTTTATCGAGCACCTGTGGTACCTCGGCGCGGAAAACATGGGGCTGGTCACTCAGTCCCTGCTGATTGGCAGCCTGGTGTTTGCCTTGCCGCTGCTGACCGTCACCGACAGCCAGGTGCTGACCGCCAGCGTCTTGACCGTGATGTACATCCTCGGGCCGCTGGGCCTGTTGATCAGCACCATGCCAGTGGTTGCACAGGGCCGGATTGCGATCACCCGTCTGGCCGATTTCGGTTTTCTGATCAACGAGCACCATGCCGAGCAAGGCGAGCCGGACACCCGCAATGTGCTGCGCCTTGAGCACAAAAAGCACTGGCAGGAAATTGCCCTCAAAGGCGTGGTGATGAACTACCGCGGTGCCGACGCCGAGAGCGGCTTTGCCCTTGGGCCGGTTGACCTGACCATCAACAGCGGCGAGTTGATCTACATCATCGGTGGCAATGGCTGCGGCAAAAGTACCCTGGTCAAGGCGTTGTGCGGGTTGTACGTGCCTCAGTCCGGGCAGATTCTGCTCGATGGCGTTGCCGTCAATGATGACAACCGCAGTGATTACCGCGACCTGTTCTCCGCCGTGTTCAGCGACTTCCATCTGTTCAACCGGCTGATTGGCCCGGAAGGCGAAGAGGTCAACCCGGACCTGGCGCAAAAGTATCTCGGCGCGCTGGGGTTGGCGGACAAGATCAAGATCGAAGGGCTGGGTTATTCCACCACCAAGGAACTGTCCTACGGCCAGCAAAAACGCCTGGCCCTGGTGTGTGCCTACATGGAAGACCGCCCGGTGTATGTGCTTGACGAGTGGGCGGCAGACCAGGATCCACCCTTCAAGCGCTTCTTCTATGAAGAGCTGCTGCCGGAACTCAAACGCCGCGGCAAGACCATTCTAATCATTACCCACGATGATCAATACTTCCAATTGGCCGACCGTGTGATCAAGCTGCTCGATGGCCATATCGTCTCCGATGTAAGCCTCGTCGCCCAGGATCGCCGCGCCTGATCCAGGCGTTGCCATAGACCGTCCCTTTGCACGACGCCCGTAGCCTTCAAAGCTATCGGCCTCGTGCTTTTTTTTGCATTGAAAAAGCCATGTTTATCAAATGAATACTGGCGATTTTACAAAATATTTCCATGTCCCCCGATTGTCCGGGTTTCAGGTGACATACAGCCCAAAACGCGAGTGCTTAAATTTGCCAATGCGCTCATCAGGTCGTGCTGTGGGTGGTGGTTTCAGCCGTGCAAGGCTCGGCTTGGCTGCCCCCTTGATGACGTTCTGAGCTGGCGTTTTCAACAGTATTCCCATTTTTTTTCGCCTCAACTTCCCTCGCTGCTGCGCTGTGACCCAGGTGGCACTGACAAAACTCTGAGAAGGCTTTTATGAAACGTTTTTCTGCAGTGGCCATGGGCGACCTTGTCGCGAAAAAACTCCTTTCCAACGTCGTTTTTGCCGCTGTTGCGCAGGTGATCGTATGAAGCCCCAAACCTTCCCGCTGACCGCCTCGCAAAAAGCCATCTGGCTCGACCAGATCAGCCAGGGCGATTCGCCGCTCTACAACATCGGCAACTACCTGGAAATCCAGGGGCCGATCGTCCCCGAAGTGATGCAGCGTGCCGTGCAGTTGATGGTGGACAAGCACGATGCCCTGCGCCTCGCACTGGTTGACGAGACGGATGCCGACGGCGTCCCGTTGCAGGCGTTCGTGCCGGCGATCAAGGTCGACGTGCCATTTCTGGATTTCTCCACGCAGGCCGATCCCGTCGGCACGGCCATGGCCTTCGTTGAAGAGCATATGGCGCGGTCATTCCCCATGACCAAGGCGCCGCTGTGCCGGTTTTTCCTGATCAAACTCGCCGACACCCATTACTGGTCGATCAACCAGGCCCACCACATCATCCTCGATGGCTGGGCCTTCGGTGAGATGCTGCAATCGCTCGGCGCGCTGTACAGTGACCTGCTCGAGGGGCGGCAGCCGGACATGGAAGCCACCTCTTACGTGGACTTCATCCACGACGACCTGCGCTACCGCGAGTCGGCGCGGTATGCCAAGGACCATGACTACTGGCAGGCGAAATACCAGAGCCTGCCGGAGCCGTTGTTCGCGGCGCGGCATCACAACCAATTCGCCAAGGGCAAGGCGCCGGGCCGGCATTACGCGCGGCCGTTCCCGGTGGCCTTGCACGAACGCATGGGGGAGTTGGCTCAAGACTTCCAGGCCTCGACCTACCATGTGCTGCTGGCGGCCATGTATGTCTATTTCACCCGCGTGACCCAGCGCGATGAATGGGTGGTGGGCCTGCCGTTGCTCAACCGCACGGGCAAGTTCAAAGGCACCGTGGGCATGTTTACCCAGGTCAGCGCGGTGCGTTTCAGCCTCGGCCGCGAGCTGACCTTTGGCGAGGTCATCTGTGCGGTGCGTGACGGGCTCAAACAGGATTACCGGCACCAGCGTTTCCCCTTGAGCGGCTTGAACCTGCGCAACGAAGGCGGCCAGCTGTTCGATGTGACCCTGTCCTACGAACAGGACGACCATCTGTACCAGTTCGCGCAAGGGCTGGGCGACTCGGTCAAGGTCACCAACAGCCACGAGCAGATGCCTCTGGCTTTTCACCTGCGTGCCAGCAACCTGAAAGACAAGGCATGGGCCCACTACGTCTATAACGAAGCGTATTTCAATGCCGAGGAAATCCAATGCCTGGCGGAGCGCTTTACCTACGTGCTGGAGCAAGCGCTGGAGAATGCCGCGCTGGCGGTGAATGACTTTTCGCTGACCACCGAGCGCGACCGCGCGCTGTTGCAGCACTGGAACGCCGGCTCCAGTACGCCGGCCGGCGATGCCACCCTGCATGGGTTGTTTGAAGCCCGGGCCGCCTCACGGCCCGATGCGACGGCCGTGGTTTTCCACGAGCAGCGCTTGAGCTACGCCGAGTTGAACCGTCGCGCTAACCAGGTGGCGCACCGTCTGTTAAGCCTGGGTGTGCGCCCGGATGACCGGGTGGCGATCTGCGTTGAGCGCGGCCTGGAAATGATCGTCGGGCTGCTGGGTATCCTCAAGGCCGGCGCCGGTTATGTGCCGATCGACCCGGCCTATCCCCAGGAACGCATCAGCTACACCTTGCAGGACAGCGCGCCGGTGGCGGTGCTGGTACAGGCGGCGACCCAGGCACTGGTGGCCGAGCTCGCGGTGCCGGTGATTGATCTGGACGCAACGAGCCTGCACCAGGAATCGATACAGGACCCGCAGGTTGCAGGCCTCACCGCGACCAGCCTGGCCTATGTGATTTACACCTCGGGCTCCACCGGTTTGCCCAAAGGCGTGATGATCGAACACCGCAACGTCACGCGGCTCTTTACCGCCACCGATGCCTGGTTCAGTTTCAACGATCAGGACGTGTGGGCGTTGTTCCACTCGTTCGCCTTCGATTTCTCCGTGTGGGAAATCTGGGGTGCACTGATTCACGGCGGCCAACTGCTGGTAGTGCCGCAAGTCACCAGCCGCTCGCCGGACGAATGCTATGCGCTGCTGTGCAGTGCGGGCGTCACCATCCTCAACCAGACGCCGAGCGCGTTTCGCTCGTTGATCGCCGCCCAGGGCCAGAGTGCGTTGCAGCACTCGCTGCGCCAGGTCATCTTTGGTGGCGAAGCGCTGGAGCCTGCGATTCTCAAGCCCTGGTATGCGCGTATGGCCAACGCCGGTACGCAACTGGTGAACATGTACGGCATTACTGAAACCACCGTGCACGTGACCTACCGGGCGCTGGAAGCGGCGGATGCGCAACTGGTCGGCACCAGCCCGATAGGCGGGCGCATTCCGGACTTGCGCCTGTACGTCCTCGACGCCCAGGGCCGGCCGGTGCCGCACGGTGTCGAAGGTGAGTTGTACGTGGGCGGCGCGGGCGTGGCCCGTGGCTACCTGAACCGCCCTGAACTCAACGCCGAACGCTTTCTGCACGATCCCTTCGACCCCACGCCAGGTGCGCGTATGTACCGTACCGGCGACCTGGGGCGGTGGCAGGCGGATGGCAGCATCGACTACCTGGGGCGTAACGACGACCAGGTCAAGATCCGGGGTTTCCGGATTGAACTGGGTGAAATTGAAGCCCGTCTCGCGGCCTGCGACGGCGTGCGTGAAGCGGTAGTGGTGGTGCGTGAAGACGAGCCGGGTGACAAGCGCCTGGTGGCCTATCTGATCGCTGCCGAGGGTGCCCATCCGTCAGCTGCCGCGTTGCGCACGCAGTTGCTGGTGTCTCTGGCCGATTACATGGTGCCCAACGCCTTCGTAACGCTGGACAGCTTCCCGCTGACCACCAACGGCAAGCTGGATCGCAAGGCGCTGCCGGCGCCGGATGCCGAAGCGTTTGCGCGGCGTGAATATCAGGCGCCGCAGGGCGCGCTGGAAACCACCCTGGCAGGGCTTTGGAGCGAGTTGCTCGGCGTCGAGCAGGTCGGCCGTCATGACCAGTTCTTTGAACTGGGCGGCCACTCGCTGCTGGCGGTGAAGTTGATCGAGCGCATGCGTCAGGTCGGCCTTAACGCCGATGTGGGCGTGTTGTTTGGCCAGCCGACCCTGGTCGCACTGGCGGCGGCCGCCGGCAACCGGCACCAGGTGCAGGTGCCCGTCAATGCCATCCCGAACGATTGCCAGCGCATCACCCCGGACATGCTGCCTTTGGTGCAGCTGCCCCAGGCTCAAATCGACACCCTGGTCGCCGGCATCCCCGGTGGTGTGGCCAACGTGCAGGATATTTACGCGCTGGTGCCGCTGCAGGAAGGCATTTTGTTCCACCACCAGACCAGCACCGAAGGCGATCCGTACCTGCTGCAAGCGCTGCTGCGCATGGAGAGCCGCGAACGCCTGGTGGATTTCGTCGAAGCCCTGCAACAGGTGATCGCCCGTCACGACATCTTGCGCACGTCGGTCGCCTGGCAAGGCCTGGACGAGCCGGTGCAAGTGGTCTGGCGTGAAGCCCGCCTGCCGGTGCAGGAGGTGCAACTGGCGCCGTCGGCCGACGATCTGGCCACACAGCTCACGCAACGCTTCAACCCGCGTCACACACGCATGGACCTGACCCGTGCGCCCATGATGGCGTTGCATTTCGCCCAGGAACCGGGCGGTGAGGGCTGTGTGGCGGTGCTGCAGTTCCACCACCTGATTGACGATGCCACCTCGCTGGCGCTGCTCGGCGCGGAAATCGAAGCCTGCCTGCAGGGGCGGGCTGACCAGTTGGCGCCTTCGGTGCCTTACCGTAATTATGTGGCGCAGACCCGGCTGGGCATCAGCCAGGCCGCCCATGAAGCGTTTTTCCGCGAGATGCTCGGCGATGTTGACGAACCGAGCCTGCCGTTCGGGCTTCAGGACGTCCAGGGTGATGGTCAGGGCATTCGGCAGGCCAACCTGCCGGTGGCCGCGCAACTCGGCCAGCGCCTGCGCGCCCAGGCACGGCGCCTGGGGGTCAGCAATGCCAGCCTGCATCACTTGGCCTGGGGCCAGGTGGTGGGGCACTTGTCCGGGCGCCGCGACGTGGTGTTCGGCACGGTACTGATGGGCCGCTTGAGCAGTGGTGAAGACGCCGACCGCGCCTTCGGCATGTTCATCAACACCTTGCCGTTGCGCGTCGAGGCGGGCGGTCAGGGCGTGCAAGACGCGCTGAAAACCACCCACGCGCGGCTGGCCGCCTTGCTCGGTCATGAACACGCGCCGTTGTCCCTGGCCCAGCGTTGCAGCGGTGTGGCGGCGCCTACCCCCTTGTTCAGCGCCTTGCTCAACTACCGGCACGCGGCAGTCGGCGCGCAGTCGGCCGAAGACGCGGGCAAAGCCCTGAAGTGGGCGGGCGTGGAAATGCTCGGCGGTGAAGAGCGCACCAACTTCCCGCTGATGCTGTCGGTGGATGACCTCGGCGACTCCTTTGGCCTGAGCGTGCAGGCGGTGACGGGTGTCGACCCGCAGCGCGTGTGCGGTTACATGCACCGCGTGCTGGAAGCCATTGCCGACGCGCTGGAGCATCAGCCGGACCAAAGCCTGCACAGCCTGGCGTTGTTGCCCGATGCCGAACGGCACCACCTGCTGGACGACTTCAACGCCTTCGACGCCGAATACCCGGCCACGGCCACCGTGCATGCGCTGTTCGAGGCCCAGGTGCTGCGCCAGCCTGACGTTACTGCGGTGACGTACGAAGGCCAGGCGTTGAGCTACGGCCAATTGAACAGCCTGGCCAACCGTATCGCCCATCGCCTGATCGCTGATGGCATTGGTGTGAATGATCGTGTGGCGATCTGCGCCGAACGCAGCCTGGAAATGGTCGCCGGATTACTGGCGATTCTCAAGGCGGGCGCGGGCTACGTGCCACTCGACCCGGCCTATCCGGACGAACGCCTGGCCTACATGCTCCACGACAGCGCGCCCAAGGCGCTGTTGACCCAACAATCCCTGGCGCAGCGTTTCGGCGCGGCGGGCGTGCCCACCGTGTGTCTCGACAACCCGGCGGGCATCGACGCACAACCTGCGCATAACCCGCTGGTGCAAGGCCTGCAGGCCGACGCCCTGGCGTACGTGATCTACACCTCTGGCTCCACCGGCCAGCCCAAGGGCGTGGCCATGCCCCACGGGCCGCTGGTCAACCTCATGCAGTGGCAAATCGCGCAGACCGTGGCGGATGGCCGCGAGGCTCAGCGCACGTTGCAGTTCGCGGCACTGGGGTTTGACGTGGCGTTCCAGGAAGTCTTCAGCACCCTGTGTGCCGGGGGTGAACTGTCGTTGATCCATGGCGATGTAAGGCTCAACTTCCGCCAGTTGTTCCGCCATATCTGCGAACAGCGCATCCAGCGTTTGTACCTGCCGTGCATCGCCTTGCAGGCGCTGGCGGAAGCGGTGGCCGATGAGCCGGAGCTGGGTGGTCTGGCGTGTGCACTGAGCGATGTGATCACTGCGGGTGAACAACTGCGTATCAGCGCGCAGATGCGTGCGTTGTTCCAGCGCCTGCCGGGTTGCCGCTTGCACAACCACTATGGCCCGACCGAATCCCACGTGACCACGGCCCTGACCCTGGACGGCGATGCCGCTTCGTGGCCGGTGCTGCCGTCCATTGGTGTGCCGGTGGCCAACACCCGCATTTACCTGTTGGATGAACAGCTGCAACCGGTACCGCTGGGCGTGGCCGGTGAAATCTACATCGGCGGCGCGTGCGTGGCGCGCGGCTATCTGCACCGTGATGACCTCACGGCCGAGCGCTTCCTGGCCGACCCGTTCGTGGCGGGCGGCCGCCTGTACAAAACCGGCGACCTGGGGCGCCACCAGCCAACGGGTGAAATTGATTACCTGGGCCGCAACGACGGCCAGATCAAGATCCGTGGCTTCCGGGTGGAGCTGGGCGAAATTGAAGCGCGCCTGGCCCAGTACGCCGGCATTCGCGATGCCGCGGTGCTGGTGCGTGAGGACAGCCCGGGGGACAAGCGCCTGGTTGCCTACTTCACGGCCGAGGCCGAACGCGCAAGGCCTGGCATTGATGAGCTGCGTGCGCACCTGCAGGCATTGCTGCCCGACTATATGATCCCGGCCGCTTATGTACAGATGGACCGCTTGCCGCTGTCGCCCAACGGCAAGCTGGACCGTCGCGCGCTGCCGGTGCCGGAGGTCGAGGCGTTTGCCAGCCGTGAATACGCGGCTCCTCAAGGCGCCACTGAAACGGTCCTGGCCGATCTCTGGGCCCAGGTACTGGGCGTTGCCCGGGTGGGCCGGCATGACAACTTCTTCGAACTCGGCGGCCACTCATTGCTGGCGGTCAAGCTGATCGAGCGCATGCGCCAGTTGGGCATGAGCGCCGACGTGCGTGTACTGTTCGGCCAGCCGACGCTGGTGGCGCTGGCGGCTGCGGTGGGCGGCGGCAGTGAAATCCAGGTACCGGCCAACCGCATTCCGGCGCACTGCACAGAGTTGCGCGCCGACATGCTCACGCTGATCGACCTGAGCCAGGACGAGCTCGACCGGATTGTTGCACGGGTGCCCGGTGGCGCGGGCAACGTGCAAGACATCTACCCGCTGGCACCCTTGCAGCAGGGCATTCTCTACCACCACATCACCGCCGAGCAGGGCGACCCGTACCTGCTGCAAGCCACATTCACCCTGGACAGTCGCGCGCAGCTCGACACGTTTGCCCTGGCCCTGCAAGCCGTTGTCGGACGTCACGACATCACCCGCACCGCCTTGTTGTGGGAGGGCCTGGAACGCCCTGTGCAAGTGGTGCTGCGTCACGCCGAGCTGGCGCTTGAAGAGCTGCATTTCGATACCGCCCAAGGCAGCGTGCTGGAGCAGTTGCGCGCGCATTTCGACCCGCGCCGGACGCGTCTTGACCTGAGCCGCGCACCGCTGATGCACCTGGCCTTTGCCCACGACGAAGCCCATCAGCGTTGGCTGGCCCTGTTGTTTTTCCATCACATCGCCATGGACCACACGGCCCTGGATGTCATCAGCGAAGAAGTCCAGGCTTTCCGTAACGGTGAGTTTGCGCAACTGGGTGCGGCCATGCCGTACCGAAACTATGTGGCGCAAGCCCTGCTGGGTGTCAGCCAGACGCAACATGAAACGTTCTTCCGCGAGATGCTGGGCGATGTTGACGAGCCAACGTTGCCGTTCGGTCTGCAAGAAGTGCAGGGCGATGGCCTGGGTGTCAAGGAAGCGCGCCTGAACCTCGACCCGGACCTGTGCCGCCGCCTACGGGCCCAGGCCCGTCACCTCGGCGTCAGCGCCGCCAGCCTGCACCACCTGGCCTGGGGCCGCGTACTGGCCAGCGTCAGCGGGCGGGACGACGTGGTCTTCGGCACGGTGCTGCTGGGCCGCATGCAGAGCGGCGATGGCGCCGACCGCGCCCTGGGCATGTTCATCAACACCTTGCCACTGCGGGTGGATGCCGGCGCAGCCGGTGTGCGTGCAGCGGTGCGGGCCACCCATGCGCGGCTGACCGCGTTGCTTGGCCACGAGCATGCGCCGCTGGTGGTGGCGCAACGTTGCAGCGGTGTACCGGCGACGTCGCCGCTGTTCAGTTCGATCCTCAATTATCGCCATAGCCCGTTGCTGGAAAGCGAGGGGCCGCAGTACTGGGCCGGCACCGAAGTGTTCGAAGTGCGTGAACGCACCAACTACCCGTGCATGCTTTCGGTGGATGACCAGGGCGAAGGCTTCCAACTGGGCGTACAGGCCACGGGCGTGGACGCTGCCCGTGTAGCGGCTTACATGCAGACCGCCTTGCACAGCCTGGTCGACGCACTGGAAAACGCACCGAACACCGCCGTGCAGCACCTGCCGGTAGTGCCGGATGTCGAGCGCGAAATCCTGTTGGTGAAGTTCAACGCCACCGCCCGCGATTACCCGCTGCAACAGACCCTGCACGGCCTGTTCGAAGCCCAGGTTGAACGCACCCCCGACGCAGTTGCCGTGTTGGCCGACGGCCAGCGCCTGAGCTACCGCGAGCTGAACGCCCAGGCCAACCGCCTGGCCCATCACCTGCGGGCGCACGGCGTGCAGCCGGATTCGCCGGTGGCGATCTGCGTCGAGCGCAGCGCCGACATGGTGGTCGGCCTGCTGGCCATCCTCAAGGCTGGCGGCGCGTATGTGCCGCTGGACCCGGCCTATCCGCAGGACCGCCTGGCCTACATGCTGGAAGACAGCGCCCCGGCTGTGGTGCTGGTGCAAACCGCCACCCGTAACTTGCTGGGTGACATCGGCGTACCGGTGGTGAACCTCGATCACGCCAACTGGCAGCACCTGCCGTCCAGCAACCCGTCGGTTGCCGCGTTGACCCCGCAGCACGCGGCTTACGTGATCTACACCTCCGGTTCCACCGGCAAGCCCAAGGGCGTGATCAACGAACACAGCGCGGTGGTCAACCGCCTGCTGTGGATGCAGGAAGAATACGGCCTCACTGCAGACGACAGCGTGCTGCAGAAAACCCCGTTCAGTTTCGACGTGTCGGTGTGGGAGTTCTTCTGGCCGCTGTTCACCGGCGCACGCCTGGTCATGGCCCGCCCGGGCGGGCACAAAGACCCGCAATACCTGTGCGACATTATCGAAGCCGAGCAGGTCACCACCTTGCACTTTGTGCCGTCGATGCTTGACGTGTTCCTGGCCCATGGCGATGTCAGCCAGGCGGCCGGGCTGGTGCGGGTGATGTGCAGCGGCGAAGCGCTGCCGGGCAGCGTGGTGCGGCGCTTCAAAGAGCAACTGCCGGGCAGCCAGCTGTTCAACCTGTATGGCCCGACCGAAGCAGCGGTGGACGTCACGGCCTGGGACTGCAGCGGTACGTCGACCCCGGACAACACCCCGATCGGCAAGGCCATCGCCAACACCCGCATGTACGTGCTCGACGCCCACCTGCAACCGGTGCCGCTGGGCGTGAGCGGCGAGCTGTACATCGGTGGCGTGCAGGTTGCCCGTGGCTACCTGAACCGCCCGGACCTGACGGCCGAACGCTTCCTCAACGACCCATTCAGCGAAGGCCGGCTGTACCGCACCGGTGACGTCGGGCGCTTCCTGCCGGACGGCAACATCGAATACCTGGGGCGCAACGACGATCAGGTCAAGATCCGCGGCTTGCGAATCGAGCTGGGGGAAATCCAGGCGCGCCTGGGTGAGTTCCCGCAGATCCTGGAAGCCACGGTGCTGGCCCGCGAGGACGTGCCGGGCGACAAACGCCTGGTGGCCTACTACACCGGCGAACCGGCGGCGTCTGAGGCGCTGCGCACCCATCTGCTGGAGCAACTGCCGGAGTTCATGGTGCCGCAGGTGTTTGTGCACCTGGACGCGTTCCCGCTGAGCCCCAACGGCAAGCTGGACCGCAAGGCGCTGCCGGCCCCGGACATGGCTGCGCTGCGCAGCCGTGAATACGAAGCGCCGCAGGGTGACACCGAAATCGCCCTGGCCCAGCTGTGGGCGGAGCTGCTGAACGTGGAGCGGGTAGGGCGTCACGACAACTTCTTTGAACTGGGCGGCCACTCATTGCTGGCCGTCAGCCTGATCGGGCGCATGCGCCAGAAGGACCTGAATACCGATGTGCGGGCGTTGTTCGGCCAGCCGACACTGGCCGCGCTCGCAGCCTCTCTGGGCAGTGCGCGCAGCAACGTGGTGGTGCCGGCGAACCGCATCGGCGCCGATTGCCAACGCATTACTCCGGACCTGGTGCCGCTGATAGCGCTCGACCAACCCACCCTTGACCGCATCGTCGAGCAGGTACCGGGCGGCGTGGCCAATGTGCAAGACATTTACCCGCTGGCCCCATTGCAGGCGGGCATCCTGTTCCATCACCTGCAATCGGCCGAGGGTGACCCCTACGTGTTGCAGGCCATGATTGGCCTGAGCAGCCGCGAACGCCTGGATGCCTTCAGCTACGGCTTGCAACGGGTAATCGACCGCCACGATGCGTTGCGCACTGCTGTACTTTGGGACGGTTTCGCCGAGCCGCTGCAAGTGGTGCTGCGCGAAGCCCGCCTGGTGGTGGAAACGTTGACGCTGGACACCGCGCAGGGGGCCATCGAGGACCAGTTGCGTGCGCGTTTCGACACCCGTCATCACCGCCTCGACCTCAGTGAAGCGCCGCTGATCCGCATCGCTTGCGCTGCCGACCCGCAGAATCATCGCTGGCTGGCGGTGCTGATGTTCCACCATATGATCATGGACCATACGGCACTGGAACTGCTGCGCCAGGAAGTGCAAGGCTACCTGCAAGGGCAGACCACGCCGCAGGCCGATGCACAGCCTTATCGCAACTACGTGGCGCAGGCGCGCCTGGGCGTCAGCGAGGCGGAGCATGAGGCGTTCTTCCGTGACTTGCTGGGCGATATTGTGGAGCCGACGCTGCCGTTCGGCGTTCGCGACGTGCAGGGCAATGGCAGCCAACTGCGCGAGTCGGCCTTGCCACTTGACGCCGAGCTGAGCCAGCGTCTGCGCCTGCAAGCCCGCCAATTGGGCGTGAGTGCGGCCAGCCTGTTCCACCTGGCGTGGGCACGGGTGCTGGGCGCGGTGTGCAACAGCGACAACGCGGTGTTCGGCACCGTGCTGCTCGGCCGTCTGCAAGGCGGCGAGGGGGCTGAACAGGCGCTGGGCTTGTTTATCAATACCTTGCCTCTGCGCGTCGATGTCGGCTCCGAGGGCGTACGCGCCTCGGCGCTGGCGACCCATGGCCGTCTCACCGCGCTGTTGAGCCATGAACATGCGCCACTGGCACTGGCCCAGCGTTGCAGCGGGGTGGCGGCGCCACAGCCGCTGTTCAGCGCACTGCTCAACTACCGACACAGCGCAATTGCCGCGGTGCAGCAGGATGAACAGGCGTGGCAGGGCATCGAGTTCTTCGCCGCCCAGGAGCGTACCAACTACCCGCTGACCCTCAGCGTGGACGACCTGGGTGATGACTTCAGCCTGGTCGCCCTGGCCGTGGACGAGATCGGTGCCGCGCGTATTTGCGACTTTATGCATACGGCCCTGGCGAACCTGGTGACAGCGCTGGAACACACGCCTGCGCTTGCGGTGAATGAGCTGCCGATCCTCTCGGCCCGCGAACGCCAGCGGGTGCTGCTGGACCTGAACGCCAGCGCCAGGGAATACCCGGTGGGCCAGACCATTCACGCGCTGTTTGAAGTCCGCGCCGTGGAGCAGCCCGAGGCCATTGCCGTGCGCCAGGGCGATCATCAACTGACCTACCGTCAGCTCGACAGACGCGCCAACCAGTTGGCGCACAGCCTGATCGAACAGGGTGTGAGCCCGGACGATCGGGTCGCCATCTGCGCCCGTCGCAGCCTCGAAACGCTGGTGGGGCTGCTGGCGATCCTCAAGGCCGGTGCGGCCTATGTGCCTATCGACCCGGCCCACCCGCAGGAACGCATCAGTTACCTGTTGCAGGACAGTGCCCCGAAGGTGGTTCTGGCCCAGTCGGATACCCGCAACCTGTTGGGCGACACCCACACGCCGGTGATCGCGCTGGACGGCGATCAATGGCATTACCAGCCGACCGGCACCCCGAGCGTGGCCGGCTTGACCCCGACGAACCTGGCGTATGTGATTTACACCTCCGGCTCCACCGGTTTGCCCAAGGGCGTGATGGTTGAACACCGCACCCTGGAAAACCTGGTGAACTGGCACTGCGACGCGTTCGACCTGCACGCTGGCAGCCATACCTCCAGTGTCGCCGGTTTCGGCTTTGATGCGATGGCCTGGGAAATCTGGCCGGCGCTGTGCTTGGGCGCAACCCTGCACCTGCCACCGGCACAGCAGGCCCACGAGGACATTGATGCATTGCTGTCATGGTGGACCGCGCAGCCGCTGGACGTCAGTTTCCTGCCGACGCCGGTGGCTGAATACGCGTTCAGCCAGCACCTTGAACACCCGACCCTGAAAACCCTGTTGATCGGCGGTGATCGTCTGCGTCACTTCAGCACGTCGCAGCGTTTCACCCTGGTCAACAACTATGGCCCGACCGAAGCCACGGTGGTGGCGACTTCCGGGCGCATAGTCGCGGGCCGGACCCTGCATATCGGCCAACCAATCGCCAACACCCAGGTGTATGTGCTGGATGCGCACCTGCAACCGGTTGCGCGGGGCGTCACGGGCGAGTTGTACGTCGGCGGTGCCGGTGTGGCGCGGGGTTACCTCAACCGGCCAGAGATGACCGCCGAGCGTTTTATCCGGGACCCGTTCAGCCACGCCCCCGATGCGCGCCTGTATCGCACCGGCGACCTGGCCCGTTGGCTGGAAGACGGCACGCTCGACTACCTGGGTCGCAACGATGACCAGGTGAAAATTCGCGGTGTGCGCATTGAGCTGGGCGAGATCGAGACCTGCCTGGGCGAGCACCCGGACGTGCGCGAAGGCGTGGTTCTGGCCCGGGATGGTCGCCTCGTGGCGTACTTCACCGAGTACCAGGCGCTCGATCTCGACAGCCTGCGCAACTGGCTGCAACACCGGTTGCCGGACACGATGGTACCGGCCGCCTATGTGCGGCTCGACACCCTGCCTTTGACCGCCAACGGCAAGCTCGACCGCAAGGCCTTGCCGGAGCCGGATCAATCGGCCGTGCTCAGCCAGGCTTATCAAGCGCCCGAAGGCGAAGTGGAAATCGCCCTGGCTGCGCTGTGGGCCGAAGTGCTCAAGGTCGAGCGTGTTGGTCGCCATGACAACTTCTTTGAGCTGGGCGGGCACTCCTTGCTGGCCGTCAACCTGATCGGGCGCATGCGCCAGGCCGGGTTGACCGCCGATGTGCGCAGCCTGTTCAGCCAACCGACATTGGCGGGCCTGGCGAAGGTGCTCGGCAGCGGCAATGAAGTACAGGTACCGGCCAACCTGATCAGTGCTGACTGCAACCGTATCACCCCGGATCATTTACCGTTGGCGAACCTGGATCAGGCGAGCATCAACCGTATTGTCGCCACCGTGCCGGGGGGCACGGCGAACGTGCAGGATATCTACGCGCTGGCGCCGTTGCAGGAAGGCATTCTTTATCACCACCTGAGTGCAGGGCAAGGCGACCCCTACCTGTTGCAGGCGCGTTTCAGCTTTGCCGATAAAGACCGCCTGGACGCGTTTGCCCAAGCGTTGCAGGCGGTGGTGGACCGTCACGATATCCTGCGCACCAGCATCGTGTGGGAAGGTCTGGCGATGCCCATGCAAGTGGTGTGGCGCAGCGCCAGGCTGGCAGTGCGGGCCATTGCCCTGAATGGGGCCGACGGTGATGTGCTGAGCCAGTTGCATGAGCGCTTTGATGCACGGCGCACGCGCCTGGACGTGAGCCAGGCGCCCCTGATGCAACTGGTTTACGCCGAAGACCCGGCGAACCAGCGGATCGCGGCGATCTTGCTGTTCCATCACCTGGCCCTGGACCACACGGCCATGGACGTGGTGCGCCACGAGGTGCAGGCGAGTCTGTCGGGCAGCCGACAAACCCTCGGCGAGCCGGTGCCGTATCGCAACTATGTGGCTCAGGCGCGCCTGGGCGTCAGCGAGCAGGCCCATGAAGCGTTCTTCCGTGAACAACTCGCCGATATCGACGCACCGACGTTGCCGTTCGGCCTGCAAGACGTGCAGAGCGACGCCGATGGCATCGAAGAACACTCGCTGGCGGTAGACGCCGCATTGGCCCTGCGTCTGCGGGCGCAGTCACGGCAACTGGGGGTCAGCGCCGCGAGCCTGTTCCATCTGGCGTGGGCGCACGTGCTGGCGGCCGCTTCGGGCCAGGACACGGTGGTCTTCGGCACCGTGCTGATGGGCCGCATGCAAGGCGGCGCAGGCAGCGAACGTGCCCTGGGCATGTTCATCAACACCTTGCCGCTGCGTATCGACCTTGCCGGGCAGGGTGCGCGCGCCAGTGTGCGAGCCACTCACTCCCGCTTGACCGCGTTGCTGGGGCATGAACACGCCTCACTGGCGCTGGCCCAGCGTTGCAGCGGGGTGGCGGCGCCCGCGCCGTTGTTCAGTGCGCTGCTCAACTACCGGCACAGCCAACCGGCCGGCACCGAAAGCCTGGAAGGCTGGCACGGTATCGAGGTGCTCGGCGGCGAGGAGCGTACCAACTATCCGCTGGCCTTGAACGTCGATGAGTTGGGCGATGCTTTCAGCCTCAACGTACTGACGCAGACGTCTGTGGGCGCGCAACGTGTTTGCCGGTTCATGCACAACGCGCTGGAGCAACTGGTGCTGACGCTGGAGCAAGCCCCGGAGGCGCCGATCAACGGTTTGAGCATCCTGCCGACGGCGGAGCGTGATCAGGTGTTGGTGGCCTTCAATGCCACCGCAACGGATTTCCCATCGACGCAAACCGTGCACGGCGTGTTTGAAGCTCAAGTGGTTGCGCATGCGCACGCCGTGGCGGCGGTGCAGGGCGCGGTCTCACTGAGCTACACGCAACTGAACGCACGCGCCAACAAACTGGCCCACCACCTCTTAGGCCTTGGCGCAGCGCCGGGCGACAAGGTGGCGATACTGCTGGAACGCTCCGTGGATTTGCTGGTGGCCCAGTTGGCAATCAGCAAGTGCGCGGCGGTGTATGTGCCGCTGGACGTGAACGCACCGACGGATCGTCAAGCCTTCATGATTGAAGACAGTGGCGCACGCTGGGTACTGACCACCAGCGGCACCGAGGTATCTGGCCATCGTCTTGACCTGGACAGTCTCAACCTGAGTGCCGAGCCCGAGCACAACCCGGCCCTTGAACAGTCGTCGGAAACCGCCGCCTACATCATGTACACCTCCGGCTCCACCGGCACACCAAAAGGCGTGCTGGTACCACACCGGGCGATCACGCGGTTGGTGATCAACAACGGCTATGCCGAGTTCAATCCGCAGGACCGCGTGGCCTTTGCCTCCAACCCGGCGTTCGACGCCAGTACCCTCGACGTGTGGGCGCCATTGCTCAACGGCGGCGCGGTAGTGGTGGTTGATCAGGACACGCTGTTGTCCCGCGAGGCCTTCGCGACCTTGCTGCACGAACAATCGGTCAGCGTGTTGTGGATGACCGCCGGGCTGTTCCATCAATACGCCGAAGGTTTGCTGCCGGTCTTCCCGCAGTTGCGTTACCTGATTGTCGGCGGCGACGTGCTGGACCCCAGCGTGATCGCACGGGTACTCAAGGACGGCGCGCCACAGCACTTGCTGAACGGCTATGGCCCGACCGAAGCCACCACCTTCTCGACCACCCATGAAATCCTGCGCGCTGACGAAGGCAGCATCCCGATCGGCAAACCGGTCGGCAACAGCCGCGCTTATGTGCTCGATGCCCGTCAGCAGCCGGTACCGGTGGGCGTTGCCGGCGAGTTGTACATTGGCGGCCAGGGCGTGGCGCTGGGTTATCTGAACCGTGCCGACCTCACGGCCCACGCTTTCCTGGTCGATCCGTTCAACGACGGCGGTTTGATGTACCGCACCGGCGACCTGGTGGCCTGGCGTGCCGATGGCACCTTGCAGTACCTGGGGCGTAACGACCAGCAGGTGAAAATCCGTGGTTTCCGTATCGAACTCGGCGAGATCGAAGCGCGCCTGGGCGAACACCCGCAGGTCAAGGACGTGGTGGTACTGGCCCGTCAGGATGAGCCGGGGCACAAGCGTCTGGTGGCTTACTTCACCGAACGCGAAAACGTCAGCATCGAGTCCCTGCGCGACTATCTGCACGACCAACTGCCGGACTACATGGTCCCGGCCGCGTACGTGCGTCTGGACAGCCTGCCGCTGACCAACAACGGTAAAGTCGACCGCAAGGCCTTGCCGGCACCGGATCAGGACGCGCTGCTCAGCCGTGGCTACGAAGCACCCCAGGGCGAGATCGAAACCCTATTGGCGCAGATCTGGGCCGATGTGCTCAAGGTCGAGCAAGTAGGGCGTCACGACAACTTCTTCGAACTGGGCGGCCACTCGTTGCTGGCGGTGAGCCTGATCGAGCGCATGCGCCAGGCCAGTCTGAGCGCCGATGTGCGGGTCTTGTTCAGCCAGCCGACTCTCGCCGCGCTGGCGGCGGCGGTCGGCAGCGGACGCGAGGTGGCCGTGCCGGCCAACCTGATTACCCCGGACTGCACCCGGATCACCCCGCAGTTGTTGCCGTTGATCAACCTTGATCAGCCGAGTATCGAGCGCATCGTCGCCCGCGTGCCGGGCGGTGTGGCCAACGTGCAGGATATCTACGCGCTGGCGCCGTTGCAGGAGGGCATTCTCTATCACCACATCACCGCCGAGCAGGGCGACCCGTACCTGCTGCAATCGCAAATGGCATTTGACAGCGTCGAACGTCTGCAGCGTTTTGCCCAGGCCTTGCAGGGTGTGATCGACCGGCACGACATTCTGCGCACCGCAATTGCCTGGGAAGACCTCGGCACCCCGGCGCAAGTGGTGTGGCGTGAGGCCCGGTTGCCGCTGCAAGAGGTGTTCCTCGACCCGGCTGAGGGCGACGTGCTGAGTCAACTGCACGCGCGCTTTGATGCCCGTCATTACCGCATTGATGTCAGCCAGGCGCCGTTGCTGCGCCTGGCCTACGCACGGGACGAGCGCAACGGACGCACGGTGGCGGTGCTGTTGTTCCACCACATGGCGCTGGATCACACGGCGCTCGACGTGGTCAGCCGCGAAATCGCCGCCAGCCTGGCCGGGTCAACCGCCGCACCGGCACCGGCCATGCCGTATCGCAACTATGTGGCCCAGGTACGTCTGGGTACGGATGAGCAGGAGCATGAGGCGTTCTTCCGCGAGATGCTCGGCGATATCGACGAGCCGACCCTGCCGTTCGGCCTGCAGGACGTACAGGGCGACGGCCATGCCGTCAGGGAAGCCGGGCAAGATCTGCCCGCCGCCTTGAATCTGCGTCTGCGCGCCGCCGCACGGACGTTGGGCGTCAGCGTCGCCAGCCTGTTCCACCTGGCGTATGCACGGGTCTTGAGCGCTGCCTCGGGCAAACCGGACGTTGTGTTCGGCACCGTGCTGATGGGGCGCATGCAAGGTGGCGACGGGGCCGACCGGGCGTTGGGGATGTTCATCAACACCTTGCCGTTGAGGGTGAGCCTCGATCACCAGGACGTGCGTGCCGGGGTGCGTTCCACTCACGCCCGCTTGTCGGCGCTGCTGGGACACGAGCACGCCTCGCTGGCACTGGCCCAGCGTTGCAGCGGCGTGGTTGCGCCTTCACCGTTGTTCAGTGCGATGCTCAACTACCGTCACAGCGCCAGCGATGGCGTCATGCATGAAACCCGTGACGCCTGGGTGGGGATCGAAACCCTGGCCGGGGAAGAGCGCACCAACTATCCGTTGGCCGTCAACGTGGATGACCGCGGCGATGGTTTCCACCTCAGCGCCCAGGTCATCGGGGTCGATGCCGAGCGGGTCGTGGCTTACCTGCAGACCGCCTTGCACAGCCTGGTCGACGCACTGGAAAACGCACCGAACACTGCCGTGCAGCACCTGCCGGTATTGCCGGATGTAGAGCGCGAAATCCTGTTGGTGAAGTTCAACGCCACCGCCCGCGATTACCCGCTGCAACAGACCCTGCACGGCCTGTTCGAAGCCCAGGTTGAACGCACCCCCGACGCAGTTGCCGTGTTGGCCGACGGCCAGCGCCTGAGCTACCGCGAGCTGAACGCCCGGGCCAACCGCCTGGCCCATCACCTGCGGGCGCACGGCGTGCAGCCGGATTCGCCGGTGGCGATCTGCGTCGAGCGCAGCGCCGACATGGTGGTCGGCCTGCTGGCCATCCTCAAGGCTGGCGGCGCGTATGTGCCGCTGGACCCGGCCTATCCGCAGGACCGCCTGGCCTACATGCTGGAAGACAGCGCCCCGGCTGTGGTGCTGGTGCAAACCGCCACCCGTAACTTGCTGGGTGACATCGGCGTACCGGTGGTGAACCTCGATCACGCCAACTGGCAGCACCTGCCGTCCAGCAACCCGTCGGTTGCCGCGTTGACCCCGCAGCACGCGGCTTACGTGATCTACACCTCCGGTTCCACCGGCAAGCCCAAGGGCGTGATCAACGAACACAGCGCGGTGGTCAACCGCCTGCTGTGGATGCAGGAAGAATACGGCCTCACTGCAGACGACAGCGTGCTGCAGAAAACCCCGTTCAGTTTCGACGTGTCGGTGTGGGAGTTCTTCTGGCCGCTGTTCACCGGCGCACGCCTGGTCATGGCCCGCCCGGGCGGGCACAAAGACCCGCAATACCTGTGCGACATTATCGAAGCCGAGCAGGTCACCACCTTGCACTTTGTGCCGTCGATGCTTGACGTGTTCCTGGCCCATGGCGATGTCAGCCAGGCGGCCGGGCTGGTGCGGGTGATGTGCAGCGGCGAAGCGCTGCCGGGCAGCGTGGTGCGGCGCTTCAAAGAGCAACTGCCGGGCAGCCAGCTGTTCAACCTGTATGGCCCGACCGAAGCAGCGGTGGACGTCACGGCCTGGGACTGCAGCGGTACGTCGACCCCGGACAACACCCCGATCGGCAAGGCCATCGCCAACACCCGCATGTACGTGCTCGACGCCCACCTGCAACCGGTGCCGCTGGGCGTGAGCGGCGAGCTGTACATCGGTGGCGTGCAGGTTGCCCGTGGCTACCTGAACCGCCCGGACCTGACGGCCGAACGCTTCCTCAACGACCCATTCAGCGAAGGCCGGCTGTACCGCACCGGTGACGTCGGGCGCTTCCTGCCGGACGGCAACATCGAATACCTGGGGCGCAACGACGATCAGGTCAAGATCCGCGGCTTGCGAATCGAGCTGGGGGAAATCCAGGCGCGCCTGGGTGAGTTCCCGCAGATCCTGGAAGCCACGGTGCTGGCCCGCGAGGACGTGCCGGGCGACAAACGCCTGGTGGCGTACTACACCGGCGAACCGGCGGCGGCTGACGCGCTGCGCACCCACCTGCTGGAGCAACTGCCGGAGTTCATGGTGCCGCAGGTGTTTGTGCACCTGGACGCGTTCCCGCTGAGTCCCAACGGCAAGCTGGACCGCAAGGCGCTGCCGGCCCCGGACATGGCTGCGCTGCGCACCCGTGAATATGAAGCGCCGCAGGGTGACACCGAAATCGCTCTGGCCCAGCTGTGGGCGGAGCTGCTGAACGTGGAGCGGGTAGGGCGTCACGACAACTTCTTTGAACTGGGCGGCCACTCATTGCTGGCTGTCAGCCTGATCGGGCGGTTACGCCAGGATGGCATCGATGCGAACGTCAAGGCGCTGTTCGAGCAACCCACGCTCTGGGAATACGCCGAAATTACCGAAAGAATGGAGATGGTCCTGTGAGTGTTCTCGAACTGTTGGCGACATTAAAAGAAAAAGACGTTCAGCTCTCCGTCAAGGGTGACCAGCTCGTCGTACAGGGCAACAAGCAGGCGTTGAAAGAGCCAAGTGTGCTCGCCGCACTGCGCGAGCATAAAGCAGCGCTGATCGCCTTGATCAATGCCGGGCAGTACACGGCGCAGCGCGCCGGGCAGGTGGACATTCCGGCCAACCGCATCGCGGCCGGTTGCACGCAAATCACGCCTGACATGCTGACGCTGACCACACTTGACCAGCCGGCCATCGACCGTATTGTCGCGCACATTCCCGGCGGGGCCGCCAACATCCAGGACATCTACCCGCTGGCGCCGCTGCAGTCGGGGATTTTGTTCCACCACCTGTCGGCGCAGCAGGGCGATCCCTATGTGCTGCAATGCGCCATTGGCATGGATAACCGCCAGTGCCTGGACGATTTCAGCCAGGCCCTGCAATGCGTGATTGACCGGCATGACAGTTTTCGGACCGCCGTTATCTGGGACGGGCTCGACGAGCCGCACCAGGTCGTGCTGCGCCAGGCGCAGTTACAGGTTGAAGAGCTCGTGCTGGACCCGGCTGACGGTGATATTCGCCGGCAACTGGAGCAACGCTTCGACACCCGGCACTTTCGCCTCGACATCAGCCAGGCACCGCTGATCCGCATCGCCTATGCCCACGACCCACAGAACGGGCGCTGGCTGGCCTTGCTGATGTTGCACCACATCATCTCCGACCACGCCGCGCTGGCCGTGGTGCAGCATGAAATCCAGCAATACCTGCTGGGCCACGCCGCGCAACTGGGCAAACCGGTGCCGTACCGCAATTACGTGGCACAGGCGCGCCTGGGCGTGACGGAACAACAGCACGAAGCGTTCTTTCGCGACATGCTGGCCGAGGTGGACGAGCCGACACTGCCGTTCGGCCTGGCAGATGTGCAGGGCGACGGCAATGCCCTGGAGGAGGCCGTGTTGGCCGTCGCACCTGCGCTGAGCCAGCGCCTGCGCGCCCAGGCCCGCCAGCAGGGCGTGAGTACCGCGAGCCTGTGCCACTTGGCCTGGGCGCAAGTGCTGGCGGCCGTCACCGGCAAACAGCGCGTGGTATTCGGCACGGTGTTCCTGGGGCGCATGGAGGCAGGCGAGGGCGCGGAGCACGCGCTGGGTATGCTTATCAATACCTTGCCGCTGCGCGTGGATATCGGTGAACAAGGCGCCCAGGCGGCGCTCAAGGCCACCCATGCACGGCTGACCGCATTGCTCGGTCATGAGCATGCACCCTTGGTGCTGGCGCAACGCTGCAGTGGCGTCGCCGCGCCGCAACCCCTGTTCAGTGCCTTGCTCAACTATCGCCACAGTACGGCGGCCCACACCAGTGACGAGGCCGAAAAAGCCTGGCGGGGCATCGAATTCTTCCATACCGAAGAACGCACCAACTACCCGCTGACCCTGAGCGTCGATGAGTTCAGCGACGGTTTTTCCTTCACCGTTCAGGCCTTGCCGGTACTGGGCGCGCAACGTTTCTGCGGTTACATGCATACCGCGCTGGAACATCTGATTCAGGCGCTGGAGCAAAACGCACAGGTCCCCGTCAACCAGTTGCCGGTGTTGCCCGATGCCGAGCGCCAACAGGTCCTGGCAGGTTTCAACCAGACCCACGCCGACTACCCACGCGGGTTGACCATTCACCAGCGTATCGAACAGCAGGCAGAGCGCAGCCCCGAGGCGCTCGCAGTGGTGTACGACGGCCAAACGCTGACCTACGCCGAGCTGAACCGGCAAGCCAACCAGCTGGCCTATCGTCTGATCGAACTGGGCGTGCAGCCGGATGATCGCGTGGCGATCTGCGCGCGTCGCAGCCTGGAAACCCTGGTGGGACTGGTCGCGATCCTCAAGGCCGGCGCGGCCTACGTGCCCGTCGACCCGGCCCACCCACTGGACCGCATCGGCTATTTGCTCGAAGACAGCGCTCCGGTGGCGGTGCTGGTACAACCCGGGCTAACCGAGCGCTTGCCGGCGATGAGCGTGCCGGTACTCGAACTCGACCGCCTGTTGCTGGAAGGCGCCGCGCGCGCCAATCCACAGATTGACGGCCTGACCCCGGCCCACCTGGCGTATGTGATCTATACCTCCGGTTCCACGGGTTTGCCCAAAGGCGTGATGGTTGAGCACCAGACCCTCGACAACCTGGTGAACTGGCATTGCGAGGCCTTCAACCTCAATGCCGGCAGCCACACCTCCAGCGTCGCCGGCTTCGGTTTTGACGCGATGGCGTGGGAAGTCTGGCCGGCGCTGTGCGTGGGTGCCACCCTGCATCTGCCACCGGCGGTGCAGGGCAACGAAGACATTGATGCGCTGCTCGCCTGGTGGCTGGCCCAGCCGTTGGATGTCAGTTTCCTGCCGACGCCGGTGGCGGAATACGCCTTCAGCCAGAACCTGCAACACCCGACCCTCAAGACCTTGCTGATCGGCGGCGACCGTCTGCGCCAGTTCACTCAGGCGCAGCGCTTCACCCTGGTCAACAACTACGGCCCGACCGAAGCGACGGTGGTGGCGACCTCCGGCGTGATCGAAGCCGGGCAGACCCTGCACATCGGCAAACCGGTGGCCAATGCCCAGGTGTACGTGCTCGACGCCCAACTCAAACCGGTGCCGCTGGGCGTTGCCGGTGAACTCTATGTGGGCGGTGCCGGGGTGGCACGCGGTTACCTGAACCGCGCGCAAATGACCGCCGAACGCTTTCTGAAAGACCCGTTCAGTGCCGACCCGCAGGCGCGTATGTACCGCACCGGCGACCTGGTGCGCTGGCTGGAAGACGGCCGCCTTGACTACCTGGGTCGCAACGACGATCAAGTGAAAATCCGTGGTGTACGGATCGAGCTGGGTGAGATCGAGACCTGCCTGAGCGAACATCCCGATGTACGCGAGGCCGTGGTCATAGCCCGCGACGGACGCCTGATCGCGTACTTCACCGCGCGTGAGGCGCTGGATATCGAGCACCTGCGCCGCTACCTGCAAGGCCAGTTGCCGGACGCCATGGTGCCGGCGGCCTACATGCACCTGGCCAGCCTGCCGCTGACGGCCAACGGCAAGCTGGACCGCAAGGCCCTGCCGGAACCGGACCAAAGCGCGCAACCGAGCCGTGACTACGTGGCCCCGGTGGGCGAGGTGGAAGTCGCGCTCGCGCAGATCTGGGCCGACGTGCTCAAGGTCGAACGCGTGGGCCGCCATGACCACTTCTTTGAACTGGGCGGCCATTCATTGCTCGCGGTAGGCCTGATCAGCCGCATGCGTCAGGCAGGCTTGCAGGCCGACGTGCGCGTGTTGTTCAGCCAGCCGACCCTGGCCGCATTGGCCGCTGCCGTGGGCCACAGCCGTGAAGTGACGGTCGAGCCCAACCGCATTCAGCCCGGGTGCACGCGCATCACCCCGGACCTGCTGACACTGGTCGACCTCGACCAGGCCAGCCTTGATCGGATTGTCGACAGCGTGCCGGGCGGCGTCTCCAACGTGCAGGACATCTACCCGCTGGCCCCGCTGCAGGAAGGCATTTTGTACCATCACCTCAGCGCCGAGCAGGGTGATCCGTACCTGCTGCAGGCGCGCTTCAGCTTTGCCGACGTGCAGCGTTTGCAGGCGTTTACCCAGGCGCTGCAGCGCGTGATCGACCGACACGACATTCTGCGCACCGCGATTGTGCTCGAAGGCCTGCCGACCCCGGTGCAAGTGGTGTGGCGCAAGGCTGAGTTGGGGGTGCAACAGGTGCATGTGGAAGACGCCAGCGGCGATGTGATGGCCCAGCTTGAGCAACGGTTTGGTGCCCGCCAACATCGTCTCGACCTGGCCAGCGCGCCGCTCATGCAACTGGTGTATGCCCAGGACCCGGCCCGGCAGCGTGTGGCGGCGATTCTGTTGTTCCACCACATTGCCCTGGACCATACCGCGCTGGAGGTGGTGAGCCAGGAAATGCAGGCTTACCTGACCGATCCGGCCGCGCAACTGGCCGAACCGGTGCCTTATCGCAATTACGTGGCCCAGGCGCGCCTGGGTGTCAGCGAGCAGGAGCATGAAGCGTTCTTCCGCGAGTTGCTCGGGGATATCGACACCCCGACCTTGCCCTTCGGCCTGCAAGACGTGCAAGGCGATGCTCAACATATCGAAGAAGCGCACCTGGTGGTCGATGCCGAACTCGACCGGCGCCTGCGAGGCCAATTGCGTCAGCTTGGCGTCAGTGCCGCCAGCGTGTTTCACCTGGCCTGGGCCCAGGTGCTCGCGGCCGCGACCGGCCAGCAAAATGTGGTATTCGGCACCGTGCTGATGGGCCGCATGCTCGGCGGCGAAGGTGCCGAACGGGCATTGGGTATGTTCATCAATACCTTGCCGCTGCGCCTAGATATCGACCACCGCGATGCCCGTGCCGGCGTGCGCCAGGCCCATGCGCGTCTCAGCGCGCTGCTGGGGCATGAACACGCGTCCCTGGCCTTGGCGCAACGCTGCAGCCAGGTGAACGCGCCGTTGCCGTTGTTCAGTGCACTGCTCAACTACCGGCACAGCGCCGCGGCCGAGGGCAGCGAGCAAGTCCAGCAAGCCTGGCAGGGTATGGAAGGGCTCGGCGGTGAAGAGCGCACCAACTACCCGCTGACCCTGAACGTGGATGAATGGGGTGACGGTTTCAGCTTGACCGTATTGACCCTGGCTCAGGTCGGCGCGCAACGGGTGTGCGGTTTTGTACACCAGGCGCTGGAGCAGTTGGTGCAGGCGCTGGAGCAGTCATCAACCACGGCGCTGCAGGCCCTGACGATACTGCCGGCGGCCGAACGCGAACAGGTACTGCAGACCTTTAACGCTACGACGCGGACGTATCCTGCCGCGCTGACGGTGCACGGGGTTTTTGAAGCGCTCGTGGCCGCGCAGCCTCAGGCACTGGCCGCCGTGCAAAATGGGCAGCGACTGACTTATGGAGAACTGAACAACCGCGCCAACCGCCTGGCCCACCACCTGCTGGGCCTCGGCGCAGCACCGGGTGACCGGGTGGCGATTCTACTCGAGCGCTCCCTGGATTTGCTGGTGGCCCAGTTGGCAATCAGCAAGTGCGCGGCGGTGTATGTGCCGCTGGACGTGAACGCACCGACGGATCGTCAAGCCTTCATGATTGAAGACAGTGGCGCACGCTGGGTACTGACCACCAGCGGCACCGAGGTATCTGGCCATCGTTTTGACCTGGACAGTCTCAACCTGAGTGCCGAGCCGGAGCACAATCCGGCCCTTGAACAATCGTCGGAAACCGCCGCCTACATCATGTACACCTCCGGCTCCACCGGCACACCAAAAGGCGTGCTGGTACCACACCGGGCGATCACGCGGTTGGTGATCAACAACGGCTATGCCGAGTTCAATCCGCAGGACCGCGTGGCCTTTGCCTCCAACCCGGCCTTCGACGCCAGCACCCTCGACGTGTGGGCGCCGTTGCTCAACGGCGGCGCGGTAGTGGTGGTCGACCAGGACACGCTGTTGTCCCGCGAGGCCTTCGCGGCCTTGCTGCAAGAACAATCGATCAGCGTGTTGTGGATGACCGCCGGGCTGTTCCATCAATACGCCGAAGGTTTGCTGCCGGTCTTCCCGCAACTGCGTTACCTGATTGTCGGCGGTGACGTGCTGGACCCCAGCGTGATCGCACGGGTACTCAAGGACGGCGCGCCACAGCACTTGCTGAACGGCTATGGCCCGACCGAAGCCACCACCTTCTCGACCACCCATGAAATCCTGCGCGCTGACGAAGGCAGCATCCCGATCGGCAAACCGGTCGGCAACAGCCGCGCTTATGTGCTCGATGCCCGTCAGCAGCCGGTACCGGTGGGCGTTGCCGGCGAGTTGTACATTGGCGGCCAGGGCGTGGCGCTGGGTTATCTGAACCGTGCCGACCTCACGGCCCACGCTTTCCTGGTCGATCCGTTCAACGACGGCGGTTTGATGTACCGCACCGGCGACCTGGTGGCCTGGCGTGCCGATGGCACCTTGCAGTACCTGGGGCGTAACGACCAGCAGGTGAAAATCCGTGGTTTCCGTATCGAACTGGGCGAGATCGAAGCGCGCCTGGGTGAACACCCGCAGGTCAAGGACGTGGTGGTGCTGGCCCGTCAGGATGAGCCGGGGCATAAGCGTCTGGTGGCTTACTTCACCGAACGCGAAAACGTCAGCATCGAGACCCTGCGCGACTATCTGCACGACCAACTGCCGGACTACATGGTCCCGGCCGCGTACGTGCGTCTGGACAGCCTGCCGCTGACCAACAACGGCAAAGTTGACCGCAAGGCCTTGCCGGTTCCGGATCAGGACGCGCTGCTCAGCCGTGGCTACGAAGCACCCCAGGGCGAGATCGAAACCCTATTGGCGCAGATCTGGGCCGATGTGCTCAAGGTCGAGCAAGTAGGGCGTCACGACAACTTCTTTGAACTGGGCGGCCACTCGTTGCTGGCAGTCAGCCTGATCGAACGCATGCGCCAGGTCGAGCTCAGCGCCGATGTGCGCGTGCTGTTCCGCCAGCCAACCCTCGCCGCGCTGGCGGCGGCGGTCGGCAGCGGACGCGAGGTGGCCGTGCCGGCCAACCTGATTACCCCCGACTGCGAGCGCATCACCCCGGCACTGTTGCCGCTGGCCCAATTGAGCCAGGCCGGCATCGACCGCATTGTTGCCACGGTACCGGGCGGCGTCGCCAATGTGCAGGATATCTACCCCTTGGCGCCGTTGCAGGAAGGGGTGCTTTACCACCATATCCGTACCGACGAAGGTGACCCTTACCTGCTGCAATCCAGCTACGGCTTCGACAACCTTGAGCGTTTCCAGGTGTTCGCCGATGTGCTGCAAGCGGTTATCGACCGGCATGACATCCTGCGTACCGGCCTGGTCTGGGAAGGCCTGGAAAGCCCGATGCAAGTGGTGTGGCGCAAGGCCCGACTGGTGGTGCAGGAGGTTGTAACCGACCCGGCGGCGGGTGATGTGCTGGCGCAACTGCGCGAGCGTTTCGATGCGCGTCACTATCGCCTCGACCTGACTCAGGCGCCGTTGATGCGCATGGTCTACGCCAGGGACCCGGCCAACCGGCGCATCGTCGCGGTGCTGATGTTCCATCACCTGGTCATGGACCACACCGCGCTCGACACCGTGCAGCAGGAAATGCGCAAGATCCTGCTGGGTCATGGCGAGGCACTGGGGCATGCCGTGCCTTACCGCAATTATGTGGCGCAGGCCCGGCTGGGCAGCAGCGAAGCGGAACACGAAGCGTTTTTCCGCGAGATGCTCGGCACCCTCGATGAGCCCACCTTGCCGTTCGGCCTGCAGGATGTGCAGGGCGAAGGTCACGGTGTGGGTGAGGCCACGCACTTGCTGGACGTCGACCTCAGCCTTCGGCTGCGTGAGCAAGCGCGTCTGGCCGGCGTGAGTGCCGCCAGTCTGTTCCACCTGGCCTGGGCGCATGTACTGGGCACCCTGTCGGGGCGTCAGAACGTGGTGTTCGGCACCGTGCTGCTGGGGCGCATGCAAGGCGGCGAGGGCGCGGACCGGGCGCTGGGGATGTTTATCAATACCTTGCCGCTGCGCGTGGATGTGGCGCAGGTCAGTGTGCGGGCGGCGGTCAAATCCACCCATGCGCGGCTTACGGCATTGCTGGGGCATGAACATGCCTCACTGGCCCTGGCCCAGCGTTGCAGCGGGGTCGCGGCGACCACGCCGTTGTTCAACGCCTTGCTCAACTACCGCCACAGCGCCGGGGTCGAAGACGCGGTGGAGATGGACCAGGCGTGGCACGGCATGTACCTGCTGCACGCCGAAGAGCGCACCAACTACCCCATCACCCTGAGCGTCGATGACCTGGGTGAGCAATTCAACCTCAGCGCGCTGGTGGTTTCGCCGATTGAGGCGCGCCGCATTTGTGACTACCTGCTGACCGCCGTCACGCACCTGGTGCAGGCGCTGGAACAAACGCCGCAGCTGCCGTTGGAGCACATCACGGTGTTGCCGATGGACGAAACACGGCAAGTGCTGGAAGCGTTCAACGCCACGGCGCGTGCCTATCCCGACGGGCAGACCGTACACGACGTGTTCCAGCAGCAGGCCGCGGCAACGCCGCACGCCGTGGCGGCGGTGCAGGGTGCGGTTTCACTGAGCTACACACAACTGAACGCGCGGGCCAACAAACTGGCCCACCACTTGCTGGGCCTTGGCGCAGCGCCGGGTGACCGGGTGGCGATTCTACTCGAGCGCTCCCTGGATTTGCTGGTGGCGCAGTTGGCGATCAGCAAGTGCGCGGCGGTGTATGTGCCGCTGGACGTGAACGCACCGACGGATCGTCAAGCCTTCATGATTGAAGACAGTGGCGCGCGCTGGGTACTGACCACCAGCAACACCGAGGTATCTGGCCATCGCCTTGACCTGGACAGTCTCAATCTGAGTGCTGAGCCCGAGCACAACCCGGCCCTTGAACAGTCGTCGGAAACCGTCGCCTACATCATGTACACCTCCGGTTCCACCGGCACGCCAAAAGGCGTACTGGTGCCACACCGGGCGATCACGCGGTTGGTGATCAACAACGGCTATGCCGAGTTCAACCCGCAGGACCGCGTGGCGTTCGCTTCCAACCCGGCCTTTGACGCCAGTACCCTCGACGTGTGGGCGCCATTGCTCAACGGCGGCGCGGTAGTGGTGGTCGACCAGGACACGCTGTTGTCCCGCGATACCTTCGCGGCCTTGCTGCAAAAACAATCGATCAGCGTGCTGTGGATGACCGCCGGGCTGTTCCATCAGTATGCCGAAGGCCTGTTGCCGGTCTTCCCGCAACTGCGTTACCTGATTGTCGGCGGCGACGTGCTGGACCCCAGCGTGATCGCACGGGTACTCAAGGACGGCGCGCCACAGCACTTGCTGAACGGCTATGGCCCGACCGAAGCCACCACCTTCTCGACCACCCATGAAATTCAGCGCGCGGACGAGGGAAGCATCCCCATCGGCAAACCGGTCGGCAACAGCCGCACCTACGTGCTCGATGCCCGCCAGCAGCCGGTGCCGGTGGGGGTTGCCGGCGAGCTGTACATTGGCGGCCAGGGCGTGGCCCTGGGTTATCTGAACCGTGCCGATCTCACGGCCCACGCCTTCCTGGTCGACCCGTTCAACGACGGCGGTTTGATGTACCGCACCGGTGACCTGGTGGCCTGGCGCGCGGATGGCACCTTGCAGTACCTGGGGCGTAACGACCAGCAGGTAAAAATCCGTGGTTTCCGTATCGAACTGGGCGAGATCGAAGCGCGCCTGGGCGAACACCCGCAGGTCAAGGACGTGGTGGTACTGGCCCGACAGGATGAACCCGGTCACAAGCGTCTGGTGGCTTACTTCACCGAGCGCGAAAACGTCAGCATCGAAGTGCTGCGCGACCATTTGCACGACCAACTGCCGGACTACATGGTCCCGGCCGCCTACGTGCGTCTGGACAGCCTGCCGCTGACCAACAACGGCAAAGTTGACCGCAAGGCCTTGCCGGTTCCGGATCAGGACGCGCTGCTCAGCCGTGGCTATGAAGCGCCCGAGGGCGAAATCGAAACCCTGCTGGCGCAGATCTGGGCCGACGTGCTGAAGGTCGAGCAAGTAGGGCGCCACGACAACTTCTTCGAACTGGGCGGCCACTCGTTGCTGGCGGTGAGCCTGATCGAACGCATGCGCCAGGCCAGCCTGAGCGCCGATGTGCGTGTGTTGTTCAGCCAGCCAACCCTCGCCGCCTTGGCGGCGGCAGTCGGCAACGGGCGCATGACCGCGGCACCGGCCAATCGCATCAGCCTGGGCTGTGAGCGCATTACGCCTGACCTGTTGCCGTTGGCCAACCTGGACCAGGCGGGCATTGATCGGGTGGTCGCCGGTGTACCGGGCGGCGTGGCCAATGTGCAGGATATTTATGCGCTGGCACCGTTGCAGGAAGGCCTGTTGTATCACCACGTCACCGCCAGCCACGGCGATCCGTATCAGCAGCACGCGCTGTTTGCATTTGACAGCCGCGAGCGTCTGGACGCGTTTGCAAAGGCCCTGCAAGCGGTGATCGCCCGTCACGATATCCTGCGCACCGCGCTGGCCTGGGACGGTCTGGAAACACCGGTGCAAGTGGTGTGGCGTGAGGCCCCGCTGGGGCTCACGTCATTGCGTGTGGATGAAGACGGCGACGTGGCTGCGCAAGTGCGTGAACAACTCGACCCGAGCCGTTTCCCGCTGGACCTGCGCCGTGCGCCGATGATGCACCTTGGGGTCGCCCATGACCCGCGCCAGCAACGCTGGATCGGCATGCTGGTGTTCCATCACCTGGTCAATGACGCCGCTTCGCTGGGTGTGCTGACGGCCGAAATCGAAGCGCATATGCTCGACCAGCAGCACCGCTTGCCCGCCAGCGTGCCGTATCGCAACTACGTGGCGCAAACCCGTCAAGGCAAGGACCGCGCCGCCCATGAAGCGTTTTTCCGCGACATGCTGGGCGACTTTGATCAGCCGACGTTGGCGTTCGGCGTGCTCGAAACCATGGACGCCGCGAGCAGCGAGCAAGTGCGTGGCAGCGTGCCGGCAGCGCTGGGGCTGCGCATCCGGGCCCAGGCGCGTTTGGCCGGGGTGAGTGCGGCGAGCCTGTATCACCTGGCATGGGCGCACATTCTGGGCGCCGTGTCGGGCCAGGATGACGTGGTGTTCGGCACCGTGCTGCTGGGGCGTCTGCAAGCCGGCGAGGGCGCCGACCGGGCCTTGGGCATGTTTATCAATACCTTGCCGTTACGCGTGAAAATGGCTGGCCTGCAGGTCAAGGCGGCGCTTAAACAGACCCACGCCGGGTTGTCGGCATTGCTCGCCCATGAACACGCGCCGTTAAGCCTGGCGCAACGCTGCAGCGCGGTGGCCGCGCCAACGCCGCTGTTCAACAGCCTGCTCAATTACCGGCATGTCACCGCCGGTGGAGAAAACAGCCAGCAGGCCTGGGAAGGTATCGTCGGGCTGGAAAGCGACAGCATCGTCAGTTACCCGCTGGTGCTGGAAGTCGATGACCTGGGCAGCGAGTTCCGTCTGACGACGCGCGCACCGCGCGCAATGGGGGCGCAGCGCCTGCTGGACTACCTGCTGATCAGCCTGGACAACCTGGCGAATGCACTGGAAATGGCGCCGCGCACGGCCTTGCCGCAATTGTCGGTGTTGCCTGCTGCCGAACGCCAGACCCTGCTCGCGTTTAACGCCACCGACGCCGATTACCCGCGCGATACCACGGTGGTGCAGATGATCGAGGCCCAGGCCGCTCGGGCCCCGGCGTCAATTGCCGTGGTGCTGGGCGACCAGCAGTTGAGCTACCACGACCTGAACGAACGGGCCAACCGCGTCGCCCATTATTTGCGCAGCCTCGGCGCGGGCGCCGATAGCTGCGTGGCGATCTGCATGCCGCGCAGCCTGGAGCTGATTGTCGGCTTGCTGGGCATCCTCAAGTCCGGCGCCGCCTATGTGCCGCTGGACCCCGAATATCCGGCGCAACGCCTGGCATTCGCGCTGCAGGACAGCCAGCCGCTGGCGGTGCTGGTGCAGGATGCCACCCGTGGCGTGCTGGGCGCCACGGCGGTGCCGCTGGTTGACCTGGCGGATGCCGACGTGGCCGGGCAGCCGCTCGACAATCCGCCCGCTCTGGCCACGGCGCATGACCTGGCCTATGTGATCTTCACTTCAGGCTCCACCGGCCGCCCCAAAGGCGTGATGGTGGAGCACGGCTCGCTGGTCAACCACATCAGCTGGCAAACCCGGGCTTTTGGCTTCGATGCCACAGACCGGATCCTGCAGCGGACTTCGGTGGCGTTCGACGCTTCGGTCTGGGAAATCTGGACGCCGTTGGCCATCGGCGCGCGCCTGGTCTTGCTGCCGGCTGAGGCTTCGCGGGATGTCGAGCACATGGCACGTACGCTGGTCGAGCAGGGCGTCAGCATTGCCCAATTCGTGCCGAGCCTGTTGCGCCTGCTGGTGCAATTGCCCGAGACGGGCGTGCGCTGCCGCTACCTGTTCAGCGGCGGTGAAGCCCTTGACCCGCAACTGGCCATGCAGGCCCGCGCGTTGACCACCCACGGTGTGGTCAACCTGTACGGGCCGACGGAAGCGACTATCGACAGCACGTCCTGGACCTTCAATGACGCAGGCCCGCTCGAGGCGGTGCCGATCGGCAAACCCATCGCTAACGCCCGTGCTTATGTGCTCGACGCGCACCTGCAGTTGCTGCCGCTCGGCGTTGCCGGTGAGCTGTACATCGGTGGAGCCGGGGTGGCTCGCGGCTACCTGGGGCGTGATGACCTGACCGCCGAACGCTTCCTGGCCGACCCGTTCAACCCGGGCGGGCGCTTGTACAAAACCGGCGACCTGGTGCGCTACCTGGCAGACGGCACGCTGGAATACCTGGGCCGTAACGACGACCAGATCAAGTTGCGCGGCCTGCGCATCGAACTGGGTGAAATCGAGACGTGCCTGTCCGGTCATCCCGAGGTGCAGGAGGTCGTGGTGCTGGTGCGCAATGAGCGTCTGATCGCTTATTGCCGTGCGCCGTCGAGCCTGGACATCCAGGCTCTGCGGGTGCAGGTACAAGCGCAGTTGCCGAGTTACATGGTGCCCCAGGCGTATGTGTTGCTGAACACGCTCCCCCTGAGCCCCAACGGCAAGGTCGATCGCAAAGCGCTGCCGGACCCGGACCTGGCGTCGGTACTGGTGCGCGAGTACGAAGCGCCGGTGGGCGAGACAGAAATCACCCTGGCACGGCTCTGGTGCGAATTGCTCGAGGTGGAACAAGTCGGGCGTCACGACCACTTCTTTGAACTGGGCGGCCATTCGCTGTTGATGGTCAACCTGATGGGCCGCATGCGTGAAGCCGGCCTGAAGGCAGACGTGCGCACCTTGTTCAATCAGCCAACCCTGGCGGCGCTGGCCGCCTCGGTGGGGGCAAGCGAAGAACAGGCGGTACCGGCCAATCTGATCCCGGCCGACTGCACCCGCATCACGCCGTCGATGTTGCCGCTGGCCACCCTGGACCAGGCGAGTATCGAACGCATCGTCGCGACGGTCAGCGGTGGCGCGGCCAACGTGCAGGACATCTACCCGTTGGCACCGTTGCAGGAAGGTATTCTCTATCACCACCTCAGTGCGGTGCACGGCGACCCTTACGTCATGCAACTGCGCTACGCCTTCGAACACGTCGAGCGCTTGCACGCGTTCAGCGCTGCGCTGCAACAGGTGATTGATCGCCATGACATCCTGCGCACCGGCGTGGTCTGGGAGGGGCTGCAACAACCGATGCAGGTGGTGTGGCGCACTGCGCGGCTGTCGGTTCAGCGCGCGTCGCCGGATATCCGCCAGCCACGCCTGGACCTGACCCAGGCGCCGATGCTGCAGTTGCTGTATGCCGAAGAGGCCAGCGATGGCCGGGTGGTTGCCACGCTGTTGTTCCACCACATGATCCTTGATCACGTGGCCATGGAGGTGGTGCAGCAGGAAATGCAAGCCTTCCTCATGGGCGAAACAGCACAGCTGCAGGCCCCGGTGCCGTACCGCAATTATGTCGCGCAAACCCGCCTGGGGCAGGGCGAGCAGGCGCACGAGCAGTTCTTCCGCGAACAGCTGGCGGACATTGAGGAGCCCACCCTGGCCTTTGGTCTGCAAGGAATTGCCGACGACGAGCCGGTGGAGGAAGCCTATGTGCCGCTGGACGCCGGGCTGAGTCGGCGCCTGCGCGTGCAGACGCGGCAACTGGGCGTCAGCGCCGCCAGCCTGTTCCATCTGGCGTGGGCTCAGGTGCTCGGTGTGGTGTCGGGTACCGAACGCGTGGTGTTCGGTACGGTGTTGATGGGCCGCATGCAAGGCGGCGACGGGGCGGAGCGGGCGCTGGGGATGTTTATCAACACCCTGCCGTTGCGTGTCGATCTGGGCGCTGTCGGCGTTCAGCGCGCACTCAAGGCTACCCATGCACGGCTCAACGGCCTGCTGGCTCACGAGCATGCCTCGCTGGCCTTGGCGCAACGTTGCAGCAGCGTCGCGCAATCCACCGCGCTGTTCAGTGCCTTGCTCAACTATCGTCACAGCCATGGCGCGCCGGTATCCGGTGCCGAAGCCCAGGCCTGGCAGGGCATGCAGCTGTTGCAGGCGCAGGAGCACAGCAACTACCCGCTGACCTTGAGCGTCAACGATCAGGGCGAAGCCTTCAGCCTCAGCGCGCTGGTGGTGGCCTCGGTGGGCGCGCAGCGCATCTGCGACTATGTCGTGGGTGTGGTCGAGCGTCTGGTCCAGGCGCTCGAACACGCGGCGGACACGCCGATGTATCACCTGTCGATCCTGCCGGCTCATGAACGCCAGCAACTATTGAGCGGTTTCAACGCCACGCGGATCGACTACCCCGTCGGGCAGACCCTGCACCAGCGTTTTGAAACCCAGGTCGAGCTGTACCCTCACGCGCTGGCCGTGGTGTACCAGGGCCAAAGCCTGACCTACAGCGAGTTGAACCGGCAGGCCAATCAGCTGGCGCACCAGTTGATCGAACTGGGTGTACAGCCTGACGACCGCGTGGCCATCTGCACGCGGCGCAGCCTGGAAATGCTGGTCGGGCTGGTGGCGATTCTCAAGGCCGGCGCGTGCTATGTACCGATCGACCCGGCGCACCCGGCCGAACGCCTGAGTTACCTGCTGGAGGACAGCGCGCCTGTGGCCGTGCTGATCCAGCCCGCCCTGGCGCAACGCCTGCCGACCGTGACCGCGCCAGTGCTGGAGCTGGACAGTCGCCTGTGGCAAGGGCCGTCGAAGGGTAACCCGCAGGTCAGCGGGCTCACCACGGCGCACCTGGCGTATGTGATCTACACCTCCGGGTCGACCGGGTTGCCCAAAGGCGTGATGGTCGAGCACCAGACCCTGGAAAACCTGGTGAACTGGCACTGTGACGCGTTTGAGCTGCGGCACGGCAGTCACACCTCCAGCGTTGCCGGGTTCGGCTTTGACGCCATGGCCTGGGAAGTCTGGCCAGCCCTGTGCGTGGGCGCCACCCTGCATTTGCCGCCGGCCCGGGAGGGCAGCGAAGACATTGATGCGCTGCTCAAGTGGTGGCTGGCGCAGCCGCTGGATGTCAGCTTCCTGCCCACGCCGGTGGCGGAATACGCCTTCAGCCAGTCACTGCAGCATCCGACCCTCAAGACCCTGTTGGTCGGCGGCGACCGCTTGCGTCAGTTCCACACGCCACAGCGCTTCAAGCTGGTCAACAACTATGGCCCGACCGAAGCCACGGTTGTCGCCACCTCCGGTGTGGTCGAGGCTGGCCGGGCGCTGCATATCGGCAGGCCGGTGGCCAACACCCAGGTGTACCTGCTGGACGCGCAGCAACAGCCGGTGCCCGTTGGTGTTGCCGGTGAGTTGTATGTGGCCGGTGCCGGGGTGGCGCGCGGTTACCTGAACCGGGCGCGAATGACCGCCGAGCGCTTCCTCAAGGACCCGTTCAGCCACGACCCGCAGGCGCGTATGTACCGCACCGGCGACCTGGCGCGCTGGTTGCCGGACGGCACACTGGATTACCTGGGGCGTAACGATGACCAGGTGAAGATCCGTGGTGTGCGTATCGAGCTGGGCGAAATCGAAACCCGCCTGGGCGAGCATGCACTGGTTCGCGAGGCCGTAGTGCTGGCGCGGGAGGCGCGCCTGGTGGCTTACTTCACCGAGACGCACGCCGTGTCGATCGAGGATTTGCGCAGTTGGATGCAGGCGCAATTGCCCGAATACATGGTGCCGAGCGCCTATGTGCGGCTCGACCAGATGCCGCTCACCGCCAACGGCAAGCTTGACCGCCGGGCGCTGCCGGAACCGGGGCTGGATGCGTTGATCAGCCGTGGCTATGAAGAACCTGAAGGGGAAGTGGAAACCACCCTGGCGCAGATCTGGGCTGACGTGCTCAAGCTGGAACAGGTGGGGCGTCACGACAACTTCTTCGAACTGGGCGGGCATTCCTTGCTGGCGGTGGGCCTGGTGGAACGCATGCGCGAGGCCGGTTTGCAGGCCGATGTCCGTGTGCTGTTCAGTCAGCCGACCCTGGCGGCGCTCGCCGCGTCCGTGGGGGCCGGTCACGAAGTGGCGGTGCCGCCCAACCGGATCGAGCCGGGTTGCACGCAGATCACCCCGGACTTGCTGCCCCTGGCCACACTGGATCAGGCGAGTATCGAGCGCATTGTCGCCAGTGTCCCGGGCGGCGTGGCCAACGTGCAGGACATCTATGCCCTGGCGCCGTTGCAGGAAGGTTTGTTGTACCACCACATCAGCGCCGAACACGGCGACCCGTACCAGCAACATGCGCTGTTCGCGTTCGACAGCCGCCAGCGCCTGGAAGGGTTTGCCCAGGCCCTGCAACGGGTGATCGCGCGCCATGACATCCTGCGTACCGGCCTGTTCTGGGCGCAACTGGAAGCACCGGTGCAAGTGGTCTGGCGTGAGGCTCCACTGACGGTTGACGAGTTCATTCCGCAAGCGGGCGAGGTGCTGGCGCAACTGCGCGAACACTTCAGCCTTGGGCGTCACCGCATGGACATTCGCCACGCACCGATGATGCACCTGGGCTTCGCCCATGATCCGCAGCACCAGCGCTGGATCGGCATGCTCAGCTTCCACCACCTGGTCAATGACGCCACGTCCATGGGCGTGCTGGTGGCGGAAATCGAAGCGCATATGAGTGGTCGCGAGGCGCAATTGGGGGCTTCGGTGCCGTACCGCAACTATGTCGCGCAGGCCATGCAGGGCAAGGACCGTGCAGCCCACGAGGCGTACTTTGCCCAGATGCTCGGCGATGTCGACGAGCCGACGCTGCCGTTTGGCGTGCAGCGCATCGACAGCGAACGGGACCCCAGCGAAGAGGCCGAACACTGGCTGGGCGCGGCGTTCAGCCAGCGTCTGCGTCAACAGGCGCGGCAACTGGGCGTCAGTGCGGCCAGCCTGTATCACTGGGCATGGGCGCAGGTGGTTGGCGCGGTGTCGTCGCGCGACGACGTGGTGTTCGGCACGGTGTTGCTCGGTCGCTTGCAGGCCGGCGAAGGCGCCGACCGCTCCCTGGGCATGTTCATCAATACACTGCCGCTGCGTGTACGCCTGACCGATGACAGTGTGTCGGTGGCCGTCAAGCGTACCCATGCCGCCTTGAGCCAGTTGCTCGCCCATGAGCATGCGTCATTGACCCTGGCTCAACGCTGCAGCGGGGTTGCCGCGCCGGCGCCGTTGTTCAGTGCCTTGCTCAATTATCGTCACGGTGCGGCCAGCGCCAGCGACGCCAGCCGGGCGGCGTGGGAAGGGATCGAAATGATCGGCGGTGAAGGGGTCGACAGTTATCCGTTGATTCTTTCGGTGGACGACGTGGGCGAGGACTTCCGGGTCAATGCCCTGGCGCCGCAGTCGGTCGGTGCGCAGCGCGTGCTGGGGTACATGACCACGGTGCTGGGCGATCTGCTCGAGGCCCTGGAGCAGGCGCCCCATGCTGCTTTCCAGCACCCGTCGATCCTGCCCGCGGACGAGCGCAGGCATGTGTTGCACGGGTTCAATGCCACCGCACGTGAGTATCCGGCGAGCACGCCGGTGCACCAGGTGTTCGAGTCGTGGGCACAGGCGCAGCCGCAGGCCGTGGCGGCAGTGCATGGCGCGCAACAGGTGAGCTATGCCGAACTGAACGCCCGCGCCAACCGTCTGGCCCATCACTTGGCCGGCCTGGGAATGCCGGCGGGGTCAAGTGTGGCCGTGCTGCTGGAACGTTCGATTGACCTGCTTGTGAGTCAACTGGCCCTCAGCAAGTGCGCGCTGGTGTATGTGCCGCTGGACGTCAATGCACCCGTCGAGCGTCAGGCTTTCATGCTCAGCGACAGCCAGGCGACATTACTGTTGAGCCACGCCGGGCTGGGCAAGGCGTTGCAGGTGCAACGGCTTGATCTGGATCAGACGCAGTTCAGCCAACTGCGTGATGACAACCTGGCGGCGCAGGTCAGCAGCGAAGCGGCGGCGTACATCATGTACACCTCCGGTTCTACCGGTACGCCCAAGGGTGTGCGGGTGCCGCATCGAGCCATCACACGGCTGGTGATCAATAACGGTTATGCCGATTTCAATCAGCACGACCGCGTGGCGTTTGCGTCCAACCCGGCGTTTGATGCCAGCACCCTGGAAGTCTGGGCGCCGTTGCTCAATGGCGGCGCGGTGGTGGTGATCGACCAGGACACGCTGTTGGCGCAACACCGGTTTGCCGCGCTGTTGCAGCAGCAGGCCGTCAGTGTGGTGTGGATGACTGCCGGGCTGTTCCATCAATACGCCGAGGGTTTGCTGGAGGCCTTTGCGCGCCTGCGCTACCTGATCGTCGGCGGCGATGTGCTGGACCCGAGCGTGATTGCCCGTGTGCTCAAAGGCGGTGCCCCCCGGCACCTGCTGAACGGGTATGGCCCGACGGAGGCCACGACCTTCTCGACCACCCATGAGATCACCCGGGCGGACGAGGGCAGCATTCCGATTGGCAAGCCGGTCGGTAACAGCCGCGCTTATGTACTCGATGCGCATCAGCAACCCGTGCCGGTCGGGGTGACCGGTGAGCTGTATATCGGCGGGCAGGGTGTGGCACTGGGATACCTCAACCGGCCTGAATTGACGGCGGAGAAATTCCTCGTCGACCCGTTCAGCGAAGGCGGCTTGATGTACCGCACGGGCGACCTGGTGGCCTGGCGCGCCGACGGTACGTTGCAGTATCAGGGGCGCAATGACCAGCAGGTGAAGATCCGTGGCTTCCGTATCGAGCTGGGCGAGATCGAAACCCGTCTGGCCGGCTGCCCCGGCGTCAAGGATGCCGTGGTGCTGGCCCGTCAGGACGAGCCGGGGCAAAAGCGTCTGGTGGCTTATTTTACCGAACGCGAAAGCCTGGATATCGAGGCGCTGCGCGCCCGTCTGCAGGGGCAACTGCCGGAGTACATGGTGCCGGCCGCCTATGTACGCCTGGACAGCCTGCCGCTGACCGGCAACGGCAAAGTCGACCGTAAGGCCCTGCCGGCGCCGGACCAGGACGCGGTGCTCAGCCGTGCCTACGAGGCGCCCGAGGGGCCGGTGGAAGTGGCATTGGCGCAGCTGTGGCAAACGGTGCTCAAGGTTGAACGCGTGGGGCGTCATGACCACTTCTTCGAACTGGGCGGGCATTCGTTGCTGGCGGTGAGCCTGGTGGAGCAGATGCGCAAGCAAGGGCTGGACGCTGACCTGCGCGTGCTGCTCGCCCAACCGACGCTGGCCGCCATGGCGGCAGCGGTGGGGCAGGTGGAGCACGTGGTGGTGCCGCAATCGAGCGTGCCGACGCTCGAGCGCAAGCGGCGCATTTGACGCGAGGCACAACAGCTCCCCAGTGGGAGCTGTTGTGCTTTATTACCTGTGGGAGCCGGGCTTGCCCGCGATAGCGGTGGTTCAGTCGATGAAAGTATCGGCTGACCCGACGCCATCGCAGGCAAGCCAGCTCCCACATTGACGCGTCGGTGCGGCACATCTCGCTGGCATAAACCATTAACGGTGGGAGCCGGGCTTGCCCGCGATGGTGGTGGTTCAGTCGATGAAGGTATCGGCTGACCCGACGCCATCGCAGGCAAGCCAGCTCCCACATTGGAACGTCGGTGTGGCAATGCTCGCTGGCCTGAACCCTTACCTGTGGGAGCCGGGCTTGCCCGCGATGGCGGTGGTGCAGTCGATGAAGGTATCGGCTGACCCGACGCCATCGCAGGCAAGCGGCTCCCGCATGTTTATCCGCGGGGCACCCCCGCATTGTCCCGGCTTCCCATGACATACACCTCAGTGCGGATGTTTTAGTTTTCCTGCCCTGTGGGGAGCCCTGTGGCACGCATTTAACCCATCACTTTTTAGAACCTGTCGGCGGCGGCGCCTCTGCCCATGGAAGGCATGCGCCGACGCTCGATGCCCGGTATTTCGGTTACACGCGAAGTCGGGCTTTTTTCGTCATTGTTTTCGAATCTTAAGCAGGTCACACCATGCACTTCAGCGAATTGATGGCAGTTCTTTCGACCCACGCGATCCATCTTCAACGTGAGGAGGATGACTTGATCATCCTGGGCGACGATGAGGGACTCGACGACGGGGTGATCGACAGCCTGCGCAGTCACAAGGCGCAATTGCTTGAATTGATCGCCCGCAACGGTGGCGACTGGCTGAGCCCTGCCTATCGCATTACCCCGCAGATGCTGCCATTGACGACGCTGGACCAGGCGACCATCGACCAGATTGTCGACGCCGTGCCCGGTGGCCTGGCCAACGTGAAAGACATCTACCCCCTGGCACCCCTGCAGCAAGGCATGCTGTACCACCATTTGTCCGCCGAGCAGGGGGACCCGTATCTGCTGCAATCGCAGTACGCGTTCGACAGCCGCGAGCGTCTGGAGCAATTCACCGAAGCCTTGCAGTACGTGATCAAGCGTCACGACATTCTGCGTACCACCGTAGTGTGGGAGAGCCTTGACGAGCCGGTCCAGGTGGTGCTGCGCAAGGCCGCGCTGATCAGTGAGGAAGTGCACCTGGACCCGCGCGACGGTGAAGTGCTGACCCAGCTGCAAGGTCGCTTCGATGCCCGCCATTATCGCCTGGACATTCGCCAGGCACCGATGATGCGCGTGGCGTTTGCGCTGGATTCACCGAATCAGCGTTGGGTCGCCGTGCTGATGTTCCACCACATGGCGCTGGACCATACCGCGATGGAGGTGGTGCAGCACGAAATGCAGGCCTTCCTGCTGGGGCAGGTCGAGCACCTTGGTGAGCCGGTGCCATACCGCAACTATGTGGCCCAGGCCCTGCTGGGTGTGACGGAACAGCAGCATGAAGCGTTCTTTCGCGAAATGCTGGGCGACATCGATGAGCCGACCCTGCCTTTCGGCGCGCAGGACGTTCAGGGGGATGGTCACGGAATCGACGAAAGCCACCTGATGCTCGACAGCGGTTTGAGCAAACGCCTGCGTGCCCAGGCGCGCCAGATGGGGGTGAGTGCCGCCAGCATGGTGCACCTGGCACTGGCGCAAGTGCTGGGCAAAGTGTCCGGGCGCGAGGAAGTCGTCTTCGGTACGGTCCTGCTGGGCCGCATGCACGCGGGCGAGGGCTCTGACCGCGCCCTGGGCATGTTCATCAACACCTTGCCGCTGCGTGTCAGCGTCGGTGCGCAAAGCGTGCGCAGCGGCCTGAAGCTGACCCATCAGCGCCTGACCGCGCTGCTTCAGCACGAGCACGCCTCGCTGGCCCTGGCCCAGCGCTGCAGCGCCGTAGCCACGCCCACGCCGCTGTTCAGCGCGATGCTCAATTACCGCCACAGTGCCACCGGTGCCACCACCGAAGCGCAGGCAGCCTGGGCCGGCATGCAAGCGCTCGGCGCGCAGGAGCGTACCAACTACCCCTTGACCATCAACTTCGATGACCTGGGTGAAGATTTCCATATCACCGTACTCGCCGGCCCCGACATTGGCGCCGAGCGTGTCGCGCGCTACCTCAATGCAGCCTTGCAGAGCCAGGTCGATGCCCTGGAACACACCCCGGAGGTGGCGCTACAAACCCTGGGTATCCTGCCTGCCACCGAGCGCGAGCACCTGCTGCACGCCTGGAACCGCAACGAAACGGTATTTGCCGACGGCGCACTGATCCACAGCCAGGTCGAAGCCCGTGCGGCGGCGCAGCCTGACGCTGTCGCGGTGGTGTTTGGCGATCAGCGCCTGAGCTACGGCGCCCTCAACCGGCGCGCCAACCAGGTTGCGCATCGCCTGCTGGCGTTGGGCGTGCGCCCGGATGATCGCGTGGCGATCTGCGTCGAGCGCGGCCTGGACATGATCATTGGCTTGCTGGGCATTCTCAAGGCCGGTGCCGGTTATGTACCGATCGATCCGGCCTATCCGCAGGAGCGCATCAGCTACACCTTGCAAGACAGCGCGCCGGTCGCCGTGCTGGTACAACAGGCAACTCACACTCGGGTAGCCGAGTTGTCGGTGCCGGTGATCACACTGGACACGGGCGACTGCCAGGACGAACCAGCCGGCAACCCCCAGGTCGCGGGCCTGACGCCGTCGAGCCTGGCCTATGTCATCTACACCTCCGGCTCCACCGGGTTGCCCAAGGGCGTGATGATCGAACACCGCAACGTGGCGCGCCTGTTCACCGCCACCGAGGCCTGGTTCCAGTTCAACCATAACGACGTATGGGCGTTGTTCCACTCGTTCGCCTTCGACTTCTCGGTCTGGGAAATCTGGGGTGCGCTGATGCACGGCGGGCAGTTGCTGATCGTGCCGCAGCTGACCAGCCGTTCGCCCGATGAATGCTATGCACTGCTGTGCAGCGCCGGTGTGACCATCCTCAACCAGACCCCGAGCGCCTTCCGCGCGTTGATTGTTGCCCAGGGCCAAAGCACGCTCAAGCACGCCCTGCGTCAGGTGATTTTCGGTGGCGAAGCGCTGGAACCGGGGATTCTCAAGCCGTGGTACGCGCACTCCGCCAATGCCGGTACGCAACTGGTGAACATGTACGGCATCACTGAAACCACAGTGCATGTGACTTACCGTGCCCTTGAGCCGGCAGATGCCCAACTGGTGGGGGCCAGCCCGATTGGCGGGGGCATTCCGGACTTGCAGTTGTATGTGCTCGATGATCGGCGCGAACCCGTGCCGGTCGGGGTGGTGGGTGAGCTGTACGTCGGTGGCGCGGGCGTGGCCCGTGGCTACCTGAACCGCCCGGAACTGAACGCCGAACGTTTTATCGCCGACCCGTTCAGCGGCCGCCCCGACGCTCGCCTGTACAAGACCGGCGACCTGGGCCGCCGCCTGGCGGACGGCAGCATCGACTACCTGGGGCGTAACGACGACCAGGTGAAAATTCGCGGTTTCCGGATTGAACTGGGCGAGATCGAAGCGCGCCTCGCCGCCTGTGACGGCGTGCGCGAAGCCGTGGTGATTGCCCGTGAAGACACGCCGGGGGACAAACGCCTGGTGGCCTATGTGATTGGTGCCGAGGGTACGTCGCCGAACGCCGCTGACCTGCGAACCCAGTTGTTGGTGCATTTGGCCGAGTACATGGTGCCCGCCGCTTTTGTCATGCTCGACAGTTTCCCGTTGACCACCAACGGCAAGCTCGACCGCAAGGCCTTGCCGGCACCGGACGCCGACGCACTGGCGCGGCGTCAATACGAAGCGCCGCAAGGCGCGGTCGAAGCCGCGATTGCGACGATCTGGCAGGACTTGCTCAATGTCGAGCAGGTCGGGCGCCAGGATCACTTTTTCGAGTTGGGTGGCCACTCGTTGCTGGCGGTCAAGTTGATCGAGCGCATGCGTCAGGTCGGGCTCGGTGCGGATGTGCGTGTACTGTTCGGCCAGCCGACCCTCGCGGCCCTGGCCTCGGCGGTCGCGGGTGCGAGCAAGGACGTGGCGGTGCCCGCCAATCGTGTGCCCGCGGGGTGCGAACACATTACACCGGACATGCTGCCGCTGGCGGACCTCGATCAGGATGCCATCGAGCGCATCGTGGCAACGGTGCCGGGCGGGTCGCGCAACGTTCAGGAAATCTACAGCCTGGCGCCCCTGCAGGAAGGCATCCTGTACCACCATTTGGCGGCCGCCCAGGGCGACCCCTATCTGCAATATGTGACTTTCAGCTTCACCAGCCGCGAGCGGCTGACACGTTTCGCCGACGCGCTGCAGGGCGTGATTTCGCGACATGACATTCTGCGTACGGCGGTAGTCTGGGAGCGCCTGGACGAGCCGGTGCAAGTGGTTTGGCGCGAGGCACAACTGGGCCTCGATGAAATCCCCCTGGACCCGGCCGCCGGTGATATCGCTGAACAACTGACCGCCTGCCTCAACCCGCGCCATCATCGCCTCGACATTCGTCAGGCACCACTGATGCGCATCGGCTACAGCGAAGACGCCCCCAACGAACGCTGGGTGGCCGTGTTGCTGTTGCACCACCTGGTGGACGACGCCACCTCCCTGCGCATGCTGATTACCGAGATCGAAGCGCATACCCGCGGTGAAGAAGCCCAATTGCCGGCTTCGGTGCCGTATCGCAACTACGTGGCGCAGGCGCGCCTGGGCGTGAGTCGCGAAGAGCACGAAGCGTTTTTCAGTGAAATGCTGGGCGACATCGACGAGCCGACCCTGCCGTTTGGTCTGCAGGATGTGCAAGGCGATGGCCACGGGGTCGAAGAGGTGCTGCTGCAACTCGATGACACTCTCAACACACGCCTGCGCAAACAGGCTCGGCAGTTGGGCGTGACCCCGGCGAGCCTGTATCACCTGGCGTGGGCCCGGGTGCTGGGGGGTGTTTCCGGCCGCGATGATGTGGTGTTTGGTACGGTCTTGCTGGGGCGCCTGCAAGGTGGCGAAGGTGCGGACCGCGCCCTGGGGATGTTCATCAACACGCTGCCGTTGCGCATCAGCCTCAGTGAGGCGGGCGTGCGCAGCCTGGTCAAGACCACCCATGCGCGCCTGACCGGTTTGCTCGGCCATGAGCACGCGTCGCTGGTGCTGGCGCAGCGCTGCAGCAAGGTCGCGCCCTCTACGCCGCTGTTCAGCTCGCTGCTCAACTATCGCCAGCTTGGCGGTGGGGATGTGTCCCAGGCCGCGCAGGCCGCCTGGGAAGGTATCGGTATCCTCGACAGCAAGGAGCGCACCAACTACCCACTGACCCTGTCGGTCAACGACACGGGCGATGCCTTCAGCCTGTCGGTCATGGCCGATGGCACCATCGGTGCCGCACGCATCTGCGGCTATATGCAATGTGTGCTGGAAAACCTCGTGCAGGCGCTGGAGCAGACGCCACAGGCCGCGCTGCCAAGCCTGGGCATGTTGCCGGCGCTTGAGCGTGAGCAACTGTTGCAGCGCTGGAACGCCACGGACAGCCTGTATGCCGATGCCGAGTTGATTCATCACCAGATCGAGCGTCAGGCCGCCGAGCAACCCGATGCCATCGCGGTGGTGTTTGAAGACAGCCACCTGAGCTACGCCGAGCTGAACACGCGTGCGAACAGGGTCGCGCACCGCCTGCTGAGCCTCGGCGTGAGCCCGGACGAGCGGGTGGCAATCTGCGTGGAGCGCGGGCTGGAAATGATCATCGGCTTGCTCGGCATCCTCAAGGCGGGCGCCGGTTACGTGCCGATCGACCCTGCCTATCCGCAGGAACGCATCAGTTACACCCTGCAGGACAGTGCCCCGGTGGCGGTGCTGGTGCAGGCAGCGACGCAGGCGCGGGTGGCCGAACTTGCGGTGCCGGTGATTGACCTGGACGCGACGGACCTGCAGCTGCAGCCGATACACAACCCGCAGGTGCCTGGCCTGACCTCGGCCAACCTGGCTTACGTGATCTACACCTCAGGTTCCACCGGTTTGCCCAAAGGTGTGATGATCGAGCACCGTAACGTGGCGCGGCTGTTCTCCGCCACCGGAGGGTGGTTCAACTTCAATGATCGGGACGTGTGGGCGCTGTTTCACTCGTTCGCGTTCGACTTCTCGGTCTGGGAAATCTGGGGTGCGCTGATCCACGGCGGGCAGTTGCTGGTAGTGCCGCAACTCACCAGCCGCTCGCCGGACGAGTGCTATGCGCTGCTGTGCAGTGCCGGTGTGACCATCCTCAACCAGACGCCGAGTGCCTTCCGTTCATTGATCGCCGCCCAGGGCCAGAGTGCCTTGAAGCACTCCCTGCGCCAGGTGATTTTCGGTGGCGAAGCCCTGGAACCGGGGATGCTCAAGCCGTGGTATGCGCGTACGGCCAACGCCGGTACGCAGCTGGTGAACATGTACGGCATCACCGAAACCACGGTGCACGTGACTTACCGTGCCCTTGAAGCGGCGGATGCGCAGTTGGTGGGGGTCAGCCCGATTGGCGGGCGTATTCCGGACTTGCAACTCTACGTGCTCGACAGCGCGCGCGAACCGGTGCCGGTGGGCGTGGTGGGCGAGTTGTACGTGGGCGGTGCCGGGGTGGCGCGTGGTTACCTGAACCGCCCGGAACTGAATGCCGAGCGCTTTATTGCCGACCCGTTCAGCGGGCGTGCCGATGCCCGCCTGTACAAGACCGGTGACCTGGGCCGCTGGTTGGCAGACGGCAGCATCGACTACCTGGGGCGCAATGACGACCAGGTAAAAATCCGTGGTTTCCGTATCGAACTGGGGGAAATCGAGGCGCATCTCGCGGCCTGTGAAGGTGTGCGTGACGCGGTGGTCATTGCTCGCGAAGACCAGCCCGGCAACAAGCGCCTGGTTGCCTACGTGATCGCGGCCGATGGCGCCGAACCTGTGGCGGCCGACCTGCGCCAGCAGTTGCTGGTGTCCCTGGCCGATTACATGGTGCCCAGCGCATTTGTGATGCTTGAGCGCTTGCCGTTGACCACCAACGGCAAGCTTGATCGCAAAGCCTTGCCGGCGCCGGATGGTGACGCCCTGGCGCGGCGCGAATACGAGCGGCCGGAGGGGGAAGTGGAGCACACCCTCGCCGCACTCTGGCAAGAGTTGCTGGGCGTGGAGCGGGTGGGGCGACACGACAACTTCTTCGAGCTGGGCGGCCATTCGCTGTTGGCGGTGAAGTTGATCGAACGCATGCGCCAGCTCGAACTGAGCGCCGACGTGCGCGTCCTCTTTGGCCAGCCGACGTTGGCGGCCCTGGCGGCCGCCGTGGGCGGCCATACGCAGCTATTGGTGCCGGCCAACCGGATCGAGCCGGGCTGCGAGCACATCACTCCGGACCTGCTGCCCCTGGCCGAACTGGACCAAAACAGCATCGACCGCATCGTCGCCGGCGTGCCTGGCGGCGTGCGCAATGTGCAGGATATCTACAGCCTGGCACCGCTGCAGGACGGTATGTTCTACCACCACCTGGCGGCGGATCAGGGTGATGCTTACCTGCTGCACATGCTGTTTTCGTTTACCGGCCCCGAACCGCTCAACCTGTTCGCCAGGGCCCTGCAAAGCGTGATCGACCGCCACGACATCCTGCGCAGCAGTATCGCCTGGGAAGGGCTCGTGGAGCCTGTGCAAGTGGTATGGCGCCAGGCTTCGCTGGGCCTGGAGCAAGTGGCCATCGACCCGGCGGAAGGAGACGTGCTGGCGCAACTGCACAGCCGGTTCGACCCGCGCCACTATCGCCTGGACATGAGCCGTGCTCCGCTGATGCATTTGGCCTACACCGAGGACAGCGCCAACCAGCGCTGGGTCGGCATTCTTTTGTTCCACCACATGGTGCTCGACCATACCGCGCTGGAGGTGCTGATTGAGGAAGTCCAGGCCAGCCTCAAAGGTCAGAGCGCACAGTTGCCGCCGTCGATTCCTTACCGCGAGCATGTGGCGCAGTCGCGCCTGGGCGCCGATCGTCAGGCCCATGAAGCGTTCTTCGGCGCAATGCTGGGTGATATCGACGAACCGACCCTGGCGTTCGGTCTGCAGAATGTGCAGGGCGACGGCAGAGGGGTCGAGGAATCTCACCTGATGCTCGACAGCGTCCTGGGCGGGCGGCTGCGTGAGCAGGCGCGGGTGCTTGGGGTCAGCGCCGCGAGCCTGATGCACCTGGCGTGGGGCCAGGTGCTGGCGCAGGTCAGTGGCCGTGATGATGTGGTGTTCGGCACGGTACTGCTGGGCCGCTTGCAAGGCGGTGAAGGGGCAGGGCGTGCGCTGGGCCTGTTCATCAACACGTTGCCGTTGCGTGTGAGCATCGGCGCCCACGGAGCTCGCGAAGCCGTGCGTGCCACTCACACGCAACTGGCGCAACTGCTGGCCCATGAACACGCGTCCCTGTCGCTGGCCCAGCATTGCAGCGGCATGCCGGCGGCGCAGGCGTTGTTCAACACCTTGCTCAACTACCGCCACAGTGCAGCCGCGCAAGTCTCTACCGCAGACATTGCCGCGTGGGACGGCATTCAGGCGCTGAGCATGGAAGAGCGCACCAACTATCCGCTGGTGCTTAACGTCGATGACTTCGGCAGTGGCTTTCAACTCAATGCCCAGGCGCTGGCCGGGATTGGTGCGCTGCGCGTGTGCGTCTATATGCAAGCGGCGCTGCAGCAGTTGGTCGATGCCCTGGAGCACGCACCCGGCACGCCGTTGCATGACCTGTCGGTCTTGCCCGAGGCTGAGCGTCAGGAGCTGCTGGAAGCCTTCAACGACAGCGAACGTCCGTTCCCGCAGACTTCGACCATCCACGCGCTGTTCGAGGCTCAGGCACGTACCCGGCCCGATGCTGTAGCCGTGGTTCACGGTGAGCAGTCGTTGAGCTATGCGCAATTGAACCGGCGCGCCAACCGCTTGGCCCACCACCTGATCAGCCTGGGTGTGCAGGCCGGTGACAGTGTTGCCATTCTGCTGGAGCGCTCCGTGGACTTGCTGGTCAGCCAACTGGCGATCAGCAAGGCAGCGGCGGTATATGTGCCGCTGGATGTCAACGCTCCCGCCGACCGTCAAACCTTCATGCGCCAGGACAGCGGCGCGCAGTGGCTGCTCACCACCAGCGCCCATCAAGCCCCCGAGGGCGGCGGGCACCTGGAACTGGACAGCCTCGATCTGAGCGATGCCCCGGTTCACGACCCGGCGTTTGAACAGTCTGCCGAGTCGGTCGCCTACATCATGTACACCTCCGGCTCCACCGGCGTGCCCAAGGGCGTGCTGGTGCCGCACCGGGGAATCACACGGCTGGTGATCAACGGCGGTTATGCCGATTTCAATCCCCATGACCGTATCGCCTTTGCCTCCAACCCGGCGTTCGACGCCAGCACCATGGACGTCTGGGGCGCTTTGCTCAATGGCGGCCAAGTGGTGGTGATTGACCACGACACGTTGCTTGACCCGCTGCGTTTTGGTGCGGTGTTGAGCGAGTCGGCGGCCACGATCCTGTTCACCACCACGGCGCTGTTCAATCAGTACGTACAGCTGATTCCCGATGCCCTCAAGGGCTTGCGCATGCTGCTGTGCGGCGGTGAACGCGCGGATCCGGCGGCGTTCCGCAGCCTGCTGGAACATGCGCCGAAGTTGCGTCTGGTGCATTGCTACGGCCCGACCGAAACCACCACCTACGCCACCACGTTTGAAGTGCGCGCGCTGGCCGACGATGCCGAGAGCGTGCCGATCGGCGGGCCGATTTCCAATACGCGCATTTACCTGCTCGATCAACGCCAGCAGCCGGTGCCGTTGGGCGTTGTCGGGGAGATCTACATTGGCGGCCAAGGCGTCGCCAAGGGTTACCTGAACCGGCCTGAGCTGACCGCCGAGAAATTTATCCAGGACCCGTTCAGCCGTGAGCCTGGCGCGTTGATGTACCGCACGGGCGACCTTGGCCGCTGGTTGGCCAAGGGCGAACTTGACTGCCTGGGCCGTAATGACGACCAAGTGAAGATCCGTGGTTTCCGCATTGAACTCGGCGAGATCGAAAACCGCCTCGGCGAACACCCGCAGATCAACGAGGTGGTGGTGCTGGCCCGAGAGGACGAGCCGGGCAGCAAGCGCCTGGTGGCTTACTTAACCGAGCACCAGGCGTTGGACATCCAGGCCCTGCGCACCTGGCTGCAGGAGCAACTGCCGGAATACATGGTGCCGCGTGCCTACGTGCGCCTCGACCACCTGCCGCTGACCAACAACGGCAAGGTGGACCGCAAAGCGCTGCCGATTCCGGATCAGCAGGCCTTGCTCAGCCGTGGCTATGAAGCGCCCCAGGGCGAGGTGGAAGTGGCGCTGGCGCAGATCTGGAGCCAGTTGCTCAAGGTCGAGCAGGTCGGGCGTGATGATCACTTCTTCGAGCTGGGCGGGCATTCGTTGCTGGCCATGCGTCTGATTTCCCAGGTGCGCGTGCACCTGGGGGTGGAGCTGGACCTCGCAGCGCTGTTTGCCCATCCGCAACTCTCGGCCCTCGCCCAGGCGGTGGCCAAGGCGGGGCGCAGCAGTTTGCCGCCGATTGTGCCGGTGTCCCGTGAAGAGGCGCTGCCACTGTCGTTTGCCCAGCAGCGCCTGTGGTTCCTGGCGCAGATGGACAATGCGGGCGCCGCCTACAACATGCCGGTTGGCCTGGGTCTGCGTGGTGCGCTTGATGCGTTGGCGCTGGAGCGCGCCCTGGCGCAGATCGTCAGCCGGCATGAAGTGCTGCGCAGTGTGTTTGTGGTCGATAACGATGAGCCGCAGTTGGTCATCACCCCGGTCGAAGGCGCCTTTGTGCTTGAACACAATGACCTGCGCGAGCTGGCCGATGCGCCGCAGCAATTGCAGGCTTTGACCGAGCACGAAGCGCTGGCCCCGTTTGACTTGGTCAACGGGCCGTTGCTGCGCGCGCGCCTGGTGCGCATGGGGGAGGAACACCACGTACTGCTGTTGACGATGCACCATATTGCTTCTGACGGTTGGTCGATGGGCGTGCTGACCCGCGAGCTGATGGCGCTGTATGGCGCCTTCAGCCAGGGCCTGGCCGACCCGTTGCCGCCGCTGGGCCTGCAATACGCCGACTTCGCCGTGTGGCAGCGCCGCTGGTTGAGCGGCGAGGTGTTGCACCAGCAAAATCTGTATTGGCAACAGGCGCTGGCCGGTGCGCCGGCCATGTTGACGCTGCCCACCGACCGCCCGCGTCCCGCGCAGCAGGACTTCTCCGGTGCGGTGTTGAACCTGCAACTGGATGCCGGGTTGACCCAGGGCCTCAAGACCCTCAGCCAACGCCATGGCACTACGCTGTACATGACGCTGCTGGCGGCATGGGGCGCGTTGCTCAGCCGTCTGGCCGGGCAGGATGAAGTGGTGATCGGCTCACCGGTGGCCAACCGCAACCGCGTCGAGGTCGAAGGCCTGATCGGTCTGTTCGTCAACACCCTGGCGGTGCGTATCGACGCCTCGGGTGAACCGACCGTGCAAACCCTGCTGGCGCGGGTCAAGGCCCAGACGCTGGGCGCGCAGGCCCACCAGGACCTGCCGTTCGAGCAGGTGGTGGATATCATCAAACCGGTGCGCAGCATGGCCTACAGCCCGGTCTTCCAGACCATGCTGACGTGGCAGAACAACGAAAGTGTGGCACCGGTACTCGGTGACCTGGTGCTGGAAGGCAGCGGCCAGATCAACAGCGCGGCGAAGTTCGACCTGTCGCTGGAGCTGTGCGAGGCCCAGGGCCAGATCATCGGCTCCCTGAGCTACGCCACGGCGTTGTTTGATGCGCCGACCCTGACCCGTCACCTCGGCTACCTCGAGCGCCTGTTGCGCGCCATGGTCGCCGACGATCAGACGCAGCTTGCCCGCGTGCCGCTGCTCGATGAAGACGAGTGCCAACAGCAACTGGCCGGTCTTGGCGGCCTGCGCACGGCTTTGCCGGCCGCCACGGTGCACAGTCTGTTCGAGGCTCAGGCGCTGCGCACACCGGATGCCCGTGCCGTGCAGGCCGGCAACGGTTCACTGAGCTACCGCGAGCTTAACGAGCGCGCCAACCGACTGGCCCACCACTTGCGCGAGCTTGGCGTACAGCCGGATGCCCGTGTGGCGATCTGCGTGGAGCGCAGTACCGAGCTGGTTGTCGGTTTGCTGGCGATTCTCAAGGCCGGCGGCGCCTACGTGCCGATCGACCCGAACTATCCGCTGGAGCGCATTCACTACATGTTGCACGACAGCGCCCCGGCGGCGTTGCTGGTGCACAGCGTGACCGCACACCTGGCCGGCGAGCCGGGCCTGCCGGTGGTCGACCTTGACCGTGATGACGCGTACGCCCCGCACCTGCACAACCCGCAGGTGGCCGAACTGACGGCCACACACTTGACCTATGTGATCTACACCTCGGGCTCCACCGGCCAGCCCAAGGGCGTCATGGTCGAGCATCAGGGCGTGGTCAACATGCTCGGCTGGTACATCGACGACGTCGGGCTGGATGCCGACGATGCAGTGTTGTTGCTGACCTCCCACAGCTTCGACCTGACCCAGAAAAACATCTTCGCCAGCCTGGCCGTGGGTGCCACCTTGCATCTGGCGGACAGCCCGTTTGATCCTTCAAGCATCGTGCGCCAGATCAGTGATCAGGTGATCACCCACATCAACCTGGCCCCCAGCGCGTTCTATGCGCTGATCGACGCCGATCAGCAGTGCGCCCTGAGCCAGCTGCGCCGCGTGGTGCTGGGCGGCGAGCCGATCAAGCTGTCGCAATTGGAAAAACTGCAGGTGCCGCGCCCGCAATTCATCAACAGTTATGGCCCGACCGAATGCAGCGACGTGGTCGCCTGGCATGCGGTCGACGCTGACCTGAGCCGCTACGGTGTCGCAGATATTCCGCTGGGCCGGCCATTGCGCAACCTCACGCTCTACGTGCTGGACGCCTACGGGCAACGGGTGCCGACGGGCAGCGTGGGTGAGCTTTACATCGGCGGCGCCGGTGTGGCGCGCGGTTACCTCAACCGTGAAGCGCTGACCGCCGAACGCTTCCTGGACGACCCGTTCACGCCGGGCGGACGCATGTACCGCACCGGTGACCTGGTGCGTTACCGCGCTGACGGCACGCTCGACTATCTGGGCCGTAACGACGACCAGGTCAAGATCCGCGGCCTGCGCATCGAGCTGGGTGAAATCGAAGCGCTGCTCGCGGCTCACCCCGAAGTGACCGAGGCTGCGGTACTGGTACGTGATGAGCGGCTGGTGGCCTATTTCACTGGCCTCACGCCACAGATCGAAGACCTGCGCGCCTGCCTGCAAAGCGCACTGCCGGAGTACATGGTGCCGTCGGCCTATGTGCAACTTGAGGCGTTGCCCTTGAACCCCAACGGCAAGCTGGACCGCAAGGCACTGCCGGCGCCGGGTCTCGACGCAGTGGTCAGCGGTGTGTATGAAGCGCCCGAGGGCGAGATTGAAGCCACCCTGGCGCATATCTGGCAGGACCTGCTGGGGCTGGAGCAGGTTGGTCGGCAAGGGCATTTCTTTGATTTGGGCGGTCATTCGCTGTTGGCGATGCGCCTGATTTCCCAGGTGCGCCAGCGTCTGGGTGTGGAACTGGCCCTGGCCGATCTGTTTGCCCACCCGCAACTGGCCGCATTGGCCCAGGTGCTGGCACAGGCGTCCCGCAGCACCTTGCCGGCGATTTTGCCGGTGCCGCGCAACCAGGACTTGCCGCTGTCGTTTGCCCAGCAGCGCCTGTGGTTCCTGGCGCAGATGGAAGGTGCCAGCACCGCCTACAACATGCCGATTGCCCTCAGGCTGCGCGGTCACCTGGATGCCGATGCGCTGGAGCGCGCGCTCACCGCCATCGTGGCGCGCCACGAAGCCCTGCGCAGTCGTTTCGTGCACCACAACAGCGATGCGCTGGTGCGTATCGATCCGGCCGAGCGTGCCTTTGCGCTGCGACGTCTGGACGTTGACAGTGAGGCCGCGCTGCAAGCGCACATCAGCGCCGACGCGCTGCAACCGTTCGACCTGGAACAGGGGCCGCTGATTCGTGCGCAGCTGTTGCAGCGTGGCGACGACCATCACGTGCTGTTGTTGACCATGCACCACATCGTTTCCGATGGCTGGTCAATGGGCGTGCTGACCCGTGAATTGATGGCGCTGTACGAGGCCTTCCGTCACGGCCAGCCGGACCCGCTGCCGCCGCTGGCCCTGCAATACGGCGATTTTGCCGTGTGGCAGCGCCGCTGGTTGAGTGGCGAGGTATTGCAGCAACAGAGCCAGTACTGGCAGCAAGCGCTGGCGGATGCACCCGCCTTGCTGATGCTGCCCACCGATCGCCCACGCCCGGCGCGCCAGGACTACAGCGGCGCGACCCTGACCCTGTTACTCGACGTCAACCTTACCGCCGGGCTCAAGGCCTTGAGCCAGCGCCACGGCACCACGCTGTACATGACCATGATGGCCGCGTGGGGCGCGTTGCTCTGCCGTCTGTCCGGCCAGGATGAGGTGGTGATCGGTTCGCCGGCCGCCAACCGCATGCGTGCCGAAGTCGAAGGTCTGATCGGCTTGTTCGTCAATACCCTGGCTGTGCGTATCGGTGCGGGCGAGGACCTGACCGTCGCCGCCTTGCTGGCGCATGCCAGGGACCGCACGCTGGCAGCGCAGGCCCATCAGGACTTGCCGTTCGAGCAGGTGGTGGAAGTGGTCAAACCAGCGCGCAGCCTGGCCCATAGCCCGGTGTTCCAGACCTTGCTGACCTGGCAGAACAGCGACGGCCCAAGCCTGGTCATGGGTGACCTGCAGTTCGAAGCGGTCGGTGAAACCAGTCACTTTGCCAAGTTCGACCTGTCCCTGGACCTGGGTGAAGTGCAAGGCCACATCGCCGGTAACCTGGAGTACGCCACGGCGCTGTTCGACGAAACCACCCTGCAACGGTACCTGGGGTATTTCGAGCGACTGCTGCACGCGATGGTCGCCGATGACCAGGCGCAGTTGGCGCATATTGCCCTGGTGGATGAGGACGAGCGCGATTACCTGCTGCACGCCCTCAACAATACCGAGGTCGCCTATCCGCACGAGGCCACTGTTCACCAACTGTTTGAAGCCCAGGTCGAGACCACACCGCAGGCCATTGCGGTGGCGTTCGGATCGCAGCGCATCAGTTATGCCGAGCTCAACCGCCGGGCCAACCGCCTGGCGCATCACCTGATCGGCCTGGGCATTGGCCCCGACGAGCGCGTGGCGATCTGCGCCGAGCGCGGCGATGAAGTGTTGGTGGGCCTGCTCGGGGTGCTCAAGGCCGGCGCCGCTTATGTGCCGCTGGACCCCAATTACCCGCCGGAGCGCCTGGCTTACATGATCGCCGACAGTACGCCGTCGGCGGTGCTGACCCAGCGTCCGTTGCAGGACCGCCTGCCGGCCCTGGCGATTCCGAGCGTGTTGCTGGATGAACCGGTCAACGGCGCCGAACATAACCCGGTGGTGCCGGGCCTCAATGCCCGTCACCTGGCGTATGTGATCTACACCTCCGGCTCCACCGGCAACCCCAAAGGGGTGATGATCGAACACCGCGGGCTGGTCAACTACAGCCTCGACGCCGCGCGCTTGTTCGGCTTGACGCCGCAGGACACCGTGTTGCAACAGAACACGCTGAACTTCGACCTGTCGGTGGAGGAGATCTTCCCGGCCCTGTTGGCGGGCGCGACCCTGGCGCCCAGCCGCCATGTGTTCGGCACCGAGGCCGCGCGGGACCCGGCCATTACGCCGACCTTCCTGCACTTGACGGCCGCTCACTGGCACACCCTGGCCGCCGAATGGCATCACAACCCACAGCAGGCCCAGGACCATCTGCGCGATGTGCGCTTGATCAACGTGACCGGCGATGCGCTGTCGGCGCAAAAACTCAAGCTCTGGGACGAGTCGCGCCCGGCCCATGTACGGTTGATCAACACTTACGGCCCGACCGAAGCGACGGTGTCCTGCACCACGGCTTACGTGAGCTACACCGGCGACATCAACGGCAACACCACCATCGGCAAGCCGATGGCCAACACCCGCATTTACCTGCTCGACAGCCGGCAGCAGCCGGTGCCATTCGGTGTGGCGGGGGAGATTTTCATCGGTGGCGACGGCGTGGCACGCGGTTACCTGAACCTCGACGTGATCAGCGCCGAACGCTTTATTGCTGACCCGTTCAGCCCGGTACCGGGTGCGCGGATGTACAAGACCGGTGACCTGGCACGCTACCTTGTGGATGGCTCCATCGAGTACCTGGGCCGTAACGACTTCCAGGTCAAGGTGCGCGGTTTCCGCATCGAGCTGGGCGAAATCGAATCGCGCCTGGGCAACTGCGCCGGCGTCAAGGAAGTTGCGGTGATTGCGCGCGAAGACCGTCCGGGTGAGAAACGCCTGGTGGCCTACGTGGTGCCGCATGCCGGGGTCGAGCTGAGCGCCGCCGGTTTGCGCAGCTATTTGGCGCCGTTGCTGGCCGAATACATGATTCCGTCAGCCTTCGTCACCCTGGAGGCGCTGCCGCTCACGCCGAACCGCAAACTGGACCGCAAAGCCTTGCCGGCGCCGGATCAGTCGGCGGTGGCGAGCCGTGATTACCAGGCGCCGCAAGGGCTTGTCGAACGCCGTCTGGCGCTGGTGTGGGAGCAGGTGCTGCAGCTGGAACAAGTGGGGCGGCATGACAACTTCTTTGAACTCGGCGGCCATTCGTTGCTGGCGGTCAAGCTGGTGGAGCGCATGCGCCAGGAAGACCTGCGGGTCGACGTCGGTGCCCTGTTTACCCACCCGACCCTTGCCGGGTTGGCCAGCGTCGTCGGCAGCAGCCGCGCGCTGGTGATTCCGGCCAATACCATTGAGGCTGACTGCCGACGCATCACGCCTGAGTTGCTGCCGCTGGCCGGCCTCAGCCAGGACGAGATCGACAGCGTCGTTGCCAGCGTGCCGGGCCAATTGGCCAACGTACAGGACATCTACGGCATGACGCCGTTGCAGGAAGGCATCCTGTACCACCATCTGTTGGCGGATGAGGGCGACTTGTACCTGGAGCAGGCGTCGTTCAATTTCGACAGCCGCGAGCGCCTCGAAGCCTTTGCCCAAGCCCTGCAAGGCGTGGTCGAGCGTAACGACATCCTGCGCTCCACCATGCGCTGGGAAGGCTTGAGCGAGCCGGTGCAGGTGGTGTTGCGCCATGTGCCGTTTGCCCTGGAAGAGTTGCACCTGGACGCCGAAGGCGATGCCGGTGCGCAACTGCGTGAGCGTTTCAACCCGCAGCATTTCCGCATGGACCTGCGCGACGCGCCGCTGATGCGCCTGGTGTGTGCTTATGACGGTGCACAACAGCAGTGGTGTGCGCTGCTGATGTTCCACCACATGCTGTTCGACCATGTCGCCATGGACCTCTTGCAGTACGAGTTGCAGGCGTTCCTCACCGGTCAGCAAGACCGTTTGAGTGCGCCCGTACCGTACCGCAACTATGTGGCCCAGGCGCGCCTGGGCCTGACGGAGCAGGAGCATGAAGCGTTTTTCAGCGCGATGCTGGCGGACATCGACGAGCCGACCTTGCCGTTTGGCCTGCACGATGTGCAAGCCGGCGGCACACTGGAAGCGGCGCAACTGCTGGTGGACGAAGGCCTCGGCCAGCGTCTGCGCAGCGCCGCACGGCAACTGGGCGTCAGCGCCGCGAGCCTGATGCATGTGGCCTGGGCGCAGGTACTGGCGCACGTCTGCGGCCAGGATGAGGTGGTATTCGGCACCGTGCTGATGGGCGGGCTGCAGGGTGGTGAGCGAGCCTTGGGGCTGTTCCTCAATACCTTGCCGTTGCGCGTCAGCGTGGGCGCCGAAGGCGCACAGGCCGGGGTCAAGGCCACCCACGCCCGCTTGAGCACGTTGCTCGGTCATGAACACGCGTCTCTGGCCCTGGCCCAGCGTTGCAGCGGGGTTGCCGCCCCGGCGCCGTTGTTCAGTGCCTTGCTCAACTACCGTCACAGTGCCGGCGCCGCCTCCAGTGAAGACCTCGCGGTCTGGACCGGCATCCACGCGCTGGGCGGTGAAGAGCGCAGCAACTACCCGCTGTCGCTGGACGTCGATGATTTTGGCCACGCCTTCGCCCTGACTGTTCAGGTCAGCCCGGAAGTCGGCGCGCAACGGGTCTGTGGCTATATGCACGGCGCACTCGACAGCCTGGTGGATGCCCTGGAACGTACCCCGGACGCATCGCTGAGCAGCCTGGAGATCCTGCCGCTGGCCGAACGTCAGCAGGTGCTGCTGGACTTTAACCAGACCCACACCGACGAGCCTCAGGATCAATTGATCCACGGCCTGTTCGAGGCCCAGGTACTGCGTAACCCCGGCGCGATTGCGCTGGAGTTCGACGGCCAGGCCCTCAGTTACGCCGAGCTCAATGCCCAGGCCAACCAGTTGGCCCATCATTTGATTGCCCTCGGTGTGCAGCCTGACGACCGTGTCGCCATCGCGCTGGAACGCGGGATGCAGATGGTGGTGGCCTTGCTCGCCACCCTCAAGGCCGGTGCTGCGTACGTACCGCTCGACCCGGCTTACCCGCCGCAACGTCTGGCTTTCATGCTCGGCGACAGTGCGCCACGGGTGTTGCTCAGCGAATACGCGGTGCTGCCGCTGCTCGGCACGCTGGCGCAGGCCATGCAGGTGGTGACCTTGAACAGCGTGCTCCAACCCTGGCGCGCGCTGGGCACGCACAACCCGCAGCCTGCGCAATTGGGGCTGGCCAGCGAACACCTGGCCTATGTGCTCTATACCTCCGGTTCGACCGGCACGCCGAAGGGCGTGATGATCGAGCATGCCGGCCTGTGCAATGAAATCCAGGCGATTCGTGGCTTGACCGGCCTGGGGGCGGGGGATCGTGCGCTGCAATTTGCGACCATCAACTTCGACGCCTCCATCGAAGAGATTTTTGGCGCGCTGACCTGCGGCGCCACGCTGGTGCTGCGCAGTGCCGACTGGTTGACCGATGCCGCGCAATTCTGGAGCCTGGCGACCCAGGCCCGGCTGTCGGTGATCAGCTTGCCGACCCGCTTCTGGCAAGGCCTGGCGGACGATCACAGCGCTGTCATTCCGGCTTCTGTGCGGGTGGTTGTGGTGGGTGGCGAAGAGCTGAGCCCGGAGGCGGTGCAGCATTGGTTCCTGCGCAGCGGCCACACGCCGCGTTTGCTCAATACCTATGGCCCCACTGAAGCGACGATCATCGCAACCGCCAATGAGGTGTTGGCCGCCAACCCGCATCCACGTTCCATCGGGCGTCCGATCGCCAACACCCGCGTGTATGTGCTGGATGCCCATGGGCATCCGACGGGCCTGGGGGTGGCCGGTGAGATTCACCTGGCCGGTATCGGGATCGCACGTGGTTACCTCAACCAGCCGCAACTGAGCAGTGAGCGCTTCCTGGCCGACCCGTTCAGCGCTGGCCCGGGCCGCCTGTACAAGACCGGCGACCTTGGCCGTTGGTTGCCGGACGGCACCCTGGAATACCTGGGTCGTAACGATGATCAGGTGAAAATCCGTGGTTTCCGTATCGAGTTGGGCGAAGTCGAAAGCGCGCTGCTGGCCTGTGAAGGCGTGCGTGAGGCCGTGGTCATGGCTCGCGACGACAGCGAAGGGCAGGTCGCCGGCAAGCAGTTGGTGGCTTACCTGTGCGGTTCGCCGGGCTCAATCGAGCAACTGCGTGAAGAACTGCTGAGCCACTTGCCGCAGTACATGCTGCCCAGTGCGTATGTTCAACTGGACAGCTTGCCGGTGACACCGAACGGCAAACTCGACCGCAAGGCGTTGCCGGCGCCCGAGCAGTCGGTGCTCAGCCGCGACTATGCGGCGCCGGTCGGGGCGCTGGAAGAACGCCTGGCGGGCCACTGGGCCCACGTGCTGAAGCTGACAAGGGTAGGGCGCCACGACAGTTTCTTTGAAATGGGCGGGCATTCGCTGCTGGCGATTCGTCTGGTCAGCCTGCTGACCCAGGACGACCTGCCGGTCACCCTGGCGCAGTTGTTCCAGCATGCCAGCGTCGCGTCGATGGCCGCGCTGTTGCGCTTGCGCAGCGATGCGCCGGCACTCGAGCAAGGCCTGGTCACGGTACGCGCCGGTGGTACCCAGGCGCCGTTGTTCCTGGTGCATGAGTTCAGCGGGCTTAACGTGTATTTCCCGGCGCTGGCCCGGCATGTGGATGCGGACATTCCGGTCTACGGTCTGGAGGGTGTGGCCTGGGGCGAGCCGCAGTTGCGGACCCTGGAATGCCTGGCGGCGCGGCATATCGACATGATGCGCAGCGTGCAGCCGCATGGCCCCTATCGTCTGGCCGGTTGGTCGTTCGGCGGGTTGCTGGCGTATGAAATCGCCGCGCAACTGATCGGCATGGACGAGCAGGTGAGTTTCCTCGGCCTGCTCGACACCCACGTGCCGCGCCTGGTCGATCAAGGCAAGGCGCGCTGGTCGGTGGCCCATGCCCACAGCCTGCACCTGCTCGAACAATGCCGTGCCTTCTGCCAGGTTCAAACACCGGTGGATGGGCAGGCGCTGGCCACCCTCATGCAGCTGGAGGGTGACGCGGCACGGATGGACTTTGACACCCTGTGGCAACGCTGCCGCGACGCCGGCCTGCTGCAGCCGCAGTTGGCGGCGCTGTCCCGGGACGCCTTGTGGGCCTACCTGGACCGCGAAGTCTCCCACGGTCATGCGCAAGCCCATTACAGCTTGTTGCCGCTGACCATGGCGGTGCATTTGTTCACGGCCGAAGAACGCATGGATGAAGCCTCGCGCAGCAGTGACACGCTGGGTTGGGATCAGGTTGTGCCTTCGGGCCTGCTGCAGCGTATCAGGGTGCCGGGCGACCACCAGAGCATGATGCAGGCGCCGCACATCGAGGCGTTGGGTCAGGCCATCGGCGATGCCTTGAAGGCCTTGCCGGCAACACCGGCCAACACGCCTTACCAGCCGGTGCTGACGATTCAGAGCGGGCAGGCCGGGCAGGCACCGATCTTCTGCATTCCGGGCGCAGGCGACAGTGTCACGGGGTTTATCGGCCTGAGTGATGCGTTCGGGCCGGCCTGGCCGATCCATGGTCTGCAACCTCGCGGGCTGGACGCCAAGGCGCTGCCCCACAGCCGCGTGGAAACGGCGGCGCAGGCTTACCTGCAAGCGCTGGAACAACAATGTCCGAATGGGCCGGTGCATTTGCTCGGGCACTCTTTTGGCGGCTGGGTGGCTTTCGAGATGGCCCTGCGTCTGCAGGCCCAGGGGCGCGAAGTGTTGTCGCTGACCCTGGTCGACAGTGAGTCACCGGGCAGTTCGGGCGTGGTCGGCAAGCCGTACACCGCAACCGGCGTGTTGCTGCGCCTGATCGAAACCCTGCAACTGGCGGCTGGGAAGCCATTCGGGATTGATCAGCAGGCCTTTGCCGATCTGGATGAAGCGGCACAACTGGCCAGCTTGCACGCCGCCATGGTGCGCGTCGGCATGCTCTCGGCGCGCTCCACACCTGAGGTGATGCAAGGACCGGCGCGCGCCTTTGGTGCGGCGCTGCGCACGGTTTACCAGCCACGCCAGCGCTACAACGGCCCGGTGCGCCTGGTGTTGGCCGACGATCCGACGCTGGATGCACACGGCAATCAGCGCGAGCAGGCCGGCATGATCGAGGGCTGGAGCCGACACACGGATCACCTGCAGACCTGGTACGGGCCGGGTAACCATTTCACCCTGCTCAAGGCGCCGCACGTCTACAGCCTGGCGTCCTGGTGGCACGACGGCCTACCGGCGCCGGTCGGCAAGGTGACCTCATGACGCGTGACACAGGGGGAGCCGGCACGGGCGCTTGCGCCCTTACCTGAAGCGAACATTCGAGCAACTTAGCGCAAGCCCGGCCGGCGGCCGGGTCTACCTTTCAACGTATTAGTGGTCATCTATGGAAAAGTCGAAGTTTCGCAAGGTTGTCTGGGGCGTGGGCCTGGCCGTTGTTGCCGGCTTGATTGTCTACTCGGTGCAGTCACCGGCCGAGCCACCCCAATACTTGACCGCCAAGGTCGAGCGGGGCGAGATCGAGAACTCGGTGCTCGCCACCGGGATCTTGCAGGGGGTCAAGCAGGTCGACGTCGGCGCCCAGGTCTCCGGTCAATTGAAGTCGCTGAAGGTCAAGCTCGGCGACAAGGTCAAGAAGGGCCAGTGGCTGGCGGAAATCGATCCGCTGGTGCTGCAGAACGCCCTGCGCCAGGCGCAGGTCAACGAGGAAAACCTCGAAGCGCAACGCAAAGCCACGGCCGCACAAGTGGTCCAGACCAAATCGGTGTGGGAGCGTTACACCCAACTGCAATCGGACGCGGCCATCTCCCGCCAGGATTTCGAGACCGCCGAATCCAATTACCTGGTGCAGAGCGCCAACCTGGTGGCCCTGGATGCGCAACTGAAAAATGCGCGCATCCAGATCGACACCGCCAAAGTCAACCTCGGCTACACGCGTATCGTTGCACCGATGGACGGTGACGTGGTGGGCATCGTCACCCAGGAAGGCCAGACCGTGATCGCCGAGCAACTGGCGCCGGTGCTGCTGAAATTGGCGGACCTGGACACCATGACCATCAAGGCCCAAGTGTCGGAAGCCGATGTGATTCACATCCAGCCAGGCCAGGAGGTGTACTTCACCATTCTGGGCGAGGCCAATAAACGCTACTACGGCAAATTGCGCGGCACTGAACCTGCGCCGCAGAACTACCTGGACACCCAGGCCGCCGGTACGGCCAAACAGAACACCGCGGTGTTCTACAACGCCCTGTTTGATGTGCCAAACCCTGACCACCGTCTGCGCATCTCGATGACCGCCCAGGTGCGCATCGTGCGCGATACCGCCAAGGACGTGCTGATGATGCCGGTTGCCGCGCTCGGCAAGCGCAATGACGACGGTTCGTACGTGGTGCGGGTGGTGGACGAGACCGGCCACGCCCAGGAGCGCAACGTGCAGGTGGGGATCAACAACAACGTCAAGGCCCAGATCAAGGATGGCCTGGTGGAGGGCGACAAGGTCGTCATCGGTGATCCGACGCCGGCCGTGGCGGGGAGCTGACAATGACCCAAGCATTGTTGGAACTCAAAGGCATCAGCCGCAGCTTTATGGCCGGTGAAAAAGCCTTCATGGCGCTCAAGAATGTCAGCCTGACCATCAACACCGGGGAAATGGTGGCGATCACCGGGGCGTCGGGCTCGGGCAAGTCGACGCTGATGAACATTCTTGGCTGCCTGGACTACGCCACCGACGGCAGCTACACCATCAGTGGCCGCGAAACCCGTGACCTGGGGGATCAGGAACTGGCGGAACTGCGCCGCGACCATTTTGGTTTTATCTTTCAGCGTTATCACTTGCTGCCGCACTTGAGTGCCATGCATAACGTCGAAATGCCGGCGATTTATGCCGGCGTACCGGAAGGCCAGCGCCATAGCCGCGCCAAGGAATTGCTGGCCCGGCTGGGCCTGGCCAATCACTTGATCAACCGGCCGAGCCAGTTGTCCGGTGGGCAGCAGCAGCGGGTGAGTATCGCCCGGGCGTTGATGAACGGCGGCGAAGTGATCCTCGCGGATGAGCCGACCGGCGCCCTCGACACCGCCAGCGGCAAGGAAGTGATGAATATCCTGCTGGAGCTGCATGCGGCGGGGCATACCGTGATTATCGTGACCCACGACGCCAAGGTTGCCGCCCATGCCGAGCGCATCATCGAGATGCGCGACGGCGAAGTGCTCAGTGACCGCCTCAACGAACGCGCCGCCCCCGAGGTCGAGGCCCCGGTGGCCACGCAGGCCCGGGCCACGCCGGGACGGCGTCTGGTGGCAAGCCTGGGGCTGTTCAAGGAAGCCTTCGTGATGGCCTGGGTCGCGTTGATTTCCCACCGCATGCGCACCTTGTTAACCATGCTCGGCATCGTCATCGGCATCACCTCGGTGGTGTCGATCGTGGCCATCGGCGAGGGCGCCAAACGCTATGTCCTGAATGATATTCAGGCGATCGGCAGCAACACCATCGACATCTACCCGGGCACCGACTTTGGCGACAGCCATGCGTCGGCGATTGAAACCCTGGTGCTTTCCGACGTGACCGCGCTCAGCGAGCTGCATTACATCGACAGCGCCACGCCCAACGCCGGGCGCAACCTGTTGCTGCGCTTTGGCAATATCGATGTGGACGCCACGGTCAATGGCGTGAGTGCCAGCTCGTTCCAGGTCCGCGGGATCAAGATTGCCGAAGGCATCACCTTCAGCCAGGACGATGACACGCGCCAGGCCCAAGTGGTGGTGATTGACCACAACACCCGCAATCGGCTGTTTGGCCCGAACGTCGAGGCCCTGGGCCAGATCATTCTGGTGGGCAACCTGCCGTGCACGGTGATCGGGGTGGCGGCGGACAACAAAAACATCTTCAACACCAGCAAGGCCCTCAACGTCTGGGTGCCTTACGAAACCGCGGCCGGGCGCCTGTTGGGCCAACGTTACCTGGACAGCATCACGGTGCGGATCAAGGATGGTCAGCCGAGCAAGGTGGTGGAGGATAACGTGGTCAAGCTGTTGCAACAGCGCCACGGGACCAAGGACTTTTTCACCTACAACCTCGATAGCATCATGCAAACCGTGCAGAAAACCAGCCAGTCGCTGGCGTTGCTGCTGTCGTTGATTGCGCTGATCTCACTGGTAGTGGGTGGCATCGGGGTGATGAACATCATGCTGGTGTCGGTGACCGAGCGTACCCGTGAAATCGGTATTCGCATGGCGGTCGGGGCGCGGCAGTCGGACATTCGCCAACAGTTTCTGGTGGAGGCGGTGATGGTCTGTCTGATCGGCGGGGTGATCGGGATTTCGTTGTCGTTTGGCATCGGGTTCGTGTTTTCCCTGGTGATCAAGGAATGGCAGATGGTGTTTTCGCTGGAATCGATTGTCACGGCGTTCGTGTGTTCCAGCCTGATCGGCATCATCTTCGGGTTTGTACCTGCGCGTAATGCCGCGCGTCTGGATCCGATCGAGGCGCTTGCGCGGGACTGACGCGCGTGCAAAAAAGCCCGCCAACCGATGTCGGTTGGCGGGCTTTTTATTGCATCAGGTTGGGGGGCAACAACAGCCCCGCAGTTGCATTTATGCGCTTTGACCGACCACTTGCAAACGGTGCGCGGTAGCGCTGCTGATGGCGTCTTCGAAACGGTCAAGTACGCTGCCCACTTGGGCTTCGGTGATGGTCAGGGCGGGCAGGAAGCGCAAGACCGAACCGTGGCGCCCACCGGTTTCGATGACGAGGCCGTTGTCGAAGCAGTTCAGCTTGATCGCCTTGGCCAGTGTGCCATCGCCCAGGCCGGCACGGCTTTCGGTTCGCGGTTTGGTGACCTCGACGCCGATCATCAGGCCGCGCCCACGTACGTCGGCAATCGCATCATGGCGCAGGGCAATGTCTTGCAGGCCGGCGAGCAGTTGCGCGCCGCGTGCGGCGGCGTGTTCCACCAGACCCGCCTGGCGAATGTGGCGCATGGTTGCGCGCCCGGCGACCATAGCGATTTGATTGCCCCGGAACGTACCGGCGTGCATACCCGGGCCCCAGGTGTCGAGGTGTTCGGCGTAGACAATGACCGACAGCGGGTAGCCGCCACCGATGGCTTTGGACAGCACCAGAATATCGGGGACGATCCCCGCGTGCTCAATGGCAAAGGTGCTGCCGGTACGACCCAGACCGGTCTGTACTTCGTCGATGATCAGCACGATACCCAGCTCACGGGTGATCTCGCGCAGCCCGCGCAGCCAGACGTTCGAGGCGGGAATGCAGCCGCCTTCGCCTTGCACCACTTCGACCAGCACGGCGGCCGGGCGGGTGACGCCGCCTTCAGGGTCCGACAGCACAGTGCGGATGTACTCGAGCGACAGCTGGTCGGTTTGCTCGCCGTCGGTACCGAACGGGCAGCGGAAGCGGTACGGAAAGGGCAGGAAATGGGTGTTTTGTGCCGTGACGTTGGGGATGCCCTTGGGGTTGAGATTACCCATGGCCGAAAGGGCGCCCGCTGTCATGCCGTGATAGCCACCGTGAAACGCCATCAATGCCGCGCGTTTGGTGTAGTGGCGCGCCAGCTTGATTGCTGCTTCCACCGCGTCCGAGCCGCTGGGGCCGCAGAACAGGATCTTGCTGGTGTCGCGCATGCCTGCCGGCAGTTGTGAATACAGCTCCTGCACGAAGGCATGTTTGGCCGGGGTGGCCAGGTCCAGTGCTTGCTGCAACTGGTCGGTGCCCAGGAACTCCAGCACCGCGTCTTTGACTTCCGGGGGGTTATGGCCCAGCGCCAGGGTACCGGCGTTGGCCAGGCAGTCGAGGTATTCCTTGCCTTGCGCATCCCTGAGCCACACCCCATTGCCGCTGACGAACAGGCGCTGGAAATTGGCGGCATAGGTGCGTGCGTTGGATTCGACTTTCTTCAGATAACTTAGCTCTTCCATAGTCATGCACTCATCGGCTGCGGCAAACGCAGCGCTGGAAAGTTGATGGAACAAGAGACGGTGTTTAATCCATAACAGCGACTATTTTCAGACAGTAAACAGTGGGCCGCAGAGAGGGCTGAATTACAGTCGAAAGTGACAAATAAGTTAAGCCGAACAGTCGCTGAGACAAGCGCCGTCCGGGCAACTTAAAAGCATGCTTAGTTTGAAGGAAGGTGGCCGTTATCGCTATTGACGCAGACGCCGGATGTCCCCGATATCTCTGTCATTTAACAGGGCCTTTAGAGTGGGAAGTTAATGGCGGTGATGGGGCGTTGGAACGAACAGCAGGGCGGCTCATTAGAAGGCATTTTAGCGTGCCGCCGCCCGTGGAATGGAAAGTAACGTCGCGGTTTTGCCAAAGGCAAACATGACATTATTGTGGCAAGTCAGACGTGATCGGTATCGCCGGGTTGGCATGCATCCAGCGAACAAGAGAGTGCCGACCGCTGATGCCCATTTTAATGACGGCACGTTTCAGATAACTCTCCACCGTATTGACTTTCAATGCCAGTGCTTCAGCCAGTTCAGGCGCGGTTCGCCCGGCCAGGAGTCCGGTGCAGATTTCCTTCTCGCGGTTGGACAGGTGCAAGCCCGACTGCTGCAAGCGCTCCTCGAAACGCTGGCGCAATGAGCTGGTGTCCCCGTTTTCAGGGACAAAATCCAGGGCGCCTGGTTTTTTGTCCGGCAACGCTTGAGGATTTATAGCGTTAATGTGCTTCTCTACCAACGGCAGCAGCAACGAGGAGAAATCCTTGAGGATTATTTGCTCTTGCGTTGAGAAGTTTTGCACCTGCGTGCGATAGAACGAGAGTATATAAAAGTATTCATTCTTTCTTGACTGAAGGTGCAATTGGGAACTGAACGTGATGGGGGCCAAATCGTTCTTTACATTGCCGTTAACGGTGAATGAAAAGTTTGCCTTGGAGGCGCCGATCGGGGCGTCGATCAGTCGCGAATCGTTTGACAGTGCAAGGGTTTTTTCCGGTTCGGATTCAATCAGCCCGTTCATGCATTCCGTACTGAGAATCTGCGCGCCGAGGGGGCTGCATTCGGCACGTGGCAGTCCCGCACTTTTGGCGCGTATTTGCGTAATGTGCGTCGCGTCCACGGGCAACTTGGCCAGCACCAAATCATGCAGCAGCCGGGGGAAATTGCGGCTGCCCGTACTGGCGATGACCTTACCGATGAGAGGGAACAGCGTTTGTGAGTTCATCATTTCACCGTCATGTTTCGAATTAAGGGTTGACGCAGTGGGTGGATGAGAGTGATTGACGTGCATTCCGATAGTGACCTGAGGTCGGCTGACCTCCTTGCAAGGCTGCAATATCAAGAAAAATCAGGGTTTTATTGCATGTTGGTAAAGGGTGTCCTAGCATGTTTCTGAGTGATGGCAGAATGATATTGGTGGGGCGGTTGTGCGGTGTTTCCTGCCCGCGCTTCATCCCTGAATCAACCGTTGTGTGCCCATCAGCATCGACAGCAAGCCGATGCCCAGCAGGAACAAACTGGGCGCTTTTGCCATGATTTTTTGGGCGGTCACGCTGGGCAGCAATTGGCGCGAGATGGCGCCGTAGACCAGTAGAATGGTGACGTCGATCACACCCCAGATCAGTGCGAGCACCAGACCCTGTTTAATGAAGTCGCCGTCGGGTTCAATGAACCCCGGCAGAAAGGCCAGGAAAAACAGGATGTCCTTTGGATTGGAAAGGCCCACTTTGAGGGCCCTCCAAAAAAAGTGACGCTGGCTGTTTTGTACGGTTGCCACGCCGTCGGCGCTGCTGAGCAGGCTGTTGATTCCCAGCCAGGCCAGGTACAGACCGCCGACCAACTGGCCCCAGTTCAACAGCGTCGGGCTGACGTCCAACGCGGTATAGATCAGGGTCAGGGTGATCAGCAGCAACAGTTGGGCGGACAGAACGCCGCCCGTGATCGTCGCGGTGGGCCAGGCTTGTCTGGCATCGGAAATGACCAGGGCCACCACCGGACCGGGAGAAGCAATCAGGAAGAACACGGCAAGTGCGAAGGTCAGGTGCAGCATGGTCATAGGGTGGTTACCAGATCCAGGACACGTGTATTTTTACCCAGCCGTTGCGCGTAGTAGCGGTAGCCGGCCACCGCAAACGTGCGTTGGATCCAGCGGTCACTTCCGTCGAGGCTGGCGGAAAATGCGCTGCGGGCATGGGCGGTTTTGCGGTTGTCGATGATCAACAAATCACCGGCGTTGAGGCGCACAGGATGAGCAACTTCCCAGGCGGCTTTGCGCAGGGCCTCCAGTTTCTCTTGCGCCTCTTTACTGCGGGCGACCATGAACTGGGGGTCGAAGCGAAAAAAGGGCGACTCAGGGTCGCCGTAAAGAACCGTTTGTTTTTGATTTATATCAATTCGGCAATTTTTTTCCGTGGCGCAGTAGTCCGACAGGAAGTTGTATTTTTCTTCATGAAAATAGGCGAGGTCTTGCGGCGTCAGAATATCGCGGATGCCATCGATGGAACTGATAAAAGTGGCCGCCTCGGCACCCGGGTCCTGGCGCAGACAAAACAGCACCAGGTAATCCGGCGAGACCGCGTGAAATGCATTTTCGGTGTGCAGTTCGAGTTCGCAATCGTAACTGTCCGAGTTGGCCAGTTTGGAGTGTTTTTTATGCGGGAAGAAGTTGTTAATGATGGCGCCGTCTGATTCCTGGATATAACCAATCGGGTCGCCGAGCATGGCCGTCGCTTTCAGGATGATTTGTTCGCTGATGGTGCATTCTTTATTCAGCCCGGCGCGATCGCTGGGGGTCGGAGGCACCGTGCCGATTGGCAGGTTTTTCAAATGCAGGAAGCCTTTTTTGTTACCGAAAAGGCGGAAATTCAATATGTCGGACTCTACCGCTTGATCGAGTCGGGTGTGCTGAATGCTGGAGGACAGGAATTGATTGAAATCGGGCATGATAAGTTGTCTGCTGTGTGTTTAAGAATGGTGAAGGCCACAGAGGGGAGGGGGCATGCCGTACGCAATAATAGTTAGAGGTAAGTTGCTGTTGCGCTCGAGCGTTTAATAAGTTCTATCGCTTATTTATATGGTTCATTATTTGGCAAGCGCACTGTATTTAAAAGCAGAAAAAAAGGACAGGTAAGGATGAGTAAAAATCATGGTGCTCTGGATCAAATGGTCCGTCGACTGCCGCCGCTTTACGCATTACGCGCCTTTGAATTGGCCGCGCGTTTCAGCTCATTTACCCAGGCCGCAGAAAACCTGTTCATCACCCAAAGTGCCGTGAGCCGGCACGTTAAAACCCTCGAAGAGCATTTTGGTTGCGCGTTGTTCGACCGCAAGGGGCCGAAAATTTTCCTCACTCAGGCCGGGCGATTGCTCGCGCAGGAATTGCGAATCGGCTTTCGTTTGATCGAGCACGCCTGCACCACCACCAGCCGCAAGGAGCACACCTTGCGCGTCAAGGCGCCATCGACCTTGACAATGCGCTGGTTGCTGCATGTGCTGGATGAGTTCAACACCGTCGACGGTGCGGAGCAGGCGCAATTGTCCAGTGAGTGGATGGATGTGGACTTCGTCAACTTTGATGTTGAGCCCTTCGACTGTGCGGTGTTGTTGGGCAACGGTCGCTTCAGCAGTGACCTGGGGTTCATCAAGCTGTTCGATGAATGGCTGATTCCGGTCTGCTCGCCAAGCTTGCTGGCGCAGCACGAACAGAATGGTGACGGCGTGTTTTCCGCAGAGTTGATTCACCCTTCCCGGGATCGGCGTGACTGGCAACGCTGGCTGGAACGCGTGGGCTTGATGTCGGCGGTGTCCTGGCAGAAAGGCAAGATTTTCGACACGCTGGAGTTGGGCATTTCCGCCGCCATTCAAGGTCGGGGCGTGTCCATCGGCGATCTGGCACTGGTAGGTGACGAACTGGTCAAGGGCTCCCTGGTGCTGCCCTACAACAAGGCCGTCAGCACGGGCGACAGCTACTATCTGGTCTGGCCGGCGCGCAGCAATAGCAACGCAACGCTGGAGAGCTTCAAGCGTTACTTGCTCGAAGCCGTGCCGGTCATCGACGAGCGCGGGTTGGAGTTTTTGAGTTGAGTGCGGAGCCTGTTGGCAATAAAAAAAGCCACTTCAGCGGCGGGCTGAAGTGGCTTGGCAGGACTGGGTTGTCACGGGCCCGCAACACGTGCATACACCCGTGAAAACCCTCGTGGAGCGGGATCAATCCCAGCTCAGCGCACCACCGGTCTGATACTCGATCACGCGGGTTTCGAAGAAGTTCTTCTCTTTCTTCAAGTCCATGATTTCGCTCATCCACGGGAACGGGTTGGTGGTCCCCGGATATTCTTCCTTCAAGCCAATCTGCGACAGACGACGGTTAGCGATGAACTTCAGATAGTCCTCCATCATCGCCGCATTCATGCCCAGCACACCACGTGGCATGGTATCCCGCGCATATTCGATTTCCAGCTGCGTCCCCTGCAAAATCATCTGGGTCGCTTCTTCCTTCATCTCGGCATCCCACAAGTGTGGGTTTTCGATTTTGATCTGGTTGATCACATCAATACCGAAGTTCAGGTGCATCGATTCATCGCGCAGGATGTACTGGAACTGCTCGGCCACGCCGGTCATTTTGTTGCGGCGGCCCATCGACAAAATCTGGGTGAAGCCGCAGTAGAAGAAGATGCCTTCCAGCACGCAGTAGTAAGCGACCAGGTTGCGCAGCAGTTCTTTGTCGGTTTCGACGGTGCCGGTTTCGAACTTCGGATCGGAGATCGAGCGGGTGTACTTCAGGCCCCACGCCGCTTTCTTAGCGACCGATGGAATCTCGTGGTACATGTTGAAGATTTCGCCTTCATCCATGGCCAGCGATTCGATGCAGTACTGGTAGGCGTGGGTGTGGATCGCTTCTTCGAAGGCCTGGCGCAGGATGTACTGGCGGCACTCCGGGTTGGTGATCAGGCGGTAGACGGCCAGGACCAGGTTGTTCGCAACCAGGGAGTCGGCGGTGGAGAAGAAGCCGAGGTTGCGCATGACGATGCGACGTTCGTCGTCGGTCAGGCCTTCGGGGTTTTTCCACAGGGCGATGTCGGCGGTCATGTTGACCTCTTGCGGCATCCAGTGGTTGGCGCAGCCGTCGAGGTACTTCTGCCAGGCCCAGTCGTACTTGAAGGGTACGAGTTGGTTGAGGTCGGCGCGGCAGTTGATCATGCGCTTTTCGTCGACGGCGACGCGGGCGGAGGCGCCTTCGAGTTCGGCGAGGCCTTCGGCGACGTCGAGGCTGTCGAGGGCAGCTTTGGCGCGGATGATGGCGGCGGAGTCACTGGCGGTGACGGCGCGGGCTTCGATGGCGGCAGCGGCGCCGGCACCGTCGAGGCGGTCCATGTTGGCTTCGGTGGCGTGGCCGGCGTTGGCGCCTTTGATCACCGCTGCACCGGTGTCTTCGTTGTCGACTTCATCCCAACTCAGCATTGAAATTCTCCTTCCTGGTACTCGAAAAATAGGTGATTTGCAGGCTACTCAGGCATTGAAAAAAAGCGCCTGGTGTGGTCGGTAAATGCCGAGCGCGCACACTATGTAGTGGTCTGTTCTGTTTGTGGGCACACTATATGGGGTGTAACAATGTTGGTCAACGCACAACACAGGCCCGATCGTCGCAGGGGCATGAGAAAAACTCACAGCCCCATGACTTTTAATGGTTACGGCCGCTTTCACCGCCGATGCTAAAAAATCGCCAACCAGCTCCCCCATAACAACAACGAGCGTTTGCGAAATGAAAGCACTTGATCTGTACATCGGCGAAGGCTTCGAAGGCCCAGGCGTCAATGCTGCCCACATCAACATCCTCATCGGCCCGCGCAACGGCCCGGCCGGCCAGGCGTTCGCCAACAGCCTGGCGTCGCCAAGCCAGGGTCACTGCCCATTCATGGTGATCGCCCAGCCGAACATCCCGGTCAAGCCCATGACCCTCTACGTCAACAAGGCCGAAATCAGCAGCGACCTGCACGGCAACGCCACCTGGGGCGCGTCCCAGGCCGGTATCGCCAAGGCCGTGCTGGAAGCCTTGCTCGACGGCACCCTGCCACCGGAGGCCGAAGACGAGTGGGCCATCGTCACCGCCAACTGGGTCAACCCGGGCTGCGATGATCTGGATGCCGTCTACCTGAACAACTACAACGCCTGCCGCACTGCGATCCGCGCCGCCCTGACCGGCACGCCGTACACCGCGCAACTGGCGGACGTGGTCAACCACATCAGCAACCCTTTCTACACGCCCAAGGCCTGAGGAGAATCCCATGCAATACACTCGACTGGGCAACTCCGGCCTGCAAGTCTCGCGCCTGTGTCTGGGCACCATGAACATGGGCACCCCGGACTGGAAACCGTGGATCTTCGACGAAAAGCAAAGTGAGCCCATCGTCGCCCACGCCCTGGCCAACGGCGTCAATTTCATCGACCTGGCCGACTTCTACTCCGCCGGCGTCGGCGAAGAAGTGGTGGGGCGCATCCTCAAGCGCGTGGCGCGGCGCGACGACATCGTGGTCACCACCAAGGTCGGCTACGGCACCCGCACCGGCCTCAACGCCAGTGGCCATTCGCGCAAGCACATCATGGACAGCATCGACCTGTCCCTGAGCCGCCTCGGCATGGATTACGTCGACGTGTTCATGCTGCATTACTTCGACGTGAACACCCCGGTCGAAGAAACCATGGGCGCGCTGAACGACATCGTGCGTTCCGGCAAGGCCCGCTATATCGGCGTGTCCACCATGCTCACCGGCCAGTTGGCCAAGATCCTCATGGCCTGCGAGCGCAACGGCTGGGTCAAGCCGATCAACATGCAGCTGCAACTGAACTGCGCTTACCGTGAAGAAGAGCGCGAGATGATCCCGTTCTGCCGCGACCAGGGCCTGGGCGTTTCGGTGTTCAGCCCGCTGGCTCGTGGCTTGTTGACGGGTGAAGTGCAGTCCACCCGCAACCAGACCGACTTCTTTACCCAGCAGATGTACGCCGACCAGGCGTCGTTCGACATCGCCCACTCGGTGCAACGCGTAGCCCGCGCCCGTGGGGTGTCCAACGCGCAGATCGCCCAGGCCTGGGTTGCCAACCACCCCGGCGTGGATGTGATGCTGGTGGGGGCCGACACCACCGAACAATTTGACAGCGCCCTGGCCGCCCTGGACACCCAACTGGACGCCGAAGAGCTGCATGAGCTGGAGCGCAATTACACCCCGTGCGACGTGATCAACGATTACACCGCCGGCAAACGCATCCTGCGTGAGGCCCGTCCGGGCCTGGACCGTTTCAACCTGATCGAGGCCGTGGCATGAACCCGCTGATCCGTACCGGCAACTACATCGACGGCCAATGGTCCAGCGGTGGGCCCACTTACCCGGTCACCAACCCGGCCAATGGCGCGTTGATCGTTGACGTGCAACGCGCCGCCGCCGAAGAGACGAACCTGGCCATCGACGCTGCCAACCGTGCGTTGCCGGCCTGGCGCAAGCTCACCGCCAAGGAGCGCAGCCAGCGCCTCAAGCGCTGGAGCGAGTTGATGCTGAGTAACCAGAAAGACCTCGCGCACCTGCTCAGCCTGGAGCAGGGCAAGCCGTTGGCCGAAGCCATGGGTGAAGTGGTGTACGCCGCGAGCTTCCTGGAGTGGTTTGGCGAAGAAGCCAAGCGTGCCTACGGTGACGTGATCCCGAGCCACAAGGCTGATGCGCGCATCATTGTGGTCAAAGAGGCCATTGGCGTGGTTGCGGCGATCACGCCGTGGAACTTCCCGCTGGCGATGGTCACTCGCAAGGTTGGGCCTGCGCTGGCCGCCGGTTGCACCATGATCCTCAAACCGTCGGAAGAAACGCCGCTGTCGGCCTTTGCCCTGGCGGTGCTGGCCGAGCAGGCGGGCATTCCGGCCGGTGTGTTCAACATCGTTTCCGGCGATGCCGTGGCCATCGGCGGGGCGCTGCAGGCCTCCAGCGTGGTGCGCAAGCTGTCGTTCACCGGCTCTACCCGCACGGGCAAACTGCTGATGCGCCAGGCGGCGGACACCCTGAAAAAAGTCTCGCTGGAACTGGGCGGCAACGCGCCGTTCATCGTGTTCGACGACGCCGATCTGGAGGCCGCCGTCAAAGGCGCCATGGCCTCCAAGTTCCGCAATACCGGGCAAACCTGCGTGTGCGTGAACCGCTTCTTTATCCAGGACGGTGTGTACGACGCGTTCACCCGCAAACTGGCCGAAGCGGTCGGCGCCATGCGTGTCGGCAGCGCCCTGGACGGTGAAACCGAGCAAGGCCCGCTGATCAACGCGGCGGCGCTGGCCAAGGTCGAAGCCCACGTGGGCGATGCGCTGGAAAAGGGCGCCACGCTGCTGTGCGGCGGCCGTCGCCATGCGCTCGGCGGTACGTTCTTCGAACCGACCATCCTCACCGACGCCAGCGACGACATGCTGATCGCCCAGGAAGAAACTTTTGGTCCGGTGGCGGCGTGCTTCCGCTTCAAGGATGAGGCCGAGGTGCTGGAGCGCGCCAACGACACGCCGTTTGGGTTGTCCGCCTACTTCTACAGCCGTGACATCGGTCGTGTGTGGCGCATGGCCGAAGGCCTGGAAGCCGGCATGGTCGGGATCAACGAAGGCATCATCTCCACCGAAGTCGCGCCGTTTGGCGGCATCAAGGAATCGGGCCTGGGCCGTGAAGGTTCCAAGTACGGCCTGGAGGATTACCTGGAGATCAAATACCTGTTGATGGGCGGCCTTTAAAACACCCTCGACCCCTGTGGGAGCTGGCTTGTCGGGTCCCACAAAGAGCATCACAAGGCGCAAGCCCGCTGTTACTCCGTCAAGAAAAACAATATGGAGAACACCCATGACCGCTCAACCCGTCAAAATTGACGACCTGCCCATCGGCCGTTTTCACCTGAAAATCGCCGGCCTCACTTTCGGCGCGCATTTCACCGACGGCTATATCCTTGGGCTGATCGGCATCGCTTTCACTCTACTCAGCCCCCAGATGCAACTGGACGCGTTCTGGCAAGGCTTGATCGGCGCTTCGGCCCTGATCGGCCTGTTCCTGGGCAGCCTGTTTTTCGGCTGGATCTCCGACACTCTCGGTCGGCAAAAAATCTTCCTGGTCAGCTTTGTGCTGATCACCGTGGCCTCGGTGATGCAGTTCTACGCCGAAACCGCCATGGGCCTGCTGCTGTGCCGCATCCTGATCGGCATTGGCCTGGGCGGCGACTTCAGCGTCGGCCACGCGATGCTCGCCGAGTTTTCACCGAAGAAGCATCGCGGCGTGCTGCTGGGCTCGTTCAGTGTGATCTGGACCTTCGGCTACGTGGCGGCGACCTTTGTCGGCACCGCGATGCTCAGCCTGGGCGACGATGCCTGGCGCTGGATGCTGGCGTCTTCGGCCATTCCCGCCGGGTTGATTCTGCTCGCGCGCATCGGCACGCCGGAATCGCCGCGCTGGCTGGTCAACCGTGGGCGCATCGCCGAAGCCCGCGCCATCGTCAAGAAACACCTGGGCGAGCATGTGGTGCTGGATGAAGAACCGTCCACGCAAACCTGCTCCGGCTATGGCGTGCTGTTCAGCCGTGAGTACCGCAAGCGCACCGCGTTCAACTGCCTGTTTTTTGTGTGCATCGTGATGCCGTATTTCGCCATCTACACCTTCCTGCCGTCGATCCTGCAGAAGATGGGCTTGTCCCAGGGCTTCGGCACCGAGCTGCTGCTCAATTTGCTGCTGATCGTGGGTGCCTTGATTGGTATCTGGTGCACGGTGAAGTTCTCGCGCCGGGGCTTCTTGATCAACTCGTTCATCATCCTTGCCGCGGCGTTGTTCCTGTTGGCGGTGCTGCCGGGCAGCCTGGCGTGGCTGATGGTGCTGACCTTCGGCGTGTTCACGCTGGTGCTGTCGGCGGTGAGCAACCTGGTGGGCGTGTTTCCGGCCGAAAGCTTCCCCACCGAAGTGCGCGCCAGCGGCATCGGCCTGGCCACGGCGGTCAGCCGCCTCGGTTCGGCGATCAGCACCTTTCTGTTGCCGGTCAGTGTCGCGGGGATTGGCCTGAGCCCGACCATGGGCATTCTGGCCGGCATTCTGGTGTTTGGCGCGATCATCTCCTGGGCCTGGGCACCGGAGACCAAGGCATTGACCTTGAGCCAGGCGTGCAAGGCACCCGAAGATGATCGTTCCCACGCTCAGCGTGGGAACGCAGCCCAGGACGCTCTGCGTCCGCTCCTGAAAACCTGACGCAGAGCGTCATCGGAGGCATTCCCACGCAGAGCGTGGGAACGATCGTCATCAGTGTCAGGGGTTGCTGACCTGGCCCAGCCACTGCGTAAACAGGCGAACCTTGGATAAACCCTGCTTGTCCGTCGCCACATCCAGCCAATAACCATACGGGCCGATCACTTCCACGGGGGTGATCGGCACGAGGCTGCCATTGGCCAGCTCGCGCTCGATCATCTGCCGGTCGATCACCGCCAAACCGCCGCCTGCCAGGGCGGTGTGAATCACCTGGTCCAGGGTGCTGAATTCCAGGCCCTGGTCCGCATCGATATCCTCCCGGCCCATGGCCGCCAGCCAGTTTTCCCAGACCTTCAAGCGCTTGCCGTCGTGCAGGATATGCAGCAGCGGCGAGCGGCGCAGGTCCGGCGGCTGGCCGTCGGTGAACAGCTCCGGGCTGGCCACGGCGATATGGCGCTCCATCACCAGCAGCTCACTGCTGCACTGAGCGTTCGCCTCCAGGCCGAAGCGGATCTGGCAGTCGATTTCCGCCAGGCTGGCGTGGCTGTTCTGGTGGGTGACGCTGAGGTTGATGTCCGGGTAGCGCTCGCAAAACCTGCGCAAGTGCGCCGACAGCCAACGCGTGGCCCAGGTCGGCGGCGCCACGATGCGCAGGCGCTGGCGCAGATTGGGCACGCGCACGGCTTGCAGGGCGCGTTCAATGTGGTCGAAGGCGTCGCTCAGGTGCGGGGAGAGGGCAAAGCCGGCTTCTGTCAGCGACAGACCCTGGGGCGTGCGGATGAAGAGGGCGACGCCGAGGTAGTCTTCCAGTTGCTTGATCTGGCGGCTGACCGCGCCCTGGGTGACGTTGAGGCCTACGGCGGCCTGACTGAAGCTGCGGTGGCGGGCGACTTCTTCGAAGACGCGGAGCATGTTGAGGGAGGGCAGGTGGCGCATGGTTCGGGTTCCACACTTTATTTTTATGGTGTTGGTGCTGGCCTCATCGCAGGCAAGCCAGCTCCCACATGGGAATGCATTCCCATGTGGGAGCTGGCTTGCCTGCGATGGCGTCAGTGGCCTATTAGAAGTAATACCCAATGTTCATGTACAGCTGATTCTCCCACTGGTTGCTACCCCCAGCCCCCAGACTCTGGGTATAGCTGCTGCCACCAATGTACGGATCGTTCTTGCCGATCAACCATTCCGTGGCAATCCACAATTTGCTGAACGAAAACGACGTACCCAGGATCACCCGCTGCGAGGTCTTGAACTCATTGTCGGATTTATCAAAGGCACTGTAGTTGGCGTACAGCTTCACGCCGCTGATTTGGTCGAACAGGTACTTGCCGCCCACGTCGTAGCTCAAGTCCGCCACGTACAGGTTGCCACGGCTGGCGACGTTGAAGGTGCCGTCATACCCGCCCAGCGTCACCACGCCGTCGGTGCCTTCGTTGCGCGGCGACATCTGCTGGCGCGCCGCCTGCAATTGCACGCCCCACGGGCCGTTCTTGCCCAGGTAGTGGATGGCCACGGCGTTGCGGCGGCCGTCGTTGCCGGTGTCCTTGTTCTCCAGGGTCGAGGTCAGGCCAGACACACCGATTTCGGATTTCCAGTTACCCAGGTCCATGGCCTTGGCCACCCGCACCACCACGGTGTTGCGCTCCTGGTTGTTGCTGCCGTCGGCCACATAGCTGTCGGCCTCGGAGATCACGCTGGAGTAGGTCACGCCCTTGCTGGTGCCTTTGCCTTGCCACGCCGGACGCAGGTAGTAACCGGCCTGGATGTTCCAGTCGCCACTTTGCTGGATGTACTTGGTACCGATCTGCTGCACGTCTTCCAGGCCGATCACGTTGCCCAGGGTTTCGTAGAAGGTGCTGCCGAAATACGGCTGCAGGCCGAACGGCACGGTGTTCAGGCCCACTTGCACCTGCTGGTCGGGGTTGAATTTGTAGCCAACCCAGGCGAACTTGGCGAAGTGGATGTCGCCGTAATTTTTGGTGTACTGGTAGGGGTAGGAGCGCCCATAGAAACGGTATTGCGCTTCGCCGATCCAGGTGTCGGAGTTGTACTTGGCGCTGAGGAACGCGGTGTCCAGGCCGAACTTCTGGATATCACGGTCCGGGTCGTAGTCCCAGCGTGCGCGGATGGCGCCGCCGATATCGAGGTTGTCGGTGACCTGGATCGCCATGGCCGGTGCCGCGAGGGCGCCGAGCACGGGGATCAGGGCGAAGTAGCTTAAGGTTGGTCGCATGGTTTGGCTCTCGTTATTGGTTTTTTTAGGGCAACAGCAGCCCGTTGCCGCAGCGAACGCTGCGACGCAGGGAAAGGGGTGGAACTCGGAACTTGAAAACTAGTGTGCGGCGGGACGGATCAGCCTCAGCGGCGGCCCGGCAGCCGGCAGTTGCGAAGCCCCCGGCGCGGCCGCCAGCAGCGCCTGGGTGTAGCTGTTCTGTGGGTGCAGCAGTACCTGTTCAGCGGTGCCGTATTCAACGACTTCGCCCTGGCGCATCACCGCGATGTGGTCGCTGATCTGCGCCGCCACGCGCAGGTCGTGGGTGATGAACAGGATGCTCAGGTTCAACTGCTTCTGCAGGTCGGCCAGCAGCTCCAGCACCTGCTTTTGCACCGACACGTCCAGCGCCGACACGCTTTCATCGGCGATCAGCACTTCCGGGCGCATCGCCAGGGCGCGGGCAATGCCGATGCGCTGGCGCTGGCCACCGGAAAACTGCCGGGGCTTGCGCTGCAAGGCGTCGCGTTTCAGGCCGACCTGCTCAAGCAAATCACCGGCCTCGGCCCACGCGTCCTTGGCCGACAAGCCGCGCAACTGTGCAGCGCGGGCGATAATGTCGCCGACGCGATGGCGCGGGTTCAACGAACCGTACGGGTCCTGGAAGATCATCTGGATGCGCCGACGGTTGGCTGCCAGGGCCGAGCCGTGCAAGGCCAGAAAATCGGTATCGCCCACCCACACATGCCCGCTGTCGCTGTCCACCAGGCGGATCGCGGCCTTGACCAGGGTGCTCTTGCCCGAACCCGATTCGCCGACAATCGCCAGGGTCTTGCCCCGTGGCAGGTTCAGCGACACATTGCGCAGGGCCGCCACCGAGCTGCCGCCGACGTTGTAGGTTTTGGTCAGATGCTCAATGCGCAAAGCTATTTCGCCGTCGTCGCTGGGCACATGCAGTTCCGGGTGCAGCGCGGGCACCGCCGCGATCAGCTTGCGCGTGTAGGCATGCGCCGGAGCATTCAATACCTGGTCACGTTCACCGATTTCCACCAGGCGGCCGCCTTCCATCACGGCAATGCGGTCGGCAATCTGCGCCACCACGCCGAAGTCGTGGGTGATAAACAAAATGCCGTGCTGGCCGCGCCCACGCAGGTCACGCACCAGCTTCAAGACCTGGGCTTGCGTGGTCACGTCGAGGGCGGTGGTGGGTTCGTCGGCGATCAGCAGGTCCGGGTTCATCGCCAACGCCATGGCAATCACCACACGCTGGCATTGGCCGCCGGACAGTTGGTGGGGAAAACTGTTGGCGATGCGCGGCGGGTCGGGCAGTTGGGTGGATTCCAGCAGCGCAAGCATGCGTTCACGGCGCTCGGCGGCGGGCATCTGCGGTACGTGGATGTCGAGGATTTCTTCAACTTGCTTGCCAATCCGGATCGCCGGGTTCAGCGCCGCCATCGGCTCCTGGAAAATCATCGCGATGCGGTTGCCGCGCAGCGCACGCAGGCGTGGTTCGTCGAGGGTGCAGATGTCGTCACCGAGAAAGTCGATCACGCCACCGGCATGCTTCAGACCCTTGGCGTAATCGCCCATGATCGCCGCCGACAGCACGGATTTGCCCGAGCCCGACTCGCCGATCACACACAGGATTTCACCCTTGCGCACGTCCAGGCTGATGCCATGCACGGCGTGGCTGCGGTCGGCGCCCTTGGGCAATTCGACGCTGAGGTTGTCGACCCGCAAAACAGTTTGCTGGCTAGTCATGCTCAACTCCTTGCGCCTTGCTGCGCGTGTTCATCCAGCCCGTCGGCGAGCAGGCTCAGGCCGAGCATCAGGGTGGAGATGGCGATGCAGGGGAAGATCACCAGGTGCGGGAAGGTAATGGCCATGGCGCGGCCGTCGTTGATCATGCCGCCCCAGTCCGGGGTGGGCGGCGGCAGGCCGAGGCCGAGAAAGCCCAGGGCGCCGATCATGATCGCGGTGTAGCCGATGCGCAGGCAGAAATCGACGATCAACGGGCCGCCGCAGTTGGGCAGGATCTCCACCAGCATGATGCGCAGCGAGCCTTCGCCCTGGGTGATGGCGCTGAGCACGTAGTCACGGGAACGGATGTCGATGGTCAGCGCGCGCATGATGCGAAAAATCGCCGGCGCACTGGTGAAGGTCACCGCAATCAGGATGTTCAGCGCCGAGGCGCCGAGGGCAATAATGATCACGATGTACAGCACCAGCACCGGGAACGACAGCACGGTGTCGGCCACGTAGGACAACACGGCATCCACCCAGCCGTTGAAGTAACCAGCGCACAAGCCCATGGCGATGCCCACGGCAAACGCGGTGAGCGTGGCGAGGATCGACCAGAACAGCACGGTGCGCGTGCCCCAGATCAGCCGCGAGAGAATGTCGCGGCCGATCATGTCCGTGCCGAGCAGGAAGCTCGCGCCGTCATCCCCGGCCGTCATCGGCGTGAGCAATGGCGTGAAGCTTTCCAGCGGGCTATGGGGCGCGAGCCACGGTGCGAACAGCGCCACTGCGACCCAGCCGCCCACCAACAGCAAACCGAGCAATGCCAACGGGTGTTTGAAGGATTTAAGCAGGTTCATTGGCTGCCTCCGCCGAGACTGCGCAGGGTGATGCGCGGGTTGAGCCAGGTGTAGGCCAGGTCCGAGAAGATCTTGCTGATGCCCACCACCACGCCGCTGATCATCGCGCAGGCTTCGATCAGGTAGACGTCATGGTTCAGGGACGCGGTGTAAAGCATCGAGCCGAAGCCCTTGTAGGCGAAAAACACCTCCACCACGATCACGTTGGACAGCAGCCACGGGATGTACAGCATGATCACCGTGACCGGCGCGATCAGCACATTGCGCAAGGCATGGCGCAGCACGATGCGTGTGGTCGAGGCACCTTTGAGGCGAGCGGTGCGGATATACGGCGCCTGCATCACCTCGACCATCGACGCCCGGGTGATGCGCGCCAGGTAGCCGATGCCGAACAGGCACAGCACCATCAGCGGCAGCACCAGTTGCACCACGCTGAACCCATCGCTCATGCTGCTCACGCCCGGCAGCCAGTTGAGCCAGAACACGAAGATCGCCGAGACGAACACCGCGCTGGCGAAGTCCGGAATCGAGGTGGTGACGATCGACAAAAATGACACTAGCCGGTCGATCAGCGAGCCTTGGCGCACGCCGGCCAGGATGCCCAGGGTCAACGCCACGGGCACCATCACCAGCAAGGCCAGCCCGGCGAGGGTCAGGGTTTGCCACAGGTTGGGCAGCAGCAATTTGAGCACCGGCTCGCGAAAGTACACCGAGGTGCCCCAGTCGCCGGTCACAAAGTCCTTGAGCCACACAACATAGCGCCACACGAACGGCTGGTTGTAGCCGTGTTCGAGCAGCCAGGCGGCGCGCTGGTCGGCGGCGGAGTAGGGGCCGAGGACGTTGATTGCCACGTCCTCGATATTGAGTTCCAGGGCCAGGAACACAATCAGCGATACCGACAGCAGCGTCGCCAGCAGCATCAGCAGTTTGCGCAACAGAAAATGAGCCATGAGGGCCATGCTCCGACAGGTTTCAGGAGGCCTGCCCGCAGGCGGGCAGGCGTGACTCAGGCACTCAGCCAGACGCTACCCATGGGGTAGAAGTCGGACGGGTGCACCTCAAAGCCCTGAACCTTTTTGCTCACAGCGGTGAATTTGTCGCCCCAGAACGGCTGCACGATCACGCAGGCGTCCTGCAGGATCTGCTCGACGCTTTGCATCGCCACGGCACGCTGTTTCGGGTCGATGATGCCCATGGCCTTGTCCAGCGCGGCATCGAAGGCCGGGTCGCTGTAGTGGCTTTCATTCCAGGCGCCGCCGCCGCGATACGCCAGCTCCAGGGACATCACCCCCAGTGGACGATGGGCCCAATAGGTGAGGCTGAACGCTGCCTTGTCCCAGATCGGCCAGTACTGCGCCGCAGGCACCACCTTGAGGTTGATGCGGATACCGGCTTCCAGGCAGTTCTGTTGCAGGATCTGCGCGCAATCCTGTTCGTAGCGGCCCTGGGTGTTGCCGACGATCAGGTCAATGTCCAGGCCATTGGGGAAGCCTGCTTCGGCCAGCAATTTTTTCGCCGCCGCCACATCGCGCTCGCGTTTGGGCAGAGGGAAGTACTCAGGGTGCGACGGCGCCACGTGGTGGTCTTCGCCGAGGGTGCCCATGCCGCGGTAGGCGACCTTGAGCATCTGCGCGTTATCGGCGCACAGCACCACGGCCTTGCGGATGCGCAAATCGGTGAAGGGTTTCTGGTCGCAGGCCATGCGCATTACAACGGTCTGCGCCGATTTGCAGCTGAGCAGTTGCGCGCCCGGCAGTCGCTTGGCCAGGTCCAGCTCGGCCACGGTGACGCGGTAGAGCACGTCAACTTGCCGGGCTTGCAATGCGGCAAGGTGGGTGGACACGTCGGTGCCCATGTCGATGTAGCGCAGCTCGTCGAGGTTGGCGGGTTTGCCCCAATAATCGGCGCGCTTGGCGAACGTCGCCTGCTTGTTCACCGCAAACGACACCAGCTTGAACGGCCCGGTGGCCAACGGGTTTTTCGCCCAGTCGTCACCGGCCTTGAAGCTGCGGTGCACGAGGGCGCAGGTGAAGGCATTGAGCATTTCCGGGATGGCCAGGATCGGCCGCTTCAGTTGCAGGCGGAACTGATAGTCGCTGACTTTTTCGAAGGCCTTGATGTCCTGGAACGCGGTGCGGTTGACCGACTTGGAGTCGGCCGCGATCCAGCGCTCGATGTTGTGCTGCACGTCCTCGGCGTTGAAGCTGTCGCCGTTGCTCCACTTCACGTCCCGGCGCAGGTTGAAGGTCCAGGTGGTGAGGTCTTCGGACGGGCTCCAGCTTTCGGCGAGATACGGGTGGGTAATGTTGTCGGCGTCGACCCAGGTCAGGTATTCGAGGGAATTGCGCAACAGGTTCGAGGCTTCGATCCAGGTGATCAGCATCGGGTCCTGGATTTCCTGGATCGCACAGGCGAAGCGCAGGCTGCCACCCTGGCGGGCAGGCGTGCCCTCGGCGGCCTGAGCATCACTGCCCAACAGCGCCGAGCCGATAAAGGTCGAGGCGCTGGCCACGGTCACGCCCAGCAGGGCGGCGGTGCGCAGGAACTGGCGGCGGTTGATTTCGCCGCGTTGCACTTGGGCACACAGGTCATTTACGGCTGGATGCGGCTGGCTGCCGTCCAGGGTCGTCAAGTCTTTCATAAGCCTCTCCGGTACTTGCGAATATGCGTTTTTGTTGAACCGCAAGGGTCAGTGGCGAACGTCGAAACGGCGCAACACGGACCGCTGTGAAGCCGGCAGAAAAACAAGGCAAAACGAAGTGAGGAGGCGGGCAATGGGGTAGGACATAGGGCAGCTCTCATGTTGTTTTTATTAGAGATGCCCGCAGTTTTGTCATTTGCGCAACGATGGACAAACGACAAATTCTGCGCAGTAACCTTCTATAAATGCATGTTACAGGTCCTTCCCAGGGCCGCCTGTGGGGCTAGACGGGTTCAGCGCGGCAACAGGCGCGGATCGAACGGGTAATCGGACAGCAACTCGATGCCGTGTTCGTGGATGTAGATCTGTTCTTCGAGCTTCACGCCTTCACCGCCGTCGTCGTGGCCGATGTAGCTTTCCACGCAAATGGTCATGCCGGCTTCGAACACGCCGTCGTAGCCCAGCGCATCGATGTCTTCGCGGTGCACCACGTAAGGGTATTCACCGGTCATGCCAACCCCGTGCACCAGGGCGAAGTAGCGGTTGTTTTTGTAATGCTCGGGAATCTTCCAGGCCATCTCGGCGTATTCCTTGAAACTACGCCCGGCCTTGAGCATTTCCACGTTGGTCTGCACTTGCTCGTAGGCGAGTTTGTACAGCTCCTGCTGCCTGGCGGTGGCGGCCTGATCGCCACACAGGAAGGTGCGCGAGAAGTCCGCGTAGTAGCCGAAACGGCCGACCACGTCGGTGTCGAGCGCCACCAGGTCACCGGCTTCGATAGGGCGTGTGCTGCATTCCTGAAACCACGGGTTGGTGCGCGGGCCGGAAGAAAGCAGGCGGGTTTCCACGTAGTCGCCGTCGGTGGCGATCACGTGCTGGTGCAGGTGCGACCACAGCTGGTTTTCGGTGATGCCCGGCGTGAGTTTGCTTTCCATCAAGCGCACGCCTGCTTCGGTGGCCCGCAGGCTGGCGCGGATCATTTTCAGCTCGTTGGGCACCTTGATGCAGCGCGCGCGCTCCAGCGGTTCCTGGGCGTCGAACACCTGATAGCCGAGGCGTTGCAGCTCAAAGGCGGCTGCCGAAGTGGCGCTCTCGATGGCGATGCGTTTACCACCGCCGCACTTGCGCACCAATTCGTCGATTTCGGCGGCCCAGTCGGCGGTGACGTTGCCCAGGAAGCTTTCGCAGAAGTAATAGGAGATAGCCTTGGCCGGGCGCACTTCGTCCACGGTGTTCAGGGTTTGGGCCAGATGCAGGCAGCCGCCGAATTCGAAGACCACCACCGGGCCTTCCGCCGGGATGAAGGCATAACGGGCCGGGTTGCGCGCCGAGTACACCTGCATGTTGCGTGAGCCGGTGGCATAGCGCATGTGGGTGGGGTCGAACAGCACGCAGGCGGCGTAGTCGCGTTTTTTCAGTTCGTTGCGTACCCGTTGCAGGCGGTCCAGCTGGATTTGCTGGATCTCGTCATAAGTGGGTTCGCAGTCAGCGGGGTTGCGGTTCGGGCCGGACAGACTCATGGGTGTTCCTCACAGGGCAAAAAGACGGTTTTTTGGTTTTTTAGAGGCGTGAATCAGTCGAGCAACTGGTCGCTGCGCACCAGGTTGCGTTCGGCTTGCAGATGGGCTTCGGACAGGCGCCCGTAAAGCTGCTTGGTGCGCTGGGCGCGCCCAATGATTCCGGGCTTTTCGGAGTAGGCGAAAATCGCCGTGTTGCGCTCGGTCGCGCCCTCTACACGGGTCACGCGGTGCACCGAAAAGCGGCCCTTGAAGATCTGCAGGTCGCCGGGGTTCAGCTCCAGCTCCTGCACCCGCGAGCGGTCTTCACCGCGTACCACCTGGCCGACGGCGCCGAGGTTTTCCTGGCTGCGCGAGCGGATCATCGGCGCGTATTCGAACAGGCCGCCGGCCTCGGGCTTCTGGGTCATCATGCTGACGATGAATTCGTTGGTGTCGAAGTGCCAAGGCTGTTCGGTGCCTTCGGGCATCACGTTGATCACCAGCCCGGCGAAAGGGTCGGCGTATTCGAAAATCTCCGGTTCGTCGAGGCAGGCGCCGATAAAGCGCTTCATCATCGGCGACACGTACAGGCGGTGGATGATCGCGTCGGGGGCGATCATGTCGCGGGTCACAAAGCCGCTGGTGCGCTCCATGAATGTGCGGCGCGGGTCATCCTGGGGCAGGGAAGTGTCGTCTTCGGTGAAGTAGGCGTTGACCTTGCGCACCGAGAAGAAGGTTTTGTCCGACAGCGCCAGGCCTTCCAGACGCGCCTGTTCCAGCGCTTCGGGGCGCAGGAAGTTCTTCAGCAGGCAGCAACCGTCTTCGGCCAATTCGGCGCGGGCATGTTCGATCAATGCCTGTAATTGAACATGGCCCGAATCATGTATGGGATACAGCTCGGTATTAATGATGTCGCTGATGTCACCGGTTTCGGCATCGGCAAGTTTAAGACTCATACACGGCTCCTGAACTAGGTATTGGTGTTGAGTTGATAGTTGCTTAAAGCGATTTGAAGCGGAAATTACAAGTTGTGATCGAATCCATCGGCAGGGGCGATAGTGATGTCAGGCGAACTGGATGGCGGCTTGCTTAAAGTGTTTGTGGCAATTATCGAGTGCCAGGGTTTTTCCGCGGCTGCCGAGCGATTGCATAAAACCCAATCCACCGTCAGCCAGAGCTTGCAGCGCCTGGAAGAGATTGTCGGCACGCCACTGATTCATCGCACCAGCCGTTCCGTCGGCCTGACCGCCAGCGGGGAAACCTTTCTGATCTATGCCCGGCAGATCCTCAAGCTGCACCTGGAAGCGGTCAGCGCCGCGCAATTGCCCAATCAACAGGTGTGTATCCACCTCGGCATGCCCGAGGACTACGCCGAATACTGCCTGGGCGGCATGCTCAAGGACTTTCAGGCGCAGTTCGCCCAGGTGCGGCCGGACATTTGCTGTGAAATGTCCACTGCTCTGGTGGGCCGTTTGCACCGGGGCGAGCTGGACCTGGTGCTGGGTGTGGAGCATGCCGGCTTGCAGCCCGGTGAATACTTGTGTGACGAGCCGCTGGTGTGGGTCGCGGCGCCGAGCTGGAGCTGTGTGGGTCGCCAGTCGGTGCCGCTGGCGGTGTACGCCGAAGGGTGTGCCTTTCGCGCCAATGCCGTGCAGGCGTTGGCCCGGGCCGGGCGTTCGTGGCAAGTGGTGTACACCAGCCAGAGCCCAAGGGGGATTGCGATTGCCATTGAACAGGGCTTGTCGGTTGGTGTGATGGCGCGGCGCCTGGTACCTGAAGGCTGGCAGGTGCTGAATGAACGCCACGGTTTTCCGCCGATTGCCCCGGCGCGCCTGATGTTCTGGCGCTCGGCGAGTGGCCAGGTGCCCGAGGTGGATGCGTTGGTGGAAATATTGCAGCGCCAGTTGGGGCGCTCAGGGCAATTGCACGGGCAGCACCCCGTCAACCGGCCGTTGAGCCATGCGCTTGAGCAATAAGAGGCTGGCCAGTACCCAGCCTGCGATCCAGGCATGCACCAAGGCAAATTCGCCGCTGGCCTGCAATAGCCAGCCGCACAGGCCATTGCCGGTGGCGCTGGCCAAGCCGTAACTGACCATGCTCAGGCTCACCACTTGCAGGCTCTGCACCGCGTCGAGCCGCGCGCTGAGGTACGCCGCCATCAGGCCCCATGACGGGAAATAGAACAGAGCAAACAACCCGGCCGCCCACCAGCTCAGCAACAGGCTGGGGTGAGCCAGCAAGCCGAGCATGGCCAGGCCGAATGCGCCGATGCTCAACGCCATGACCCGCAATGCGCCCCAGCGATCGGCGAGCGCGCCCAGCAATAACCCGCCAGCGGCGCCGCCGATGCCGATCAGCGTCCACATCGAACCGGTAACGCCTGCGCTGGCGTGCAAGCGATCGCTGACAAACGCCGACAGGAAATTCAGAAACGGCCCACTGATCGCGCCGATAAACCCGCTGAGCAAGACGATCTGCAACGCCACCGGCTGTTCCAGGCACAGGCGCAGCCATTGCTTCAATACCTGGTTGAGAGCCGGTGGCCGGGCAGGGCGGCGCGTTTGTTCGGTTTTGGGTGCCAGCGCCCACAACGTCAGCAGCGTCACCCCCAGCGTCAAGCCTGCGCAAATCAACCAGAACTGTCGGAGCGACAAGCCTTGCAGCAGCGCGATCAGCAGACCATTCAAGCAAATCGCAAACGCCGCCCCTGATGACGCCAACCCCAACACCCGGCTGCGGTGAGTGGCCGGGATCACCTCACGGGCCAAGGCTGCAACGGCGTTCCAGTTCGACACCGCACAGGCCGACACCAGCGCCAGGCACAGAGCAAACGGCAGCGCCCACGGCGTGGCCACGGCCAGCGCCAGCAAAACCGGGCTCAGGATCATGGTCAGGCGCACCATATTGCGCGGGCTGGTCCACGCTGCCGCGATGCCGCTGGCAATCGAAGCGCCCATATAAAACAGCTGCAGCACCGCCGCAATCAGTGCGGCCTGGCTGTAACTCAACCCAAAGGCCTCACGGATCTGTGGCAATAAAGCGGAATACAGAAACACGCTGAACCCGTGGGTGGTGGCATTGCAGGCGGTAAATACAAGTGCCAGCAGGCCGATACTTCGTCGTGAAGAAACAGCGGTGTTCGACATGGCGAAGTTCCAGAGGATTAGGATGGGTTAGTTGGGGGCGAGACTAACTTTTATGAGGTTTTACCGGCCAATGCTTAATTGTCTGAGTGTGCATGCGTAATACGCGCGCTATTTATTCGTGAGCGACGTTATTGCGAGGAAAGCGACACTTTTATTCTGTACAGGTCGTTTTTTACTTCGCAGAGGACGCTACCGCTCGGCCAATACAAAAAGGTATGTTGTGTGCGAAATATCCTGCGTTCACGTGGGATGCCGTCTCTCTGCCAACCGCTGTCGAGTGTTCCCCATGAAACGCAAAATGCCTGGTCTCAATGCCCTCAAAGCTTTCGAAGTCGCCGGCAGTACCGGCAGCTTTACCCGGGCTGCGGAGCTGCTGAACGTGACCCAGAGTGCGGTCAGCCGCCAGGTACGGCAGTTGGAAGAACAGCTTGGGGAAAACCTGCTGGAGCGCCGCCACCACCACCTTGAACTGACCAGTGCCGGGCGGGTGTTGTTGCGGGCGTTGCATCAGTCATTCGACAAGATCGAGCTGACGGTGCGCAGCATTCAGCAGAAGACCCATTCCAACCGGTTGCACGTCAACGCGCCGCCGACGTTTACCAGTCGCTGGCTGATGCCGCGCCTTGGCCGTCTGCGCGAGGCGCATCCGGAGCTGGAGTTGAGCATCACCACCTGTCTGCAGGACAGCCTGGCGCAGACCAGCACGCTGGACTGTGCGATTCGCTTCGGCAATGGCGAGTGGGACGGGCTGGACAGTTCGTTGCTGATTCAGGAACGGCACATCGCGGTGTGTGCCCCGTCGTTGTATGCCCGCGAGTGCAGTGACGGGGTGGATTTGAATCGGATGACGTTGTTGCATGTGTTGGCCAGTGAGGACCAGCGGTACCTGACGTGGAAACACTGGCTGGACGCGGCACGGATCCACGGCGTGGATACCCAGGGCGGGTATGAGTTTGACCTGCTGGATTTGGCGATTCGGGCGGCGACGGATGGGTTGGGGATCACGATTGCGGATTGGCATATGGTCGCGGCGGAACTGGCGAGCGGGCAGCTGACGCAAGTGTTGAATGTGCATGTGGAGGGGCATCAGTCGTACTGGTTGGTGACCCGGCCGGAGCAGACGGATTCGCCGCAGTTGCAGGTGTTTGGGCGGTGGTTGCAGGAGGAGATCTGGTTGGCGCAGCGGCAGTTGGAGCCTTCTACGGCGGCGGGTTGATGGGGTGTATATCCGGTATTTGGGTGATGGCTGATATGGGTTCCGCCCTTACGGCGGGTCACTTTGAAAAGCGCAAAGTAACCAAACGCTCTTGCCCCTACACTCGGCACCTCGCCTAGGCTCGGTGTGCCCTCACTCCGGCTTGAATCCGTGGGCCGCCGCGATGGGCCATCCCTGGCCCAGCGCGGCTAACCCGGCGTCCTGCCGGGTTACCCACGGATTCAAGCCTGCGTTCGGCCAGCGTGTTTAACGGGGCGCCCAGGATCAAGATCAAGATCAAAATCTAAAGCACGGCGGCCCCCCAAATCACTGTCGGATTACGGGCATACCGAGCGTGAGCGAGGTGCCGAGTGTTGGGGCAAGAGCCCTTTGGTTACTTTGGGGCTTTTCCAAAGTGACCCGCTGTAAGAGCGGAACCCATATCCGCCATCACCGAAATAACGGATATGCCCCCCAACCCCCACTAACCTGCGTTTTTAGCACGTTACCCCACCCAATAAGTCGTTTGCCCAGCCCCCTAACAACGACAAAACTGCATGTCACTCGCAAAACAACAACGTTGGGCAAACCACATGCAACCCGAGCGCAATTTCTACAACGGCCAGTTCGCCGAACCCGCCACCGACGCCCTGATCGCCGTCTACAACCCCGCCACCGAAACCCTGATCGGCCACGTCAGCGCCGCCACCCCCGACGAAGCCATCGCCGCCGTCGATGCCGCCGCCGCCGCCCAGAAAACCTGGGGCAAACTCACCAGCATCGAACGCGCCGAGCACCTGCGGGCCTTCGCCGACGCGCTGGATACCCACGCCGAAGCCATCGGCGCCGCCCTGGCCGGCGAGTCGGGCAAAAGCGTCAGCGACGCCAGCAACGAAGCCCGCTACGCCGCACAAATCACCCGCTACCACGCCGAATGGGCCCGCCGCATTGAAGGCGAAATCATTCCCAGCGACACCCCGGACGAAAACCTGTTTCTGCAACGCGAGCCCATCGGCGTCGTGGCCTGCCTGATTCCGTTCAACTACCCGGTCTACACCCTGCTGCGCAAGATCGCCCCGGCGCTGATCGCCGGCAACACCGTGGTGGTGCGCCCCAGCAACAACACGCCCCTGTCGGCATTCGAAATCGCCAAGGCGGTGGTCTCCGCCGGGATTCCGGCCGGTGTGATCAACATCCTGACCATGGACCACGCCACCGCCGCCAGCGTGTGCACGCACAAGGCCGTTGGCCTGATCACCCTCACCGGCAGCGTCAACGCCGGGCGCATCGTGTTGGATTACTGCAAGGCCAATATCGCCAAACCGTCCCTGGAGCTGGGTGGCAAGACCCCGGCGATCATCGAAGCCGATGCCAACCTGGAACAGGCCGCCAGTGCCATTGTCGCCTCCAAGACCACCCACTGCGGCCAACTGTGCACGGCGGTGGAGCGCGTCTATGTGCACGAGGCTGTCTACGACCGGTTCCTGGCCTTGCTGAAAAGCAAAATCAGCGCAGTGAAGTTCGGTGACCGTGCCGCCGACGCCAGCCTGATGGGCCCGCTGGTCAACGCCAGTTCGCAAAAGAATATCCACGCCATGGTCGAGCGCGCCGTCGCCGCCGGTGCTGTACTGGAAACAGGCGGCGTGTTGCCCGAGGGGCCAGGCCATTTCTACCCGCCGACCCTACTCAGTGGTTGCCGCCAGGACATGGAGATCATCCAGGAAGAAATCTTCGGCCCGGTGTTGCCGGTGCTCAAGTACCGCGACATCGATGAAGCGCTGGCCATGGCCAACGATCATCAGTTCGGTCTGTCGTCGGTGCTCTACACCGAGAACTACCGCACGGCGATGAAAGTGGCCAATGCCATCGAAGCCGGCGAGTTGTACGTCAATCGAACCCCGGCGGACCCGTATCAGGGGTTCCACGCCGGCTGGAAACGCTCAGGGCTGGGCGGCGATGACGGTAAGCACGGGATGCTTGAGTTCACCCAGACCCGCCTGGTGGTCATGAAGTACTGATCCACGAACACCTGCTGCACCTTTAATAAAAACAATTATCAAGGCACCCGCGCACCGGGTGCCTGAGGTCTACACGATGTCCAAGCCTGCACCCGTTGCCCAGGTTTCCGTTGCCGTGCCCGCGGCAAACAGCGACAAAGCCAGTCGCTACTTCCAATTGCTGTTTCTGGTACTGGCCGCAGGGGCGATCTACCCGATCCTCTACCTGCGCCAGGTCTACCAGACCACCATGCTGGAAGTGTTCCACATCAATCACAGCGAGTTGGGTTACCTGTACTCCATGCTCGGCACGATTTTCCTGCTCAGCTACTTGCCCAGCGGCTGGCTGGCCGACCGTTTGCCGCCGCGCTTCCTGATTTTCTTCTCACTGGTCGCCACCGGCGCGCTGGGCATTTGGTACTCGACGGTGCCGTCGATGACCGGCCTGATGATCATTTTCGGCTGCTGGGGCCTGACCACCGGCCTGACGTTCTGGGCCTCGGTGCTCAAGCGCGTGAAGATGATTGCCCACCAAAGCGAGCAAGGCCGTTTCTTCGGCATCCTCGACGGCGGTCGTGGCCTGGTTGAAGCACTGCTCGCCACCGTGGCCCTCGGCCTGTTTGCCTACGCCACGCAAACCCGCAGCGAAACGGCCGCCGAAGGCTTCAAGCACGTGGTCTATCTGTATTCCTTCGTGTGCATCGCGATCGGCTGCGTGCTGGTGCTGCTCAAAGACCCGAAATCCATGGCCGAAACCGCGGCGGTGGAGAAGGGCAAGTTCAACCTGCTCGCCGACCTGACCACCCTGGTGAAAATCCCCGAGCTGTGGCTGGTGACCGCCATCGTGTTCTGCGGTTACCACATGTTCTGGGCCACCTACAGCTTCTCCGACTACCTGCAAGGCAGCGGCATGACCGCCGTCATGGCCGGCACCATCACCACCATCAAGCTGTGGATGCGCCCCATCGGTGGCATCGGCGGCGGCTGGCTGGGGGACAAGTTCTCGAACATTTCGGTGCTGATCGTCGCGTTGGCGCTGGTGACCCTGGCGATGGTCGGGCTGATCGTGTTCCCGGCCTTCAACAGCCTGGGCTTGCTGATCGGCACCGTGATCTTTATCGGGCTGATGACCTACGCGATCCGTGGCCTGTACTGGGCGATCCTCGACAGCTGTGACATCCCGCTGCGCATCACCGGGCTGGCCATCGGCATCGTCTCGGTGGTGGGTTACCTGCCGGACACGTTTATCCCGCTGATCAATGGCTACCTGACCGACACCTACCCGGGCAAGGCCGGTTACAACCTGTATTTCGGCTACATCGCCTTCATCGGCGTGCTCGGCACCCTTGCGGCCTTGACCCTGCGCGCCCGAATCAACCGTAAAAAATTCAACCAGACAGGTGCCTGAGATGAAAATCGTCGCCCTTGAAACCCATATTGTTGCTGTTCCACCGCCGCACATCGGCGGCATGTACTGGCTGTTCGTCAAGCTCAAGACCGACTGCGGCATCGAAGGCGTCGGCGAGATCTACGCCGCTACCTTCGGCCCCAAGGCCATGCTGCCGATCATCGAAGACGTGTTCGAGCGCTACCTGCTCAACCATGACCCGCACCACATCGAGCGTTTCTTCCGCCAGGCGTACTCCAGCGGTTTCACCCAGCGCCCGGACCTGACCATGATGGGCGTGGTCAGCGGCCTGGAAATGGCCTGCTGGGACATCATCGGTAAGGCCGCCAACAAGCCGGTCTACGAGCTGCTCGGCGGCAAGGTCAACGAGCGCCTGCGCTCCTACACCTACCTCTACCCGGTCAACAGCAAAGGCGAGTACGACTACGACGACCCGGACCTGGCCGCCGAGTGTGCCATCGAGAACATGAACAAGGGCTTCACCGCCGTGAAGTTCGACCCAGCCGGCCCGTACACCGCGTACTCCGGCCATCAGATCTCGCTGGAAGTGCTGGAGCGCTGCGAAACCTTCTGCCGCAAGATCCGCGAAGCCGTGGGCGACAAGTGCGACCTGCTGTTCGGCACCCACGGGCAGATGGTGCCGTCGTCGGCGATCCGCCTGGCCAAGCGCCTGGAAAAATACGACCCGCTGTGGTTCGAAGAACCGGTGCCGCCAGGCCAGGAAGACGCCATGGCCCAGGTTGCGGCCAAGACCAGCATCCCGATTGCCACTGGCGAGCGCCTGACCACCAAGTATGAGTTTTTCAAGCTGCTGCAAGCCGGTGGTGCGTCGATCCTGCAGATGAACGTGGCCCGTTGCGGCGGTCTGCTGGAAGCCAAGAAGATCGCGAGCATGGCCGAGGCCTACTACGCCCAAATCGCCCCGCACCTGTACAACGGGCCGATTGGCGCGGCTGCCAGCTTCCAGTTGGCCACCTGCACGCCGAACTTCCTGATCCAGGAAAGCATCATGACCTGGGGCGGTTTCCATGCCGAAGTGCTGACCAAGCCGCTGCAGTGGGAGGACGGCTACATCATCCCGTCCACCGAGCCGGGCCTTGGGGTGGAGCTGAACATGGACGTGGTGCGCGCGCACACGCCGTACACCGGCGAGCGCCTGCACCTGCAAATGGCGCCGACACCGGCCGACGTGAAAGACACTTCGCCCGCCAAGGGCTAATAAAACGACTGATGCGGTAACCGTGAATGACATATGACTACATCATCGCCGGTGCCGGCGCGGCCGGTTGCGTCCTCGCCAACCGGCTGTCCGCCTCGGGCGAATACTCCGTGTTGCTGCTGGAAGCCGGCGGCAAGGACAGTTCCCTGTGGTTCAAGATCCCGGTCGGTTTCGCCAAGATGTATTACAACCCGACCTTCAACTGGATGTACTACAGCCAGCCGCAAAAGCAGTTGGCCGGGCGTGAAATCTACGCGCCACGCGGCAAGGTGCAGGGCGGGTCGGGCTCGATCAACGCCATGATCTATGTGCGTGGTCAGGCCCATGACTTCAACGATTGGGCGGCCAACGGCAACGACGGTTGGAGCTTCAAAGACGTGCTGCCGTACTTTCGCAAGCTGGAAAACCACCCGCTGGGCGACACCGAGTACCACGGCAGCAGCGGCCCCATCAGCATCACGCCGATGAAGGGCCAGACCCACCCGATCTGCGACGTGTTCCTCAAGGGCTGCGAGCAGCTGGGGTATGCCCACAGCGACGACTTCAACGGTCCGAACTTTGAAGGCGCCGGTCTGTATGACGTCAACACCCGAAACGGCGAGCGCAGTTCCAGCAGCTTTGCGCACCTGCACCCGGCGTTGGGCCGCTCCAACCTGACGGTGGAGCTGCATGCCCTGGTGGACCGCGTGCTGTTCGACGACCAGCAGCGCGCCACCGGCATTGCCGTGACCCAGCACGGCGTGAGTCGCACCTTCACTGCGCGCAAGGAAGTGATTCTCTGCGCCGGCGCGGTGGACACGCCGAAGATCCTGCAACTGTCCGGCGTGGCCGATCAGCAACTGCTGGCCGAGCACAATATTCCGCTGGTCAAGCACCTGCCGGCCGTGGGTGAAAACCTGCAGGACCACTTGTGCGCCAGCTACTACTACAAAGCCAATATCCCGACCTTGAACGACGAACTCAGCTCGTTGTTCGGCCAGTTCAAGCTTGGCCTCAAATACCTGTTCACCCGCAAGGGCGCGCTGGCGATGAGCGTCAACCAGGCCGGCGGGTTCTTTCGCGGCAACGACGAGCAGACCGACCCGAACCTGCAGTTGTATTTCAACCCGTTGTCGTATCAGATCCCGAAAAACAACAAGGCCAGCCTCAAGCCCGAGCCTTACTCAGGCTTCCTGCTGTGCTTCAACCCGTGCCGCCCGACCAGCCGGGGCACCATTCGTATTGCTTCAAAGAACCCGCGTGATGCGGCGCTGATCGACCCCAACTACCTGAGCACCCAGAAGGACATTGACGAGGTGATCCAGGGCAGCCGGTTGATGCGCAAGATCATGCAGGCGCCGGCGCTCAAGGGCATCACTGTGGCCGAAATCCTGCCCGGCACGGCCGTGCAGACCGACGAGCAAATGCTGCAGTATTTCCGTGAAAACAGCGGCTCGATCTACCATCTGTGCGGCTCCTGCGCCATGGGTTCGGACCCGCAGGTTTCGGTGGTGGACAAGCGCTTGAAGGTGCACGGTCTGCAAGGGCTGCGCATTGTCGATGCGTCGATCTTCCCCAACGTGACCTCGGGCAACACCCATGCCGCGGTGCTGATGGTGGCGGAAAAGGGCGCGGACTTGATCCTGCAGGATGCCTGAGAACACCACCGGTTTAAGGCTGGACTTGGGTTGTGTGGGAGCTGTCGAGCGTTAGCGAGGCTGCGACGGCGGCGGCACTGGCAATATCTCTGTTGGCAGTGCCACCGCTATCGCAGGCAAGCCAGCTCCCACATTCGACCGCATTTCAAAGGATGGGCGCGGTCTCCTGTGGGAGCTGTCGAGCCCAGGCGAGGCTGCGATGGCGGCGGCATGGGCGATATCTGTTTCGGCAGTGCCACCAAGCAAGCTCTCACTTTGGTCCGGTGTTTCAGCTACCAGCCGCGCAGGCGTGGCCAGTCCTGAATCTGGCCGCTCTCCAACAGCGCGTTATAGCTGCCGAACTGTGCCCCTGTCGCACAGGCATGGTTCGGCAAAATGCGCAGGCGCATGCCCAGCGGAAATTGTGCGATCACGTCCACATCGTCGCTGTTGAACCGGGCCACCCCGTGTTCCTGGTTGGCGCTGCTCAGCAGCAAACCATCAATCGGCTTCCCGTGTTCATCACACACCTGGCCATAACCAAAATCGTGCCGTTGTGCCTGGGTGCCCCGATCGCGACTCATCGCCATCCAGCCCGCGTCGGTGATGATCCAGCCTTTTTCCGGCTGATGGCCTATCACCGTGGTCAACACGCTTAACGCCAGTTCATCCAGGCGGCACACACCGATGTTGTGCATCACCAAATCAAAAAACGCGTACACCCCGGCGCGCAGTTCGGTCACGCCGTCCAGACTTTGGGCGGATAACGCCGTGGGCGTGGAGCCGACACTGACCCGGTCGCACGGCAGGCCTGCAGCGCGAATGTGGCGGGCCGCTTCCACGCAGCGCGCGCGTTCCTGTTCCGCGATGGCCTGCAAGGCTTCAGGCGTGTCCAGGGCATAACTTTCGCCGGCGTGGGTCAACACGCCTGCGAGGCTGTCGCCGAGCAGACGCGCGATCTCCAGTAACAAAGGGTCCTGCGGCTTGACCCCGGAGCGGTGGCCGTCGCAATCGATCTCGATCAGCACCGCAAAGGTTTCGCCGTGTTCACGGCCGAAATCGACGATGGCACGCGCGCCTGCCAGGCTGTCGGTGATCAGCGTCAGCGCGCAGCCGTTGCGCCGCAACGCCAGGGCCTGGGGCAGTTTGTGCGGGGCCATCGCCACGGCGTAAAGAATGTCGGTGATGCCCAGCGCGAAAAAATACTCGGCTTCTTTCAGCGTCGACACCGTGATGCCCCGGGCGCCGGCGGCGATCTGCGCAGCCACCACTTCAGCGCATTTATGGGTTTTGACATGGGGGCGCAGAGTCACACCCAAGTGGTCGGCACGCTGTTGCATACGCGCGATATTGCGCTGCATTTTCATCACATCAAGCAGTGCGGCAGGGGTGTCCATGGTTAAAGCTCCACAAAGAGGGACGGCGGCCAAATTGACGGCCTGTCCATGACTGGATATGTTGTCTTGCATGAAAAAGACCTCGACTGAAGACACCCATCTGATTAGCCAACTCGAACAGGTTGCCGAAGGCTTGAGCAAAACCTTCAGCCCGTTCTGTGAAGTCGTGCTGCACGATTTGCGCGACCCGCAGCACGCGATTCTGGCCATCCACAACAACCTCTCCGGGCGTCAGCCGGGCGAACCGGCCACTGCGCTCGGCCTGGCGCGTATTGCTGATCCGGAGTACGCCCAGGTCATCGCCAATTACCAGAACCAGTTCAGTGACGGGCGCCAGGTCAAAAGCACGTCCATCGGTATCAAGGGGCACGGCGGTGATTACATCGCCGCCTTGTGCATGAACGTCGACCTGTCATTGTTCCGTGGCTTGCAAGGCATGCTGGAGCAGTTCGGTGCGCTCAGCGGCGACAACCCCAACGACTCCCTCGACCCCTCGGGTGCCGACGCGATTCGCGCGCGTATCGACAAGTTCGCCGCGCGCCTGGCCACCACTCCGCGTGCGCTCAAGACGGCGGACCGCCGTGTGTTGATGCAAGAGCTCAAAGAGTCGGGCTGTCTGGACATTCGCCGCGCCATGGAAACCGTGGCCTCGCACCTGGGCGTGTCACGCGCGGCGGTCTACACCTACGCCAAGTAACGCGCCACGGCTTCAATCTCCACCAGGTAGCCGTGATGCAGCTCCGGCACCGGCACCACGGCGCGGGCAGGGCGGTGCTCGCCTAGTGCGGCGGCGTACACGCGGTCGAATTCCGGCCAGTGCTTGACCCCAGCCACGTACACCGTGACCTTCACCAGATCGGCGGGTGAGCCACCCGCAGCCTTCAGGATCGCCAGCAGGTTCTGCAGCGCCATTTGCGCCTGCTCGGCAAACGACGCCGTCAGGTTATGGCGCCCGTCGGGGCTGACCGGCAATTGCCCGGAAATGTACAGGGTGTCGCCGTGGCGAATCGCTTGGGCGTAATGCCCGGCAGGTTGTGAGGCATCAGCGGTGTGGATGATGTTCATGATGCCTCGCTGAGCAGGGCGGCGTATTTGAGGATGTCCACGTTGCCGCCGGTGACGATAATGCCCACGCGCTGCCCCTTGAACCGTTGGCCCAACTGGCGGAGCGCCGCAAGTCCCAGGCAGCCGGTGGGCTCCACGACCAGTTTCATGCGCTGCATGAAGAATTTCATTGAGGCCACCAGTTCGGCGTCCGACACCGTGAGGATGTCGGTCACCAGGTCACGAATGATCGGGAACGTATGGTTGCCCAAATGCTGGGTCTGTGCGCCGTCGGCGATGGTCGCCGGGGTGTCGATGTGCACGATGCTGCCGCTTTGGAACGAGCGTTGGCCGTCATTGCCGGCTTCGGGTTCGACGCCGAACAGTTGGCAATCGGGCGCCAGTGCGCGGGTCGACAGTGCCGTACCCGACAGCATGCCGCCGCCGCCCAGGCCCACGAACATGGCATCCAGCGGGCCGGTGAACTCCAGCAGTTCCTTGGCGGCGGTGCCCTGACCGGCGAGGATATGCGGGTGGTCGTAGGGCGGAATCAGGGTCATGCCGTGCTCGACCGCGAGGGTACGGCCGATTTGCTCACGGTCTTCGGTGAAACGGTCGTACAGCACCACGCTGGCGCCGTAGCCACGGGTGGCGGCGACTTTGGCCGCCGGCGCATCGGTGGGCATCACGATAGTGGCCGGCATGCCCAGCAGGTTGGCGGCCAGCGCGATGCCTTGCGCATGGTTGCCCGAAGAAAACGCTACCACCCCGGCCTTGCGTTGTTGTGCGTCGAACCGCGACAGCGCATTGAACGCGCCGCGAAACTTGAAAGAACCGGTGCGTTGCAGGTTCTCGCACTTGATAAACACCTGGGCGCCGATTTCGGCATCCAGCGTGCGCGAGGTGAACACTGGCGTGGTGTGGGCAAAGCCTTCCAGGCGCTGGGCGGCATCGATGACGTCTTGGTAGGTGGACGATTGCATGGGGCAGACCTCGTGTGCTTTTGTGGATAAAATATCCATAACAAGACAAATAGTAAAGGTGCGTTTATCACAGGCGCCATGCTAATTTTCCGGGCTTGTCCAAACGCCCGAGGGTTCGACGTTGATCCGACTCACCGATTACATTGCCGGTTTTTCCCAATCCACCCTTGCACCGTGGGCTGAACTGGCGCCCTGGGCACTGGCGGCCCAGGCACCGGCTATCGTCCGCCAATTGCTCGTCCAACTGCCGGCCGACGAATACACCCTGGAAGGTGACGTCGCCGTGCACCGCACTGCCACCGTTGAGACGGGCGCTTTGCTCAAGGGGCCGTTGATCATCGGCGCCCAGTGCTTCATCGCCAGTGGCTCGCTGCTGCGCGGCGGTTGCTGGCTGGATACGCACTGCATCATCGGCCCCGGCGCGGAACTGAAAACCTCGTTTGTGTTCAGCGGCAGCAAGCTGGCGCACTTCAATTTTGTCGGCGATTCGGTGCTGGGCCACGGCATTAACCTGGAAGCGGGGAGCATCGTTGCCAACTACCGTAACGAGCGTGATGACAAGGAAGTGCAGGTGCGCATTGACGGGCAGCTGCAACGCACGGGCTGTGACAAGTTTGGCGCGCTCCTCGGGGATCAGTGCCGGATCGGCGCCAATGCGGTGCTGGCACCGGGAGCGGTGTTGAGGCCCGCCAGCGTGGTGGGGCGTGGGCAGCTATTCGATGGTGAAGTATCCGTTTAAACGCAATGTTGAAATGAACATGGTGTGCCGACGCGATATTAAATAGAATGAATCTCATTTGAGACTCACTCGCGCCGCGCAGGTTGCTTGCCATGAATGATGCTGTCGTCCCGACCCACGCCCCTGAGCTTGCACTGACGAGCCTGTACCGCGACCACCGCAGTTGGCTGGAAAGCTGGCTGCGGCGGCGCATGGGCAATGCCTGGGACGCGGCGGACCTGAGCCAGGAGACGTTTCTGCGAGTGCTGGCCAGCGCCCAGCCGATACCGCAGTTGCAGGAACCGCGCGCGTATCTGGTGACCATCGGCAAGCGTTTGCTGGTCAACTTTCACCAGCGGCGTAGCCTGGAGCAGGCGTACCTGAATGCCTTGGCCAGCTTGCCGCCAGCGTGCGTACCGTCGCCCGAACAACGTTGGCTGGTGCTCGAAACCCTGCAAGCCCTGGACGAACTGCTCGACGGTCTGCCGGCAGTGGTGCGTCGTGCGTTTCTGTGGAGCCAACTGGAAGGCCTGGGTTATCGCGAGATTGCCGCGCGCCTTGACGTATCCGAGCGCACGGTGAAGCGCTACATGGCCCAGGCCTACGAGCATTGTTTGTGGGTGGAGCTGTGAGCCGTGACGTCGCGCGGGCCGCCGCACAATGGTTGGCGCTGCTTGAGTCCGGCGCCGCCACCGAGCGTGATCACGCCAACCTTCAACAGTGGCGCGACAGCCACCCACAGCACGAACAGATTTGGCAAAAAGCCCAGTCCCTGCGTCAGCGTTTCGGCGACTTGCCTCAGGCATTGGCCATGGCCAGTCTCGACCGCCCGCAATCGGGGCGCCGCGCGTTGCTCAAGCGAGCCCTGGGTGTGGCGGCGTTGGTGCCTGCCGCATGGCTGGTGAGCCGGCAGTTGCCCATCGAGGCATGGCGCGCCGACCTGCACACCGCCACGGGCGAGCGCAAACGCTTGCCGCTGGCCGATGGCGGCAGCCTGCAACTCAACACGGCGACTGCCGTGGATATCAACCTGGCGCAACGGCTTGTCACCCTGGTCGATGGCGAGCTGGCGTTGAGCGTTCCGGGGGCGGCGGCGATGACGGTGCAAACCCGGTACGGGCAAGTGCAGATCAGCCACGGCGAGGCGTGCGTGCGGCAGTTGGCGACCGGGTGTTTGGTGTCGGTGTTCAAGGGGGCGGTGCAGGTGCGTGATGCGAGCGGGCAACCGGCAACCTTGCGCAGCGGCCAGCAAGCCCCGATGGACGCCCGCGGGCTTGGTGCCCCGGTGCCGTTTGATGTGTGGCAACCGGGCTGGCGCGAAGGCGTGTTGACCGCGCAAAACCAGACGCTGGGGGATTTTTTGCGTGAGCTTGAGCGTTACCGACCCGGCGTTTTGCGCTGGGACCCAAGCCTGGAACGGCTGCGAGTCACCGGCAGTTTCCGTCTGGATGACACCGACCGCGTCCTCAACCTGCTGGCCTCGACACTGGGGTTTGAAGTGCAGGCGCGAACGCGGTATTGGGTGACGTTGAGCCAAAAACGGGTGTGATCCGAGCCGCCACTGCTTTTTTTGTGGCAAGCCTGTTTGCCACAACAAGCCCGGTAACTGCAAACAAGCAGGCCTTCAGAGAAATGGCAGTGCCTCAGATCACATGCGCCCGTTGCAGTTCAGTCAGCGACAGCGCCTTGAGCTGCGCCAGCAGCGGGTCGCGCCGATCCCTCGGGTGTGCCAGGTCCACCTTTAACGTTTGGCGAATGCTGCTGGGCCGGTTGTCCATCACCAGCACCCGGTCGCTCAGGTACAGCGCTTCATCCACGTCATGGGTCACCAGCAATAACGCGATCGCATGGTGCGCCGCCAGTTGCAGCAGCAAGTCCTGCAGCTTCATGCGGGTGAAGGCGTCCACCGCGCTGAAGGGTTCGTCCAGCAGCAATACCTGCGGGCGCGAGTACAGGCCGCGTGCGATGGCGACCCGTTGCGCCATGCCGCCGGACAGCGCCTTGGGCAGTGCCTGGGCGAAGCCCTTGAGGCCGACTTCCTCAATCAGTTGCGTGACCCAGGCCTTGTCGTAACGGTCGTCGTCACTGAACCCGATGTTTTGCTCCACCGTCAGCCAGGGCATCAGCCGCGGTTCCTGGAACACAAATGCCACTTCGCCGTCGGGGCTGCGCAGCTGGCCCTGAAAGTCGGTGTCCAGCCCGGCGACAATCCTCAATAACGTGCTTTTACCGCAGCCGCTGGGGCCCAGCAGGCTGACGGTTTCGCGCGGCTGCAGGGCCAGGTGCACATTCGTGAGCACGGTAGTGTCGGCGAAGCTTTTACGCGCGACATGAATGTCCAGCAAAGATGCCTGGCTCATTGTTCTGCCCCTTGACCGGTGAACGTATCGCGCCAGGCCAGGCAGCGTTTCTCAAGCGTCGCGAGCAAACCGTCGCTGAGCTTGCCGAGCAGCGCCAACACAATGATCGCCGCCAGCACGATATCCGGCCGTGAGGTTTCGCGGCCATCGCTGAGCAAGTAGCCCAGGCCCTTGGTGGCCGCGATCAGCTCGGCGGCCACCAGGAACATCCACGCCAGGCTCAAGCCGCTGCGCAACCCGGTAAACAGGCCGGGCAGGGCGGCGGGCAACAGGATGCGCCGTACCAGGCGCCTGCGGCTGAAGCCGTACATCTGGCCGACCTCCACCAATTTGCGGTCGATATCACGAATGGCCGCGACGCCGTTGAGGTACACCGGAAAGAACGCCCCAATCGCAATCAGCACCACTTTTGAGGTTTCATCGATGCCCAGCCACAGCAGCAACAGCGGTACCCAGGCCAGGCTCGGGATCGAGCGCAGGCCGGCGAAAGTCGGCTCCAGATAAGCCTCGGCTTCACGGCTGAGCCCGACCCAGGCCGCGAACAACAGCGCCAGGCTCGCGCCAATCCCAAAACCCAGCAGCACCCGCAACAGGCTGGCGCTGATGTGCTTCCACAGCGCGCCTTCGGCGAGGTCGGCGAGGGTCACGGCGATTTCGCTGGGGGCCGGCATTTGGTAGGACGGTAGCCAGCCGATGCGTACGACCCCCTCCAAAACCAACAGGATCAGCACCGGCAGAACCAGGCCCTTGAGCCTCTTCGGCCAGCCGCTGCGCTTGACCGCCACGGGTACCGTCACCGGCAATGCTTGGGTTTTGCCTGACATCTCGCGCCCCTTATGGTTTTGGCAGCGTCTGGCCAAATGACGTGTCGATCAGTTGGTCGATCACCTGATCCACATTCACCCCTTTGCGCACCAATTCTTCCGACACCAGAATCGGCGCCGCTGCCTTGGACGATTCCACGTCCTTGGCGCTCAGCAGCGGGGTACTCAGGTCGGTGCGCGACAGTTGCAGCTTGGCCACTTCCAACGGCAGGCCGGATTCATCGGCGAGCAATTTGGCGAACTCATCCGGGTGCTTCACTGCCCAGTCCCTGGCTTTTTCATAGGCGCCGAGCACTTTGGTGATGGTGTGCGGGTGCTCCTTGGCGTACTGCTCGGTGACGCTGACCACGCCGTAGCTGTTGAAGTCCTTGTTGCGGTACAGCAGGCGCGAACCGGCCTGGATCTCGCTGGCCGCCATGTGTGGGTCGAGGCCGGCCCAGGCGTCGACGTCACCTTTTTCCAGAGCGGTACGGCCGTCCGGGTGTTGCAGGTGCACCAGTTCGACGTCGTCTTTTTTAAGCCCGGCTTTTTGCAGGCTGCGCAGGGTGAACAGGTACGGGTCGGTGCCCTTGGTGGCGGCGATTTTCTTGCCTTTGAGCTCGGCGACGCTGTTGAGCGGTGAATCCTTGCGTACCACCAGCGCCGTCCACTCGGCGCGGCTGTAGACGTACACCGATTTGATCGGGCTGCCATTGGCACGGCTCAACACGGCAGAGAGGCTGGCAGACGAGGCAAAGTCCACGCCGCCGCTGTTGAGGTATTCCAGCGAGCGGTTGCTGCCCTGGCTCAACACCCAGCCGACTTTGGTCTGCGGCAAGGCCTGTTCGAGCCAGCCGAAATGTTTGAGCACCAGGCTCACGGGCGAGTAATAGGCGTAATCCAGATTGACTTCGGCAGGGTCGGCTTCGGCGGCGAAGGCTTGGGTGTTCAGGCATAAGGCGAAGGCGCAGGCGCCGAGCAAGCGGTGGACAAGGGGGGTCATGGAACAGCTCCGGACAGGGTGGCGAGAGAAGAATTTTCTTATATTCAGAAAACTGAAATGGCATGTTCCATCATGCTTAACGGGAATATGCAGTCTCTGTGCCATCGGGCTCCGTGGCTTATTTACCGGGGTTTCGGGCGCAATTGCTGTGGTGCAATAGGGCAGATTGTTGATCGACTGTTGGTGGGTAAACAGTCTCTATATGTTCGAATCGAATAAACAAAGAGTTATATATTCCTTTTAATGTTTTGGTGTGAGGCGCATTTTGAGGGCCTGCGCATTCGTGCGGATTGACCCAACAGCCAAAAAGGAAAGCCGACATGACCATCAAAGCGATCAACGTGCGCAACCAGTTCAAAGGCGTGATCAAGGAAATTCTGCTGGGGGAAGTGGTGTCCGAAATCGACGTGCAAACCGCGTCCGGCATCGTCACGTCGGTGATCACCACCCGATCGGTGCGTGACCTGGAATTGAAAGTGGGCAGTGAAGTGATTGCCTTTGTGAAGTCCACCGAAGTGTCCATCGCCAAACTGTAATTGCTGTTGCCAATGTGGGGGCGGGCTGTCGAGCGTTAGCGAGGCGGCGAAGGCGGTGGGTCAGAGGGTATCTCTGTTGGCCATGCCGCCGCTTTCGCAGGCAAGCCAGCTCCCACCTTTGATTGAGCAAGGCCTCAAAGTGCAGGCAAAAAAAGCCCCGCGACCGAAGGGGGCACGGGGCTAAAAATTGGCTGGATGCGACCAACCAAAGGAGCTCTTTACATCACTTGGCGCTGGCTACCACCGTGTCCGGCTGCCAGCCACCGCCCAGCGCTTTGTAGATCGCCACGATGCCGCGATACAGATCCACTTCGGCCTGAGCCTGAGAATCTTCAGCGGCCAGACGCTCGCGTTGTGCGTCAAGCAGTACCAGGAAATCCACGGTGCCTTCGCGATAACGAATCGCCGCGAGATCAGCCGCTGCACGGCTCGACTCACTCTGACGAATCAGCGAAACCAGGCGCTGCTGGCGTTTGCCGTAATCACTGAAGGCATTTTCAGATTCTTCCAGCGCCAGCAACACTTGCTGCTCATAGGTCGCCAACGCACCGTCAGCTTCCGCATTCGCACCGCGCAACCGCGCACGCACGCTGCCCAGGTCGAAGGCGGCCCAGGTGATGCTCGGGCCCAGGGACCAGGCATTCGCCGCTGCCGAACCAATCTGCGAGCCACGCCCGGCGGTAAAGCCGAGGAAGCCACTGAGGCTCACCCGCGGGAACAGGTCGGCCTTGGCCACGCCAATCCGGGCAGTAGCGGCGGCCAATTTGCGCTCGGCGCTGAGGATGTCCGGGCGACGTTGCAGCAGTTGCCCCGGGTCGCCGATCGGCAAGGCCTTGGCAATCGCCGGCAGGTCTTTGGGGCTCAGGTCCACGGTCAGCTTGTCAGGGCGCTGGCCGAGGAGGGTGGCGATGCGGTTACGCTCGCGCACTTGCTCGGCTTGCAGTTGCGGCACGCTGGCTTCAACTGCTGCCAAACGCGCGTCGGCACGTTCCACATCGAGCTGATCACCCACGCCGGCATCCCGCAGGCTCACGGTGATGGCCCGTGATTCCTGCTGGTTCTTCAGGTTGTCCAGGGCAATGCGTTCGCGCAGTTGAGCGCCGCGCAGTTGACCGTAGGCGTCGACCAGTTCGGCAATCATGGTGACTTGCAGTTGGTACAGGTCGGCCTCGGCGACCTGTTGGTCAGCATCGCTGGCCTCAAGGTTGCGGCGGATACGGCCGAACAAGTCCACTTCCCAGGCCATGTCCAGGCCCAGGTCGTAGCGCTCGCTGTTCACACGTTGGGTGGTTTGACCCGGAATCTGGCCCTTGCCCACATCGCTGCTGGCGCGAGAGGTGACCACTGGCATGATGTCGGTGGCCACGTCGTCGCGGATGGCGCGGGCGGCGCGCAGGCGGGCAAACGCCACGCGCAAATCGCGGTTGCCTTGCAGCGACTGAGTGACCAGCTGGTTAAGGGTCGGGTCGTCAAACTGCTGCCACCAGATGCCTTCGTACTTGGCGTGGTCGTAGCTTTTGGTGTCGGCGGCGGCCGTGATGTTGGCCGCCTCCAGCTTCTCGGTTTTATAGTCCGGGCCCACGGCACAGGCGCTCAACGCCAGTACCAGCAAGCTCGGCAGGAATACTTTTACGCTCATTGCTGTGTCTCCAGCTTCAAGGCCTTGGCCGCTTTGCGCGCTTCGCTGCGTTCCACATAGCGACGGATCAGTACGTAGAACACTGGCGTCAGCAACAGACCGAAGAAGGTCACACCGATCATCCCGGAGAATACCGCCACGCCCATGGCATGACGCATCTCGGCACCGGCACCGCTGGACAACACCAGTGGCACCACACCCATGATGAACGCGAAGGAGGTCATCAGGATCGGCCGCAGACGCAGGCGGCAGGCTTCCAGTACCGCGGCGAGCGGATCGAGGCCTTCCTGCTGTTTATCCTTGGCGAACTCGACGATCAGAATCGCGTTCTTGCACGCCAGGCCCACCAGTACGATCAAGCCGATCTGGGTGAAGATGTTGTTGTCGCCGCCCGAGATGATGACCCCGGTGATGGCCGACAGCAGCGTCATCGGTACGATCAGGATCACCGCCAGTGGCAGGCTCCAGCTTTCGTATTGGGCGGCCAGTACCAGGAACGCCAGCAGTACGCAGAGCGGGAACACGAACAGTGCGGTGTTGCCCGAGAGGATTTGCTGATAGGTCAGGTCGGTCCACTCGTAGGTCATGCCGTTGGGCAGTTCTTCTTTCAGCAGCTTCTCAATCGCGGCCTGAGCCTGGCCCGAGCTGTAGCCCGGTGCGGCGTTGCCGTTGATTTCAGCGGTAATGAAACCGTTGTAGTGCATCACGCGGTCTGGGCCCGAGGTATCGCTGACCTTGATGAAGGTCGCCAACGGGATCATCTCGCCTTTGTTGTTGCGTACTTTCAGCTGGCCGATCTGGTCTTCATCCAGGCGGAACTGCTGCTCAGCCTGCACGTTGACCTGGTAAGTGCGACCAAAGCGGTTGAAGTCGTTGGCATACAGCGAACCCAGGTAGATCTGCAGGGTGTCGAAGATGTCGCTGATCGCCACGCCGTGGGTCTTGGCCTTTTCGCGGTCGATGGCAGCATCGACCTGGGGCACGTTGACCGTGTAGCTGGTGAACAGGCCGAACAGCTCCGGCGTGGTACGGCTCTTGGTGATGATGTTCTGGGTTTCTTTGTACAGCTCGTCGTAACCCAGGTTGCCACGGTCTTCGATCTGCAGGCGGAAACCGCCAATCGTACCCAGGCCCTGTACCGGCGGCGGTGGGAAGATCGCCATGTAGGCTTCCTGGATGCTGCTGTATTTGCCGTTCAGCGCACCGGCAATCGCACCGGCCGACATGCTCGGGTCTTTACGCTCGTCGAACGGCTTCAGGGTCACGAACACGATGCCGCTGTTCGGGCTGTTGGTGAAACCGTTGATCGACAGGCCCGGGAATGCGACGGCGCTTTCCACGCCCGGTTGCTTCAGCGCGATGTCGGACATGCGCTTGATCACGTCTTCGGTGCGGTCCAGGCTCGCGGCGTCCGGCAGTTGCGCGAAGGCCACCAGGTATTGCTTGTCCTGGGCCGGTACGAAACCGGTGGGCGTGTGGGCAAAGCCCAGCCAGGTCAGGACCATCAGGCCGGCGTACAGGAACAGCGCGATACCACTGCCGCGGATCACCCGGCGAACGGTGCCGACGTAACCGTGGCTGGCTTTGACGAAGAAGCGGTTGAACGGACGGAACAACCAGCCGCCCAGCAACTTGTCGAGGAACCGCGAGAAGCCGTCTTTCGGCGCATCGTGACCCTTGAGCAACACGGCCGCGAGGGCAGGGGACAAGGTCAGCGAGTTGAAGGCCGAGATCACGGTGGAAATCGCAATGGTCAAGGCAAACTGCTTGTAGAACTGCCCGGTCAAGCCGCTGATAAAGGCCGCTGGAATGAACACCGCACACAGCACCAACGCGGTCGCGATGATCGGGCCGGTCACTTCGCTCATGGCTTTTTCAGTGGCCGGGAACGGTTCCAGGCCCAGTTCGATGTTCCGCTCGACGTTCTCCACCACCACGATGGCGTCGTCCACCACGATACCGATCGCCAGTACCAGGCCGAACAGCGACAGCGCGTTGAGCGAGAAGCCGAACAGGTGCATCACCGCAAACGTACCGATCAACGATACCGGCACCGCCACCAACGGAATGATCGAGGCACGCCAGGTCTGCAGGAACAGGATCACTACCAATACAACGAGGATCAGCGCTTCGAACAGGGTGTGAACCACCGCTTCGATGGAGCCGCGCACGAAGATGGTCGGGTCATAGACGATGCTGAAGTCCATGCCTTCCGGGAAGCTCTTTTTCAGCTCCGCCATCTTGTCGCGCACTTCGTTGGAAATGTCGATCGCGTTGGAGCCCGGGCGCTGGAAGATCGGGATCGCCACCGCCGGCTGGTTGTTGAGCAACGAACGCAAGGCGTACTGGCTGGAACCCAGTTCTACTCGTGCGATGTCTTTGAGGCGCGTGATTTCACCGTTATCGCCGGAGCGAATGATGATGTTCTCGAACTCTTCTTCAGTGACCAGGCGGCCCTGAGTGTTGATCGACAACTGGAAGCTGGTGGCATTCGGGGCAGGTTGGGCACCCAGAGCACCTGCGGCCACTTGGCGGTTCTGCTCGCGAATGGCAGTTACCACGTCGGTGGCGGTCAGGTTGCGCGAAGCGGTCTTGTTCGGGTCCAGCCAGACACGCAGGGAATAATCGCCCATGCCGAACAATTGCACGTCACCCACACCGCCCAGGCGGGCCAGCTCGTCTTTGACGTTGAGCAAGGCATAGTTGGACAGGTAGAGCATGTCGTAGCGCTTGTCCGGGGAGGTCAAGTGCACCACCATGGTCAGGTCGGGGGAGGCCTTGTCCACGGTGATACCAATACGCGTCACTTCCTCGGGCAGCTTCGGCTGAGTCCGTGTCACACGGTTCTGCACCTGTACCTGCGCGTTGTCCAGGTCAGTCCCCAGCGCGAAGGTAATAGTGAGGGTCAGCTTGCCATCGGCGGTCGACTGCGAAGACATGTACAGCATGTTTTCGACGCCGGTGATGGCTTGCTCCAAAGGGGCGGCTACGGTTTCACCGATGACCTTGGGGTTGGCGCCGGGGAAGTTGGCACGCACCACCACGGTCGGCGGCACCACTTCCGGGTATTCGCTGATCGGCAGCTTGAACAGCGAGATCGCACCGGCGATCAGGATCAGCAGCGACAGCACCGCTGCGAAGATCGGCCGCGAAATGAAGAACTTGGAAAAATTCATCTTGAGTCGTATCCCTTAACCGCGTGGAGTCGCAACGGCTGCGAGCTTGGGCGCGGCTTTATCCGGCGCCACTTGCTCCAGGTTGCTGGCTTCAAGCGCTTGTCGTTGTTGTGCCAAGGCGGCGAGGGTTTCCTTGCTGGCCATCGGGATGGTTTCCGGAGCAACCGGCGAACCCGGGCGAATGCGCTGCAAGCCCTTCACGACGATGGTGTCGTCCTTGTTCAAGCCGCTGCGCACGATGCGCAGGCCTTCGATCTTCGGCCCCAGTTCCACCGCGCGATAAGCCGGCTTGTCGCCGTCCATCACCAGCACGAACTTCTTGCCCAGGTCGGTGCCGACCGCTTCGTCGTTGATCAGCACGGCGGAGTAGGTGCCGCTGCCGACCAGTTTCAGGCGTGCGTACAGGCCCGGGGTGTATTCGCCCTTGCTGTTATCGAACACGGCGCGACCACGGATGGTGCCGGTGGCCGGGTTGACCTGGTTGTCGACAAAGTTCATCTGGCCCAGGTGCGGGTTGCCGGTTTCGTTGGACAGGCCCAGGTACACCGGGGTGGTAGCGCCACGGCGGCCTTCGCGCGCCAGCTCGGTGTACTTGAGGTACACGCGCTCGTCGGCGTCGAAGTAGGCGTAGACCTTGTCGGTGGACACCACGCTGGTCAGCGCAGTGACGTCGGCGGTCACCAGGTTGCCGGCGGTGATTTCGGCACGGCTGACGCGGCCGCTGATCGGTGAGGTCACGCGGGTAAAACTCAGGTTCAACTTGGCCAGGTCCAACTGCGCCTGGATCCCGGCGACTGCAGCACGGGCTTCCTGGGCAGCGGTGGTACGCGAGTCGGCCAGTTCGGCGGAGATCGCATTGCTCTGGCGCAGGCGTTCACCGCGTTGCGCTTCGTTATCGCTACGGGTGGCGGCGGCTTTGGTTTGGGCAAGTTGGGCTTCAAGGCGGCGCACTTCAGCCTGGAACGGACGCGGGTCGATCTGGAACAGCAGGTCGCCTTTCTTCACCAGCGCGCCTTCGGTGAAGGCCACTTGATCGATCTGGCCCGACACACGCGGGCGAATCTGCACGGTTTCCGGGGCTTCCAGGCGACCGGTGAATTCGTCCCATTCGTTGACCGGTTGTTCAAGCACCTTGGCCACGCTGACTTTTGCAGGGGGCATGGCGGCCGCTTGTTCCGGGGCTTTGCCGCATGCGCTCATCACCACCACGGCCAAAATCGCCAAGGGGAAGCGCAAATGTTTGAGTGACTGTTCCATGAGGTGCATCCGCCAATGTATTTGAGATGGGCGGATCATGCGCGGCGATGTGCTATGTCACGAATCGAATGAAACAAAGGTAACTATCATTCGGAATGATATAAGCGCGAGGTTAGCCCTCTAGCATGGGGGGTTCGTTAGGGGGCTATCAATGGGCGTGATGGCAACACTCTATTGCGCAGTCTGCAAGGAACCCACGTCGTGTTCCGAGTGTCGGCTGCCGCGCGGGCCTTAAACCTGAGCTGATAACCGCACATCAACGAGGATTGCCGCCGCCGGGGCGACTTTTTTACCCGCGACCATTCAAGCCGGCGGCAACGTTTCCATCAACGCCACCAACAAAATCACTAACGGCGTCGAACGCTCGTTCGTTACCACGGCCACCGGCGCACCACGCAGCACCAATACCCAAGCGGCAGGCACCGGCAATACCACGGTCATCAACCTCAACCGCCAATTGCCGCCTGACCTTGCCCAACGCAAAGTCGACCCACTGACGCTGCCCGGCTTTAGCCTTCCCAGCGGCCAAAACGGCCTGTTCCGCGTGAGCGGGCAAGGCACCGCCACCCAGCAAACCGCTCAGTCGGGCACTGGCTCGCAAAGCTGGACCATGGGCGGCGCCGATGTAAGCCTGGCCCAGCGTCAGCAGGCGCTTGCTGAAGGCCAAGCGCGTACGCTCCAGCTCGACGGCGCGACTCAGGTCACGACCAGCACCCGTCAAGTCTCGGTCGCGTCGCGTGAAGCTGGCGGCATCACCGCCGAGGCCCGCGCAATCAATGCTTCAGGCACCGCCAGCGCCGACACCGTGACCGGTCTTCCGGGCCGCACTTCCGGCGCCGATATCACGCGGCTGGACGGCATCTCTGCCGCCAATCCAGCGGGTACACCCGCCGTCAGCGGTATTGATCTTGCCGGTCTAAACCCTTCCGACCGCGATCCTAGCACTGCCGTGACCACACCAGCAGGCACGCCAACCCTGGTTGTGCCGGGCGTGTCCACCGTGGACCGAAACACCCGCGTCAGCGCCAATCAGGCCGGTGATTTCAACTTGCCCGGCATCACCCCTCTGGCGGCCACAACGGCGGGCGCTTCCGGGGCCGTCAGCGGGCAACCCCTCAATCGCGTGCAGGGCTTGCCGGATAGCAAGGCGGTCTCGCAGCCGCATAAATACCTGATCGAAACAAACCCGGTACTGACCGACCTCAAACAGTTCATGAGCTCGGATTACCTGCTCGCAGGGTTGGGCTATAACCCGGACGACAGTGCCAAGCGTCTGGGAGATGGCCTCTACGAACAACGACTGATCCAGCAAGCCATTGTCGACCGCACCGGCCAACGCTTCATCGACGGTAAGACCTCGGACGAAGCGGTATTCCGTTACTTGATGGACAACGCCATCCGCAGCAAACAGTCACTGGACCTGTCGGTAGGCGTGTCGTTGACAGGCCAGCAAGTAGCCGCGTTAACCCACGATATCGTGTGGCTCGAAGAGCAGGTGGTCAACGGTGAAAAAGTCCTGGTGCCCGTGGTCTACCTGGCCCAGGCCGATAACCGATTGGCGCCTAACGGTGCGTTGATTGTGGGCCAGGACGTCAGCCTTATCGCCGGTAAAAACCTTGAGAACGCGGGTACTTTGCGGGCCAGCAACAACCTGTCAGCTGTCGCGGGCAACGATCTGATCAACAGCGGCCTGATTGAAGCAGGCAACCGCCTGGACCTGCTGGCGGGCAACAACATCGTCAATAAATCCGGCGGCATTATCACCGGGCGCGATGTGTCGTTGACGGCCGTCAACGGCGACGTGATCAACGAACGCAGCGTGACCCGAGCGGGTTATGACGTCGGCTTTTCAAAACAGACCGATTACATCGACAGTGCGGCACGCATAGAGGCTGCGAACGACCTCAGCCTCGGGGCGGGTCGCGATGTCACCAGCAAAGGCGGCGTGCTGGAAAGTGGTAATGACACCACGATTGTTGCAGGGCGTGACGTTAATCTGGTGGCCGCGCAACAGCACGACACGATGAGTACTGGGAAGCGTAATCGTACCGAGGACATCACCCAGAGCGGTTCCGAGGTAGAGGTCGGGCGTGACTTGAAAGTCAGCGCAGGACGCGACCTGAATGCAATCGCCAGCGAAATAGACGCCAAGCGTGACATCACAATGAGTGCAGTCAGCGACTTGTTCTTGGCGTCTGGTGCTGATGAACAGCACTCCTATAGCAAGACATCCAGTACCAAGCGCCAGGAAGATCACGTCAGCCAAGTGGCTACGACGGTGAGTGCTGGTGGTGACGTGACTTTAAGTGCGGGTAAGGACCTGGCGTTAATTGCAAGCCGTATCAGCGCTGGGGATGAGGCTTATCTGGTCGCGGGCAATAACCTTGGATTGTTCTCGGCAGAAGACAGTGATTACTCACTGTATGACATGAAGAAAAAGGGTGGTTTCGGCAGCAAGAAAACCCAGCGTGATGAAGTGACCAAGGTCACCAATATAGGCAGCGAAATAAAAACCGGTGGTGACCTCACGATTCAGAGCCAGGGAGATCAGAAGTTCCAGGTTGCCAAACTGGACAGTGGTGAGGATCTGACCATCGTCAGTGGCGGTGCTGTGACCTTCGAGGGTATGAAAGACCTTCATCAGGAAAACCACGCTAAAAGCAAAAGCAGCCTTGCCTGGAACAGCATGAGTGGCAAGGGCAATACCGACGAGACCCTCAGGCAGACACAAATGGCAGCCAAGGGCGATATCGTCATCAAAGCCGTTGATGGTTTGCACATCGATGTCAAACAGGTTAACCAACAGACGGTTAGCCAGGCGATTGATGCGATGGTCAAGGCCGACCCGCAGATGGCCTGGTTGAAGGATGCCGAAAAGCGTGGCGATGTTGACTGGAAGCTGATCAAAGAAACACACGACTCGTATAAGTACAGCAACTCCAGCCTCGGGCAAGGGGCGATGCTGGCGATCATTATCATCGTGACTGTGTTAACGGCGGGTGCAGCTAGCGCTGGGGTTGGCTCGCTTGCAGGAGCAACTGCTGGATCTGGTTCTGCGATGGCGGCGGGAACTGCTGCTACCGCGGCAACTGCAGCGACCGCAACAACGGCTGCTACCGCCGCAACCGCTGCGACTGCTGCCGGTTGGGCCAACGTTGCTATTACTTCAGTAATCACTTCTGCGGCCAGTGGCGCAGCGATAAGCACAATCAACAACAGAGGAAATTTAGGTGCCGTTCTAAAAGATGTGACATCCGCCGACAGTTTGAAAGGATATGTGGTCGCGGGGGTCAGCGGTGGCATGGGTGGTTTTGATCTCAATGTGGGCTCACGACTCGCTGTAAGCGCAGCGCTTAAAACCGTGTCGAATGGTGGTAATTTTGTCGACAACCTTGGGCAAGCGGCAATTGGCTTGGCATCTGACGCTCTCACCGGCGCAATTTATGACAAGGTTGGTGATCGCCTGCTTGGTACCGGCTTGCCTACGAAGGTTGCAGTTCATGCCATTGTCGGCGGGCTGATTGGCGAAGCAGCAGGAGGTGACTTCGCGACATCAGCACTGGCTGCAGGTGCGAACAAGGCGCTGATTGAACAATATGGAGACGTGATTTTTCCTGGCATCGCCCATGATCAAGTCCTGGCTATGACTTCTCAGCTGCTGGGCATGACCGCCGCAGCTGTGGCCGGGGGGAGTGAAAAAGATCAGCAAGTTGCAGGCTGGGTTTCGCAGCAAGCGACAGCGTTCAATCACCTTGGCCACCAAGAGGTAGAGGCGTTAATTAAGGAGGCTAGAACGTGTACCGAGAATAACAACTGCGATGAAGTGAGAGATAAGTTTGCATCCTTGAGTGATGCCAATGACAAAGCGCTGAAATCATTTTGCGAACGCAGCCCCAAGGATTGCTTTGCGGCGTCACAGGAATACGTAGCGAACTACAACAAGACTCACGAGCTCATCTCTCAAGCTCGAGTCGACGCCACCATCCCGGATGATATGAAACGGGTACTCACGGTGGTACAGCTAACCAATATGACGGCTCAGCTTCAGATTGTGGAGGCTGGGATTGCGTCTGGGGTGGTGGAGGCTGCGGGGAGTTTTGCGGCGGGGTTGGGTTTCAATATTGAGCCTGATAAGGTTAGTGAAGTTGCGAAGTGGGCTGCAATTGCATTTGGCGCGGGCAAGGCTGGTGTAAAGGGCACAGCTCCTGAGAATATGAGCCCTATAGATGCGGGACGAAGTGGAGCTTTCAATGAAGCTAAACGCCAATCAGACATCCCCACAAGCCAGCAACCTAGCCGTGTCCTACCAAATGTTGATAAAAGGGGTAATCCTCAGCCGGGGAAAATCTATGAGTTCGAGGTTCCAGCATCAGGTGGGGGGCTCAAAACGGTAAGGATTCGTGATGATGCAGGAGGTCACGATTTCGGTTCAGGTAACTCACAAAATCGTGGGTCCCACTTTAATGATGAAGCCGGAAATCATTATGACTATTGATCTTCAAGTCGTGAGTACACCTGATATTTCTATAACTAACGATGTGATTAACCCACGTTGGGCTAGAGAGAGTTTGAGCTCAGTACTGTCAGGGGCTAGTTTTTTAGTAACTGATAGGTCAAGTGTTTCACTTGCGGGCGTATTGAGTTTTATTTATGGCCTGATTGATAAAGGTCTGCCCGGGTATGATGTTTGGTTATTTCTAGGTAACTCTGCTTGGCAGCCAGATACTCGAATCGTACGCTATCGAAAGTTGTGGGGGGCACTGAAGTTTCGAGGGGGTGAGATTTTAGGTGGTAGTGACTTACAAGAATCTGCCGTAGAGGCTTGTGAGAAGTTAAAGTTTTTCGGTGCCTTACGTCTTTCAGGACGTTCCATTGCAACTGTAATTGATGTAATTGTTAATGAGCGTTGCTCATATGTTGCTGCGACACCCAAAAACTTTAATATTAAGCGTATCCTTGATGCGGGGTGGTCTGGAAGTGTGGCTGAGGATTTTAGTCTTTGTTGTCACGTCTGTGAAGAAAGTGGATTGCTGTTTAAGCAGATTGGTGAGTTTGATGATCGTGAGTGGGGTTTTATATCTATTGGGTCACCAGAAGCCATGGAAAAATTATTGAGTTGAAAATGGTGCAAAAGGCATCGCGACAGCTTTTAATGAGGTAATAAGTATTAGCGCTCAAGCTGCTTTGACAAAAAATTTTCAGACTTGCAGAAAGCACAGAAGAGCGCAGCTGTTACGAGAGCACTCCCTAATGAAAGGATTCGGCATTACCCGGGAGGTCCCTGCTTGAATTGAGGCTCTTACCAATGGCGCTTCGTTTGCTACTGAGGGCAATCCTGCGACCGGCTCCACTAGACGGACGAGGGTATGGGAAATAAATTCCCTCCTTCTCTGGCGCTCGGGTGAGGCTAGTAATGCCCATCCCGATTATGCGGTGGAGATCTTATCGAGCAACCCGGACGGAACACGAAATGCAAAATTGGTAGCTCAGTTCGATGACAGGAATATTTCGAAGATTAAAACCAGTACCTTGTTTCCTGCGTCGTGGACGGATGCGCAGACGATGAGTGCCGTTCGGGCTACCGGGAATGGGCCAGCGCTCGCGACTAGAGCTGATGGTGCCTCGTTGCATCAAACGACGGTAAACGGGGTAAATGTTGAAGTTATTAAGGTGGGCGATCGTGTTACCGCCGGCTATCCTTGTGGTCGGGGTTGCACTGACCCGACAAAGTTCTGACAGGTGAAAAATGTTTAAAGAGTATGAGCTTTTTTTGGACTCTATTGGTTCAGAGGACTATTGGTCGGACTTGGGCATGAATATCGCCCGCGCCAAAGTTACGGAGTTTGATAGTTCGGATTGGCTCAAGCTTGAGACCGTACTTAAGGCGAAATCTGATGATTGGCAGGTTCGATGCGCGGAATCTCTTAGTGACTCAAATGATGAGAGGGCTATCAATATTTTGTTGGAGTTGGCTAAGTCTGAAGATGAGTCGGTCACCATTCATGCCATTGAGTCAATTGAATCTATTTTTTCTGCCGGACATTTTTTTGATTCGGCGCGGGTAGTGCACGCATTAAGCGAGGAGGTTGAGGCTTCAACACGGACTGTTAAGCTGATGGTGGCTACATTGATTAAGAAGATTAAGTAACACGAAAAAGGGGGCGGGCCTTGAGAGCCGCCTTCCTGCCTACCGAATATCCTGCACCGAAAACCCAAACCGGCTCCTGAACCGCATCGAAAACCGCGACAGCGCCCGATACCCGCACGCATCCGCAATCTGCGACACGCCCAGGTGCGTCGTCTGCAGCAACATCATCGCGTGGTGCATGCGAATCTCCGTCAGCAACGTACTGAAGCTAACCCCTTCATCTGCCAGCCGACGGCGCAAGGTCGCTTCACTCACCGCTAATTCACGGCCAGCCAGCGCGGCGGTCCAGGGCTGTTCGGGTGACTTGGCCAAGAGGTGGGTCAAGCGCTCCGCAAGGCCTGGTGCAGAGGGGCGTGAGTAGATAATGCCGCGCTCCTGCAGCGCCAGGAGCAGGCCCAATGCGCGGTGGGTGCGCTGGAGGCCCGAGACGTCTGGTGACTCAATGCCGCGAATGCAGAACTGCAGCGAATCGTTCAGCCCTTCATCCAGCGAAATTTGCCGGCAGACCTCGACTGTAGAGGCCGGCGTGAGCACATGGCCGTAACGCTGATGAAATTCAGTGAGCAGCGCCGGGGCAAACGTCAGGAACTGCGCGGTGTAGGGCGCGCCGTCATCGGCGAGGGTCTTTTGCACGTTGACCTGGGTGTTTTTGGCCACGGCCAGCAGGCTTCCGGCGTCTTCCACCGCCCAGCGCCCGGTGGCATTTTCCACGACCAATGCGCCACAGGTGACCACCAGCAATGTGGCTTCGAAAAAGCGGAAGTCCCGCGCGTAGTGCCCGCGCGCCAACTGCGGCCGCGCGAGGGTGCACACGTCTTGGGGTTGCAGCAGCGCGCCGGAGGGCAAGCGCCATTGGGCGCGCAGGTCGGGGAGCGGTTTAGTCAACGCTGAGCAGCTCGTCAGGGGCCAGGGTGTAAGTGCCGGTCAGGCTGGCCTGGGCAAGAACATGACCTTGCAACGCAGCCAGCACGGCGGCGCCATTGAGTGCACCTTGTACCTCCAGGTGCGCAACGTCCAGTGCGTACAAGGTGAAAATGTAATGGTGCAGACGTTCGTCGTTCCACGGTGGGCAGGGGCCGTCGTAGCCGAAATAGTCACCGGCCATCTGTGGGTCGCCGGCAAACCACAGGCTGTAGTCGTTCAAACCATGGCGCAGGCCGCCGACGATTTGCGGGCCGCTTTTGCCATGGGCGGTGATGCTTGCGCTATGGCTGCCGGCGCTGATTTCACGGGCTCCGGCGGGGATGTCCAGCAGCAGCCAGTGGTAAAAGTCCACGCGCGGCAGGTTGAGGGCCACGCGTTTGCCTTCCTGATTGACGTCGTCGCCGACGCTGGGCACGTCCGGGTCGTGGCACACCAGCGCAAATGACTGGGTGCCTGGCGGCACGTCGACCCAGGCCAGGTGCGGGTTGCGGTTGCTCGAGAGCGCGTAGTGATGGGCGGCATCGGGAACGGCGAAGGCGTATTCGCCCGGGATGGCCGTGTTGTCGGCGAAGGCGTGGCTGCTCAGTTTCATGGTCGAGCCTGGTGGGGGAGTGAGCGGTTATTCTAGGGTGAGGGCCCGTGTGCATTTTGACTCACCCAATCAAAAAACCTACCGATACGCTCAATCACGCCTCGCGTATCACCATTGGCTGCCTATGACGGATCGCTGAACGAAAGGTGACTTGTTAGATGGCATACTGCCATGCTTGAATCGACGAGATTTTAAAAATATATGAAGCCCTATGTGCAGATCGCAATCAGGACGAAGTCTGAAACCGGTGGTTGGGGCGTTGGAGAGGCGCTCCTTGCGACGTTAAGCCGGGATGGGGGGTTACTTGTTCCAGAGCAGGTGTCGCACAACGCGGATAAATTCGTCGAGTCGTTCATGGGCGTGGCCGAGACTGAGGCGTGGTGGGCATCCAAGGGAACCATGCGGGTAAATGGCGCATTGTCGGAGTTTAACGACCACTTCGCCTGGCGGAGAAAGACAACGATCAAAAGCACCGGGAGCGTTGTTCACACGATGCGAAATGCCAGGGGGCGATTGGTTCCAGGCTCAGTCCACTTACGCTCGGCCATTAGCGAAAGAGTCGATTGGTATTCGCTCTTCAAGGCATGGAGTGAAGTTTTTCCCCCTCAGCTTGGAATGCTGCACCTTTTCAGTAACCCCGAACTCGGCCCTGATACGAAAAATAATAGTTTTCAAATCGGCTCATTCAGAGCGGCTTTGAATCCGGTCGTGCCGGATATGGGGTGGGCCATGGTCTACGGCGATGAATTTGCTGAAGAGGTCGATGTTGAGCGGATTGCTGCATCAGGCTTTCCCATTGAAAAACTGAATAATGGGTATCTTGTAAGGGTCACAGAAAATATTCAGGATGTGGCAAGCGACTTTTCGCTGTTCTCACAGCGCCGGGCCGAGCTTAAGAGTCTGTTTCGAGCAGATTTTTTCTTTAATGAAAATGAGCCATCGGCTGATTGATCGCTCCACGCTGGAGAGCGATCAACTCTCCCACGAACACAACATCTCCACGAGGCATCAATGAAGAAGTGCCATGAAAACAATTAGGACGACAGAGCCGGTCAGGTCTACAAAATACGAGCGCTGGAAGTCTCAATGGTCGGATCAGTCCGAGTTGGATGAGAGTTCTTTTATCAGTGATGTTGTACATCCTGAAGATGTCTTGTTGTTTTCCAAAGTCTTGTTTCCGGACTTTGTTTGTCATGAGTCGGGTGTGTTTCTGGAGAGCAGATTTACCCCTGAGGCATTCTCCGAGTGGATGGAGGGTTGTGATAATGATGTGGCAGCGGTTGAGAAGCTTTTGAATCACGTGCATCTGTACGATGTGTTTGGCGGCTGCCGGGACAGGGTGGATGATGCTGTTTATGAACAGCTGTGCAGGATTGTTGCTCAGTCATGGAGGATGGTGTTGTTGAGTCAGTTCCCAGACAAGCAATTTTGTGTGCAAGCGATAATATCTGATCAGGAATATGGTCCAGTGGTTACTTTTTCACAGCTCAAAACGTAGGCAGCCAAGTGAGACAGGTAATGAGCAGTGATCGGGATGCATTGGAGAAAATCCTGGGCGGCGCCATCGAGCAGCGTGGGCAGCGTGCTGTACCAGGCTTGAGTCCTGTTGAGGGCGTTGAGTTCGTTTACTACGAGGATGATGGAAAGAGTAAGGCAAAGAAGCAGTTCAACGCGCTCCTGGACGCGGCCGGAGTGATAAGAGCCACCAGCGGCGGGGTTGTTTCCGACAGTTGCAACATTCATCTGCCGGATGGGCTTCAGTTCCATGCACTCTCTTACCATGGTGATAGAGAGGGCTGGCGCGAAGCTGTTGAGGCTGGAGCAAAGGCCCGTGGCTTGCTCCTTGCCCGAATTGACGGTGACCGGTTTGTTGTGTCCGACGGGCGTTCGATTGCCTTGTCAGATTGCAAGGTGGAGTTTCCTTGAAGCTGTTTTGTGATCCGCTGCAATCCGTCGCCTGACGCTGGGCCGCTCTAGCGCGAGGAAAGGGCACGGTTTAGGTGCCCTGCATACCCGGTATTCGAAGTGGCTCGTCTTCCCCTGAAACCTCGAAGGCAATGCCGTCCAGGATCTGGCTAGTCACTCTGCCACCTCATTCTCCAAAGCGCCGATGCCGGCAATTTCGATGCGAACGACATCACCCGACTGCAAGAAGCGCGGCGGCGTAAAGCCGATACCCACGCCCACCGGAGTGCCGGTCACAATGACATCACCCGGCTTGAGCTCGATGCCGGCGGAAATGGTTTCGATCAAGTGAGGGATGTCGAATATCAACTGGCCAATGTTGGCGTTCTGACGCAGCTCGCCATTGACCCAGCACTGGATGGTGGCATCCGCGACGTTGACTTCGTCAGGCGTGGAGATCCAAGGGCCCATCGGCGCAAAACCATCGAGCGACTTGCCGAGGAACCATTGGCGGTGGTTCTTCTGCAGGTCGCGGGCGGTCATGTCGTTGACGATGGTGTAACCAAACACGTGAGCGTAGGCGTCTACCTTGCTGATGCCACGGCCGCCTTTACCGATGATCACGGCAAATTCAGCTTCATAGTCGAGCTGGTTCGTTACATCGGCGTGACGCGGGATTTTGTCGCCTGTGGCAATAACAGTGTCTGGAGTCTTGGTGAAGACCACCGGGAATTCAGGTGCAATTTCGCCGTCTTTGGCGCTGTGATCGAAACCGGACTTGCTGAACTCGGCTGCATGTTCGTGATAGTTCTTGCCGACACAGAATAGGTTGCGGCGCGGTAGCAGCGGCGCTTTCAGTGTGACATTTTCCAGTGACTGTCCTTCACCACGCGGTACCAGGTCAGATTTAAGTTGGTCCCATTGTAGTACCAATTGGTTCATGTCGCCGGTAAAGCCTGAGACAAGCTCGGATACAGGCCAGAAGCGTTCGGTTTCGCTATTCACGATGGCAATAATGCGTTCGCCGGCAGCGTTTTCAAGGGTGGCAAGTTTCATCGTTATTGGTCCTCTTGCGGTCTATTTGTGGTTCGGTTGTGGCTGGATATAGGACCAAAAAAAGAACCAATGCAACCATCTTTTTGCAGCGTTAGACCCATTGGTATACCTTTAACGCTCATGCACACCCAACCCTCCTGACATAAGGCTTTCAGCGTGAGTGAAGCAGTGGCTCAAAAATCCGTTCGTGCCGATGGCGCACGGAGCTTGGCCAAGTACCTGGTCGAAGAGATCGAAAGCGGCCGGCTTGCGGCGGGGCAAAAGTTGCCTGCCGAAAGAGAATTGAGCGAATCCTTTCAGGCCTCCAGGGGCTCAGTCCGGCGTGTTCTGTCCAACCTCAAGGGAATGGGGCTGATCACTCAAACTGTGGGCAGTGGCACTTTTGTTGCCGACAATGTGCGCCTGGTGGTGCCAGCGATTGAACACCGCACCTCAGCTGTGCAGACCAGTCCTGCCGAACTGATGGAAGCGCGCCTGTTGATCGAAACCCAGATGCCGAGTCTGATCGTGCGCTACGCCACGGCGGCAGATTTCGAGAAGATGGACGAGTGCATCATCCGCTCGGAAGCCGCTTCTACCATTGAGGAGTTCGAGCACTGGGATGGGGCCCTGCATCAGGCGTTCGCGGAAGCAACTCACAACAGCTTTTTCCTTAAAATACTTGAACTCACCACGCAGATTCGGGAAGAGGGCGAGTGGGGTCGCCTGAAGAAAAACTCGTTGACCCCTGAGCGCCGCAGCCAATATGAAGAGCAGCATCGCGCGATTGTCGATGCCCTGCGTGACCGCGACGAGAAGCTCTCACGCGAGCTGATCGAAGCGCACCTGATTCAGGTCCAGCGTAACCTCTTTGGTCGGTACTAGCCTGGTTACTGTAAAAATCACCGAGGCGCATCAAGATGGATGATGTGGTGAAAACAGCTTGGGCGGATGCAGGCATGAACAACGAGCTTGTGTATGTCAAAACTTACTCCGGCTATCGATCCAGCCGAGCAGACCCGCTGGGGGTCGAGCATCACGCCACTCCGGATATCAGTGATCGGGCACTGGGTGAGGCTGTATTGGGCGCATTGGCTCATAGCCGTTTTGTGCTTCCCGAGCCGCGTAAGGATGTGTGGATGCATCCTGAAGCTACGTTTGATCGAGACCTGTACGACAACACATTGACCCTTCACCGGTATAAGCAGTGGGTGGACAGTAAGTTGGAGCGCTTTGGCTACAAGACGCGACGCGCACTGTTCAAAGACATGAAAAAGTGCAGTATCGAGCGTAGGGGAGGCCAGATAACCATTCGTCCCAGTCATCATGAAAAACTGGAGTTTTGGAGCGGTAAGGGTATCAGCGAAAGTCTGCATATCGCTGTTCCCTGTGAGAGCGCCCCTGCTGATATCGGTGCGGCCTTGCGCTTGGCATTTGCCCGGTGTACGTGATGTGGCTCCATTGCCGACGCAGCGGGAGAGCGAGATCGAGCAACTGCTGCCGCATCAGTGGTTGGCGGCAAAAACCACGCAAGCCCTGATGATTTGGGACTTGCAAGGATGGCGCAATTAACGGAGGAGCCATAACGATGATTTTGGTTGTTGAAGGAATCAGCGCCAGCGGGAAAACGACTTGGTGCGCCAAGCATGGAGGGCAACATGTCATTCCTGAAAACGGCCGTTTTGAAAACGAGCCGGATCGGATAAAAGATCCAGTCGGAGCAGCAACTTTTTGGGCAGAGCGGAACGTGGATCGCTGGCAAAAAGCGTTGGCCATGGAAGACATTTCTTCGTGGGCTTTGTGTGACAGTGACCCTCTCAAGCTCCACTACATTTGGAGCCTTTGGCAGATCGGCGAGACGAGCGAACACAACTGGCGAATAGAGTGGGACGCCACAAGAGAAACAATCGCACAAGGACGTATTGGCTTTGCTGACTGTTACATTGTTGGCCGCATAGATCCTCGGCTGGCGCGAGAGCGAGCCAAAGCAGACACCACCCGCCGACGGAGTGGATTCGAGCTACACGTGCGTCTCCAACAAGCTCTGCTGACCTGGTACTCAGCTATGGATGAAGTGCTTCCCGGCAGAGTGCGATTCGGGTTTCCTTCAGAAATGCCAACCTTGAAAAGCCTTGATGGAAGATATGCGGTGGTGGCCTTTGATCAAATGATCGCATCGCTCCCACGACCTACTTACACCTCTTAGCGAGGCGGAGTCTTATATAGCAGTTGAAAGCGGATCGATGTGTGGGCGAAGTAAAGATGTGTTCGCCATCCGCTTACCCGGCAACGACGAATTCGGACAAGCCGAATGTAAAAGTACAGAGCGAAAAAATGTAGATGACGGCGGGCATAAAAACTCGGCTGCGGGGAAGGGCGGGGTCGTCTCAGCGGGCCAGGTGTGCAACGCGTAGAGCTAGATCGAGGGCTTATTCATGGTGAGGCGTGGGTCGACCTTGCTCAGGTAACGTCGGGACAGGTCCTCGGGTTGCAGGTTGCGCGCGCCGCCCAGGCGAGTGCCTTGTTTGCGATGGGCGCTGGAGGCCGCTTCAATCTCGCGCATGATCTGCTCAAAGCGTCGGGTTTTGGTGCCGCACGTCAGGGTTTCGGTATTGCCATGCATGGGGTCGCGCAGCCATAGCACGTTGCTGCCTGAGTGCGTGACGGCGTTGAGTAAGGCAGGCAGTGTTTCCCGGAGTTGGTCAGTGCCCATGCGGTGGAGCAGTGTCAGACGACCGGGTTCGTTGCGGGGATTGAGCCGATCCATCAACGCCAGCAAGGCATCGGGGGCTCACATCGGGACCGACCTTGACGCCCAATGGATTGCGAATGCCCCGGAAGTACTCCACATGAGCGCCCTCCAGCTCGGCGGTGCAGGGATAGGTGGGCTGATGCAAGGCTGGGCGTGAGCGCCAGGTATAGGGTGTCCAGTCAGTGACCATGGCCTGGAAATGTGGGTGTGTCGTCAGCATTCAGCGTCTCTTTGTCTGTGCGTGAATCGGGGATCCAGCCGGCGCGGGTGCACTAAGTTGGCGTCTTGTTACACCGGCTGCCGTGGCGATGCCCGGAACGCGTTCTTGCAAAGGTGGCGGTGATAGTGCGGCGCGAAGAGTCAGATGAGAAATACTATAAAAATCTCTGTTTAATACTATTGACGAGGCTTAGTTGCTTTTTGATGGCGCCCGTATTAATCCATGATGAGCTGTTTGTTTGGTTGTAATTTTCGGCAGTTGGCGTATAGCGGGGGGGGCGCGACCCTAACTAAAAAAGAGGCTCGAGTCGTCAAGTATCGGGTTTTCTTTCTGATATCTGCAGGCTCTTACTAATGACCGCGAAAGTATTTTACTTTATCGGTCGGCTCGCCAATTCTCGCTGGGCGCTCTAAGTGACCTGAGCAGCCAACATCCCCTAGACCCGGGGAGCGGCATTGAAGTCGAGCATGGAAATGAAGCTGTCCATCAACGGTGATTCGTTGTGGGTGTTCCAGCTCATATACAGGCCGATGGCCGGGTTGGGGGAGGCGGTCACGGGGTAGATCCGGCGGAACAGGACCTTGTCGCGCATGATTGAGTTGGCAATCGACTCAGGCACCAGGGCAACGCCGAAACCGCAGGCCACCAAGCCGATCAAGGTATGGATCTGCGCGGGCTCCTGCACCACCTTGGGGTAAAAACCGGCGGCTTCACACAAGGCGATCAGCTGACTGTGATAGCCGGTGCCCAGGGCTTCGGGGGTGAATACGAAGTCTTCCCCGGCGAAGTCCCTCAAGTCGATCTGACTTTCCTTTGCCTTCAGGTGATGGGCGGGCAGCGCCATCACGATCTCTTCGTCCAGCAACAGGCGTGACTCGACGTTTTCCGCCGAGATCGGCAACTTGCGCATGAAGGCAATATCCGCTTCTCCCGACAGAATGGCCTTGGCCTGGCTGGAAGAGGGCATCTCCTTGATGATCAACTGGACTTTGGGGTAGGTCTCGCGGAACTGGCGCAGGGTACTGAGCAGTGACTCGTAGTAGGCGATGGACACCGCCGTCACCGTGAGTTTGCCAGCAATGCCCTCGGACACCTGGCGTGCGTGTTCGATGCCCAGCTCCAACTCCTTCAACGTGCCGTAAGCCGCATTCAGAAATGCACCGCCAGCGGGGGTCAGCTTGACCCCGCGTTTATTGCGCGTGAACAGACTGAACCCCAGTTTGTCTTCCAGCCGATTGATGGCTTGGCTCAACGGGGGCTGGGCCATGTGCAGGCGAATGGCGGCGTTGTGGAAATGCAGCTCTTCAGCCACCGCGATGAATTGGCGTAGCAGGCGGGTTTCGATCATTTCTTCTGTTCCTTCATTTGAACTGATCTGTGGACTGGGTGCGGCAATGTTACCGGCAAACAGGCGCTCGACTAAAGAATAAACATGGCTAAGTTGAACTTTGGATCCAAAACTTGCAAGCGCTATCGAGCAGATCCGAATGCCGTGGAGTGGTTTCCGGATGGGCTGTCAGACGAATAATTATCAAGGGATTATTCGGGTTGAACATCAACTTGATATGAACCAGATATCAACTTGCGCCGTCGTTAGTATTAAACAGCGTGAATATTCATTGTTAAGGTGAGGTGGCACTCAAGAGGAAACAGTCAATGAACTTTACAGGAAAGACCGCAGTTGTAACGGGCGCTGGCAGAGGGCTCGGTTTTAGTTATGCGCACGCGCTGGCCACGCTGGGCGCCAATGTGGTGATCAGTGATATCGGCGCAGATAAGCTGGGCGCCGGGGGCGATGGCTCCATCGCCATGGAGGCTGCGAATGCCCTCAGGGACAAGGGGTTCAACGTGGCAGGGCATCATGGGGACTTGTCCAGCGAACAGGGTTGCGAGCAATTGGTGGCAACGGCCATCGAGGCATTTGGCCAACTCGATATCTTGATTCACAACGCCGGCTGGGTCGGTTATCAATCGATTGAAGAGGCTGATGCAACATTCATCGGCCGCGCGGTGGATATCAATATTTATACCCCCGTGTGGTTATGCAAACATGCCTGGAAACACCTCAAACAGTCTGCTGCCGCACGGGTCGTGCTGACGTCATCCGACCGCGCGATGTACCAGCAATATGCCCAACCGGGCCTGGTGGCGTATGCCGCCGGCAAGATGGCACAACTGGGCATCATGAATGCGCTAAGCATGGAAGGCGCGGAAGCCGGCATTCTCGTCAATGCGGTATCCCCAGTGGCCAAGACCCGCATGTGGGGCGTGACGGGCGAACCGGAGAACCTCAAGCCTGAATGGGTGACGCCTGGCGTGGTGTTCCTGGCGTCGCAGCAGTGCCAGGACTCTGGTTATGTCCTGCGTGCCAGCAATGGCCAGTTTACGGCGACGCGGTTTGTCGAAAACCCAGGTGTCGACTACCCGGTCGATCTGGCCCGAGTGACGGCCACCAGTGCCGAACAAGTTGCCCGGCTTTGGGACCACATCAAGGAGCGTTGAATATGCCTGCTCAGGAAGAGCTCAAATTGCTTTCACCGTGCCAGGCCGATCTGGGTGAAAGCCCGGTCTGGGATGAAACCCATCAGTGCCTGCTCTTTGTCGACATCAGTGGCGGCCAGATCAATGCCCTGGACCTGCACGGGCACCTGACGCGACTGTATGAGTCGCCTGCGCGCATTGGCGCCCTGGCATTGACTGAAAAGGGCAACCTGATTTTCACCCGGAATGCAGGCGTTGCCATCCTCGACCGCACCAGTCTGCGGGTCACCCAGAACTCAAAGCTGGCCATTACGCTGTCGTCCTATCGCTTCAATGATGGTGCATGCGACCCGCAGGGCCGCTTCATCACCGGCTTGATGGATGAAGGTCACAGCCGCAATACGGGCAAGCTCTTTCGCTACGACGCCGGGCTGAACGCCTCGGTGATACTGGACAGTATCAGCCTGCCCAATGGACTGGCGTGGGCAAGTGAGGGGGACGAGTTGTTTTTCGTCGACTCGGTGGCCCGCACGCTCTACCGCGCTCCTTACCTGGCGAACGGCAACCACCTGCAACAGGTATCGGTGTTCGCCCGGACACCGGAGAAACTGGGCCGACCGGACGGCCTGGCGCTGGATATCGAGGGTAACGTGTGGGTTTGCCAATTCAACGGAGGCTGCCTGCTGCAATACGACCGCAATGGGGTCCTGCTGCAGACTTTGCCGGTGCCGGTGCCACGGCCCACCAGTTGCTGCTTTGGCGGACCGGATATGCGTACCCTGTTCATTACCACCGCCAAATTCGGCATGTCGGCGGCCGAGCACGCGGACTATCCGGCGGCGGGCAATATCTACAGCATCCGGTTGCCGGTGCCCGGGAGGCCGCGCCACCGTTTCAAGGAACTGTAGTCGCATATGCATCAAGGCCGTGGCAGGCCGGCAGCTATCCGTGAATAGTCGGTCAACGCCATCACCTTTTCTTGAATCTGGCCCACCATTGCGCCGTGCCCCGCGGCGCTTTTTTCTTTGATGGCAGACCATTCCTGGTCAGCCATCAGGTTTGCTCTACCCTGGCGCATCCTCTCGGTACGCTGGTCGGTCTTGGTTTGCCACAGTGCGATGATGTCGACCCCATGACGGGCCATGATGCGCATGGCGTGATCACGAAATCTTTCATGAAACGCAACCTTATTGTCTTCGAAAATTTCGTAGATGCGCAGTTGGTAGATAGCGTCTTGCGCAAGCGGCGCTGCGGTTGAGTCGGTCGCCTTTTAAAACAATCCCAAGCATGCCCTCAGATGTGCCCCAACGTAGCAATCCACTGGAAGTGAATGGAGCTCCATGGTTTGTGGAAAGGCAGAAATGATCAGATGAACAGCCCGCCCGACGAAACCTAAAGACTCTCAGGATCGCCAAAAAACATCTGAATCCGCGACCGCAACCAGCGCTCGCCCGGGTCGTTGTCCTGCGACCCGCGCCACGCCATGTGCAATTCAAACGTGCGTACCGGCAGCGGCGGGTCTTCTGCGCGCAAACCGCCGGCGGATGTCAGCGCTTCGGCGGCGTAGTCCGGTACGGTGGCCAGAATGTCGGTTCCCGCGAGCAGTGTGCCCAAACCGTTGAACTGCGGCACAGCCAGGACCACGTGGCGTTTGCGGTCGAGTTTTTCCAGCTCTTCATCGATAAAACCGCTCAGGTCGCCCGCGAAGGAGACCAGCGCGTGCGGCCGTGCGCAGAAGTCGTCCAGGCTCAGGGAGCCCGGCATGCTGTCGGCCCGCAGCAGTTTTGGCAGGCTGCGACGCAATACCTTGCGCTTGGCGTTGGCCGGCAGGTCGGCGGTGTAGCTGACGCCGATGGAGATTTCGCCGGACGCCAGCAAACCCGGCATCAGGATGTAGTTGACGCGTCGCACCACCAGCACGATGCCCGGCGCTTCGGCGCGCAGGCGTTTGAGCAATTGCGGCAACAGGGCGAATTCGACATCGTCGGACAGGCCGATGCGGAAGACCGCGGTGCTGGTGGCCGGGTCGAACTCGGCGGCGCGGCTGACGGCGGTGGAGATCGAGTCCAGGGCCGGAGAGAGCAGGGCGAAGATTTCCACGGCGCGAGCGGAGGGCTCCATGCTGCGGCCGGTGCGCACGAACAGCGGGTCGTCAAACAAACCGCGCAGGCGCGACAAGGCTGCGCTGATGGCCGGTTGGCCGAGAAACAATTTCTCGGCCGCGCGGGTCACGCTGCGCTCATGCATCAAGGTTTCGAATACGATCAAGAGGTTAAGGTCGACACGACGCAGGTCGTTACGGTTCATCTTGTGTCCTGGTTGAGTCAGCAAACTTGACGAGAGCGGCCACGCAGAAACGATGACCAGGCTGAATCTTACGGGGAAAGGCTGGTACTCTGCACAGGATAATTGAGTTTTCCTACGACACTTGAGGTCTATTCCTCAGTTGCGGAATCAATGACAGGCATGTCGACTATTAACGGCGACCGATGGTCTTACCGGGAAAGCCCAGATAGAGTTCATGGCATTAGAGGTTACTTTGACGAGGTTTGCGATGTCCCGCACGATCCGTTTTCACAAGTTTGGTCCGGCCGAGGTGCTCAAGTGCGAAGAGCATGCAGCCGCGCAGCCCGCACCGGGCGAAGTGCAGGTGCGTGTCGACGCGATAGGCATCAGCTGGTACGACATTCTGTGGCGCCAGAACCTGGCGTCTTCCCACGCTCGCCTCCCGTCCGGCCTGGGCCATGAGATGGCGGGGGTTGTGGTTGCTCTCGGCGACGGCGTGGACGACCTGGCAGTAGGCGATAAAGTGGCCAGTTTTCCGGCCGAAAGCCCCAATGATTACCCGGTGTACGGTGAGCAGATTGTCCTGCCCCGTTCGGCGCTGACCCGTTACCCGGATGTGTTGAGCCCGATTGAAGCCAGCGTGCATTACACGCCGCTGCTGATTGCCTATTTTGCGTATGTTGACCTGGCGCGGGTCAAACCTGGTCAGTTTGCACTGGTGACTGACGCCAGCCATTGTGCCGGCCCTTCCTTTGTGCAGTTGGGCAAGGCCCTGGGCGCTCGGGTGATTGCGGCGACCAAGGACAGCGCCGAGCGCGAGTACCTGCTGTCCCTTGGGGCGGAAAAGGTCATCGTCACCGAAGAACAGGACCTGCTGATGCAGATCAACAAGTTCACCGACAACCGGGGTGTCGACGTAGTATTCGACGGCCTGGGCGGCCCGCAGATGTCATTGCTCGGTGATGTGCTGGCGCCACGTGGCAGCCTGGTGCTGTACGGCCTGCAAGGTGGCAACCAGACACCTTTCCCGGCGTGTGCGGCTTTCCAGAAAAACATTCAGTTCTTTGTGCACTGTATCGGCAACTTCACCGGCAAGCCGGAGCTGGGCATCATCCAGGACCAGGTGGCCTTGCAACGTGCCCTGCGGGATATCAACCAGCTGACAGCCGATCGCGTGTTGGTACCCTTGAAAACCACGGTGTTTCCGTTCAATCAGTTCGTGGAAGCGCACCGATATATGGACGAATGCCCGTGCCGTGAGCGTGTTGCCTTGCAGGTTGAAGCTGTTTGACGTGTAGGAGTATTCGTAAACGGATAATCCAAACTCCGGGCGCATGGGGCAAATGCGCCATTTGACAGGGCTTAACCCGCGCATTGTGTGAAGCGTGCAAGGGGTATTCCGGCCAATAAAAGTTACCTTTTCCCTCGGCGCCGCCCTGAATCCCAGTGCGGCGTCTTCGTGTGTGCGGTATCAAGCCGCAGCCCTTCATTTATCTGAACTGGTTTTCGACCGGGTTCTGTGTCTGTTAATCAAAAATTCAGTCCTGATAATTGAGACTTCACTTTCATCTCAAGGACTGAGTAATGAATGACTCTCTCATGCTGTTGGCGTTTTTTTCAGGGCGCATCAATGCGGTATCAACTCAAACGGCACGAACGCGGATATTAATGCGCACTGGTTTTTGTCTGTCTGATAACTCGCTGAATTTGGAGTTAAAGCGCTGTAGGAAGTTGTCGGAATGCTCTTAGGAGCATGCTTGGCCGTTTCCCTGAAGCTTGCTCCAGAGCCCCTCGTGGCCAGGAAGGCTTCGAACGCGCGCCGATAAGCAGTCCGTGTCGGTATGTTGCAAGGTGTCAGCATTTAATTATAAGGATGCTGACCCTCAGGACATTCTGCCTACACCCTATAACGAGCAAATACTTTTAATAGTTGCTTGAAACTGATATTACAACTCAGGTGGTCGAACAATGAGCGCTATTCACGAACAAGCCATGAATTATGTTTACCAGCAAGTTCTGCAACGCTTGATTGGGCACTTCAACCGCGCAGAGCGCACCACGCTTCAATTACTGATCCAGCGCATTGTCGTCGCCGCCGGAGGCATGGATCAGGTGGGAGATTACAAACTGTTAGTGGCCCATGGTGGCGGGAGGGTCAGCAGCTATACCCTGGCATTATTGCGCGCAGCCCAGTTGACCATCGCCGGCCGGGCCCCCAGGACGTTTCGGCTTCGCGTGGCTACGCTGCGCCATGCCGGTATGACCCAAGGCATGCTGGATAACATTCATCGCGGCTACAGTCGGTTGTTCTTTCATGATGACCCCCGGCTCGAATTGCTGATGGTGGACAACGACGAAGTGCTGCCTTTCAACCACCAGCGCCCGGCATCCGCCTGCGGGCGTGAAGCGAGCCAGCGCGACAGGTTGATGATGGGGCATTTCACTTCGGGGGATATTCGCGCGACCCTGTGCAACGACACCTATCTTGCCCTGGGCGTTTTTTTCCAGCGCGTCACCGCCTGGAATGACGGGGTGCATGCGGTGGTCAGTGGCGACTCACCGCGCAAACAAGGCCAGCTGCTGGGCTGGCTGAAGAAGACCGCCCAGGCCACTGGCGCACAGATGCCGGCGGGCAAGCCCTCATCGCTCAACGGGTTGTTTGCACGCATGTGTCAATGGAGCGACGACATCGCCCGCGACCTGTACGGCGAACACTACGCTGCGAAAGCCGACGCAAGCCCCGGCGTCCATCGTCACCTGGCCTACATCGGGGTTGCCGATCTTTTGGAGGGTGGCAGCGGCAGCCACGCGCCGCTTTTGAGCGAGTTCATGGCGCATGCCCCCGACCCGCTGGGGTTTCAATTAAGCCACTCGGCTTACGCCATCGCGCCGTTGATGGCTCACCTGCAAGGCTTGCAGGCCGAATGCCTGCGGGCGCTTGAGTATGAAGTCGGGGTCGAGGAGTTCTTCATGCAGGCGCAAACCTATCTGCAGGAACGTCAGGCGCCGCCAACCATGCTGTCTCAGGCGATCAGCCCTGAAGGTCGCGCGGCCGCGGCAGAGCAAGCCCGGCAGTTTTTTGGTGTGGAGGAGAGCAAGCTCCTGTGTCTGCTGTTTTCGCCCTTCATTCACCACGGTGAACGGCTTGAAGGTTATTTGCGCCAATGCCACCCGGGCATGCTGGTGGCGCTGCCGGAATTGCACAAGGTATTGCAGGGCAAACCCGCCTCCGAGATGTTGCAACAGTGGGTCAGCGACACCAGCGGGTTGCCATTGCCCTTGCTCCAGCAGCTGTATCAAAAACGTCCACTGGTGCATGGCACTGTCAATACGGTGTGCACGCGCCGTTATGAACGGCCCGCGGCCCGGCCCGAAATGGCATTGCAGCTTTCCGGGCGATGACCCTGCGCGGTGGGCGGCAGGCGGACTTCGCTTATCAGGCGGTGTATCGCTACATGGTCAACCTGATCAACGAGGTGAGTACCGACACTCGCGTGAAGTTGCCGTCCTTGCGTCAACTGTCCCTGCGCCTGAATGTCTCGATTTCCACGATCCAGTATGCGTACTCGCTCTTGGAGAAGGAGGGCAAGGTGTATTCGGTGGCCAAGTCGGGCTATTACGCTTGGCCACTGGCGTGCAGCCCGTCGGGGCACACGGACGGCGACTTGCTCGAGCGTGTGTATCGGGAGGCGCGGCGCCCGGGCATGGTGGTGTTGAGCGGCGATGAGCCTGCTTTGCTGGCGTCACTGGACGAAACGTTGCTGCGACTGGAGCGCGAACTGGTGCGCCAGTATCCGTTGCAGCCGTGGTCGCAGCCGTGCGGGGTATGGGAATTGCGGGCGGCAGTGGCCGCGCGCTACACCTCATCGCCGAATCGCTGCTGGCATGCCGATGACGTGTTTATTGGCGCCGATCTGCGCGGTGTACTGGATATTCTGATTGAGACGCTGGGCCTCAGAGGCACCACGGTAATCGTCGAGTCGCCTTGCGACTGGCTGATTCTACGGCTGTTACAGGATGCCGGGGTGCGCATCATCGAATGGCCCTGGGCGAAGGATGGCAGTGCGGACCTGGCGGCACTCGAAAGCATATTGCGCGACGAACCCGTGCAATTGGCGCTGCTGTCTTCGGCGGTCAGCCAACCCGCGGGAAGGGCGCTAACGCCCCTTGAACGCATGGAAGTGGCACACCTGTTGGACCAGCACGCGTGTTGGCTGCTTGAGAACGACACTTGGGGGGAGTTGAGTTTCAAGCCGGCCGGGACCGCGTTGCGCGACCTGGTGAACCCTGAGCGCGTAATGGTTTTTTCCTCGTTCGAAAAAGTGCTCGGTCCCGAAGCGCCCTACGGTTATGTGCTGTGCCGGCACTTGAGCATCCCATTGCAGCGTCAGTTCCTGCTGCGCTCGTTCCGCTTGTCGGTCATACGCCAGCGCGCGATTGCCCGTCTGTATCGCAGCGGACGAATCGACCGGCATTTGCGCTCTTTGCGCGGTTTGCTGTGTGAACAGGCAACGCAAATGCACCAGCAGTTGGAGCAACACCTGGGCGGGCAGGTGAGCTGCGACATGCCGGCAGGTGGTGCGACCTTTTGGCTGAAATCGGCATACCACGTGGACATGCGCCAGGTATTCCAACAGTTACTCGTCCGCCAGGTGTCGATAGCGCCGGGGGAATTGTTCAGTGTGGGCGGCCTGTACCATCAGCATGTGCGTGTGAGCCTGCCCCGTCAGGGGCAGCCTGATCTGGAGATTGCCCTGATGGCGTTGAGCGAAGCGCTGCAGCAAGCGCAGACAGCTTGAGTGTATGAAAATTCTCTTCGCGACGTGGGATAGATACCGTCGCGGAGAAGTCCAACTCTCAGTAAACTGTCGTTTTTTCCACACCCTTCTTTTCGAGGTTCATGCATGACAATCAGTCCTTTTGCGGGCAAGCCGGCACCAGCCCAATTGCTGGTGGATATCCCGCGACTGGTCACGGCCTATTACACCGGCCAGCCTGATGCAGCGATCTCCACCCAGCGCGTGGCCTTTGGTACTTCCGGGCACCGCGGCAGTTCTTTCGAGCTGAGCTTCAACGAATGGCATGTGCTTGCCATCAGCCAGGCCATCTGCCTGTACCGTGAGGCCCAGGGCATCAATGGCCCCTTGTTTGTCGGCCTGGACACCCACGCGCTCTCGACGCCTGCCGGTGCCAGCGCGCTGGAAGTGCTGGCTGCCAACGGTGTGCACGTCATGCTGGCCGAAGGCGACGAGTACACGCCGACCCCGGCAATTTCCCACGCCATTATTTGCTACAACCGCGGCCGCACCAGCGGCCTGGCGGACGGCATTGTGATTACGCCGTCCCACAACCCGCCCCAAAGCGGCGGCTACAAGTACAACCCGCCCAACGGTGGCCCGGCCGATACCCACGTGACCAAGTGGATCGAAGCCAAGGCCAATGAGCTGCTGGCCAACAAACTGGCTGGCGTCAAGCGCATCACCCACGCGCAGGCGCTCAAGGCCGACACTACCCATCGCCACGATTACCTCAACAGCTATGTGGCCGACCTCGTCAATGTGATCGACATGGATGCCATCCGTAGCGCGGACCTGCGCCTGGGCGTTGACCCGCTGGGCGGAGCAGGGGTGCGTTATTGGTCTGCCATCGCCGAGCATTACCGCTTGAACCTGGACGTGGTGAACACCGAGGTCGACTCCACGTTCCGCTTCATGAGCGTCGACTGGGACGGCCAGATCCGCATGGACCCGTCTTCCAGCTACGCCATGCAGGGTTTGATCGGCCTCAAGGAGCGCTTCGACGTCGCCTTCGCCTGCGACCCTGACCACGATCGCCACGGCATCGTCACCCCGTCCGGCGGCCTGCTGGCGCCGAACAACTACCTGGCGGTGTCCATCGACTACCTGTTCCAGAACCGTCCTGACTGGCGCGCCGATGCGGCCGTGGGCAAAACCGTGGTCAGCAGTGGCTTGATCGACCGCGTTGCCGCGCGCATTGGCCGCCGCCTCTACGAAGTGCCGGTGGGCTTCAAGTGGTTTGCCGACGGCCTGTTCGAAGGCTCGCTGGGCTTTGGTGGAGAGGAAAGCGCCGGGGCATCGTTCCTGCGCAAGGACGGCAGCGTTTGGAGCACCGACAAGGACGGCCTGATCCCGGCCTTGCTCGCCGCCGAAATGACCTCGCGCAAAGGTCAGGACCCCAGCCAGATCTACCGCGGCCTGACCGACGCCTTGGGCGAGCCGTTCGCGATTCGCGTGGATGCCAAGGCCACGCCGGCGCAAAAAGCCCTGCTGGGCAAGCTGTCGCCGGAGCAGGTCACCAGCACGCAATTGGCCGGGGAAAGCATCCAGCAGATCCTCAGCCATGCGCCGGGCAACAATCAGGCGATCGGCGGCTTGAAGGTGATGACCGAAAACGGCTGGTTCGCCGCGCGGCCGTCGGGTACCGAGGACATCTACAAGATCTACGCCGAGAGCTTTATTGGCGAGGATCACCTCAAACAGTTGGTAGAAGAAGCCCAGGTACTGGTAGACGGCGCAATCTCGGAATAACTGACACAAGCCTGTCACTGTGGGAGCTGGCTTGCCTGCTATAGCATCACCCCGGTATGGCTGACACACCGAGGCGTCCGCATCGCAGGCAAGCCAGCTCCCACAGTCTGATTAGGGGCTGGCTTTACATCAGGCCAGGTCGACCAGGACTATTTCGCTGTCTTCAACCGCCGTGACCCGTAACACCCCTTCATCCTCAACCGCTACACCGTCCCGCGCTTGCGCACGTAAGCCATTGACTTCAATCACCCCCGTCGCCGGTACCAGATACGCGCGACGCCCGCTGTCGAGTCGATACTCGGCACTTTCCCCGGCCTTAAGATTGGCCGCCACCAGGCGTGCATCGGCCCTGATACGCAGGCTTTCGCTGTCACCTGTCTTGCCGCTGGCCAAGGTCACAAAACCCTCGCGCTCACCTTTCGGGAACGGCTTGGCCCCCCATGAAGGCGGCAAACCGGCTTCATTGGGGATAATCCAGATCTGGAAAATCTTGGTCGGCGTGGCTTCCAGGTTGTATTCGCTGTGGGCAATCCCGGTGCCCGCGCTCATCACCTGCACGTCGCCAGCTTCGGTGCGGCCCTTGTTGCCGAGGTTGTCGGCATGGCTGATGGCGCCTTCACGCACATAGGTGATGATTTCCATGTCACGGTGCGGGTGCTGCGGAAAGCCGGTGCCGGGGGCGATGATGTCGTCGTTCCACACCCGCAGGTTGCCCCAATGCATGCGCTTTGGGTCGTGGTATTCGGCGAAGGAAAAATGGTGATGGGCGTCGAGCCAGCCATGGTGGGCGCCGCCCAACGTATTGAAAGGTCGAAGTTCAAGCATGATCGTCTCCTGTGGATGGCGTCATGATCCGGCAGTGCTTGATCGAAAAAAAGCGCAAAACCTGCCGGATTATTATCCGGTTTTTCGATTGATCGGCGGCGCTTTGACTTTCACTTCATCGCCTAACTGTATGACACCAAAGTAATTGGCTGGAACTCAACGCCGATTCCGGCGACCATGGCGCATTCGCCAATACCATCCTCATCGCTGGAGTCCGCGTGCCGCAACACAAGCCTGATTTGCCCCCTGAACTGCGCCCACTGGCAGAAATGCCGCTGTTCAAACGCCTCGCCGCGCGTTTATTCGGCCACGGCTTGACGCGCCTGCGCGCGCAGCACCGGTTTTCCTGGCTGCACGGGCAGGCTGATGGCTTTCGCAGCGGTCACGAGGCGGGTGTGGAGTATGGCTACCGCGAGGGCAAGGCTGACGGTCTTGAAGAGGGGCGGCAGGTGTTGTTGATCCGTGACTTTCGCCCGGACGAGCATCGCGCCCCCGGCGTCGACGACAGTTTGTTTGACGATTGGCGCCTGCCGCTGACCGCCGACCTGAAAAAACGCATGAAAGCCGATGTGGCGCGCCTGCTGCCGGCACATGCGCAGCCGAGCACCGCGCAGTGGAAGATGATTTTCAGTGATACACCCTCGACCTCGGTGATTGCCGGTGCCGGCGCGGGCAAGTCCACTTCGCTGGTGTTGCGCATTTTGCTGCTGACCCATTACCTGGGCTTCGAACTCAGCTCGATGACTGTGGTGACCTTCACCCGCGAGTCGCGCAAGGACTTCATCAACAAGCTCATGCAGATTCTCGGCCTGTGGGGTCAATCCCTTGGAATCAAAGAGGCCCAGGCCGTGGTGCGCACCTTTCACTCGCGCATTCTGCCGATGGTGCGCAGCCTGCCGGGGTTTGAGCGGCTGCAAGCGTTTGAGGCCCTGAGCAGCGGTTTTGAAGACGCCGACAGCAACCCGTTCGACCTGCGCATCAGCGACGCCCAACGCGAGCAAATGAACGCCTGTTATCACAGGTTGCACGGCCGTCATGAGCGTTTCCGTGAACTGATCGCGCCGCTGGCCCGCCATGGCCTGCAGCTCAGGGAGCTGGAGCGTGACCACCCGGATGTGCAAAAGCGCGTGGCTGTCATCGAGTTGGCGGCCAAGCGCGATGAAGAGCTCTGCGATGTGATCGAGGACCTGTGGTTCCGCGCGGGCGCCTGGCCGATCAAAGGCATTGAGCCCAGCCGCCAAACCTTTGAAATCAATGGGGCCCAGTTCCATTGCCACGGCTATATCCCGGAGCTGGATGCCTGGGTGGTGCTGGGCTTCGATGCGCGGGAAAATGCCCAGATCAGTCGCCCGAATTCGAAACTGTCGGTACGCGCAGAATGGGCGGTCAAGCGCACCTTGTTTCAAGCTTTCTGCCGTAAGCCTCTGATATGGCTTGATAGTTATGACTCATCAAAACAACTTTTAAGCAGTTTGGCAGGCGATGCGTCCGCTGGCCCGGGCTTCGATTACAAAGTCAAAGGTGAACTGGCATCGGCGCCGTTACTGGACTGTTTTGTCGCCGCCGCAGGCTTTATCGAGAACCTTGGGCTGGACGTGCCCACCGCTGTAGGCCAAATGACCTTCGCCAGGGATGACCCGGACCGCTTTTTCTTTGAGGCCCTGAGCATTTTCTGGAAAGCCCTGGAAGACCATCTGCTCGACCAGTCGCCTCCGATCATGACCTACAACCGCATGTTCTCGCTGTTTGGCGAAAACACTCCGGAAAACCTCAAGCTGCTCAGCGACCCTTTGTTGCGGCCGATGTCGCATTTGATGATTGATGAATTTCAGGACGTCTCACCGCAGATCGTCTCGTGGATTCGCGCCAGCCTGCGCGAAATCCGCAGCCGTGGACCGGCGATGCACGTGGGCCGCGGCGCGCAGCGTTCATCCTTGCTGTGCGTGGGCGATGACTGGCAGTCCATCTATGGCTGGCGCGGCAGTTCGCCGAAGTACTTCATGGAGTTCAACAAGGAGTTTGTATCGCCGAGCACCACCCGCGTGATGCTGGGCGAGAACTACCGCAGCCATCAACACATCATCGACGCCGCCGAACATGTCGTGCGTGCGGCACCGGCCATCCCCGGCAAAAAGGCCAAGGCAAGTGGCGATTCAAGGGCGTTGGTACCGGTCACGGTGCTGGACCGCGATGATGCGGGGTTGGGGCGCAAGCTGGCAGAGCACTATCAGCATGGCGATTCGATTTTGATGCTGTATCGAAAAAGTAGCGATAAGTTATTGATTCAAGAGCATATTCAGGCCGTAGTTAATGTGGATTCGAGCTTGCCGCCGCAGGCTCGCCGTTTGAAACAGCTGACTTATCACAGCGCCAAGGGACTGCAGGCGGATGCGGTTTTTTTGCTGGGAGACTGCCAGCATGTCACCAACTCCCCTTACAAGAATCAGGTCTACCGTCTGGCCGGGCTGGGTAGCAGCGGCGACAGCGAGCCTTATGACACTGCGCAGAAAGACGAGGTGTTGCGTTTGGCCTATGTCGGCATCACCCGGGCCGTGAGCCACTGCTATTGGTATGTGGAGAAGCCGGAGGGCCAGGGCGTGAATGTGCCGAGGGCGTCGGAGCGGGTCGACGGGAAAAAAGTGTTTTTCGACGATCAGCGAGGCTAAAGGCCAATCAAGGAATTCATGTGCCCGCAGGCCTTTGTGGGAGCTGGCTTGCCTGCGATGGCATCACCTGGGTCAAACCGGTACGCCGAGGTGTCTGCATCGCAGGCAAGCCAGCTCCCACACGAGCCAGGTACACATGGGGGGCTCGACTTTGCTCAGGCCCGCAACGACAACGGCGGCACAAAGCTCTCCAGCTCATCTTCAACCGCCTCGATGATCCGCTCCACATCAGCGGCATTCATCACCGTGGCGCAAGGGATGCCGGCGATGGCAATCAGTGTCTCGCCGCTGGCACGGTCGAACAGGCGGGCGACCATACTGCCGGGGGCGTCCATGCTCCCCTCAAAGCCCATCGGATGAAAGTGCCAGCGCATCAGCTGGCATGCATTGGGGAACGTCACTTTGTTCATGTTGCCCACCTGTTTCATTGAGCGCTTCCTTTAGCTCGCGGCAGGGCCTTGACCTTCACTGGTCGCGCCATCGAAGGGTCCAAAATAGCATCCGATCGCCCGCTCAAGGTAAGTTTTTCCGCTCCGTTCGGCGGTTCTTTTCCGTTAGTTTGATGTGAGTCATGCCTTGCCAAAATTTAGGCAAAAGGCCATTAGTCAGAAGTGCCAATTCGCCATTGAAGGCACCGGTAAAATTCGGCAATCTCAACCGCCTATCCGTCTTAGAGCCTTCCATGCCCGACATCGCCCCGGCCGACGATTGCCAAAACACCCAAGCCACCGGCGAACTGGTCTTGCGTCATCACCTGTGCTGGCGGCACAGGGATCTGGATGGGGTGATGTCCTATTATCACCCCGACATCCAATACCACGATTTCTTCCAGAACCGAGTAGTGGGTTACGCCGAGCTGCGCGAATACCTGCAAGCCAGCATGCCCCGGGGCGCCGACGAGGCAATCGAGCATACCGACCGAATTCGCGCCGACGGCGACACCGCGTTTATCCAGTACCGCATCACATTGCGTGGCGGCCAGGGGTTGGTGTCATTCCGTACCAGCGAAGCCATCACGGTGCGCGACGGGCTGATCTGGCGGGTCAATGAGTATGCCTCCCTCGTGCACGAACAGCCGGCCCAGGCGATGCGCCCCACGGTCAGCCGCCTGGGCCTGTCGCCTCAGCAATTGGGGCATATGGCCAACGATCTGCAGCAGTATTTCCAGCTCAAGCAACCCTATCTGGACCCCGAACTCGACCTGCAGCGAGTGGCGAAGGAATGTGGCTACAGCCGCAACCAGATTTCCTACCTGCTGAATCAGGTGCTGGGGCAAAGTTTCTATCGTTACGTCAACCAGGCTCGGCTCCAGCATTTGCTCGCGGCGCTGGAGAAGGCCGTGCCGCCGATCAAAATCGATGACCTGGCGTTTGCCGCCGGTTTCAATTCGCTGTCGGCGTTCTACAGCGCCTTTCGCCAGCACACTGGGCAGTCGCCCAAGGCCTACGTCAAACAAATTTCTCTGCGTGCACGCGCGCAAGACAGCCTCTGACGTGGCGCTCTAGGATCCAGCCTATCGAAATCGGGTTGGGAGCTTGGCATGCCGGCATGGCGCAACATCAGTTTATGGATGGACCAGTTGGATGACCCGCTGAAGGCGCGGCCGTCCCTGGAGCATGACCTGGACGTCAACGTGGCCATTGTCGGCGCCGGTTACACCGGCCTGTGGACCGCCTACTACCTCAAACGCCAGGCGCCCGAGCTGAAAATTGCCATCATCGAGGCGCAAACCGCCGGTTTCGGCGCCTCCGGGCGTAACGGCGGCTGGCTGATGGGCAATCTGCTCGGCGAAGACCGCTTGCTGGCGGGCCTCAACCCTGACCAACGCCGCGCTTCTTATGACCTGTTGCACGGCATCCCCGAAGAAGTGGCGCAAGTGCTGGCCCGCGAAGGCATCGACTGCGACTACCGCAAGGGCGGCGTCCTCTATTGCGCTGCGCGTTACCCCGAGCAGGAAGGCAGCCTGCGCCGCTACCTGGACAAGCTGCACGCCCAGGGCCTCACCGAAGATGACTATCGCTGGCTGACCCCGCAGCAACTGGCCGAGCAGATCCGCATCGCCAAACCCTATGGCGGTATCTATGCACCCCATGTGGCGACCATCAACCCGGCCAAGCTGGTGCGCGGCCTGGCACGGGTGGTGGAGAGCATGGGCGTCAGGATCTACGAGAACAGCCCGGTCACTCACTGGCAATCCGGCAGCCTGCGCACGGCCAGGGCCGGCGTTCGCGCCGCCTGGGTGGTGCCGGCGGTAGAGGGTTACGCCAATACGCTGCCGCCGTTGGGGCGCTACCAGTTACCGGTGCAGAGCCTGATTGTCGCCACCGAGCCGTTGCCCGCCAGCACTTGGGACGAAATCGGCTTGAGCCATGGCCAGGCGTTCGGCGAAAGCAGCCGCCAGGTCACCTACGGGCAACGTTCGGCAGACAATCGCCTGGTGTTCGGTGCTCGCGGCGGTTACCAGTTCGCCGGCAAATTGCGCCATGACTTTGATTTGACCGTGAGCGAGGTGGAGTTGCGTCGCTACCTGTTCGGCGAACTGTTCCCGCAGCTCAAGAAGGTCAGGATTACCCACTCCTGGGGTGGCAACCTTGGCATGTCGCGCAACTTCCGGCCCCACATGGTGTGCGACCACAAGACCGGCATCGCGCTGTCAGGTGGTTATGGCGGGGAGGGCGTTGGCGCCACCAACCTTGGCGGGCGCACGCTGGCCGACCTGATTCTCGGCCTCGACACGCCGCTGACCACCCAGCCCTGGGTGATTCGCGAGCGTGGCCTGGACGCGCTCAAGGCCTGGGAGCCCGAACCGTGCCGCTGGTTGGGTTACAACGCGATCATTCGCAGTTTCGTCCATGAAGACCAGGTGTTGGCCAACCCCAACACGGCGCCCTGGCGGCGCAAGCTGGCGACCGGCGTGGCGGGGTTCATGGAAGGCTTCATGCATTAATCTGTTTCATTCACACGGGAAAACCCATGAGCATCACTCAATTCAAAGATACGCTGAATGCCCACTTGCCTGACTCGTCACCTGTGGCCGTGCCCTTGGGCGACCTGGTCGCCGTGGCCTCGACCTTGAGCGTGGAGCGCACCGACGGCGTCGAAACCGGCATCTGGGAATGTACCCCGGGCGTGTGGCGTCGGCAGATCAAATCCCGGGAGTTTTGCCACTTCATCCAGGGCCGCTGCACCTTCACCCCAGACAACGGTGAAACCGTACACATACAAGCCGGCGATGCACTGATGTTGCCGGCCAACAGCACCGGGATCTGGGATATCCAGGAAACCGTGCGCAAAAGCTATGTCCTGATTCTGTAACGCTTTGATCCTTGATCGCCTGCCATAAAAACAGCCTTAAAACCGCCAGGAAATCGAACCATGAAAGCCATTGCCCTGTTGCCCTTGATGTTGGTGGCCTCTATCAGCCAGGCCGCCGAGACGGTGAAAATCTACAACTGGTCCGATTACATCGCGCCGGACACCACCAAAAATTTCCAGAAAGAAACCGGCATCGGTTTTACCTATGACGTGTACGACAGCAACGAAACCCTCGACGGCAAGTTGATGACCGGCAAATCCGGCTACGACGTGGTGTTCCCCTCCAACCACTTCATGGCCCGGCAGATTCAGGGCGGCGCCTTGAAGAAACTCGACAAGAGCCAGTTGCCGAACTGGAAAAACCTCAATCCGGTGCTGCTCAAGGCCCTGGAAAACAACGACCCGGGCAATGAGCATGGCTTCCCGTACCTGTGGGGCAGCACCGGTATCGGCTACAACATCGACAAGGTCAAGGCGGTGCTGGGCGACAACGCGCCGGTGGATTCCTGGGACCTGATCTTCAAACCCGAAAATATGGCCAAACTGCAAAAATGCGGCGTGGCGATCCTCGACAACGGCCCGGAACTGCTGCCGGCGGCCCTGAATTACCTGGGCTTGCCGCACCACAGCAAGAAGGCCGAGGACTACAAAAAGGCTGAAGACCTGCTGATGAAAGTGCGGCCTTACGTGGCGTACTTCCACTCTTCGAAATACACCGCCGACCTGGCCAATGGCGATATTTGCGTGGCCGTCGGTTTCTCCGGCGACATCCTGCAGGCCGAAAGCCGCGCCAAAGAAGCCAGGAATGGCGTGAACATTGGCTACAACATTCCCAAGGAAGGCGCCGCGATCTGGTTCGACATGGTCGCCATGCCCGCCGATGCCCCGGATGAAAAGGCCGGCTACGCGTTCATGAACTACCTGCTGCGCCCGGAAGTGATGGCCAGCATCACGAACTACGTGCACTACGCCAACGGCAACAGCGCCGCAGACAGCCTGGTGGACCCGGCGATCAAGGCCGACACCAAGGTGTACCCGAGCCCGGAAATGATGGGCAAATTGTTTGCGCTGGAGGCCATGCCACTGAACATCGACCGGATCCGCACGCGCGTGTGGAACACCATTCGAACCGGCAAATAAGTCTGACGCAGGGCGTGCATGGGAGCGCGCCTCCTGTGGCGAGCGGGGCAAGCCCGCTCGCCACAGGAACCCCATTTGCCACCACCAGTCCGTTTGCCACAACAAGCCCTATCTCAAACTCATTAATCCCAATACTTTCTCAAATCCATTCCAGGTATGTCCCGGTATTAGGGGCCAACTCTTACAAGTAGAGTAAGTAGTGGCTCTTTAATGTTGCCAATGACACCATGACAATATATTGGATCCATTATTCAAGTGATCGCCCGGAGTTGCCCGGCTTTACTGCTATTTAATATTTAAATACTACGCCAGGGAATTTTGTCGGACACACGCAATCGCCCCAATAAATGCTGTACAGCACTTCCTGACATTGAATCTGCGTCACATTTTCGGCCCTGAAATATTTGTAGACGAAAGATTTGAAGTTGTGTCAGTTTCGATACGCCTTCAAAAGAGGCGAGTGATAGGACTATCTCGCCCGCGAGGTTCCTGTCGAACAAAGACTGATGCACTTGCAAACAAGGAAGTACGTTTATGTCAAAAGTAAAAGACAAAGCTATTGTATCTGCCGCGCAAGCCAGCACTGCTTACTCGCAAATCGATAGCTTTAGCCATCTGTATGACCGTGGCGGCAACCTCACGGTCAATGGCAAACCGTCCTGGACGGTGGACCAGGCAGCGGACCACCTGCTGCGTGATGGCGCCTCGTACAAAGATGTGAACCACAACGGCAAGATCGATCTGACTTACACCTTCCTCACCTCGGCCACCACGGCAACCATGAACAAACATGGCATCTCCGGGTTCAGCCAGTTCAACGCCCAGCAGAAAGCACAGGCCGTACTGGCCATGCAATCCTGGGCGGATGTCGCCAACGTAAGCTTTACCGAAAGCGCGTCGGGCGGCGATACGCACATGACCTTCGCCAACTACAGTGGTGGCCAGGCCGGTGCAGCAGCCTTCGCCTACCTGCCCGGCACCGGCGCAGGCTATGACGGCACTTCGTGGTACCTGACCAACAGCAGCTACACGGTCAACAAGACGCCGGACGTGAACAACTACGGCCGTCAGACCCTGACCCACGAAATCGGCCACACCCTGGGCCTGGCGCACCCTGGCGACTACAACGCCGGGACCGGCAACCCAACGTACAAAGACGCGGACTATGGACAGGACACGCGTGGCTACAGCGTCATGAGTTACTGGAGCGAAAGCAACACCAACCAGAACTTCAGCAAAGGCGGCGTCGAGGCTTACGCGTCGGGCCCGCTGATCGACGACATTGCCGCGATCCAGAAGCTCTACGGTGCCAACTACAGCACCCGCGCCGGCGACACCACCTACGGTTTCAACTCCAACACCGGGCGTGATTTCTACAGCGCCACATCCAATGCCGACAAGCTGGTGTTCTCGGTATGGGACGGTGGCGGCAACGACACCCTGGACTTCTCCGGTTTCACCCAGAACCAGAAGATCAACCTGACGGAAGGCTCGTTCTCCGACGTTGGCGGCCTGGTGGGCAACGTGTCCATCGCCAAGGGCGTGACCGTGGAAAATGCGTTCGGTGGTTCGGGCAATGACCTGATCATCGGCAACAACGCCGTCAACATCATCAAAGGCGGTGCCGGCAACGACATCATCTACGGTGGCGGCGGGGCGGACCAGCTGTGGGGCGGCGCGGGCAACGATACCTTCGTGTACGGTGCCAGCTCCGACTCGCGTCCGGGCGCGGCCGACAAGATCTTTGACTTCACCTCCGGTTCCGACAAGATCGACCTGTCGGGTATCACCAAAGGTGCAGGCCTGACCTTCGTCAATGCGTTCACCGGGCATGCCGGCGATGCTGTGCTGAGCTATGCCGCAGGTACCAACCTGGGCACTCTGGCTGTCGACTTCTCGGGTCATGGCGTGGCGGATTTCCTCGTCACCACCGTGGGCCAGGCCGTCGCCAGCGACATCGTGGCCTGATGTAAAACGCGCGGCGCTCCGGCGCCGCGTTCCAGGACGGAGCCTGAAATGCCGCGTTTTTCTCATTTGATCGCCTGTGTCTCGCAGGTGTTGTTCGTGTCGGCAGGAGCCCAAGCAATGGCGAGCAGTCTCGTACTACCCAGCACCGCCCAACTGGCCGGGCACTGGGAATTGAAGCAACAGGATCAGGTCTGTGCGCTGGACCTGCTGGAACAGGCCAATGCCTTGGCCGGTGATGTGGCGTGCGCCGAACAATGGCTGGGCGACAAACCCCTGAGCTGGTCGCCCACCCCGGATGGCATCTGGCTGATGAATGCCGAAGGCACCGGCATTACCCATTTGAATCGCCAAAAGGAAGGCGAATACACCGGGCGCACACCCTCAGGTGCAGACGTGACACTGCAACGAACTAACTAATAAAAAGTTATATACATATAGCTTGATTGATTAGTTGGCCGTCCCCGATTCAGGGGGCAGGGCAACTATTGCGCATTATTCGCTCCAGGGAAGATCTAACACTATGGCGAAGTCCCATGCGGTGGCGCCCTTATTCAGGGCGTTGGGTGAATACAAGAGTATTTTGATCAGCGTCGGTTGTTTTACCGCCTTGATTAACGTGTTGATGCTGGTGCCGTCGATTTACATGCTGCAAGTGTATGACCGCGTGCTGTCCTCCCAGAATGAAACGACTCTGGTGATGTTGACGCTGATGGTCGTGGGGTTCTTCGCGTTTATCGGCACGCTGGAAGTGGTACGCAGTTTTATCGTGATCCGTATCGGCAGCCAGTTGGAGCGACGCTTCAACTTGCGCGTATACAAGGCCGCCTTCGAACGCAACTTGAAAAGCGGGCAGGGCCACGCCGGTCAATCCCTGGGCGACCTGACCCATATTCGCCAATTCCTCACCGGGCCGGCGTTGTTCGCGTTTTTCGATGCGCCGTGGTTTCCCGTCTACCTGTTCGTGATTTTCCTGTTCAACGTGTGGCTGGGCGTGCTCGCGACGGCGGGTGCGGTGCTGCTGATCGCGCTGGCGTGCCTCAACGAATACATGACCAAAAAGCCGTTGGGCGAGGCGAGCGGGTTTTCCCAGCAGTCGACCCAGCTGGCCACCAGCCATTTGCACAATGCCGAAACCATTCAGGCCATGGGCATGCTCGGCGCGCTGCGCAAACGCTGGTTTGCCGTGCATTCGCAATTTCTGGGCTTGCAGAACAAGGCCAGTGACACCGGCTCGGTGATCACCTCACTGAGCAAAAGCCTGCGCCTGTGCCTGCAATCATTGGTGCTGGGCCTGGGCGCCTTGCTGGTGATCAAGGGCGAGATGACCGCCGGGATGATGATCGCCGGTTCCATCCTGATGGGCCGCGTGCTCAGCCCCATCGACCAGTTGATCGCGGTGTGGAAGCAGTGGAGTTCGGCCAAGCTGGCCTATCAGCGCCTCGACGAGTTGCTGCGTGAGTTCCCGCCTGAGGCCGAGCAGATGGCGTTGCCGGCGCCCCACGGCCAGGTGAGCTTCGAGCAAGTCAGCGCGGGCCCGCCGGGGCGGCGGATGGCGACGCTGCATCAGGTCAGTTTCCATCTTGGCGCAGGCGAAGTACTCGGCGTGCTGGGTGCCTCCGGCTCCGGCAAATCCACCCTGGCCCGCGTATTGGTGGGTGTTTGGCCCACCCTGGCCGGCACCGTTCGGCTGGACGGCGCCGACATCCATCGCTGGGACCGAGACGACCTCGGCCCCCACATCGGCTACCTGCCGCAAGACATCGAACTGTTCAGCGGCAGCATCGCCGACAACATCGCGCGTTTTCGCGACGCCGATCCGGCGCTGGTGGTGCAGGCGGCACAGCAGGCGGGTGTGCATGAGCTGATCCTGCGCCTGCCCCAAGGCTACGACACGGTGCTGGGGGACAACGGCGGCGGCCTGTCCGGGGGCCAGAAACAGCGCGTCGCGCTGGCTCGCGCCCTCTACGGTGCACCGCGTCTGATTGTGCTGGATGAACCCAATTCCAACCTCGACACCGTCGGCGAAGCCGCCCTGGCCAGCGCGATCGTGCAGATGAAAGCCCAGGGCAGCAGTGTGGTGCTGGTCACCCACCGTTCCTCGGCGCTGGCCCAGGCCGACAAGTTGGCGGTGCTTAACGAAGGGCGTCTGCAGGCGTTTGGCCCGAGCCAGGAAGTGCTGCGCGCCTTGTCGGGCCAGCAGGAGGCACCCAAGGAAAAAGCCGGGGTGAGTTTCAGTCGTCAGTACCAAGCCGGAAGGAACCCAGGCGCATGAGCAGCCTTACTGTTGAACCTCGTGTTAAAGAACGTGACGCCGGTTTTTTCGTGAAAATGGGCTGGCTGCTGACGGTCGTCGGCGCCGGCGGCTTCTTCCTCTGGGCCAGTCTGGCCCCGCTGGATCAAGGCATCCCGGTGCAGGGCACGGTGGTGGTGTCGGGCAAGCGCAAGGCGGTGCAAACCCTCAGCCCCGGCGTGGTCAGCCGGATTCTGGTGAAGGAGGGTGAGTGGGTGAAACAAGGCCAGCCGCTGTTCCGTCTCGACCAGACCCGGAACCAGGCCGACGTGCAATCCCTGCAAGCCCAGTACCGCATGGCCTGGGCCAGCGTGGCGCGTTGGCAGAGTGAGCGTGACAATCAAGCGGCGGTGACCTTTCCCGCAGATCTGAGCGCCAACCCTGATCCGGCTTTGGCACTGGTGCTCGAAGGCCAGCGCCAGCTGTTCAGCAGCCGCCGCGAAGCGTTTGCCCGAGAGCAGGCCGGGATTCGCGCCAATATCGAAGGGGCCACTTCGCAACTGGGCGGCATGCGCCGCGCGCGCACCGACCTGACCGCTCAGGCCCAATCCCTGCGCGATCAGTTGGCCAACCTGCAACCCCTGGCCGACAACGGCTATATCCCGCGTAACCGCTTGCTCGACTACCAGCGCCAACTGTCCCAGGTGCAACAGGACCTGGCACAGAACGCAGGCGAAAGTGGCCGTGTGGAGCAGGGCATCCTCGAATCGCGGCTGAAGCTGCAGCAGCACAGCGAGGAATATCAAAAGGAAGTGCGCAGCCAACTGGCCGACGCGCAGTTGCGCAGCCTGACCCTGGAACAACAACTCACCTCAGCCGGGTTCGACCTGCAGCACAGTGAAATCAACGCTCCGGCTGACGGCATTGCGGTCAACCTCGGCGTGCACACCGAGGGCGCCGTGGTGCGTGCCGGTGAAACCCTGCTGGAAATCGTGCCCCAGGGCACGCGCCTGGAGGTGGAAGGGCACTTGCCGGTGCATTTGGTGGACAAGGTCGGCACGCACTTGCCGGTGGACATTCTGTTCACTGCGTTCAACCAGAGCCGCACCCCGCGCGTGCCGGGGGAAGTCAGCCTGATTTCCGCCGACCAGATGCTCGACGAAAAGACCGGCCAGCCGTATTACGTGCTGCGCACCAGCGTCAGCGAAGACGCGCTGGCCAAACTCCACGGCCTGGTGATCAAGCCGGGCATGCCCGCCGAAATGTTCGTGCGCACCGGTGAACGCTCGTTGCTCAATTACCTGTTCAAGCCGCTGCTCGACCGCGCCGGCTCCGCGTTGACTGAGGAATGAGCATGAAGTCAGTGTTCATTGCTTTGATGGTGGTGTGTGGCGGGGCCCAGGCGGCAATGGGCCCGTTTGACGTGTACGAGCAGGCTTTACGCAACGATCCGGTGTTTCTGGGCGCCATCAAGGAGCGCGACGCCGGCCTGGAAAACCGCACCATCGGCCGCGCCGGTCTGTTGCCCAAGCTGTCCTACAACTACAACAAGGGCCGCAACAACTCCGAGGCGCACTTGCCCGACGGGCGCGGCGGCACCTACCGCGACGACCGCAACTACAACAGCTACGGCTCGACCTTCAGCCTGCAACAGCCGTTGTTTGACTACGAAGCCTATGCCAACTACCGCAAGGGCGTCGCCCAGTCACTGTTTGCCGATGAAAGTTTTCGCGACAAGAGCCAGGCCTTGCTGGTGCGGGTGCTGAGCTACTACACCCAGGCGCTGTTCGCCCAGGACCAGATCGACATCGCCCGCGCCAAGAAAAAGGCTTACGAGCAGCAATTCCAGCAAAACCAGCACCTGTTCCAGCAAGGGGAAGGCACGCGCACCGACATTCTGGAAGCCGAGTCGCGTTATGAACTGGCCACCGCCGAAGAGATCCAGGCGCTGGACGAGCAGGATGCATCGCTGCGCGAGCTGGGCGCGTTGATTGGCGTGCAGAGCGTCAACATCCATGACCTGGCGCCGCTGAACCAGAACTTTGCGGCGTTCGCGCTGACGCCCGCCAACTACGACACCTGGCATGAACTGGCGGTCAGCAACAACCCGACGCTGGCCTCTCAGCGCCAGGCCGTGGAAGTGGCGCGTTACGAGGTGGAGCGCAATCGCTCCGGGCACCTGCCGAAAGTCACCGCTTATGCCACGTCGCGCAAACAGGAGTCGGACAGCGGCAACACCTACAACCAGCGCTACGACACCAACACCATCGGCATCGAAGTCAGTTTGCCGCTGTATGCCGGTGGCGGCGTTTCAGCGTCCACCCGCCAGGCCAGCCGTGCCATGGAGCAGGCCGAGTACGAGCTGGAAGGCAAGACCCGCGAAACCCTGATCGAGTTGCGCCGCCAGTTCAGTGCCTGCCTGTCGGGCGTGAGCAAGTTGCGTGCTTATCAGAAGGCCCTGACCTCCGCTGAAGCGCTGGTGGTGTCGACCAAACAAAGCATTCTCGGCGGTGAGCGGGTCAACCTCGATGCGCTGAATGCCGAGCAGCAGCTGTACAGCACCCGTCGCGACCTGGCCCAGGCGCGTTACGACTATTTGATGGCCTGGACCAAATTGCACTACTACGCGGGCAACTTGCGCGACACCGACCTGGCCAAGGTGGACGAGGCCTTTGGCCCGGTGAAATGAGCACCCATAAAAACAATAAGGATGGTTTAAATGATCACCGACTCATCCCGCTTCAAACCCTTTACCGCAGGCTCGTTGCTGCTGTTGTCCGTTGCGGCACAGGCGGCTTACACCGAGACCGGCCAACCGGGTAACCCCGCCAGTTGGCGAACCGCCGAATTCCAGAGTGACTGGGGCCTGGGGCGCATGAAAGCTGATGAAGCCTATGCCGCCGGCATCACCGGCAACGGCGTGAAAATCGGCGCACTGGACTCGGGCTTTGATCCGGCTCACCCGGAGGCCTCCAAAGACCGCTATCACGCCGTCACGGCCACCGGCACTTATGTGGATGGCAGCCCGTTCAGCACCACCGGCGCGCTCAACCCCAACAACGACTCCCACGGCACCCACGTCACCGGCACCATGGGCGCCGCCCGTGACGGTGTGGGCATGCACGGCGTGGCCTACAACGCGCAACTCTACGTGGGCAATACCAACGCCAACGACAGCTTCCTGTTCGGCCCCACACCCGACCCGAAATACTTCAAAGCGGTGTACACCGCGCTGGTGGATTCCGGCGTGCGCGCCATCAACAACAGCTGGGGCAGCCAGCCGCCGGATGTCAGTTACCAGACCCTTGCCGGCCTGCACGCCGCCTACGCCCAGCACTACAACCAGGGCACCTGGCTCGACGCGGCGGCAGACGTGGCCAAGGCGGGCGTGATCAACGTGTTCAGCGCCGGCAACAGCGGCTACGCCAACGCCAGCGTGCGCTCGGCCTTGCCGTACTTTCAGCCGGAGCTGGAGGGCCACTGGCTCGCGGTGTCGGGGCTGGATAAAACCAATAACCAGAAATACAACAAGTGCGGCATCGCCAAATACTGGTGTATCTCCACGCCGGGTGCGCTGATCAACAGCACGGTGCCCGGTGGCGGCTACGGCGTGAAATCCGGCACTTCGATGTCGGCGCCCCATGCCACCGGCGCACTGGCGCTGGTGATGGAACGCTACCCATATATGACCAACGAGCAGGCGTTGCAGGTGCTGTTGACCACCGCGACCCAACTCGACGGCTCGATCACCCAGGCGCCCAACACCGTCGTGGGCTGGGGCGTGCCGGACCTGGGCCGCGCAATGCACGGGCCGGGGCAATTGCTCGGTGCGATGAATGTGAGCCTGGCGGCCGGGCAGGGCGATGTCTGGAGCAATGGCATCACGGACCAGGCATTGATTCAGCGCCAGAGTGAAGACCGTGCCGAACACGCCGCCTGGCAGCAAACCCTGATCGACAAGGGCTGGCAAAACGGCGTGGCGGCCAATGCCAGCCAACAGGACAAGACCGATTACGCCATCGGCAGCGCACGTGACGCCGCCGCTGCAAGCCGGGTGTATGAGGGCAGCCTGATCAAGTCCGGTGCCGGCAGCCTGGTGCTCAGCGGTGACAGCACCTATCGCGGCGCCACCACCGTCAACGGTGGCTTGCTGGCGGTGAATGGCTCCCTGACCTCGACGGTAACCGTTAACAACAGCGGCACCCTCGGCGGCTCCGGGCGCATCGGCGCGTTGTCGGTGAACAGCGGCGGCACCGTAGCGCCAGGCAATTCCGTCGGCACCTTGCAGGTGGCGGGCGACGTGAACCTGGGCGCGGGCTCCACCTACGCGGTGGAGCTGACGCCCACCAGCAGCGACCGCATTGTCGCGGGCGGCAAGGCCATTCTCGGTGGCGGCACTGTGACCCTGGCGCTGGAAAACAGCCCCACCTCTCTCAGCCAGAGCCAGGCGCAAAGCCTGATTGGCCGTCAGTACTCCATTCTCCAGGCGGCGGGTGGCGTGCAGGGGCAGTTCGGGCAAGTGCTGCCAGGTTACTTGTTCCTCGGCGGCACCCTCGATTACGCCGCCAATGGCGTGCAACTGGCAGTAGGGCGCAACGATGCAAGCTTCGCCAGCGTTGCCGCCAATCGCAACCAGCGCAATGTGGCGGCCGTCGCCGAGCAGCTCGGCGCAGGCAACCCGGTGTATGAAAGCGTGCTGCAATCGCAGTCGGCAGCGGCCGCGCGACAAGGCTTTCAACAGCTGTCCGGCGAAATCTACCCGGCAATCGGTGCGATGCTGATCAATGACAGCCTGCAACTGCGCGACGCCGTGGGCGAACGCCTGCGCCATGTGCCGGTGACCGGTGAAAGCAATCTGTGGCTCAAGGCCCTGGGTGCCTGGGGCAAGGCCGACAGCCGCAGCGAAACCGCCGGTTCCACCACGTCCATCGGCGGCCTGCTGGCCGGTGTGGACGGTGCGCTGGACGAGCAGACCCGCGTGGGTGTGGTGGCCGGTTACAGCGACAGCTCGCTGAACCTGGGCAGTGGCACGCATTCGTCGGCGTCCATCGACAGCTATCACTTCGGCGCCTATGCCGGGCGTGAGCTGGGCGACTGGCGCGTGAGCGTCGGCGGCGCCTACAGCTGGCATCGCGGCGATGTGAAACGTGACCTGCAATACGGCGACGTCAGCGGCAAGCAAAAAACCAAGCTGGATGCACGCACCGCCCAGGTATTCACCGAGGCGGCGTACCGTATCCGCCTGCAGCCTTTGACGCTGGAGCCATTCGCCAATTTGGCCTACGTGCACCTGGACAGTGATTCCTTCCATGAAAAAGGCGATGCCGCTGCACTGCAGCGTGGCAGCGACCGGCGTGACGCGGTGCTCAGCACCCTTGGCCTGCGTGCCCTGAAAACCCTGGCGTTGAATGATCACCAGCAACTGGAGCTGTCCGGTTCGTTGGGCTGGCAGCACAGCCTGACTGCCGTGGAATCCGAAGAACAGTTGGGGTTTGTCGCGGGCGGCCCGTCCTTCGCGGTGCGCAGCACGCCATTGCTGCGTGATGCGGCGCTGGTGGGCGTGCAAGCCAGCCTGGCGCTGAGCCCGGCCACGCGGGTCAACCTTGATTACAACGGCCAGTTGGGTGGCCGCGAGAAAACCCAGGGCGTGGGGCTGAGCCTGAACTGGCAGTTCTAAACAACACTACCGATCAAAAAAGTGTGGGAGCTGGCTTGCCTGCGATAGCGGTCGGTCAGTGGTGAAGGTGCTGGCTGGTACACCGCTATCGCAGGCAAGCCAGCTCCCACACGGGCTCGGCGGTGTTGGGTGGAGATGATTTTCAAATAAGTGCAATAAGAAAACTAAGGAAGGTCACCGTGAAAAAACGCAAGTCAGGGTTATTTACCGCCATTCACACAGGCCCGGGCTACCCGCTCAAGGCCTTGAGCTGCGTGCCATACGGCGCGCTGCTGTGTTGCCTGGCAAGCCTGGGAACCGCCCAGGCCGCACCCTATGTGGAAACCGGCAAGCTGGGCGATGCCGCCAGTTGGCGCAGCAACGAGTTCAAGGCCGACTGGGGCCTGGGCGCCATCCAGGCTGACGCCGCCTATGCCGCCGGCTACACCGGCAAGGGCGTCAAACTGGGTATCTTCGACCAGCCGGTGTACGCCCAGCACCCGGAATTTGCCAGCCCGAACAAGGTGGTGACAGTGGTCACCGAGGGCATTCGTCAATACACCGACCCCTACATTCCGGTGAAGGCGGGCGATGCATTCCGCTATGACGGCACGCCGTCCAAAGACTCCAATGGCAAGCTGGGCAACCACGGTACCCACGTCGGCGGCATTGCCGCGGGTAACCGCGACGGTGGGCCGATGCATGGCGTGGCGTTCAATTCGCAAATCATCACGGCGGAAAACGGCGACCCGGGGCCGGAAGACGGGATCATTCTCGGCAACGACGGCGCGGTGTACAAAGCCGGTTGGGACGGGCTGGTTGCCAGCGGCGCGCGCATCATCAACAACAGCTGGGGCATAGGCATCGGCGACCAGTACGCCAAGGGCGGCCGCGATCCGGCATTCCCCAACTTCACGGTCAATGAGGCCCAGGCGCAGTTCAACCATATTCGGCCGATATTGGGCACCCTCGCCGGTGGCGCCTATCAAGGCGCAATCGATGCTGCGCGCAGCGGCGTACTGACGATTTTTGCGGCGGGCAACGACTACAACCGCAACAACCCGGACGCGATGTCGGGCCTGGCGTACTTTGTGCCGGAGATCGCGCCGAACTGGCTGTCGGTCGCCGCCTTGCAGCAAAACCCCAACACGGCGAGCCCTGATCCGTATGTGATCAGCACCTTCTCGTCGCGCTGCGGCTATGCGGCGAGCTTCTGCGTGTCGGCACCGGGTACCAGGATCTTCAGTTCGATCATCAACGGCACCGACCTGAGCAACCTCACCACCGACTGGGCCAACAAAAACGGCACATCCATGGCCGCGCCCCACGTGGCTGGCGCGGCGGCGGTGCTGATGGAACGCTTTCCTTACATGAGCGGCGACCAGATCTCCACGCTGCTCAAAACCACCGCCACTGACCTCGGCGCGCCGGGCATCGACTCGCTGTACGGCTGGGGCATGATCAACCTGGGCAAGGCCGTCAATGGCCCGGGGATGTTCATCACCGCTGAAGATATCCCGGCTGAATTTCGCATCGACGGCGCCTATGGCAGCGGGCAGTTCGTGGCGGATTTGCCGGGCGTGGGCGCCGTGGTGGACGCCGGTAAACCCACCCAGCGCCTGTGCGACGACATCCATTGCGGCCGCGATGTGTGGAGCAACGACATTTCCGGGCATGGCGGCCTGACCAAGCAGGGAATCGGCACGCTGGTGCTGACCGGCGCCAACACCTACAGCGGCCCGACGCTGGTCAATCAAGGCCTGCTGGCGATCAATGGCTCGGTCACCTCCGACGTGACGGTCAGCCAGAGCGGTGTGGTCGGCGGCTCGGGGCGTATCGGCTCGCTGACCGCCAAAAGCGGCGGTACCGTGGCACCGGGCAATTCCATCGGCACGCTGAATGTGGCCGGCAACGTCACCTTTGATGCCGGCTCCACTTACGCGGTGGAACTGTCGCAAACCAGCAGCGACCGCATCGTCGCCGGTGGTACCGCCACGCTCAATGGCGGCACCGTGACCCTGGCCCTGGAAAACAGCCCGACGCTGCTGACCAACGCCCAGGCCCAAAGCCTGATCGGTCGCCAGTACAACATCCTGCAAGCGGCGGGCGGCATTACCGGCAGTTTTGGTGCCGTGGTGCCCAACTACCTGTTTGTCGGCGGCACCCTGAACTACGCCCCGACCGGCGTGCAACTGGACGTGGTGCGCACCAACAGCTTCGCCAGTGTGGCCACCACGCCAAACCAGCGGGCGGTGGCGGCGGCGGCCGAGCAACTGGGCGCCGGCAATGCCGTGTATGAAAGCCTGTTACTGGCGCCTACGGCGGCCTCGGCCCAGGGCGCGTTCCGTCAACTGTCCGGCGAAATCTACCCAGCGCTGCAAACCGCACTGGTCAACGACAGCCGCTACGTACGAGAAGCCGTGGGTGAACGCTTGCGCCATGGCGAGATGGGCGCCACCAGCGAGACGATCGACAGCCGTGGCAACGTGTGGGTCAAGGCGCTGGGCGCGTGGGGCAAGACCGATAGCCGCAGTGACACGGCGGGCTACACCACGGCCATCGGCGGCATGCTGCTCGGTGTGGACGGTGCGCTCGACGAGTCAACGCGTATCGGCCTGGTCGCCGGCTACAGTGACACGTCGCTGAACATGGGCAGCGACACCCACAGCCGCGCCTCGGTGGACAGCTACCACTTCGGCGCATACGCCGGGCATGAAATCGGCGCACTGCGCCTGAGTGGCGGCGCCACTTACAGCTGGCACCGCGCGGACGTCAAGCGTGACCTGCAATACGGCGATGTGGCCGGCAAGCAGACAGTCAAAGCGGACGCCACCAGTACCCAGGTGTTCGGCGAAGCCGCGTACCGCGTCAACCTGCAACCGCTGGCCCTGGAACCGTTCGCGAACCTGGCTTACGTGCACCTGGACACCGACGGTTTCACCGAGAAGGGCGATGCGGCCGCGCTCAAGGGCCACGACGACACCCGTGACGTGGTGCTGAGCACCCTGGGCGTGCGCGCCCTGAAAACCTTCAATGTGAATGACCATCAGCAACTCGAGGTGTCCGGCACCCTGGGCTGGCAACACAACCTGAGCAGCACCGATTCCGAACGGCATCTGGCGTTTGCCTCGGGCGGCCCTTCATTCACCGTGGAAAGTGCGCCGATGGTGCGCGATGCGGCGTTGGTGGGCGCGCGGGTCAGCCTGGCGTTGACCAGGGATGCACGGGTGAACTTTGACTACAACGGCCTGCTGGCCGGCAAGGACAAGGTGCATGGGGTGGGGTTGAGCCTCGACTGGGCGTTCTAAAAATTCACGCAACCCCTGAATGGGACAAGGGTTGTGTGGGAGCTGGCTTGTGTGGGAGCTCCCACACAAGCTCGGCGTTTAAACAGGCTAATGAGTATTTCCGCTTTCTCTACAAATCCAACAACAGAGAGGCACTACCATGGGTATCTTTGACTATAAAAACCTCGGCACCGAGGGCTCCAAAGCATTGTTCGCCGATGCCATGGCGATCACGCTGTATTCCTACCACAACCTGGATAACGGCTTTGCCGTGGGCTACCAGCACAACGGCCTGGGGCTTGGCTTGCCGGCCACGCTGGTGAGTGCGCTGCTGGGCAGCAAGGACTCACAAGGGGTCATCCCCGGCATTCCCTGGAACCCCGACTCGGAAAAAGCCGCGCTTGAGGCCGTGCAAAAAGCCGGGTGGACGCCGATCAGCGCGAGCGCTTTGGGCTACAGCGGCAAGGTGGACGCGCGAGGTACGTTTTTCGGTGAAAAGGCCGGCTACACCACGGCGCAGGTCGAGGTGCTCGGCAAATACGACGGTGCAGGCAAACTGCTCGAAATCGGCATCGGCTTTCGCGGTACCTCGGGGCCGCGGGAAACCCTGATCAGCGACTCCATCGGCGACATCATCAGTGATTTGCTCGCCGCGCTTGGGCCCAAGGACTATGCAAAAAATTACGCCGGTGAAGCCTTTGGCGGTTTGCTCAAAAACGTCGCCGACTATGCCGGCGCCCACGGCCTCACCGGCAAGGATGTGGTGGTCAGCGGCCACAGCCTGGGCGGGCTGGCGGTCAACAGCATGGCGGACCTGAGCACCCAGAAATGGGCCGGGTTCTACAAGGACGCCAACTATGTGGCCTATGCCTCGCCCACCCAGAGCAGCGGCGACAAAGTGATCAATATCGGCTACGAGAACGACCCGGTATTCCGAGCGCTGGACGGTTCATCCTTCAACCTGTCGTCCCTGGGCGTGCACGACAAACCCCACGAATCGACCACCGACAATATCGTCAGTTTCAACGACCACTACGCCTCGTCGCTGTGGAACGTGCTGCCGTTTTCCATCGTCAACCTGCCGACCTGGGTGTCGCACCTGCCCACCGGCTATGGCGACGGCATGACGCGCATCCTCGAATCCGGCTTCTATGACCAGATGACCCGCGACTCCACGGTGATCGTTGCCAACCTGTCCGACCCGGCGCGTGCCAACACCTGGGTGCAGGACCTGAACCGCAATGCCGAGCCCCACAAGGGCAATACGTTCATCATCGGCAGCAACGGTAACGACCTGATCCAGGGCGGCAAGGGCCCGGACTTTATCGAAGGTGGCAAGGGCAACGACACCATCCGCGACAACAGTGGGCATAACACCTTTCTGTTCAGTGGCCACTTCGGCAATGACCGCGTGATTGGCTACCAGACCAGCGACAAACTGGTGTTCAAGGACGTGGCGGGAAGCACCGACCTGCGTGACCACGTGAAGGTGGTCGGCGCCGATACGGTGCTCACCTTTGGCGCCGACTCGGTGACGCTGGTGGGCGTCGGCCATGGCGGGCTGTGGGCCGACGGTGTCTCCATCAGCTGACGCCACGCGCGGCCCTTACCAGCCGCGGTGCCAATAGGGCCGCGGGTAGCCATACCCGTAGCCGTAATAATGATGCGGATAGTAGTAAGGTCGTGGCGCATAGCCCCAATGCCCGTAATACACCGGTGGCGGCGGGGCTTGCACCACGACCACCCGTGGCGGCTGGCGAATGATGAGGGTGTCGGCGAATGCCGGCGCACTTGCCAGGGCCGTCAGGGTCAGGGGAATCAGAAAAAGCGCGCGTAGTGCTCGGAGCATGCGTGCCATGGCCGTTGTACCTCCGTTCTGCGCCCTCGAAAATGAAGGCGGCTTACGGGTTAAACGGCGCAGCGGGGCGAATCCTTCGGTGAACAATTCTTCACTGAACACAACGACGGATTGCAGGGGCTCAAACGTTCAATGACTACCTGCGAAATGTTTCGCGTGTCATGTGTGAGGAGCCGAGCATGTCCCGAATTCGATGGTTGCTGTGTGCCCTGGTGCTGCTGGGGCTCGGCGGGTGTGCGGTGTACCCGGCCTATCCGGCGCCGTGCTGCTACCGGCCGTACTACCATTCCTACTATTACCATCCTTACTATCGCCCGTATTACTACCACCCTTATTACCGTTACTGAGCCGCCAAGAAAAAGCCCCGCATTTGCGGGGCTTTTTTTATGCTCATTTTTCGCTGCGTACCGTCGCCACGTCATCGGCCTTGACACGTATGTGCTTGCCGGCGATGTCGGTGAATTCGTAGAACCCGTCCACTGTTTTGGTCTTCGGCGAGTCCTTGGTCAAATACTGTGTGCCGTTTTGCAACGTCACCACCGTTTGCGTGGAGCAACCGGCCAAAACCAGAAAAGTGAGTGCAACCAGCGGCAGACCCAAATTCTTCATGTTCATAACCCTTACCTTTTACCCTGGAAAGTCCCGCGCAATGGGCTGCGGGCAGCAAATGTTACGCGATCGACACCCTTATCTGATCACTTTTATACGGAAAGTTGCGTGCGCCATTTATCTATTACCGATTGCAACAAGACGTTCGCAGCGGCACTCTGTATGCATAAACAGTATTTGAACCTTGCGCGACATGGCCAACCCCCTCGACGACCCCCTGTATTACCTGCATAACTTCCGCCAGGTCCTGCTGTGGCTGGGTCAGCGTTATGCCGATTTGCTCGACCCGGACGAATTGCAGTTTATTCAGCAATTTGACAGGTTGCCCCAGGCCTCCCAGGCACTTTTGGTGCGCATGGTCATGCGCAAGGGCGCGCATTTTCGCGCGAGCAAGCTCAATTATCTCGAAATCGGCTGTACCCACACGGCTGCGCGGGCGCTGATAGAGCAGGGGTGGGTGGATGATCAGGGGCTGTTGGCGTTTGAGGAATTGTTCGCACTGTTGCAAAAGGGCGAAATCCTCGAAGCCTTCAACCCCTGGATTGACCAGCCCAGGGGTAAGAAAGCTGACTGGCTGGCGCCGCTGGCCGTGCAGTTCAGCGACAGCCGCAGCTTTGCGCAATGGTGCCCGACCCTCAGTGATGTGCTCTACAGCCTCACCGTCATGGAATTGTGTGATCGCCTGCGCCTGATGTTCTTCGGCAACCTGCACCAGGACTGGTCGGAATTCGTGCTGGCGGACCTTGGCATCTACACCTACGAGAAAGTCGAGTTCTGCGCCGAGTCCCGAGGCCTGCGGCACCGTGATGACGTGCTGGGTTATCTGTTTCTGCACCAGTGCCAATTGGCGTTCGAAGCAGGCAAGGCACTGGAAGACGTGCTGGCGCAGATCGCCACATTGCACACCGATAACCCCTGGCTGGAAAAACGTCGCGCCAAGTTGCTGTTTCAGCTCGGGCAATACTGCGAGCGCAGTGCCGAGTTGAGGCTGGCCGAGCAGATTTACCGCCAGTGCGCCTACCCCGGCGCGCGCTCGCGGCTGATTCGTGTGCTGGAGCGCCAGGAAGACTACACCCAGGCCATGGCCCTGGCGTGCGCCGCGCAACAGGCACCGGAAAGTGCCGCCGAGGCCCAGCACCTGCTGCGCGTCATGCCACGCCTGCGCCGCAAACTGGGGCAGCCGGCGCTGCCGAAACCCAAGCCCCGGCCGGTCTCGCGCCTGGATCTGGCGCTGGCGATTCCCGAGCCGTTGATGTCGGTGGAATACCTTGTGCAAGCCCACCTGAGCGAGCCCGACGCGCCGGTGCATTACGTGGAGAACGGCCTGATCAACTCGCTGTTCGGCCTGCTGTGCTGGGAAGCGATTTTCGCGCCGCTGCCGGGCTCTTTTTTCCACCCGTTCCAGCGCGGGCCGGTGGACCTGCACAGCGAAGACTTTCACCTTCGCCGCGCCGCCTTGTTCGCCGCCTGCTTTGAGCAACTGCAGGACGAGCGCTACAAGCTCACCATCCGCCAACGCTACACAGACAAATGGGGCATTCAGTCGCCCTTCGTATTCTGGAATTTGCTCAGTGAGGAACTGCTGGAACAAGCGCTGGAATGCTTGCCCGCCGAGCATCTGCGGTACTGGTTTGAGCGGTTGCTGCTGGACATTCGCGCCAACCGCGCCGGCATGCCCGACCTGATCCAGTTCTGGCCCGCGCAAAAAACCTACCGCATGATTGAGGTCAAGGGCCCCGGTGACCGCCTGCAAGACAACCAGTTGCGCTGGCTGGAGTTCTGCGGCGAGTACCAGATGCCGGTCACCGTCTGCTACGTGCGCTGGGCGCAAACCGCTTGAGCTACAGCGTGGCCGTGCGGGCGCTGTGCGAGTTCACCGCCAAGGTCGGTGACCTGGACCTGCGCTTTACGCCGTCGCCCAGCGCCCAGGAAGGCATTGTCGGCCACCGCACTGTCGCCTCGCGGCGCAGCGCGCATTACCAACATGAAGTGGCGCTGGAAGGCGAATACCGCCAACTCAAGGTGCGGGGCAGGGCGGACGGCTACGACCCGGACAGCAACCGTCTGGAGGAAGTGAAAACCTATCGCGGCGATCTCGACGCCCAACCGGCCAACCACCGGCAATTGCACTGGGCGCAGGTCAAGGTGTATGGCTGGCTGATGTGCCAGAAGCTGGGCCTGGATGAAATCGACCTGGCGCTGGTGTACTTCGATATCGTCGGCGAAGGTGAAACCCTGTTGAACCAGCGTTTTCAGGCCGCCGACCTGGCGCTGTTTTTCGAGCGTCAATGCGCGCTGTTCCTTGGCTGGGCCGAACAGGAAATGCAGCATCGCGACGCGCGCAACAGCGCCGCGCAAAGCCTGGCATTTCCCCATGCCGCGTTTCGTGCCGGCCAGCGCGCGTTGGCCGAAACGGTGTACAAGGCCGTCAGCACCGGGCGCTGCCTGATGGCGCAGGCGCCGACCGGCATCGGCAAGACCGTCGGCACGATTTTCCCGATGCTCAAGGCCCTGGCGCCCCAGCAACTGGACAAGGTGTTTTTCCTGACCGCCAAAACCCCCGGCCGAAAACTCGCGCTCGACGCCGCCCAGGTGCTGTTCGACAGCACCCCCGGTCTGCCCCTGCGCGTGCTTGAACTGGTGGCGCGGGACAAAGCCTGCGAACACCTGGACAAAGCCTGCCATGGTGACTCCTGCCCCTTGGCCAAGGGCTTTTATGACCGCCTGCCTGCCGCGCGCACGGCGGCGTCCAGCGTGCACCTGCTCGACCAGCGCAACCTGCGCGACGTGGCGCTGGCCCATGACGTGTGCCCGTATTACCTGAGCCAGGAAATGGCGCGCTGGAGCGACCTGGTGGTCGCTGACTACAACTACTATTTCGACTTTGGCGCCATGCTGTTCGGCCTCGCCCAGCTCAATCAGTGGCGCGCCGCCGTGCTGGTGGACGAGGCGCATAACCTGGTCGAGCGCGCCCGCTCGATGTACAGCGCAAGCCTTGACCAGTACAGCCTCAAGACCCTGCGCGACACGGCGCCCGAGCCGCTGAAAAAACCCCTGCAACGGCTGAACCGCGAATGGAATGCGCTGCACAAAGAACAGGTCGCGCCGTATCAGGCCTATGCCGGCAAACCCGAGAAACTGCTGCAGGCCCTGAGCCTGTGTGCCAGCGCCATGGGCGACTACTTCAACGACCACCCCGAAGCCTTGAGCGGTGACCTGCAAGCCTTCTATTTCGACGCCCTGCAATTTGCCAAGGTGGCGGAGCTGTTCGACGAGCACTTCATTTTCGATATCAGCAAGCGTGAGCTTGGCGGCAAGCGCAGCGCCTCAACCCTGTGCCTGCGCAACGTGGTGCCCGCCGAATTCATCCGTCCCAGATTGACGGCGGCGCGCAGCAGCGTGCTGTTTTCCGCCACCCTCAGCCCGCGCCACTATTACGCCGACCTGCTGGGCTTGCCGGCGGACACCGCGTGGGTGGATGTGGAATCGCCGTTCAAAGCCGAGCAGTTGCAGGTGCGTATCGTCGACGAGATTTCCACGCGTTATGTATACCGCCAGGCCTCGCTGGAACCTATTGTCGAGCTCATCGCCCACCAGTTTGCGCAGCGGCCGGGTAACTACCTGGCGTTTTTCAGCAGCTTCGATTACCTGCAACAGGTAGCGCAGTTGATGGCCCAGCGGCATCCGCACGTGGCACTGTGGCTGCAATCGCGCGGCATGGCCGAGGCGCAGCGCCAGGCCTTTCTCGATCAGTTCACCCTGCACAGCCAGGGCATCGGCTTTGCCGTGCTGGGCGGGGCATTTGGCGAGGGTATCGACCTGCCTGGCGCGCGTCTGATCGGAGCGTTCATTGCCACTCTGGGTTTGCCGCAACTGAACCCGGTCAATGAACAAATGAAGGCGCGCATGGCGGCCATCTTCGGCTCCGGCTACGACTACACCTACCTGTACCCCGGCCTTCAGAAAGTGGTGCAGGCCGCGGGCCGAGTGATCCGCAGCCAGCAGGACGAAGGCGTGGTGATGCTGATTGATGACCGCTTTGGCGAGGCGCGGGTGCGGCAGTTATTGCCCCGCTGGTGGGCGCTGACCTGAGTCATTCCGGCCATCAATGATGCTGGCCGCCACCTGCGCAATCCTGCACGCTGGGCGAAACCCTCAGCAAGGCCATGCCCATGAGTTCCCTGACCGAGCAGAAAATCGCCGTCAACGGTATCGAGTTATGCGTCCATATCGCCGGTCCCGAACACGGCCAGCCCATCTGGCTGTTGCACGGTTTTCCGGAGTGCTGGCATTCCTGGCGTGAGCAGATTCCTGCACTGGCTGCCGAAGGGTATCGCGTGTTCGCCCCCGAAATGCGTGGCTACGGCCGATCCGGTTCACCCGCAGAGGTGGCCGATTACGACCTGCTGACCCTGTGCGCCGACATCCAGCAGGCCATGGATGTGTTCGGGCACACGCAGGTGGTGATGGTCGGCCATGACTGGGGCGCGGTGGTGGCCTGGCATTTGGCGTTGCTGGAACCCGAGCGGGTTACACGATTGATCACAATGTCGGTGCCCTTCGCCGGGCGCGCCCGCCGGCCGGTGATCGAGATCATGCGCGAGCTGTACGCCGAGCGTTTCAATTACATCCTGTATTTCCAGGAACCCGGGGTGGCCGAGCAGGAATTGAATGCCGATATCGAACGCACGCTGCGGCTGTTCATGCAAGACCAGGACGTATTTCTGCAACAGAAACCACCCAGTGCCACCTTGCTGGAGGGCGTTGCCACGCCAACGACCTTGCCGGGCTGGTGCAGTCAACAAGATCTAAATGTGTATGTGCAGACTTTCACCGAAAACGGCTTTCGTGGCCCGTTGAACTGGTATCGCAACTTCGAACGCAACTGGCAGCGCACCGAGTTCCTGTCGGGCCGGCAAGTGCTGCAGCCCACACTGTTCCTGATTGGCGACCGCGACCCGGTTGGCGTGTTCGAGGCTCACACCCTCAAGCGCATGCCCGATTCAGTGCCGCAGTTGGAGCAGCATGTGTTGGCCAACTGCGGTCACTGGATCCAGAACGAGCAAGGCCGGCAGGTCAACGCGCTGATGCTCGGGTTTCTAGGGAAAAGGTAAAGGTTGCGCCATGGCCGGGGCGGTCCACCAACTGGATGCTGCGCCCGTGCAATTGCAGAATTCGGTGCACGATGCGCAGGCCCAGGCCACCGTCGCGGCGTGCGCCGCCAATGGTGAAGGCGCGCAGGAACAGGCCTTCGCGCAGTTCGGCGTCGATGCCGGGGCCGCTGTCGCTGACGGTAACGTTGACCGAGTTGGCCGCGGGTGACAGCATCACTTCGACCTCGCCGTTGACCGGCGTATGGCGCAAGGCGTTATCCAGCAGGTTGGTCAGCACCCGTTCGATCAGGCCCAGGTCCGCCAGCACGGTCGGCACTTGCGGCGGCAGAGTGGCGGTGAGGGTGATGCCGCGTGCTTCGGCGGTCAGTTCGAATTTCTGGAAGATGTCTTGCACCAGGTCCGGCAGCGAAAAGCCTTCGATCACCGGTTGTACAAAACCGTGTTCTAGGCGCACCAGCTCCAGCAATGACTGAGCCAACCCCCCGACCTTGCGGCTCTGGTCCAGCGCAATGCCCAGGTAACGGCGGCGCTCGTCGGGGCTCAGGCTGGCGTCCTTGAGGGACAGGGTTTCCAGGTAGCCATGCAGCGAGGCCAGTGGCGTGCGCAAGTCGTGGGAGATATTCGCGACCATTTCCCGGCGTTCCTGGTCCTGATGGGTGATGGCCCGCCATTGTTCGCCCAAGCGGTTTTCCATCTGCACGAACGCGTGGTCGAGCACGGCGATTTCGTCGCTGCTGTCCAGCTCCGGTGTGTGGGTTTGTGCAGGCTTTGGCGCGCCGTTGATGTCGAACCGGCCGACCTTGTCGGTCAATTGGCGCAGGGGACGGGTGATCCAGGCAAAGGCGATCAAACCGGCCAGCAGGCACAGCAACGCCACCAGGCCGATGGACCACAGCGCGATCTTCAGCGCCATGCCGGTGGCGTCCTTGGCGTCGTACACATCGTGGGCTTCGCCCAGCAGCACGACGTATAAAAAGCCGGTTTGCTGGCCGTTGGCCTTGAGCGGTGCGGCGCTGAACACCTTGCGCCCGTCGACGCTGCGCGGGTCGTCGCCGAGGATCGGCAGCATGGCGCCGCTCAAGAAGCGCCGTACCGGCGCCAGGTCTACCTGATCACGCAACAAATGCCCGCTGGGCGCTGCATTGCCCACCACGCGACCGTTGATGTCGAGCAGATACACCTCAACACTCGGGTTGACCAGCATCAACTGGCCGAACAGGTTGCGCACTGCATCGGGCTTGAGGCCGTCGGCGTCCATCAATTGAGTGTCGCGGGCAATGTGCGCGGCCAAATCCCGTGACAGGCCTTGCACCACTTCAAGCTCGTGCATGCGGTTGGAGCGCACTTGCAGCCAGGCCGAGGTGCCGCTGCAGATCACCAGCAACACGGCGAACACCACCGACAGGCGCTGGGTCAGGGTCAGTTTCATGGCGGGCTCTCGGCAAACTTGTAGCCACGGCCCCACACCGTGAGGATGCGCGCCGGGTTGGCCGGGTCGGCCTCAACCTTGGCGCGCAGGCGGTTGATGTGGGTGTTGACCGTGTGTTCATAACCTTCGTGGCTGTAGCCCCACACGGCATTGAGCAGGTCCATGCGCGAAAACACCTTGCCGGGCTGGCGCGCGAAGAAGTACAGCAAATCGAATTCGCGGGGCGTGAGGTCCAGGCGCTGGCCTTGCAAGGTGGCTTCACGGGTCAGCGGGTTGATGAACAAGTGGCCGAGTTCAAGGCTGCCGGCGTCCATTTTCAGATTCCGTGCCATGGCATCGACCCGGCGCAGCAGTGCCTTGACCCGTGCCACCAGCTCCGGCATCGAGAACGGTTTGGCTAGGTAGTCGTCGGCACCCAGTTCCAGGCCGAGAATGCGGTGCAGCTCGCTGGAGCGCGCGCTGGTGATGATGATCGGCGTGTAGCGCGTCATGGCCCGGGCGCGGCGACAGATTTCCAGGCCGTCGACGCCGGGCAGCATCAGGTCAAGAATCAGGGCGTCCCAACCGCCTTGCTCCAGCAGGCGCAGGCCTTCATTGCCGTCGGCGCTGTGCACCACCTCAAACTGTTCATCACGCAGGTGCAGGCAGATCAGGTCGGCGATATGCGCATCGTCCTCGACCACCAGGACACGTTTGGGCTGTTCCATGCAGAAAACCTTTGCTTGTAGTCCGCGCATTGTGCGGCTTTTGCAACAGTGTAGTTATCACGAATTGTTTAACTCTGCGTGAGGATTTCGCGACCGCCCGGCGTGCAGGATTAGCCCATCGCTGACGCACTGGTTGCGGCGAGCGGGCTTTTGTGGCGAGCGATCTTGCTCGCGCTGGGCTGCGAAGCGGCCCCAAAAAAAAGCGGGAGCGCTGCGCACTCCAGCGCGAGCAAGCTCGCTCGCCACACAGAGCTCGCTTGCCGCAGGTCTATGCCAGCCATTCAATTTTGGGTTGAGGAGAAACATATGTACTCACGTCGACAAATGCTGCTGGCCGGTGGTGGCCTGGGTGTCGCCGTTTTGGCCGGTGGCCTGTTGAAGCAAATCAACATGATCACCGAGGCCGAGGCCGCGGAGACGTTTGAGGTCAACCACACCGAGGCCGAGTGGCGCAGCCTGCTGACCGCCGAGCAATTCGACGTGCTGCGCGAGGAGGGCACCGAGCGCCCATACAGCAATAAGCACAATGACGAACACCGCACCGGCACCTTCGCCTGTGCCGGTTGCGCCTTGCCGCTGTTTTCCTCGGCCACCAAGTTCGACAGCCATACCGGCTGGCCGAGTTTTTGGCAGCCGCTGGACAACGCCGTGGCCAGCCGCACCGACACCTCGTATGGCGTGGTGCGCAAGGAAATTCACTGCCGCCGCTGTGGCGGCCACCAAGGGCACGTGTTTGATGACGGCCCGGCACCCACCGGTTTGCGCTATTGCATGAATGGCACGGCCATGACGTTCACGGCGGCTTAAGCCGATGTTTATCCATTCGTATAAGGGACGATCCCATGTGGCTCTTGGTTCTCGCGTATCTGGGCGGCGTGCTGACAATTGTCAGCCCGTGCATCCTGCCTGTTCTGCCTTTTGTCTTCGCTCGCACCGGGCAGCCGTTTATGCGCAGTGGCTTGCCGCTGTTAGCGGGGATGGCGGTGACATTCGCCCTGGTGGCCTCGCTGGCGGCGGTGGGCGGCGGTTGGGTGGTGCAAGTCAATCAGTACGGGCGTTGGCTCGCGTTGCTGTGCGTTGCCCTGTTCGGACTCACGCTGTTGCTGCCGCAACTGTCGGAACGCCTGACGCGGCCGCTGGTGGCGGCCGGCAGTCGCCTGTCGGAAGCCGCCGGGGCCGATGCCAAACCCCGTCCGGGCGCTTCATTCCTGATCGGCGTGGCCACCGGTTTGCTGTGGGCGCCGTGCGCCGGGCCGATTCTCGGTTTGGTACTCACCGGTGCCGCGCTGCAGGGCGCCAGTATCGGCACTACCTTGCTGTTGCTGGCCTACGCCGCCGGTGCTGCGACATCCCTGGCGCTGGCATTGCTGGTCGGCGGTAAAGTTTTCGGCTTCATGAAGAAATCCCTCGGCGCCGGCGAATGGCTGCGTCGCGGTCTGGGTGCACTGATGCTGGCCGGCGTCGCGGCCATCGCGTTGGGCCTGGACACCGGCGTGCTGTCGCGTTTGTCGACGGCTTCCACCGGTGGCCTGGAGCAAAGCCTGGTAGACAAACTAAGCGCCAAGCCCGAGCAGAAAAGCGGCGCGATGATGGCCGGTGGCGCGATGATGGCGGCTGCCGACCACGGCAACTCGCTGCCGATCGAAGGCGCGCTGCCGCCACTGGACGGCGCGGTGCAATGGCTCAACAGCCCGCCGCTGACCGCCGAAGGCCTGAAGGGCAAAGTGGTACTGGTGGATTTCTGGACCTACTCCTGCATCAACTGCCTGCGCACCTTGCCTTACGTCAAGGCCTGGGCCGAGAAGTACCACGACCAGGGTCTGGTGGTGATTGGCGTGCACGCTCCGGAGTTCGCCTTTGAGCGCGACGTGAATAACGTCACCAAGGCCATGAAGGATCTGGGTATCAACTACCCGGTGGCCATCGACAACAACTACAAAATCTGGCGCGCCTTCAACAACCAGTACTGGCCGGCGCATTACTTTGCCGACGCCAAGGGCCAGATCCGTTATCACCACTTTGGCGAGGGCGACTACGCCGAGTCGGAGCGGGTGATCCAGCAATTACTGCGTGAAGCCGGTGCGAAAAACGTCGCAGGCGGCTTGATCGAAGCCGATGCCAAGGGCGTGCAACAGGCGCCGGACATGAACGAAGTGCAATCGCCGGAAACCTACCTGGGCTTTCAGCGCGCCGAGAACTTCGTCACCACCGGCACCCTGGCCACCGACAAGGTGGTGAATTACCCGGCCGCCGGCAAGCTGGCTCTGAACAACTGGACCCTGGAAGGCTCATGGAACGTCGGCGGCCAGCAGGCCACCCTCGACCAGACAGGCGGGCGCATCGTCTACCGCTTTCACGCCCGTGACCTGCACCTGGTGCTTGGGCCAGGTGCGGACGGCAAGCCGGTGCGGTTCAAAGTGACGATTGACGGCCAGGCCCCCGGCGATGCCCACGGCACTGACGTGGCGCCGGATGGCAGCGGTGCCGTGACCGAGCAGCGTTTGTACCAGTTGGTGCGTCAGAGCGGCGCGGTGCAGGACCGTACCTTCAGCATCGAATTTCTGGACCCGAACGTGTCGGCGTATGCCTTTACCTTCGGCTGAATTGAAAACCCAATCACTGTAGGAGCAGGCAAGCCAGCTCCCACAGTTGACCGTGTTCTGGAGTGATCGTGATGAAACTACTCAAGTATGTACCGGTGCTCGCTTTCGCTGCCTTCGTCGGCCAAAGCTCGGCATTCTCCTTCGGGGGTGCTGAAGACGCGGTGATGATCGCGCCGCCGGCGCTCGACCTGCCTGCCGAGTCCGGCAACCTGCAAACTGCGGTCTTTGCCGGCGGCTGCTTCTGGGGCGTACAGGGCGTTTTTCAGCACGTTCAAGGGGTGAAAAACGCGGTGTCCGGCTATGACGGCGGTGCGGCGGGCACTGCGCAATACGAGTCCGTCAGCGAAGGCGACACGGGCCACGCCGAGTCGGTGTCGGTGACCTACGACCCGGGCAAAGTCAGCTACGGCAAGCTCTTGCAGATCTACTTCTCCGTGGCCCACAACCCCACCGAGCTGAACCGCCAGGGCCCGGACAGCGGCACCCAGTACCGTTCGGAAATTTTTGCGCAGAACGCCGAGCAGCAAAAAATCGCCCAGGCCTATATCGCCCAGCTGGATGCCGCCAAGGCGTTCGACAAGCCGATTGTTACCAAGGTTGAGGTGGGCAAGACGTTCTACCCGGCAGAGTCTTATCACCAGGACTTTTTGACCGAGAATCCGTCTTATCCGTACATCGTGATCAATGATTTGCCGAAAGTGGCGCAACTGAAACAACTGTTCCCCGACCAATACCGCGCAGAGCCTGTGCTGGTAAAAAACCAGTAACCACCCCAAACCAAATGTGGGAGCTGGCTTACCTGCGATAGCTTTCTGTCAGTTTGATCGTTCCCACGCTCCGCGTGGGAATGCCGCCTTGGACGCTCCGCGTCCCGAACTCGGCGGGCAGTCAAGCTCCTGCGCCAGGTGACGCAGAGCGTCACACCATGCGTTCCCACGCGGAGCGTGGGAACGATCGGCAAGCCAGCTCCCACATTTTGTCCTTCACTAGGCTTGGGATTTGGCTTTGGCCAAGTAGGGCGCCAGGCGTCGGCCCATTTCTTCGCCCAAAGCCTGCAACCCGCTCAAGGGGCGAACCATCACTTCAAACTCAATGATCTGCCCCTGTTCATTGAAGCGGATCATGTCAATGCCCTTGAGTTGCTTTTCACCCACCCGCGCACTGAATTCCAGGACCACGTCAAGCCCGTCGGCACTGGCCAGTTCGCGGTGGTAGGCAAAGTCTTCGAACACGTTGATTACGGTGTTGAGGATCATCGACACCACAGGCGCACCGGGGTAGGGCGTGTGAGCCATGGGCGAGCGGAAGACGGCATCCGGGGCCAGTAGTTCTGGCAAGGCCTTGAGGTCGCGGGCGGCCAGCATGGCGTGCCAGCGTTTCAGGGTGTGGGCGGCGGCGGGGGCGAGGGTCAGTTCGGACATGCTCTGTACCTGTTCTTATGAGGGGAAGGCCTTTCACCTGCCCAACATAAGAGCGGCACAGAACACGGGTCAATCACCCGAAATGACAGATAAGTGACTGCACTGCACTCACACCACTTCCAGGTACGAGCTGTGAATCGCCCGTGCCAGTTCGCGCACGGTGTCGATAAAGTCCGTGAGGCGGCTGTGCAGGCCGTCTTCAAGGATTTCATCGATGCCCGTGTAGCGCAGGCGCGCTTCGAACTCGGCAGCCAGGCGCTGCGCCGTGCGGCCATAACTGCCAGGCAAGTCCGCGAGAATGTGGCTCAACTCCTCGATGCAGGCATGCAGGGAGCGCGGCACGTCACTGCGCAACAGCAGTAATTCGGAGACCGAGCGGGCATTCAGCGCATTCGGGTAGAGCTCGGTGTAGGCCTCGAATGACGACAGCGCACGCAGCAAGGCACTCCATTGGTAGTAACCCCGTGCCGACAGGTCGCTGACTTCTTCCGATTCTTCACCAAACATCTCGTAACGCGCATCCAGCAGGCGCAGGGTGTTGTCCGCGCGCTCGACAAAGGTGCCCAGGCGAATGAAGCGGTACGCGTCATTGCGCATGATGGTGCCCGAGGTCGCGCCCCGGAACAGGTGCGAACGCTGCTTGACCCAGTCACAGAAGTGGCTGATGCCATGGCGCGCCAGGCCGCCGGCGGCGATGCTGCGCATTTCCAGCCAGGTGGCGTTGAGGTTTTCCCACATGTCGGCGGTGATGCGCCCGCGTACCGCGTGGGCGTTGCCGCGGGCGGCGCGCAGGCAGTTGTAGATGCTGGCGGGGTTTTCTTCGTCGAGGGCGAAGAAGTGCAGCATGCGTTCGGCGTCCAGCTGTTTGTGGCGTTCGAGGTAGCTGTCGAGGGTGCCGCTGCTGAGCAACGACATGGCCAGTTCGTCCAGCCCGTCACTGCGCCCGGCCTGGGGCATCAACGACAGCGAGTAACTGACTTCGAGCATGCGCGCCAGGTTCTCGGCGCGCTCAAGGTAACGGGACATCCAGTACAGATCTGCGGCGGTTCTACTCAACATACTCAGCCCTCCACCACCCAGGTGTCCTTGGTTCCGCCGCCTTGCGACGAGTTGACGATCAACGAGCCTTCCTTCAGCGCCACACGGGTCAGGCCGCCGGGGACCAGGCGGGTTTCCTTGCCGGACAGCACAAAGGGCCGCAGGTCGATATGCCGTGGCGCGATGCCGTTTTCGACAAAAGTGGGGCAGGTGGACAGGCTCAACGTGGGCTGGGCAATGTAGGCGTGTGGTCGCGCCTTGATGCGCTGGCGGAAGTCCTCGATCTCTGCCGCCGTGGAGGCCGGGCCGACCAGCATGCCGTAGCCGCCGGAACCCTGGGTCTCCTTGACCACCAGTTCCGGCAGGTGGGCCAGTACGTGGGACAGCTCATCGGGCTTGCGGCACTGGAAGGTCGGTACGTTCTGCAGCACCGGTTCTTCATCCAGGTAGAAACGGATCATTTCCGGTACGTAAGGGTAGATGGATTTGTCATCCGCCACGCCGGTGCCGATGGCATTGGCCAGTACCACATTGCCGGCGCAGTACGCGGCAACCAGGCCAGGCACGCCGAGCATGGAGTCGGGGTTGAAGGCTTTGGGGTCGAGGAAGGCGTCGTCGATGCGCCGGTAAATCACGTCCACCGGCTTGGGGCCGTCGGTGGTGCGCATGAACACCTTGAGGTCGTGCACGAACAGGTCAGCACCTTCAACCAGCTCCACGCCCATTTCCCGGGCCAGAAACGCGTGTTCAAAGAACGCGCTGTTGAAGCGGCCCGGGGTCAGCACCACCACATTCGGGTTATCGAGGCGGCTGGCGCTTTTCAGGGTTTTGAGCAGCAGGTTGGGGTAGTGGTCCACCGGGGCGATGCGCTGTTTGGCGAACACTTCCGGGAACAGGCGCATCATCATTTTGCGGTCTTCGAGCATGTAGCTCACGCCGCTGGGGGTGCGCAGGTTGTCTTCAAGCACGTAATAGGTACCGTCGCCATCGCGCACCAGGTCCACACCCGAGATATGCGAGTAGATGTCGCGGTGCAGGTCCAGGCCGACCATCGCCTTCTGGTAACCCTCGTTGCCCAGTACCTGGTCGGCGGGGATGATCCCGGCCTTGATGATGCGCTGGTCGTGGTAGATATCGGCGAGAAACATGTTCAGTGCGTTCACGCGCTGGATGCAGCCGCGCTCGATCACGGCCCACTCACTGGCGGGGATGCTGCGCGGGATGATGTCAAAGGGAATCAGGCGCTCGGTGTCCTGTTCGTCGCCATAGAGGGTGAAGGTGATCCCGGCGCGGTGGAACAGCAAATCGGCTTCGCGGCGCCGTTGGGCCAGCAGTTCCGGCGGCGTGTTGGCCAGCCAGCGGGAGAAATCCTGATAATGCGCACGGCATGCGCCGTCTGCGTCATTCATCTCATCAAAGAAAGATCGAGCCATTCCAGTACCTTGTCAGTGCCTGCATTGCCTGGTTGGCAGCTTGCTTGGGTGGCACTGCCGCTTAAAAAAACGCAATTTTTTATGAGCCCGTGGCGCTGAGTGCCAATGGGCCTGGTCCTTACTTTCTTATGGGGTCGGCTCTGGGTCGGGGGGTAACGAATGCTCCTGTTTGCGGGCAGATGAATGGATAAAGCAATGCTTGTGCCGAAATGCGTGCAGCGGCGCAATTCCCTGTGGCGAGCGGGCTTGCCCCGCGTTGGAGGGCGCAGCGCTCCCGCTTTTTTGGGGCCGCTGCGCAACCCAACGCGGGGCAAGCCCGCTCGCCACAAAAGCCGGCTGGCCCTGGCAAGCTCGCTCGCCACGAGTGCGCGCCGTGTTCCAAGTTGGTGCATGAACAAACTTGAACTTCACTCAGGCCCGGTTCTTCTAACGGAATTCGAACCCGTGTGGAGCACCGCCGTGCCCAGAATCATTTCACCCGATACGCCCGAAGCGGCGCTGACCGATCACAGTGAGCACAATGCGAAGATCTTCGGCTCACCCAAGGATCGGCTGGATTTTTATCGCCGCGAAATTCAGTACGAGACCACCATCCTGGCCAACCGCACCGACGCCTACCTGACCGCGCAGTCGTTTCTGGTGATCGCCTTCGTGTCAGGCATGGGCAACCTCAACCCGGAATGGGGCAAGTTTTTTACCCTGATCGTGCCGGTGTTCCTCGCGTCTTTGGGCATTCTCAGCTCCCTGAATGCCTGGCCGGGCATTCGGGCGGCCTATGAAATCATCGACCACTGGCACTACAAACAGAGCGAGCTGCTGCGCAGTGAACCGGTGATGGGCCTGGCCTATGACGATTCGCCGCTGTTCTGCGAAACCGAGTCGTCCCACAAGGGTTACCGCAAGTCGCTGCTGTTTTCCATGCGGGCGCCGTGGCTGTTCATGGTGTTCTGGGTACTGCTGGGGGCCTATGCGTTTTACATTCAGGTCGACAACCCGGTCTCTTAAGAGAGTTGAACTTCATGGCCCCGGGCGGGACCTTAACGTTACGCAGACGCGCTTTCACACACTGCCAAGAGGTGAACCATGAGCACAGACAACGACCCCCAAGTCAGCGGCCGTAACGACCCGGCCATTGATGGCGGCGAGCCGGCACCCGCGACCGGTGCGGATGCGCCAAAAGATCCGAAGCCCGCCGCTGACCCAAAGGCCAGGGAAAACGACTACAGTCCAGACTTCAAGCCCGAGCGCGAGCCCAAGCCTGAAACCGATGCGGATATCGACACTCAAGGTGGTTAGAGGAGACGGTCATGTCAGAAGAACTGGAAGAAGAGCTTGAAGAAGAACTCAACGACCCCGGCAATGAAGACCCCGGCTCGTTGATGGATGACGCAGAAGTGCCGCTCAATGATCTGGATGAAGCGGCGGATGTGGGCAATACCGAGCTTCAGGACTGACCCGGCGCCTTGGCTCGTCGTTCATACCACGCCAGCATCGGCTGGGTGCTGAGGCCGTGAACGACGATGCTCAAGGCGATCACCGACAGTGTGAGGTTGACGACCACCGCGCCGTGGGTGCCGATCAAGCCATGGTTCAAGGCGTAGAACAGGTAGTAAATGCTGCCGATGCCGCGGATGCCGAACCACCCCATCAAGCCGCGTTGTCGGCGGTTGATCAAGGTGCCCCAAGGCATGGCGAACACGCTGGCCGGGCGGATCACGCAGAACAGCAAGGCTGCCACCGCCAGGGCGCGCCAGTCCCAATGACTGACCAGCACAATGCCGAGCACGGTCACCAGAAACACTTCCATTGATCGTTCCACCAGGCTGCCGAAGGCGAGCATGTCACCCATCATTACCCCGGCGGCAATCTGCGTGTCCGCAAGCTGTGTGGTGTCGCCTTGCAAGGCGTTTTCCGGCTCGACTTCAAGGTGGCCCACCACGGGCAGCGCCAGGTGTTCGGAGGGCGTCTCAGCATTGCCGGTGGATTTGAATTCTGCCTGGCGCAAGCCCAGGCCTGCCGCGAATACCGAGAGAAAACCATAACCACCCACGGCTTCGGCCACCACGTAGGCGAGGGCGATCAGCGCCAGTGTCAGGTAATCATTGGGTGACAAGGTGCTGTCGGCATTGGTGATGCGCATCCACAAGGTCACGCGGCCAATGCCTCGGCCCATCCAGTAACCGATCAGTAACCCGGCGGGCACTGCCCACAGCAGGTTGGCCAGCACCCAGCCGCCAAACCAGTCACCGTCGAAGCCGCCGTGCTGCATGAACAGCAGCGCAAAGATCACAAAGGGAAAGGCCGTGCCGTCGTTGAGGCCTGCCTCACCCGACAGGCCAAAGCGCAGCGCGTCATAGTCCTGGGCGTTGTTGACCTGTACCAGGCCGGCCAGCACCGGGTCGGTTGGCGCAAGAATCGCCCCCACCAGCAATGACACGCCCCAGGACAGTTCAAACAGGTAATGCAATGCCAGGCAGGTGCCGAGGATGGTCACCAGCATCACCGGCCCGGCCATGCCGAATGCAATCCGCCAGGTGCGATGGCGCAGTGGCAGGCGCAGTTTCAGGCCGCTGACGAACAGCGAAAACAACACGGCGACTTCCGTCAGGTGCTCCATCCAGCGTGCGGAGCCCTGCATGTCCAGGTGCAGCAAATCCACCCCGAGCGGGCCGATGACCACGCCGAGCAGCAGGCACACCGCCGAGGTGGTCACCGGCATCCAGCGCAGATAGGACGAGGTGAGGGCGAGGGTCAGCAACACGGCGCCGAGCACGGCCATCCACAGAATAAAGGTCATCGTGCGTGCACCGCGGCCAGGGTCTATGCAGGTTGGAGGACGGCCGCCGCGCGCAGGTTCAATGTGATTCCATCGTCTGCAAGCCGATGGTTTTCATGCGGATCATGTCCATCAACTGACGCAACCCCGGTTGGGACTGGCGACGGCTCGGGTAATACATGCACAGTGGTTCGCCGAGGCACGCCCAGTCCGGCATGACTTCTACCAGGCGACCCTCCTTGAGTTCCCGTTCCACGCGGTTGGAAAGGCAATAACCAATCCCCACCCCCTGCAAAGCGGCATTGACCACGGTTTCAGTGTCGGCGGCGCTGAAGTTGCCCGGCACGTCGATGCGTTGCTGGCGTGCGCCGTTGCCCAGCTCCCACTTGTAAGTGGTTTTATCGCCCAGGTACATGCGAATACCGGCGTGCTGCAGCAAATCCCTCGGTTCCTGCGGCATGCCCCGGCGCGCGAGGTAGGCGGGGGAGGCCACCATGATCCAGCGCAACTCGGCGGTGAGCGGCACCGCGACCATATCCTGCGGCACGGTGGCGCCATAGCGGATGCCCGCGTCGTAGCCCTCGGCGATGATGTCGATCATGCGGTCTTCGACGATCAGGTCCAGGCGCAGTTGCGGATAGGCCTGGGTGAACTCGCCGAGGATCGGCGCCAACAGCAACACCGCCGCATCCCGCGGCACATTCAGGCGCAGGCGGCCAATGGGCGCTTCGCGATACAACTCCAGGGTGTCGAGCCCGTCCTGGATGGTGGCGAAGCCCTGGGTGAGTTTTTCCGCCAGCAGGGTGCCGGCGTCGGTAGGCTCCACGGCGCGGCTGGTGCGATAGAGCAGTTTGACGCCCAGGCGCGTTTCCAGGTTGCGCATGGTGTGGCTCAACGCCGAAGTGGTGACGCCCAGCTCGTGGGCCGCGTGGCGAAAGCTGCGGCGCCGGATGATCGCCATGAATACATTCAAATCTGCCAATTCGGAACGATTGAACGCCGCCATATCAAGCCTCTTTTGTAGGGGTTCGGTTGCATGGGGCGTTGAGCCCTATTCAACTTCAGATGACCTAGAGTAATTGCTTTTCTAAGCAATGTTGTGGGCAGAGGGTTTTTTTTATGAGTATCGAGACAATCCGGATTGCCGGCATCCAGAAAGCCGTTTCGCGGGTTGCCCTCGGTACATGGTCCATGGGCGGGCATTTGTGGGGTGGCGCGGATAACGAGCAGTCGATCCGCACCATTCGCCACGCGCTGAACTGTGGCATTAACCTGATCGACACCGCGCCGGTGTATGGCTTGGGCCTTTCCGAAGAGCTGATCGGCAAAGCCTTGCGCGGCGTGCGCCACAGCGCCGTGATTGCGACCAAGGCGGGGCTGCAATGGGATGACGGCACCACACGGCGCAATGCCACGGCCCAGCGCATTCGCAAGGAGGTCGAGGATTCGCTGGTGCGCCTGGACACCGACTACATCGACCTCTACCAGGTGCACTGGCCCGACCCGCTGGTGGCCCAGGAAGAAACCGCCGACACATTGGAGCGCCTGCGCCGTGAGGGCAAGATCCTCGCCGTGGGCGTGAGCAATTACTCCACCACGCAAATGGACGAGTTCAGCGCCCACACCGCATTGGCCACGGTGCAACCGCCGTACAACCTGTTCGAGCGCGCCATCGACAGCGACATCCTGCCGTACGCCCGCCAGCATTCCCTGGTGGTGCTGGCTTACGGCCCGCTGTGCCGTGGGCTGCTGGCCGGCAGTATGCATTCGGCCACCAGCTTTGCCGGTGACGACGTGCGCAGGCTCGACCCCAAGTTCCGGGCACCACGGTTTGAGCAATACCTGGCGGCCGTCGCCTCGCTGGATATGTACGCCCGCGAGTGTCACGGCAAATCGGTGCTGGCCCTGGCCCTGCGCTGGGTGCTCGACCAGGGGCCGACCATTGCACTGTGGGGCGCGCGTCGGCCGGAACAACTCAAAGGTTATGAAGAGGCCTTTGGCTGGCACCTGACGGCTGATGACCTGTCACATATCGACCGTATTTTGGCCAGCACCATAAAAGATCCGATCGGGCCGGAATTTATGGCCCCCGCAAAACGTTAACCCTAACGACAGGGATGTCAGCCATAAAAATAACTGACATTCCCGTATGTTGAGGTTTTTGCATGAAACGCGGTGCCGTATTCACAATTGCTGGTGTTTTGCTCTGTGGCGTGTTGTTTGCCGGGGCCTGGAAGTGGCGAGGTAACCCGGACGCCCTGTGGCATATCGTCAGCCGGCAATGCGTGCCGTCCCAGCAGGAACGGCAAAACCCCGGCCCCTGCCTTTCCGTGGATATGGACCGCGGCTTTACCCTGTTCAAGGACCAGCACGGCCCCCTGCACGACCTGCTGATTCCCGTGGACCAGGTCAGCGGCATCGAAGACCCGGCGCTGGGCCGGCACCTGCTGCCGCATTATTTCGCCCAGGCGTGGCGGCATCGCGGCATTCTGTCCGAAGGTTTGAAGAAGCCCATCCCGGATCAGTTCATTTCGGTGGCGATCAACTCCCGTTATGGCCGCTCCGAGAACCAACTGCACGTGCACATCGCCTGCCTGCGCCCGGACGTGTTCAAAACCCTCAGCCAAGCCAATACCCTTGATGAGCAGTGGCGCGAGTTGCCGATGCGCTTCAACGGGCATGTCTATGAAGCCCGCACGCTCTCGGCAGCGGACGCCGATACACTTGACCCTCTGGAGCTGCTGCGTGAATACGTCGACGCTCAAGCCGACGTCATGAGTTATTACAGTCTGTTGATGACACCCCGCGCCGACGGCAGCCTGGTATTGCTGACCACCCACCTGTCGCTGACCGGCATGAACCTCGGCTCTGCCGGAGAATTGCAAGACTATCGCTGCGACCTGATGAATCAGTTGTAAGCCTCCCTCAACCTGATCCGGACTCTCTCCATGCGCTTGACTGTGTTGGCCTCCCTGTTCCTGTTCGCCGGTGTTGCCCAGGCGGCTGCCCGCGAAGTCGTCCCGATCCACAGCGCCACCATGGCCAATGGTGACCTGCGCTACAGCGTCACCTTGAAGATTGGCAGCACTTCTGTGGAAACCCAGTTCGACACCGGCTCCGTAGGCTTGCGCGTCTTGCCCGGCGTGCTGAAACCCGGCGACGCGGTTGCGCAAAACACCCCCGCAGCCGTGCAATACGGCAGCGGGGTGCGCCTCAATGGCAAGCTGGCCCTGGCGACCGTAAGCCTGGGCAATGCGACGGCGCAGGTGCCCCTGCAGCTGGTGGACAGCATCAGTTGCAGTGACGCCCGGCCCAAATGCCCGGCATCAAGAGTCGGCCCGAAGGACTTCCTGATGGGCGGCCAGCCTGAGCGCGGGGAGGGTTTCAAGGCCATCGTCGGTGTCGGCATGTTGCGCAACGATGCGCCCAACCCGCTGGTCGCCATGGGCGGGCGTTGGCTGGTGATACTGCCACGGCCAGGGCAGAGCACCGGGCAGTTGGTCATCAACCCCGCGGCGGCCGAGACGCAGGGCTTTCGCAACATCAGCCTGCAACGCTTTGCGACCAAACCCGGGGATACCGGCGCGTACTGGAAAGACCACGGCGTGCAAGGTTGCCTGCAACGTCTGGATACTCACCAGCAGGTCTGCGGCAACAGCATCCTGGACACCGGCGCGGCGGGTTTTCATATCTACGCCGACGCCTTGCAGCCCAACTGGCCGGTAGGCACCCCGGCGCATTACAGCCTGGCGATGGCCGACGGCAGCCAGTTGGGGCAGCACTTCAAGGTCGACAATGGTGGCGGGCGTTACGTGCGCTACATCACGGCCCAGGGCGAGCATAACTTTCACGGCATCAATGCGGGGTTGCTGACGTATTTTGATAATGCCGTGCTGTATGACCAGGCGGCGGGCACGATCGGCTTGAAGTCCCGCTGATTCCAATGTGAAACCGAGATCAACTGTGGGAGCTGGCTTGCCTGCGATAGGATCACCGCCGTGTGACTGATACCCCGCGGTGCCTGCATCGCAGGCAAGCCAGCTCCCACACAACAGGGCTGGCTCCCACACACCATTTGCGGTAGCCGAATGTCATTCACGACCTGTTTGGGCCATAAACGACACCCTCATAAAGTTAGCCATTGAACGACTGTTCAGTTTGAACTATGTTGACCGCATCCACCCGTTTGTCCGCAAGCGGGTTCGCGCTTTTTCTTCTTGAACGAGAGGCTCTGGCATGCGGTTTTCCCCCTTCGTCGAACGAATTGCAGGGCAGGGCGTCGCCGCCTGGGACATCCACCACGCCGCGTTCCAGGCCGCCAGCCAGGGCGAAGACATTATCATCCTCAGCGTCGGCGATCCCGATTTCGCCACACCATCGTTCATCACCGACGCCGCCGTCAGCGCCTTGCGCGACGGTGACACCCACTACACCGAAATACCCGGTCGCCCATCCCTGCGGGATGCCGTCGCGGCACGCTACAGCAAAACCCTGGGCCGCCCGCTCGTACCTGAAAACGTGATCATCGTGCCCGGTGCGCAAAACGCGTTGTTCATCAGTTCGCTGTGCCTGCTGCAAGCCGGCGATGAAGTGCTGGTGCTCGACCCGATGTACGTCACCTACGAAGCCACGCTCAAAGCCAGCGGCGCAACACTGGTGCGCGTACCGTGCTCGCCGGAATCGGGCTTTCGCCTGGATGCGCACCTGCTCGCCGCTGCAATCACGCCGCGCACTCGAGCGATCTTTTTTTCCAACCCGAACAACCCCACCGGCGTGGTGCTCAACCCGCAGGAACTGCAAGCCATTGCCGACCTGGCCATCGCCCATAACCTGTGGGTGGTGGTGGATGAGGTGTACGAAAGCCTGGTGTTCGACGGTGAATATCACAGCCTGGCCGCGCTGCCGGGCATGGCCGAACGTTGCATTGTGATCGGCAGCCTTTCAAAGTCCCACGCCATGACGGGCTGGCGGATCGGCTGGATCGTCGCCGCGCCGCCAATGATCGTGCACGCCGAAACGCTGGTGTTGAGCATGCTCTACGGCTTGCCCGGCTTTGTGATGGAAGCCGCCACGGCAGCGGTGCTGGCCCATGACGAGGTGACCGTGGGCATGCGCGAGATCTACCGCCGCCGCCGTGACCTGGTGGTGGCAGGCCTCGGCGCCTGCGCCGGCATCAAGGTGCAGGCACCGCAGGCTGGCATGTTCGTGCTGGTGGACGTGCGTGGCACCGGGCTGGGCTCGCTGGACTTCGCCTGGCGATTGTTCCGCGAAGCCGGAGTTTCGGTGCTGGACGCCGCCGCATTCGGCGAACCGGCCCAGGGGTTTGTGCGGCTGTCCTTCACCCTTGGCGAAGAGCGCCTGGCCGAAGCCTGCCGGCGCATCGCGGCCTTCGTCGCCAAGCTGGCCGGTGAGCCCCGCGTCGCCGCAGCGGCCACCGTTGAAACGCTGCAACCGGTCGAAGCCCGGAAGATGATCGAGGTCATCAACCTGCACAAGCGCTTCGGCAATATTGAAGTACTCAAGGGCATTTCCCTGACCGCCCACGAGGGCGACGTCATTTCCCTGATCGGCGCCAGCGGCTCGGGCAAAAGCACCTTGCTGCGCTGCATCAACATGCTCGAAGTGCCCGACCAGGGCAGCATTCATGTGGACGGCGAAAGCATCAAGCTCAACTACGGCCGCCCCGGCGCACCGCTGGTGGCCGATGCCAGGCAACTGGTGCGCATCCGCTCGACCCTGGGCATGGTGTTCCAGAACTTCAACCTGTGGCCGCACCGCACGGTGCTGGAAAACCTCATCGAAGCCCCCACCCAGGTTTTGCGTGAAAGCCGAGCCGAAGCCATCGAACGTGCCGAAGCCTTGCTCGACCGCGTGGGCCTTGCGGCCAAGCGCAACGAATACCCGGCGTTCCTGTCCGGTGGCCAGCAACAGCGCGTGGCAATTGCCCGTGCGCTGGCCATGCGTCCCAAAGTCATGCTGTTCGACGAACCCACCTCGGCACTCGACCCTGAGCTGGTGGGCGAAGTACTGCGGGTGATCCGCTCGCTGGCCGAGGAAGGCCGCACCATGATTCTGGTGACCCATGAAATGGCTTTCGCGCGGGACGTGTCGTCCAAAGTGGCGTTTTTGCACCAAGGCATGATCGAGGAAAGCGGCTCGCCGGACTCGGTGTTTATCGACCCACGCAGTGAACGTTGCCGACAGTTCGTCAACGCGCATCAAACTCGCTAACTCCATAAAAAGACGGGGCAAATCATGAAATCCAGAAGCATGGCAACGTGGTTGAGCAGTGCAGTGTTGATGTTGGCCGCAGGTATTGCGCAGGCCGCAGAAAAGCCCATCGTGTTTGCGGTGGCGGCCGAACCTTACCCGCCGTTTACGGTAAAAGGTGGCAACGGCCAGTGGTCCGGCTTTGAAGTGGACCTCATCCATAAACTCTGTGAAGGCATGAAAGCCGAGTGCCAGATCAAGGAGGTGGCGTGGGACGGCATTATCCCGTCGTTGCTGGCCAAGAAAATCGACGTGATTTTCTCCTCTATGTCGGTCACCGACGAGCGTGAAAAACAGATCGCCTTCAGCCGCGCCTACTACGATTCGCTGCTCGGCGTGGCCGGGCCCAAGGGCGCAACGGTGGAGATTTCCCCTGAAGGCCTCAAAGGCAAGTTGATCGGCGTGCAAATCTCCACCGTCAGCGCCAATTACCTGAAGAAATACTACGAAAACATCGCCGACCTTAAGTACTACGACACCCAGGAATCGGCCAACGCCGACCTGATCGCCGGTCGCATCGACTACATGATGGCCGACGACACCGCCATCGCCATGATGGTCAAAACCCCCGAAGCCAGCGGCTTGGCGCACATCGCCAGCGTGCCCTACGACCCGATCATCGGCCGTGGCGTCGGCGCCGGCTTGCGCAAGGAAGACACCGCGCTCAAGGCCCGGCTGGACAAGGCCATCGGCGAACTGCTGGTGAGCAAGGACTACGACGACCTGTCCCAGCATTACTTCGGCCTGTCGGTCAGCCCTTGCAAACGCGGCGATACCCCGGCGTTTGTCAGCAAGACCTGTGACAGCCCTTATCAGCAAATCGCCCAGAAGAGCGAATAATGCTGGACCTCTTGAGCTTCGGCGAACAAGGGTGGGGCAACGCGCTGCTCAAAGGGTTATGGATGACCCTGCAGATCTCCGCCGGTTCTTTCGCGGTGGGCTTGCTGATCGGCCTGGTGGTGGCGTGCGCCAAGCTCAGTGCGCCACGCCCGATTGCGCTGTTGATGCGCGGCTACACCACGGTATTTCGCGCGGTGCCGGAACTGCTGCTGATTCTGCTGCTGTATTACGCAGGCTCCATGGGCCTCAATGCGCTGATGCTGTGGCTGGGGTTCGAGCAGGTCAATATCAGCGGGCCGCTGGTGGCGATTCTGGTGTTGGGGCTGGTGCAGGGCGCCTATGCGTCGGAAATCTTCCGCGCGGCGATCCTGGCCATTCCCCACGGTCAGATTGAAGCGGCACGGGCGTTTGGCCTGAGCGGGTTTGGCCTTTTCCGTCGCGTGACGTTGCCGATCATGGCGCCCTACGCGCTGGCGGGCATGGCCAACCTGTGGATCAACCTGATCAAGGACAGCGCGCTGATCAGCGTGGTCGGCACCAACGAACTGCTGTACACCGCCAAGCAGGCGGCGGGTTCGACCCGGCAATACCTGCTGTTCTACCTCACGGCCGCCGCCTTGTATTACCTGGTGACGCTGGCTTCCAACTACCTGTCCGGGCGCCTGGAGCGACGTATTCGTCGCTGGATGCCGGTTGTCGAGTGAGGGCCCCATGCCTGATTGGATAAGTGACTACGCCGGGCTGATCGCCAAGGGGTTGCAGACCACCTTGTCGCTGCTGGTGATTTCGGCGGTGCTGGGCTTTGCCCTGGCGGTGCTGGTGGCGTTGGCGCGCCTGTCGCGGCGCAAATGGCTGGCCCGCGGCGCCCTGGCATATACCAGCGTATTGCGCGGCACGCCGCTGTTGATCCAGATCTACATTTTCTACTACGGCCTGGGCAGCCTGTTTGCCCAGTTCCCGATGATTCGCGGCAGTTTCCTCTGGCCCTATCTGCGCGACGGGTACTGGTACATCGTGTTTGCGCTGGTGCTGTCGGTGGGCGCGTATGTGGGGGAGGTGATTCGTGGCGGCTTGCTCGCCGTGCCCAAAGGCGAAATGGAAGCCGCTTCGGCCTTCGGCATGACCCAGCGCCAGGCGCTGCTGCGGGTGCGTTTGCCACGGGCCATGCGCCTGTTGCTGCCCACGCTTGCCGGTGAAACCGTGATGCTGCTCAAGTCCACCGCGCTGGCCTCGACCATTGCCGTGGTCGACCTGCTCGGCGCCGCCAACGTGGTGCGCGCGCAAACCTTGCAGATTTACCAGCCGTTGCTGTTGGTAGCCGGCGTGTACCTGTGCCTGACTTTCCTGATCGAAGGCGTCTACGCCATCGCCGAACGACGCGGCACGCCGCTGCGCAGGTCCGCCGGATGAAGCAGGACCGCGCGCTGCAAGGCATTGGCTTGTGCTCACTGGCCTATCTGTTCCTGGCGCTGCAGGACGCCGTGATCAAATGGCTGGTGGCCGATTATTCGGTGTTTACCATTCTGTTCTGGCGCAGCCTGGTGGTGGTCGGCGCCTGTATGGTCGCCGGGCGCATGGGCTTGTTGCGCCGCGCCTGGACGTCGCTCAGCCGCAAGCTGCTGATCGTTCGCGGGCTGCTGTCGTTGCTCGCGTGGCTGCTGTATTACACCGCCGCCAAGGACCTGACCCTGGCGGAAATGACCACCCTGTATTTCTCCGCGCCGATCATGGTGACCCTGCTCGCGGCGCTGATCCTCAAGGAGCGCGCCAGCCGTGGCCAGTGGGTGTCGCTGATCATCGGCTTTGTCGGCGTGGTGATCGCCTGCCGCCCAAGCCACATGCTTGACCCGTTGCCTATCGCCCTGACCCTGGCCGCCGCGCTGTGCTGGGCGTTCACCTATATCCAGCTGCGCCAGGTTGACCCGGCCACCTCGGTGCTGGAGCAGATGTTGATCACCAACGTAGTGTTCGTGATCTGCATGGCGCTGACCTTGCCCTGGACCCACACCCCGGCGCCGACACCGGCATGGCTGGGCATGCTCGCGGCGGGGCTGGTAGGGGGTATCGGCCAGTTTCTGCTGTTCGCCAGTTTCCGCCGCGCCACGGCGACCTTGCTGGCGCCGTTCGAATACACCGGGTTGATCTGGGCGTTCATCCTGTCGAGTGTGGTCTGGGGCACGCTGATGGACGGTTCATTGATCATCGGCGCGGTGCTGATCGCGGTCAGCGGCACGCTGGCGATGCTCAGCGCCCGCCATCCCGAATCACAGGACGTGGTCGGCGCCGAATGCTCCGTGACGCAACCCCTGTACCCAGCAGCGGCAGATGTGCAGCCCGTTGGCGGGGCTGAAGGTGCCGGGGTTGAGGCACCCCTCGAGCCAGAGCCCGTCGAGCATCGCCGATAAACCGATGGCCGCGAGGTGGCTGTCATGAATCACCAGGTTTTCGCTGCGGGCCAGGTCGTCGAGCAGTTGCCGAATCAGCCCCAGATAAGCGTGGTAACTGTTTTCATGGGACTGGTTCACGTGGGGCGAATGGCGGATCAGGCTCCAGAACACCACCCACACGCCGAGCAGGTCGGGGTCCATGACCCGTGGCGAAAACGAGGCGCTGAGAAAGGCATCCAGGCGCTCGGCGGCACCGTCCACCTGTTCGACGTGCTCCCACAGCGCCGTGGTGAGCTCGTTGGCCAGTTTGTGATAGGTCTCCGCGATCAAGGCGTCGATGGTGCCGAAGTGGTGGTTGAGCAAGCCCACCGACACGCCGGCTTCAGCAGCGATGCGCCGCACGGAAATCCCCGCATGCCCGTCGCGCGCCAGGCAGGTGAGGGTGGCGGCAATCAGCAGGTCGCGGCGCTCATCGGGGTCGGCGCGGCGCAATTTGGGAGGGTCGATGCTCACGGGAATGCCTTTGCTGGAAAACCGGAGCACCAAGGTTAGTTGAACATGTGTTCAATCTCTACACTTTAAACGCGACAGAGGAGGGCAAGGCATGGCAAAAGACCTTTCGTGGCAGGTGATCGGCGACGCCGGCAACGCGCTGCACATCGGCGCGTGGCGCTTTGAGGGCGACGGCAGCGGGCCTTCGGTGCACCTGCAAGCCGGCGTGCACGCCGACGAAATCGCCGGCATGCTGGTGCTGCATCACCTGCTGCCGCGCCTGCAGGCCTGCGAGGCTCAGGGCGTGTTGCGCGGCAGAGTCACCGTGGTGCCGCAAGCCAACCCGTTCGGCATCGGCCAGTTCCGCCAGGGCAAGCTGCTCGGGCGTTTCCATGAAGCCACGGGGCAGAACTTCAACCGCGCGTTCGACCAGTCTCTGGCCCTGCAGCGCCCGGCCAGCAACCTCGCGCACTGGCAAAAAAGCCTGGTGCAACTGGCCGCCGACGCCGACCTGGTGCTGGACCTGCACACCGACGATGAAGCCTTGCCGTACCTCTACATTCACCGCAGTTTCTGGCCTGAACAGGGGTTGGCCCTGGCGGCGGCACTGCAGGTGGACGTGGTGATTGTGTGGGACGACGGCGGCGACGGCTCCTTCGAAGAAACCCTCATCAACCACGGCGCGCCACGGCTAGCCGCAACGGTTGAACTGCGCGGGCAGGCCGACGTCAGCGACGCACTCGCCCAACAAGACGCCGATGGCCTGTGGGCGTGGCTGTGCGTCAATGGTGTGATCGATGAAGTGGCCGCGATCGGCGAATGGCAGGGCGACGTGGTGGACATGGGCTGCATGGAGACGATTTTTGCGCCCTGTGCCGGCGTGCTGGTATTCGACAAAGGCCTGGGGGATTACGTCGAAGAAGGCCAGCGCTTTGCCAGAATCATCGCGCGCCCCGGCGACCCGTCCTCCGAGGTCCTTCTGCACGCCGCCCAAAACGGGCGCCTGGTCACCGGCCACCGTGAACGCCTGGTCGCCCAGGGCTCCGTGGTGGCCAAATTCACCGGCACGCGGCTATCCGACAGCTACAGCGGCGGTGTGCTGGACCCGTAGCGGCGCCTGCAACTGCAGCCACTCGCGCGGGCTGGTGCCGATCTTGCGCCGGAACGCGCGGGCCAGCGCCGAGGGGCTTTCGTAGCCCACTTCATCGGCAATCAAGGCGATAGGCCGCCCTTCACGCAGGCGCTTTTGCGCCAGGCTTACGCGCCAGCTGAGCACGTAGTCGGCGGGCGTCTGGCCGACTACCTTGTGAAAGTGCGCGGCAAAACTGGCGCGGGACATGTTCGATTCCACGGCCATCTCCTGCACGGTCCACGGCCGCCGCGGCTGGTTATGCACCAGCGTCATGGCACGGGCCAGGCGCAGGTCGGCCAGCCCCGACATCATGCCGGTGGTCATGCTGTGATAGGCCATCATGTGGCGCAAAAACTGGATCACGATCAGCTCAAACAACCGGTTCATCACCGCCTCGCGACCGCAATGCTCGGCAAAGGCTTCGCTGAACAGCCACTCCAACGTGCCGGCGATCATTGGCACCTGCTTGAGCGGCATGACGATGGAGTCGGTGAGCGCCACCGACAGCGGGTTGTCCAGGCCGCCGTCGAAACACAGCGACGCCGCGACCACCTGGGCTCCATCGGCTTTGCCAGCGATAAGCCGGTGGGGCAAGGGGCGCGGCACCAGAATCAGGCTCGGCTCGGGAATCGGCAGCACGCCGTCCGGCATCTCCAGGCTGGCCTTGCCTTGCTTGAGCAGGTACACCCGCCCGCGTTGCTGCAGGTCGCGGGTGTCGAGGGCTCCGAGCAACGGCCCGCTGTGGAAGGTATCGGCGGTGATGCCGAAGTGCACGAGCAATGTGGACAAACGATCCATGAATCACCTGCTGATTGAATTCACGCTGTTTAGACGATCTGCGCCATATCCTCGACTATTAGCCTCCATTTGTAAAATTCGCTGCGGCATCATGGCCTCACGTTCAACGCCCTGGACGCCCACCCTGATGGAGTAATCGTTGATGAAAACCTTTAAATTCTCTCGCATTGCGGCCGCCCTGATCACCGGTGCACTGGCCTTCGGCGCGGTGACCTCCGCCAGCGCCGCCCCGCAGAAAGCCACCGTGGTACTGGTACACGGCGCGTTCGCCGATGCCTCCAGCTGGAACGGTGTGATCGCCGGCCTCAAGGCTGAAGGCTACCCGGTGATTGCCGTGGCCAACCCGCTGCGCAGTGTGAAGACCGATTCGGACTACGTCGCCGACATCGTTGAACACACTCAAGGTCCGGTGATTCTGGTGGGGCATTCCTACGGGGGCTCGGTGATCACCAACGCCGTGCATGGCAATAAACAGGTGAAGGCGCTGGTGTACGTCGCCGCATTCGCCCCGGAAAAAGGTGAAACCGCCTTTGAACTCTCCGGCCGTTACCCGGGCGGCACCCTGGGCCCGACCCTGGACAAGCCTGTGGTCTCCAAAGAGGGCGTGACCGACCTGTATATCCAGCAAGACAAGTTCAACAGCCAGTTCGCCGCCGACGTGCCCGCCAAGGACGCGCAACTGATGGCTGCCGGGCAACGCCCGATTACTGAAGCCGCATTGAAGGAAGCCTCAGGCGACCCGGCGTGGAAAACCGTACCGTCCTACTTCATATACGGCTCAGCGGACAAAAATATTCCCGAGGCGGCGCTTAAATTCATGGCCGAGCGGGCGGGTTCGAAGGAAACCGTGGATATCAAAGGCGCGTCCCATGTGGTGATGGTGTCCAACCCGGCACGGGTGGTGGCGATCATCAACGATGCGGCCAAGGCCAACGCGCAATAACGGCCCGACGCGGACTAAAAAGGTGGGAGCGGGCTTGCCCGCGATGACGGAATATCTGCCACTGATGTATTGACGGGTTCACCGCAATCGCGGGCAAGCCCGCTCCCACATTTTACTGTGTAAGACTTACCAACCCTGTGACTTGAACAACCCCGGCACACCCTCCAGCGTCGGCAAAATCGCATCCGGCGTGTAGTCCGGCAGCAATTGGCGCCCGGTACCGCGGTCGATCCATACACAGCGAAAGCCCATGTCCCGCGCGGCGGCGTGGTCCAGGTGCGGGCTGGCGCAAATATGCACCACCTGATCCAGGCTCACGCCCAACTGTTCATGGGCGTAGTCAAACAAACGCCGGTCGGGTTTATAGGCACCGGCCTGCTGCGCGGTGATCACGCGGTCGATATAGCCGCCCAACTGCGCGACATTGCCGGCAATCACGTCATCGTCCGTGTTGGAGACGATGCACAGTTTGTAACCCAAACCCTTTAACTGTTTCAGCGTTTCCACCACCTCGGGAAACGGCGGCATGGCACTGATGCTGTCGGTCAGAACCGCGCTGTCATGCTCGTTGGCGGGCAAACCCAATGCTTGTAATGCCAGTTGCAGGCCCAAACCCGCCAGGGTGCGAAAGCTGCGGTGTGGCGGCGTTTGTTCAAGGGCATGTTCGTGGTGGTCGTAGACGCTGATCAGCGTTTCGCGGCTCACCCGGTGTTCGCCCTTTTGCGCCAGGATGCGATCGACCGCAGCGCCCAGGCCTTCATCCCACTGGATCAACGTGCCATAGCAATCAAATGTCAGCCATTGCGGGCGAGGGGTGTGTTCAAGCGACATGGGTGTTCCTCTTGATTTAAAAACCGCGACGCTCGCAGCATAGGAAAGGTGACAGTCAGTTGGAAATTAAATTAATCTCTTCGGCACAGTTGAATAATCGATATGAAGGCCGTCGCCATGTTTGATCTTGAGCTGCTGCAAACCCTGGTCTGTGTGGTGGATGAAGGCAGTTTCACCCGCGCTGCCGAGCGCGTACATCGCACCCAATCCACGGTGAGCCAGCAGATTCGCAAGCTTGAAGAAAACGTGGGCCAGGTGTTGCTGGTGCGTGACCGCTCGGGCCAGCAGGTCAGCGCCACCGAACACGGTGAGCTGTTGACCCAATACGCGCGCCGCTTGCTGAACCTGTCCCGCGAGGCCCGGGACGCCTTGAACAGCGAAGCCAGCCTGGTTCCGGTGCGCCTCGGGGTGCCGGAGGATTTCGACGCCACGCGCATGGCCTCGGTGCTATCCGGCTTCGTGCGTTCAAGGCCCGAAGCCCGGCTGGAAACCGTCAGCGGCATGAGCACCGAGCTGCGGCGGCAATTGGAAAGCGGTGAGATTGACATTGCGCTGGTCAAGCGTGAAGCGGGCAGCGGCGAATGCCACGCGAGCTGGCCGGAGCCATTGGTGTGGGTGTGTGGCGCAACCCAGGACCTCAGTGTTGAAACATTGCCGCTGGCGTTATTTCCCCAAGGCTGCATCTACCGTCAGCGCGCCATTCGCACGCTGGACAAGGCTCGGCGCAGTTGGCGCGTGGCGTTTGGCAGCCACAGCCTGACCGGCATTCAGGCGGCGGTTGCATCGGGGTTGGGCGTCAGCATCCTGCCCAAAAGCGCCGTGTTGGCCAGCCACCGCATTTGCACGGAACTGCCGCCGGTGCCGCCTTCGGAGTTGGCGTTGATCAGCGGCACGCAACGCCTGAGCGACACACACTACGGCTTGATCGAGTGCCTGCGCGAGGCCATCTCGCAGCCTTGATGGGTTGATAGTGCCGTGCGCCTCTTATCGAAGGCCAAACATGAACGCGCCTTTTTCCGGGCAATTCGCGCTTTTGGCTTTGGTGGCCAGGCCTCGGTCGCGCAGTTCGTTACAAATCTGGGCGATGTTTTTCGGGGTGACGTACAGGTTGTTGGAAAACCATGCGCGCTTGATCGCCGGCAGTTCCTCCAACGCGCCGCCTGCCTTGAGCACGCGCAGCACGATGGTTGAGCAGCTCTTGCGCAGCATCTGGTAATTGGCGTTGGGCTTGCTGCGGATGCTGTACCACTCGGCCTGCATCGCCTGCATGTTCAGCCCCGAGATCGTGTAAACCACATGTGGCTTGCCGCCTTCGGCACTGATGTCCGACTCCAGAAACAGGTTGCGCTCCTGCAACTGCTTGCCGGTCTTGGCCGCGCGGCCTTCGGGCCACCAGCTCACGTAGGCCGTGTTGTATTGCTCGATAAAGGCACGGTCGCGATCACGTTCGCCGTCGTTGCGATACCGGTCATAGCGCACTTCGATCATTTTGCCGATCACGGGGTCGCCGATGTACATCGCTGCATGGCCGATATTCGCCCCATGGGGATACCAGATGTAAACGACGACGCTTGCAGGTGAAGTCATGACGCATCCTGATTTCTTCCAGTGAATGCAGGCAGAACGGGCCGGAGCGTCGTTTTATTCCGCAGACTTATAAAATTCATTTCATTAGCCCGGCGCATTGACGGGTTCCGGTCTTTTGCGCTTGATGAAACGTTTAATCAATCGATAAACGGCGTACGCAAGCGCTTGCGCAGCAAAATGCTTCTGGCATAGAGTCGGCAACACTCGATTACAAAAATAATAAATCCAGGAGCTCATCCATGAGCCTTGAACCCTTGCTTGAGATGCAGGGCATCAGCAAAACCTTCAATGGTTTGCGCGTGCTCAAGAATGTCGGCCTGAAGGTTTACCCCGGCGAAATTCACGCCTTGATGGGGGAGAACGGCGCCGGCAAATCCACCCTCATGAAAATCCTTTCCGGTGCCTACCAGGCCGACCCCGGCGGTGAGATCCGCATCGGCGGCCAGCCCGTCGCCACCTTCGACCCCGCCACCGCCAAAGCCCTCGGCATCGCCGTGATCTATCAGGAACTGAGCCTGTGCCCGAACCTCAGCGTGGCCGAGAATATCTACCTGGGCCGCGAACTGCGGCGCGGCTGGACCATCGACCGCAAAGGCATGCAAGCCGGCTGCGTGGAAGTGCTGCAGCGCCTGGGCGCCGAATTCAAGCCCTCGACGCCGGTCAGCAGCCTGTCGATCGCCGAACGCCAGCTGGTGGAAATCGCCCGCGCCCTGCATGCCCACGCCAGGATTCTGGTGATGGACGAGCCGACCACGCCGCTGTCATCACGCGAGACCGACCGCCTGTTTGCGTTGATCAAACAGCTGCGCAGCCAGGGCCTGGCGATCATCTATATCAGCCACCGCATGGCGGAAATCTACGAACTGTCGGACCGGGTTTCGGTGCTGCGCGACGGCCAATACATCGGTGAGCTGACCCGCGAGGCACTGTCGGCCGAAGTGCTGGTGAAAATGATGGTGGGCCGCGACCTTTCCGGCTTCTACAAAAAGGAACACGCGGCGTATAACCCCGGAAACGTGGTAATGCGTGTGCGTGACATGGCTGATGGCAAGCGCGTGCGCCAGTGCAGCTTCGACCTGCACGCCGGTGAAGTGCTGGGCATAGCCGGGCTGGTCGGGGCAGGGCGCACGGAGCTGGCGCGCCTGATTTTTGCGGCCGACCCGCGCACCTCCGGCACCCTGGAAGTGGTCGGCAAAACCGTCACCCAACTGCGCACCCCGGCGGACGCGATTCGCGCCGGCGTGGTGTACCTCACCGAAGACCGCAAGGCCCAGGGCCTGTTCCTCGACATGAGCGTGGCCGACAACATCAATGTCTGCGCCTGTGTGCCCGATGCCCACGCGGGTGGCGTGCTCGACCGTGGCCACGCGGCCCAACGCTCAAGGGACGCGATCAAATCGCTGTCGATTCGCGTAGCGTCGGGCAAGGTCAACGTGGGCGCGTTGTCGGGGGGGAATCAGCAGAAAGTGCTGCTGGCGCGGCTGCTGGAGGTCAAGCCCCACGTGCTGATCCTCGATGAACCCACGCGGGGCGTGGACATCGGCTCCAAATCCGAGATTTACCGCATCATCAACCAACTGGCGCTGGCCGGTGTCGGCATTGTGGTGATCTCCAGCGAGCTGCCGGAAATCATCGGCACCTGCGACCGCGTGCTGATTATGCGCGAAGGCCAGTTGGTGGCCGAAGTCGGCGGGGCTTCCGGCCACGCCATCTCCCAGGAACGCATTATTGACCTCGCCACCGGTGGCGATCAGGTGGCTGCCAATGGCTGAGTTGAATGTTGCAACAACGAGCAAGGCGGAACGCGCTCGCGAACTGATGCGCACGGTCGGCATGCTGCCGGTGCTGGTGTTGCTGCTGGTGGGCTTTGCCCTGGCCAGCGAGAATTTTCTGACGGTACAGAACCTGTCGATCATCACCCAGCAGGCTTCGGTCAATGTGGTGCTGGCGGCGGGCATGACCTTCGTGATTCTCACGGCGGGCATAGACCTGTCAGTCGGCGCGATCCTGGCGGCGTCGGCGGTGGTGGCGTTGCAGGTTTCGCTGTCGCCGCAGTTCGGCATGCTCGGGATTGCGGCCGGTATCGGTTTCGGGCTGTTGCTGGGGTTGGTCAATGGTGGGCTGATCGCCTTTATGCGCCTGCCGCCGTTTATCGTCACCCTCGGCGCGCTTACGGCCATGCGTGGCCTGGCGCGGTTACTGGCGGATGACAAAACGGTGTTCAACCCGGACCTGCCGTTTGCGTTTATCGGCAACGATTCGGTACTCGGCGTGCCATGGCTGGTGATCATCGCCGTGGCGGTGGTGGTGCTGTCGTGGTTCATCCTGCGCCGTACCGTGATGGGCGTGCAGATCTACTCGGTGGGCGGCAACCCGGAAGCGGCGCGGCTGTCGGGGATCAAGGTGTGGAAGGTGCTGCTGTTTGTCTACGCCATGTCCGGCGCACTCGCCGGCTTGGGCGCGGTGATGAGCGCGTCACGCCTGTTCGCCGCCAACGGTCTGCAGCTGGGGCAATCCTACGAGCTGGATGCGATTGCAGCGGTGATCCTCGGCGGCACCAGTTTTACCGGCGGCGTCGGCACCATCGGCGGCACGCTGATCGGCGCACTGATTATCGCGGTCCTCACCAACGGCCTGGTGCTGCTGGGGGTGTCGGACATCTGGCAGTACATCATCAAGGGCATCGTGATCATCGGCGCGGTGGCGCTGGATCGCTATCGCCAGTCCGGCGCCCGCACCTGAATTCACTCACAACAACAATCACAAGAGAGATCCGCATGAACCTCAAACGCCTGTTTCCCGTTATTGCCCTGGCTGCCCTGATGTCTCAAGCCGTCGAAGCCCGTGAACTCAAAGCCCTCGGTATCAGCATGGGGTCGCTGGGCAACCCGTATTTCGTCACCCTGGCCGACGGCGCTGCGGCGCGCGCCAAAGAGCTGAACCCCAACGTCAAGGTGACGTCAGTGTCGGCGGACTATGACCTGAGCAAGCAGTTTTCGCAGATCGACAACTTCATCTCCTCCAAGGTCGACCTGATCCTGCTCAACGCGGTTGATCCCTCGGCCATGGCCTCGGCGATCAAAAAAGCCCGTGATGCTGGCATCGTGGTGGTGGCAGTGGATGTGGACGCCAAAGGCGTGAACGCCACGGTGCAAACCGACAACGTCGAAGCCGGCAAGCTGGCGTGCCAGTTCCTGGTGGACAAGCTCTCGGGCAAAGGCAACGTGATCATCCAGAACGGCCCGCAGGTGACCGCCGTGACCGACCGCGTCAAAGGCTGCAAGGCCGCGCTGGCTGCTGCGCCGGATATCAAGGTGCTGTCTGACGACCAGGACGGCAAGGGCTCGCGTGAAGGCGGCTTGAACGTGATGCAGGGCTACCTCACGCGCTTCCCGAAAATCGACGGCCTGTTCGCGATCAACGACCCGCAAGCCATCGGCAGCGATCTGGCGGCCAAACAGCTTAAGCGCAGCGGGATCATCATCACCTCAGTGGACGGCGCGCCGGACATCGAGAACGCGCTGAAAACCGAGTCGCAAATCCAGGCGTCCGCCAGCCAGGACCCGTGGGCCATGGCACAAACCGCGGTCAATGTGGGCAATGACATTCTCAATGACAAGGCCCCGGCCGAAGCGGTTACCCTGCTCACGCCAAAACTGATCACCCGTGACAATGTGGGCACGTACAGCGGCTGGTCGAGCAAACATTGATTCACTGAAAAAAGGAGAGCGCCGCTGTGGTCACCATGGATGACGTGGCAAGCAGGGCAGGGGTGTCGACGTCGACCGTGTCCCATGTGTTGAACGGCACGCGCAAGGTCAGCCCGGCCACGGTGCAGGCGGTGCAGCAAGCGATTCAGGCATTGGGTTACATCCCCAACACCCTGGCGCGTTCGCTGGCCCGCTCCAGCACCAGCACGATTGGCGTGGCGATTTCGGCGCTGTCCAACCACTACTTCAGCGAGACGGTGCACGCGATTGAAACCGAGTGTGCCAAGCACGGCTACATGATGCTGTTCGTCGACACCCACGATGACCCGGAGCAGGAGCTGCGGGTGGTCACGGCGTTGCATCACCGGCGGGTCGACGGGATTCTGCTGGCACCGTCCACCGGTTCCCAGGCCCTGGAGTATTTGCAGGCCAACGAGATGCCGACGGTGCTGGTGGACCGCATGATGAGCGAGCGGTTTGATCAGGTCGGGGTGGAGAACACCCAATCGACTCAAGCACTGGTGACGCATTTGATTGAGCATGGGCACCGGCGTATCGGCTTTATCGCCGGGCGCCCGGGGCTGGGGACTACGGATGAGCGCGTGGCGGGTTATCGCGCCGCCTTGCAGGCGGCGGGCTTGGCCTTCGACGCACAATTGCTGGTCAACGGTGGTTCCAACAGCGAACCGGCGCGGGTTGCAACGGCGCAGCTGTTGGCCCTGGCAGTGCCGCCGACGGCGATCATGGCCGGCAATAACCTGATGACGCTGGGCGCCATGCACGCGCTGCGCAACGCGCGTATCGAGGTGCCGGGGCAGATGGCCCTGGTCGGTTTTGATGATTTTGACTGGGCGGATTTTTTCGTGCCGCGCCTGACCCTGATCGCGCAGCCGGTCAAGGAACTCGGCGCCCGCGCGGTGCAATTGCTGTTGCAGCGCATGGCAGCACCCGCCGCACCCACCCAAAGCGTGCGCCTGGCGCCGTGCCTGCAGGTGCGTAATTCATGTGGCTGTATCTGACTGGAATGACCTGCGTATGAGCCGTCCTGTTTCCCTGGGTATTGATCTGGGCACTTCCGAACTCAAGGCGATTTTGATGGATGCCGACGGCGCCGTGCTGGCCCGCACGGGCGTGCGCCTGAGCGTCACGCGCCGTCACAGCGGCTGGTCCGAGCAGGCGCCGCAAGACTGGTGGCAAGCCTGTTTGCAGGCGCTGAGTGTGTTGCGCGAACACGAAGCCTTTCAACACGTGGCGTGCATCGGCTTGTCCGGCCAGATGCACGGTGCGGTGTTGCTCGGGCATGACAACCGCGTGCTGTACCCGGCGATTTTGTGGGACGACTCGCGTGCCGTGGCCGAGGCTGAACAGCTCGGCGCGGGCTTTGCCGAGGCGACCGGCAGCCTGCCCATGGCCGGGCTTACGGCGCCGAAACTGCTATGGCTGCAACGGCATGAGCCCGACGTGTTCAACGCGATTGATTGCGTGCTGTCGCCCAAGGATTACCTGCGCCTGCGCCTGAGTGGCGAGCGCATCAGCGAGATGTCGGACGCTGCCGGCACGTTGTGGCTGGAGGTGGCACGCCGGGAATGGTTTGCGCCGATGCTGCGCGCCACGGGGCTGACACCTGCGCACATGCCGAGGCTGGTGGAAGGTGGCGCGGCCGCCGGCTTTGTCACCGCGCGCGGGCTGGGCTTGCCTGAAGGCGTGGTGATTGCCGGTGGTGGTGGCGACAACCCGGTCGCCGCCGTCGGTATCGGCGCAATTAACGCAGGAGACGGTTTCATCACCCTCGGCACCAGTGCAGCCGTTGTCGCGATTACCGATCACGCCGCCGGCAACCCGGCCAGTGCGGTCCACAGTTTCTGCCATGCGCTGCCGGACCGCTGGTACACCATGGGCGCCATGCTCGCCGGTGCCAGTTGCCTGCGCTGGGTCACTCGCCTGACCGGCACCGCCGATGAACAAACCTTGCTGGACCACGTACAGGCGCAATTGCCAATTGCACAGCCTGTGCCGTTGGATACGCCGCTGTTCCTGCCGTACCTCGCCGGAGAGCGCACGCCTCACAACGACCCTTTGCTGCGCGGCGGCTTTATGAACCTGGGCCACGATTGCACACCGGCGATGCTCGGTTACGCGGTGATGGAAGGCGTGGGCTTTGGTTTGCTCGACGCACTGCATGCCGTGCAATCGGCAGGCGCCAGCGTGGGGGCTTGCGCACTGGTGGGTGGCGGCGCACGTAGCGAATATTGGGCGCAATTGCTGGCGAACATCCTGCAACGGGAGGTTTTCACGCTGCACGGCAGCGAGTTGAGTGCGTGTATCGGCGCGGCGAAGCTGGGGTTTCTGGCGATCGGGCAAGGGGAAGGGTTGTTGCGCGAGGGCATGCCGGTCAAGGCACGGTACTTCCCGGATGCCTCGCACAAAACGGTGCTTGAGAGTCGCTATCGTAAATTCCAGGGTTTGCTAACCGCCGCGAAGCAACTGCACGGCTGAACGTTTGTATGGCGAGCGCGCTTGCCACAGAAGCCATCGGTTCCTGAGGCATAAATACATAGGTATATTGGCGCCAAACCTCTCGATACATACGCCCAGCCTATGGACCGCCCATGATTAACTTCCGACTGATTCGCCACTTGTGGCTGTTCCTCGCTGTGGCCGAAGAGCAAAACTTTGGCCGCGCCGCCAAGCGCCTGGGCATGTCACAACCGCCTTTGAGCGAGCAGATCCAGGTGCTCGAGCAGGCGCTCAAGGTCACGCTGTTCGACCGTTCCCGGCGTGGCGCCAAGTTGACGCCGGTGGGCGCGGCGATCCTGCCGGCGGTGCGCAAGTTCGCCGAGCAGTTGGAGCGCCTTGAGCTGGCGGTGGAGGAGGCGGTGGCGGGGCAGTCGGGCATGTTGACCATCGGCGCGATTTCCACGGCAATGTTTGACGTGTTGCCCGGCCTGATCGACCACCTCAAGCAGCAATACCCGCACTTGACAGTATCGGTGCGGGAAATCGACAGCGTCGAGGCGGTGCCCGCGCTGGAAGCAGGGGATATCGACCTGGCTTTCGCCCGGCTCGACGGCGACCTCGGCCCGGCGATTCAGTCGCTGCCGCTGCAGGAAGACCGCCTGATGGTGGCCTTGCCGAGCACCCATCTGCTGGCGGCGCGCAGCCGTGTCAGCCTGGCAAGCCTGGCCAGCGAGCCGCTGGTGATGTTTTCGCGCAAGGTCAGCCCGGTGTATTTCGATAACCTGATTGCCACGTGCCGCGCCAGCGGGTTTTCGCCGCGGGTGTTGCACGAAGTGCGTTCGGTGGCGTCACAGATCGCGTTTGTCAGCTGTGGCCAGGGCATCGCGCTGGTGCCGGCGTCGCTGAAAAAGCTCGCGCCGGACAACGTGGTGCTGCGCCCGCTGACGCAAAAACTGAATGTGGTGACCGCTGCCGTGGCGTGGAACAGCGAGCGCCCGAACCCCTTGGTGACCGAGCTGGTGGCGCAATTCCAGGCTCATACGATTGGCGTATGAATGCGTTCCGGTTTCCGTTATTTACACCTGGCCAAAAACCCTTGAGATTGGCAGCCTGACCGTTCAAGGAGCCCCACCATGTCGTTTGTCCACACCGTTTTGCCGCTGACGGTAGAAGGCGTTGCGCTGAACATCGCCGCCCTGCATCGCCAGGGCGAGCGTGCGCCCATCGTGTTCCTGCACGGCTTTGGCTCGACCAAGGAGGACTACGCCGATATCGTCCTGCACCCGGCATTCGACGGGCACCCCTTCGTCGCTTATGACGCGCCCGGTTGCGGCGAAAGCCAGTGCGCCGACCTGTCGAAAATCGGCATCCCTTTCCTGCTGGAAACCGCACTGCAGGTGCTGGAGCATTTCGATCTCCAGCGCTTCCATCTGGTCGGCCATTCCATGGGCGGTTTGACGGCCCTGATGCTGGCCCACCGTTTCCCCGGCCGGGTGCTGAGCTTTACCGATATCGAAGGCAATATTGCCCCTGAGGACTGTTTTCTCAGCCGGCAGATTGTCGACTTTCCGGCGAACGATCCCGAAGCGTTTTTCAGTGCCTTTATCGAGCGCACCCGACATGCGCCGGCCTACGCCAGCGCGCTGTATTCGGCGAGCCTGCGCCACAAGGTGCGGGCCGGGGCGGTACGCGGGATTTTCCAGTCGATGGTCGAGCTGTCCGACCACGGCGACCTGATGGGCAAATTCCTCGGCCTGCCTCTCCCGAAGATGTTCATGTATGGCGAGCAAAACGCCACGCTGTCCTACCTGGCGCATATCCAGGCCCGGGGCGTGCGTCTGGCACCGATCGCCGAGTGCGGGCACTTCCCGATGTATTCCAACCCAGTCGCCATGTGGCAGCAGATCGCTGACTTTCACAGCCATTGCGGTTGAGACGTTCGGCGCCTCAAATCCTTCCTCCCGTCACGTCGGCTGCCTCACGGCGGCCTCGTGCGAGCGCAGCAGGTCGTGCCCGCTGACCACCACAATGCCGACGAGCACTAACAGCGATCCCAGCACGAAAGAGGTGTCCAGCGGTTCGTCCAGCAGCCACACACCGAACACCACGCCAAACAGCGGCGTGAGGAATGACAGCACACCCAGCCGAGAGGCCAGGTAGCGCCCGAGCAACCAGAACCACACCAGCAGGCTGAGAAACGAAAACACCAGCGTCTGGAACGCGAGGCTCGCAACGGCGATGCCCGAGAGGTGCAAGGCGGTTTGCCCGGTCACCACCGCCACGCCGGCGAGGATTACGCAGGCGCCGGCCAATTGGTAAAACAGCGTGAGCGGCGCGGGCGCCTGAGCCAGTTTCGAGCAGCGAATGCTCAAGGTGGTCGCGCCCCAGGCGATGGCACCCACCACGCCCAGCGCATCGCCGATCCGTTGCGGGGTGATCAGGCCTTCGCCCGGCGCAGCGGGTGCGTAGAACGCCACGGCAATGCCGATAAACGCAATGCCGATGCCCAGCCATTGCACGCCGCTCAGGCGCTCGCTGGCAAAGCGCAGGTGCAAGCCAATGGCGGCGAATATCGGTGCGGTGTACAGGAAAATCACCATGTGCGCCGCCGAGGTGTAGCTCAAGCCCACCGACACCGCGATGTACTCCACGCCAAACAACAGCCCGACGATCACGCCGCCGCGCCAGGTGTCCAGGCGGCATTGCACGCGGTAACGGCGCAGCATCAACAGGGCACCGACCAACGCGGCGGCGACCCCCGAGCGCACGGCGATTTGCAGCACGGGCGCAATGTCCCCGGCGGTCACTTTGATCGCGACCTGTTGCAGGCCCCAAATGGCGCTGATCACGATCATCAGCAGGGCGGCGAGTTTATCGATGGGCTGGCGGGTGTTCACAGTTGGGCTCCTCTGACTGAATGGCGTCAGTGTGAGGGCGGCCCAAATGCGGGATGTAGTGCCAAAACGACAAGCGATAGCGGCGAATGGTCATTTATTCCATGACGCGGCGTCACAGGTCCCGTGACCGCCATGGCATTGAAGCTTGCCGAAGCGCAGTGCTTCACTGCCGGTCTGTTTAACCTGAGTCAAGGAACCTCTGTCATGCCCCACAAAACCTGTCTGATCATCGGTGCGTCCCGCGGCCTTGGCCTGGCCCTGGCCGAGGAGTATTGCGCGCGCGGCTACCGTGTGATCGCCACTGCTCGCGGTGAGTGTCCGCAGCTGGAAAACCTCAAAGTTTGTTACCCCGAGCGCCTGACCCTTGAACGGGTCGACATCACCGACCTCGCCTCGGTGCGCGCCCTGCAGGCGCGGCTGGCGGCGACGCGCTTGAACACACTGTTTATCAATGCCGGCATCTGCAAAGCCAATGAGCTCAATACCTTGCAGGTCGACGAGCAGGACTTTGTCGACATGCTGCTCACCAACGCCCTGAGCCCGATGCGCGCGCTGGAGCTGTTGCACGCCAATGTGGAGCCTGACGGCGTGGTCGCGGTGATGTCTTCCGAACTGGGCAGTGTTGCCGCCAACCGTGGCGTGTGGGAGTTGTACAGCGCCAGCAAGGCGGCGCTGAACATGTTGATGAAGGCGTTTTACGCGCGTCACCAGGAAGGCTCGCTGGCTTACTTGCTGGTCGCGCCCGGCTGGGTGCGCACGCAAATGGGCGGGCCCAATGCGTTGCTCGAGATCAGCGAAAGCATCCCGCTGGTGGTGCAAACCGTGGAAAGCCACGCCGGCAAACCGGGCCTGACCTTTACCGACCGGCTCGGCGCAACGCTGCCCTGGTAACCCCGTAAACCGACGCATAAACGGCCAGGGACGGCAGCTGACGAGGAATCCTGATGAAGCCCTGGCCCGAGCTGAGCCAACTGCCCCCCGACACCCTCACACCGCCGATTTACCAGTGGGAACGCCTGGCCCGCGAGGACATCGCTCAGGTGTGCGCCCATTTTCGCCGCTGGTACCCCGACATTACCGTGGGGTCGGCGCGCTACTTCTGTGATGAGCACTTCTACGCCACCCGGGTGTGCCTGGCCGGCGAGGATGACCGTGACGTCATCGTCTTCATCGCCCGCCATGCCGGTGAGATGGTGGCCGCCGTCGCCCTGGAAAAGAACCCTGACAACAACGTGCTCTACAACCGTGTGGGCGCCTGCGACCCGGCGCACCGCGGCACCGGCGCCAGCGGTTTCATGCTCTACATCATGGACGCCCTGGCGGTGCATATGGGGTTTGCCATGGTGTGGAATATCGTCACGCTCAAGTCCAGGGCGGCGCAGCGTTTGATCGAACGCGCCGACTATGAACCGGTGGGCATCGTGCCGTATTCGGACCGCGAGTTGAACGCGGGTGGCGCCGTCACCCACGTCAGCGAAATCATTTACGTGAAGTTGTTCAAGACACCGGTGCCGCTGTCGCCGATCAGCACTGAAAACATGACCGATAAGGTTCGTGCGCTGTGGCACAGCCTGGAAGGCCAGGCGGCGCGGCTTGGCTGGTTAACGGGCAAGCCGGATTGAAGCGAGCAGGGCGGCCCCGGCACTGACCAGCCCCGGCCAGTAGCTCGCGCTCAACAGCAATGGCGCAGCGCTGGCAGAACCCAGGGCACCGCCGATAAAAAACGTGGCGATATACAGGCTGTTCAAACGATTGGCCGCCAGGCTGTCCAGCGCCATCACTCGGCGCTGGGAGATGACATGGCAGGCCTGTACGCCCGCGCTGATGCAAAACGCGCAGGCCATCAGCATGCCCACGCTGTCCAGCAGCGCCCAGCCGATTCCACTGGCGGCCACGGCCAGGCTGCCCGCCAACGCAGTGGGTCGTGCCGCACCGCGGTCGGCCAGCCAGCCGGCCAATGGCGCGGCGAGGGCACCGCCTACGCCCACCAGCCCGAACAGTGCCAACGCCGTGCCGCCCAGGCCATGGCGCTGTTGCAGCACCTGCGGAACACTGACCCAGAACAGGCTGAACACTCCGAACAGCAACGCCTGGCACAGCGCGCGCCGACGCAGTTCAGGGTGCGTGCGCCACAGCGGCCACAACGATGCGATCAACGCCCGATAACCGGGCCCCTGCGGTGGTTGGCACGGTGGCAACACGCCGCGCAGTACCAGTGCCAGGCTGGCGATCAATACGCCATCAACCACGAACAGCGCGCGCCAACCCGCCACCTGATTCACCAGGTTGGCCACCGGCCACGCCAACAGAATCCCCAGCAACAGGCCTGCGGTGATTCGGCCCACGGTGGTCCCGCGCCGGTCCGCCGACACCATCGACGCGGCGAGCACCACAATCGCCTGCACCGCAATCGCCGCGCCGCCGATGCACAGGCACGCCAGCAGAAAAACGGCTGAATTCGGTGCCACGCCGGCACCCGTGAGGGCGACCGCGGCTACGGCCAGCGTGGCCGTCAACAGGCGGCGGTTTTCCAGGCGGTCGCCGAGTGGCGCGACCAGCAACAAGCCCAGGCAATAACCGATCTGGCTCAGCGTCACCGGCAGGCCGGTGGCCCAGGCAGGCAAACCGAAGGATTGGGCGATCACACCACCCAACGGCTGGGCGAAGTAGCTGCCCGCCGTGATCAGCGCACAGGCAAATGCCAGCAACAGCGTGAGTGGCATCGACAGGGAACGGGTAGACGACGACATGAAACGCACCTCGCACAACGGCTTAAAGACGCGGCGAGGATACCCAGTGCGAGGCCGATTTCAGGCATCGCGGCAGTCAGTGCGATGATGACTGCGGGGCACTAATATTTGGTTTGAGAGGAGGTTTAGGTGCTCAAAGCCCCGATTGATGATTTTTCGTCACCAACGTAATGCTAACCACGCTATCGCTCGGCCATGCCCGGCAACGCAATAATTTCTCCACGGCGACATCCGGTTGCCAACACACAGGAGTTTGACGATGTACACGATCATGGGCGTTACCGGGCAAGTCGGCGCCGCTGTTGCCAACACGTTGCTGGCGGCCAATGAACAGGTGCGCGTGGTGGTGCGTGATACCCAAAAAGGCGCCGCCTGGGCTGCGCAAGGGTGCGAAGTGGCAGTGGCGGACGCCACTGACCTGCAATCGCTGGCCGCTGCGTTCAAAAACAGCCAAGGCGTGTTCATTCTGCTGCCGCCCAACTTCGACCCGGTCGAAGGCTTCCCGCAAACCCGCGAAATCATCGCCAATATTCATCAGGCGCTGGCCATGACTCGGCCGGGCAAAGTGGTGTGCATCTCCACCATCGGCGCCCAGGCGAGCCAGCCGAACTTGCTGAACCAGTTGCAATTGCTGGAGCAGAGCCTGCACCAGTTGGACCTGCCCATCACCTTCCTGCGCCCGGCGTGGTTTATGGAAAACCATCAGTGGGACATCGAGGCGGCCAAAAGCGGAGTCATTCCAAGCTTTCTGCAACCCCTGGATAAACCGGTTCCGATGATCGCCACCCTCGACGTGGGCCGCACCGCTGCCGAATTGCTGCGCGAAACCTGGCAGGGTAAACGCGTTGTGGAATTGCAGGCCACCGAAACCGTGACTCCCGACAGCATCGCCCAGGCCTTCACCGAACTGCTGGGCCACCCGGTGCGTATGCAGGTGGTGCCACGGGATACCTGGGAAGGGTTGTTTCACTCCCAGGGTATGCACAACCCGCACCCGCGCATGCAAATGCTGGACGGATTTAACGAAGGCTGGATTTGTTTTGAAGGCGTGCCGCGCGCCGGGCGGGTGACGTTCAAGGAGGTGCTGGCAGGCTTGTTGGGCCGTTAATAGGACGGCACCCTTCGAAACCGAGCTCCAGCGAGGCTGCGATAGCGGTGGCACTGGCGAAATCTCTGTTGGCAGTGCCACCGCTTTCGCAGGCAAGCCAGCTCCCACAGCGGTTTTTGTGTCGCTGGCAAATTTGTGCCGGGTGATCGACAGTTGAGTTAAGGTCAATACATCGACCCGAAGCAGCACCACCATGAACAAACCCGCTGAACATGTGATCCTTGCGCCCTTTACCGACGAACTGCCCGCACCGATTTACTTTCGTGCCGCGCGCATGCCTGCATCCGCCGCATACCCGACCCATCACCATCCGTGGGGCGAGTTTGTGTATTCGTTCAGCGGCGTGATGGAGCTCAAGCTCGACGGTGTGCATTTCATCGCGCCACCGCAGTACGGCGTGTGGCTGCCGCCGCAGGTGGAGCACAACGCGATGAATCATCAGGAGGCCTGCCACTGTTCGCTCTATATCGCCCCGGCGTTATGCGAGCGCTTGCCCCTTGAACCGTGTGCGCTGACCATCACGCCGTTGATCCGCGAGCTGCTGGAGGAACTGCACGCATCGCCACCCGGCCCGGTGCAGACCGAGGAAGAAACCCGTCTGTTAACCGTTTTGCTTGATCGCTTGAATCGCGCCTCGCGGGTGGGCAGTTACCTGCCGGGCTCCACCGATCCAGTCCTGGCGCCGATCCTGGCTGCGCTGGAACAGAACCCGGCGGATGGACGCTCGCTGGCTGAGTGGGCACGCTTGGTTAACGCCACCGAGCGCACGTTGCTGCGGCGCTGTCAGCGGGATTTGGGCATGTCATTGGCGCAGTGGAAACAGCGGCTGAAGGTGACCACTTCGCTGGCGCGGCTCAGGGCCGGAACGTCGGTGGAGGCGGTGGCGCTGGATCTGGGCTATGGCAGTTCATCCGCGTTTATCAGTATGTTTCGCAAGCTCACCGGGGAGACGCCGGATGAATATCGGAAAAAACGACTGAGTTGAACTTTACGTTTAAGGACAAGCATGCCCCTGATCACGGAACGCGTAGAACTGGCCCGCAATGGCGCCAACGATAAAGTCATCTGCCGCATGGCCTCGGGTTGGGCGGTGATGGGCGATGTGCAATTTTTGCCGGGTTATTGCCTGTTGCTGCCCGACCCGGTAGTGGCCAGCCTCAATGATCTGGACACACAGGCGCGGGCCGCGTATTTGCTCGACATGGCCCGGCTTGGGGATGCTGTGCTGCAAGCTACCGGCGCGCTGCGCATGAACTATGAGATTCTGGGCAATTCCGAGCCGGAGCTGCACTGTCATATTTTCCCTCGATACGCCTCGGAACCGGACGACAAACGCAAAATGCCGGCCTGGTTTTACGATTGGAAAACCGCGGTGGCTTATTCGGAGCAAGCCCATGGCGACCTTCGCCAGGACATTGCGCGGTTCCTTGAGGGCTTGTGATTCAAAGTTCCTGTGGCGAGCGGGCTCGCCACAACGGCAGTGCCTGCCACAGGTTTGATGCGTTTAGTGACGCGCCAGAAACGCGCGCATCAGCTGCGCAATCTGCGTGCCATCCTCTTCCAGCGCAAAGTGCCCGGTGTCCAGCAGATGCAGCTCGGCGTTCGGCAAGTCGCGCTTGTAGGCCAGCGCACCCTCCACATCAAACGACTTGTCGTTCTTGCCCCACACAATCAGCATCGGTGGCTGGTATTGACGGAAATACGCCTGCCATTGGGGGTAGAGCTTCACGTTGGAGCCGTAGCTGTAGAACATCTCGATCTGAATGTCCTTGTTGCCGGGGCGATCCAGATAGGCCTGGTCCAGCGTCCAGGCATCCGGGCTCAGGTGCGCCATGTCGCGCACGCCCTCGGTGTAGTGCCAGCGCGTGCCCGCCAGTTCCAGGAAGGGGCGCAGTTTGGCCGCGTTGGCTTCGCTCTTGTCGCGCCAGAAAGCTTTGAGCGGGTCCCAGAATTTGCCCTTGATGCCTTCCTCATAAGCGTTGCCGTTCTGAACGACGATGGCATTGATGCGTTCAGGGTGGTCATGGGCCAGGCGAAAGCCTACCGGTGCGCCATAGTCCTGCACGTACATCGTGTAATGGGCCAGACCCAGTTTTTCGGTAAGACCATTCATCAATTGCGCCACGTGATCGAAGGTGTAGGCGAACTGGCCCACGGGCGGCATGTCGCTCTGGCCATAGCCTGGGTAGTCGGGGGCGATCACGTGATAACGGTCGGCAAGTTGCGGGATGAGGTTGCGGAACATGTGCGACGACGTTGGAAAGCCATGCAACAACAGAATGACCGGTGCATCTTTGGGCCCGGCTTCGCGGTAGAACAGGTTGATGCCGTCCACGTTTACCGTGTGGAAGCTGGTTTCGTTCGATGTCGCCGTGGCGACGGGGGCGGTTGACGCGGCAAAAACCGGTGTCGCGCCAACCATCAAGGCCGTGCAAAGGGCGAGGGTGCTCAGGGAGAATTTCATGGGGTTTCATCCAGATCAGTGAGGTTTGAAAGCGAGGGAATCATCTGATTTGGCGCGGCGGCAGAGAAGAATCAGGGGGATCAAGAGACTGTTTCAGCCGATGAAACAGTCGCAGTGAAATTGATGCCTAACCGAGTATTTCGGCAGTCTCAAGCACCCTGGCATAGTCCATTGCCAGGTTGCTCAGGGACAGCGCATGCACGTCCTCTGCAGGCCAGAGCCGACCGCAAAGATCGGTTTGATCAAAGGTGTAGCAGGCGTCGGCGGCGACGATCACATCAAAACCCAGGTTGCCGGCCGAGCGCGCGGTGGCTTCGACGGAGTTATTGGTGATGACGCCGGCGATCACCAATTGCTTGATCGCGCGCGCGTGCAACCAGCGTTCAAGGCCGCTGGCAATGAACGCATCCGGAACGTTTTTCTCAACCACATGTTCATGCTTGAGTGGCACCAGAGCCTGCTGAAATTCGCACCCCGGCTGGCCTGGCCAGAACACCGAGCCGGGGGTGCGCGAAATATGCCGCACATGCACGACAGGGCGTCCGGACTGGCGCCATGCGCTCAGCAAAGCCTGTATCTGCAACTCGGCATTCGGGTTGTTCCGGCGCCCGAGTGCGGGCTGGTTCATGCCTTCCTGCATGTCGATGATCAGCAGCGTTGCGTTTGTGTCCGGCGGCGTCATGGCTCGTTCCTTCGATGGGGTGATGCACTCTATCTCAGCGCAGTTTTTCGAGCATCTGGTAGTACCACATGCCCGCCGCGAGCATCGGGTTGCCGAACACGTCGCCCAGCGGCACCTTGATGTGTTTGCAGCCCGCAAAGGTGTCGAACTTGCCGAGGGTGCCGGTCAGCGCTTCAGCCATGATCTCGCCCATGATGTGGCTGGTGGCGATGCCATGCCCGGAGTAGCCTTGGCAATACCAGACGTTGTCCGACAGCTTGCCCAGTTGCGGCACACGGTTGATTACGATGCCCATCGCGCAGCTCCACTGGAACGCGATGCCCACGCCTTTGAGCGCCGGGAAGGTGCGCTCGATGCACGGGCGCAGTTCGGCGGCGATGTCCCGCGAGTCGCGCCCGGAATAGTTGGCGCCGCCGCCGAACAGCAGGCGGCCGTCGCCGGTCAGGCGGTAGTAGTCGAGCACGAAGCGGCAGTCGTACACCGCCAAATCCTGCGGGTTGATCTTGCGAGCCAGTTCGCCCAGCGGTTCTGTGGTGACGATGCCGCCCATGGCCGGGAAGATCTTGCCTTTGAGCTGTTTGGGCTCGAGCTTGTGGTACACGTCGCCCGCCAGCATGACCTGGCGCGCGTCGATACGGCCTGCGGCGGTGACCACGGCCGGGCGATCGCCGTGGATGATTTCCAGCACCTCGGAATTCTCGAAAATCAACGCGCCCAGGCTATGCGCTGCACGCGCTTCGCCCAGGCACAGGTTGAGCGGGTGCAGGTGCAGGTTGCGCGTATTTTTCAGCGCGCCAAGGTACAGCTCGCTGTCCAGGTGCTGACGCACGCCGGCTTCATCAAGCAGGCTGACCTGGTCGCCCATGCCGCGCCGTTGCGCTTCGTCGTGAAAGGCGCGTAATTCGGTAAGGTGCGAGGGCTTCATGGCGGCATGCAAGTGACCCTGCTTGAGATCGCAGTCAATCGCGTACTTGTTGACGCGCTGCTGGATGATGTCGTGGCCGCGCCAGCGCAGGTGCCAGATGAAATCGTCCACCTCATCGCCCAGGCGTTTGCGCATCTGTTGGCGCATGGCTTCATCGCCGGACAGGCTGCCGGTGACTTGCCCGCCGTTGCGCCCGCTGGCGCCCCAGCCGATACGGTGAGTCTCGACGATGGCCACTTTGAGCCCGCGTTCGGCCAGCTCCACGGCGCTGGCCACGCCAGTGAAACCGCCGCCGATGATCACCACATCCACACTGACCTGGCCTTGCAAGGTCGGATATTGGGTCGGGTCGTTAAGGCTCGCGGTGTAATAGGAAGCGCTGCGCTCGGCAGTACGTAGGGCTACGGTCATGAGGTAATCCTTCTGAAAATGAATGCCGGGGAGGGCGGTTCGACGTGATCAGAAGGCTGTATCGGGCGGGCGCGCATGGCGGCAGTGCCACAGCGCCCAGAAGGCCAGGATAATATTGAACAGCGGGTTTTCGCAGGGATGCGCCTGCGCCTTCGGGAAGGAAGGCAGCAGGTGGCGACGGATCGAGCGCAAGAGCGAAATCATGAGAAGGGATGCTCCCATCGCTAACAGGTGCGTTCAATCGACTTTTTTGAACCTGAAGTTATCGCGCCGTTAAACAATCGAGGGCTGATTGAGCACATTGATATAGGCGCCAAACATGTCCGCCATGCCGTCGGCGTAAACACTAACTTCCTGCACGCTGCGCGGTGTGCTGGAAAAATCCTTGCCCGCGCAACTGAGGGTCGACTGGATCAAATCGTGGGCCAGATGGCGGGTGGCGTCGGACGCGTGGGGGAGCAATTGCAGCATGAAGTCGCGAAATATCTGACGCCCTGCCTCCCGCACTTGCAGGGCTTCGGGCGCATTGCGATACAGCGGCGCTGCGTCATCCAGCGCGCCGCGCATCAGCGCTTCTTCGCACTCCGAGTGAATGAAGGCGTGCACCAGTGTGCGCAAACGCGTCAATGGCGCGACCTGCTGTTCTTCCAGGATCTTGCGCAGCATCTGCGTGGTTTGTTGCCACTCATTACTCTGCAAGCGAAACAGAATCGCCGCCTTGTTGGGGAAGTACTGATACACCGACCCCACACTCACACCAGCTTTCTCGGCGACCCTCGCAGTGGTGAAACGGGTGGCGCCTTCCTTGGCCAAAACCTGAATAGCCGCCTCCAATATGGCCGCCACCAACTCGGTGGAGCGGGCCTGTTGCGGTTGTTTGCGTGAGGAAATACGCGTGGTCTGGCGGTGTGTCATGGGCGGCTCCAGCGCGTGGGGGGAACGCGAATAGCGAATGCGACGAATCACTCGCATACTTTTAATGCGACGAATTAGTCGCATCTTAGTCCAGACCCTACGGAAATCAATCATGACCACCCTGACGACTGCTCCACTTGCCGCGCTGATCGAACGCCTCTACGCCAAAGCCGGTGTCGCCACCAGCGACAGCCTCGGCGCGGTCTCGCGCGAAGAACGTGACCGCCTGATGCACAGCAAAACCGAATACATCGAGCTGTACACACTGCTCAAGGACCTGTGGCTGCCCGTCTCCCGCGACACCGGCAACCTGCTCTACATGCTGGCGCGCAGCACCAGGGCCCGGGCGATTGTCGAGTTCGGCACCTCGTTTGGCTTGTCTACGTTGTTCCTCGCTGCGGCCTTGCGTGACAACGGCGGTGGCGTGGTGATTGGCAGCGAGTTCGAGCCCGCGAAAATCGCCCTGGCGCGTGAACACTTCATCGAAGGCGGCGTGAGTGACCTGATCGAAATCCGCGAAGGCGACGCGCTGGTGTCTCTGGCGTCAGGCCTGCCGGAATCCGTTGACTTGCTGTTGCTCGACGGCGCCAAGGCGTTGTACGGCGACGTATTGAACCTGGTGGAAAAGCATCTGCGCCCCGGCGCCCTGGTGGTGGCCGACAACACCAATTACTGTCCGGAATACCTGGAACATGTGCGCTCGCCGCAGAACGGCTACTTGTCGGTGCCTTTTGCCGATGACATCGAATTGTCCATTCGCCTCGGCTGAATCAAATTTTCAGGATCACCTTCATGACACAACACAGTGGCAACGTCCTGCTCAAACTGCTGCCGATCACCCTGGCGGTGTTCGTCGCTTTCCTGATTATCGGCATGCAATTGCCCGTGCTGCCGCTGCACCTGAACCACACGCTGGGCATGAGCACGCTGGTGGTGGGCGTGGTGGTGGGCGCGCAGTTCGCGGCGGCGTTGCTGTCGCGGGCCTGGGCCGGCAACTTTGCCGATATGCGCGGGCCCAAACGCGCCTTGTTGACGGGCCTGCTGGTGGCCGCCAGCTCCGGCTTGCTGTACCTGGCTTCCTTGGGGTTTGTTGACTCCCCGGGGGTGTCAGTCTGGATCCTGCTTGCCGGGCGTGTGGTGCTGGCCCTGGGTGAGAGCCTGATCATCACCGGTTCCATGGGCTGGGGCATGGGCCGGGTCGGGCCGCAGAATGCCGGCAAGGTCATGGCCTGGATCGGCATTGCGATCTACGCCGCGTTTGCGCTGGGCGCGCCGTTGGGCGTGGCGATCAACCAGCTATGGGGGTTCAGCGGCATCGCTGTCGGCACGATGCTGTTGCCATTGCTCGCCCTGGGGATGGTGGCGGGGGCCAAGGGCGTTGCGCCTACCAGCCAGCGGCGCACCTCGTTTTACACGGTGCTCGGCGCGGTGTGGCTGCCGGGCCTGGGGCTGGCGTTTTCGAGCATCGGGTTCGGGGTAATCACGGCGTTTATCGCGCTGTTGTTCGCGAGCAAGGATTGGGGCAATGCGTCGTTCGCGTTTACGGCGTTTGGCGTGGCGTTTATCGGGGCACGGATCTTTTTCGGTCACCTGCCGGACAAGCTCGGCGGTGCCGGGGTGGCGCTGGTCTGTGTGCTGATTGAAGCGGCGGGGCAGTTGCTGATCTGGGGCGCGGGCACGCCGTTGATGGCCTATGCGGGGGCGGCGTTGACCGGTTTCGGTTACTCGCTGGCGTTTCCGGGGTTTGGCGTGGAAGCGATCAAACGCGCACCGCCGCAAACACGCGGGCTGGCGATGGGCGCGTATGTGGCGTTTCTGGATATCGCCCTGGGCATCAGCAGCCCGCTGGCGGGCGCGCTGGCCGGTGCTGCGGGTGTGGCGTCGGTGTATTTGGCGGGCGCCGTCGCCGTCGCGTGTTCTGTCGGGGTGGCCTGGGCGCTGTTGGCCAGGCGGCCTGCGCTCAGCGCTTGCTGAATGCCAGCCGCGCGGCGAACAACACGAAGATCAGGCCCGTGGTGCGGTCCATCCACTGGACGACATTTTCGCGGCGCAGGAAGCCGGACAAAGGCTGCGTGGCGCCGATCAACACCAGCGACCACACCAGCCCCAGCACCACGTGAATGCTGACCAGGCCAAAGGTCCAGGCGATCAGTGATTGGCCGTGGGGGATGAACTGCGGCAGGAACGACACGTAGAAAATCCCCACCTTGGGGTTCAGTACGTTGCCCAGCATGCCCTTGAGGAACCAGTTGTTGCTGGGCTTGGCCTCGGCGTCTGCTGCGGCCAACGAGCGGCGCGGACGCAGCAGCATGTTCAGGCCGAGCCAGGCCAGGTAAGCGGCGCCACAGTATTTCAAGGCGTTGTACGCAAGCTCCGACACCGCGATCAATGCGCCCAGGCCAAAGGCCACGGCAGCGCCCCACACCAGGCAGCCGGCGTTGATGCCCAGGGTCGCCTGCAGCGCCTGGCGTTTGCCTTCCACCGTGGCGGTGCGCAGCACCAGCGCAGTGTCGAGCCCAGGCGTCAGGGTCAGCAGAGTGGCGGCAAAGGTAAACGCGAGGAGGTTGTCGGTGATGGACATGGGCCGATGCCTGCAAGTAAAGGTGGGTAAAAGTTAACACCGATCGGCAGCCAGGTCGGAAAAGCCTGAGACTTCCCGGCGAAAATCTTCATAATGGCGGCCAATTTGTTTAGCTCGTTATTCTGGTGTGCCCGCATGGAAATTAAGGTCAACTTTCTCGACAACCTTCGACTTGAAGCCAAGTTCGACGATTTCACGGTGATCGCCGACCAGCCGATTCGCTACAAGGGCGACGGTTCGGCGCCGGGGCCGTTCGATTACTTCCTGGCTTCATCGGCGTTGTGCGCGGCGTACTTCGTAAAGCTGTACTGCGACACCCGCAATATCCCCACCGACAATATTCGCCTGTCGCAGAACAACATCGTCGACCCGGAAAACCGCTACAACCAGATCTTCAAGATCCAGGTCGAGCTGCCTGCCGATATTTCCGACAAGGACCGCCAGGGTATCCTGCGCTCCATCGACCGTTGCACCGTGAAAAAAGTGGTGCAGGCCGGCCCCGAATTCGTCATTGAAGAAGTCGAAAACCTCGACGCGGATGCCCAGGCCCTGCTGATGCCGAGTGCCGGTTCGCAGGCGGGCACCTACATTGCCGGTAAGGACCTGCCACTGGAGCAGACCATTGCCAACATGTCCGGGATCCTGGCCGGGTTGGGCATGAAAATCGAGATCGCGTCGTGGCGCAATATCGTGCCCAACGTGTGGTCGCTGCATATCCGCGACGCCCATTCGCCGATGTGTTTCACCAATGGCAAGGGCGCAACCAAGGAAGGCGCGTTGGCTTCGGCGCTCGGCGAGTTTATCGAGCGCCTCAACTGCAACTTCTTCTACAACGACCAGTTCTGGGGCGAAGAACTGGCCAACGCGCCGTTCGTGCATTACCCGGACGAGCGCTGGTTCCAGCCGGGCCCTGACGATGAGCTGCCGAGTGAAATCCTCGACGCCTATTGCCGCAAAATCTACGACCGCGAGGGCGAGCTGCGCGGGTCGCACCTGTACGACACCAACTCGGGCAATGAAGCACGCGGCATTGTTTCGCTGCCGTTTGTGCGCCAGTCGGACGGCGAGGTGGTGTATTTCCCGTCCAACCTGATCGAAAATCTTTACCTCAGCAACGGCATGAGCGCGGGCAATACCCTGGCCGAAGCCCAGGTGCAGTGCCTGTCGGAGATTTTCGAGCGTGCGGTGAAACGCGAAATCATCGAAGGCGAGTTCGCCTTGCCGGACGTACCGGCGCACGTGCTGGCCAAATACCCGAGCATTCTGGCCGGCATCCAGGGCCTTGAAGCCCAGGGTTTCCCGGTACTGGTCAAGGATGCGTCGCTGGGCGGCGAGTTCCCGGTGATGTGCGTGACCCTGATGAACCCGCGGACCGGCGGTGTGTTCGCCTCGTTTGGTGCACACCCGAGCCTGGAAGTGGCGCTGGAGCGCAGCCTCACCGAGTTGCTGCAAGGCCGCAGTTTCGAGGGCTTGAACGACCTTCCGCAGCCGACCTTCGAAGGCCAGGCGGTGACCGAGCCGAACAACTTCGTCGAGCACTTCATCGACTCCAGCGGCGTGGTGTCCTGGCGCTTCTTCAGTGCGCAGTCGGATTATGAGTTTGTGGAGTGGGATTTCTCGGGCGAGGGTGCAGACTCCAACGTTCAGGAGGCCGCGACGCTGTTCGGCATTCTTGAAGGAATGGGTAAAGAATCCTACATGGCCGTGTACGAACACCTGGGCGCCAAGGCGTGCCGCATCCTGGTGCCCGACTACTCGGAAATCTACCCGGTGGACGACCTGATCTGGGACAACACCAACAAGGCGCTGTTCTTCCGTGCCGATATCCTCAACCTGCACAGCCTCGACGACGAAGCGCTGCACGGCTTGCTTGAGCGCCTGATCGAGAGCGAACTGGACGACTACACCGACATCACCACCCTGATCGGCATCGAGTTCGACGACAACACGGCGTGGGGCCAGTTGACCATTCTGGAGTTGAAGCTGCTGATTTTCCTGGCCTTGAAGCAATATGAAGAGGCCAAGGAATGCGTGGAGATGTTCCTGCAATACAACGACAACACCGCCGACCGTGGCCTGTTTTATCAGGCGATGAATGCGGTGCTGGAGATGGAACTGGACGACGACTTGGAACTGGACGACTACGAGGCCAACTTCCGCCGTATGTTCGGCAATGAGCGGATGGACGCCGTGATCGGTTCGGTCGACGGCAGCGTACGTTTCCATGGCCTGACCCCGACCAGCATGAAGCTCGAAGGCCTGGACCGGCACTTGCGCTTGATCGACAGCTACAAAAAGCTGCACAGCGCACGGGCCAACATCACCTCAGCCTGACGCAATACCTGTGGGAGCTGGCTTGCCTGCGATGGCGGCAAGTCAGCTTGCACTTCTGTTGACTGACAGACCGCTATCGCAGGCAAGCCAGCTCCCACAGTTTGACCGGATACGGCCTTAGATGACTGCCAATGCCTGCGCCAGGTCTGCCCTCAGGTCTTCCACGTCTTCAACGCCCACCGACAACCGCACCAGCCCGTCGCCAATGCCCAATTGAGCACGGGTTGCCGCCGGAATGCTCGCGTGGGTCATGATCGCCGGGTGTTCGATCAGGCTTTCCACGCCGCCCAGGCTTTCCGCCAGGGCGAAGATCTTCACGTTTTCGAGGAAGCGTGTGGCGCCCGCCAGGTCAGTGTTCAGGTCCACCGAAATCATCCCGCCAAAGCCGCGCATCTGCTTTTTCGCCAGGGCGTGCTGTGGGTGGGATTCCAGGCCGGGGTAGTGCACGCGCGCGACTTGCGGCTGTTTTTCCAGCCAGGTCGCCAGTTCCAGCGCGTTGCTGCAATGACGCTCCATGCGCAAGGCCAGGGTTTTGACGCCGCGCAGGGTCAGGAAGGCGTCGAACGGCCCGGCAATCGCACCCACCGAGTTTTGCAGGAAGCCCAAACGCTCGGCGAGGTCCGGGTTGTCGCCGACGATAGCGATGCCGCCGATCACGTCGGAGTGGCCATTGAGGTATTTGGTGGTGGAGTGCACCACGATGTCGAAACCCAGCTCCAGCGGGCGCTGGATCCACGGGCTGGCGAAGGTGTTGTCGGCCACGCAGATGATGCCGCGGTCGCGGCACAGGCGCGCAATCGCGCCGAGGTCGGTCAGGCTCAGCAGCGGGTTGCTCGGGGTTTCGACCCAGACCATGCGCGTGTTGTCCTGCAACGAGGCTTCGAAGGCCTGCAAGTCGCTCAAATCGACATAACTGAAGCTGTGCCCGGCGCTGCGCTGGCGCACCTTGTCGAACAGGCGGAAGCTGCCGCCGTACAGGTCGTTGCCCGAAACAATGTGCGAACCGGCGTCCAGCAGTTCCAGCACCGTAGCAATAGCCGCCAACCCGGAGGCAAAGGCAAACGCCGCGCTGCCGCCTTCCAGGTCAGCCACGCAGCGCTCCAGGGCAAAACGCGTGGGGTTATGGGAGCGTCCATAATCAAAGCCCTTATGCACGCCGGGGCTGTCTTGCAGGTAGGTGGAGTTGGCGTAGATCGGCGGCATCAGCGCGCCCGTGGTCGGGTCGGGTGATTGCCCGGCGTGGATCACACGGGTGGCAAACGCGCTTTTATCGGACTGACTCATGCAAGGGATCTCCGTAGGTGGTTGAGCAGGTCGACGCGGGTGATCAGGCCATGGAAGCCCGAGGCGTCGGCAATGATGGCGACCAGGCCGCGATCCAGTTCCGCCTGCAGTTCGGCCAGGCTGGCGCCGGGGGCCAGGGTTTTAAGGGTTTTGGTCATGGCGCCGGCCACGGTCATGGAAAAGTGCGTGGCATCTTGATGCAGGCCCAGCAGGATGTCGGATTCGTCGATCACTCCGACCAGATCCTTGCCGTCCACCAGCACCGGCAATTGCGAAACGTCCGCCAGGCGCATGCGCTGGAAAGCGGTGAGCAGCGTGTCGTCAGGGCTTACGCTGATCACGCGGCCGTCTTCGAAGCGGCGCGCGATGAGGTCGCGCAGGTCGCCGTAGTGTTTGTATTGCAGCAGGCCGGCGTCGTTCATCCACTGGTCGTTGTAAACCTTGGACAGGTAGCGCGTGCCGGTGTCGCACACAAACGTGACCACGCGTTTGGGCTCGGTCTGTTCGCGGCAATAACGCAAGGCGGCGGCGAGCAGGGTGCCGGTGGAGGAACCGCCGAGAATGCCCTCGGCTTTCAGCAACTGACGGGCGTGGTCGAAGCTTTCCTCATCGCTGATGGAATAGGCGTGGCGCACGCTGGAGAGGTCGGCAATGGACGGGATGAAATCCTCGCCGATGCCCTCCACGGCCCAGGAGCCGGGCGTTTCCAGCTTGCCACTGCGGCTGTATTCAGCCATGACCGAACCGACTGGATCGGCCAGCACCATGTCCAGCTCAGGCTGCACACGTTTGAAAAAGCGGGTCAGGCCTGTCAGCGTGCCAGCCGAGCCGACGCCCACCACAATCGCGTCCACATCATGCTGGGTTTGCGCCCAGATTTCCGGTGCGGTACTGGTTTCATGGGCCAGGGGGTTGGCCGGGTTGTTGAACTGGTCGGCGAAGAACGAGCCGGGAATGTCTTTGGCCAGGCGCGCGGCCACGTCCTGGTAATACTCGGGGTGGCCTTTGCCTACATCGGAGCGCGTGATGTGCACTTCAGCACCCATGGCCTTGAGGTGCAGTACCTTTTCCGTGGACATCTTGTCGGGCACCACCAGCACCACCCGGTAACCCTTGGCCCGGCCCACCAGCGCCAGGCCCAGGCCGGTATTACCGGCGGTGGCTTCGATAATGGTGCCGCCGGGGCTCAGGCGACCGTCGCGTTCGGCGGCGTCGATCATCGCCAGGCCAATGCGGTCCTTGATGGAACCACCGGGGTTTTGCGATTCAAGTTTGAGAAACAGCGTGCATGGGCCGGTATCAAAACGGCTGACCCGAACCAGCGGCGTATTGCCGATCAGCTCGAGGACGGCGGGGCGGGAAAGCGTGGGCATGTCGTCACCTGATTACGGGATGGGCGTAGTGCGGGGGGACAGCAAAAATGCAAAGCATGGCTTGGAACATAGGCCGGGATCGCGCCGGTCGCAACCGGGCGGTCCGTTGGATGTCTTTTTTTGGAGCATGGGTGCTTATGCGCGCTGGCCCAGCAGCGTGTGCAAATGCGCGGTGACCCGGGCGCCGGCAGCCTGCATCGGCGCGCGAAGTTCGCTGCCGATCAAGCCGTCCAACGCCAGTGCGGCTTTCACCGGCGCCGGGTTGGGCTCCATGAACATGGCATGAATCAGCGGCAGCAGTTGAAAAAACGTGGCCCTGGCGTCGGCCAACTGGTTGTCCCTGACTTGCTGGTACAGCGCCACAAACTGTTCGGTGTGCACGTGTGCCGACGCAGCAATGGCACCCGTGGCGCCCAGGCACAGCGCGTTGAAGATCTGAATGTCTTCGCCACACAGCACGTCCACCTGGCCGCTGGCGATCAGCGCCAGGGTCGTGGCGAGGTTGCCGCCGCAGTCCTTGATCGCCTGGATTCGCTCATGGGCGACAATATTCAGCAACGTGGTCTGTTCGAACGTCACGCCAGTGCGGTAGGGAATGTCATACAGAATGATCGGCACGCTGGACGCGTCGGCCACGCTGCAAAAGAACGCTTCAAGCCCGGCCTGGGAGGGGCGGATGTAACTCGGTGCCGGTACCAGGAGACCCGCTACCGGGCGCTTGAGGATTTCACGCTGGAACTGCAGCAGCTCAATCTGGTTGTTGCCCGACAGCCCCATCACCACGCGGTGTGCAGGCACCAATTGCAGCACGGCATCGAGTACGGCGAGCTGTTCGTGACGGCTCAATGCGGCGGCTTCGCCGGTGGTGGTGCAGACCATGATCCCGGCCACGTGCTTTTCCAGCAGGTGGCTGACCAGTCGGCGCAGGCCGATAAAGTCGATGGCACCGTCGTGAAACGGTGTGACCACGGGAACCCAGATACCTTGAAACGCGGACATGCACTTTCTCCTGATGGTTGACCGATTGAGTCACCGTCAGAAGGGCAGAGGGAATTGTGCAAGGGAGAGGGGGCCTTCGCGCTCAATGTCCTGTCAGCTCATCTGACGGGACAGCGCGCCCCGGTCACATGAGCGACTGTTTCTTCGATTTGAGGGCGTGCGCTGCGCAGCCTTGCGCCTTGGCAATCAAGCCAAAGACGGAAAGTTGAGCGAGCGACGTGGAAGACATGAGTTGTCACACCCTGAAGAAGGGCTCCATCTTCAGGGGATGTGACTTAATGTGTCAACCCCGTTTCAGGTGCTCGCGTACAAAGTCCGCCACTTCGGCGAGCAGCTCGGCGTCTTCCGGTGCGCCCATGAAGCCGCCGTGGGGCATGGCTTCGAATACATGCAATTGCGCCGGCACTTTTGCCTGGCGCAAGGCGCGGTGCATGCGCACGGTGTTGGAGAGAAACAGATCCCGCGTGCCGCTTTGCAGGAAGGTCGGCGGGAAGCCCGCCAGATCGCCGAACAATGGCGACAGGTAGGGATGGGACAAGTCCGCGCCCGCCGCATACAGCAAGTTGACGCTCATCAAAGGGTTGGGCAGCACCACATCAACGGTGCGATTGACGTGGAAGCTGTCGCCTGATTCGGTGAGGTCAATTTCCGGCGACAACAGCACCAGCGCTGCCGGCAGCGGCAAGCCTTCGTCGCGGGCGCGCAGGAGCATTGCGGCGGCCAGGTTGCCGCCTGCCGAACGCCCGCCGATGGCTATTTTTTGCGGAGCGTGATGTTTGAGTAGATGGCGGTAGACGGCCAGGCAGTCATCCAGGGCGGCGGGGTAAGGGTGGTCGGGTGGCATGCGGTAATCCACGCCGTAGGTAATTGCGTCGTGCAGGTCGGCCTGTTTGCCGGCGGCAATCCGGCAGTTTTCGCCGCCGCCAAACACCAGCGCGCCGCCGTGCAGGTCGATGTAGGCAAAGTCCGAGCCTTCCGGCGGCGTGGCCACGTGCACGGTGGCGCCCTCCACATTGAGGGTCTGCAGGCTGGCGCGCAGCAGGGCCGCTTGCCCGGCGTTGGCCTGGGCATAATTTTGGTCGACAGCCGCTTGCAGGCGACGCCAGCCGTCGTGGTCCTCGCTGGCGGGCATGGCGTGCACTGCGTTGTAAGGCACGCCCTCGATGTTGACCAGGCGGTTCAACGTGGCCTGGGCCTCGGGGCTGATCGAGTGCGGGGCCGGGACAGTGCGCGGTTCAAGTTTGACGCCTTGGTTCATGGGCTGACAGCTCGCGTTCAAAAACTCGGGGCGGCAAGGATGACAGAACACGGGATTGTGTGGGAGCCGGGGGAGCATTCATGAGGCTGCGATGGTGGTGAGGCAGGCGGCATGTTTGTTGGCAGTACCGGCGCTATCGCAGGCAAGCCAGCTCCCACATTTGACCGCATTTCAATGGATGGACGCGGTGCCCTCTGGGAGCTGTCGAGCTTTAGCGAGGCTGCGAAGGCGGTGGGGCAGGCGGCATTTTTGTTGGCCGTGCCGGCGTCTTCGCAGGCAAGCCGGCTGCCCGCGTCAATCCAGCGTTCAGCGCCCGGCCACGGCGGCTTCGATGGCGGCGATGTCGATTTTGCCCATGGTCATCATGGCGTCGAATGCACGCTTGGCAATCGCCGGGTCGGGGTGGGTCACGGCGTCGGTCAATACCCGCGGACTGATCTGCCAGGACAGCCCCCAGCGGTCCTTGCACCAGCCGCAGACACTGGCCTGGCCGCCGTTGTCGATGATCGCGTTCCAGTAGCGGTCGGTTTCGGCCTGATCGTCGGTTGCCACCTGAAAGGAAAATGCCTCGGAGTGTGTGAACGCGGGGCCGCCGTTCAGTCCCACACAGGGAATACCCAGCACGGTAAATTCAACCGTCAGCACGTCGCCCTGCTTGCCGGCAGGAAAGTCGCCCGGCGCATGGTGAACGGCCTTTACGGCGCTGTCGGGAAAGGTCTCGGCGTAGAAGTTGGCGGCGTCCAGGGCGGTGCCGTTGTACCAGAGGCACAGGGTGTTTTTGCTGGTCATCTCGGGTCTCCACGGGGTTGGGGTACGTGAAGTCTAGATGAGTGCCGGAGTAAGCCCGGCGCAGCTGCCGGGCGGTGCCTTTACAGGATGGTGTAATCCCTGACCACGCCATTGTTGAGGTGGATATTCAAGTGCCGGTTCTGTTGTTGCGGCGCAATGTTGTCGATGGCGGTGCGCCGGGTATCGATCGCGTTATCGTAGGTGTTGCCGGGAATACGGTTGGACACCAAACCCAACAGGTGGCGCATGGAGGCGTTCTGCGTGGTGGAGGGCGTATAGCTCCAGGTTTCGATGCCGTCGGACGAAATCGTCTGGTCCTGCGGCTCGCCGTACATTGCCTTGAGCTGTTGCGACGTGGTCTTGCCGGAAATGATGTGGGTGCGCACATAGGTGGTGTCGAACAGCGAAATGTCCGGCCCGGGCTTACCTTGAATGCCCGGCAATGACAGGTTGTTCAAACTGCTCAGGCCGTTGACGCCATTGGCGCAACCGGTGAGTAAAAGGGCGGTGGCGAGGGTTGCGGTCAGGGTACGACGGGCCATGATTTTCTCCGTTTAGTCAGGGCTCAAAAACTGACATCCATCATAAAACGGCGAAAAAAACGCAGAAAAAATCTTCCTGCCCCAGCGTCTCAATTCCTTGCCCGGGTGTCTCACACCGGTTTCATTTGCCCCAAAATATTACGCAACGAAAAGCCGGTATGCCGACTCACACGCCCCGGCAAGTGGGTGGTGCTCACCTCGCGAGCCTCCCGTGGCGAGTAGCCAAACGCCTGCTTGAACGTGCGACTGAAGTGCGCATCGCTCTTGAACCCGAACTGAAACGCCAGCCCCGACACGCGATGCCGCGCGCCCTGGTCACTCTGGATGATGATTCGTGCGCGGTTCAATCGCCGCTGCTGGATATACGCCGACACGCCCGCCTCGTGGCTGAACAGTCGATAGAGCTGCGCCCGTGAAATGCCCAGGTGTTTGCACAGGAACACCGGCGATAACTCCGGGTTGCGCACATGCTGCTCGATCAACTGTCGCGCGCGGTTGAACAGCGTGTGGTCGATCTCCGGCGCGGCGCTTTGCAGGTTGGCCACCGACGGCGCCAGGGCCGCCGACACCATTGCCAGCGTCGCCTGTTGGGCGTGGGGGATTTCGTCCGGGGTCAGCTTCGGCAACCGATGTTGCAATGCGCGCATATGGTCGGCCAGCAACTCGCTCAAGCCACCTTGCAGCACATGACCATGCACGTCTTTGTAGCTCAGGCTGGGCGCCAGCAGATCACGGGGAATGGTCAGGATCACGGTGTCGCCGGCGGTGATCAGGCAATCGAGTTCACGGGCGAGATCGAGGATGTAAATCTGCGAATTGCCGGCGGCAAGCGCCCTGCGGCCTGCCGAGCCATTGATGCTGTGGGAGAGGCCGAGGCACAGGTAATAGTGGTCCAGGCTGTCGCGGCGAATCATCTGGGTGGAACGCTTGACCCGATAGGGCACTGGCTCGCCTGCACCGTCCCAGGCGCCGCTGCCCATCAACAGCGAACCCAGGTAGCCGGTGGCCAAACGGTAATTGAACGCCGATGATTCCGGCTCGCTGATGGTGATGTCGAAGATCGCGTTCACTTCCTCGCGCCACACTTCGAAGCGTTGGCGGGGCGGGTAGGGTTGGGTGGTAAACGTGAAAAGCGGATTCTCCACAAGCGGCTCCCTGCGCTAAAGCTGTTGTTCGATCGCCGCCTTGTCGATCACTGACCAGACGTGGGCGAATTTTCCGTCGACGAGTTCGTAGAATACGTTTTCATCAAAGGTAACGGTCTTGCCGTTGATCGGCAGGCCGAAAAACTCACCGCGCGGGCTGACCCGGAAATTCAAACGGCTGGCCACGGTGGGCGGGTCGGCAACCAGCAACTGGATGCGAAACACCAGGTCGGGGATTTCACGGAAGTCGCGTTCGAGCATGGCCCGATAACCCGCGAGCCCGACGGATTCGGCGTTGTAGGTCACGTCAGGGTGGACGTAGAGGCCGAGGTTATCCCAGGCCTGCCGGTTCAGGCAGTCGATATAGCCTCGGTAGAAATCGGCGAGTTCGTGCGGGGTCATCAACGTTCTCCTGGATTCGGGCGCCCTGGGCGCCCGGTGGCGGAGCGTTGTTATATCACCCCTGTGGCCCCCCGCTCGAGTAATCCATCGTGCGCAAGTCATCCAGCAAACTCGGCCCGTTGGGTTGCCAGTTCAACTGATGGCGCGTCCATTCGCTGCTGGCGCGCATGTCCACACCGGCAAACAGGGCAAACCAGCCGAAGTGGGCCGCCGATTCTTCGGGCTTGATCGAGGCTGTGGAAATGCCAAGGCCTTGAGCCACCACCTCGGCAATGCGGCGTGAACTGACGCCTTCCTCCGCAACGGCGTGATAGCGCGCGCCGCGCTCACCGTGCTCCAGCACCCTCACATACAACTGCGCGACATCCTTGATATGGGCCGCCGAGAAGCAATTCGCACCCTCGTTGAGGTAAGCCGCCACGCCTTTTTCCCGGGCCAGTGCAATCAAATAGGTGATCAGCCCCTGGCGTACGGTGTCGTGAACCTGGGGCAGGCGCACTACGCGCACATCGATGCCGGCCTCCAGCTGGCGATTACCTTCCAGTTCCGAGGCCACACGGGGGTTGGGGTGCGCTGGATTGAAGATCGCTTCCCGCGCCAGGTCATCACCGCCGTGGTGGCCCATGCCGGTCCCGGAGGTGATGATCAAAGGGCGCGGGCTGCCTTGCAGGACCGCGCCCATGGCACTGATCACCCGGCGATCCTTTTCGCAGTTGGCGACGAAATGGTTGAAATCATGATCGAAGGCGGTGTGAATCACGCCATCGCACCGTTCGAGAGCGTTCACCCAGCCTTGCGGGTGTTCCAGGGTCCCGCGTTGGGCGGTTGCACCTTTGGCCTCCAATGCCTGGGCGCTGGCGTCTGAACGGACCAGGCCTGTAACCTGATGCCCGTTGGCAAGCAGGTCCGCCACCACGCGTGAACCAATAAAGCCGTTTGCTCCGGTAACAAAGATACGCATGTCAGCACTCCTGCAGTAAATTCAGAAGGCAGCATCAGGTCGGGCGCACTGCTATAAAAGTAGTGGCTTTATCAGGGTATAGATTCCAACAGGCTAGCGATGACCACTCTTTCCGATAACCCTTTGGGTGATTTCCTGCGGGCATGCCGCTTGCGGCTCGACCCTGTTTCTTTCGGTTTCGTGACCGGGCGCCGTCGAACGGCCGGGTTGCGCCGTGAGGAAGTCGCCCAACTCGCCCACATCAGCCCTACCTGGTACACCTGGCTTGAACAGGGACGTGGCGGGGCGCCGTCGCGGGAGGTGCTGAACCGCATTACCACAGGGCTGCGCCTGACGGCGCCGGAGCGCGAACACTTATGGATACTCGCGTTCGGTCATCCGCCGGACACACGTGTAACCGGCGGCGATGAAGTCACCCCGCGCCTGCAGCGGGTGCTGGACAGTATCGCGACGCCGGCCATTGTGCGCACGGCGGCCTGGGACGTTGTCGCCTGGAACCGCCCGGCCACCCTGGTACTCACGGATTACGCGCAACTGCCGCCCGAGCGGCGCAACATTCTGCGGCTGTTGTTTACCGACCCTGGCGTACGTGACGTGCAGGCCGACTGGCACGCCGTGGCCCGCCTGGTGGTGAATGCCTTTCGCGCAGACGCCGCGCGCCTTGGGCCATCGCAAGAGATTGACGCACTGGTGCAAGAGCTTTCCGGCGTCAGCCCCGACTTCGATACCTTCTGGCGCAGCAATGACGTGGCCGGGTACGCAGGCGGGCTCAAGCGCTTGAACCATCCTCAGCTGGGGCCGATCACCCTTGAGTTTTCCCATTTTCTGGTCGAAGGGCGGCCGGATTTGATGATGATGGTGTTCAACCAGACGGCGTAACACCGCGCTTAAGGGGTGGTCAATTCAGCGGCGCTGGTCGTCGCACGTGTTGCGCGCAACGCCATCATCCACGCCAGCAGCGGCGCCAGGGTAAACAGCGCAAACAGCCAGAGTGCCGCGTGGCTGGCGCCTTGGTTGCCGGTTGCGTCATTGATGCCCGCCATGTTGGAGATCACGCCCGCCAGCGCAGCGCCCAGGGCCATGGCGAAGAGTTGCACGGTGGTGATCGAGGAGGCGGCCGTATCCTTGTCCTGCGCCGAGGCCACTTGCAGGATGCGCGTCAGCAGGTGCGGCCAGCCCAGGCCAATGCCGAAACCGACCATGAACAGCCCGAGGCAAATGGGCGCCAGGCGTTGCCATTCTCCAAGGCTGACCGACGGTGTGGTGACCGCCAACAGCACCAGGCCCGCCACGATAAACAGCGGCCCGGCGAGGATGGCATGATGGGCGCGCCGCCCGGTCCAGCCGGAGCTGAGAATTTCCGACACCGTCCAGCCGGCAGCCATCAGCGCCGCCATGTAACCGGCAATCAAAGGGGATTGACCGTGCAGGTGCTGCAGGAAATACGGCATGAAAATCTCGCTGCTCATGCCGATCACCAGCAGGCAAGTGGTGGCGTACAACGCGCAGAGCGGGGTGCTGAACTTCAAGGCATCCCGAGGCAGCAGGCGCACCGTGGCCCTGGACTCCTTGCGAATCAGCAATGCCACCAGCACTGCGCAGGCCGCGATGCCCAGCACATTCCAGCCCGGCAGCGTCGACACACTGCCTGCACACACCGCCAGCACCGCTGCGGCCAGCAACACCAATTGCATCACCGGAAGCCGCGTATTTGCGGCGGTCGTGCTGTCCCGTGGCGGCAGTGCCCGGCTGGTGAGGGCGATGTAGGCCAGGCTTACCGGCACCATCGAGCCGAAGGCGAAGCGCCAGGCGTCCATTTCGGCGAACACGCCACCGACGGCCGGGCCGACCAGCGTCGCCACGCCCCACATGCCCGACACCAACGCCATGGCCCGCGGCCACAGGCGTTCTTCAAACACCAATTGAATCATCGAGTAGCACAACGCGAGCAACATGCCGCCACCCAGGCCCTGGATGGACCGCCCCACCAGCATCACCGGCATGCTCGGCGCCACGGCGCAGATCAACACACCGACCATGAATATCAGCGTCGCGACGGCATACGCCTGGCGTGGGCTGGTGCGTTGCAACAACCGTGAGGTCAGCGCGGAACCGAGGATCGAAGCCACCACGTACAGCGTGGTACTCCACGCATACAGGGCCAGCCCGCCGATTTCCGCGACGACCGACGGCAGGATGGTCGTGGCGATATAGGTGTTGGTGGCATACAAAGCAATGCCGCCTGAGAGGGCCAGCGACCGGGCGCCGTTCTTGCCACGGAGCAATTCGCTCCAACTGCTGTCTTGGGTGTGCATCAACGCTTCCTTGTAATGCTTGCGCCCTGTGGCGCACGGCGAATTGCATGAAAATCAGGCTTGAGTTAATTTGCCAAGTAGTTGCTTTGAATATTGCGGCGGGGCGTTTTATTTTGTCAAGAAATGACTTGGAATATCCGGCATCTTCTGCGGCGGACCGTGTATTGCATCTGCTCAAGACGCGCGGACCACAACTGGCCAGCGACATGGGCGCGTTCCTCGGCACCAGCGGCGAAGCGGCGCGCCAGCAGTTGGTGAAACTGGCCGCCAGTGGTCTGGTAAATGCCAGTTCCGAGGTGCGCGGAGTGGGGCGCCCGACTCAGGTGTGGCAGCTCACGGCGGCGGGCCACGCGCGTTTTCCGGACACCCATTCGGAATTGACGATGCAGCTGTTGCAGACCGTGCGCGACACCTTTGGCGAGGAAGCCATCGACCGCCTGATCGACGTGCGTGAACGTCAGACCCAGGCGTTGTACGAGCGCGAAATGGGCGGCATTCCTGATTTGAAAGGGCGAGTAGAACGCCTGGCCGCGCTGCGCAGCCGTGAAGGCTACATGGCCGAATGGAGCGAGCAGCCGGACGGCGCCTTGATCCTGGTGGAAAACCACTGCCCGATCTGCGCAGCCGCCACGGCGTGCCAGGGGTTCTGCCGCGCCGAGTTGCAGGTGTTCGAGCAGGTGCTGCGGGCGAAGGTCGAGCGGGTGGAGCATATACAGCTGGGGGCGCGGCGGTGTGCGTATCGGGTTGTTCAGGGGTGAACGCTGTGCGGGTGGTTATCGACCCGGGGAGCACACTTTGGCAGCCAGTCAGATTGATCCGCCGGGGTAAGACGTGCGTTACGTCCGCCTGGCATCAGGCACTTGAAGATCCAGCAACAGCTCGTCGCTGGCGCGATCGAAGTGCTCGATAAGGAAGTCCAGCAGTACACGCACCCGCGGAACCCGGTAGCGACTGCCATGTAATACCGCGTACACGCCGGCCTCTCGAACACAAAAGTCAGGCAACAGGACTTTCAGGCGTCCGGCACGGATATCGGCTGCCGCATCCCAAATGGTCTTGCGCGCAATGCCATGCCCGGCCAATGCCCATGCGCGCGCGAGTGCGCCATCATTGGTTTCCCATGCCTGGCTCATGGGCACGGTGTGGTTCCATTCCTGACCGTCCACCACAAAGTGAAAGGTGTTCAATGGCCCTGCACCAGTCACCAGCACGATGAACCTGTGGTGAACCAGGTCAGCAGGGGTCCGGGGTTCACCGTATCGCGCCAGATAGTCAGGCGAAGCGCACAGTACTCGCCAGTTAGGGGCCAACTGCCTGGCGATCATCGAGCTTTCATGTGGCTGCCCAAACCGGATTGCCAGATCGACATCGTCCTGCACCAGGTTGGACACCGAATCCGACAACGTCAGCGCGATTGACAGTTCCGGATGCAATGCACTGAATGCTTCAAGCCAGTCATTCAACTGGTTGCGACCAAAATCGGCAGACGCGGATATCCGCACCTTGCCACGCACCCCTGTTTGACTGGCTTGAAGCCCTGCTTCCGCCTCATCGATCGCTCGCAATGCGACCCAGCACTGTTGCAAATAAAACCGGCCTTCTTCCGTGAGGCGCAACTGGCGCGTGGTGCGATCAAACAATTTGGTGCGCAGCGCCGCCTCAAGCTTGATAAGGCGCGCGCTGGCAGCGGCTGGCGACAGCGCGAGTTTTCGTCCTGCGGCAGACAAGCTGCCGAGTGCTGCCGCCTCGACGAACAACCGCATATCACCCAATCGATCAGTGGCCATATTCAATTCAAATTTGATAGTTCATCAAATGGTAGGCCAATTATCAAAACGGCGGCAACTCATCACACTCCTGTCTCCCATTCCTTTGAGCACAGGTCATGACCGGAAAATCGCACGCTGACAATGGCGCTATCAGAATATCGGGCAATACCGAACACTTCAGTGCCGGACGTCTCCCCCTGGCGGCTCTGTTGGCGCTGACAATGGGTAGCTTCATCGCCACCGCCAACGAAACGCTGCCAGCAGGACTTTTACCGCAAATCGCCGAGACGTTGGGTGTGTCGCAAGCGTGGGCCGGCCAGATGGTGACACTCTGTGCCCTGGGCTCAGGGTTGGCGGCCATTCCATTGACGATTGCGTTGCAGTCGTGGCAACGGCGCTTGGTGTTGTTACTGGCTGTCGGAGTGTTTTGCACCGGTAATGCAGTGACAGCCCTCTCACCCTGGTTTGCATTGACGCTGGCTACTCGCTTCATGGTGGGGATTGCAACCGGTCTGGCCTGGAGCCTGTTGGCCGGTTACGCCAGACGGATGGTCACTCCACCATTGCAAGGTCGCGCGATGGCGGTGGCGATGCTCGGTATTCCTTTGGCCCTTGCTATGGGCGTGCCGCTGGGTGCCTGGCTTGGCAAGCTACTGGGGTGGCGTTGCGTGTTCGCAGCTCTCTCGGGGCTCAGCCTGTTGCTGATGGTCTGGGTATACCTGCAAGTGCCAGATTATCCCGGCCAAGACCTGGACCGACGCCTGCCGCTACGCAAGGTCTGGCAAGCCCCGGGTGTACGGCCCGTACTGGCGGTGGTCATGCTCTGGATCCTGGCCCATTACACCCTCTATACCTACATTGCTGCGTTCCTGGCTTCTGTTGGCTTGGCCGACCAGGTTGATCGGGGCCTCCTTTCATTCGGAATTGCGGCCTTGGTCGGTCTATGGATGATCGGCACGCTGATTGATGGCAGGCTTAGAGGTCTGGTGTTGCTCAGTCTGACGGCATTCACCCTGGTTGCGTTTGCCCTTGGGCTGAGTGACCTGCCCGTCGGTGCGATCTATCTCAGCATCGTGGTGTGGGGGATGAGCTTCGGCGGTGCGCCAACCTTATTGCAAACCGCCTTGGCTGATGCTGCCGGTGACGGCGCCGATATTGCGCAATCAATGCTGGTCACCGTCTTTAACCTGGCGTTTGCAGGCAGTGGAGTCATCGGCGGCGTTCTCCTGGAAACCTGGGGGGCGAGCGCCATTCCCTGGGTCGTGTTGGCGTTGCTGCTGCCGGCGTTGTGGGTTGTCTCGATGACCAAGCGGCACGCTTTCAGGCGCTCCTGTACCGCTCGTTCCACCCGATAACCAGCTCGGCGTGTTGTTCATGAGTGACCCACGCGATATTCGTTTGATCTGTCGGGTCGCCACCAAAGACCAACGGCTTCAGATACCACTTGATCTTTCCGGTGAAGCGCTCGTCAAGCTCCAGCGAAATCTGTTGAGGAAGCGAAAACGGCACGGCGTGCGCTGCAGCAAGTGGCAGCGTTGGCACAGTGAAAACCAGGCCCGAAGGGTTAATGACGATGAAGTCGTCCCAGCCTCTTAGCCCAATCAGCGTATAGCCCGGCAGGTACTGATCAAATCTGTAGGCATTCATCGCCGCGAAGCTTTCATCCTGGGTGAAGAGGACAAGGTAGTCGTCGTTTTGCCAACCTTCGTTCATATCAAGCCCTGCGCGCCAGCAACAACACCGTCGCGGCTGCCGACAGCAACCCGGCGCAGCAGCGATTGAAGATCCGTTTGCCACGCGGCTCGGCAAACCAGCGGCGCATGTGCAGGCCCATGTAGGCGTAGGCGCTGATGGCGACCCACTCCAGGATCAGGAACAGCGCGCCCAACAGGGCGAATTGCGGCGTGATGGGTTGGCCGGGCACCACGAATTGCGGGAGGAAGGCGGTGAAGATCAGGATGGCTTTCGGGTTGCCTGCCGCCACCAGGAACTCCTGCCGCGCCAAGGCCCACAGCCCCACTTCCTTCGTGTTGGATTCAGCTTCCGCGTGCGGGTTTGCCCGCCACAGTTGAAAGGCCAAGTAAAACAGGTACGCCGCCCCCAGAATCTTGATCCCGTAGAACAACAGCTCCGAGGTTTGCAGCACCACCGCCAGGCCGGCGGAGGCGAGGGCGATCATCCCGGCAAATGCCAGAAGGCGGCCGACACCCGCCAGGCAGGACGTGCGATAGCCATAACGGGTGGAGTTGCTCACGGACAGCAGGTTGTTCGGGCCGGGCGCCATGTTCAGGGCGAAGCAGGCGGGCAGGAAAATGGCGAGGGTGGCGATGTCCATGGTGGCTCCGTGCGGGGTCAGTGGTCATGACGGGCGGTTCAAGTCTGAACGTTCATGAACCGCTATTTATAGATGAACGCATAATTAATGATATAGGAGCCTACTGTGTTGGTGTATGCATTCACCCATATGGCATTCATGCCGCGCTTTCGTTGCGCATCAAGATCTGATGGGGTGGTGCAGATATCAATCCAGCGATGGGTGTTTGGGTCCTTGATTTTCAACCAGGCCTTACAACGGCGAGAATTTTCGCTGATCCGTCCCGGGATCACGATTTGATAGTCCGTTTCATACTGGACCGTGTCGCCTGGAAAGAGGTAAACGCAGACCTCGTAAATATGCAGGGAACTCAGAAGCCCCAGGCCGAAGCCAACCGCGAATTGCGTGGCAATCTTTTTCAGGTCTCTTCCCACTGAGCTGCCGAAGATCACCGTGGCTGCGAAAATGAGCCCCAACACAAGGCCCACTGCCAGGGGGTTGTGCGTTCAGGAAGCGACGGCATTATGGCGGTTCGCATCGCAATTCTTGAGGACCAGGCCATATAAAAGACCCACGCCACACAGGCTGAAATAACCATCAGCGCTACAGCTGTCTTTTTTAGCGTGTTGTCGGGCGACGGGTGTTCCATTGCTTCCATGCTCTATTCAGTCTTTTGGCAAACACTGTTCATTGGGTGCAGCTATCGATAAAGCCATCCACTGCGGGCATGGATGACCCACGCCCACAGTGCCCTTGTTACAGGGGTTAGATCAACCGGTGTGGCGCTCGGTATTGTCCCGCCTATCAAGGTGTTTCACTGGCCAAACCCGGCAGACCCTTTAGAACGTGTACTTGGCCGTCACCATCATGTTGCGCGGCGCGCCGTACGAGTCACCGCCATAACTCACCGAGTTCGAAATGGCCTGGTAGTAGTGGCGGTCAAACACGTTGTTGGCGTTGAGCTGCAGGTCCAGGTGTTTGCTGACCCGGTAGCCGGCCATCAAGTCGGTGACGGCGTAGCCACCTTGTTGCAGGCGATAGGTGCTGCCGTCCGCCAGTTTGAGGTCGTTGTACATGCGGCTCTGCCAGGAGACGTTGCCGCCCACGCGCAGTTTTTCCAGCGGGCCCTGGAAGTTGTAGCGGGTGGTCAGTTTGAACAGGTGTTCCGGTGTGTCGGTGTCGAACTGTTTGTTGACGTTCTGCGGGTTGGCGGCGTCTTTGATCGTGTGGGTGCGCGCGTAGGTGTAGCCGCCGCCGACCTGCCAGTTTTCGGTCAGCGCGCCCTGCAGCTCAAAGTCGATGCCCTGGCTGCGAATCTCGCCGGAGGCTTCCGCACAGGATGCCTGCGGGCAATTCGGCACCACCACGGCGACCGCCCGGTTTTCCTGGTCTACACGAAAGAGTGCGACGCTTGCGTTCAGCGCCCCGTCCAGGTATTCGCCCTTGATGCCCACCTCATAGTTTTTACCGACGATGGGTTTGAGCGGGGTGCCCGAGGTGCCTTTGTCACTTTGCGGGGTGAAAATGTCGCTGTAACTGACGTACACCGAATGATGGTCATCGAGCTCGTAGATCAGGCCGGCATAGCGAGTGAGGTTGCGGGTGACCTTGTAGTCGCCGTCACCGTCGCGGTTGTCATAGTCGTACCAGTCCAGGCGCGCGCCGAGGATCAGTTTCAGCGGGTCGGCCAGGCTCAGGCGCGTGGTGACGTAGACGCCGTCCTGGGTGGTGACCTCGCGCTGGTTGTTGGTATGGACGAAATTCGGTTTGCCCGCACTGAGCGGCCAGTTCAGGTCATAGGGGCTGTAATTGTGGGTGGTCATGTCGTAGATGCGCTTGCTGGCGCCGATTACCAACTCGTGGGTGCGCCCGAACGCCTGGAACGGGCCGCTCGCGAAAGCGTCCACGCCCGCCTGGTTTTCGTCGTAGGACGCCTGGTAGACCGTGCGCGCCAGCGTGTTGTTGACCCAGCGCGACTGATAGGAGCCGGAGAACAACGCGTCCTGGGCGGCGTAGTTGGCGTTGACCTGCAGGCTCCAGTCATTGGCCAGGCGCTGGCGCAATTCGGCGAAGACCGTGTTGATTTCCTGATCCTTGTTTTCCCATGAAGTGCCGGGGTTGTAGGAGCGCGGCAGGTTCAGGTGATGGCCATCCTGGCCGACCATTGAAGAGCCCCAAAAGTAATTGGTCTTGTCCTTTTGATTCGAAAAACCGAGGGTGAGGGTGGTGTCCTCGCTCAGGTCGGCCTCGGTGACGGCGTAGAACAGGCCGTGGTCTTCCTCGGCTTTGTCGATAAAACTGTTGGCGTCGCGGTAGGACGTGACCACACGGCCGCGCCAGGTACCGCTGTCGTTGAGCGGGCTGGAGGCGTCGACCTCGCCACGGTAGTCATCCCAGCTGCCGGCGGCGCCGGTCAGGGTGACTTTCTGTTCGTCCAGCGGGCGCTTGCGGATCATGTTGATGGCGGCTGACGGGTTGCCTGCGCCGGTCACCAGGCCGGTCGCACCACGCACGATTTCGACGCGATCGAACATCGCAAGGTTCGGCTGCGCGCCAACCGTAACGCCGTTATAGCCGGTTGGAATGCCGTCATACATCAGGTTGTCGATGTCGAAGCCGCGCGAGGTATAGGACTGGCGGCCAGGGCCGCTGGAGAAGTTCAGGAACAGCCCGGGTGTGGCCTTGACTACGTCGTTGATGCTGGTCATCGCCTGATCGTCCATGCGCTGGCGCGTTACGACGGTGACCGCTTGGGGCGTTTCACGCAGGGTGAGCGGCAATTTGGTTGCCGTGGACATCGAACCCGTGGTGTAGGAGTTCGAGCCCTCGGTGGTGCTGCCCAGCATTTGGTGGGTGGTGATTTCAGTGGCGCCCAGTTCCAGCGTCGTCGGCTGGCTGCCTGGCTGCGGAGCGCTGCTGTCGTCGGCAAAGGCGGGCGCCAGGGTGGCCATGCACATAGCCATGGCCAGGAGATCGCGAGAAGGTGTGAAAGCGCGTAGCGGGGTAGAGAAAGCGGGCATGGCACGTCCGTTGTTGATAGTAATTATGCGAATCATTATCAATAAGTATTGCAAGAATTGACATGCCAAAACAACAGCGCGTGCCAAAAGTTGCACGCCAACCGTTTTCAACGCCTGCAGTTCGACAGGTATTGCGGGAGTCTCGGTGCAACCCCATCACCCCTGTTTTTGAGGTATGCACATGCGAGTAACCGTTGTAGCTGCAGACGCCATAGGCGGCTTCCTGGCGTGCAAGTTGTTGCCTCAGGCCATGAGTTGAGTCGGGTCGCAGGTGGTGCGACGCTTGAAGCCATCTGCACTCAGCCCCGGTGTGATCAGGCCCATGCCGACGAAAACGTACGCGAACGGATTTGGCTGAAACGGCCAGGCAACGCCTGTTTCAACCCGGTTAGCCTGCTGGTGGGCGGCACCACCGATGAACTGATCGACGACCGTTGGTGCACGGTCTATGTGTCGAGATGATGGATGAGGTACTTGAGCTGGGTACGCGCCTGGGCGTCTTGCCCGCGATCGGTCCCAGGCAACGGCTTCGACGCTCGACCGGTGTCTGCATCGGGAAACTCTCCGCCCCCGCATTGGCCCCTACAACATGCACGACGTCAGGGATGAAACCTGCGCCCCAACGCATCCAGGCGCACCGCAATCGGCGGCAGGCGCTCGCTGCTGCGGGCCAGGGTCTCCACATCATCCGCGGTGCTTTGCGCAATGCTCTGCACCGATTGCAGGCGCCCGACAATCTCCAGGTTCGCCGTGGACTGCTCGCGGGTGGTGCTGACAATTCGCCCGTTGAGCTGATCGATGTGCGCAATGTCGGCCCCCACCGCCTGTAGCATCTCGACGGCCACTTGGCTGTCTTGCACGCAGCGCTCAACGCCTTGCTGGCTGTCATGCATGGCCTCCACGGCCTGGCGGCTGCCGTGTTGCAAGCCTTCGATAATCTGTTTGATTTCCTGAGTGGACACGGCAGTGCGTTGGGCCAGGCTGCGCACCTCATCGGCGACTACCGCAAAACCCCGGCCTTGTTCCCCGGCGCGCGCCGCTTCGATGGCGGCATTGAGCGCGAGCAGGTTGGTCTGGTTGGCAATGCTGTTGATCACCTCCAGCACCGAGCCGATTTGCTCGGCCTGTATCGCCAGGCCTTGCACCGTCTCATTGGTGCCGTTGATGCGGGAGGCCAACTGCGTGATTTCGTTCTGCGCGCGGCCAACGCTTTCCTGGCCGCGCACGATCTGCCGGCTGGCTTTGTCCGCGTGCTCCACCGCCTGTTCGACGTGCAAGGTGATGTGGCCCATGGCGTCTTCCATCCGTTGCATCGAGCCGGTCATCTGGGTGATTTCAGCCAGTTGATGGCGCGCGCCGGTTTCCAGGGTGCCGCTGGCGCTGGCCAATTCGTCGCCGAGCTGGCCCAGGCCGTGGGAATCGCGGGCCACGCCGTCGATCAGGTGAGTCAGTTGCTCAAGGAAATGATCGAAACGTTTGGCCAGAGGCACATGCACCTTGCCTTCACCTTTGGCGGACTCTGCGGTGAATTGCGACGTCACGGCGAGCATTTTCTCCAGCATTTCCTGGCTTTCGACCGCTTCGCGCTGGCTGTGAATGGCCAGGTAGAGCAGGGCGATCGTCTCCATCACCACATAAAACGCGTGCACGAACACCATGGCCCAGCCGCCGTGATGTTCCATCACAAACACCGGAAAACCCTGATGCTGCAAGGCATGAAACACCACGTGGTGCACGGCGATGGTCGCTGCGGCCACCAGAATCGGCAGCCAATCGCGGTAAAACGTCAGCACCGCGAGCAGGGCGAAAATGCCGAAGTGGGATTCGATCACCCCCTGGGCCTGGTTGATGTGCAGCGCGGCCATCACCATCAGCCCGGCACCCAACAAACAACGCATCAGGCGCGTTCCGCCAAGGGCACGGTACAGCGCGGTCAGCACCACACTGGTGCCACCCCCGACGACCACTGCCTGCAGCAGGGTGTCGTGCCAGAACGCCAGGCCCAGCGAAAACCCGAACATCAGCCAGATCAACGCCAGCATGATGCGGTCGGCCTTGCGGTAATGCTCCATAAAACGTGCGCGTGCGGGCATTCACTCTTACTCCATGTGGTCGAGCCGGGAACAAAGCATGGGGCGTGCCACCCCGGGTCGGGGTAATAGCGTATCGGCATCATGGAGAGCGACTTGAGGCGTCGCAAATTACTATCGGCGTGCGGGCTTGAACCTGTGGGAGCTGGCTTGCCTGCGATGGCATCACCTCGGTCTGACTGACTCACCGAGGCGCCTGCATCGCAGGCAAGCCAGCTCCCACACTTGACTGCTTCCACAGTCAGTTGCTTTTACAGGTGGTCGGCGTCAATCACCGCTTGGGCGAACGCCGCCGGCGCTTCCTGCGGCAGGTTGTGGCCAATGCCGCCGTTGATCAAGCGGAATTCGTATTTGCCGGTGAAGCGCTTCGCATAGTCCTCGGGCTGCGGGTGCGGGGCGCCGTTGGCATCGCCTTCGAGGGTGATGGTGGGCACGCCGATGGACGGCGACTGGGCGAGTTTTTGCTCCAGCGCGTCATAACGGGCTTCGCCCTGCACCAGCCCCAGGCGCCAGCGGTAGTTGAAGACGGTGATCGCCACATGATCCGGGTTGTTCAGGCCCTTGGCGCTGCGGTCGAACGTGGCATCGTCGAACGCCCATTTCGGTGAGGCGGTTTGCCAGATCAGTTTGGCGAAATCATGGGTGTTTTTCTGGTAGCCGGCGGCGCCGCGTTCCGTTGCGAAGTAGAACTGGTACCACCACTGCAATTCGGCCTTGGGCGGCAGAGGGTTTTTGCCCGCCGCCTGGTTGCCGATCAGGTAGCCGCTGACCGACACCAACGCCTTCACGCGTTCCGGCCACAGCGCCGACACAATATCGGCCGAGCGTGCGCCCCAGTCGTAGCCACCCAGCACCGCCTGCTTGATGTGCAACGCATCCATGAAATCGATCACGTCCTGCGCCAACGCGGCGGGTTCGCCGTTGCGCAGGGTTTTATCCGACAGAAAACGCGTGTCGCCATAGCCCCGTGCGTAAGGAATCAACACGCGATAGCCCTTGGCGGCCAGCAGCGGGGCGACGTTGGCGTAGCTGTCGATATCGTAGGGCCAGCCGTGCAGCAGAATAACCACCTCACCGTTGGCGGGGCCGGTTTCTGCGTAGGCCACATCCAGCAGTCCGGCTTTCACATGCTTGAGCGCGCCGAAGGCAGCATGGCTGGCGATAGCGGGAACATTGATCTCGGGCATCTCGGCGCGCGCGGCGCCAATGGCACCGAATTGCAACAATGCAAAGGCCAAAAAAGTCGAGCGGCGGGTAAAGGGAAGGTGCATGGCGAGTCTCCTGGGGGCTGGGTGTGTGCCTGGCTCACAGTTGACCGCTGCGGTGTATCGGCTGTGTTTCAAGGAATGGCGTGGGTTAAACGCTGTGTATCGCAATGGTCGCTGTACACATTGCGATACATTGGCTCGGAATTATGACAATACAACCTCGTAGGGCTCGCGCATGCGTTCCAGCAGTTCCTGGGCGAGCATCGGCGCCAGGCCGATTTCCGGGTCACCGACCAACTGGCTGGCGTAGGCGTGGACGGCGTGGAGTTTGCGCGCCACGCTCCAGGTGTCCAGACGTATTTTGCGCGCGCGTTGCCAGGGGATCACGCCACCCTCGCGCGCCGGCCAATGCCAGGCCCAGACCGGCAGTTCATGGAGTCGTGCACCGATCAGGCTGCAGGCCTTGGCACTCGCACGGCCCACGGCGTCATGGTCGTTGTTGCCGTCATTGCGCCACGTGGTAAACACCACGTCCCCGGGTTGCAGGTAACGTGCGATGAACTGGCTCATGGTGTGCTCGCTCGCCGCCAGCGCATCATCACGAAAACCACCGCGAATCCATTTCAGGCTGTGCAAGGGCATGCCCAGGCGGCGCAGGGCTTCGGCGCTTTCCTGGGGGCGGATCACGCTCAGGCGGCTGGCCGGCCAGGCGTTGGAGCCTGGGTGGCTGGCGCTGCCATCGGTGATCGAAATCAGCAGCAGGCGGTGTTGCAGGGTGCTGAATATTTGCAACAAACCGCCACAGGCGAGCACTTCATCGCCCGGATGGGGTGCAATCACCACCACGCGCGAACCCGAAGGCGCCAGCGAGGAGGGCGTGATAGCGGGGATTTGCGCCAACTGCGGCGCACTGTTCCAGACTTGCGCGAGGCCGCGACGGCCCTCGCTTAAGGAGGCAGGCTTCATGGGGTGTCACATCCTTGTCAATGGGTGCCGGGTCGTGGCCCGTTGTCGGGACGACGCTCGTTTAACCGCCACAGACTCCGCTGCGGCGATGCGCGGCACCCCAACCCTTGGAGTGCCAGCAAGGCGACTTCAGCATAGACAAGGTTTCAGCGTTCTTACATGTTGAAACATGGGTTTTTTCAGGTTGCCTGCATCAGGCTCTTCAAATAATCGCCAAACCCGCCTTCGGCACGGCAATCCAGGCGGGCGCTGGTGATCACTTGCGGGTCGTGGCTCCAGGCAATCGATGCGCCGCAGCGTTCAAGGTTGCGTACCAGTTGCACATCTTCGTGGCAGGCCAGCGGCTCAAACCCGCCGGCCTGTACATAGGCGCCGGCACTCACGCCCAGGTTGGCGCCATGGATATGGCGATGCCCGTCGCAGGCCTGATACGCCTGGTGATAACGGATTTGCGCTGCCGGGTCGAAGCCTTCACTCCAGGCGTCGACCGTGACGGTGCCACACACTGCATCGACACCCAGCGCCAATTGCGCCACCAGCCAGTCGGGGGCAACCCGGCTGTCGGCGTCGGTGCAGGAAATCCAGCGTGCGCCCTGATTCAGTAAATGCCGCGCGCCCACACCGCGCACGTGCCCGACATTGCGTGCCTGAACGTGCAACACCTGCACCGGGTAGGCTTGCGCAATTTCCGCGCTGTCGTCGCTGCACGTATCGAGCACCGCGAGGATCTGCACCGCTTCGCCGAGCAAGCCGGGATGGCTGGCCGCGACCATCGCCGCTTTCAGGCACTCGCCCAGCAAGGCCTCTTCGTTATGCACCGGAATCAGAATGCCAATCATCGCAGGCCCTCGTGGGTGGCGACCGAGGTGCCGTCGCGGCTCCACAGGTCGAGCAGGAAATCGGTGTCGTGATGCCTGGCAACACAGGGCATGGCCAGGCGTTGCTGCAGCAGGGCATGTACCTCGTCGGCGGTGTGTGGGCAGCCGTCAATGGCTGGGCGCCAGTGGCAGGCGAGCACTTGCCCGTCATCGGTCAAGGAGGCGAGGGCGCGGTCAATCAAGGCATTGAGGTCCTGGGCGTCGAGGTAGTAGCACAATTCACTGAGCACGATCAGGTCGAACGGGCCGGCGGGCCAGTCCTCCGGTAAACGACTTTGCAGCACCTGGGCATGAGGAAAGCCCTGCAATCGGGCGTTGGCCAGGGCAACGGCAGCGCTGGCGGTGTCGCAGCACAGCAGCCGATCACAACGGGGTGCCAATTCGGCGCTCAGCTCGCCGTTGGCGCAGCCCGGTTCGAAGATGGAGGCGTAACGCGGGCGCGTCAGCACGGCGAGGGTCAGTGCGCGCTTGCGCCGTTCATACCAGCGCTGGCGGAACGCCCACGGGTCGTCATTGCCGGCGAACAGTTGATCAAAATAAGGCGTCGCAACGCTCATACAAACACCACTTCAAAGGGTTGCAGCAAACGCTCCACCACGTACGGCGCCAGCACCGGGGGGAGGCCAATGTGCGGGTCGCCTTCCAACTGGCTGGCAAAGGCGTGGATGGCGTGACGTTTGCGCGCCACCGCCTCGGGAGTCAGCAGGATCTTGCGCGCGCGATGCCACGGCACCTGGCTGTCTTCCGGGGTTGCCCAGTGCCAGGTCCACACCGGCAGCTCAAACAACGCAGCGCCCACGGCCGCGGCTGCACGCGCACTGGCACGCCCAACGGCCTCATGGTCACAGTGGCCGTCTTCCCGCCAGGTGCTGAACACCACGTCGGTGGGCTTGAGATGGCGCTGAATAAACGCGCTCAGCTGGTTTTCCCTGGCGGCGACCTGGCTGTCGGCAAAGCCTGCCCGCAGCCATTTCAAACTGTGCAGCGGCACGCCCAGGCGATGCAGGGCCTGGGCCGATTCCTGCGGGCGCACCACGCTCAAGCGCTCCACCGGCCAGCGCTGCGAGCCTGGATGGCTGGCGCTGCCATCGGTGACCGAAATCAATTGAATCGGCCGACCGAGTTGCGCCAAACCTTGCAGCAATCCGCCACAGCCGAGCACTTCGTCATCCGGGTGCGGCGCGATGATCACCGCGCGATGCCCTTCGGGCACCAGTTGCTCGACGCTTATCTCAAGCAGTTCGGCCATATGGGACGAGGCCTGCCACTGATGCAGCGGCGTGCCTTGGCCGACAATCGGGTTGGGTTTCATAGCTGCCACCTCCCTGCGGGTTCACTCGCGACCTGTTCACCAAGGGCCGCCAGGTCGCGTTCGGCATGGCTTTGCCGCACATACACCGGCAAGTCCGCCATCAGCTGCGCGAAGTGCGGGTCCTTGCAGTACGGCCCCGCGCCGAGCGCGCGGCCGACATGATGAATGACCTGCTCGACGGTATCTTCGATGCAGGCCCGGGCTTGTTGGGCGAGCTGGCGTGCGTCTGCCCGAGGGGTGCGGTCGACCTGTTCGGCACTGTCGCGCAGTACACAGGCGGCGCTGTTGAGCACACTGTCGACCGCGCCCAGGTGCGCCAAGGCATGGGGCTCGGGGCGTTTGCTGCAGTATTCGCGCAACGCCTCGGCCAGGCGTTGTGCCCCGCCGTACCAGCACGCGGCGATGCCGATACCGCCTTGCCAGAAACCAGGGCGGGCCAGGTAATCGCCGGGTCCGCCCACCGCAATGCCACGAGCTGCCTCGAACACCACTTCAACACTGCCGGTGGCCGCCATGCCCACGGCATTCCAGCCTTCGTCGGTCACGCGCACGCCGGGCTGGTGCATGTCCACCGCGACCAATTGCTGACGGTCTTCTTCGTCCCAGGCCGTCAGCAAACCATGGCTCACCACCGCCGCCCCGGAACACCAGGCTTTACGCCCTTCGACGATCAACCACTGGCCGTCGTGGCGTACCCGTACTTTGGCGGTGGGCGGCTCGGCGGCCCACATGCCCCACGTGCTGCCCTCAGGCGGCAGCGGGCTATGCAACTCGGCAAGAATCGCCAGCGCATCGGTGTGGCCTTCAAACAGTTTGCACAGGCGCAGATCGTGCCCGGCCACCTGCGCCAGGCGGCTGAACCGCTCCAGTGTCTGGCCGCCGCCAGGCAACGGCAGTTGGTCCAGACCTTCTTCCTGAAGAGCCTTCAGGGCATTTCCCAGCGCTTGCGTGTCCGCGTAACCCCGGTTGCCACGAAGGAATCCATGCAGGGCCATGTCACACCTCGTCGTCGCGCTGCAGTTCAAACAGCAACAGTGAACGGCCGGTCACGGCGTACTCGTGGTCGAACTCAAAGCGTTCCTGGCCACGCACCGCCGGCGCATTGGTGTCGAGCATGCAGGTCCAGAATTCGCCTTCGGGTACGGGAGGCAAGCGGAAATTGACCATGTCGTGATGGGCATTGACCACCAGCAACAAGGTGGCGTCGGCACCGGCGCGGCGAATGCCGGTTTCCTGGGCGCGGCCATCCATCAGCATGCCCAGGCAACGGCCATGGCTGTCCTGCCACTGTTCGGTGTTCATCTCGTTGCCATCCGGCGCCAGCCAGGTGACATCCTTGACGCCAATGTCTTCGTTGTAGTCGCCGACCAGAAACCGCCCACGGCGCAGGATCGGATACGCCAGGCGCAGCTTGATCAGGCGTTTGACAAACTTGAGCAGTGCCTTGCCGTCGTCGTCCAGGTCCCAGTTGACCCAGCCGATTTCACTGTCCTGGCAATAGGCGTTGTTGTTGCCGTGCTGGGTACGGGCGAATTCGTCACCCGCCACAATCATCGGTGTGCCTTGGGCCAGCAGCAGCGTGGCGAAGAAGTTGCGCATCTGGCGCAGGCGCAGCGCGTTGATTTCCGGGTCGTCGGTGGGGCCTTCGACGCCATGGTTCCAGGACAGGTTGTTGTTGCTGCCGTCCTGGTTGTTTTCGTCATTGGCCTCGTTGTGCTTGTCGTTGTACGACACCAGGTCGTGCAGGGTGAAACCATCGTGGGCGGTGATGAAGTTCACCGAGCTGTAAGGACGTCGGCCACGGTGGTTGAACATCTCGCCCGAAGCGGTCATGCGCCCGGCAAAGTCCGCCAACTGGCCGTCGTCGCCTTTCCAGAACGCGCGCACGGTGTCGCGGAAACGGTCGTTCCATTCCACCCAGCCCGGCGGGAAGTTGCCCACCTGGTAGCCGCCGGGGCCGCAATCCCAGGGTTCGGCGATGAGTTTCAGCTGGCGCAGTACCGGGTCCTGGCGACAGGCCACAAGGAAACTGTGGCGCTCGTCGAAACCGTCGCGGTAGCGCCCGAGAATGGTCGCCAGGTCAAAACGGAAGCCATCGACGTGCATCTCGGTGGCCCAGTAACGCAGGGAGTCGGTGACCATCTGCAGCACGCAGGGGTGGCTGAGGTCCAGGGTGTTGCCGGTGCCGGAATCGTTGATGTAGAAACGCTTGTCGTCAGGCATCAGGCGGTAATACGAGGCGTTGTCGATGCCACGCATGGACAGCGTCGGGCCGCGCTCGTTGCCTTCGGCGGTGTGGTTATAGACCACGTCCAGAATCACTTCGAGCTTCTGCTCATGCAGGTGCGCGACCATTTCCTTGAATTCGGCGATCTTCCCGCTGGCCAGGTAGCGCGGGTCGGGGGCGAAAAACGCGATGCTGTTGTAGCCCCAATAGTTGGTCATGCCTTTTTGCAGCAGGTGCTGATCGTTGACGAAGGCATGCACCGGCAGCAATTCCACCGAGGAAACGCCCAGCTGGCGGATGTGCTTGAGCACGTCGTCTTCCATCAGCCCGGCACAGGTGCCGCGCACCGACTCACCCACCGACGGGTGGCGCATGCTGATGCCGCGCAAGTGGGTTTCGTAGATGATGGTGCGGTCCCACGGCACGCGCACCGGCTGGTCATTGCCCCAGGTGTGGGCCGGGTCGATCACCTTGCATTTGGGCACGAACGGCGCGCTGTCACGTTCATCGAAACTGAGGTCGTCATCGGGGTGGCCGATGGTGTAGCCAAACAGCGCCTCGGACCATTTAAGCTCGCCCACCAGTTGCTTGGCATAGGGGTCGATCAGCAATTTGTTGGGGTTGAAGCGATGGCCGTTGGCCGGGTCATACGGGCCATATACGCGATAGCCGTAAATCAGCCCGGGGTGGGCATCGGGCAGGTAGCCGTGGAAGGTTTCGTCGGTGTATTCGGGCAGCTCGATACGCTCCAGTTCCACTTCGCCGGCGTCATCGAACAGGCACAGTTCAACTTTGGTGGCGTTGGCCGAAAACAGCGCGAAATTCACGCCCAGGCCGTCCCAGGTGGCGCCGAGGGGGAAGGGCAAACCTTCACGAATCCGCGACGGCTCTTTGTCCGGCGCCGCTTGGCTTTTATCGGGTTTGCTCATGCTTGAGTTGCTCCTGCAAGGGGTCTTTTTTCAGGCCGAACGCGGCCTTGCTGGCTGCGTGCCAGTTGATTAGTCAGTTCGGAGTGCAATCCTTTGTGGGAGCGGGCTTGCCCGCGATAGCGTCGGCACATGCAGCATCGCTATCGCGGGCAAGCCCGCTCTCACAGGGGTAGGCGGTTAGCCTGCGGGCTTCGGGGGAGCCTTGGGCTTTTTCGGCGCGGCAGGTTTGGCCGCCGCAGGTTTGGGCTTTGGTGCCGCCTTGGGTGCGGTTTTGGGCTTGGCCGCAGGCTTGGGTTTGCTCGGCGTCAGGGCTTCGGCTTCCGCCAGCTTGCGCGCCATTTCCCAGTGGCGTGCATCTTCCCCATGGGGCTTGCCTTCAGATTCCCAGATCTGATGCGCCAACTCGCGAATACGTTTGTCTTCAGTACTCATCACAATGCTCCTCAGAGAAAATTTCAGCTTTCTTGATCGTCAGGATTGATAAAGACATTGACCGGGAAATCCCCCAGGGCAGTGCTGATCAGCAGCTCCTTGTCTGGTGTGACTGCGCCTGTGTGAAAAAGTCCCTTCCAGTTTTGCGTTGTGACGGCGAACGGTAATTTAACCCGTGTATCGCCCCAAACCGGCGCAGGGATATGAGGCACATCACCGTTTTCCAGCAGGGCGTGAGACCAACGCGGCACCACCACCAACAGCCGTTTTCCCTGATACTCGCGCAGGAAGGCAACCACGTTATCCGCGTGTTGGCCGGTCACTTCCAGCGGGGTATAGCTGCCGTTGCGGAACAGTTCGGGCTCGGCCTTGCGCAAGGCCAGACCTTGCGCAATCAGCGCCTGCTTGATACGCCCGTCACGCCAGTTGGACAGCAGCTCGCCGACGTCCGGTGGCGTGTTCAGCGCCCGCTGCCGAGCGTCGAAATCCACCGGGCGGCGGTTGTCCGGGTCCACCAGGCTTAAGTCCCAGAACTCGGCGCCCTGGTACAGATCCGGCACGCCCGGCACGGTAAGACGAAGCAAGGTTTGCGCCAGCCCGTTCAAGGCGCCGGCGGGTGCGAGGGCGTGGGCAGCGTCACCGATTGCGGTGCGCAGCGGGCGGCCTTCATCACTGAGCAGCAAGCGTGACAGAAACGTTTCAACGCCTTGCTCATACGCCTCGTTCGGCGCGCTCCAGCTGCTTTGCAACTTGGCTTCGCGCAAGGCTTTCTGTTGCCATTGCCACAGGCGTTGCTGATAACCCTCAAGGTTTCCATCCAGCGGCCAGCTGCCCAGCAGCACCTGGTAAAGGATCAACTCATCGCCCGCCGACGGGCTGTCGGCATCGCTGCGCAAAGGCGCCGCCAGGGTGCGCCAGTGCTCGACCTGTTCGACGTACCACGGCGCGCATTCACTCAGCACAGCCAGGCGCGCTCGCGAGTCTTCGCCACGCTTGTGATCGTGGGTGGCGGTGGCCAGCAGGTTGTCCGGGAAAGACTGCAAGCGTTGGTGATTGACCGAATGAAACTCGACCAAAGGCGCACTGAACTGCTCGGTGCTGAAGCCCACGTCATTGCGCGACAACAGCACCGCCGAGCGATAGAACGCGGTGTCTTCCACGGCCTTGGCGGCGGCAGGCGACGTCAACTGCTGAAAGCGCACGCAGGCATGCTTGAGGATCTTGCGCTCCCGGCCCACCGGGCGGTGACGCCACGGCTGGCCGCCGAGCCAGTTTTCCAGATGGTCGAGCACCGGCCAGTCGCCTTCGCCCAGGGTGCTGCGCGCGCCGTCCATGGCTTGCTGGAAGAACACATCGTCTTCAGTGCTGCGGCCCCGGGCACTGATGTAGGTGCGGTATACCGGAAAGTGCACGATCAGTTCCTGCAACGCGCGGCGGATGGCGCCCAGGGTCAGGTCGCGGGTCATGACGTCGTCGCGGGCCACTTGCAGCAGGGCATGGGCCACGCTTTCAAAATCACCGCCAAGGGAGCCATTGAGGATTTGCTGGCGCGCCAGCCGCGCCTCTTCGATAAACGCCGATGGGCGTTGGCTGTGACGGCTCCACAGTTCGGCCAGTGGTTCAAAACCCGCCGGGTCGTGTTGCAGCAGCGACAGCTGGTTCATGAATTCGTAGCCGGTGGTGCCGTCCACCTGCCAGTCTTCACGCAGGGTTTCGCCTTCGCCAAGAATCTTTTCCACGAAGATCGGCAAATGCCGCCCGGGTGACAGCGAATCCACGCGACGCCGCAGCTTGCGGCAGTACCCGCGCGGATCGGCCAGCCCGTCGATATGGTCGATGCGCAGGCCGTCCACCAGGCCTTCGCGGATCAGCTCGAAAATCTTGCCATGGGTGGCCTCGAAGACGGCCGTGCGTTCAACCCGCAGCCCGCCGAGCTCGTTGACGTCGAAGAAGCGCCGCCAGTTGATATCGTCTGCCGCGGTGCGCCAACTGGCGAGGCGGTAAGCCTGTTGTTCCAGCAGCTGATGCAGGCGGTTAAAACCCTCGGGTTGGCGCCCGTCGAACTCGGCAAGCCGTTGCTCGATGGCCGGCAGCACTTCGGTGGCTCGTTCGGCCAGCGCGTGTTTCAGCCAGGTGGCCTCGGCATGGGCGTCGTCCTGATAAGCGAGTGCGGTGAAACGGTCCGCGAGGGGCTTGAGCAACTCGCCGGAACCGAGAATCGTCGCGTAATCCTGTGGGCAGATGGGGAAGCGATGCTCGTAATGCTCGACATAAAAGGCGCCCTGGCCTGCGTCGAATTTCAGAGGCAGCGTGCCGGTTTGCAGGGCTTCACCGTAGTCGCTGCCCAGAAATGGCATCAACAGCTGGCCCTTGAGCAACGGGTCGGGAGAATGCCATTGGATGTCGAAAAACTCGCTGTAAGGGCTCAAACGCCCCCATTCCAGCAGGTCCAGCCACCACGGGTTATCCCCGCCGCCGACGGCCATGTGGTTGGACACAATGTCGAGGATCAACCCCATCTCGTGCTCACGCAGCGCGGCAACCAAACGCCGTAACGCGGGTTCGCCGCCCAGCTCGGGGTTTACCGTGGTCGGGTCCACCACGTCGTAGCCGTGCATGGAGCCGGCGCGGGCGCTGAGCAGGGGCGAAGCGTAAATATGACTGATGCCGAGTTTTGCGAAATACGGCACCAACGGCACCGCGTCATCCAGGGTGAAACCTTTATGAAATTGCAGGCGTTGCGTGGCGCGTAAGGCTGGGGTTTTCATCGGTCACGCTCGTGGGCCTGGTTGCGCGCAACCGCCAATAGTTCGAGGCGGCGCGCGGCGCTTTCATGGTCGAGCAGGCTGGCCGCCTCACCGGGGAAACGGCGGCGCCAGTTCGGGTGTGTGTCGAGGGTGCCGGGCAGGTTGGCCTGTTCTTCCACGCCCAGCGCGTCTTCCAGCGGCAACAGCACCAGTGGCGCGCGGGTGTGGCCGAGGTAGCGCACACTGGCGTCGATCATGTGATCGGTGTCGTTGCGGATCTCGTCGACAAAGTTCTGCGGGTCCTGGCTTAACGCCTGGCGCAGCGCCTGGCGTTCACGCAGGCGATGCTCGCTCCATTGCTCTACGGTCGGCGCATCGATCAGGCCGAGCTGAATATTCCACTCGATATCACGGCTGTGCCACCAGCCATTGAGCGTGGGCAGGTCATGGGTGCTGGTGGTCGCCAGGGCGTTGTCCGGCCAGTCGAGGATAGGCTTGAACTGGCCATCGTGGTTTTGCTCGAACAGCAGCACGCGCATACCCAGAATGGACCGTGCGATCAGCTTTTCACGCAGGCCATCCGGCACTGTTCCGAGGTCTTCGCCCAGCACGATGGCCTGATGGCGATGGGATTCCAGCGCCAGCAGGCGCAACAGGTCATCCACCGGGTAATACAAATAGGCGCCTTCACGCGGCGAAGCCCCCATGGGGATGACCCACAGGCGTTGCAGGCCCATCACATGGTCAATACGTAAACCGCCGGCGTGGGCGAAGTTGGCGCGCAGCATTTCGATAAAGGCCCGAAAGCCATTGCGTTTGAGGCCTTCGGGCGAAAATGCGGAAATGCCCCAGCCCTGTCCGGCGCGGTTGAGAATGTCAGGCGGGGCGCCCACCGTGAGGTCAGCGAGCAGTTCATCCTGACGGCTCCAGGCCTGACTGCCGCCGCCGTCGGCGCCCACGGCCAGGTCGGCGATCAGGCCGACGCCCATGCCGCTGCCGCGCGCCGCTTGTTGCGCGCGTTCCAGGCTACGGGCGATCAGCCATTGGCTGAAGGCGAAAAAGCCGATCTCTTCACGGTGTTCGTCGGCGAATTGCGCGAGTGCCGGGCTCTGCGGGTTGCGCCACTCTTCGGGCCAATGGCGCCAGTCGAGGTCGTCACCTGCGGCCGCGCGCACGGTTTGCACGGCTTCGAACCGGCAGTGGTTTTCCAGGGCTTCGCCCCCGGCCTGGCGGAAGCTCTGGAAATCGGCGTGTTGCGGGTGCCCGCCGTGGCGGAAGTCTGCATAGAGGGCGCGCAGCAGGCGTTGCTTGGCCTTGGCGGCGGCGGGCCAGTCGATCAGGTTCAGTTGCTCCAGGGCGTGCAACTCATCTTCCAGACCGGCCGCTTCGATGGCACCGCGTACTTCACGCTCGCCCAGAATGCACGCCGGCGAGGCATACAGGCTGTTGAGGAACAGGCGGCTGGAAGGCGAATAAGGGCTGTAGCGCTCGGGGTCGGCGCTGAACATCGCGTGCATCGGGCTGATGGCCAGGGCGTCGGCGCCGCGCTCGGCAGCGGAGCGCGCCAGATGTTCCAGTGCCAGGGTGTCACCAAAACCGCCGTCGCCCAGGCGGCGCAAGGCATAGAGTTGCGCGCTCAAGCCCCAGGCGCGGGCAGGGCGGCTGTCCACCGCTTCGGCCACGCTGTAGCAGTGAGTCGGCGCCACGGCGAGGGTAAAGATCTGCGCGGCGATGTGCACCTGGTGGTAGCCAAGGGCAATCACGCCGGGCAGCACGCCATCGCCATCGAGGCGCAACTCCAGGGTTTCACCGTTTTCCAGGCTGACTAGGCACGGCGTGTCGGGCTCGAAGTAGCGGGCAAGGTCCAGGCCATCGCCGCTGTCGATGGTCATCAAGGGCGGCAGGTGCTTGTCTTGTTGCACCTGCTCCAGTTCCAGCAGGCTGGCGTCGATCTTGGCGTCGGTGTCGGCCGGGTGGCCCAGGCCTTTGAGAACGGCGCGCAGGGCGTCGGGTTTCACGTGTTGCGGGCGGCCGTTTGCGTCGATCCAATCGACGGCCAGGCCCGCACGGCTGGCGAGAATTTCCAGGTTCGCTTCGCTCAAGGGTGCTCTCCAACAGGGAATAGGGCGACGCGCGCGCTGAACGGCGCCAGGTGCGCCTCGTCACTGGCGGGCGTCTCGAATAGCAGGTGGAGCGGTGCGGGATGATCCAGCGGCGTGTCGCTCAGGTTCAGGTCGATTTGCAGCACGCTGCCATTGCCCAGGCGCCAGCGCGCGCTGACGGCGCCGTCGGCCAGCACTTGCGCGCCCAGTGCCACGCTGCCCGGTAGATGCGGCACGATGTGGCGGTGGCGCAGGCTCAACAGCTTGCGATAAAGCTGGGCATGCGCGTTTTCGGTGAAGGTGGGCGCCGATTGCAGAAACGTCGGCAGTGCATTGGGGTCAGGAATGCGTTCGCGCCGCTCGGGGTCCTGAAACGCGGCAAAGTCGGCAAACTCGTTGCGCCGGCCTTCGCGCACGGCCTGGGCGAGTTCGCCATGGTGATCGGTGAAAAACAGAAAGGGCTCGGGCGCATTGACTTCATCGCCCATGAACATCAGGGGAATCATCGGTGACAGCAACAGCAGTGTGGTGGCGGCTTTCAACGCCTGGGGCGGGCAGAGTTGGTGCAGGCGCTCGCCAAAGGCGCGGTTACCGATCTGGTCATGGTTTTGCAGAAACAACACGAACGCACTTGGCGGCAAATGCCCGCTGGGCTCGCCGCGTGTGTGGCCGTGGCGGGTGGTGTCGCCCTGATAGATAAAACCTTCGCCCAGGCAGCGCGCCAGCTTGGCCGTGGTGTCTTTGGCGAAATCACTGTAATAGGCGTCGGTTTCGCCGGTCAGCAATACGTGCAAGGCGTTGTGGCCGTCGTCGTTCCATTGCGCGTCGAAATCATGCTCCAGCAGGTTGGCCTGGTTGAATTCATTCTCCAGCACCAGCCACACATGCCGGCCAATGTCGGCTTGCTCGCGCACCCGTCGCGCCAGTTCCTTGAGAAACGCCGGGTTGTCGATGGCGTGGACGGCGTCCAGGCGCAGGCCGTCAAAGCGGTACTCGAGCAGCCACATCAGTGCATTATCGAGGAAGAAATCCCGCACTTCGCGACGATCGAAATCAATGCCGGCGCCCCAAGGCGTGTGCACGTCTTCGCGAAAGAAGCTTTTGGCGTAATGACCGAGGTAATTGCCATCCGGGCCGAAGTGGTTGTAGACCACGTCCAGAATCACCGCCAGGCCGTGCTCGTGGGCGCTGTCGATCAATTGCTTGAGCTGTTCGGGGGTGCCATAGGACGCCTGGGGCGCATAGGGCAAAACCCCGTCGTAGCCCCAATTGCGTTCGCCGGGAAACTGCGCCAACGGCATCAGTTCAATGGCGGTGACGCCCAGTTCGGCCAGACGCGGCAGTTGGGCTTGCACCGCCCCGTAGCCGCCGAGCGAGCCCACATGCACTTCATAAATGACCGCCTCGTGCCACGGGCGGCCCTGCCAGTTGCTGTGCCGCCATTGATAGGCGAGCGGGTCGACGACCAGGCTCCAGCCCTGAATATCCGGGGACTGGGCCCTGGACGCCGGGTCGGGCACGTCCAGTTCGCCGTCGATGTTGTAGCGGTAACGCGTGCCCGCCGTGCACTTGATCTCTACTTCGAACCAGCCTTCTGCCTGGGGCAGCATGGCGATGGATTTGCCGTCTTCCAATTCAACGCTGACATAAAACGCATCAGGCGCCCACAACGCGAACCGGGTGTGTTGCGCGTCCGGCATGATTGCGCCGTGGGGCCAGGTTTCCAGAGTCCGTGACGGCATCTATGAAGCCCTCCCTTGATTATTTAGCGGATTTCCCCAAGGCCTTGGCCACCAGTTGTTCGTACAGTTCGGCGTAGGGTTCCACTGCCTGGCACCAGTTGAACGGCTGGGTCATGGCGCGGCTGCGCATGGCATTGAGCAAGCCTGGGTTGGCGAACACCCGGAAGGCACGGCTCAGGGCTTCTTCGTAGCTTTCCACGGTGGACTCGTTGAAAAGGAACCCGGTGACGCCGTTTTCAATGGTGTCGGCCAGGCCGCCGGTATTGCGCGCCACCGGCAACGAGCCGAAGCGCTGGGCGTACATCTGGCTCAAACCACAAGGTTCATAGCGGGACGGCATCAACAGGAAGTCACTGCCGGCAAACATGCGGCGTGCATCCGCCTCATTGAAGCCAATGCGCACGCTGACCTGGCCGGGAAAACGCAATGCCAGCTCTCGCATGGCCTGTTCTTCCTCGGGTTCGCCGCGCCCGATAATCGCAATCTGGCCACCGTTTTCAACGATAAAGCCGGCCACAGCCTCGGTCAGGTCCAGGCCTTTTTGATAAACCAGTCGCGAAACCACGGCGAACAACGGGCCGGTAGAGGGGTGCAGGCCAAACAGTTCGCGTACATGGTCGGCATTAATGGCCTTGCCTTCCCAGTCGCCAATGTTGAAGTTGTGAGTCAGGTGCGTGTCGGTGGAGGTTTCCCAGCTTTCATCAATGCCGTTGGGGATGCCACTGAGCAGGCCTTGTTGTGTCTTGCTGGCGAGGAAGCCGTCGAGGCCGCAGCCGAATTCCGGGGTGGTGATTTCCTGGGCGTACGTGGCGCTCACGGTGGTGATATGGCTGGAATACGCCATGCCGGCCTTGAGGAACGACATCTTGCCGTAGAACTCCATGCCTTCCTGTTGCAGGGCATGGGGCGGAATGCCCAGCTCCGGTGTAGAAGCCAGGCTGACCACCCCCTGATAAGCCAGGTTGTGGATAGTAAACAGGGTGGGCGTGCGCGAACCACGCCAGTGCATGTACGCCGGAGCCAGGCCGGCGGGCCAGTCGTGGGCGTGCACCAGGTCCGGGCACCAGTGAATCTGGGCGAGGTTGGCGGCCATGTCGGCGGCGGCAAGGCCCAGTCGGGCGAAGCGGATGTGGTTATCCGGCCAGTCGCGGCCGTTATTGGCGCCGTAGGGTGTGCCTTCGCGCTCGTAGAGCTCGGGGCAGATCAACACATAGATGACCAGGCCGTCCTTGAGGTCCATACGCCCGATTTTGCACGGCGGCAGCGCGGCGTGGCCACCCAGCTCGCCGATGATGTGGATCGGGTTGTCGCTTTCCATCACCTGCGGGTAGCCGGGGATCAGCACACGCACATCATGCAAATGGGCCATGGCGCGGGGCAGGGCGGCGGAAACATCGCCCAGGCCACCGGTTTTCACCAGGTCGGCGAATTCGGAAGTGACGAACAGCACCTTTTTACGATTGGGGTTCTGACTCACGATCGGCCGCACAGTATTGGGCAGGTCGGCCAACGACGTCGGTCCCCCTGCCGGCTGACTAAAACGCTCTCCCTGAGTATCTACAGCGGCACTGATCATAATTCACTCCCATCTGTTGGTCGGCTAATGGCCCGCTGCCATCGGCTCCGATTGGCCACATCCTGCGGCCAGACGCACAAGCGCTATCACAATCTGGCAAGGCGTATGCCAGTTGCACGCAAAGCGGAAAAAGATTGGATGGACGGCATTTTGGCGTCAACGACGCGTGCACGCCCTACCTGAAACTGGACCTACGGCAGAGTTGGAAAGTTTCGATTTTTTGCGGGGTTTTTGTTTTGGAACGGACCCATCGGTCATGAGTCTAGGACAGATCCCAGAGCCTGTAGGGTTTCCAGGGATATTTTGTAGGACAAAATACTTGTAACAATAATCAGCCTGGTTATTAGCGCACGCGCTGCGCGATGGCGGTGGCCTTGTGGCAAGCAGGCTTGTCCTGCGTTGGAGTGCGAAGCGCTCCCAAATCGGCGCCCGGTGCACCCGTGTCGGTTCTGGGGCTGCTTCGCACCCCAACGCAGGGCAAGCCTGCTCGCCACACGGGCGGGGGTGTTCACCTCAATAGTGCGGCTTGCCCTGCGTTGGTGCGTTAGCCGAGCACCCGAATGGGTGCGTTGTTCGCCCAGGCTTGAATGTCTTCGATCATCTGTTGATAGAACTGTCGGTAATTCTGCTCGCTCACATAGCCCACATGCGGGGTCGCCAGCACATTGGGCAAGTGGCGGAACGGGTGATCGACAGGCAGCGGCTCCTCGGCAAATACATCCAGTGCTGCGCCGGCGAGGCGCCCGGCAGACAGCGCCGCCACCAGCGCCTGCTCATCCACGATCGGCCCGCGCGCCGTGTTCACCAGCCGTGAGGTCGGCTTCATCCAGCTCAATGCCTCGGCGTCCACCAACCCACGGCTGCGGTCACTGAGCACCAAATGCACGGTGAGGATGTCCGCCTGCGTAAACAGTTCTTTCTTGCTGACCCAGGTCACCCCGGATTCGGCGGCGCGCTCCGGCGTAAGGTTTTCACTCCAGGCGATCACGCGCATGCCGAACACCTGCGCAAACTGCGCGACCTTTTGGCCGATGCTGCCCAGCCCCAGGATGCCGAGGGTTTTGCCATACAGATCGCCGCCCAAGCCCACCTGCCAATCGCCTGCGCGCAGGGAGTTGGCCTCGGCCAGCAAGTTGCGGGTCGACGCCATGATCAGTGCCCAGGTCAGCTCCGGGGCGGCCTGTTTGTAGCTGTCGGTGCCGCACACTTGAATGCCCAGGGCCTTGGCGGCGGCAATGTCGACGGCGGCATTGCGCATGCCGCCGGTCACCAGCAGTTTCAAATTTGGCAAGGCTTGCAGCAGGGCCTTGTCGAAGGTCGAGCGCTCGCGCATCACGCAAATAACGTCGAACCCCTGCAATCGCTCGACCATCGTGGCGGTATCCGCCGGGTAATCGTGGAGAAAATGCACCTTGCCAATAGTTTCGAGGACCGACCAGTCCACTACGCCGCTGGCCACATCCTGCCAATCATCAATGACTGCAATCTGTACCGACATTCACGCATGCCTCGCAAAAAGTGGGATTAAAGGGCGTTCAGCCCCTGCAACAGCGCTTGATCAAACCGGGCCGGTTCTTCCATTTGGGGCGCATGCCCAAGGCCTGGAAATTCCACCAGTGTGGCGTGGGGAATCAGCTTGGCCACTTGCTTGCCCAGCACGTCGTAATGGCCAATTTTGGCTTTCACCGCCGGCGGCGCGATATCGCTGCCGATGGCAGTGGTGTCGGCCGTGCCGATCAACAGCAGGGTGGGCATCTGCAAGTCCTTGAACTCGTAGTACACCGGCTGGGTGAAGATCATGTCGTAAATCAGGGCCGAGTTCCATGCGACCTGGGTATGCCCCGGGCCATTATTCAGGCCGGCGAGCATATCGACCCAACGCTCGTGTTCAGGCGCCCAGCGCCCGGCGTAATAGGTTTTGCGCTCGTATTCGCGAATGCTCTCGGCGCTGAGCTTCAGCTCGCGTTCGTACCATTGGTCAACGCTGCGATAAGGCACGCCGAGCGCCTTCCAGTCCTCCAGGCCGATGGGGTTGACCAACGCCAGTTGCTCGGTTTGCGCGGGGTACATCAGCCCGTAACGGGTCGCGAGCATGCCGCCGGTGGAATGGCCGACGAACGTGGCCTTTTGAATGCCGAGCTTTTCCAGCAATTGATGGGTATTGAGCGCCAGTTGCTGGAAGCTGTATTGATAGTGGTCGGGCTTGCTGGAGGTGCAGAAACCGATCTGGTCCGGCGCGATGACCCGGTAACCGGCGTCGCTGAGGACTTTGATCGAGTCCTCCCACGTAGCGCCGCAGAAGTTCTTGCCGTGCATCAACACCACGCTGCGCCCATTGGGTGTGCCGTTGGCCGGCACGTCCATGTAACCCATTTGCAGGGATTTGCCCTGGGACTGGAAGTTGAAGTGTTCGACGGGGTAAGGGTATTTGAAGCCTTGCAGTTCGGGGCCATAGGTGGCGGCAAACACAGGCGCGGCGCTGGCGGCCAGCAGGCCCGCGGCGCAAAAAGCGCGGAGTAGAGGCATAAGTGGGCTCCTGAAGGGATGCCCGGATGCTGTTGCGAGGGGATTAAGTGGGGATTAACACCCACCGCAGGGTCAATGCCGCCAGCACGCCGTAACGTACGGCTTTGGCGAACGTAACCAGCAGTAAAAAGCGCCACAGCGGTTCACCCATGATGCCTGCGACCAGCGTCAACGGGTCGCCGATGATCGGCACCCAACTGAGCAATAACGTCCAGTGCCCCCAGCGCTCGTAATGCCTGCGTGCCTTGTCGAGTTGTCTGGTGCTGACCGGAAACCAGCGCCGGTCCTTGAAGTGGTCAACCCAGCGTCCCAGCCACCAATTCACCACGGAACCGAGCACATTTCCCAGGGTAGCCACGCCCAGCAGCAGCCACAGGCTGTAGTGCCCGCTGAGCAACAGACCCACCAGCACTGCTTCCGACTGCAATGGCAGCAATGTCGCGGCGCCAAATGCCGCGACGAACAACCCGAGGTAACCCGCCAGCATGGATTCAGTGCGCCGGGTAGTCGGCCACCACGACGTCTTGACCTTCATGCGTCAGGCCAATCACCTGATAGGCATCACGGCGGCCCTCGACTTCCATGCCCGGCGAGCCCAGCGGCATGCCCGGCGCAGCAATGCCCGACAGATCGTCACGCTTGCGCAAGGCCATGACTTGTTCGGCGGGCACATGGCCTTCGACAAACTTGCCGTCGATCACGGCGGTGTGACACGAACTCAGGCGTGGCGCGACGCCGAGGCGCTGTTTGACCGCGCTCATGTCGGCTTCCACTTGGTCGTTGACCTTGAAGCCGTTGCTTTCCAAATGGCTGATCCACTTTTTGCAGCAGCCGCAGTTGGCATCGCGGTGCACGTCGATGGGAATCAAGTCGGCTGCCTGGGCCAGCGTGGTGGTGAAGAGGGCGGTGAGCAGGGCCAGTCGCAATGGGGTCTTCATAGGAAGGGGCTCGCGAATCGAAAGAGGCCGCGATCATGACGGCCTCACTGCTGGCAAGCCAGCTTCCACAGGGGCAGAGGTGCGTCAGGAATGTTTCAAGATTATACGAAGGGGGTGGTTTCCAGGCGGTGCTTGAGCTGGTCCAGGGCGATGGCGGATAGCTCGACCATACGTTCATGCAAGCTCGCCAGTTGCAGTTCGGTTTCGTAGGTCAGCACACGTTTGAACAGCGTGCCGCCGCGGTGCGGTTGCAGGAAGTAATGGATCGAGCCGTCCACGGCCAGGGAGGTGAACACGGTCTTGAATTCGCGCGGCGGCTTGGCCACCTGGACGCGGTAACTCATGGGCACGCGCACGCCGAGCAGGTCGATGATTTCGGTAAACCGGGTACCGGCCGGCAATGAGCCGGTGGTGCCGGTGTCGGCGCTGAGGGAGGTGGGGTGCCATTCATGCCAGCGGTCGGGCTGGGTCACGTAGTCGTAGACCGCCTCGATGGGGGCTTCGATAAACCGTTCCTGGCTGATCCGTTCCAAGCGGACTGGGTGCTCGACAGCGTGCATGACACACCTCCTGTGTGGCGAGATATCGTCCTGGGAACTGTCAGAATAGTCCCACTCCCGCGCATTGCACGGGAGTGTTTCACTAATTTATCACTGCACCTTGAAGCGGCTCATCAGCGCGATGACCCGGCCATTGGCGTCCAGCAGGCTGCGGGTGTTGGTTTCGGTGGCGTGGCCGCTTTCCACCAGTTCTTCGACCATATGCCGGATCTGCACCATGCTGCGGTTGATCTCCTCGGTGACCGCGCTTTGCTGCTCGGCCGCCGTGGCAATCTGGGTGCTGAGGTTGTTGATATGGCTGACGGAGCCGGCCATTTCGTCCAAACCCGTATTCACACGGGCTGTGGCGTCTGCCGCCGATTGGCAGCTGGCCTGGGTGTTTTCCATGGCGGCGACCGATGAACTCACGCCGCTGGTCAGGCGCGCGAGCATCTCGTTGATTTGCGAGGTGCTGGCCTGGGTGCGGGCGGCCAGCGCACGTACCTCGTCCGCCACCACAGCAAACCCACGGCCTTGCTCGCCGGCGCGGGCGGCTTCGATGGCGGCATTGAGCGCCAGCAGGTTGGTCTGGCCGGCAATGGCGCCGATCACGCCCAAGGTTTCAGTGATGCGCGCGGCGTCCTGGCGCATGTTTTCCACGGTATGAGTGGCGCTGGACACCTCGCCGATCAAGTTGCTGACACTGGTGGATGCTTCACCCACCACCACGCGGGAGCGATCGGCGTGCTCGTTGGCGCGCTGGGTAAAGGCGGCAGTTTCGGCAGCGTTTTGCGCGACGGTGTCGGCGGTGGAGCTCATTTCGGTGATGGCGGTGACGGTTTGATCGGTCTCCGAGGCATGCCGTACCAGAATCTGGTTGGTGTGCGCCGAAGTTTGCTGCAGCTGCGCAAGGCCCGAAGACATGGCGCCGGTGGCCTGGGTGACTTCGCCGATCATGTTTTGCAGGTAGACGATAAAGCGGTTCACCGAATGCCCGATGGCGCCCAGTTCGTCTTCGGCGCGGATGGTGATGCGCCGCGTCAGGTCGGCGTCGCCGGCAGACAGGGCGTCGATGTTGGTTTTAAGGGACTTCATGCGCTGCACCAGTTGGCGAATCGCATAGGCCGCCAGCAACACCAGCAACAACACCATCGGAATTTGCAACAGGGCCAGGGTGCCCAGCACATCATCGCGCTGCGCGGTGATCAGCGAGGTGGGCAGGGCGGTGGCGAGAAACCACGGTGTGCCTTCAATGGGGCGCAGGTAAAAGGTGCTGGCCACGCCGCCGTTGTCGAATTCGCTGCGCTGCAAGCCCTGGTCACGATGGGCCAGGGCCTGGCTGACCTGGGCGGCAAACGCCGAGGAGCCGGCCAGTTCGCTGATGTTTTTCAACACCACCGGGCCGTTGATCCGCGAGCTGTTGCTGATGATCTTGCCGTCGCCTTCGACGATCAGCATCTGGCCGCCGATGTCTTTTTCCTTGCCTGCCACCAGGTCGTTGAAGAAACCCAGGGTCACGTCGATGGTGGCCACGCCGTAGGCGGCGCCGTCACGCGCAATCGCCATGGCGCAGTTGGTGCGCGGTTCCTGGCTGGCATCGTCTTTGTACGCTGCGGCCCAGGCACATTGGCCGCGCGGCGAGGCGAGGCCGCCCTTGTACCAGCTCTGGTCGTAGTAATTGGGGGCGGCGTCGCTGTTCCAGAAGGTGTTGACGGCCAGCTTGCCCGAGGCGTCGCGGTGCCAGAACGTGCTGTGCTTGTTGCGCCCCGGCGTGCGCTGGCCTGGCAGCGGCCAGATGCCCCCGCCGAACACTTTCAGCTCGCCGTACTGGTCCACCAGGCCCGGCAGGACCTTGTCGATGGCATCGCTGTCGAGCAAAGGAATGGTTTGGGTGATGCTGCGTTGCTGGGCCTGAACCTTGTTCAGTTCGCCCTTGATCTGTTCGGCCACCTCGGCGACGCGGTTGAGCACCACCTGCTCTTCGGTGTGGCGCAAGGTGGGCGCGACCAGTTGGCCGATACCGACGACGGTCAGCACCAGTAAAACCAGGACGAACAGCACCAGGAACAGGGTATAGCGGGCTTGGATGGAGCGCAGTGGGGGCATGGGGTCGTCCTTACGAAGCGTTTATTATGAACGCGGCTTTTTTGGAGCTTCGTAGGGCTATCGGCGCAGGCAGAGAGAGCTTTAGGTACTATCGTCCAAGAAAATGTCAGGTTTGCGCACGACGATAAGCGCCCGGCTGTTGCCCGGTTACCTTGTGAAATGCGCGAGTAAACGCCGCCACCGATTGGTAGCCCACCGCCAGCGCTACCTCGGCCACGGTTTGGTCGTCCTTGAACAGTCGGCAGGCATGGCGGATACGCATCATCAGCAGCACTTGGCCCGGGGATTGGCCACACAGTTCATTGAAACGCTTGAAAAACGCCGAACGCGACAGCCCGGTGCAGGCCGCCATGCTTTCCAGTGTCCAGGGTTCTTCCGGGCGGGCGATCAGTTGTTCGAGCAGGCTGGCGAACGCTGGCTGCCGGCCCAGGGCGGCCAGGCCACCGAGGTCTGCGTTGTCGAGCACTTGTTGGCGCAACACATACAGAAACAACAGGTGGCAAAGACGTTCGAGCAAGGCAGAAGAAGGTGCCGGGGTGCGTTCACACTCCTGCAGGATCAGTTCGAAGAGGTTGCGCGCGGCGGTCAGCGACGGGTCGCCGGCCCGCAGGATGATCCAGGCGGGCAGGGTGTCGACGATCATCGCCGACAGGCCGGACTGGAAATGGAAGAAACCGCAAACCAGGCCCACGCCGTCGCTCGCCTGGGTGTCCAGCGGCAGCATCGGGCGACGCGGGCATTCCTGGGCACCTGCGGCCGTGGCTTCGCCGGACAGTCGATAGGCCAGGTCACGCAACAGAAACACCGCGTCACCATTGTTCAAGTGATGCGGGGTCGATTCGCCGTCGATATGCAGCCAGCATTCGCCCTGCACCACCAGGTGAAAACTCGCACTGGCCAAACCGTGTGTGCTCGCATGCCAGTCGCCGCAGTAGCGGCCCACATGGAACAGGCTGGTGTTGAGTTCGAGGCTGTCTAATAACCAATCGACAAGTGAACTGGACGAATTCATCTAATGGAAAGACTCAAGAGCAAGTAATCGCTACTTTAGCCTATTGAGGCGTTTTTTTATAACCAACAGACTGGATGCACGAACCCATCAGGAGACCACTCCATGTCCCGTGTACCGTTGCTCACCCCTGAAACAGCGCCGCAAGCCGCCAAACCCTTCCTGGAAAACGCGCTGAAAGCCTCGGGTTTCATTCCCAACCTGCTCGCCGTGCTGGCGAATGCGCCGGCTGCGCTGGAAACCTACATCACCGTTTCCGGTCTCAACGGCAAATCCGACCTGAGCCTGGCCGACCGCGAAGTGGTGCAACTGATTGCCGCCACCACCCACGGTTGCGATTTCTGCGTGGCCGGCCACACCGCCGTGGCGCGCAACAAGGCCAAGCTGCCGGAAGACGTGATCGACGCGCTGCGCCAGCGAGGTGAATTGCCGAACGCGCGCTATGAGACACTCGCCGCCTTCACGCGCGAAGTGATCGCCACCCGTGGAGACGTCAGCGATGCAGGTTTCGAGGCCTTCCGCGCCGCCGGTTACACCGACGGCCACGCATTGGAAGTTATTTTGGGCGTGAGCCTGGCAACCCTGTGCAACTTCGCTAACGTGTTTGCCCGTACGCCGTTGAACCCGGAACTGGCGCAATACCGTTGGGAAAAACCGGCAAGCTGAACGGGCATTGGCCTACCTGCTGTAAAAAGGAGAAACATCAATGCTTGACCCAATCTTGAGCCGTTGGCTCGATGTTCAAGCGCAGGCCCTGGACGTGGGCAGTTGCGATCCACAGGAAGTGCTGCCACGGCTGGCAGAAGCCAACGTATTGCGCATCGGGGTGCCGAAATCCCTCGGCGGGCTGGGCGGCGATGTAGCCGGCGCGGTCGAAGCCATCGCCAATGTCGCCAGCCATTCCCTGGCGGCGGCTTTTGTATGCTGGGGCCAGCGCTCGTTTATCGAATATTTGCTGCAAAGCCCGAATGAGCGCCTGCGCGAGCAATTGATGCCGGATTTGCTCAGCGGCAAGCTGGCCGGGGCGACCGGGCTGTCGAATGCGATGAAATACCTGTCGGGCATCGAGACGCTGCAAATCAGCGCCGAACCGACGCACGACGGCTGGATCCTCAACGGCCGCCTGCATTGGGTGACCAACCTGCGCAAGAATGGCTTTGTCGCAGCGGCCGCCATCGAGCATGCCGCGGGCGGTGCGCCGTTTATCCTGGCGATCCCGGACTCGGTGGCGGGTTTACAGCGCTCGCGTGACCTTGAACTGTTGGGGTTGCAATCGAGCAATACGGCGGCGCTCGGCCTCGAAGGCGTAGAGCTGAGCCGCGACTGGTTGCTGCATGAGGATGCGCGCAAGTTTCTGCCGGCCGTGCGCCCGGCGTTCCTCGGGTTGCAATGCGGTATGTCGATAGGGTTGGCGCGGCGTTCGCTGGCCGAGGTGGCCAACCATTTGGGCGCCAGCCGGACCGTGCTGCGTGAAGAGCTCGAAGCGCTGCGCGTGACTCTGGACCACTTGGTCACCGAGCTGAAAAAAGGCCTGTTGGCCGGGCGTTTCGCGTCCGAGCCGGTGCCGTTGTTCAAACTGCGCATTGCCCTGGCGGAAACCGCGGCCAGTGCTGTGCAACTTGAGCTGCAAGCCAGTGGCGGCAAGGCGTACCTCACTGCCCACGGCAGCGGCTTTGCGCGGCGCTGGCGCGAGTCGGCGTTCGTGCCGATCGTAACGCCAAGCCTGGTGCAACTGCGCACCGAGCTGCATCGCCAGGCCAACTTATGAGCCAGGCGGTGCTCATTGCCCGGGAGATTTGCCTGGGGTATGCCAGTGGCCCGGTGCTGCAAGGGTTTGACCTGAACCTGCAGCCCGGCGAGGTGGTGTCGATTCTCGGCCCCAGTGGCGTCGGCAAGTCCAGCCTGTTGCGTGTGTTGGCCGGTTTGCAGGCACCTCAAGGCGGAAGCGTGCAAGTGCTCGGTGAAGCGTTGAATGGCCCGCATCCACGGGTGGCGGTGGCGTTTCAGGACCCGAGCCTGTTGCCCTGGCTGAGCCTTGAAAAGAACGTCGCTTTCGGCCTGGATTTCGCCCGTCAGCCGCATCTGAGCCAGGAAGAACGACGACGCCGTGTGGATCACGCCATTGCTGCTGTCGGCCTGGAACACGCGCGGCAACAATTTCCGGCACAGCTCTCGGGCGGCATGGCCCAGCGCACGGCGTTGGCCCGTTGCCTGGCGCGTCAACCGCAAGTGCTATTGCTGGATGAGCCCTTTGGCGCGCTGGATGAAGTGACCCGCGCCGACATGCAGCACCTGTTGCTCAAGGTCAACCGCGAGATTGGTTCGGCTGCCGTGCTGATCACCCACGATATCGATGAAGCGTTGCTGTTGTCCGACCGCATTGTGCTACTGGGCAATCGCCCGGCGCGCACGCTCGGCGAATGGCACATCGACCTGCCGCAACCGCGCGAAGAACAGGTGGAGGCCATCGGCGCCTTGCGTATCGACATTCTGAAAACCTTACGGCAGGCGAGCCGCCCTCAACCCAACCCCCTTGAATTGCTGGAGCCAAGCCATGTGTCTGGATGACATGACCCACTCGCGCCGTGATTTTCTCAAACTCTCGGCGGTGCTCAGCGCCGCCGGCGCCTTACCTCTGTTGAGCAGCCTGCAAGCCCGTGCCGCCAGTGAACCGGACGCCCCGGTGCGCATCGGCTACCTGCCGATCACCGACGCCACGCCACTGCTGGTGGCGCACAACAATGGGCTGTTCGAGGCCGAAGGCATCAAGGCCGAGCGCCCGGTGCTGTTGCGCAGTTGGGCGCAAGTGATCGAGGCGTTTATCTCGGGGCAGGTCAATGTGATTCACCTGCTGTCGCCGATGACCGTGTGGGCACGCTATGGCAGCAAGGTTCCGGCCAAGGTTGTAGCCTGGAATCATGTGGGCGGTTCGGGCCTGACGGTGGCGCCGGGTATTACCGACGTGAAGCAGCTGGGCGGCAAGTCGGTGGCGATTCCGTTCTGGTATTCGATCCACAACGTGGTGGTGCAGCAACTGTTCCGCGACAACGGCCTGACGCCGGTCGCGCGGGCTGCAGGCAGCGCCATTGCGGCCAACGAAGTCAACCTGATCGTGCTGCCGCCGTCGGATATGCCGCCAGCCCTGGCGAGCAAGCGCATCGACGGTTATATCGTCGCCGAGCCCTTCAATGCCCTGGCGGAAAACCTCAAGGTGGGTCGCGTGCAACGCTTTACCGGCGACGTGTGGCGCAACCACGCGTGCTGCGTGGTGTTCATGCACGAGCACGACCTCGCCAACCGCCCGGAATGGTCGCAAAAAGTGGTGAACGCCATCGTCAAGGCCCAGGTGTGGACCCGTGACAACCGCGAAGAGGCCGTGAAACTGCTGTCCAAGGACGGCCCCAACCGCTATACGCCGCACGCCGAGCCGGTGTTGAGCAAAGTGCTGGCGCCCGCCGCCGGTGACCGTGCCGCGTACCTGGCCGACGGCGCGATTCAGCACGCCAACTGGGATGAGCACCGCATTGACTTCCAACCCTATCCATTCCCCAGTTATACCGAGGAACTGGTGCGGCGCCTGAAGGACACCCTGATCGAGGGCGACAAGAAATTCCTCGCCGACCTCGACCCGGCCTTCGTCGCCAGGGATCTGGTGGACGACCGCTTTGTGCGCAACGCCATCGAGGCCGTCGGCGGTATGAAGACCTTCGGCTTGCCGGACGGTTATGAGCGGCACGAGGAGATTGGCGCTTGAGCAACGGCAAAATCGCTTCATGGCCGGGCTGGCTGCTGGGCATCAGTGGGCTGGCGGGCCTGCTGGTGCTGTGGTGGCTGGGTGTGAAAGTGTTTGGCGATGCCGATGGCTTGTCGGCGCGCTTTTCGCTGGGCGCCACCTTCAGCAGCCTGTGGGAGTTGCTCGGGCGTGGCGAGCTGTACCTGCACATCGCTGTCAGCCTCAAGCGCATTTTCGTCGGTTTGTTCCTGGCGCTATTGGTCGGCGTGCCGCTCGGGTTGCTGGTGGGCAGTTCGCGTAACCTGGAGGCCGCGACGACGCCGGCCTTTCAGTTTTTGCGGATGATTTCGCCCCTGTCCTGGATGCCCATCGTGGTGATGTTGATGGGGGTGGGCGACCAGCCGATTTACTTCCTGCTGGCCTTTGCGGCCGTGTGGCCGATCATGCTCAACACCGCCGCCGGTGTGCGGCAACTGGACCCGCGCTGGCTGCAGTTGAGTAAAAGCCTGAGCGCCACGCGCTGGGAAACCCTGCGCCGGGTGATCATTCCCGGTGTGGTCGGGCACGTGCTGACGGGCGTGCGCCTGGCCATCGGGATTCTGTGGATCGTGCTGGTGCCGTGCGAAATGCTCGGGGTCAGTGCGGGGTTGGGTTATTACATCCTGGACACCCGTGATCGGCTGGCCTACTCGGAACTGATGGCAATGGTGCTATTGATCGGGCTGTTGGGGTTTGCCCTGGATGCGCTGGCACGTTGGTTGTACCAGCGCTGGGTGCATTAACGCGACAGGGCTAGGGCTTCATGTAGATGTGCAGGTTTCCCGGCAGGTCGCCGCGCTTGAGTGGCAGCTTGGGGTCAGGGACGTGTCGCGTGTCCTTGAACCCCACGGAGGCGGGCACGTTGGCGTTGTCAAACACACCGATGCCCAGTGTCCCGGTCAGCTCCGCCAGGCCAGTCACATCTTCAGACGTATTCATGTGGGCGTTGCCCACCAGCGCGATCCACTTTTCCGTGCCGGAATTGGCCTGGATCGTCTCGGCGGCAAAGTAATTGAATTCCTTCAACCGTATTTCGGAATTGATACCCTGGACCGTACGCGCCCGGAAGGGGCGCTCATCCTTGTGCCGGGTCAGGTAATAATGATCCAGTGGCATGACGTCGATGCCGTTCTTCCTGAATTCGTCTCTAAGTTCTTTAAACGTCGGATTGGTTCGAACGTTCTTCGTGCTTCCCAAACTGCTGATGCCGTCGTCCACTGCACCAAAGGGCGGGAGGTCAATCACCCCTTCGAAGTAGACCTTCTTCACGCCTTGGGCCTTGAATGTCTGCATGTTGGCCATCAGCAGCTTGAAACTGGCCATTTGTGAGTGGCTCTCTCCAAAGACCACGCCCTGAGAGACCTTCAAGGCTTCGGTGATCAGGTCGCCCGGCGGCATTTGTTTGGGCAGGGGTGGGAGTGTCGGCGTTGCCGGCAAGACGCCGCCAGCCTTCACCGTGTTGTGATAATTCTCCATTTGTTGGGTGAAGTGGGCTTTTGTCTGATCCATTCCGTTACCTGGAATGAAGTGTCCAGGTACCAGTTTGCCCAGCGTATTGTCCACATAGTCCCCGGCAGGCAGGGGCAGCTTAGTCGCGCCGACATGGGGGTGAGGGGGGCGCACAGGGTAAGGCTGAACACGTTGCGGTGTGTGGGTGTGCATTTTATGGGGCGGCGGCATCAGCGTATCCACGGGGTCGAAATTCCCCAGCGGCGGCCCATAAGGCTGTTGGCTGCCGGCATCGAACGCATACCATTTGTTGTTGTGTTTGACGGCACTGCCCGTCACGGTCTGGTCACCCACTTTGAGCGCTCCAGTGGCCGCCGCCTCAAAGCGAGTGCTGGCCTGAGCCAGGTCAACACCGCTTGCCATACCACGCAGTTGTTGAACGCCGGAAGCCACCGCATGGGGTCCCTGCAGCGCAAGTTTGCCGGCGCCGACGGTGATGTCGCCCAAGCCGCCCAGGGGGTTGAAGGCGCTGAATGCGGTCGCACCTATTATTCGGCTGCCCTGAGCCGCTTTGCTGATCGTGCTGCCTGTTTTGCCCGCCACTTTGGTGAGTTTTCCCGCCATGCCCAGGCCAGCGGTGACAAAACCGAAAATGTCAAAAGCCAAGTCGGTCGCCGCGTCTTTGTAGTTGCCGTTGTTCAAGTTCACGATGGCTGATCGGAGAGGGATGAGGTCCAGTAAAAAATTGCCAATCGAGTTCAAGGTGTCAGTGCGCTTTTCACTCCATGTCCTGCCTTCAGCCTGGCGTCTGACCGAGTCATCGTCGATTCCCAGGCCCTTGACGACGGTCGCTGCGACGTCCCGAATTCGTGGGGTCTGAAAGAGGTTGGGCCGTCGATAGCGAGTGGAGTTGTCTTTCAAGGAATAGGCTTCAGCGGGCGGGGAAAACTCGTCGACCCTGGTGACTTCGTTGGAAATATATTCCGGCTGTCGGTTCGAGGGGGGCGACAGGATCTTGCTAATGGAGCCCTTCACTGTATCGAAGGCATATGACCGTGTTTTACCTTCATGCTCGGTCTGCACCAGTATCGTCATGCTTGAGTGGAACAAACTGTCGGCGGTGAACGGTATGAGTGACCTTCTGTACGAGTTCTCCTTGAAGAACCTGAGCTCGCCGTAGTTCAGTGCCGTGCGGTCCTCCAGTGGCAGATGGGTGATGGCATTCATCATCAAGTCTTGCTTGATGCTTTTATAGTTTCCAGTGACCTCACTGAAGGCTTTGTCGAAGGCTTCGGGAACATTGAACTCGGCGCTTCGGGTGAAGGCGATTATCTGCTGTATATCAATGCTGTAATTCCCGTGTATCTGCCAGCTGTCCCACACTGTCAGCCCCTGCATGGTGATATCCAGCAGAGAGTAGGGATCGCTGAAGCGCGGGCCCTTGATTTCGGCGCCGTAGTGGATGCGCAGGACTTTGCGTTCGAAGTCGATATCGTCGCCGAATCTTTTCTTCAGCAGCGCCAGTGCCATTGCTTTGCGATTGGGCAGGGGAGCTTCGAGTTTCGAGGACGCGGCCTTGAGATCGTTCAGCTGCTTGTTGAATGCATCTCGTGCATTTTCGACTTCATCAGCCGGGTATATGTCATCCGCGCTTTTATCGATGACCTGATTGGCAACCGCCCAATCGATCAAGATAGCTTTTTGGTTGGCCTCGCTGACCGCAGGCACATCTTCGCCAGCCTGCATCACTGCGCTGAAGCTCATCCGGGCCGTCTTGCCGGGTGTTTCGCCTTCGATGCCTGCCACGGCCAGGCAAAGGTTAGCCCAGGCCTGGCTACCGATGCTAACGCCGGCAGGAATATCCGTGATCAGAAACTGTGGGGCGACACGTGCCAGCAACAGGCGTGCACCCAGTTCGGCGGTGCCTTTGGAGGTCTTGCCGGTGGTGATCAGGTGCGCTGCGAGCGCACTGACGACCTCAGCCGGTCGTTTGCCAAAATGAGTGAGCGCCGCCAGATCAAAACCTGCGACCTGGTTTCGCTTGGCTGCGTCGATCGACTCCGGGTCAAGACCCAGATGGACGGCGGCAAGCACGTAATCGTTGACGCTGCGATCCGTAGCAATACCGTCAACCTTGAGCTGGATGGCTTCACCCAGTGCTTGCGCTCGGGGGGAATCGAGCAGTTTCTCCATTGCTTTGGCGGGGTCTTGAAATTCGGGTTTCGACAGTGAGTGCCCATCGGCCAAGTAGTCCAGCGCCCCCCATTGGACATTGCTCAGCGGCAACCCTTCCAGGTTGGCGCTATTGCACGCCACCACGTTGAACACTTCGTGTTGGATCTTTATATCCAAGGGGATCGGCCAGGCCAGGGCCCCAGCGAAATTGCCCAGCGGATGCACCCATGTGTCTTCGCGGAGTCCGCTGGCCAATGCTTTCACGTCGGCAACGAAATGGGGCATTGTAATGCCCTGATGCTTGATGAACGCTTCAAGGCTGACCGTCGCGGGTTTCAACGTGCTCATGGGCATAAAGGTCGATTCGCGCGCGATCGACATCTGGTTTTGCTGCAGCATGGTGGCAACAGTCTGTGCCTCGGCATTCTCGGGCAGGTTTGCAAGGAGTGTGGTCAGCGCCTGCGCCAGGTTTTCCAGGTTGCTTCGGTCGCCAAGGGCTGCCTTGAGTGTTTGACGGCCATCCGGCAGTGAAGGCGCAGGGGTTGCAGGTTTTTGTTGCGCAGATGACGGAACAGTGACTGGAATGAGGGGCGGCGAGTAGGCTGAGGGCTGTTGGACATTGGCTGTAATAGTCATGATTTGCCTGATTAAAAGTTCATGAGTAAGCGCGCGCAAAGCCAGACGGCGATGCCTTAAAACGCACCCATGCGTGTGTGAATCAGTGCAAGCCGTTCCTTTCAGGAGAGCAGGCCAACTGTAAGTAAAAATCTGCAGGTGTGGACGGCGGCCCCGGCGCCGGGCAGCAAACATAGGGGGTTGCGGGTGGGGCAGCGGTTGGAACCTGTGTTGGACAAGCCAAAACCGGCCATCGCCTGTAACATAATGTCCGGCTGCTACAGGCATCTACTTACAGCAACTGATCACGCAGCGTGAAAACAATCTTCAGGTTCAGGAACCCGTCATGACTCAAAAGCAACGCTTGAAATATTCGATTCTGATTGCCCTGGCCGTACTGGCGACAATGTTCGGCCTGTCCTATCTGCAGAACACCGGGGTTATCAGCGAGAAAACGTTCCAGTACATCGCCATTGCCGTGGCGGTGATCGTAGTGGTGATCAACGGCATCATGCGCCGCAAGGTCAAGCCGAACTTCTGATCGCGCGTCAGGCATACCCGTCGAGTACTTTCGCAGCCTCTTCATGGAGGCTGTAGCTTTTGTCGGCATTGAGAATGATCACGCCCTCGCTGCACAGACGCTTGAGCACTTCACGCACACTGAGAAACGACAATGGAATGCCCAGCTCCAGCAAATGGCTGTGCACGCCGCGTACTCCCAGGGTGCGCTTGTTGTCGGCTGCGGTAAGCAGGGCATCGATGACTTTCAGCCGTATCAGGCTGGTGCGTAGGCCAAAGCACTTGAGCAAATGGCGGATGCGCTGGTTGCCTTGCTGTTCGGGCGCTTTGCCGAACGCTTGTGGGCCGCTGCCAAAGTTCGCGTCGGCAGCCGGTGAATGTCCGTCCATGGGCAGTCTCGGGTTGTACATGCAAAAACTCCTTATCAGAGCCTGATCAGGAAAATGATGGCGCTCTTGTTTAATAAGACGAACGAACGAGCAAAATCATGAAGTGCCGGATGTAGAAATTTTGTCGGTATCGGTTTTGTCACAGCCCTGCCGCCTTGATCAAACGCATTGCGCGCCTAAATTATTCCCGGTTGTTTGCGTTCTTACGGTGGGGTAGCTACCCCTTGTGAGGGTGTTCAATTTGACTGTGGAGCTTGCGTGATTATTTCCAACGGGTTGTCCAGAGCAGGTGTGGTCGGGGTGTTGCTGGGCTTGAGCCTTGCCGCCTCGGCGCGGGAACAGGTGGCACAGGCATCGGCGGACATTCGCCGCACCACGTTCGGCGTGCCGCATATCCGCGCCAACGACGAGAGGGGCCTGGGGTTCGGTATCGGTTACGCCTATGCCCAGGACAACCTGTGTCTGCTGGCCAATGAAGTAGTCACGGTCAATGGCGAGCGCGCCAGGTACTTCGGCCCGGACGAGGCGACCCTGGAAGAGCGCAACAACCTTGCCAGCGATGTGTTTTTTACCTGGCTCAACACCCCGGAAGCCGTCGCTGCGTTCTGGAAGGCCCAGACGCCGCAGATGCAGCAGCGCATTGAAGGCTATGTGGCCGGCTATAACCGCTATCTGAAAGAGCAGGGCGCGCCGAAGCACTGCCAGGCGGCGTGGGTGCGGCCACTGGTGGCTGAGGATTTGGTGAAGTTGACTCGTCGGCTTCTGGTTGAGGGCGGCGTAGGCCAATTCGCCGAAGCGTTGGTCGGCGCAACACCACCCCAAGCGACTGCAGCTGTGCAGCCCGATGCGAAAGCGTTTGAACTGGCTGCCGCCCATCAACAGCGTTTCACCCTTGATCGAGGCAGCAATGCCGTTGCGGTCGGCCGTGATCGCTCATTCAACGGCCGTGGCATGCTGCTGGCCAATCCGCATTTTCCGTGGGTGGGCGGCATGCGTTTTTATGAAATGCACCTGACCATTCCCGGCCAGCTCGACGTGATGGGGGCCGCATTGCCGGGCTTGCCGGTGATCAACATCGGATTCAACCAGCACGTGGCCTGGACCCACACTGTCGACACCTCGAAGCATTTCACCCTGTACCGTCTGACACTGGATCCCAAAAACGCCACCCACTACCTGCTGGACGGCAAATCCATCGCCATGGAGCAAACCCCGGTGAAGGTGCAGGTCAAGCAGCCGGACGGCAGCCTTAAAGACGTCACCCATACCGTTTACAGCTCGCAATTCGGCCCTGTGGTGCAATGGCCGGGCAAGCTGGATTGGGACAGCCACCACGCCTTCAGCCTGCGGGATGCCAACCTCGGCAATGACCGCGTGTTGCAACAGTGGTACGCGATGAACCGCGCCGCCAGCCTCAAGGAGCTGCAAGCCTCGGTGCACACGCTGCAAGGCATCCCGTGGGTCAACACCCTGGCCGCCGATGACACGGGCCAGAGCCTGTATATGAACCTGTCGGTGGTGCCCAACGTTAGCGCCGCCAAACTCGCGCAATGCGGCGACCCACGTGCGGGCCTGCAGATGATCATGCTCGATGGCGCCCACAGTGCCTGCGCCTGGGATATCGACCCGCGTGCCGCGCAACCCGGTATTTTCCCGGCCGACCAGCTGCCGCAATTGGAGCGCACCGATTATGTGCAGCACTCCAACGACTCGGCGTGGCTGGCCAACCCCAAGGCGCCGCTGACCGGTTTCTCTCCGGTGATCAGCCAGGATCACATCGGCCTCGGCCCGCGTGCACGTTTTGCCGTGCAGCGCCTGCAGGCGCTGGAAAAGCAGCCGATCAACGTGGCGGATTTGCAAAACATGGTCATGGACAACGAGGTGTACCTCGCAGGCCAGGTCATGCCCGACCTCCTGGCGTTCTGTACCAAACACCTTGGCGCTGACGCCGCCACTTTGCAGCCTCTGTGCACCAGCCTGAAAAACTGGGACCAGCGCGCGAACCTCGACAGCGGCTTGGGTCTGGTGCATTTCATCAATCTGGTGGCGCACCTGCAGCAAATCCCCGACGCCTGGCGCGTGGCCTTCGACCCGGCACAGCCCCTGACCACGCCAAATGGCCTGGCCATCGACCGCGAACCCGTAGCCAAAGCATTGCGCCAGGCGATGCTGGCTTCCATCGCAGACGTCGCCAAGCTTGACGCCAAACAATGGGGCGACATCCAGGTTTCCGGCCAAATCCCCATCCACGGCGGCCCGCAGGAACTGGGCATCTACAACGCCATGCAAACCGTGCCCCGCGCCGACGGCAAACGTGAAGTGGTCAGCGGCAGCAGCTACCTGCAAATCGTCACCTTCGACGACAAAGGCCCTCAAGCGATCGGCGTGCTGGCCTTCTCCGAATCCAGCGACCCCGAATCGAAATATTCCAGGGACGAGACCCAGGCCTTCTCCGAGAAAAAACTGCGCCCGCTGCCGTTCACGGAGGCTCAAATCAAGGCCGACCCGCAATACAGCCACCAGCTCATCAAGGAGTAGGGCAGCCACGCAACCCCTTGATGCCAATACGAAATATTTTTGAAATCAAGGGGTTGCAGGCAAAAGCAAATGAGTACATAATGGCGCCCATCGAACGCAACGAAGCATTAAAAACTTCAATGTATTCAATGAGTTAGAGTAGAGGCAGGCTTCACGAAGCCACTCAAGTTCATATGCGGTGAATGTCAGCAGTCAGGACATTGATCGTTTGAGGCCGAGTAGCAAAATGGTTATGCAGCGGATTGCAAATCCGCCTACGCCGGTTCGATTCCGACCTCGGCCTCCACTCTTGAAAACCCCGTAGATTAGCGTCTACGGGGTTTTTTATTGCCTGTGATTTAAGAATAGTTCCGCAACTTTTGACATGCATTCCGTAAGCTGGCCAAGTGACTGTAGAGTTGCCATTTTCCGGGAGACGGATATGAAAATCGGCTTGGTGATTTTAGTTGCAACCCTGCTCACGGCTTGCGCCGACAGCGGACCGATAAAAGTCGGGCCCGATACTTACACTATTTCAACTCGCGTTCCCTTGGGTGGGCCTGCTTCAGCGAAAGGTCAGGCGCTGAAAGAGGCGAATGTATTTTGCGAGTCCCAGGGGCGTGAAATTCTGCTTGATCACATGCAGGCGAGCGAATGTGCGTTGCATGGCGGCTGTGGTGAGGCAGAGATATTTTTCTTCTGTATGGCCAAAGGTGACCCGCAATTGAAACGCCAAAGCTACAGCCCTGATCCAACGCAAAAAATTGAAATCGATCAACGATGAATTTCACCTTTTCTCTCGATTTCAAGGACCGAAAAAACCAGGTCAGATCACATAACAATACTGCCCCTAACACTTCATCGAATAAGGACATCGATTAATGAAAGCCCTCGCAGAACTCTCCTTTGAATTCATCTGGCATCTGATGTTTACCGAGGAAGACTACCTTGAACTGGATTTCGCCACGCGTTGGTTGTCTTCTCTGGGGGAGTACGTAAATGCCATGACCGAAGAGGAAAAAGCGGCGCTTGCCGAGGTAGCCAAGGCGCGGCAGGCGCGGTGGCTGGCGCCGCCGGATGAGCATGGTTTCAGTCGAAGAAGCCAAGTGACCGAAGAACAGAAAGCCTTTCTTGACGACTTGATTACAGGTGCGTTTTACGCCCAGTTCGATTGAACGTTGAACTCATAAAATGCGAGCAACGTTCAGTTCTCCAGCCCGGCCCTGACGATACGTTGCTCTTTCGCTTCACGCGCATAGTCAGCCAGCTTCTCCTGCTGCGCTACCAACAACCCGCACACCTTCATCAACGCCGCCACTTCATCCGGCGTCTTGCCGGCGCTTGCCATCGCCGTCAGTTCAACCACTGACCAGCCGATCACGGCCGCGGCATCTTCCAGGTCGTAAAACAGTGCTTGTTGGGCCGTTCTCGGGCCATCGAGATCTCGTATCACAGCGTCCACCCCAGTCCCAGCGCCTTGTGCAACGACGCAAAATCTTTCAGTAGCTCTGCATCTCCGGAAATCCGGCTTTCCTGGGCCTGATAACGGGTGCGTTCGGCATCCAGCCAGTCCAGTGTACTCGCGGTGCCGGCCCGGTAGCGCTGGCGGGTGAGGTCTGCGGCGCGGATGGCCGAGGCTTCCACGTTGCGCAGCAGCACCACGTTCTGGCGCTGGTGACCGTAGCGCGCCAAGGCCACGTCGGCATCGCGCAAGGCCGTCAGCACGGTGCTTTTATATTGCGCGAGCGCTTCATCGCGGCCGGCTTCGGCGCCTTTTACGCTGGCGGCGACGCGCCCGAAATCCAGGGCGTTCCAGGACAGGCGCGGCAGGATCAGCCAGGTGCCGTTGTCTTTGCGCGCCAAGTGGCCAGGGTCGCCGGCGGAGAAGGAGAGGTCGCCCATCAGGCTGAGTTTGGGGAACCAGTCGGCGGTTTTTTCGCCGATTTGGGCGTTGGCGGACGCCAGTTTGCGCTCGGCCATGCGGATGTCGGGGCGGGCTTTGAGCAGCGCAGCGGGGTCGGCCAGCGGGACTTGGCTGGGGATTGAGGGCAGGGCACGGGCGGTGGCGAGTTGACCATCCAGTTCGCCGGGCTCCCGACCACACAGCAGGCCGAGCTGGTCGAGGGATTCAACGATGGCGGCTTGCAAAGGCAGGCGTTGAGCCTGGGTGTTTTCCGCCTGGGTCAGCACCTGTTCAAGCTGCAGTTGTGAGGCGACGCCACGGCTGCGCCGTTGCTGAGTGAGGTCCAGTGCCTGGTTTTCGATGTCGACACTGGCGTCCACCAGCGCCAACCGCGCCTGCTGGTCGCGCAGATCGGTATAGGCCTGGACGATTTCGGCCGCCAGTTGCACCTGGGCGTCTGCCAGTTGGGCCTGTGAGGCGTCGGCCTCTGCCTGCGCGGCCTCGACGGCGCGGCGGGTTCCACCGAACAGGTCGGCTTCCCAGCTGGCGTCGAAACCGGCGAGGTACAGGCTCAACGGGCCGCGCCCGCCACCGCTGTTGCCGCCGCCCAGCGCAGAGGTGTCGGGCGAACGCAGCCTGAGCATCGCCGCGTCACCCGTGACTTTGGGCATTGCGTTGGCGCTGGCACCGCTGAGGCTGGCGCGGGACTGTTTTAAGCGTGCCTGGGCGGTGGCGATATCCGGGCTGTTTTGCAGGGCGTGGTCGACCAATTCGTTGAGCTTCGCATCGCCGAGGGTCCGCCACCACTGGGCGACGGCGGGCGCGACCTGCGCGGCCTTGTCAGCGTGGGGCAGTTGCCCGGCTGCCAGGGTTTTCGGCGCAACATCCGGCGCGCCCTTGTAGTCCGGGCCAACCGTGCAGGCGGACAGCAGGCCGACGGTCAGGAGCAGGGGAAAGGAGCGAACAATCATGGTTATACCCTGCGTTTTTTCAGGATGAAAATCAGGGGCAGGCACGCGAGCATTGCCAGGCCCAGTACATAAAACGAGTCGTTGTAGGCCATGACCGAGGCCTGCCGCGCGATGTCATTGGCCATCTGCGCCAGTGCCTGCATCGGCGCGCTGGAAGGGTCGCCCGCCTGCGCCAGGTAGCTGGCGGTACTGCTTGCGATGTGGTCCTGCGTCAATTGGCTGTTGGCCAGAATGCCTTCGCGCAGCCTGTCGTCATGAAAATGACTGCGCCGGTCCATCAGCACGCCAAGCAGGGCCAGGCCGATGGTGCCGCCCAGGTTGCGCGACATGTTGTACAGCCCGGCCGCATCACCGGCGTGCTGGGTTTCGACGGCACGCATCGACAATTGGCTGAGGGGCATCATCACCAGAATTTGCCCGAAGCCGCGCAGCAGCTGTGACCAGATGAAGTCATGGCCGACGCTATCGGCCGTCAATGCGGTATCGACATAACAACTGGCCCAGTACAGCAGAAGGCCAGCGCCGACCATCCAGCGCAGGTCGTAGCGGCCGAGCATTCTCGGTAAAACGGGCATCAGCAAAAACGCCGGAATGCCCGAGAGCAGCATGATCGAACCGGATTGTTGTGCGTTGTAGCCAGACAAAATGCCAAGAAATTGCGGTACCAGGTACGCCGTACCGTAGATCCCCGCGCCGACGGCGGTACCAATCAACAGCACGCTGCCAAAGCTTTTGTTTAGCACCAATTGCAGGCGCAGAATGGGCGTACTCGAGCGAAATTGCCCCACGGCAATCAGGAAGAACCCCACCACGGTGGCGATACTCAGCCAGGTGATCATCAACGAATCAAACCAGTGTTCACGCTGGCCTTCTTCCAGCACCACCGTGAGCGAACTCAAGCCCATGGCCAGGCCGAGAATGCCCAGCCAGTCGGCGCTGATAAAGCGCTGCAGGTTCATGCGCTCGGTGGGCAGGCCGGTAATCAACAAGGTAATCAGCGCAATGCTGATGGGCAGGTTGAGAAAAAAGCACCATCGCCAGTTGATGTTTTCCGTGAGCCAGCCGCCGATCACCGGGCCCAGTAACGGGCCGAGAATCACCGTCATGCCGAACATCGTGGTGCCGATTGCCAATTGGTGCGGCGGCAGGCGGGTGCGCACAATGGTTTGCGCGGTCGGGATCATCGCACCGCCGGCAAAACCCTGGCCGATGCGCCCGGCGATCATCATGCCCAGGCTGGAAGACAGGCCGCAGAACATTGAAAACACGGTGAACATCATGGCCGTGCCGATCAGGAATCGCCGAAGGCCGAACACCCGCGTCAGCCAGGCGGCGAGGGGGATCATGACGATTTCCGACATCAGGTAGCCGGTGGCAATCCAGGTGCCTTCGGTGCCTGTAGCGCCGATCTGGCCCTGGATCTGCGGCAAGGCCGAGTTGGTGATCGACACGTCCAGCGTCGCCAGCAAGGCGCCCAGCGCGCCGGCGGCCACGGCGATCCAGTCTGTCAGCGAGGCGTTGCGCGGTTTCTCGGCGGCCACGTCGGCCATCAACGCTTCAGCCATGATGGGCGTCTGCGGCGGTGGTGCGGGTGTCGACCTCGACAGTCGCGGACAGGCCCGGCATCAATGCCACGCGCACGTCATCGGGTATATCCAGGGCGATGCGCACCGGCACACGCTGCACGATTTTGGTGAAGTTGCCGGTGGCGTTTGACGGTGGCAGCAACGCGAATTGCGCGCCGGTGCCGGGAGACAGGCTGTCGATATGGCCTTGCAGGTCGCGGCCGGGCAGGGCGTCGACATGCACGGTCACGGTCTGGCCGGGGCGCATCTCGCCGATCTGGGTTTCCTTGTAGTTGGCGGTTAGGTAGATCGCGCTGATGGGCACCACGGTCAGCAGGCGTGTGCCCGGCTGCACGTACTGGCCGACGCGTACGCCACGGTCGGCGACGCGACCGTCCAGCGGGCTGCGAATTACCGCGTCGTCCACGTCGAGCTGGCTTTGCGCTTCGCTGGCCTTTGCCACGCCGAGCTGGGCCTGTGCCTGTTTGAGTTGGGCCTGGAGCGTGCCGTAGCGGGTCTGGCTGGACGCCAGCGCCGCTTGTTTGGCCGCGACTGTGCTGCGCGCTTGTGCCAGTTGGTTAGTGAGTTGGGCCAAGTGTTCTTCCGGCTCGGCGCCGGAGCGGGCCAGCGGAGCGTAACGCGCCACTTCCGTTTGCGCGTGGCGGGCGTCGGCTTCGGCGCCTTGCAGTTGGGCGCGGGCCTCGGCGATGGTCGAATCCTGCTGCACCAGGTCGGCCTGGGCTTTGGCGAAATCGGCGTTGCGTGCGGCGATGGTGGCATTGGCTTCGTCGCTGACGGCCTGGTATTTACGCGCATCCAGACGCACCAGCACGTCGCCGCGCTTGACGTTCTGGTTGTCGCTAACCAGCACGTCGGCCACGTAGCCACTGATTTTCGGCGCGACGCTGATGCTGTCGGCCTGCAGGTAGGCGTCGTCGGTGGTTTCGATGAACCGCCCGTGGACCCACCACCAGGTGCCCCAGCCGAGGCCGATCAACAGCGCAACAATGCCCACCGTCAGGAGGACGCGTCGAGCTTTGCCGCGCTGGCCGTTGACGGTGTCTTCAGGAACGACCTGAGGCGAGGGAGGTGCAGCGGACATCGAGGTCACTCCAGATTTATATCGGTTGGAATAAATTCTATTTTTCGCGAATTTTTGTCAACTGGTATATTTTGGTCCGGTATCGGAAGGGAGTTGCACATGGCACGACACAAACCGGCCGCCGAAGGCGGTTATCAGCGCGGCGAAGAAACCCGCGCACGCATTGTCGAGGCGGCCATCGCCGTATTTGGCGAACGCGGCTATGACGGTGCGTCGACGCGCGACATCGCCACGGTTGCCGGGGTGAACGCGCCGGCGATCCAGTATTACTTTGACGGCAAGGAAGGCGTGTACCTGGCGTGCGTCGAGCACTTGATCGAGCTGCTGTGGAGCAAGATGGGTGCGCCTGTGGGGGCTGCGGAAAGCGTACTGGCTGACGCCGATGCGAGCGATGAAGCGATGATCGTGGCCTCGCTGGGCATTTTGGGCACGGTGGTTTCGACCATCCAGGACAGCCCGCAAACCAGCACCATGCGCGCGTTCATGGACCGCCATCAGGCAGGCCTGTGCCCCGCCATCGCAACCACTGCGTTCGACGAGCGTTTCAAGGCACGTATCGGCCGAGTGATTCGCCAGTTGATATCGCGCTTGTCCGGCTTCGCGGTGGAGGATGAGCGAACGGTGATCCATTCCATGGCGCTCTTCACCCAGGGCCTGGCCTTTCGCGTGCAAAAGCCCAAGCTGCTTGAGGCGCTGAAATGGACCGAGGTCAACCAGAAGGAAATGGAACAGGTGCGCGATGTGGTGCTGATGCAGGCGCGGTTTACGCTGGAAGGGTTGGCGAATCAGCGGGTCGAGTAAGGCACTCCCACTCGCGGCGGTGAAGGGTCTGACCCTTGAGCGGCAATCAATATGCGTCGCGGGGGATCATTGAAATGAATTCAGACTTGAACAGTGCCTCCATCACCCGCATGAAATCCGAGGCCAGTTGTGAGCGCTGCTGATGACTGGGAAACACGATCGACACCTCAAAAGGAATGTGCTGATCGAGCTTTCTGAAAGTAATGCCGGGGTACTTGGTGTAAGACGCCGTGAACGGGTCGCAGACCGTCAGCCCCAAGCCGCCCGACACCATGCCGCAGGCCGAGTGGGCGGCCGTGGTCTCAACCGACGAAATACCCGCCACACCACGCGCCTCCATGGCCGCGGTGATGCGACGCTGCAACGGGTTGTTTGCATTCATCGATACCAGCCTGCGCCCGTGCAAATCGTTCAGAGATACCACGGTTTTTGCCGCCAGCGCATCATCCGCCGGCATGACGCACACGGCGCTGATGGGGGGCAGGGCGACGGCCTGAATGCCGGGGTACTCGCCTGAGGGAATCTGCACAAAACCGATATCCAGCTGGTTCGCCGACGTCAGTTCAAGAATCCCCAGGGAATTGCGTACGTCCAGCGACGTGCGCACCTCCGGGTGCCGGCGCGCAAACCGGCATACGCCTTCCGCCACCACGCTCAAGCCCAGTGTGCTCATGGCGCCAATGCGCAAGGTACCCGTGCGCAGGGTCACCAGGTCTTCTGCGACACGCTCGATGCGTTCGATGCCCTGGTAGAACTTGTCGACCTCGGCATACAGCACCTGCGCTTCCGCTCCGGGAATCAGGCGGTTGCCTTCGCGCCGAAACAGGCGGATGGAAAGGGTGACCTCTAGGTCCCGAATCAGCCGACTGATGGCGGGTTGGCTGACTTGCAGTGTTTCTGCGGCGATGGTCATGCTGCCTGTTTGCATCACGGTGCGGAAAGCTTCCAATTGACGAGGGTTGAGTTTCATCGTAGTTCTCGAAAGGGATAGCGAGTGAGCTTTGGCCGAGGCTATAACATTTTGTTATGTGCGTCCAACAAGTTACCGGTTTGCTATCGGATTGTAACCGGGCGATGATTTAGTTGCGTAGTTTTAACCGGTAACGGCCCGATGTTAATACTTTTGATGCGGGCGTAAAATAACAAGAGGAAGGCGCGTGCTTAATTATACCTTGCGCAGGTTGTTACTCCTGCTTCCCATGCTGGCGGGAGTATCCATTGCGATATTTCTGGTCATGCACTTTATACCCGGTGATCCGGCGCAACTTGCTGCCGGCCCTGAGGCGACAGAAGAAGATGTTGCACAAATACGCACTAATTATGGTTTGGATAAACCACTGGTTACCCAGTACTTCATTTATGTAAAAAAGATTGCCAGTGGGGATTTTGGTGAGTCATTCCAGACATTCACGCCGGTACTCGACGGCATCGCCCGCACACTTCCCGCCACGCTGGAATTGACGCTGGCGGGCATGCTGCTGGCCGTGGTTGTCGGAGTGCCTTTAGGCGTGCTGGCGGCGTTGCGGCCTCGTGGAATGCTGGACAGCGCGCTGACGACGTTCGCCGTACTGGGCATTTCGGTGCCGGGCTTTTTCCTGGGCCTCATCTTGATGTCCATATTCTCGGCCTATCTCGGCTGGTTACCGCCCACAGGGCGTGGCAGTTGGCAGCACCTGTTGTTGCCGGCCCTGACACTCGGCCTGCCTTATGTCGCAACGTTCTCACGATTGGCACGCTCCACCATGATGGATGTGCTCCAGGAAGATTATGTGCGCACTGCTTATGCCAAAGGCGTGCCCAGTTACAAAGTGGTGATCAAACATGCACTTTCCAATGCGGCTATTCCATTGGTGACCGTATTCGGAGTGGACTTTGGTCGGTTATTGGGAGGTGCCGTTATTGTTGAGACCGTATTTGCCTGGCCGGGCATGGGGCGCTATTTGATTGATGCAATCATGGCGCGGGATATTTATGTGGTTCAAGGCACCGTTTTAGTGTTTGCCTCGCTGGTGGTCATTATTAACTTACTGGTGGATCTTGTGTATGGCGTCCTCGACCCTCGCATCACCTACAACTGAGGCTGCTATGTTTAATACAAAAAGACGCGGCTTCGGATTTGTCAGTTTCCTGATCTCAAACAAACGATGGTTTGCCCTCAGTGCCCTGGTGGTGATTGCACTTATGGTCGCGGCCGCTGTGTGTGCGCCGTTGGTCTTCAGTTGGGATGCGGTGACCCGAATCAACTTGTCCAGCTCCTTGATCAGTCCGGGCTCCGGCTTTTTACTGGGTTCCGATCAAATGGGTAGGGACTTGCTGGGCCGTGTCCTGTGGGGCGCCCGGATCACCCTGACCGTGGCGATTTCCAGTGTTGCCATCGCGATGGTGGTGGGGGTTTCGGTCGGGGCCGCGTGTGGTTATTACAATGGCGCGATCGCCAGCCTGGTCATGCGGGTCATGGACGCGATGATCGCCTTCCCAAGAACCCTGGTGGCGATTCTAGTGATCACCGTGGTCGGTAACAGCATCCTCAGCCTGACGCTGGCCATTGCCATCTCCAGTATTCCGATTTACGTGCGGTTCTTCGCCGGGCCGGTTGCGGCATTGAGGCACCGGGAATTCGTGCTGGCCTCAAAATCCATCGGCGTCGGCAACGTGCGGCTCCTGCGGGTGCACATCCTGCCCAACATCGGTTCGTTGATCATCATCCAGGCCACCGTGTCGCTGGCAGAGGCCATCCTGATCGGCTCGGGGCTCAGCTTCCTCGGCCTTGGCCCACCGCCGCCCGCGCCGGAGTGGGGCTCGATGATTGCCGAATCGCGGCCATTGCTGACCACCCACCCGTACATCTTGCTGGCCCCCGGTTGTGCCCTCGTGTTGACGATCCTGAGCTTCAACATTCTGGGGGACGCGCTGCGGGACTATATCGACCCGAAATCGCGAAAGGTTTGACGGGTTGCGGCGCCGCTCCAACGGCCCGTTACATACACCGATCATCAGGTGAGAAAGACAATGCAACGCTCAAGAGTCCTCGCAATGCTGATAAGCGGTTTTTGCGCCCTCAACATTGCCGCATTACCCCTCGGTTCGGCCAGCGCGGCCAGTGCCAAAGAACCGGGCCGGATCACGTTCGTACAAGGTTCTGACGTCGATACGTTGGACCCGGCCATGTCCCGCAGTGTGCCGTCCTATAACGTCATGGATCACATGTTTGATCGGCTGGTCGACTGGAAAGGGCAGGAACACGAAGGGTTTGTTCCCGCTCTGGCGCAATCATGGACGCGCACGGCTGACGGCAGGCAATGGACGTTTGTATTGCGCCAGGGTGTGAAGTTTCACGACGGTACCCCGTTCAATGCCGAGGCGGTGAAGTTCAACCTCGACAGAATCCGTGACCCGAAACTGGGTTCGGCGCACCGATCGTATTACACCGATATTGACTCGGTGGAGGTCGTTTCTCCCTATGAGGTTCGCATCAGCACACAGCACGCCTCGCCGACCATGCTGGAACTGTTGGCCAAACAGTCGTCATCCATCAACAGCCCGGCGGCTGTGGCTAAATACGGGCGAGCGTACGGGCACCACCCGGTGGGCACCGGGCCTTATGTCTTCGAGAGCTGGGTGCCCAATGACCAGGTGATTATCCAGCGCAACCCGGCGTTTTATGGCGAGGCGGCCAAGCCCTCGACCCTGATCTTTCGCCCGGTCAAGGAAGACGCCTCGCGCGTTATCGAACTGAGAACGCGCAACGCCGAGATTGCCGGCAACCTGTCACCGGAAGCCGCCATCGAACTGGCTGAACAGAAGACATCCAGCCTGTTGCGTGTGCCCAGTACCTTTCAGGTGTTCTTTGAACTGAACCTGACCAAGCCGCCGTTCAACGACCCGCGCATACGCCGCGCCGTCAGCCTGGCCATCGACCGTCAGGCCATTGTCGACAAGGTGTTGCTCGGCTACGCCAAAGTGCCGACCGGCCCATTTCCGCCAGGCACCCAGGCGCGGCGCAAATTTGCGCCAATACCCTACGACCCTGAGCGCGCACGCCAACTGATCAACGAGGTTTACCCAGGCGGCTACCCCGGCACGATTGTTCTATGGACGCCTTCCGGCCGCTACACCAAAGACCGCCAGGTGGCTGAAGTGGTGCAGGGCTACTTGAATGCGGTCGGGCTCAAGACCGAATTCAAAGTGTGGGAATGGGCCACCTACCAGAAAAACCTGTACCGCGCCGAGCCGGGGCAGGGCACGGGCAAGGGCTCCAACGACGCCAATTTGTGGCTGTTGGGCACCGGCATTTCCGATGCGGACATACGCCTGCGCCGAAAGTTGTCCAGCGGTGACCCGCAAAACCTGACCGGCTACAGCAATGCCCGGGTGGACAACTACCTCCAGTTGGCTTCGCGTGAATTGGACCCGCAAAAGCGCATGGCCTATTACGGGCAGATCCAGCAAATCCTCTGGGAACAAGACGCCGATAACCTGCCGCTGTTTGATCAGGAGCAGTTGATTGGCGTGCGCAAAGGTTTAACCGGCCTCGACGTGGACTACGACGGGACCACCGATTTAAAGCATGTAGAACTGATTGAGCGGTGAATGAAAATGTCTAATGCACAGGCCAGTGAAGTGTTGTTAACCGATGCGCGTTTGAGCGCACCGCCTGCCGAACGCATGGTCAAGTACCATGATGTGCCGGCGCTGGAAACCGAGAAACGCCAGTTCCATGAGTTCGTTGAAGTGGACCTGGCGCACACGGTGATGCTGGTGGAACAGAAGATCCTGTCCGTCCCGGTGGGCCAGGCCATCCTCGCCGAACTGCGGCGCATCCGCGGGATGAAACCGGCAGATTTCCCCTTCGACGTGAAGAAAGGCAGCTTTCTGCTTCAGGTCGAGTCCTACCTGTTTTCGCGGATTGGTGAAGACTCGGCCGGCCAGATGCACACCGGGCGCAGCCGTATCGACCAGGGCGCGACGGTGCGCCGGCTGTATGACCGCACGCGCATTCTCGCCGTGCTGGATCGCATCAATGAATTCCAGGTTGCACTGATCGAAAAAGCCACGCAGCACGCCGACACCATCATGCCAGGCTACACCCATATGCAGCACGCCCAGCCTTGGGTGTTCGGCCACTACTTGCTGAGCTTTACCTCTCGCCTGCACGACAGTTTCAGCCGCTTGATGCACGCCTACGGCCGGGTCAACCGCAACCCGCTGGGTGCGGTCGGGCTGGCAGGTACGTCCTGGCCGCTGGACCGCCAGCGCACCACGCATCTGCTGGGGTTCGACAGCCTGGTGGACAACTCCAAGCTAGGCCGCGAGGCATGGTACGCCGCGGAAACCATCGGCGCGCTGTCGTTTGTCATGGCTGACCTCAACGACTTGGCCACCGACCTGCACATCTGGTCCAGCGTGGAGTTCGCCACGGTCGAAAGCCATGACGGTTATTGCGGCACCAGCAGCATTTTCCCACAAAAGAAAAACCCCAGCGGCCTGGAAACCATCAAAAAAGCGGCGGGCGGTTCGGTGACCTGGCTCAGCACGGCCCTGGCAACCTTCAGGTCCGAAGGCACCGGGGACCAGGCCATGCGCGACCTGCCACTAATTCACGAGGCACTCTCCACCACCGAAGGCATGCTCGACCTGTTCACCGGCATCATCGAAACGCTGGTGGTGCATGAAGATCGCATGGCGCAACTGTTGTCCGGCAGTTGGTGCACGGCAAGCAACCTGGCGGACATCATCGTGCGCGACAGGGGTATCTCGTTCCGCCAGGTGCATCACATCGTTGCGCGGCTGGTGCGCAATTGTCTGGCCGACGGTGTTTCGCCCGGCAAGGTGACCGGCGCGGCGCTGGACCATGCCGCACTGGAAACCACGGGTGCGGCGCTGGGGTATGACGACGCGCAGGTGCGAGATGCCCTGAACCCGCAACGGTTTGTGCAAACCCGCACCTCCACCGGAGGCGTTGGCCCTGGCGAGGTGCGTCGTATGTTGGCAGTCGCCCACAGCGAGTTGCAGCAGGACCGCGACTGGGTCGCCCAACACCGCGAGCAACTCGCCCGCTCACGTGCAGACCTCGACTGCGCCGTGTCCAGAATTGTCGATTGAAGGAGCCACCCAATGGATGACAATTTGGTAGCCCGCGTGCAGAACCTGAGCGTCGGCTTTGGCCCCAAGGGCTTTGAGACGCCGGTGGTGCGCGACGTGTCGTTTGATGTGCGGCGCGGCCAGACACTGGCCATTGTCGGCGAGTCCGGCTCCGGTAAATCGGTGACGTCGATGGCCATGATGGGCTTGATCAAGCGTGCAGGCGGGCGGGTGCTGTCAGGCTCGATGCAACTGCAGACCCGGGACAACCGCCGGATTGATCTGGTCAACGCGCCCGAGTCGGTGATGCGCCATCTCAGGGGCGCCTCGATGTCGATGATCTTCCAGGAGCCGATGACCTCGCTTAACCCGGTGTTCAAGGTCAGCGCCCAACTCACCGAGGCGATTGTGTTGCACAAACGTTGCACCCGCGCGGTCGCCTATGAACAGGCGTTGCGCATGCTTGACCTGGTGCGCATTCCCGACGCCCGACAAGTCATGGGCCGTTATCCTCATGAGCTGTCCGGCGGCATGCGCCAGCGCATCATGATTGCGATGTCGCTGGTCTGCGAGCCGACCCTGCTGATTGCCGACGAACCCACCACGGCGCTGGATGTGACGGTGCAGGCGCAGATCTTGCGCATCATCAAGGAGCTGCAGGCCGACCTGGCCATGGGCGTGATTTTCATTACCCATGACATGGGCGTCGTGGCGGAAGTTGCCGACCAGGTCATGGTCATGAAACAGGGCGAGACGGTTGAACATGGCACAGCCCAGGCAGTGCTGCTCAACCCCCGCGAGCCGTACACGCAGGCACTGCTGGCCGCCGTACCCAGGATCGGCTCCATGCGCGGCACCGACTTGCCGGCCAAATTTGCACTGCTCGACGAACAGGCCATTCCGGCGGAAGTACTGCCCGCAAACCCGCCGGACTACGCAAGCACGCCGTTGCTGAGCGTGAAGTCTTTGTCCATCCGCTACGACATACGCGGCGGTCTGTTGGGCGGGGTCAAGCGACGGGTGCACGCGGTCGAGGCCATCGATTTTGATATCTATGCGGGCGAAACGCTCGCGCTGGTGGGGGAGTCCGGCTGCGGCAAGTCCACCAGCGCTCGCGCGGTGGCGGGGCTGATGACCACCCAGGGCGGTGACATTGTGTTTGGCGGGCGCAGCCTCGTCGGGTTGAACTCACGGGACATGCAAGGGCTGCGGCGGGATATCCAGATGGTCTTCCAGGACCCGTATGCCTCGCTGAACCCGCGCCTGACGATCGAAGACAGCCTGCTGGAGCCGCTGCTGGTGCACGACATTGCCCGGGGCGAGGCCGCACGCAAAATCGTGCGCACGCTGCTGGAGCGCGTGGGTTTGCCCGCGGCGTATGCGCAGCGTTACCCCCATGAGTTTTCCGGTGGTCAGCGCCAACGTATCTGCATCGCCCGTGCGCTGGCGTTGTCGCCAAAGCTGATCATCGCCGATGAGGCGGTGTCGGCGCTGGACGTGTCGATTCAGGCGCAGGTGATCAACCTGCTGCAGGACTTGCAGCGGGAGCTGGGTATTTCATTTTTGTTCATTTCCCATGACCTTGCGGTGGTCGAGCGGGTCAGCCATCGGGTGGGCGTGATGTACCACGGGCGTATCGTTGAAATCGGCCCGCGCCGCTCGGTGTTCGAGAATCCTCAGCACGCCTACACGCAAAAGCTGTTGAGCGCCGTGCCTTCGGCTGACCTCAACGCACCGAAAACGCCGTTCAGCCTGATGGAGGAGACGGTGCCGAGCCGTATTTATGATGTGAACCACCAGGCGGCAGCGATGCGTTACCGGCAGGTGGGGCCGGGACACTTTGTCGCCGATGCGGCCATTGCGTAAGGGCGTGCCGCCGGCCGGGCGTTGTGAAATGTTGTGAAGCACCATGGAATGGCCCTTTGCCCATGCTAACGTCCGCGTCGGGGTATCGTCAGCACGACGATTTCATTCGTTCCATTGAAGGAGCAGCGCCGATGTCTACTACCGTAACGCCCGCGGCCGGCGGGCCGAACACTCCAAAGTCCTCACCGTCGTCGTTTGATGACAAGTTGAACATTGCCAAGTCGAGCAAGGTGATCGCCGATTACATGCGCCAGTCGGGCAAGTCGGCCATTACCAAGCAGGAACTGACGCAACTGGCCAATAACGCTTCAGGCAAGGTGCCGGCGAACGTTTCTGACGCAGCCAAGTACATGGAGCGCCACCCGGACGTATTCACCGCCATCGAAACCCACGACGTGGCCGGCGCCGACAACCTGTCCGGCGTGTGGAACTTCGATTGGGCAGCCAACGGCGGCTTGAAGGGCACGCCCACCGACGCCATCGCCAAAATGCAGGACACCTTTGACCTGGCCATTGCCAAGTCGGCGCAGATCACTGAAATCAGTACCGCCAAAAAGGCCGAGCTGGATTCGACCAAGCAACGGCCACAAAACTGAGTTCACTGCGGGTTGTTTGAAGACGTCATTTCCGGCCGCCGACACGGGCATTGCCCGTCGGCGCCGGCCTTTCTTTTCAGCGCCAATTTTTATAGGTGGAACTGCCAACCTTTCGCAATGCGTTCAGCACAGATTCAAGCGGCGTGAGCAACTATGCACGTCTGCCCCCGTGCCCGGAGACGCCTTGATGCTTGTGACCGTTGTCGTGATCGCTATGCTTGCCTTGTGGGTCTGGTGGACGTATCCACGCGTCGGCAACGTGCTGTTCGAGCTGATCAATTGGGTAGAAGCACGACGCTCCCGGCTCAAAGCCGTCACCGTCCCCATCAAAGGCATGACCCTGGCGACCTGCCAGGGCGGCGACGTCCATGCGCCAGCGCTGTTGCTGCTGCACGGTTTCAGCGCCGACAAGGGTGTGTGGCTGGGGTTTGCCCGGCACTTCACCGCAGATTATCGCGTGATCATTCCCGACCTCGCCGGCCACGGTAAAAACCCCTTTGTGCCCGGCGGCGACTACAGTATTGCGGCCCAGGCACGGCGCATGGTGGCCTTGCTGGATGCCTGCCATCTCGACAAGGTGCATGTGATTGGCAGTTCCATGGGGGCTTATGTCGCCAGCTGGCTCGCCGCCCATTACCCGGAACGCGTGTTGTCTTTGGGCCTGATCGGAGCGGCGGGGGTGAACCTGCCGCAGCCCAATGAGGTGGAGGAACTGGTCAACCGCGGCGACAACCCGTTCCTGATCCGCAACCGTGCGCAGTTCGACCGGTTCTTCGCCATGACCATGGCCGCGCCGCCGTTCATTCCCGAAGTGCTGCTGGCTGCCGAGGCGCACACCTACATCAAGCGTCGGGAAGAACTGGCGGAAATGTTCGCCAACTTTTCCGACAGCCCGCGCATGGAGCCCTGGCTGCCGCAAGTGCGGGCGCCGAGCCTGATTCTGTGGGGCAGGGAGGACCGCATGCTGCCCGTTGCCAGCGCGCACACCTGGCACGAAGGCATTCCCCATGCGCGCCTGGAAATCCTTGAGGGCGTGGGCCATTTGCCGATGATTGAAAGCCCTGAACAGACCGTGGCGTACTGTCGCGAGCTGCTGGACAGGGCCAGGGTGTATGCCGCAATCCGCCCGTGAAGGCAGACGATGACTTTCATTGTGGTGAGCGGGCTTGCCACAGGTTATTTATGTGCCACGTCAGCGTGCCGCCATTGACGCCATTTGACGCGCTACGGCATGCTCGCCGCTGTGTGTCAGGCCTGCTACGGGATGTTGCGGCACGAAGCGATCGAACGGGCGTCGGGTTCGCAGAATCGCTTCACAACCTTCCTTTGAGATACCCGAGCGTGAAGCGTCCTCTCATCCTTGCTGCACTTCTGGCGGCGTCCGTTGCCACGGCCCATGCCAACGATTCTGCCGATAATCAGGTCGGCATCCGCGCCATCGAAACCACCTACCACCAATTGCTCACCGAGCTGGACCACAGCCGTGGCGGTCGCCCGGACGGCCCGACCCGCCAGCGCATCACCACCGCGGCCCAGGCGCTCCAGGGCGCGATGCAGCGCGACGGCGGCGCCCGCGACAACCTCAACACCGACGTGAAAAATATCGTCGCCTCCCTCAGCGACGGCAGCTACAGCGCCGACGGCAGCATTCGCGCGTTGCAGCGTGACGCCAAAGGCAGCGTGATCGACGCCGGCCCCTGGAAACCCGCGTTGGCCGGCAACCCGATCAGCGAGCCGTTCGGCACGCACCTGAACCAGACCAGCGAAGGCGATTGCGTAGGGATTTCCGTGGTCAGGGCGTTCTCCAATACCCAGAAGGGCAACGAGATCCTCAAGCGTGGCGTGACGCAGAATGCTGATGGCAGTTTCAACGTGAGCCTGCCGGGCGCCGCCGGCGCGGTGTTCCATTTGCAGCCCGGCGACCTTGACCAATACGGCACGGGCGATGCGCCGGCGGCGGCGGTGGTGGGGGCGATGTTCCAGTATTTCCACCTCGACCCGGCCAAGGGCTCGTTGCCGACCAACAAGGTCATGGAACTGCTGGCCGGCGAATACGGCGACCACCTGCGTCTGGCCGACTCACACAGCTCAGCCCAGGACATCACCCGGTTTCTGTTGAGCAACGCCAGTGTGGTCGGCAGCCGCGCCGCCATCGTGTTCGGCGGCAAACCAGCGCGCAATGGCGACTGGTCCAAGGGTGACGGGCATGCCTTCGCAGTTATCCATATCGACCCGGCCACTGGCGTGCTCAGCTACACCAACCCCTGGAACGAGGGCAAACAGGTGCGCACCATCGCCATCAGCGACCTGGCTTCGCAGGCCGCAGGCACCGGTGCGGATTTCGAAATGGTGACGTTCCGGTAAGTCGGGCTCAGACCGGCGAGATGGTTGCCAACAGGCCGATGCCGATGGTCAGCACCAAAAAGCCGAACAGGAAAATTGCCATCTTGGTCATAAGGCCTCCGAAGGGAAGGGGACGGCAGGAACCTTCCTGCCGCGCTCGACAAGGGTGTCGGGAATGGGGCTATTGTCCGCCGCATGCAGATTTCGATACAGACGCAGATAGAAAAGAAAAAACCGTATCAGATGAGGCTTCGGCTCGCAGGCTGGGGGCTTGGGCGAGCGCGGGCTTTATGAAGATCAGCGTGCAATCAAGGCTTCTGCAGCTTTAGGCCGTGGGCTTAATGTAATCTTCATGGGCAAGCGTAACTGTTACGAAAAATTTCCCAAGCCTGGGCGGAGTAGGACGTATGCAACGCTGGTTGAGCAAATACCGTTACGCCATCATTTTCTGGCTGTGTTTTGGCGTGTTTCGCACCTCCCTGGCCGACTGGAACCCCATCCCCTCCGGCTCCATGCGCCCAACGTTGGTGGAAGGCGACGTGGTGCTGGTCAACCGGGTGGCGTATGACCTCAAGGTGCCACTTACCGATATTTCGCTGGTCAAGCTGGATAACCCGCAGCGCGGCGACGTGGTCACCTTTACCTCACCCAAGGACGGCGTGCGCCTGATCAAGCGCATTGTCGGCATCCCCGGCGACACGCTGGAAATGAAGAACGAAGTGCTGTGGATCAACGGCACGCCTTCCACCTACGCGGATGCGCAGGACATTCGCGAACCGTTCGTGGCCGGGCAGACCCTTCCCGGCATCAAGCTGACCGAACTGGCGAGCAACAGCCGGCGCACGGTGCAGTTCATGCCTGAAGTGCGCGCGCTGCGCGATTTCGGCCCGGTGGTGGTGCCGGCCGACAACTACTTCATGCTCGGCGATAACCGCGACAACAGCGCCGACTCGCGTTACATCGGCTTTGTGCCCCGGCATCTGCTGATCGGGCGCGCTCACCATATCCTGGCCTCGGCGCAGATCCTGGATAACTGGATGCCACGTTTTCGCCGATTCGGCTCGGCAATCCTCTAAGATGGCGCCCACTGCATAGACAATAAGAGTGGGCTGACCCTCGATGGAAAGACGCCAGTTCAGTGGTGGCATGCAAGGCAAGAACCTGCGCTACCTCAACGACCATTCCTCACAGCCGACGCCGGTGACCCGCGTCGGCTTTCTGCTGCTTGAACATTTTTCCCTGCCGGCTTTCACGCAAACCCTCGACACACTGATCACGGCCAACCTGCTGCGCCCCGACCTGTTCGCCACGCGCACGTTCGGCTGCAGCGAGGGTGAGGTGATCAGCGACCTCGGCCTGGTGATCCGCCCGGATGCGGCTCTCGATACCAGCGCGCTCAAGGAGCTGGATTTGCTGGTGGTCTGTGGCGGTTTTCGCACCGAACTCAAAGCTACGGACGAGCTGATTCAAGTGTTGTGCCACGCTGCCGAACAAGGCATTGGCCTGGCCGGGCTGTGGAACGGTTCCTGGTTTCTTGGTCGCGCAGGCCTGCTGCAGGGCTACCGCTGTGCCATTCACCCGGAACATCGCCCGGCGCTTGCGGAGGTGTCCAAGGCCGCGCAAGTGACCAGCGAGCCTTATGTGATCGACCGCGACCGGCTCACGGCTTCCAGCCCGTCCGGCTCGTTCCATATGGCCCTGGACTGGATCAAGAGCCTGCATGGCAAGGCACTCGTCGAAGGCATCGAAGACATTCTGTCCTTCGAGGAGTCGCGCTACCGGCGCATCAAACCCACGGAAAACGTCTGCGTCAGTGCACCCCTGCGCGAAGTGGTGAAGCTGATGGACGCCAACCTCGAAGAGCCGCTGGAGCTCGACCAGTTGGCGGTCTACGCCGGCCGTTCCCGTCGCCAGCTGGAGCGGCTGTTCAAGGAGCAACTGGGCACCACGCCGCAGCGCTATTACATGGAACTGCGCGTGACCGAGGCGCGGCGTTTGCTGCAGCACACCGAGCTGTCGCAGGTGGACGTGCTGGTGGCTTGCGGCTTTGTGTCGCCGAGCCATTTCAGCAAGTGCTACAGCGCGTATTTCGGCTATCGCCCCTCGAAAGAGAAGCGGTTGGTCAAGTAACCCATAGCACCACTGAACGCCTGATTGTGGCGCAACGGCTTACTGTGGCGAGCGGGCTTGCCCCGCGTTGGGCTGCGCAGCAGCCCCATGGAGATCGCCACGGTTCTTTCTGGCAAAACGCGGTGCCTGGTTTTGGGGCCGCTGCGCAGCCCAACGCGGGGCAAGCCCGCTCGCCACAACACAGCAAGCTTGTTTGCTACAAGGCAGCCTGTGCATGCGTTTCAATGCAACGAATACCCTCCGCCGTCGCTCCTATGCTTACGAGTAACCTTTTCACGAGACAGGTAGGGGCTTATGACGGCGGCGGACAAGGATCATGTGAACTGGCTGGTTGAGCAATCAATGCTGTATGCGGCGCGCCAGCGGGCCCGTCTGTATTCAGGGCAAGGCCGTTTGTGGCAGCAGCCATACGCGCAAACCCGCCCCCGCGATGCGTCTGCGTTGTCATCCGTGTGGTTTACCGCGTACCCGGCTTCGATCGTAACCCGCGAAGGCGGCACGGTGCTGGAGGCGCTGGGGGATGAAAGCCTGTGGCAGGCGCTGTCGAAGATCGGCATCCAGGGCATTCACAACGGCCCGCTGAAAAAGTCCGGCGGGCTCTGCGGCACACGGCACACACCGACCATCGACGGCAACTTTGACCGTATAAGCTTCGACATCGACCCGGAACTGGGTACCGAGGCGCAGTTGCAGGCGTTAACCCGCATGGCGGCAGCGCACAATTCGGTGATCATCGACGACGTGATCCCGTCCCACACCGGCAAGGGCGCGGACTTTCGCCTGGCCGAGATGGCGTATGAGGACTACCCCGGCCTTTACCATATGGTGGAGATCCGCGAAGAAGACTGGCCGCTGCTGCCCGACGTCGCCCAAGGGCGTGACGCACAGAACCTGAGCCCGGCGCAGGTGGATGCGCTGCGTGACAAGCACTACATCGTCGGCCAGTTGCAACGGGTGATTTTCTTCGAACCCGGCGTGAAGGAAACCGACTGGAGTACCACCCCCGTGGTGGTGGGCGTGGACGGCAAACCGCGGCGCTGGGTGTACCTGCATTATTTCAAGGAAGGCCAGCCGTCATTGAACTGGCTGGACCCTTCCTTTGCCGCGCAGCAGATGATCATCGGCGACGCCTTGCATGCCATCGACGTGATGGGCGCCAAGATCCTGCGCCTCGACGCCAACGGTTTTCTCGGCGTGGAGCGCACGCTGGATGGCACGGCATGGTCGGAAAGCCATCCACTGTCGATCACCGGCAACCAGTTGCTCGGCGGCGCCATTCGCAAGGCCGGCGGCTTCAGTTTTCAGGAATTGAACCTCACTGTGGATGACATTGCTGCCATGTCCCACGGTGGTGCGGACCTTTCCTACGACTTCATCACGCGCCCCGCGTACCAGCACGCGCTGCTGATGGGCGACACCGAGTTTCTGCGCCTGATGCTGCGTGAGATGCACAGCCAGGGTATCGACCCCGGCTCGCTGATCCATGCCTTGCAGAACCACGACGAACTGACCCTGGAACTGGTGCACTTCTGGACTCTGCATGCCCACGACAGTTACCTCTATCAAGGCCAGACCTTCCCCGGCAACAGCTTGCGCGAGCATATCCGCGAGCAGATGTACGAGCGGCTGGCCGGCGAGCACGCGCCGTACAACCTCAAATTCGTGACCAATGGCGTGTCTTGCACCACCGCCAGCATCATCACGGCGGCGCTGGGTATTCGGGATCTGGAGACGATCACGCCGGCAGACATCCGGCAGATTCGCCAGATGCATGTGTTGCTGGTGATGTTCAACGCCATGCAGCCCGGCGTGTTCGCCTTGTCGGGTTGGGATCTGGTTGGCGCATTGCCGCTGGCGGCGGATGAGGTCGCGCATTTGATGGCGGACGGCGATACCCGCTGGATTCATCGCGGCGCCTACGACCTGGTGGATTTGAACCCCGGCGCCGAGCTGTCGGCAGGAAGGATGCCGCGCTCCAGGACCTTGTACGGCAGCCTGAACAGCCAACTGCAGGACCCGGAGTCGTTCGCGTCCCAGTTGCAGAAAATCCTCGCCGTACGCAGCGCCTACGGAATTGCCGCCAGCCGCCAGATTCTGGTGCCGGACGTTGAGCACCCGGGCCTGTTGGTCATGGTCCACGAACTGCCGGCCGGGAAGGGCACGCAAATCACTGCGCTGAACTTTGGCGCCACGCCCATCACGGAAACCCTGCACCTGCCCAATATCGCGCCGGGGCCGGTGGTGGACATCATTAATGAACGGGTCGAGGGCGATCTCACTGCCGAGGGCGAGTTCACCATCACGCTGGATGCGTATGAAGGGCTGGCGCTGCGAATCGTCAGCAGTACGCCCATGCTCTAGCCGCTGCTCAGGGAATAAATACCGGCCCCTCATAGAGAGCAAACACTGCCTGTGGCGAGCGGGCTCGCCACACGCTGGTTATTGCCTGTTTTACTGATGAGATTGAAACGGGGGCGGGAATAAACGTGTGTGCGTGAACGTTACCCAAGTAACCCTTCCACACCCTGTCAGAGCGCAGCCCATGAACCCTGTCGAATCATTGATCACCGAAAAGGCGCTCAACAGCTTTGAAGCCACACCAGACCCGCGCTTCAAGCAGATCATGCACAGCCTGGTGCGCCACCTGCACGCGTTTGCCAGTGAGGTCGAATTGACCGAGCAGGAGTGGTTTGAAGGTATTCGTTTCCTGACCGACACCGGGCACATGTGCGACGGGTTTGTGCGCCAGGAATTCATTTTGCTGTCGGATACGCTCGGCCTGTCAATGCTGGTGGACGCGATCAACCACCGGCAGGTGCCGAGCGCCACCGAGACCACGGTGTTTGGCCCGTTTTACATCGACGGCATGCCGGACCGGGCTTACGGCGAAAACATGGCGCTGACGCCGGGGGAGGCCACATTGATTCATGGGCGTGTGCTCGACACGGATGGCAAACCCTTGGCCGGCGTACTGCTGGATGTGTGGCAGACCGCCGGAAACGGCATGTATTCGGGTCAGGATGTGGAGCAGCCGTCGGGCAACCTGCGCGGGCGTTATCGCACCGATGCCAATGGCGATTTTGCGATGCGCACGATTTTGCCGGTGTGCTACCCGATACCTACCGACGGGCCGGTGGGGCGCATGCTGGACGCAGCCAACCGTCATTCCTGGCGGCCTGGGCATGTGCATTTCATTCTGGAGTTGCCAGGCTACCGCAAACTGGTGACCCACCTGTTTACTCAGGATGACCCTTACCTCGATTCCGATGCCGTGTTCGGCGTCAAAGAGTCATTGCAGGTGGCGTATGAGGACTGTTCGACCCACGATGCGGTGTCCGAGCGGGTCGGTATGCCACTGCCGTTCAAGCGCGCGTATTACGAATTTGTGCTGGAAAGTGAATGACGGGTTTGCAGCAGCACTTCCTTCAGGCACTGCGCCGCGGGCGTCAGCGTGCGGCCTGCGCTGCTGAGAAACACATGCACGGGCGGTAGCGGCGCCAGCCCTTCACTCAGGGCGATCGCGCCGGAGCCGGCCGGGGCACTCACGGGCGTGCGCACGGTGATGCCCAGCCCTGCGTTGACCGCCGCCCAGAGCCCGGACACATTCGGCGTGGTAAAGGCGATTTCCCAGGGAATGCCGGCCTCATCCAGCGCATTGATGGCGGCCGTACGGAAGAAGCACGGCGCCTCCAGTAGTGCCAGCTGCACCGGTTCGCCAGGCTTGAACGTGTCGCCGGGGCGGCCGATCCAGGCCATGGGCAGTGTCGCCAGTATTTGCGCCTCGACGTTCACCTTGCCGCTGAGCAATACGGTCAGGTCGAGCTGGCCTTTTTCCAGGCGCTCGGCGAGCGCGGCATTGCGGTCGACCATGGCTTCAATGCGGATATTGGGATAGGTGCGCTTGAACTGTTCCAGCACCACGGGCAGCCAGGTGTGGGCGAAGTCTGCGGAAAAGCCGAAACGCACCACGCCATTGACCTTGATACCGCCAAGCACGGCCACGGCTTCGTCGTTGAGTTCAATCATGCGTTGTGCGTAGGTCAGCAAAATTTCCCCGGCTTCAGTCAACACCCGGCCGCGCCCCTGTTTGCGAAACAGCGGTTGGCCGATGCGTTGCTCGAGCTTCTGGATTTGCTGGGTGACGGCAGACTGCGAGCGCCCGACCTTATCGGCGGCACGGCTCATGGCACCCAAATGTTCGGCAGCAATCAGGGTGCGGAGTACGGTGAGGTCAAGATCGATCGGCATGGTGTTTTCCGGGGAGTAACCGCCGAGTCCCTGGCGGTGTGGGCGCAGGATCAGTGGGTGCGCACGTAGGCGATTTCGCCGTAAACGCCGGGGCCGCCGATGGACGGATGCGGCACGGTGAAGGTCGCGCGTTCACTGTCTACAGTGTAGGGCCAGGTCAGGTTGGCGCCTTCCCAATTGGAGTAGGTGGCGTGTTCCACATGCATCGTGATGGTGTGGTCCTTCTCGTTGATGGTGTAGGTGCCGAAGTGGCATTGGGTGCCGACGACGGTGGCGCGGTATTCCTCGGGCGTGCCTTTGCTCTTGTCATTCGCTGCAAATTTGGGGCGGACCTTGCTCATGATTTGCAGGGAATAGTGGCCGGTGGCGTCGAAGTTCAGTGTGCCTTGCGGGTCATCGCCGTAGAGGTGGAGGCGGCTGCCGTCCGGGTTGACGTTGTCCGACGCGGTGAGCGTCCAGGTGCCCAGCAGTTGTCTATTGTCGGTAGCCGCGTGTGCGGGTAACGCCAGGGGCAACAGGCAAACCAGCAGCCCCGTCATTTTGTGTGCAGCGCTCATGTCTTGCTCCAGTTCATGGTTGATTGCGGAGCCTGAGCCTAGCAACGGCGTCACCGGCGGACTAACGGATAGTACGAACGTGAGGCTTTAGAAAAAGTGAAGCATCAGCGCAAACCGTCGGTCATGCTCGCCGCGAGCAGTTCATTGGCCAGGCGCAGGTTGCCCGGTTGGCGTGAGTGCGTCAGCCATACGCCCATTTTCAGCTGGAAGTCGCTGATGCTGACGATGGCCAGGTCTTCTGCGTGCGTGATGCCTGGCAGCAGTTTGGCGGGTATCAGCCCCAGGCCCATGCCCGCCGCCACCATGCGCATCTGCACCGACGCCCCATGGGTGTCCACCGCCAGTTTCAGTGGGTGCCCCTGGCCGCCCATCGCGGCTTCCAGCGCCGCGCGATAACCGCAACCCTTGGGGTTCAGCACCCACTCACAGGCCGCCAGCCGGCTGATCGCGATGGGTGCGCTGACCAGCGGGTGGCGTTTGCTCTGTACCACCAGAATGTCGAGGGTCGTGATCAGTTCGGAGGCGAGGGTAACGGACGGGCTGGTGGCCGCCGGCAGCATCAGCGTGGCGGCATCGAGCTCGCCCAGCAGCATGCGTCGCTCCAGTTCGGAGCTCCAGTCAGTGACGATTTGCAATTCCAGGCCGGGCAATTGCGCACGCATGCGTGTCACCACGTCAAACACCACCGCGTCGGCAACAATTTGGGTGAGCCCCACGCGAAACCGGCCGCTGGGCAGGGCGTCCTGCCTGGGAATGTTCAACAGGTGCTCGGCGTCCTTGAGCAATTCCACGGCTTTTTCATAAATACGCTGGCCCAGGGCATTGGGTAAAGGCGGCCGCGTGCTGCGGTCAAACAGCGCTTCACCGAGGGTTTCTTCCAGGTGCTGAATGCGCCGCGACACCGCGGACTGAGTCAGGCACAGGGTATCGGCGGCCTTGGTCAGCGAGGCGCTTTCAACGACGGTGACAAACGCCTTCAAGTCTTGAAATAGCATGCGCATTACTCATCATTATTTAGAAAATTATGCGCTTGATGAATCTTTGCGTCGAGACTAGCGTTACATCACCGGCCGCCGCGTGGATTGGCCACTGACCCTCCAAGGATTTCACCATGCCTTTAGTTCGAATCGATCTTTCTGCCGACACCTCGGTTGAAACCGCCGCCGCCATCGGCGACGTGGTGTACAACGCGATGACCGCCGTGGCCAATGTGCCGGAGCACGACAAATTCCAGATCATCAACCGCCATGCCAAGGACGAGTTGGTGTACCCGGCGGCGGGTTATCTGGGTGTCTCCTACACGCCGAAAATCGTATTCATTCAGGTGACCTGGAACGCCGGGCGCAGCATCGAGGTGAAAAAGGCGTTCTACAAATTCATCGCCGACGGCATTCACGCCAAGACCGGACTGCGCAAGGAAGATGTGTGGATCAGCCTGGTGGACGTGAAACGCGAAGACTGGTCGTTCGGTAACGGTGAAATGCAGTACGCGCCCACCGAGTGACACACCTTGCGAGAAAAGGGGCGACTCATGACTGAGTCGCCCCTTTTTTATTTTGCGTTCAAGGCTTCAAGGAACTGTGTGTGTTTCAGCGTTTGGGAGAACATCGGCAGCGTGAAGTTTTCAGCGGCGTGTTGCTGTTCATCGCTGAACGTAGCCGTGCAATCGGTGAGGGTCACCACGTCGTAGCCTTTTTCATAGCCTGAGCGCACCGTGCCTTCGACGCAGCAGTTGGTCAAAAAGCCTGCCACCACGAGGTTCTGGATGCCGTTGTTGCGCAGCACCAGGTCCAGGCCGGTGCTGGCGAACGCGTCGAGCCCGCGCTTGCCTTCGATCACGATGTCGCCGGGGCCACGGGGCAGGGCGTCAGTGATCGCCGCGCCCCAGGAGCCGGCGCGAAATGCGCCAGCGTCGGCCACGCCCTTGAGAATGCCGTAGGAGCGGGTGGTCAGTTCGGGGTAGCCGTCGGCGAAGTGGATCGGCATATGAATGATGGTCACGCCGAGTGCGCGTGCCTGTTCCAGAGTGGCAGCGGTGTTGGCGAGCATGTTGGAGCTTGTCATCACGTCCTTGACGGCATCATGGAACACGCCGCCTTCGGTGGTGAAGTCATTCTGGTATTCGATCAAGACAATCGCAGTGTTGTGCGCGTGCATGGTAGCTCTCCTAAACGTGGGTTATGCAGGGCTGCTTTCAACCAGGGCGACGCGGTAGGTCGCACCTTTGAAGCGATGTGCGGCGGCGGCCTGATACGCCGGGCTGTCGTACCAGGCACGGGCGGCTGCTGGGGTGGGAAACTCCAGGATCACCATGCCTTCTGCCTGCGCACCTTCCAGCGCGAATGGCGCGCCCTTGGCCAGCAGCTTGACGGGGTGGCCGGCAAAGGAGTCGCCCACCTGGCTCTGGTAGCGATCCAGCTCCGCCTGGTCGTGGGTGTGTTCCTTGGTAAACACGATAAACGTCGGCATATCAGTGGCTGTCCGGGGTGGGCGCGTTGGCGGCGATAAAGCCCTGGGCTTTCATGGCCTGCCAGAACGCTGGAGGAATAATAGCCTTGATTGCCTGGGTGTCTTCGGTAATGCGCGAAGGCCTGCTGGCGCCGGGAATGACGGCAGCCACCAGCGGGTTGGCCAGCGAAAATTGCAGGGCGGCGGCCTTGATGTCGACGTGATGCAATTGGGCGAGGGCGTGGATTTTCGCAACCTTGTCGAGCATCGCGGCGGAGGCCGGTTGGTACTCGAAATGTTTACCACCCACCAGCACGCCTGAGCTGTACGGGCCGCCGGCAACAAACTCGGCGCCCTGGGCCTGGGCTTTGCTGAACAGGCGTTGCAGCGGCTGCTCATGATCCAGCAGTGTGTGACGACCGGCGAGCAGGAAACCATCCGGCTGAAACTCTTCCAGATCCAGCAACAGCTCGCAGGGTTCGACCCGGTTCACGCCCAGGCCCCACGCCTTGATCACACCTTCTTCCTTCAGGCGAGTCAGCGCCTTGAATGCGCCTTTGCGGGCAACGGCGAAGTGGTCGATCCACTCGTCGCCGTGGGTATCCTGGGCCACGTCGTGCACAAACACGATGTCCAGGCGGTCGGTGCCCAGGCGCTGCAGGCTGCTTTCGATGGAGCGCAAGGTGGCGTCGGCGGAGTAGTCGCTGAGCATCTTGTTCGGGTTGCCCTGACTGAACGGACCCGAGCCCGGTGCAGTGTGGAGTTCATCGGACACCAGGCGCCCCACCTTGGTGGACAGCGTGTAGGCGTCCCGAGGGTGGTGAGCCAGGGCTTTGCCCAGCCGGGTCTCGGACAAACCGGCGCCATACAGGGGGGCAGTGTCAAAGAAACGAATGCCCTGGTCCCACGCGGCGGCAACGGTGGCAGCGGCTTCATCCTCGTCGAGGGTGCGAAACATGTTGCCCAACGGCGCGGTACCGAAGCCCAGTTGGCCGATAATATTGTCTTTCAAGCTCATTGCGTTTTCTCCGTTATGAAAGGGATGGTTAGTGCTGGGCAACCCGGTTTTCCAGGGTGCCGAGGCCTTCGATGCGGATGCGCACGCTGTCGCCGGCCTGCAGGAAACGCGGCGGGGTGAAGCCGATGCCGACGCCGACCGGCGTGCCGGTGCTGATGACATCCCCTGGTTTGAGCTCGATGCCTGCCGACAGGCATTCGATCAGCGCCGGGATGTCGAAAATCAGGTCTTTCACATTGGCTTGCTGGCGCAGCGCGCCATTCACCCAGCATTCAATCGTGGCGTCGTGAGGGTTGAATTCATCGGCGCTGACTGCCCACGGCCCCATCGGGCAGAACCCGTCGAGGGATTTGCCGAGGAACCACTGGCGGTGGTCTTTCTGCAGGTCACGGGCGGTCATGTCGTTGATGATGGTGTAGCCCCACACGTGAGCGTAGGCGTCTTCGCGGGAAATGCCCCGGCCACCTTTGCCGATGATCACGCCCAGTTCCGCTTCATAGTCCAACTGGCGGGTAACGTTGGCGTGCAACGGAATCAGCGCCTGATGGCCGATCACGGTTTGCGGGGTTTTGGTGAAGATCACCGGGAATTCCGGGGCGATTTCCCCGTTTTTGGCACTGTGATCAAAGCCTGATTTGCTGAATTCAGCGGCATGGGCATGGTAGTTCTTGCCCACGCAAAAGATATTTCGTACAGGCGACAGCGGCGCGAGGATCGTCGCGCCTTCAAGGGACGTGCCGTGACCCTGTGCGGCGAGCCCGGCCTTGAGTTCATCCCAGCGGGCAATGAGTTGTTCCAGGCTGCCGGAAAACGGCGTGACCAGATCCCTCAATGGCCAGTATTGCTGTTTATCCGCGTCGACAAGCACGGGCAACGATTCGCCGTCGGCATTCAAAATTTGGGTGAATTTCATTGCAAAACCTCGACATGGATCAGGCAACAAGGGAATCGCCTGGAGGAGGTTGAACATACATGATTGGAAACATCTATAAAATAGAGTTTAGTTGAAATCTATTAACGCCTGACTGAAGTAAAACTGAAGTATCCGCCTGTGCGCAGGACCTGGCTGAGCTACGCTAGCTCAGGGCCAATCTATTGTTGGAGAGACATGGACAAGCGACTTGCAGGACTGTCATTTTTGCTGACGCTGGGCTGGGTAACTGCCGTCGCGTTTGTGATGTGGTTTTTCGCAAAGACATGAGGTTGACTACTCGTCCGCCGAGAACTCCGAGCCGTCTGGGCCCATGAGGAAATGGACGGGGTCCATCCCTGGGCATTTAATTGCGAAGCAAAGTCAGCAGGTCCGCGTAACCGTGTCCGCATGCGTGGCAGGCATTCCGTGCGGGAAGCCCGCGTAGATTTTGAGCGTACTGTTTTGCAGCCGGTAGCCAGAAAGAACAGCATTTGCGCGTCTGCTCCAAAATGCAGCCAAATCGACAAATGGTTACAGGTGAAGAAGGTCGAGCAGAGCATTCTTTTCATCAACTTGCCGCGACACCGTCACGGCCAGCCACAGTACTGATCACACCACTTGAATACCGTCCACGCCCCTGAGCTGAGAGGGGCGAATGCACGTCGGACCGCGTTTGCGGGCTCTCAGGTTCAAGCGTTTCAACGGGCCGACATGCAGGGCTATGTTGGTCAAAGCGGCGCGCTATCCTCGCCATCCTCTTGAGCATCGAACTCAGCTCTCGCGGTATCGATGTCGGAAATGTGCTGGTGCGCCCAACTGCCCAGTGCGATGACAGGCACCGTAAGTGATTGCCCAAGCGGGGTGAGTTCGTATTTCACATGGGGCGGCATCACTGCAATTACCGTTCTCTTGATCAGCCCATCGCGCTCCAGACCTCGCAGGCAAAGTGTGAGCATTCGTTGTGAAATACCCTCAATAGCCCGTTTGATTTCGCTGAATCGCCGAGGCTCTGCTGCCAGAAACATAATGATTAAAACACTCCATTTTTCACCTATGCGAGCAAGCACCTGGCTGACCTTTTGGCAGTCCGAAGGCTCCAGTTTTTGGATGTGAGTAGTTACTTTCATTGCACCTTGGTTCCCTTTATGTGCCTTATTGTAGGCATCTCAAGTGATAGTTACATTGTTAACTCAGGGTCACAACTTTATACCGGGGGGACCTGCAATGAAACTTCTCCACATAGATTCGAGCATTCTGAAAGAACAATCGGCCAGCCGCCAATTAACAGTGGCCATCGCCAAGCATTTGATACACATAACAACAGGTATTGAGGCCATTCATTATGACCTCTGTGCTGAGCCAATCGGCCACTTGTCCGCCGCTGAATTTCTAGCTTTTAAGGGCGTCGAGCCCGGCGACGCTGCTGCACAACGGGAAGTTGCGCGGAACACCCAGTTGCTCTGCGATTTCCTGGCAGCAGATGTAATTATCGTTGGCGCGCCGATGTACAACTTCTCTCTGCCTTCACAGCTTAAAGCGTGGCTGGATCGAATTGCAGTCGCCGGCAAGACCTTTCATTACACCGAGAACGGAGTTGAAGGGCTGGCGAGGGGCAAGCGGGTGATCGTGGCCTCTACGCGCGGCGGTTTCTATAACAACGGGGCACTTGACCACCAGGAAACCTATCTTCGAGGCTTCTTTGCTTTTTTGGGTATCGCCGACATCACCTTCATCAGGGCAGAAGGTTTGGCATTTGGGCCGGACAAACGCAACGCGGCAATCGAATCCGCTGTGGCGCAAATCGAGAAGTTGGTCGCTTGACCCAACGGACTGTTCAAATATTCAGGAGAAATATGACATGAGCAAATACTCTTCGGTCAATCCGGCTGCACTGTCCAAAACTGAAAAAGTTCTTTATTGGGCGTTATGCATTTTTACGTCAATCGCATTTTTTACCGCGGGTCTCGCAAAATTTGCCGGGGTCCCGTCAACGGTATTGGTATTTGAGCAGATTGGTATGGGTCAATGGTTTCGCATTTTGACTGCCCTGATCGAAATTGGCGGAGCTTTCGCGCTATTGGTGCCGGTATCTGCCGGGGTGGGCGGTTTGTTACTTGCCACGACGATGCTATTTGCAACTTTGGCCCATTTATTCGTCATTGACGGCAGCCCTGTTCCCGCCATTGTACTGTTCGCCATGTCGGCAACCATTGGCTGGCTACACCGTAACCACTTCGTTACGTTGTTTATCCGCTTAAGCCGAATCTAACTAGAGGATAAATGTATGACTACTATTCCATCTCTCTCAGGATTTCGCGGTATTACACATCGCACACACGGGGTAAGACATGGCCCAATCACCCGCCTGATGAGCCCTGCTGACTTGGGTGAAATCGTCAAACCATTCGTGTTTCTCGATCTGTTCGACGCAAAGCAGCCAGCTATACGAAAAATGGGCGATATGCCCATCCATCCTCATTCGGGGCTGGCTACCGTAACGGTGTTGACCGAGGGGCGCATGCGTTATGACGCTCCTGGAGCAGGCGTGGGCACGCTCACCTACGGAGGGGTCGAATGGTTGCGTGCGGGGGGCGGGGTCTGGCATGGAAAAGAACTTACGGTTGATAACGTCCCGCATATACAAGGCTTTCAGCTGTGGCTAGCGTTGCCGGCAGACCTTGAAAATGGTGAGCCCGTCTCGTGCTATATCGAATCAACAGACATGCTGCAGAAGGGCCCGGCACATGTGATTGTCGGCAATCATGAGTGCACACAAAGCCCCGTTCCAGCTCCGGCAGGTGTCAACTACCTGCTTGTCACATTGCGTGCCGGGGAGCGCTGGACATACCAACCTCCGGCCGGCCATACCGTCGGGTGGCTCGCACTCGCGACGGGTGAGCTTGATGCTGGCGTCGTCATCGGAGCGGGGGAAATGGTCATATTCGAGAGCGGCGAACAACCTATTACGCTCGAAGCCGGCCGCGAGGGAGAAGCAGTATTTGTGCTCGGGTCAGCCGTGCCGCATCCCTATTCGCTGCACTTGGGTTATTACTCGGTTCACACGTCTGCGAAAGCCCTTGAAGCCGGAGAGAGTCGTATCGCGCAGTTGGGTGAAAAGCTAAAGGAAGCGGGAGATCGGCGCACGGCTACCGGCACTGTTCCGGTATTTCGTTGATGGGTACATCAACTAAGGCTCAAGCCGCGTAAGCGCCAAGCCAATTGTGGCGCAAGCTTTAAAATTGCGGAGTGAAAGCATAAAGGGCTTGCATGAAGTTCATCATGCAAGCCCTTTATATAGATGGTGCCCGAAGCCGGAATCGAACCGGCACGCCCTTACGAGCGGGGGATTTTAAGTCCCATGCGTCTACCAGTTTCGCCATTCGGGCGGTAGCGCGGTGCAGCAGGGTTGGGAATATATAGACCCAGGCGCCGGGATGCAAGGTTAAAGCCTGGGTTTCTCACGCCAGCTGCGCGCCTAAAAAGCTTGTCAGATCAGTGATCTACACAGCAAACCTGGCGCGACCGTGAGGTTGTCCCCCTTTGTAAAACGCTCCTGTCAGAAACTGACACCCCTCGGGATTAGAGTGGGTTTTCACTTTCCGACCAGGACTCTTTATGAAATTCGCCTCCGTTCGCCTCGTCACCCAACAGTTTGAGCAACTCGTGCAGTTCTACAAAAACCTTTCCGGCATAGAGCCGCGACAGCTTGCGCCGGGCTTCGCCGAGCTTCACTTCGAGGGCGTCGTGTTAGCGATCAGTGATGAGGCACTGATTCGTCTGTATAACAACGGCTTGGCCGTTGCGGCCAGTAACCGTTCGGCGATTCTGGAGTTTCAAGTGCCGGAAGTTGAGGCTGTGTTGCGGCGGTTCAGCAGCGCGGAGGTGGTGATGCCCGTGACGAAAATGCCGTGGGGCAATACGTCCGCGCTGCTGAGCGATCCCGATGGGAACCTGGTTAATCTGTTTTCAAAGCCTGAATAAGACGGCCATCAAACAAAGGGCTGCCCGCTGAAGCCGCGTGGCAAGCGCTGCAGGCCGGGCAGGTCGGTCAGGCGCTGCGTCCACGCGCTGCGCCAATCGGCGGCGGTGTGGGTCTTGGCCTTGCGCGCAGCACGGCGGGCGGCGTTACGCTGCGTGCGGCGGGCTTCTTTATAGGCTTCGGTGTTGCGGCAGGTACGGCATTTGACCCGGTTCAGCTCGGTGCTGGAGGTGAGGTTCTTGCCGTGGTGGCCGCAGGCCAAATGCCCGGCGACCTTGAAGTGAGTGACCATGTAAGCGTCTCCTTCTTATGGGAATACGCGCACCCCGCCGGCAGGCGAGTCGCGCGAGCAGGGCGGGGCTGTCAACCCCGACGCCTTACGGTTGTGACCCCACACAGGTCGCAGCGTTCGGTTTTATTCTCGAGGGGGTTCACGTTAACCTGTGGCACGAACAATCATAAAAAAGGAATGAATGATGAGCGTCGAAAACCAGGTGCTGGAAGGCAGTTGCCGGTGTAACCGGGTGCGTTTCAGCGTCAGCTTGCCTCCTGTGATTACCATGGCATGCCATTGCAGCGGCTGCCGGAAAATGACGTCCAGCGCGTTCTCCCTCAGTGCGTTGATTCCTGCCAGTGGTTTTACCGTCATCCAGGGCTGCCCGGTCATCGGCGGATTGCACGGCGTGGATCGCCATTATTGCTGCCCGCATTGCATGAGCTGGCTGTTTACCCGCCCCCATGGCATCGATGAGTTCGTCAACGTGCGCGCCGCGTTGCTGGACAACGCCCAGAGCTACACACCGTTCATGGAAACCTGGACCCGCGAGAAACTGCCCTGGGCAACGACACCGGCGGTTGAAAGCTTTGAGCAGTTGCCTCAGCCTCAGGACTTCCCGCGCCTGATGCAGGCCTACGCCGAGTTCAGCGCGCGCTGAATTCAGTCAATCAGCGCCAGCAAGTCGGTATCGCCCACGTCCACGCCCGCCTGGGTCAGCAGTGTCGTGGCCTGGCCGCGGTGGTGGGTCTGGTGGTTGAAAAAATGCACCAGCAGGCCAAAGAAGGGTTTGTCGTGCGCGACGCCGCGCATGTTCTGATAGTGCAGGCGATGGTCGAGGTCTGATTCGCGCAGGCTTTGAGCCCAGTCGATGATGAGCTGATCCAGCCAGGTGCGGCGCAGGGACAGTTCACGGATGTCGTTGAATGCCAGCCGTTTGAGGTCTGTCGGCGTCTCGATGGCGCTCAGCGGCCTCAGCGCCTCAAAGCCTGCCGGGTGCATGGCAAAACGCTTGAGCCATACGGTGTCGCCCAGCGTCAGGTGATTCAGCGTACCGAGGATCGAGCCGAAAAACGCCTGCCGATCTTCCACCAGTTGCGCATCCGTCAGCCTGCCGGCGGCGTCGTAGACCTTGCAGTTCATCCATTGGTTGTAGCGTGCCAGCAATACCACGTGTTCGATGCGGTTCACCTGTTTTCTCCCTCAAAGGCGCAATGCCGCCATCATAAGGCGCGCCCGCCCGGCGGTCATGGTGTTCCCGTGGCGGCGGGCTATGGTTGTTTAACGCCAATACTGCGCCCAGGAGGGTGACACCATGAACACCAGCGATCTACTCGAACAATTGCTGCGCGCCGGCCAGCAAGGCGGCGGCGCGGCGGGCGGTGGCCTGGGCGGCCTGTTGGGCGGCTTACTGAAAGGCACCGGCACCGGCAATGCTTCGGCCGGTGGTGGGCTGGGAGGGTTGTTGGGTGGCCTGGGCGGTTTGCTCGGGGGGGCACCTGCCGGCGGCACACAACAACGGCCTTCGGGCGGGATGAACTATGCAGCACTGGCCTCGCTGGGCATGGCCGCCTTTCAGGCGTACCAGGCCTGGCAACGCCAGCAAGCCAGTGCGCCGCAGCAGGCGATTCAAACGGTTGACCAGTTGGACGGCCCGGAAGCCGAGGCCCACAGTCATGGCGTGTTGCGCGCATTAATCGCTGCCGCGAAGGCCGACGGCAAGATCGATGAGCAAGAACAACGCATGATCAGCGCGGAAATCAGCCGTCACACCGATGACCCCCGGTTACAACAATGGCTCGACGCCGAAGTCGCCAAACCCCTGAATGCCGCGGATTTTGCCGAATACGCCGGTGACCCGGCGCTGGCGTCGGAAATCTACCTGGCAAGCGTGATGCTGGTGAATGACCAGCAAGGCGCCGAGCGCGATTACCTGGATGAGCTGGCGGCGCAGTTGCAGATCGACCCGCAGCTGCAACTGCACCTGGAACAGCAAGCCAAGGCCTAGAAGCGCACGGTCGCGCCGGTGGTCAGCCACTGATTGCGATCGCCGGTCAGGCTCTGTCCGGCCACCACATCCACATCAATCAGTTTGCCCAAATGGAAGCGCGGCCCGGCTTGCCACGCCTGTTCGCCACCCTTCTGACCGTAGCGCTCACCGATCAGCGTGAGCGCGTCCATCAGCTGATACTCGAACCCCGTGCCCCACGTCAGGCGGTGGTTTTGCTCGCCGCCGTTGTAGGCGTGGGTCCAGCCACCGTTGAGGTTCAGGCGCAGCGCCTGCATCGGTTGCCAGGTCAGCGGAATATTCAGGTCGGCGCCATCGAACGCATGGTGGCGGTCGAGTGCGAAATGGCTGGTGCCCGACACGGCCAATTGCAGCCCCAGGTCTTCCCGTGCCCACACCTGCGCCTTCACTTGCGGGCTGACCTGGGTTTCGGCATTTCCTGCGTTGCTGGCCCGCGACAGCGCCGCGCTCCATTGCACCGAAGGCAATGCGCTAAACGTGCACGCCGGGTTGAGTGTCTCGTTATGAAGGTTGCCCTGATGCCGGTTAGCGGTGTACCAGGCGTCCACGTTGCACTCGCCCGGATCATTCACCGCGCCATCGTCGACCGTATAGGCACCGCCCGCCGCATACACCTTGGAGAACACTGCGACGAGCAAAATAAAGCCCAAAGTCAGGCCGATAAAGATCAGGTTGCGTTGCAATGCCCGGCGTTTGGCCGGCGGCAACAGCAACAAGGTGTGGCGAGCGCCGCGATAGTGACGCGCGCGGTATTTGGCAAACCCGTCCTGACGGTGTGGGGTGTGTTTTTTGTGCATGATGCACCTCGCTTGAATTCAGCTTTCTACGGTCAGCACCGAAATGCCGCCGGCTTTGGCCTGGCAGACCAGCTCGGACGTGTCGTCACCACCGGGCAGGGCGATGACCACATCGGGGCGGCTGTCGGTCAACATGAAATGGTTGCGCTGGCGTTCCGCCTGCTTGCCGTGGCGTTGCCAGTTGGGCGGGTAGCGCACCACGTCGATGCTCATTTCCCGCGCCCATTCCTCGATGTCGCTGCCCAGGAACTGGTTGCCGCCGTGAATCAATACCTGCACCGGGCGCAGGCGGTGGTAAGCGTCCAGCACTTGGCGGGACTTTTTGGTGTCGGCGTAATGACGACCTGCACAGATCAGCACGCGCATGGGTCAAATCCTTGTAGTGCACGGTGACGGCCGGGCGGCCGCCACCGTTTGAACGGCGGGAGATCAGTACCACTGCTTGAAGCGGCGGATGTAGATCGTCTTCATCAGTTGGGCCACGCAGCAGTAGCTGAGCAGGGTGCCCACCAGCCAAGGGAAGTACGCCAGCGGCAGCGGTTGCAGGCCCACCAGGGTGCCCAGCGGCGAGAACGGCACGTAGATCCCCAGTGCGATCACGATGCAGGTCATCATCAACACCGGCCAGGCGGCGGTGCTCTGGAAGAACGGGATCTTGCGGGTGCGCAACATGTGCACCACCAGGGTTTGCGAGAGCAGGCCCTCGATAAACCAGCCGGACTGGAACAGGGTCTGCATTTCCACGCTGTTGGCGCTGAACACGTACCACATGAGCGCAAAGGTGGTGATGTCGAAGATCGACGACGTCGGCCCGATCCAGATCATGAAGCGCCCGATGTTTTTGGCGTCCCATTTGCGCGGCTTGGCCAGGTATTCCTTGTCCATCTTGTCCCATGGCAGGGCGAGCTGGGAGATGTCGTACATCAGGTTTTGCAACAGCAGGTGGATCGACAGCATCGGCAGGAACGGAATGAACGCACTCGCCACCAGCACCGAGAACACGTTGCCGAAGTTGGAGCTGGCGGTCATGTTCAGGTACTTCATGATGTTGCCGAAGGTTTCGCGGCCCTTGAGCACGCCTTCTTCCAGCACCATCAGGCTTTTTTCCAGCAGGATGATGTCAGCCGATTCCTTGGCAATGTCGGTGGCGGTGTCCACCGAGATGCCCACGTCGGCATCCCGCAGCGCCGGCGCATCGTTGATGCCGTCACCCAGGAAACCCACGGTGTGGCCGTTAGCTTGCAGCGCTTTGAGCACACGGGATTTCTGCAGCGGCGTCAGCTTGGCGAACACGGTGCGTTCTTCCACGCGGCGCAGCAGGGTGGCGTCGTCCATCGCTTCGATTTCCACGCCCAACAGCGGCGTGCCCGGCTCCAGGCCGACCTGGCGGCAGATCTTGCTGGTGACTACGGCGTTGTCGCCGGTCAGCACTTTGACCGCTACGCCAATCTGTTGCAGCGCGGCAATCGCCGGGCCCGCGGTTTCCTTTGGCGGGTCCAGGAACGTCAGGAAGCCCTGGATCACCAGGTTGCGCTCATCAGCGGTGGTGTACTGCTGACGGGCCAGTGCTTTGGGGATGTTGCGCGTGGCGACCACCAGCACACGGAAGCCGTCCTCGTTGTAGTCGTTGGCCAGGGCCAGCAACTCGTCACGGCGGCGGTCATCCAGCGGCACCGCTTCGCCGGCTTCCATCATGTGCGTGGAAATGCTCAGCATCTCTTCCACAGCACCCTTGCACACCAGCAATTGGTCGCCGGCGGCGTCCTTGACCACTATCGACAGGCGACGGCGTACAAAGTCGAAGGGCAGCTCATCGACCTTGCTGTAGGCAAACGGCACCTGGAACTTCGGATTTTGCTCCGAGAACTGCACCACCGCCTGGTCCATCAGGTTTTTCATGCCGCTCTGGTGGTAGCTGTTCAGCCACGCCAGGGACAGCACCGCGTCATCCCGCTGGCCGAGCGCGTTGACGTGGTGTTCGAGGATGATCTTGTCCTGGGTCAGGGTGCCCGTCTTGTCGGTGCACAGCACGTCCATCGAACCGAAGTTCTGGATCGCGTTGAGGCGCTTGACCACCACTTTGCGCTTGGCCATGGCGGTGGCGCCCTTGGCCAGGTTGGCGCTGACGATCATCGGCAGCATTTCCGGGGTCAAGCCTACGGCAACCGCCAGGGCAAACAGGAAGGCATCGCCCCAGTCGCCTTTGGAGAAACCGTTGAGCAGAAACACGATCGGCACCATCACCAGCATGAAGCGGATCAGCAGCCAGCTGACGCTGTTCACCCCACGGTCGAAGGCGGTTTGCACCCGTGAGCCGACGATCGCCTTGGCCAGCGAGCCGAAATAGGTGCGCGGCCCGGTGGCCACCACCACGGCTTTGGCCCGGCCGCTGACCACGTTGGTGCCCATGAAGCAGATGTTGGGCAGATCGAGCAGGTTGCCCTGGTCGGCGGCCATGGAAGACGCCGACTTCTGCGTCACATCGCCAAGGGTGTCGTACTTTTCCACCGGCAAGGCTTCGCCGGTCAGCACGGCCTGGCTGATAAACAGGTCGCGGGACTCGATGAGGCGGATATCGGCCGGGATCATGTCACCCGCCGAGAGCTGCACGATGTCGCCGGCCACCAGCTCGCGCATCGGCACTTCGCGCAGCGTCGGCTGGCCGCCGACTTGCTCACGGCGCAGCACGGTGGCGGTAGTGCGCACCATGGCTTTCAAGGCCTCGGCGGATTTGGCCGAGCGGTGTTCCTGCCAAAAGCGCAGCAGGCTGCTGAGCAGGACCATGGTCATGATGATGATGACTTTGGTCGGGTCAGCGTCTTCGCCGGCCTGCATCGGCAGCCAGCAGTCGGTCACGAAACTGATGCCGCCCAGCGTCAGTAGCACATAGATGAAGGGGTTGTTCAGTGCCTGCAGGAACTGGACGATGGCGTGAGGCGGCTTGTCATGGGCCACCTCGTTGTAACCTTCGCGGGCCAGGCGCGCCGAAGCGTCCAGTTCGGTCAGGCCGTCCTGGGTGGCGCGCACGTTGGCGAGAGTGGCCGACAGGCCGTTCTGGGCTTCGCGGGCGGCACGCATCGACAGTTTGGTGTCGGTGTCGGTGCCATTTTTGTTGTGCAGTGGCGTGTTTTTTACGGCGCTCATTGTCTGTACTCCTGTCGCCAATTCTCGACAAAACATACCCGTTACTTACCTGAATACAGGCGAGCGAAAGCATGCCGAGCCGCGGACTTCGCGATCGGTTTAAATAAGGTATTTCTATAACTTTTACAGCGCCCGCTACTGGCGTGTTAATTAACTGGCGCGCAGCGGGCTACGACTGGACTTGTTCATAAAGAACTCCAGGGTATTGATAGGAAAGTTGCTGTTTCCAGCGGGTTTAAGCGGCCCGAGCGTTCACGTACAAGGCGAACATCAGGCTGGCTTGAGCCAGCATGGAAACGTTCGGTCTCTGCGGGTCTTGAGGGTCGGCGTGGTCCCAGTGTTGCAGCAGTTGGCCGCTGTCGGGGCAGACACGCCAGTGCGCCAGCGGGGGAGCCGGGCGCACGGGGAGGGAGGGTGCAGCAAAGGCCGAGCGGGTAGGGGAAAAGCCTACGGGCTCGCGGCACAGCTTGGCGCGCAAGGCTGCGGCGAGCGTGCGAATATCAGGCAAAACAATCAGTTGAAAGGTCATAACACACCTCGGGACCGGACAGGCATCCGGCGAGGCAGTTACGGTGGAGCATCGAGCTCTAGCGCAGCTTACCGGACCGGGGAGGCGAGTCCTGTCATATTCTGGGTTTGGCGCCCGATGCCCGCAAACGCGGTGCTCGGACAGCGACTAGATACTGTGTCCATTGGCTTCTTTTGTGAGGTTTAAAAAAGGCCCCAGTTGCGGGCACGGGCAATCTACTCAGACCGTTACAAAATGTCAACGCATGATTAATTAAAAACGCCGGTGTTCAGAGTTCATTCAGACAAGCTGCATGAATTAGTTGTCGGCGATATATAACTTCATATCCCCTGAGCGGCCAGAACAGCAAGATATAACAATACCAACCCACAGGCGCCATAGCTGATGCGCTGCCAGACGGGGGAAGCGTTCTTGCGCAATAGATTGACCAATGCTGCGATCAGGAAACAGGACAACACCGACGCCAGCATGAAGCCCGCAAAAAACATCAGGGTTTGCCCGTGGCTGGGCGTGGCGCCAACGATGCCGGACAAAGCACTGCCCAGTGCGCCCCAATAGACGATGTTCTTCGGGTTGGCCAGGGAGATCGCGGCACCGACCGCCAATGCGTTTTGACCGGTGCCTGCAGGCGCACTGTTGGCCTCGGGCAAATGCCATGCATCAATCAGGCTGCGTACGCCCAGCCAGGCCAGGTACACGGCGCACACGATGGTCAGCGGTACGCGCACCGTATCGTGCTGGATCAGCAGGGCGATACCGGTCAGGCCAATGATGGCCCAGACCGCATCGCCCACCAACGAGCCAAACTGCACCAGCAACGCGGGCGTAAAACCGTGGAGCAGGCCTCGGCGCAGAGTCTCGGCCAGCACCGCGCCAGGCGAGAGGCAAAATACAAAACCGAAAACCAGTGCGTAGAAAAAAATCGTCAACATGCCCGCGTCCCTTCGAGAAAGGGCACGAGCATACGCTGGCCGGGGTGTGCAGATCGAGTGTTGATTACCCGCTTTATAACAACGCGATGCGGTCGAGTTCGGCCTTCAAGCCGGCAGTGTCGAGACGGGCGAAAGGCAGCGCAAAAAACGCCTGGCAGCGGGTGGCAATGATGCCCAGTGTCGCATTGAAGGCCTCCCTGATGCTGGCATCGTCCCCCGTTATCTCCGACGGGTCTTCCAGCCCCCAATGCGCCTTCGTGGCCGGCCCGAAATAGACGGGGCATGCTTCGCCGGCGGCCTTGTCGCACACCGTGATCACCACATCCGGCGGGCTGCCTTCAAATGCCTCGTTGCCTTTGCTGTACAACCCCTCGGTGCTGATGCCCGCGGCCTGCAACGTGCTCAGGCTGCGGGGCAACACGTGCCCCTTGGGGAAGCTGCCGGAACTGATCGCCTCGAAACCCGGCGGCGCGAGGTGGTTGAACACCGCTTCGGACAAGATGCTGCGGCAACTGTTGGCGGTACACATGAACAGGACTTTCATGGCGCGAACTCCTTCAAAAGCTCAGGCGCAGGGCGAGGGCGGCGAGGGTGATCAACAGCACCGGCAAGGTCAGCACGATGCCGACCTTGAAGTAGTAACCCCAGGTGATGGTGATGCCTTTGCGCGCCAGAATATGCAGCCACAGCAACGTAGCCAGGCTGCCGATGGGGGTGATTTTCGGGCCCAGGTCGCTGCCGATCACGTTGGCGTAAATCATGGCGTCCTTGATCACGCCCACCGCATGGCTTGACTCGATGGACAATGCGCCAATCAACACGGTCGGCAGGTTGTTCATCGCCGAAGAGAGCAGCGCCGTCAGCACGCCGGTGCCCATCGCCGCGCCCCACACGCCATAGGAGGCAAAGGTGTCGAGCCAGGTGGCGAGATAATTCGTCAGCCCGGCATTGCGCAAGCCGTAGACCACCAAGTACATCCCGAGGGAAAACACCACGATCTGCCACGGCGCTTCCTTGAGAACCTTGCGTGTGGAGATCTTGTGACCCTTGGCGGCGATCACCAACAGCAGTACCGCACACACGGCGGAAATGGCGCTGATGGGGATGCCCAACGGTTCCAGGGCGAAACAACCCACCAGCAAAATGCCCAGTACCCACCAGCCGGCGCGAAAGGTCGCACAATCGTGGACGGCGCTGGCCGGGTCTTCGAGGTCGGCGGGGTCGTAGGTGTGCGGAATATCGCGGCGGAAAAACCACAACAGCACCGCGAGCGTTGCCGCCACGCTGACCAGGTTCACGGGGACCATGACGGCGGCGTATTCGTTGAAACCGATCTTGAAGTAGTCCGCCGAGACAATATTGACCAGGTTCGACACCACCAGCGGCAAGCTCGCGGTGTCCGCGATAAACCCCGCTCCCATCACGAACGCCAGGGTGGCGGCAGGGGAAAAGCGCAAGGCCAGCAGCATCGACATCACAATCGGGGTGAGGATCAACGCTGCGCCATCGTTGGCGAACAGCGCCGAGACCAGCGCGCCGAGCAGCACCATATAGGCAAACAACTGCCGGCCGCGTCCACGACCCCAGCGCGCGACGTGCAGCGCCGTCCAGGCGAAGAACCCCGCTTCATCGAGCAGCAGGCTGATGATGATCAGCGCGACGAAGGTGCCGGTGGCGTTCCAGATGATGTGCCACACCACGGGAATGTCCGTGAAGCTGATCACACCACACGCCAAAGCCAATATGGCGCCCAGCGTGGCGCTCCAGCCCACGCCGAGCCCCTTGGGCTGCCAGATGACCAGTACGATGGTGACGATAAAAATGGCGATTGCGACAAGCATGAATAAACGCTCCGATGGCTCAGCAGCAGGTGCTGGCCCGTTGTGGTCTGTCGCCCATTGCATCAAGACGTTGTGCGTCGCTGTGCAACCATGGCTGGTTGGCTTGCAGGGTGGTTTCCAGCACTTGAGTGACCCAAGCGGGCAGCGCCGGATTGAGGCGGTAGTAGATCCATTGACCCTGACGACGGTCCAGCAGCAGCCCGCAACTGCGCAATTGCGCCAGGTGCCGGGAAATTTTGGGCTGACTGTCGTCCAGAGCATGGATCAGTTCGCACACGCAAAGTTCGCCTTCGCGCAGAATCAGAAGTGTCAACCGAGCGCGAGTGGCATCGGCCAGGCATTTGAAGAGGGTGGGCGGGGAGAAAAGGTCTGACATAGCCGAGGTCTTGAAATATATTGAAATCCGAATATACGGATATGCATATATGTAGGTCAAATCCTGAATTCGGTTGATCTGGATCAAACCTCGGCAAATCCGCCACAAGTGTTTGAAATTAAAATGAAACATGAATGTCCTAAAGTGCCCGCCATCAGTGATATAGGAAGTAACCGCGTGACCCGTGCCACTCGCAACCTGCGCAAGACCCTCGATTCCGTCGCGGACAACAACGAAACCGCTGCGTTTGATCTCATGCGCGCTGTCGAAAAGCTCGGCGATGAGGTGTTGCGCCAACGCCTGCTCAATACCATTCACCGGCTGAACCAGGACGCCTACGAACTGCGCGAAGCCCGTGATGCGGTGGAGCAGGTGTCGGTCAAGCTCGCCTGAGCACGATCGTTCAAGACAACCCCCGTGTGACGCTGGCATGCTTGTCGACTGTTTGTCGATGAGCCGTCTCCATGTCTACATCTGTCCCTTATCAAGCCTTCGCTCGCGGCGCGATTGCCGTTATTCCATTATCCCTGGCCTGCGCGCCGTGGGGGCTGCTCGCCGGCTCCATGGCCATCGATGCGCAATTCAGCCCGCTGGAGGCCCAGGGTTTGTCCGCCATCGTGTTTGCCGGCGCTGCGCAATTGGTGGCCATCGGCATGGTCAAAAGCGGCGCAAGCCTGATTTCTATTGTGTTGACCACGTTGCTGCTGACTTCCCAGCATTTGCTGTACGGCATGCACATGCGCCCAACCTTGTCCTCGCTGAATGCGCGCTGGCGCATCAGCCTGGGCTTTTTGCTGACCGACGAATTCTTTGCACTGGTCAATCATTACGATCGCGAGACCTTTAACCGCTGGTACGCCCTGGGCGTGGGTCTGACGTTTTATATCGCCTGGAACCTGTTCACCCTGGCCGGCATCGTACTTGGCAAAAGCATCCCCGGGCTTGATCAGTTGGGGCTGGAATTCTCCATCGCCGCTACCTTTATTGCCTTGATCACCCCCGTCGTGCGTGATGTGCCCACGGTGGTGTGCGTGGCCGTGTCCTTGCTGTTCTCGGTGTGGCTGAGTTACCTGCACTGGGAATCGGCGGTGGTGGTGTCGGGCGTGTTGGGCATGAGCGCAGGTTATGCCTGCAAACGGTTGGGAGTGGGCCAGCAATGATCTTCATCATGATTGTGACCATGGGCCTGGTGGTGTTTTTCAACCGCTATCTGTTTATCGAACCGCGCCTGCCGGTGCGCCTGAACCGTGGCGCACGGGAGTTTCTGGGCTTTGCGGTGCCGGGCATGCTCACGGCGATTTGCGGGCCAATTATCTTCCTTGCCGAGCACAAGCTGAACCTGAGCCCGGCCAACCCTTACCTGCTGGCGGGGATCTGCGCAGTCGCCTTGATGTTTTGGACACGCAGTGTGTTGATCACCGTGCTGCTGAGCATGGCGCTGTTTTATCTGTTTCGCTGGTGGCTGTGATGCGCAGGCGAAAAAAAGCCCGCGGGAGAGCGGGCAGAAGGGAGACTTCTTAAAAATGAGCTTGTCGACTATAGGCGCCAGGGTCTGCCGTCACAGTGAAAGAAAGTTCATGCATGCGTCAGCCGGTGCCTCAGCGGTGGTAAAGTCGCGTTTTTTCCAAGGAAGTAATGGCATGCGGAAGGTCGTCATTGGCGCGTTGGTCCTGGCAGTTCTGAGCGGCTGTGCGGGCTCGAAGATGAAAGAGGCGCGCACAGGCACGCCCTACAAAACCCTCGCCTCGGACAAGGCCCCGCTGTTGGTTGCCCAGTGCATCCAGTTCGGCTGGCAGGACGAAACCGTGTTTGGCGTTGATGCCGGCGGCTTCAAGGAGCCGCTCGAAGGCAGTGGTTTCACGGTGTACACCACGGGCGGCGACTACTTTGCCGACGTGCGCAGTACGGGCGCCGGTTCCACCGTCAAATACTACGCTCACGAAGACAACCTGCCGGCCAAGCGTCGCCAGGCGGCGCTGGCGACCTGCCTGTAGGCCTCTGCTTGGGTCATATTCGGAAACGCCCGGCACGACAGCCGCCGGGCATTGGCTTATCATTCTTCCGCTCGCTCGACGTGATGGCTCTTTACCAGTACACGGACGTCGAGGCCGAATCGTCGGGCGGGCATCCTCCCTAACTCCCCACACGACTTCAGCTGGCATTGTGGCGAGGGAGCTTGCTCACGCTGGGCTGCGTAGCGGCCCCACGATCCTGGGAGCGCTTCGCACTCCAGCGGGAGCAAGCTCCCTCGCCACAGGTACTGCGCTCACCCTTGACTAGTGATTCAGACGCGGGAAGGGCTAACTTGCCTTGGCGCTCTTCGGCAAATCGGCGGCCAGTTGTTCGAGAAACATGGCCAGGGCAACTTCTTCGGCTTTCAAGCCTTTGCGCACCCGGGGCTTGGGCAGTTTGGACAGCTCACCAAGGCTGAAATGCTCCAGTACCGCCGGATGGATGTAGCACTTGCGACACACCGCCGGGGTGTTGCCCAACTGCTTGGCCACATCCTTGACCATCGCCACCACATGGCGCTTGGCATCCGATTCCGGCTGCCACTCCAGCTCGCGCAATACGGCGAGGGCCATCGCGGTACCGGCCCACGTACGGTAATCCTTGGCAGTAAAGTCGGCGCCGGTAAGGCTGTGCAGGTAGGCGTTCACGTCCGAGGAGGTGACGGTGTGCCGCTCGCCGTCCTCGTCCAGGTACTGAAACAGGTCTTGCCCCGGCAATTCCAGGCAACGCTTGACCACGGTGGCCAGGCGTCGGTCCTTGACGCTGACCTGATGCTCCACGCCACTTTTACCTCGGAACTGGAATTTGATTTCACTGCCTTTGATATCGACATGCCGCGTGCGCAGGGTGGTCAGCCCGTAGGATTTGTTCTCACGGGCGTACTGGGAATTGCCCACGCGAATCAACGTGGCGTCCAGCAGCATCACCACGGTGGCCAGCACCTTTTCGCGGGTAAAACCGGGTTCGGCCATCTGCACCTCCAGTTTTTTGCGTAGCTTGGGCAACGCATTGCCGAACGCCTGCAAGCGCGCGTATTTATCCGTGTCACGCACTTCGCGCCAGCGCGGGTGGTAGCGGTATTGCTTGCGGCCCCGGGCGTCAAAGCCGGTGGCTTGCAGATGGCCGTGGGCATCCGCGCAAATCCATACGTCGGTGTAGGCGGGCGGGACCGCGAGCGCATTCAGCCGCGTGACTTCATCGGCATCGGTAATGCGCTTGCCCTGGGTGTCGAAGTATTGGAACTTGCCGCGCAACAGTTTGCGGCTGATGCCGGGCCGGGTGTCGTCTACATAGTGCAGGTCGCGGGGCAGCGCAGAGTCAGGCATGGGGCGAATTCCTTGGCAACAAATCAAGCCGGTATGTCTGATTGACCGCAGCGGTGTGCGGTCGTGCCAAAAGGTTTCTATGCCAGCACGGCCACCGCCTTGATCTGCGCCCACAGCGTCTGGCCGGGGTGCAGTTGCAACTGGTCGCGGGAGAAGCGGGTGATGCGTGCCAGCAATGGCGTGCCGCCAGCGTCCAGGCGCACCAGCACATGAGCGTTGTTTTCCGCCGACATTTCTTCAGTGACCATCACCGGCAACCGATTGAGGATGCTGCTGTGTTCTTCGGCTTGCAGGCTGAGGCTCACATCCCTCGCCTGAATTTTCACACGCAATTGTTTGCCGAGCGCCAGCGGAGCATGGGCCACACGAATCTGCAACGGGCAGCCCGGCAGTTGAAGGGTGAGCAATTGATAGTGCTCGTCATAAGCGCTGACGCTGCCATTGATCACCACACCGGCGTCGTCACCCCGCGCCATGGGCAGGTCGAGCCGCGCCAGGGTTTCGCCGACAGGGCCGCTGGCCAGTGCCTTGCCATCGCTGAGCAACACGATGTGATCGGCCAGCCGCGCCACTTCATCCTGGGCGTGGCTGACGTACAGCACCGGGATATCCAGTTCATCGTGCAGGCGTTCAAGGTACGGCAGGATTTCGCTTTTGCGCTGGCTGTCCAGTGCCGCCAGCGGCTCGTCCATCAGCAACAGTTTCGGGCTGGTGAGCAGTGCGCGGGCGATGCCGATACGCTGGCGCTCGCCACCGGACAAATGCTGCGGGTGGCGCTCCAGCAGATGGCCGATACCCAGCAACTCGGTGGCCTGGGCCATGTCCACGCGCCGTTGTTGCCGTGGAATGCGCTTGAGGCCGAACTCCAAATTGGCACGCACCGACAGATGGGGAAACAGGCTCGCTTCCTGGAATACGTAACCCAGCGCGCGTTTGTGCGGTGGCATAAACAGCTCGTTGCGGCTGTCTTGCCAGACCTCGTCGTTGATCCGGATAAACCCGTCCGGGGCGTGTTCCAACCCGGCGATGCAACGCAGGCAGGTGGTTTTGCCCGAGCCGGAGTGCCCGTACAACGCCGTCACGCCACGGCCGGGGAGCTGCAGGTCGACATCCAGCGCAAAGCCGGAATAGTTAAGGTGCAGGCGTACATCAATCATCGCAGTCAGCTCCAGCCCATCTTGGTTTTACGGCTGGAGTAGAGCGCCAGCAATACGAGGAATGCGAACACCACCATGGAGCCAGCCAGCCAGTGGGCTTGCGCGTATTCCATGGCTTCAACGTGGTCGTAGATTTGCACCGAAACCACACGGGTTTTGTCCGGAATGTTACCGCCGATCATCAGCACCACCCCAAACTCACCGACGGCATGGGCGAAGCCGAGGATCGACGCGGTGATAAAGCCCGGGCGCGCCAGCGGCAGGACCACGCTGAAGAAGGTGTCCCATGGATTGGCGCGCAAGGTCGCGGCCACTTCCAGCGGGCGGGTGCCGATGGCGGAGAAGGCGTTTTGCAACGGCTGTACCACAAACGGCATGGAATAGATCACCGAGCCGATCACCAGCCCGGCGAAGCTGAAGGTCAGGGTGCCCAGGCCCAGCCATTGGGTGAACTGGCCGAAGTAGCCATTGGGACCCATGGTCAACAACAGATAGAAGCCGATCACCGTTGGCGGCAACACCAACGGCAAGGCGACGATTGCGCCAATGGGGCCGCGCCACCACGAGCGGGTGCGCGACAGCCACAGGGCAATCGGAGTGCCGATGACCAGCAGGATCACGGTGGTCAGTGACGCCAGTTTAATGGTCAGCCAGATAGCGGAAAAATCGGCACTCGATAACGGCATTTACTTGGCCAGCTCGTAACCGTAGGACTTGATAACAGCAGCGGCTTTTGGCCCTTTGAGGTACTCAATCAGCGCCTTGGCGGCGACGCTGTCTTTGCCCTTGTTGAGGATCACCGCGTCCTGCTTGATCGGGTCGTGCATGGAGGCTGGAACAATCCACGCCGAACCGCTGGTGACTTTGCCGTCCTTGTAGATCTGCGACAAGGCCACAAACCCCAGCTCGGCATTGCCGGTGGAGACGAACTGATAGGCCTGGGTGATGTTCTGGCCTTCAACGATCTTGTCCTTGACCTTGTCGGTCAAGCCTTCCCGGGCCAGAACCTGAGTGGCGGCCAGGCCGTACGGGGCGGCTTTCGGGTTGGCGATGGACAGGTGCTTGAAGTCGTTTTTCTTCAGCACATCGCCTTTGGCGTCTACGTAACCTTCTTTGGCCGACCACAGGGCGAGGGTGCCTACGGCATAGGTGAAGCGCGAACCTTTGACAGTGTCGCCTTCGGTTTCAAGCTTTTGCGGGGTGGTATCGTCGGCGCTCAGGAACACCTCGAACGGCGCGCCGTTCTTGATCTGCGTGTAGAACTGGCCGGTGGCGCCGTAGGCCGCGACCAGCTTGTGGCCAGTGTCTTTTTCGAAGTCAGCGGCAATCGCCTGGATCGGCGCGGTGAAGTTGGCGGCCACGGCCACCTGGACTTCATCGGCGTGGGCTGAACCAAAGGCGAGGGCGGCGACCAGGATGGCCAGGCGTGAGGCGTGAATCTTCATGAAGCAGCTCCTTGGGGGGTGGGCTTGTTATGGCTTGTTATAGAGAGAAGGCTTAACCGCTATGTATGGGAATATATAGCGGTTGGCCATCCCCGGTACAGCCTAAAGTTGCCCCCCGTGTCAGAACGGCTTGAGCTTGGCCAGCGCCTGCTCGGCCAGTTGGCGTGTCAGGTCATAACTTGAAATGTCTTTGCCCAGGCGAAGCGCCTGGCCCGACCACAGGTTGCTGAACCCCGCCTCATCCTTGTCCTTGAGCGGCAGCAGCGCGCCGCCCGAGGTCGGAAATGCCGGTGCGGCGGGGTTGATCGCGCCCAGTTCACGCATCACCCGGTTGACGATGCCCCGTGCCGGGCGGCCCGTGAACAGGTTGGTCAGCGCAGTTTCGCTGGCCTGGGCGTTGCGCAGTGCATGGTGATGGGAAGCGGTGACGTTGGCTTCGGGTGTAAACAGATACGCGGTGCCGATCTGCACGGCCGAGGCGCCCAGCGCGAAGGCCGCCACAATACCACGCGCGTCGCCAATGCCTCCGGCGGCAATCACCGGCACGCTGACGGCATCGACGATTTGCGGCACCAGCGCCATCAAACCGATCTGGGTATTGAGGTCGTCGGTGAGGAACAGCCCACGGTGGCCGCCCGCTTCGATGCCCATAGCGATGATTGCATCGCAGCCGTGTTGTTCCAGCCAAATGGCTTCTTCCACGGTGGTGGCCGACGACAGCACTTTGGCGCCCGTGGCCTTTACCCGGTCCAGCAGGGCTTTTTCCGGCAGGCCAAAGTGAAAACTCACCACTTCGGGGCGGAACTCTTCAATCACTTTGCACGCGTCTTCATTAAAAGGCGCGCGGTTGGATACCGGCGTCGGCGCGTCAAAGTCGGCGCCGAGTTCGCGGTAATAAGGTTCGAGCAACGCTTTCCAGCGGTGCTCGCGTGCTGCGTCCGGGGCGGGCGGTTGATGGCAGAAGAAGTTGACGTTAAGAGGCTTGGCGCCGGCCTCGCGCAGGGTAGTCAAGGCGTCGCGCAACTGGTCGAGGGTCAGCGCAGCCGCCGGCAGTGAGCCGAGGGCACCGGCCTTGCTGGCGGCGATCACCATGTCCGTGGTGGTGCCCACGGCCATCGGAGCCTGAATGATGGGTACTTCAATGCCCAGCAGGTCGAGAATTCGGGTGTCTGGCCAGGTGCTCATGGGATCCGTCTCCAGCGTTAGTAAGGCGTTTCGCTGTTTTAACAGGGCCCCTGGCACCCGGCCAGTCTGTTTTATTCACTGGACGACAGGGATGTTTCGTGGTGCGACGTCAGTTGATTGCCGTACCGAGCACGGCATGAATGCGTTCGGCGATGTGGGCGGCGTGGGTTTCCAGGGCGAAGTGGCCCGTGTCCAGCAATTCGACCACCGCGTTCGGGTTGTGGTTTTTATAGGCGAGGGCGCCAGGTGGAATGAAGAACGGGTCGTTTTGGCCCCAGATCACCAGCGTGGGGACCTCAGTGGTTTTGAAGAACGCCTGGAATGCCGGGTAGAGCGTGAGGTTGTTGCGGTAGTCAAGGAACAGGTCGAGCTGGATTTCGTCATTGCCGGGGCGCTGCATCAGCAGCACATCGAGCATGTAGGACTCCGGCGCAACCAGCTCTGGCTGGCTCACTCCGTGCAAGTATTGATAGCGCGTGCCTTCCAGGCTGATCACAGCATTGCGGATGACTTCGCGGTTGGCCTGGCTTGGGTCGGCCCAGTAAGTGCGGATCGGCGCCCAGGCATCGCCCAACCCTTCCAGGTAGGCATTGCCGTTCTGCGAGACCAGCGCACTGACGCGCTCCGGATGGGCCACCGCCAGGCGCAAGCCCACTGGCGCGCCGTAATCGAAAACATACAGCGCGTAGCGTGTGAGCTTCAGTGCATCGACAAAATGCCCGACGGTGATCGCCAGGTGATCGAAGCTGTAGTGGTAATTGCGCTCGGCAGGCACTTCAGTGAAGCCGAAACCCGGTAAATCCGGGGCAATAACCCGAAAGCGCGTCGCCAGCAGCGGGATCAGGTCGCGGTACATGTGCGAAGAGCTGGGGAAACCATGCAACAGCAACATGACGGGCGCCGCAGGGTCGCCGGCCTCACGGTAAAACATGTTCACGCCATCAACATTGACGTGGTGGTAGCGAACGACTGGAGCTTGGGCAGACATGATTTACGCACCTTTTAGTAACTTGAAAATTAGTGGTTACGGGTTACCGTTTTTAAAAGCTGCGCTGAAAAATGTAACCTGTCAACTGGATTTAAGTGGTTAGCTTTCTCGACTGGGTAACTGTTCATATATGTAAATAGCGGTTACCATCTGCCGACGTTCAAGAGGACACGCCATGACCACGCCCATCACCCCACCCGCGCCGCTGGAACCCTATGTACTGGCCGATGACCCGGTGCTCGACATGCTCAACACCCTGGCGAATGTCGACAATGTGCCGTGGGATTTCTGGAAAACCGACGCGGATGTCGAACGCTGGCTGGTTCGTCTGGAGTGGACGAAGGAGGGCAGTGTTCCAGCGTTCGAAGAAGGCGAGTTGCTCGGCGCTGCCCGGACGCTGCGTGAAGTGGTGCGCGAACTGGTGGCCGCACGCAAGGCCGGAGAGCCTGGCAACCCTGCAGCACTTAACGGTTTTTTGCGCAAAGCGGTCAGCCACCCGCAATTGGTGTGGCCGACATCTGGCGCACCTCAACTGGAGCGTCAGCGCAAACAGCAGACCGCCGAACAATTTTTGTCGCCGATTGCCGAAGCAGCGGCTAATTTATTGGTGGCCGGGGATTTCAGCTTGATTCGCCGCTGCGAACACCCGGAATGCATCCTGTGGTTTTATGACCGGACCAAGGCCCACAAGCGCCGCTGGTGCAGCATGGCGCTGTGCGGCAACCGGCATAAGGTCGCCGAATTTCGAAAACGCAAACTGAAGCTTTAAAAGGAGAGGGGCTTTGCCAACCATCAAGGAACAAACCGTGGCGGCGATCCGGGTGTCCGGGTTGAAGGTGCGTACGCGCAATGCCGACGAGATGCAGGCGTCGAGCGCGAAAATCGGCCCGATGTGGCAGCAGTTTTTCGGTGAGGAGATTTACGCGAAGATCCCCGGCAAGCAGGCCGAATCACCGGTTTACGGGGTTTACAGCGGTTATGAATCCGACGCCCATGGGCTGTTTGATGTCACCGCCGGTGTTTCGACCCATGCCCCGGCGCAAGGCTTTGAAAGCCTGGTGATCGAGCCCGGGCGTTACCTGGTGTTTGAGGCCAGCGGGCCGATGCCGGACGCAATCATCCAGGCCTGGCAGCGGGTCTGGGCGTATTTTGAACAGCCGGATGTGGAAACGCGTGCGTTTGTCACCGATTTTGAGCTGTACCAGGCAGACAACCAGGCCGAGGTGTATATCGGCATCCGTTAACCATTGGTTTCCCGTTCCAGCAACTGCCGCTTGCGCTCCACGCCCCAGCGGTAGCCCGACAGTTCGCCATCGCTGCGAACCACCCGGTGGCAGGGAATCGCCACCGCCAGGCTGTTGGCCCCGCAGGCCTGGGCCACGGCCCGAAAGGATTTGGGTGCGCCGATGCGCTCGGCAATCTGCGCGTAACTGGCGGTGCTGCCCACGGGAATGTCGCGCAGCGCCTGCCACACCCTTTCTTGAAAGGCTGTTCCGCGCAGATCCAAGGGCAAATCCAGGCCTATGGCGGGCGCTTCGATAAAGCCTACAACCTGGGCGACCAACTGTTCGAAATCCCGGTCTGCCCCAACCCATTCGGCTTTGGGGAATTGGTCCTGCAGATCATGCAACAAGGCGTTCGGGTCATCGCCCATCAAAATGGCGCAGATGCCTTTTTGACTCTGCGCCACCAGGATTGCACCCAATGAACATTGACCCACGGCGAAGCGGATCTCACTGTTTGCGCCGCCGGCTTTGTAATCGCGTGGTTTCATGCCGAGCAATTGTTCTGCGGACTCGTAAAAGCGGCTGTTGGAGTTAAAGCCTGCGTCATACAGGGCGTCCGTTACCGAATGTGCGCTCTTGAGGCCGTCACGCACCTTGCGCGAGCGAAGGCCGCTGGCGTAGCCCTTGGGCGTCAGGCCGGTCACGGACTTGAACACGCGATGAAAGTGGAACGGGCTCAACCCGGCCGTGCGCGCGAGTTCTTCCAAATGGGGCGGCGTCTCGGCCTGTTCGATTTGGCGGCAGGCGCTGGCCACCAGCTGTGCATGGTGTGCAGCCAACTGCGTCTGATCGCCGGCGGCACGTTTGCTGGGCCGGTAACCGGCGGCCTCGGCCTGTGCGGGGCTGTCGAAAAACTCGATATTTTCCGGGCGTGGCAAGCGTGAGGCGCTGCTGGGGCGGCAGTAAACGCCGGTGGTTTTCACGCCATACACAAACAAAGTGTCGGCCTTGGCATCGCGGGCGACGATGGCGGCCCAGCGGGGATCGGATTCATTGTTCACGGCCTGCACTCCTGGGGATTCACCGGCAGAATATCTGCGCTCAATGCTCCCGGCACTCTGAAGCTTGCGGTCAAATTAACCGGCAGTGCGAAACGTCAGGTTGATGCGTTGAGGCCCCATGACCGAGTGCACGCCGTCCTTGATAGGCAGTACCCCGTGAAAGCGCAAGCGATCAACGCCGCCCCAGACGACGATGTCGCCGTGAAACAGTGAAATCTTGCGGGTCTTGTCACTGCGCTCATGGCCACCGAATAGAAAAATTGCAGGCAACCCCAAAGATACGGAAACCACAGGAGCACTGTAGCAACGCTCATTTTTGTCCTGATGCAACGACATCTTTGCGCCGGGCACGTAGCGGTTGATCAGACAGGCATCCGGAGAGAAGGCGGGGAACCCGGCCTCTGCAGCGGCGAGAATCGCAAGCTGGCGCAGGGTATCCGGCATGGCCGGCCAGGGTCGCTGGCTGCGCGGATCAAGGGCGCTGTAACGGTAACCCGTGCTGTCCGTGGTCCAGCCCAGCGCACCGCAACTGCTCAGCGCTGCTGACATGGTGAAACCGCCGGGCGTGACCATCTGCCGAAAAGGTGATTGGGCCAAAATTCGCCGCAGCTCGGGTAACAGACGGTCAATCCAGGGGAGGGCAAAAGCGCGTAGCACGTAGGATTCTTCGCCAATCTGTTCGCGCCCCTCGGGCTGCTGCAAGGCAGCATCCGCGAAAAGATCGGCAGTCGGGCCCTGCATGGCTTACAACGCCTTGCTCACATTGATGTCAGTAATTTCGTCACTGGCATCGTGTATTTTCGCCAGGGCTTGCCTGGCTTCTTCCACACTGTTGCTGTGCAGTTGAGCGAATTCAAAGCGGCGTTCGCCGTTGAGCTTGTACTTGATGACGTATTTGGTGGTTGTGGTCACTGCGGTTTTCCTGTCAGGTGCGCGGGTCAGCTCAGTTTGGAGCTGGTGCGGCGAACGATGCGAATCTTGTGGGACAACGCCGGTTTGCGGGTAACGCTGATGGCGCGGCGCGTGACCACGTCCAGAGTGATGTTCCAGAAACCGGTGCTGGGTGCGGTGATTTTGGCCGGGAATTTGTCAAAAGCGCCGCCATGGTAGGTGTGACGGCCGCCGTTTTTGAAGCTGCGAAAGTTGGCATCGCTCATCAGGCGAATGTTGCAGGTCTGCGAGCACTCGATAACAACGATGTCGCCCTCGTTGAGGTGCTCGCGCTGGTGGATGAATTTCATGGGGTGTCTCCAGAAGGGCTTTTTTTCTGAAAAATCAGAACAATACGTAGGATAAGATGGAGTTTATCAGCCCCAGCGCGTTTATTATCGCGCCGTCGTCGATGACGTCGACAATTTAAAACAGTTATTCACTCAGTTTTCACAGATAAATCCTACATTGGCGGGAGAAAATTACCCTCTGCGCTGTCGTAGGATCTTTATCGGAGGTTTAAGTATGAAGTGGAGTGTGTTGGTTCTGGCCCTGGCGTTAGGTGGATGTGCTTCGGTTGCAGATATCAAGCAGACCCCGCCCACCTTGGTGGTCATCTCAGGGAAGAAACCGCCGGAATACGCCGCGTGTGTGGTGCGTAAACTCGCTGACACCCGTCGTCCGCCGCAGATTGAGCCGCACAAGGATGGTATTCAGGTGATCGTGCCGCAGAAATTCTCGGCCGACCCTTCCGCGATTTTCGAAATTGAAGAGCGCTCCAGCGGTAGCAGCATCAAGCTGTATGAAAGCATGTCCAACGTGCCGATCCGCCCGGGCGACATCAAGAAAGCCGCCGAGGATTGCATTTCAGGTTGAACCTGCAAGGTTCACGTTACGCACTCCCATCCGATGAAAAGCCTGGTCCTGCGTATGCAGTGCCAGGCTTTTTTTATGCCCGGCCCGTTGGTGTAAAATGCACAAAAATGCCGCGCGAGCCTGGGCTTGCGCGGCATTTGTCTTTTTCTGGAATACGCTGATGAAACGTGAAGTTGTCAAAGCCCGCTACGCCGAAGGGCAAATTTCGGCCACCCATGTCATTCAAAATCCCGCCGACTTGGGCGAGTGGATTGTGTTTTTCAAGAAGAGCGAAGGGCGCAGCTACTTCCTCGTGGACGAGCAGGACGAAGTTGAGTCATTTCCACGTCTGGATGACCTGATCGAAATCCTGCGTGGACTCGGCATCAAGTTCGCCGAAATCCACCTCTAACCTGGCGGCCTATTTACAAACCACCACGACGCTGCGGCTTTTGTAGTTACCTACGTCCTTGCCCAGGGTTTTGTCGTCTTCTTTCAACGCTGGCGTGCCTTCGGTACCGACGATGCGGTAACCCGTGCCCGCACAGGAAGCGTCGGCTTTTTCATAGCAACTGGCCCATGAGTTGGCCTCGCCTGAACAATCGATGGTCAGGCCTTGCTCGCCATTTTTGAGGTAGGTGTCGGAGGTGGTGGTACAGCCGGTCATCAGTACCACTGCTGCAGCCAGTGCCAGGATCTTGTTCATGGTGGGGGTCGTCGTCGAGGGTGTGGGAGGGCGCTGACACTGTCGTGGGGCGGTTGCGCGAGATTATAGCCATCTGCCAGCTGCGCAGTCTCGGGGAATAATCTCCCGGGCTGCGCGGCTTTATTCGTGGCCCGGCTTTACGGCACGCCCATCACCAGCACACCGCTGCCACTGATAGCCCCGGCAGCGGGCAGGGAGCCGTTGCGACGAACCAGCGAAAACGTCACGTCGTCTGCGCCAGTGCTGTTGGTGATCTGGGTTCGGAACGAACCGTTGACTTGAACGGCGGCACCGGCACGCACCATCGCCGTGCCGACATCCCCGTTGGTCATGCGCAACAGGCGTGAGTCAAAGGCGGAGGGCGTGCCTTTGTAGGTAATGGTAATGGGCACGGTGATGCCGCCGTCCGGGCACGAATAGGTGAGTCGGCGGTTGGCGCGAATGGCTGTCGTCAACGGATCCGTTCCTATTGCCCGTTGATGGACGTTTCCGAAGTTGATTTCGATCGGATTGTTATTGTTGATCGTGCAGGTTGAAGGGTTGACGGTAAAGTTGTTTGAGGCGGTGTAGGTCACCGTGAGCTGTGGTCGGGTGCCGTCATAATTGTTTGAACTGGTGAGGCGTAACAAACCCAGGTTGTCTCCGACCCTGACATCGATGGGATTGGTCGGATCGTTGCGCATCAAGATGAAGGGGGTGACATCGATCGGATAGAACGCAGTGTTGTTGGGGATGGTGATGATCCGTATCCCGGCCGGAACGGGCGTGTTGTAGAACGCACCGTTGATTCGCAAACCGGCCCTTTCGTTGCCGAATTTCGGCCCCGGGGTCCAGGGTGTGCCGGCTGCGCTTCCGGATGTCCAATAGTCTTCGCGCCAGCCCGGGCCGCCATCCGGGGTGAATCGGCATTCCAGCCTTGCTCCTTCGAGCATGATCCGGGAGCGATCTGCGGTCAGGCTGACTTTCACAGGAACGCTCAGGTTGGGGTTGCCATTTTGCCAGGGGCCGCCGTTGACGCGACAATCCACCGCCTGGGCGGTCGTTGTCACGCCTATAAGGGCAAGAAGTAACATGCTTCCATAAAGGTACTTCATTCTGCTTCTCGTTGTTTTTTCCGGATGCGACTGAACTTGCGCGCAATGCAAACTTGCTGCCGCCCGGCAGAGATGAGAGGGGAGTGTGGTGCCGATAGTCGAAGCCCGATCGGACTTCGGCGTGACTTTTGGTACGTATTACGGCACGCCCATAACCAGCACGCCGCTGCCGCTGACAGCGCCGGCGGCAGGCAGGGAGCCGTTGCGCCGAACCAGCGAAAACGTCACATCGTCGCCCCCTGTACTGTTGGTGATCTGGGTCAGAAATTTACCGTTGACCTGAACCGCAGAGCCTGCACGGATCATGGCCGTGCCGACGTCTGGATTGGACATGCTCAACAGCCGGGAATCAAACAAGGAGGGTGTGCCTTTATAGGTGATCGTGATGGGAGTGGTAATTCCGCCATCCGGGCAGGAGTAGTTAAGCCTGCGATTGCTACGAATGGAACTGGTCAGCGGGTCGGTGCCTATTGCGCGTTGGTGGACGGTACTGAAATCAATCACGATCGGGTTGTTGTTATTGATCGCGCACGTTGAAGGGGAAACGGTGAAGTTGTTAGCGGCGGTATAGGTCACCGTCAAGTACGCAATTTGCGTGTCGTAGTTGTTGGTGGCCGTCATGCGTAAAAATCCAAGTTGATCTCCTATTCGAATATCAATTGGGTTGGAGGGGGTATTTCGCATCAAAATATAAGGCGTGACATCGATCGGATAGAACGCAGTGTTGTTGGGGATGGTGATGATCCGTATCCCGGTCGGAACGGGCGTGTTGTAGAACGCACCGTTGATTCGCAAACCGGCCCTTTCGTTGCCGAATTTCGGCCCGGGGGTCCAGGGAGTGCCTGCAATGCTTCCGGTTGTCCAATAGTCTTCACGCCAGCCCGGTCCGCCATCCGGGGTAAATCGGCATTCCAGCCTTGCTCCTTCGAGCATGATTCGGGAGCGATCTGCGGTCAGGGTAACCTTCACAGGAACGCTCAGGTTGGGGTTGCCATTTTGCCAGGGGCCGCCGTTGACGCGGCAATCCACCGCCTGGGCAAGGGTAGTCATTCCCATGAGGGCGAGAAGCATCATGCTTGCATAGAGTGGTTTCATTTCTATCTCTCGTTGCTCCTCTGCCCAGGCGGCCAAAGCCACCCGGGAGAAAAGGTGAGGTTTGTCCGGGGCTGTCAGGGATAGTCCAGCGTAAAAGTCGAGGTCACCGTGTAGCTGCCGTGCCCGATGGTTTGGTCCCGGATCGCATCCGGTTCGCCCTGCACATAGGCCTTGAGTTCAATGACGTTGCTGCCATTGCTCAACTTTTGTTCGTCGCTGGCGGTATTGACGGGCAAGGGCTTGTTATCGGGCGTTTCGATCCCCAGCCCGATGCCGGTAGCGCTGCTGCCTCCATCCAGTGCAAACAAGCCGGGCAATGCGCCGTTTTCCCGGCCGCCCAGTGTGATGATGACCGCATCGCTGATTGTGGTATCGCAGGCTTCCAGGTGCAGTTTGAATGCCCGGCCCTGAGTTCGAGTGTTGATGTAGAGATGCTTGCTGGTCACGTCCCAGAGCTCAAACGTAATCGCCTCGTCACCGGGGCGAATGGTGCAGGCCTGCTCAACCAGGTTGCCCTTGAAGCTGAGGTTGTCCGCTGCCTGTGCTGCTGGGGCGAGGCTGGCTGCCAGTAGCGCCACCAGCCAGGCACCGGTCCAATTCCTTTCAACTGTTTGCTGTCGCATCGCGTTCACTCCTACTCGTATTCAGCCAACAGCGTGGCCACCGCGGTGAACCTCGCGGGGAGCAACACTGCGCCTGGCTGTTTGACGGGCACGACTTCCAATACCGGCGGTGACGACAAGCTGATGTCCAGGGGCGTATTCAGTCGAAACGGCACGCTGTTTTGAAATAGGCGAATGCCTAAAGCCGGCACACTGGTTTGCACGGCTGCGCCGTCAAAGGCTGCAGCGGTGCCGTTAATACTCAGTTTCAGTTCCCAGGGCAGGGTGGCCGGGCCACAGCTGATGGTGTAGCCGACGCCTCGGCGGTATTTCACACCGTCCACCCGTTTTACCCCGACGTCACCGAAGTCGACTTCAATCGTATTGCCCGCATCGATGGTGCAGGGCGGAGGCTCGTTGAGTGTTCCGCTGAATGTCAGGTTGGCGGATACACCGCTGCACAGGCCGAGGGAGCACATGGCGAGCAATGCTCGCTGCTGCCAACGTTTCATTGTTGATTCCTCTTCATTGATATTCGACCACCAGCGTGGCGGCCGCATCAAATGCCCCTCCCGTCAGCTTGCTGCCTGCGCGTTTGACCGGTACCGCTTGCACCACCGGGAAGTTCGGATAGGTAAAATTCACGGCCCGATTCAGGGGCCAGTCAGCACCATTGACGAAGAGTTTTACCCCCAGGTCGGCTTTGCGCGTCATGAGCACGGCACTGTCAAACGCTGCGCCCGTGCCCTTGAGCTCCAGCGTCAAAGCGTTGCTGAACGGCGAGTCGCATGTGACGGTGTACGGCACGCTGCGACGATAATTGACGCCGTCTACCCGCGACGTCAGCAGGTCATTTCCGAACGGTACGTCCAGTGTGGAACCGCTGTTGATGACGCACGGCGGGGGCGCAATGATGACTGCGCGGATGGTCAGACTGGTCTCAGCCAGTGCACCCTGGCTTGCAGCCCACAACAGGCCGCCCCCTAAAAGAATGGCTCGGGAGCCGGTTGACTTCGCCATTGTTCTGTCCTTACTCATAATTGAGCCTGAAATCGACCACGGCCCGAAATGCCCCGCTGGTCAATTGAGCCGAGGTGCGCGTGGGCTGGACTTTCCAGGTCTGGGTGTTGCTGCCTAGAGGCAGAAACAGCGGTTCGCCCCTTGAGCCCAGTTGAACATCACGCCCCAACGCATCGGTCAGGTGCAGGCCCATGCCGGTAATGCCTTGCACCTTGACCAGCCGTGCATCGTCGTCATCGGCGGGCGCCAAAAAAGCTACCGACACCACCGGCTGGAACGCGCTCCATACCAGGTTCCCGGTACGCTCGTTGCGAATTCCACCGGCTTTGCGTTGGCAATCGGAAAACCGCAATTGAAAAGCGATCGGGCTGGCTTGATCCCCTGGCTGTTGCAAGTGGCTGGTCGAGACCACACCCAGATCAATGGTTTGATGCAGCGATGTCATTTCCAGGCTGCACGGGGTTTCGTGCATGGAACCGCTGATGTTCAACATGCCGCTCATGCCCTCGACATCATCCTCTAGCGCCTGAACCTCTCCAACTGAGGCCAGCAGCAGTGCGCCCAGGATCTTCACGTTGTGCGACTTCATGACGTTCTCCAGCAGCAGACACTACTTGTTGGGCGTTGAGGCTTGGGCGCTGACCTTGCAGGTGTTGTGACTGCAGGTGAAAGCCATCAACGGGCGTCCGCCATAGTCGTTCACGTAGGCCAAATGCGGGGTTGCGCCGAGCGCCTTGGCGGTAGGCCCCAACGTCAGCGAGGCTTTGGGCGGGATCATCAGCGGCTCGAAGCCTGCTACGGTTTTGCCTTCTTTGGCGCTGCGCGCATCCACCAGAGTGACGTAGTAGGGCGTCGGGTTGTTCACCTGGTAGCGCTCGCCATCAAGGGTCAGCGTCAGCTTTTCCTGCCAGGGGTTGGACAGGTCTTGCTGGCTTGGCGCTATAGCCTGCGGCCGGTAGAACAACTTGATCCGGGTTTGCAGCGCAATTTGCAGGGTATTGGGCTTGTCGCTGCGTGGCGGGATTTCCCGCAGGTTGAAGTAGTAGACCGTCTCCCGATCCTGCGGTAACGACTTGGCCGCCGGTAAAGCCTGCACCTTCAACTGGCTTTGTTTTCCGGGCTCCAGGCGTTGCACGGGGGGTAGCACGATGAGGGGAGAGGTGATTTTTGCGCCGTCTTCATCCTCAATCCAGCCTTGAGCCAAATACGGCAGTTGAGTGTTGTTGTTGGTGATATTCACGCTGGTGGCTTCTTTTGCGCCATCAAAAACCACACGGGTGCGGTCCAGGCCGACGGCGGCGTAGCCGTTCTGGCTCAAGCCTAAAAGCAGCAGCGTGAAGGTCGGGAGTGTGAGGCGAGTGTTGAGTGTCATGAGGAAGATTTCTCCATATCAGTTCGTGTGCCGGTCACGGTGGCGGGGCCTGGCAGGGATGGGTCAGTGGCTACCCGTTGGCAGCCCAGTTGCAGCGCGTCTGTCAGCCGGTCAGCGGGCAATACGGCCGGAAGCGTGAGCACGCAGCGCTCCGAGCCGCCCCAACTGACGATCATTTTTTCACCCTGCTGAATACCGCTCAGATAGACATTGCCGCCGTCGTTCACGATGCCGGTGTCCTGTTGCTTGACGTTTTTTACCGTCGCGCCGAAAGGGGGGGAACTGCCATCCGGCAGGCGCAGGACCGCCATGGCTTTTTCTCCGGCAATCACCGAAAGAGACCGGTAGCCAATGGCGCCCTCGGTCAATGTCAGTTGTGTAACCGATTGGGTGGCTTCGACATTGCTCGGCAAGCTCTCCAGGTCGACACTGGCTGCCGTGCGCGTATAGCTGCCGATATCGGAAATCACCGCTTTGCCGTAGGCGTTGCTGCGCGAAGGGCTGCCATAACCACGCACCGGCACATCGGGTACGCCGCCGGTGTCAACCATCAACCGGGTACCGCCGGTACTGTTGGTGCGATGCAAGGCCGCGCCGTGGGGCGTGAGCGTGCCACCACCGCGGGCCGACAGGCTGAGGCTGGTATAGCCGCCTTGTTGCCGGCTGGCGGCGAGGTCAAAGTCCGCCTGGTCGCCGATGTGGCTCAAATAGCCGCTGGCTGACTTGTCACTGGCGCTCAGTTGGTAGCTGTTGCGTTCATCAAGCCGGTCGCTGTAACGCGTGCTCAAACTGTTGCTGCCGGCTGCCCGGTTGGCGTCCATCGACAATGTGCCGGTGCGCCCAAACGGCAGGCTGACCGTCAGCGAAACACCGTTGTCCTGATAGTTGTATTCCCGTGTGCGATGCATGTTCAGGGACGCATTCAAGTTCTTCACGGTGCCGACATTGAAGTAGCGCGACACGGCCAGGTTCCAGCGCTGTGTGGCCGGCCGCCCCCAATAGGTTTGCTTGTTGTAGCTGGCGTAAACCGTGGCACCCAAATCACGAAACTGTTTGTTGATGGTCGCGGTATACAGTGCCTTGCTATCGCCGATCGGCCTCCAGTCCCTGGGCAGGTCGCCGTTTGCGTCGCGATCGGCCAGTTCGCCGTTTATCCCGTAATGTCGAGCGTCGAGGTATTCGCTCATGCTCAAGTAGTTCTTTTCTGAAAAGCGATAGCCTGCAAAGGTGATTTGGCTGTCGTACTCTTCGAAATGCTTGGAATATTGAACACGGTACGACTTGCCCGAGAGCGTCTCACTCCATACGGTTGCGCGCGATTGAGTGGCATCCAGCGAGATCGCACCGAATGCCAGCAGGTCTCGGCCCACCCCGACCGACAGCGCGCGGTAGTTGTTGTCGGTGATGCCACCGCCATACAGCGACCAGCCGTTGCTGACGCCCCAGGAAAACTCCCCCGTGCCAAAAAAATCGCCGTCGGCACCGTAATGCAGATTGGACGGGCGCCCCGTTGCCAGCTTGTAGCGAACGTGCCCGGGGCGCGTCAGATAGGGCACGCCTGCGGTATCGAACTGGAAGGTAGTCACCGAGCCATCCTGCTCTTCAACCCGCACATCCAGCCGACCGGTGACCGCGTCGTTAAGGTCCCGAATGCGAAAGGGCCCTGCTGCCACCAGCGTTTCGTAGAGCACACGGCCCTGTTGGCTGATGATGACCTTTGCGTTGGTTTTGGCCACGCCCACCACTTCCGGTGCGTACCCACGCAAGTTGGGCGGCAACTGGCTTTCGTCCGAGTTGAGCGCCGCGCCGGTGAAGCGGAAACTGTCGAACAGGTCCGAATACAAGTAGTTCTCGCCCACCACCAGGCGTGCCTGTAATTCAGGAATGGCGCGGTAAGCGTAATAACGGCTCCACTCCAGTTGCCGGCGCCTGGACGATGCCTCGCGGTCCTGGTCGACACGGCCTTGCCAGTCCGCCCTCAGACGCCATGCGCCGGCATTGGCTCCGAGCGTACCGTTACCGCTGATGTCATTACGCGCCTTGTCATTTCTCTGGTGGCTGCTTTGCGCAGTCAGGTTGTAGTCAATCAACAACCCTGGCACCCCATCATCCCAGCGAGAGGGCGGATCCCAATTGATCGCGCTGTATTCCAGATAGGCCTGGGGAATGTTAACGCTCAAGGTAGAGGTGGCCAGATCGCCAATGACTTCCATGCCCGGCAAACTTCGGATATCCAGGCACTCTCCGTTTTTCCACCAACTAATGTCCCCGTTGCCGGCGGCCTTCAGGCTCAACTGTTCCACAAGTTTTTGCGACACGCAGGCTTGGCTTCCCTTTGGATCATCCTCCGGCGGGTAAAAGGTCACCGATTGTTCGGAAATCGGCTGGTTGTTGATTTGCACTACCATTGAATAAGTGCCCGGTAAAATAAAACCGCTGCGCGCGAACTGCGATAAATCAATATTCGAGCGATCATTAAGATCAAGCACGTCGGTGTTAAATTCGATATCTCCGGCCGCCAATGCGGTTCCCGCTACAGATATCAATCCGCTCGCCAGCCAACCGGGGCGGAATGTATTTTTTATCTTCGATGCATTCAGCATGAAAGCAACCCATCACTGTTCAAAAGTATTCCAACTTAAACCGCACCGCCGCACGGTGGTCGCCAGGTAATATCTGCAGGCCGTTGCCGACCAGGCGCAATGTGTAGTTCAGCGTCATGTCACCTTCATTCAATGGATGGGGAGCCATTTGTTCTCCCGGAATACTTTCCTGGCCCGTCGAGTCCCATATATGGAAGGCAACGCCTTGTGAAAGACCGGAGGCAGCGAACGACCGGCCCTGCCTGTCTCGGGGGCCATCAAACGTCACACGCAGGTGCTCCCAGTCGGGCAGGCTCTCACCCGGACGACTCGGGTCGGGGCGGCTCAATGAGCAATTGATCAGTCGCAGCTGAAAGGGATGGGGAGCGCCCAGCGTATTGCGTATAAACCGGCCGATGGGCTCTGCAGGCATCTCGATGGTTTGATCAACACTGGACAATTCCAGCCCGCAAGCCGAATCAATGATTTGCCCACCCAGTGTGAGCACTCCATCGCCCTGATCCTGTGCCAGCACACAGGGGCTCAATAGCGTCATCAGTGAGCTGGTAATAGCGAGGTTCATGAATGTTTTCACCGTAATCTCCCGCCAGAATTCCCCGCCACCTTAAGTGGCGGGGAAACACTTACTGATAAGCCAGGGTGAAGTTGGTTACTGCGGTGAAATCACCCGGCACAATGGTGCCGGTGGCGGCGCCTTGTACGTAGGCACCGAATTGCAGCGTGTTGTCACCGGCAACGATGGCCTGCGGGGTTGTCGGTACACCGAGTTCAACAGGGGTGCTGCCATGCGTCACCATGACGCCGATATTGCCCGCGCCGCCCACGGTTCCGATGGCGCCAGGAACGACGGTGGAGGGGGCAGCCGTGAAGGTGGTGGTGACAGTGTTATCGGTAAGGCCGGTCAAATCGCAGCCTTCGAGTTCGATACGCACTGGCCGGGCATTGGATTTGCCGCCGTTTTGCAACTGGTGTTTTGCGATTGCCCCCAAGTGGACTGACTGGTCCACGGACTCAGGCTTGATAGAGCAGGCACCCGAATGAACCGACCCCAGAAACGTCACCGTTCCATCCGCGGCCTGAGCAGTGGACATCGAACCCACGAGCAGACTGATAGCCAACAGCGCAGTTTTCATTTCAGTTTTCATTTGCAAAGACCTATCTATTAGTAAAAGTCATACGGAAACCCTCTCACCGTTGTGCGAGGGGGGTTCCAGGCATATAACAACGATCCGTGTCATTCCGAACCTGTTGTTACGGCTTCGAGTTGTTCAGGGCTTCTGCGTGAAAAAGTTTGATCTTTTCCAACTATTTGCATTGCCAAATCGTTAATTGTTCGAAGCGAGGCCATTGTGTGGTCTGCACATGAAAAAGTAAGTCTCCCGATTCGCTTAGTTGCGTAGCCGGGTTATTTCGAGTTGTGTAAGAGTGTTATGGCTTTTTGCCAAAATTCGATATGCGACTGTAGGATAATAACTACACGTCGAGTAATGAGAATGTTTCAGGCTGCACAATGACTGTAAGAATGGGATTACATTTGCGCCAAGGCAATACTGGCTGATGTAACTAATGAAGTGCGCGGGCCCGGTAAAACTAAGCGCGCAAAAAAAAGCCCCGATCAACGGGGCTTTTGTAAGTGCCGGGAGGCTTATTTGCCTTTCGGCCGTTTGCTCGACGCATGGCCGGCTTCGTCCACGAACACCTCAGCCACTGCAATCGCTTCGCGCTCGGTCGCGAAGGTCCCGGCAACGCTGTCGCCATGAAAGTTGATCAGGTGCCAGCCATCTGCTCGCTGGGTGATCAGGTAGCCGTTTACGCCTTTTGGTTCCGACATCTATCAGTCTCGTGGTGTGGTTCAGCGGATCATGATAGCGCCAAATGCGCTGCAGGCGGGCAAGTTGTTGCAGACCCGTGCCCGGCAGGGAAAACCGTGCTAAAACGTTGGAGGCCCTGTTAAACAAGAAGGGCTGGGCGTGGGATGCACAGCCGTCGGTAATGCTATGTGCAGGATTTGCGGAACTTACGCCGACATTTTTTCTCTATCATGACATCGCAACGCCAGCAGGACCCATTGTAAGGTGACTGCGGCCTGATTAGACTGCGCCGAATTCCGTACGCACAGCCCTTTATAAGGACTCATATGATCAAGAAATGCTTGTTCCCAGCAGCCGGTTACGGCACTCGCTTCTTGCCAGCGACCAAAGCCATGCCCAAAGAGATGCTGCCGGTGGTGAACAAGCCACTGATTCAGTACGGCGTCGAAGAGGCACTGGATGCCGGCCTGAACGAAATCTCCATCGTGACCGGTCGCGGTAAGCGCGCACTGGAAGACCATTTTGATATCAGCTACGAGCTGGAAAACCAGATCAAGGGCACCGACAAGGAAAAATACCTGGTCGGTATCCGTAAATTGCTCGACGAGTGCTCGTTCTCGTACACCCGTCAGACTCAGATGAAAGGCCTGGGCCACGCGATTCTGACCGGTCGCCCGTTGATCGGTGACGAACCGTTCGCCGTGGTACTGGCGGACGACTTGTGCGTTAACCTGGAAGGCGATGGTGTACTGACCCAGATGGTCAAGCTGTACCAGAAATATCGCTGCACCATTGTCGCGGTCATGGAAGTCAACCCGACCGAAACCAACAAGTATGGCGTAATTGCCGGTGACGACATCGGCGACGGCCTGATCCGCGTGCGTGACATGGTTGAAAAACCAGCACCGGAAGATGCTCCCTCGAACCTGGCGATCATTGGCCGTTACATCCTGACGCCGGACATCTTCAAGCTGATCGAAGAAACCGAGCCAGGCAAAGGCGGCGAAATCCAGATTACCGATGCCCTGTTGAAGCAAGCCAAAGACGGCTGCGTGATTGCCTACAAATTCAAGGGTCAGCGTTTTGACTGCGGCGGCGCTGAAGGCTACATCGAAGCCACCAACTTCTGCTACGAGCACTTCTACAAAACCGGCAAGGCTTACTGATCCACAGTAACCCCGCTGTGAAAAAGCCACCTTCGGGTGGCTTTTTCGTTTTTCAGCCCCATGTAAGTCGGTATGCTGGTTGCCTGCCGAGGAGAGTGAAATGGCCTACGATTTTGACCTTTATGTGATTGGCGCCGGTTCCGGCGGTGTTCGTGCAGCGCGCTTTGCAGCGGGCTTTGGTGCCAAGGTGGCGGTGGCTGAAAGCCGTTACCTGGGTGGCACCTGCGTAAACGTCGGCTGTGTGCCGAAAAAACTGTTGGTGTACGGTGCGCATTTCGCCGAAGACTTCGAACAGGCCAGTGGTTTTGGCTGGTCATTGGGCGAGGCCAACTTTGACTGGGCAACGCTGATTGCCAACAAGGATCGCGAAATCAACCGCCTCAATGGCATCTACCGCAACCTGCTGGTCAACAGTGGCGTGACCCTGCACGAAGGGCATGCTCGCCTGACGGGTCCCAATGAGGTGGAAATCAACGGCGAGCGCTTTACCGCCAAAAATATTCTGATCGCCACCGGCGGCTGGCCGCAGATTCCGGAAATTCCGGGGCGCGAGCACGCGATTGGCTCAAACGAAGCATTCTTCCTGAAAGAACTGCCCAAGCGCGTGCTGGTGGTGGGTGGCGGCTACATTGCGGTTGAATTTGCCGGCATTTTCCACGGCCTGGGCGCGCAAACCACCTTGCTCTATCGTGGTGACCTGTTCCTGCGCGGTTTTGACGGCTCGGTGCGCACCCATCTGAAGGAAGAGTTGACCAAGCGCGGCCTCAACCTGCAATTCAATGCCGACATCGAGCGCATCGACAAACAAGCCGATGGCAGCCTCAAGGCCACCTTGAAAGACGGCCGCGTGCTGGAAGCCGATTGCGTGTTCTACGCTACCGGCCGCCGCCCGATGCTGGATAACCTGGGGTTGGAAAACACCGGGGTCAAACTGGATGAGCGCGGCTTCGTGGAGGTTGACGACAGATACCAAACCGCTGAATCCTCGATCCTGGCCATCGGTGACGTGATTGGCCGTGTGCAGTTGACACCGGTTGCGCTGGCCGAAGGCATGGCAGTGGCGCGTCGCTTGTTCAAGCCGGAGCAGTACCGTCCGGTGGATTACGCGATGATCCCGACAGCGGTGTTCAGTTTGCCGAATATCGGTACCGTCGGTCTCACTGAAGAAGAAGCGAAGAAGAACGGCCACAAGGTGCAGGTCTTCGAAAGCCGCTTCCGCCCGATGAAGCTGACACTGACCGAGTGCCAGGAAAAGACCCTGATGAAACTGGTGGTCGACGCTGATACCGACAAAGTGCTCGGCTGTCATATGGTGGGCCCTGACGCCGGCGAAATCGTGCAAGGCCTGGCGATCGCGCTCAAAGCCGGCGCGACCAAACGGCATTTCGACGAAACCATCGGCGTGCACCCTACAGCGGCGGAAGAGTTCGTCACGATGCGCACGCCGAAAGCCGACTGATCAGGTCTCAGGTTTTGCCTCTGGCGCTGCTGCAATGGCAGCGGCCAGACGCAGGGCCTCAATGCTGGACTGGGCCTTGATCAGGTCCAGTTCCAGCGCCTTGCTTGCCTGTTGTTGGGCCTCCAGTGACTCCTGGCGTGATTGATTGTCCAGCGCCGCAACACGCAAGCGCTCCTGCAGCAGCGTGCGCTCGTTTTCAGCCTGATTGAGCCGTTCGCTCAGCGATTGTTGCTGTGCATGATCCTTGCGGGCCTGTTCCTGTGCAGTCGCCAACTCCTTTGTTGCTACCCGCTGCTCAATCAGCAGTCGCTCGTTGTCGCGATGCAATTGGGTGATCTCATCCTGACGCACCATCGCGCTTTGCTGGGCCTGGCGCAGCTCGGCCTGAAGCTGCTGCAGCTGGCCTTCGTGGCGTCGTTGTTCCTGCTCGCGCTGCTCCTTGACCGCGTTGCGGTAATGCTCCAGCGCGTCACGGGCGTGCAGGTGCTTGTCTTCCAGTGAGCGAATTTGCTCGTCCTTGTCGTTGATTCTCAGCTCGTAATCACTGCACGCCTGGCTCAACCCGGCGTTTCGGGTTTGCTCGGTTTGCAGGCTGGTGCTGGCGGTTTGCAGGGCAGCGCTTTCTTCAGTCAGTGCGGCCGCCTGGATATCAAACTGTTGCTTGAGCTGGCTGTGGGCTTCTTCCAGCGCGGATACCTGGGCGAGCAGGGCGGCCTTATGTTGCTCGAACTGCTGTTGCGCCAGATCGATCGGCTCCTGGGCTTTCTCTTTCAAGCGCTGCGCCAGGCGCGCCACCAGCTCGCCCAACTCGTCGTCAATCGGCGCTTCGGTGATGGTGAGGCGGGTTTCGCTCTCGTCCAGCTCTTTCAAATAGCGATGAATAGTGGTTTTCGAGCCGGTGTTGCCCATCTCGATGCGTACCGCATCAATGCTGGGGTTTTCGCCGCGGGCGAGGATCGCCAGGCGTGCTGTTTGAACTACTGCTTTGTTTATGCCGCCGCGAGCCATGGTGTCTCCATCGATTTAGTACTGTGGTACGTGGTATGTAAATACATACTGTAACACGAATAAAAATGCGCTTAAATTCATGATTTAACAGATGGGATATTGGCGTATTATCCCGTGTGATACCTGTTTTAATCACCCAAACACGCTGTAGCAGTACGAATGGACCCACTCATGAGCGATCTGGATCGTTACCTCAACGCGGCCACCCGCGACAACACGCGGCGCAGCTATCGTGCGGCCATCGAGCACTTCGAAGTGAGCTGGGGCGGGTTTCTGCCGGCGACGGGGGACAGCGTGGCGCGCTACCTGGTCGCGCATGCAGGCGTGTTGGCGGTCAACACCTTGAAGCTGAGGCTTTCGGCGCTGGCGCAATGGCATTCCACTCAGGGGTTTGCGGACCCCACCAAAGCACCCATCGTGCGCAAGGTGCTCAAGGGCATTCGAGCTGTGCATCCGGCACGGGAAAAACAGGCCGAGCCGTTGCAGCTCAAGCATCTGGAGCAGATCGTTGCGTCGTTGCAAGCGGAAGCGAAACGGGCGAATGACGCTCAGGACCAGCCCCGCTTATTGCGCGCCAAACGCGACACGGCGCTGATCCTGCTGGGTTTCTGGCGGGGGTTTCGCAGCGACGAGCTGTGTCGCCTGGACATCCAGCATGTTCAAGCGGTGCCCGGCGCCGGGATCAGCCTGTATCTCCCGCGCAGCAAAAGCGACCGCGACAACCTCGGCAAAACTTACCAGACCCCCGCGCTGCTGCGCTTGTGCCCGGTGCAGGCCTACAGCGAATGGCTGAGCGCCTCGGCGCTGGTGCGCGGCCCGGTATTCAGAGCGATAGACCGTTGGGGCAACCTGGGCGAGGAGGGGCTGCATCCCAACAGTGTGATTCCGCTGTTGCGTCAGGCGCTGGAACGCGCCGGCATCCCGGCCGATCAATACACCAGCCACTCACTGCGCCGCGGCTTCGCCACGTGGGCCCATCGCAGCGGCTGGGATTTGAAGTCATTAATGAGTTATGTCGGCTGGAGCGACATGAAATCAGCCATGCGCTATGTTGAAGCGACGCCTTTTCTCGGCATGACCTTGGCCAGCCCGCCGTTGATTTGAGATTTCTTCTATTAATACCGCTACCTGATAGGGAAAACCAATCGCCAGCATCAGGTTTGCCAATGAGCCATCGCCGGAAAGAGTGGGTAGGATTCACTTCATCAACTTCTTAACCCTGACGGAGAGTCAACGATGCCTATCATCAACAGCCAAGTAAAACCGTTCAAAGCTACCGCGTACAAAAACGGCAACTTCGTAGACGTGTCGGACGCTGACCTGAAAGGCAAATGGTCCGTCGTATTCTTCTACCCGGCCGACTTCACCTTCGTTTGCCCAACCGAGCTGGAAGACCTGGCTGACAACTACGCCGAATTCCAGAAACTGGGCGTCGAAATCTACAGCGTTTCCACCGACACCCACTTTGCTCACGCTGCCTGGCACAACACTTCGCCAGCCATCGGCAAAATCCAGTACACCATGATTGGCGACCCGACCCTGACCATCTCCCGCAACTTCGACGTGCTGATCGAAGAAGCTGGCCTGGCAGACCGTGGCACCTTCGTGATCAACCCGGAAGGCCAGATCAAAATCGTTGAACTGAACGACGGCGGCGTTGGCCGTGATGCTTCCGAGCTGCTGCGCAAAATCAAGGCCGCTCAGTACGTCGCTGCCCACCCGGGCGAAGTGTGCCCAGCCAAGTGGAAAGAAGGCGAGGCTACTCTGGCTCCGTCTCTGGACCTGGTCGGCAAGATCTAAGTCTGTGAAGTCTCAAGGGCGGGTTTCCGCACCTAAGTAAGCTGCAACCGCCCTCAAAAACGCCCGGGCGAGATTCGCTCGGGCGTTTTTTTGTCTGCAATAAACCGAATGAACAGGAAATCGCCCGTATGTTGGACGCCAATCTTAAAGCTCAGTTGAAGTCATACCTGGAACGGGTCACCCAGCCGATCGAGATCGTCGCCTCCCTCGACGACGGCGCGAAATCCCAGGAAATGCTTGCCCTTTTGCAGGACGTGACCAGCCTCACCACGCTGATTACCCTGAAAACCGATGGCAATGATGCGCGCAAGCCATCGTTCTCCATCAACCGCCCGGGTGCCGAGATCAGCCTGCGTTTTGCCGGCATTCCCATGGGTCATGAATTTACTTCGCTGGTGCTGGCCTTGCTGCAAGTCGGTGGCCACCCGTCGAAGGCCAGTGTCGAAGTGATTGAACAAATCCGCGCCCTTAAAGGCGAGTTCAGCTTCGAGACGTACTTCTCGCTGTCCTGCCAGAACTGCCCGGACGTGGTCCAGGCGCTGAACCTGATGGCCGTGCTTAACCCCAATATCCGCCACGTTGCTATCGATGGTGCGCTGTTTCAGGCTGAAGTCGATGAGCGCCAGGTCATGGCGGTACCGAGTGTTTACCTTAACGGTGTGAACTTCGGCCAGGGCCGTATGGGCCTGGAAGAAATCCTCGCCAAGCTCGACACCAGCGGCATCGAAAAAGCCGCCGAGAAAATCAGCGCCAAAAACGCGTTTGATGTGCTGGTTGTCGGTGGCGGCCCAGCGGGTTCGTCGGCGGCCATCTACGCTGCCCGTAAAGGCATTCGCACCGGTGTTGCCGCGGAACGTTTTGGTGGCCAGGTGCTGGACACCATGTCCATCGAAAACTTTATTTCGGTGCAGGAAACCGAAGGGCCGAAACTGGCCAGCGCCCTTGAAGCTCACGTGCGTCAATACGACGTGGACATCATGAACCTGCAGCGCGCCAGCAGCTTGATTCCGGCGAAAAACGCCGGTGATTTGCACGAGATTCGCTTCGAAAGTGGTGCGACGCTCAAATCCAAGACCGTGATTCTGGCCACCGGTGCCCGCTGGCGCGAAATGGGTGTGCCGGGCGAGCAGGAATACAAGGCCAAGGGTGTGTGCTTCTGCCCACACTGCGATGGCCCGCTGTTCAAGGGCAAACGTGTGGCGGTGATCGGCGGCGGTAACTCCGGCGTTGAAGCGGCCATCGACCTGGCCGGTATCGTCAGCCACGTCACCTTGCTGGAGTTTGACAGCAAGCTGCGTGCCGACGCCGTGCTGCAACGCAAGCTCTACAGCCTGCCGAACGTTGACGTGATCACCAGCGCGCTGACCAGTGAAGTGAAAGGCGATGGCCAGAAAGTCACCGGCCTGGCGTACAAGGATCGCGACAGTGGCGAGTTCAAGACGATCGATCTGGAAGGCATCTTTGTACAGATCGGCTTGCTGCCCAACACTGATTGGCTCAAAGGCACCGTTGAACTGACACCGCGCGGCGAGATCATTGTCGACGCGCGTGGCGAAACGTCGCTGCCCGGCGTGTTTGCTGCCGGTGACGTGACCACGGTGCCATACAAGCAGATCGTGATTGCAGTGGGCGAGGGCGCCAAGGCTTCCCTGAGCGCCTTCGATCACCTGATTCGGACTTCCGCCCCGGCGTAAATGCAGGACCGGAAATGAAAAACCCCATGAGTCATCATGGGGTTTTTTCGTTACAGCGGCGCCGGCTGGATAATTTCAACCCAGTACGCGTCCGGGTCCTTGATGAACGCCAGGCTTTTCATGCGGCCATCGGTCAGGCGCTTCTGAAAGTCGCAACCCAACGCTTCGAAACGTTCGCATGCCGCGACGATATCCGGCACCGAAATGCAGATATGGCCGAAACCGCGCGGGTCGGTGTTGCCGTTGTGGTAGGCGAAGTCGGCATCGTTTTCGGTGCCATGGTTGTGGGTCAGTTCCAGGATGCCGGGGATCGATTTCATCCACTGGGTGCGCTCGGCGGCATCGGCAGGGATCTGCGCCTTGTCCACCAGGGCCAGGAAGTAGAGGCTGAATTCGGCTTCCGGGAAGTCGCGCTTTTCAACCAGGGAGAAACCCAGTACGCGGGTGTAGAAATCCAGCGACTTGGTAATGTCCTTGACCCGCAACATGGTGTGGTTGAACACAAAGTTCGTGGTAGCGGTGTCAGGCTGGGCGGTGACGCCCGGGAAGGTGTTCAGTTCGTGCAGGCTCATGGGCCCTCCAGAAAAAAATGGGGCAAACGCGACGTGAAAAAGCGGCGCGGTCCGTTGGCTTGCGGCAAGCGTCCATGCAGCCAGGCCATGATACGCAAGGCCCGCCCGCCGCGCCAAATGAAAAAGGTCACACAGGCCTTGCGACTGGCGGGTGCTCCGGCTCAAACTTTGTCGCTTGAACCTTGGGTATTTCTTGCAATGATTGAATTTCGTAAGCCGCTGTTGAGTGCCGTATGTGTGTTGCTGGGCAGCCCGTTTGTGTGGGCGGCCGACCCGGAAATTCATTGGCCCAGTGGCTGGCAAGTCGAAGAAGTTGTGCCTGACGGCGAGGCGCCGGCTGTGACTCAGGTGGTGTCACGGCAGCGCGCAATCAAGAACGATGAAAATGGCAATACCGTGATGGTCATGGAGTTGACCGGCACACCGATTGAAGCCGGGCATAAAGTTAATCTTCAGGGTGTGTTGCTGGAGATGCGCAAGTCCATTCAGAAAGATTTTGCCGGTGGCGGATATCAAAGCGTGTGCAGCAAGATGCATCCCGCGACGTTAAGTCAGCTCGACGCGCTGGAAACTACTTGCGTGATTACCGAGAACGGGCGCCATGTGTTGTCACAAACATTGGTGGGCGCTGTTGATGCGGATAAAGCGTATGTTTTTTCATACGCCGGCCAGGCCGATGCCTACGAAGCCAGCAAAGACGAAGTGAGTGCTGTGCGTGACAGCCTTAAACTTTGAGTGTGTCAGCACCCTCGCTTTTGAACAAAGTGAAATGTTAGTTAAGTTCGTTTTCGAACCCTGAACAAAAAAAGCCCCGCAGATGCGGGGCTTTTTATTAGTGCGTTTTGATCAGCCGCGAAGCCAGGAATCTACAGTGGCGGCGCCGTACTGTTCTTTCCAGGCTTTCAGGCCGCGGTGGTTGCCGCCTTTGGTCTCGATCAGCTCGCCGGTGTGCGGGTTGTGGTAAACCTTGACCACGCGCGCGCGACGCTGTTTCGGAGCGGCGGCAGCCGAAGCACCGGCCTTGCCAGGGTTTGGATCAAGGATCGAGATGATGTCGCGCAGGCCTTTGCCGTAGCTTTTCATCAGCGCTTGAAGCTTTTCTTCGAATTCGATTTCCTTCTTCAGGCCGGCGTCGTTCTTCAAGGACTCCAGCTGGGCCAGCTGCTCTTGAAGGGCTTTTTCTGCTGCGCGAAATTCGGCGAGTCTGGACAAAATCTGTACTCCAATAATGGTGTTTGCTGATATCAACTGCAGACAAAGCTATAAGCCAGTCGCTTATAAGTTAACTCAAAAAAAGAGGCCGTTCTGCGAGTCTGCTCAGGCACGAAAAATTGTAGTAGTTAATGCGCCACGAGTAAATCACGTCTTTTGACTAAACAAGATATTTCATCACCCGCGGTAGATGGCTATTCAATGGCTGCTCAAAGATTGAATGAACTCGGCACAGGGTAACGGCCGGCCAAACAGGTAACCCTGCAAGAAAGCCACCCCTTGTGTTGCAAGATATTCGCATTGCTCGGGTGTTTCGACGCCCTCGGCCACAATGCCCAGGTCCAGCTTGCCGGACAGTTCTATGATGCTGTCCAGAATATGCCGCGAGAGTGCGTCAGCGCCGATCATGGCGACAAAACTTTGGTCAATCTTCAAGTAGTCCACATTGAAGTTGCGCAAGTAACCCAGGCTGGAATGACCGGTGCCGAAGTCATCAATGGCGATCATCACACCCAACTGGTGCAGGGCTTCGAACAACTGGCGGGTGATGTCGGTCGGCTCGATCAGCTCGCGTTCCGTCAACTCCAGTACCAGCGTGACCTGGCCGGGGGCAAAGGCCGCCAGAAATTCGCGGCAGTCATCGACCAGGGCGAGGTCCTGGCAATGGCGAGCGGTGATGTTCACGCCGATATGAAAGCCTGGCGCGAAGCGCGAAGCATGCGGCGCCAGTTGAGCAGCCGTCTTGCGCAGCAAGGCGCGGGTCATCGGCACGATCAGCCCGGAATGTTCAGCCAGAGGGATAAACAGGTCAGGGCGTACCAGGCCTTCCTTGGGATGCTGCCAGCGCATCAACACTTCACAGCCGGCCCATTCTCGGGTGTCGCCGCGCACCACCGGCTGGAAATAGGGGATGAACTCATTGGCGCCCAATGCACGCTGCAATTCGTGAGTCGGTGCAGATGAGCGCTTTTGCAGCCAGTGCGCCAGAACCGCCGCCAGCACGCCAAAAAATACCAGCAGGCTGAACAGCGCCGGGTAGCGGGCCTCCATATACCGCCACACCTCACCAGCGGGCATGCCGGCTTCGACGCTGTAGTGATAGCGCTCGGATATCAGGCGATGATGCGCCACAGGGAACGCCGGCACCGCCGTGTAGTGCACCTTGCCATCGGCATCCAGCCAGTTGGGGCCGACTTGCAGAACCAAGTGCGCATACCGACTGATCAGGCGCAATGCGTTGGTCAAGTGGTAGCCGTCGATGGAGGCGAACGCCGCCTTGTCGCCTTCAACCAGGCGATAAACCAGCAGCGCCGTGTCCGGCGTCACCGGGTTGCCGTTCATTAACCACAGCTTGCCATCCACGTAATCGTCAGGGTTGACCGGCGATTGGTAATGGTCGCCAAACAGCGAGCTGCAATAGATGTTCTTTTGCCAGGACAGCGTTGTTGCTCGCACAAAAGGTCGGCGTGTCACCTGTTCGCGCAGTGCCAGTTGGGCACCGTTGTCGCAGGGTTGGCCGGCCAGCGGCAGCAATGCCTGGGCGGCGAGGGCGGTATTGTTGAGCATCAGATCGAACTGACGCACCGCTTCCCGGGCCGTTTGCGAAGTGCTCTGTTGCAGGGTTCGTTCGGCCTGCCAGTGCAGGATAACCACGCCCAGCGCGAACGGCAGCAGGCCGCTGAGGGTGGTGATCAAATAGCGGGTGGCGCGTTTTCGCGGGCCGTTGACGGTCAGGGGCATAGGAATAACGGCCTGTTGCAGGGTGGGAGAACGCCGAAGGGCCAGCCAGATGATTCGATGATAGATGGCCCGCAGGAAATAAGCTTGCCGTACCTGGCCGATTGGTTAGCCTGCACGGCTAAAAATCAATGCGTTGCGCCAATTTGATAAACGCCAGGGTCGCCGGGGTTGACTCACGCAGATCCAGCACGGCCAGTCCGATTTCACGACTGACCGGAGGCGACAGCGGACGCACTTGATAGCGCGGGTCCGGGGTTTGCGGCAACGAGGCCTGGGCCACCACGCTGACGCCATCGCCCCGGCTCACCGCTTCCAGGGTGCTGAGCAGTTGCGAGCAGCGATAACGCACATTCGGTGTCAGCCGCGCCGTACTGAACAAGCGCGAGACGAGCTCCAGCGAGCCGGCTTCCGTGAGGATGAACGGGTCGTCGCACAATGCCTGTAACGTCACGTCAGGTTTGGCGCAGAGGGCATGCGCGGCGGGCAACAGGGCGACCATCTGGTCTTTGAACAGTGCAACGGTGTCGAAACGTTCCTGTTCCAACACGACAAACCCAACGTCAATTCGGCGTTCCTCGAGCCACTGGACGACCTGGCGGTCGGGGCCTTCATCCACGTGAACTTCAATGCCGGGATGCCTGTGGCGGAAAGCTTTGAGAATAGGTGGCAGCAAACGATTCGATGACGTCGGGCCGAAAGAGCCGATGCGCAGCGTGCCGCGCTTCATGCCTCTGGCATCGGAGGCTTCCTGCTGCATGGTATTGGCCACCCCCAGCAAGGTGCGTGCGCGCACCAGCAATTGCTGGCCAATATCACTGAGTTCGACTTGAGACTGATGCCGGCGAAACAATTCGACACCCAGTCCTGCTCAAGGGCTTTGATGGCATGAGACACCGCCGATTGGGTGATTCCCAGGCGGTGAGCCGCGCTGGTGAAACCTTGCAGCTCGGCCACCTGCGAAAAGATCTCCAGCTGTGTAAGAGTCATGAGTATTGGCTCATTTTACGATGATCAGTCATGAACATCAGGATACGTCAATCCCGCCGCCAATGAGCCCCATCCATGACGTCTTCCCGTGACCATTTGACCTATATAAAGCTTGCCGCAGTCACCATGATCTGGGGCGCGACCTTCGTCGCCGGCCGCTACCTGGCCGCAAGCGTAGACCCGCTGCTGGCCGCAACCTTGCGCTTTATGCTGGCCAGCGCGGCACTGCTGGTATTCATGGCTCTGGCGCGGGTGCGCCTGGTGCGGCCCAGCGCCCGCCAACTGTTACAACTGGCGATGCTGGGTTTCTGCGGCATCTACTTCTACAACCTGTGTTTTTTCTACGGGCTGCAGTACACCAATGCCTCACGCGCTTCGTTGATCGTGGCGCTGAACCCCGCCGCCATCGCACTGGCTTCGTGGTGGGTGTTCAAGGAACGCTTGGGAGCATTCAAATGGCTGGGCATCGGCCTATGCCTCGCCGGTGCGGGGGTCGTTATCGTCAGTCGCAACCCCCAACTGCTGGACGGCACTGCCAATGCCTGGCTGGGCGATTTGCTGATTTTCGGGTGTGTGGCGGGGTGGGGTGCCTACTCGCTGTTTTCTCGCGGCCTCAATCAAACGTTGGGCGCATTGCAGACAGTCACGTGGTCAATCCTGCTGGGCACATTGATGCTGGCGATGACCACTGCCCTGAGTGGCCGGTTAACCCTTGCTGCCGTGCAAGCGATTGAATGGCCACAATGGTTGAGCCTGCTTTATCTGGGCGTATTGGGTTCCGCTGTGGCCTACATTCTTTGGTATGACGGCATCCGCCGCATCGGGGCGACCCGGGCGGGCGTGTTTATCGCCCTGAATCCGCTGACCGCCGTCGTCTGTGGCGCCGCTCTGCTGGGAGAGCCACTCACGGTGCCCATGTTACTGGGCGGTGTCCTGATTCTGCTGGGCATCTACCAGTGCAACAAACCCCTTGCACGGGCCAGGGCAATGGGGATTTGATAAGAGTACGGACAAACGCTGTTACGCTGTGTAGAATCGATTTACGCATACAAGAATATGGACTTGCGCTCACGCAAGCCTCGGCCGTCAGAGACTGATGACACCATGAAGCTACTCGGCTCCCCCCTCATTTTCGGTGACTTCCTCGCCCGCAGCGTGCGAGGCCTGTCCTGTGCGCCACCCCGCAACCTCATCCTTGCCCGTAAATAACACTTTATTGACTACAGGAATGAGGCGCCAAAATGGCCGACCAATACGAAAACCCAATGGGCCTGATGGGCTTTGAATTCATCGAATTCGCATCGCCAACCCCCGGCACTCTGGAGCCGATCTTCGAGATCATGGGCTTCACCAAAGTCGCAACCCACCGCTCCAAGAACGTGCATCTGTACCGTCAGGGCGAGATCAACCTGATCCTCAACAACGAGCCCGACAGCCTCGCGTCCTACTTTGCGGCCGAACACGGCCCGTCGGTGTGCGGCATGGCGTTTCGCGTCAAGGATTCGCAAAAGGCCTACAACCGTGCGCTGGAGCTGGGCGCCCAGCCGATCCATATCCAGACCGGCCCCATGGAATTGAACCTGCCGGCGATCAAAGGCATCGGTGGCGCGCCGCTGTACCTGATCGACCGTTTCGGCGAAGGCAGCTCGATCTACGACATCGACTTTGTCTACCTCGAAGGCGTTGAGCGCAACCCCGTGGGCGCCGGCCTCAAGGTCATCGACCACCTGACCCATAACGTCTATCGCGGGCGCATGGTGTACTGGGCCAACTTCTACGAGAAACTGTTCAACTTCCGTGAAGCGCGCTATTTCGACATCAAGGGCGAGTACACCGGCTTGACCTCCAAGGCCATGAGCGCCCCGGATGGCATGATCCGCATCCCGCTGAACGAAGAATCGTCCAAGGGCGCAGGGCAGATCGAAGAGTTCCTGATGCAGTTCAACGGCGAAGGCATCCAGCACGTGGCGTTCCTCACCGAAGACCTGGTCAAGACCTGGGATGCGTTGAAGAAGATCGGTATGCGCTTTATGACCGCGCCACCGGACACCTACTACGAAATGCTCGAAGGCCGCCTGCCAAACCACGGCGAGCCGGTGGACCAACTGCAGGCGCGCGGGATTCTGCTCGACGGTTCCTCGATCGAAGGCGACAAGCGCCTGCTGCTGCAGATCTTCTCGGAAACCCTGATGGGCCCGGTGTTCTTCGAATTCATCCAGCGCAAGGGTGACGATGGGTTCGGCGAGGGCAACTTCAAGGCCTTGTTCGAATCGATTGAACGTGACCAGGTGCGTCGAGGTGTGCTGACCGCCGACTGAGTACAAAAAAGCCCGGCTTCGGCCGGGCTTTTTATTGCCGCAAACTCAGGCCTTGCGTTGACGCACCAAATGTTTGAAACCTTCGTACACCAGCACCATCACCGCCAGCCAGATCGGAATGTAGGTCAGCCACTGGCCACCCTTGATGCCTTCCCCCAGGATCAACGCTACCGCCAGCAGCAGCACGGGTTCGACGTAGCTGAGCAGCCCAAACAGGCTGAAAGGCAGCAAACGGCTGGCCACGATGTAACTCACCAGCGCCGACGCACTGATCACGCCGAGCATAGGAATCAACGCATACAGTTTCGGATGGATATCCATCACTGCAAAGCCTTGTTCGCCGTGTTGCACGAACCACCAGGCCACCGGCAGCATCAGCGCCATGTCCAGCCACAGGCCGCCCAAGTGGTCGGTGGTCAGGTATTTGCGCACAACGAAGTAGATCGGATAACCGATGATCACCACCAGGGTGGCCCAGGAAAAGCCGCCGGCCTGATACAGCTCATTCAATACGCCGAGCGCCGCGAAAAACACCGCGATTTGCTGCAAACGCGACAAGCGTTCGCCGTATACCAGCCGTCCGGTCAGCACCATCGTCAGAGGCAGCAGGAAGTACCCCACCGACACGTCCAGGCTACGGCCATTGAGCGGTGCCCACATAAATAACCACAACTGCACACCCAGCAAGGCCGATGACAACAGCACACCGCCGATCAGGCGCGGCTTGCCTGCGAGCATTCTTGTCAGCTCCCACACGCGCCGCCATTCGCCGCTGACAATCATGAAGACCGTCATGCACGGCACGGTCAGCAGCATGCGCCAGCCGAAAATTTCCAGACCGCTCAGTGGCGTCAACAATGATGTGAAGTAATACATCACGGCAAACAACACCGAGGCCAGGACCGATAACACAACACCTTTAGACACACTGTCCTCACGAGAAACGATTGATTCAGAAGAGTGTGGATTATGGTGGTTTTGGCGGGGGAACGTTGCGCTGTTTTGGGGCGTATTTGTGGAAAATTACGCTCGCGAGCCGATTTGCACCTTTTGTGTGGCCAAAGGGCTTGTAATGGCGAGCGGGCTTGCCACAACAAGCCTGCCAGCCACAATGAACCCGCTCGTCATGGTTCAGGTGCGAGGGTGACGCCCGGACACAAAATGGCCCACATCATTGAACCCCGGTGTAGACGAATGCCCCGGCGTTACCAGCGAATCAATAAATGCCTCATCGTCGGTCGTAATCTTCACATCCAGTGCGCCGGTGTAGGCATCCCACTGCGCCTCGGTACGCGGCCCGACAATGGTCGAACTCACCGCCGCGTTGTTCAGCACCCAGGCAATCGCAAACTCCACAATCCCCACGCCACGGCCTTGGGTGTACTGCTGGATCTGCTGGGCGATGCGCAGCGATTCAACGCGCCATTCGGTTTCCAGAATGCGCTTGTCCTGGCGTGCCGCACGGCTGCCGGCTTCGGGGGTTACATCCGGCGCATATTTGCCGCTGAGCACGCCACGGGCCAACGGGCTGTAAGGCACCACGCCCAGGCCGTAAGCAGCCGCAGCGGTGATCTGCTCGACCTCGGCCTGACGGTTGACAATGTTGTACAGCGGCTGGCTGATAACCGGGCGGTCCACACCCAGGCGCTCGGCCACGCGGATGATTTCAGCGATGCGCCAGCCACGGTAGTTAGACACCCCCCAATAACGGATTTTGCCCTGCCGGATCAGGTCGCCGATTGCCGACACCGTGACTTCCAGCGGTGTGTCGTGGTCTTCGCGGTGCAGGTAATAGATGTCCAGGTAGTCGGTGTCCAGCCGGGTCAGGCTGGCTTCCAGCGCATTGAAGATGCGCTTTCGGCTCAGGCCGTTGCGGTTGGGCAGGCCGTCGGTGGGGCCGATGGCAACCTTGGAGGCCACCACCCAGTCCTCACGATGACGGGCAATCGCCTCGCCGACGATTTCTTCCGAGCGCCCGCCGGTGTAAACGTCGGCAGTGTCGATGAAATTGATGCCCTGGTCCCAGGCCTTGTCCATGATGCGCAGCGAGTCTTCGGTATTGGTCTGCTCGCCGAACATCATGGTACCCAGGGTCAGCGCGCTGACCTTCAAACCGGACTGGCCCAATGTGCGATAAATCATGCAAAGCTCCTCGAAGCTGGGAAACGTGAGCTATGCAATACCAGACTGAACCGCTCTGGAACAACCCCTGTGACGATTTCTTCATTCATGCAGCAAGGCCTCACAGCGCGCCTGTAAAAATCCGTGCAGCACTTTCACCCGCTCCGACACCTGCAGGCGATGGGGGCACATCAGGTTGAACGGGGTGGGTTCGCCTTGCCAGCCCGGCAGCAGGGGAACCAGCCGCCCGGCCTTGATATCACGGGCCACATCCAGATGGGCTTTGTAGGCGATGCCATGCCCGGCCAACGCCCAGCGGCGCACGATTTCGCCGTCGTCGCTCAGGTAATCGCCGCTGATCTCGACCTCCTGCAACAGCGCGCCCTGACGGAAATACCAGGTGCTGTTGGCCTGCCCGCGACGCATGTAGCGCAGCGTGCTGTGGTGTGCCAGATCCGCCGGCGTTTGCGGCGTGCCATGCCGCGCCAGGTAGTCGGGGCTGGCGCAAGGGATGCGGTGATGGCCCGGCACCACCGGAAGCGCCACCAGGCTTGAGTCCCTCGGCACGCCAAAGCGCAGGGCAATATCCACGGTGTCGCGAAACAGGTCGGCATTGCTGTCGTTGAGCAGCAGTTGCAGGCGGATATTCGGGTGCTCAAGCTTGAACTCATCCAGCCAGCCGAGCAGCACATTGCGCCCGAAGTCCGACGGTGCCGCCAACTGCAGCAAGCCGCTGAGGCTTTGCCCTTGTTGCTTGATGGCGTGTTCGCCTTCTGACAGGGCTTCCAGCGCGATGCGCACGCTGTCGAGGTAGCGCCGGCCTTCTTCGGTAAGGCGCATGCTGCGCGTGGAGCGGGCGAGCAAGCGCATGCCCAGGCGGGTTTCCAGGCGTTTGAGGGCAATGCTCGCGGCGGCGGGCGTCAGGCCGAGCCCGCGGGCCGCGGCGGAAAGACTTCCCGTGTCTGCGGTGCGCACAAACACTTCCAGATCCAGAATCGAGCTCATTTGTAAAAATCCTTTAAAGATCTTGTCGTTTTGCCGGGATTTTTCGCCGATTGCCAAGCTGGGAAGATGAACACTCACTTTCTCAATAGGGTTCCTCTCATGACAGCTTCCCTCAGCGGTAAAACCGTCATCGTGATCGGCGGCAGCAGTGGCATTGGTGCGGCGGTGGCCAAGGCGGCGGCAGCGCGTGGCGCGCAGGTGGTACTGGCCGGACGCCGTTTGGCTTCAGGAGTTGAAAACGGCGTGCGCAGCGAGCCGGTCGACGCCACCGACAGCGCCTCGTTGCAGCGTTTGTTCGAGACGGTAGGGCGCTTCGACCACTTGGTGTACACCTCCGGCCCTTCTGTACGCGCCAAACCGCTGATCGAAACCGACTTGGCCGAGGCTCAGGACAACTTCAACGTGAAGCTCTGGGGCTCATTGCGAGCGATTCAGCTGGCGTTACCGTTTCTCGCCGAAGACGGCAGCATCAGCCTGACGTCAGGCCAGTTGGGCCGTAAATGCGTGCCTGGCCAGTTCATCAAGACCGGCATCAATGCCGCCACCGAAGCGCTCGGCAAGCAACTGGCGAAGGAGCTGGCGCCGCGGCGGGTCAACGTGATCAGCCCGGGGGTGATCGATACTCCGGCGTATGCCGGGTTGGCTGAAGACCAGCGCCAAGCCATGTATGCCAAGGCGGGCGGGGCGTTGCCGGTAGGTCGCGTGGGGCAAGCAGAGGAAGTGGCGGCCGGCTATGTGCTGGCCATGGAGAATGGTTTTATCACCGGCGCCATCATCGACATCGACGGCGGCGGCCTGTTGTAAACACTGAGAAAAATGTGTGCGCTGTCGAGCTTTAACGAGGCTGCGATGGCGGTGAGGCAGGCGGCATGTTTGTTGGCAGTGCCGCCGTCTTCGCAGGCAAGCCAGCTCCCACATTCGACCGCATTTCAACGGATGGACGCGGTTCCCTGTGGGAGCTGTCGAGCTTTAGCGAGGCTGCGAAGGCGGTGGGTCAGTCGGCACATTAGTTGGCAGTGCCACCGCCTTCGCAGGCAAGCCTCACATTGCTCGTGTTACACCTTCAAGGTACGGGTCATGCGCAGCGCCAACACGCTACCGGCCACAATTACCGCCGCCAGCAGATACAGCGCCACGTCCGTGGAGCCGGTCGCATCCTTCACAAAGCCGACAATGTACGGGCTGAGGAAACCGGCCATCTGCCCCATGGAGTTGATCAGTGCCAGACCACCTGCCGCCGCGCCAGCGCTGAGCAGGGCCGTGGGCACCGGCCAGAACATCGGCAGGCCTGTGAGGGCGCCCATCGTGGCTAGGGTCAGGCCGAGAATCGCAATCGCCGGGGTGGTGGCGAAGTTCACCGCGATCACCAGGCCAATGGCGCCCATCAGCATGGGCACCACCAAGTGCCAGCGACGCTCCTTGCGCAAGTCCGCCGAGCGCCCCACCAGCAACATGAACACGGCCGCCAGCAGATAAGGAATCGCACTGAGCCAGCCAATCACCAGGTTATCGCTGAAGCCCAGGTTCTTGATGATCGACGGCAGCCAGAAGTTGATGGCATACACGCCACTCTGGATGCAGAAGTAGATCAGGCCGAAGGCCCAGATGGCCGGGTTCTTGAACACTTCGGCAAGGGAGTCGCTGGTGGTTTTCGGCTTGTTGGCCAGGTCCATCGCCTGGTCAGCTTCCAGCACCGCCCGCTCGTGGGGCTTGAGCCACTTGGCGTGGGCAAAACTGTCGCTGAGCAGGAAGTAGGCGAGGGCGCCGAGGATGACGGTAGGAATGCCCTGCAGCAGAAACATCCACTGCCAACCCGCCAGACCGTGCTGGCCGGCGGCGAAGTGGTTGAGGATCCAGCCGGAAAACGGGCTGCCGAGCAGGCCGGACACCGGAATCGCCGACATGAACAACGCCATGATCCGCCCACGGCGGAAGGTCGGAAACCACTGCGAGAGGTACAGCACCACGCCCGGGAAGAAGCCCGCTTCCGCCGCACCGGTGAGCAGGCGCAAGGTGTAGAAATGTGTCGGTGTGGTGACGAACAAGAGGCAGGTGGAGAGCGTGCCCCACACGATCATCATCAAGGCAATCCAGCGCCGTGGGCCGAATTTGGTCAACGCCAGGTTGCTCGGTACGCCACACAACACGTAGCCGATAAAAAAAATCCCGGCCCCCAGGCCGTAGACGGTTTCACTGAATTTCAAGGCGTCGAGCATCTGCAACTTGGCAAAGCCGACGTTTACCCGGTCAAGGTAGTTGAACAGATAGCAGATGAAAATGAAGGGGATCAGGCGCAGGGTAATGCGCTTGTAGATGGCGTTTTTATCGTCATCGGTGGCCAGTGTGGCAGCGGCGCTCTGTGACATGGCAGTCTCTCTTTATTATGATTTTTCGCGATGCGAGGGTAACGTTGATCGCCCGATGAGTCTCGGCCACCTTGCAGGGCGCTGTCTTTGTGCTCGCGCACAGTGAAGCATGATTTACGCTGTGCCGATGACCAACCCCGCCTTTTAAGGAAGTTAGCTTCATGTTCGAGCTCGATCATGACCTGGCGCAGGATATTGTCGATCGCACCATGGCCATCCTGCCCTACAACGTCAATGTCATGGACAGCCAGGGGCTGATCCTCGGCAGCGGCGAGCCTGAACGCATCAACACCCGTCACGAGGGTGCGCAACTGGTGCTGGCTAACGGGCGCGTGGTGGAAATCGACGGCCAGACCGCCAAGCACCTCAAGGGCGTGCAACCCGGCATCAACTTGCCGTTGATGCACGACCAGCGCCTGATCGGTGTGCTGGGCATCACCGGCGAGCCCGAATTGCTGCGCACTTACGCGCAATTGGTGCGCATGACCGCCGAAATGCTCGTCAGCCATCGCCACCAGCAAGTCGAGCAACAATGGCGGCGCCAGCGCTGTGATGATTTGCTCGCGCTGCTGCTGGCCGAGAGCGGCGACTCACCGCGCCTGGTCGACGAAGCGCAGCAACTGGGGCTCAAACCGCACCTGGCGCGCACGCCCTACCTGTTTGAACTGGGCGCCGGGCAGTCGGCGGAGGCTTTGAGCGCCTGGCTCTCCAGCCGCTATCCCGACAGCTGGTGTGTGAGTTCGGCGCAGTATTCCCTGCTGTGGTGCCGCCCGTCAGCGATGCAGGTCGATAACCCCAAGCTGCTGGAAAAACTCGCCGGCCTTGGCTGGAACATTCTGCGCGTGGCGGTTGGCGGGCAGGCGGATGGCCTGGCCGGGTTGCGGCGCTGTTATCGCCGGGTGGGCGACTTGCTGGCCTACGGCCGTGACATTCTGCCCGGCTCACGGCTGCTGACCCTGAACCGCTACCGCCTGCCCGTGATGCTCTGGCGCCATCGAAACGATGATGCTCTCGACGAATTGCTCAACCCGTTGCGCAAAGTACTGGCCAAAGACGGCAACGGCCAACTGCTCACCACCTTGCGCAGTTGGTGCGAACACGACGGTCAAAGCCAGGCGTGTGCCGACGCCCTGGGCATCCACCGCAACAGCTTGCGCTACCGCATGGAGCGCATCGCGGAGCTGAGCGGCGTCGACCCTTTAACCCTGGACGGCATGCTTGCGCTCTACCTCGGCGTGCAGCTGTTGCCCCAGGCTTTGTCGGAATGAACAACAAACCTGATGCGCACTTGTGCATCGGACCGGCGTCATTGCCGAAGCCAACTGGCAGCATGGGCGTTATAAAAACCGGAGAAAGCCCATGAAAATCATCATCGCCCCCGACTCGTTCAAGGACAGCCTGAGTGCCGAAGGCGTTGCCCGTGCCATCGCCGAAGGCCTGGCGCAGGTGTGGCCGGATGCACAGTTGATTCAGTGCCCTATGGCGGATGGGGGCGAAGGTACGGTGGATTCGGTGCTTGCCGCGTGCAACGGCGAGCTGCGCCGCCAAACCGTGCGTGGGCCGTTGGGCGGTACGGTTCAGGCGCGCTGGGGCTGGCTGGCCGACAGCCACACCGCGATCATTGAAATGGCTGAAGCCAGCGGCCTGCAATTGGTACCGCCGGGCCAGCGCGACGCCTGCTCCAGCAGCACGTTCGGCACCGGCGAGTTGATCCGCGCAGCGCTGGATCTAGGCGCTCGGCGCATCATCCTGGCGATCGGCGGCAGCGCCACCAACGATGGCGGGGCAGGGGCGATGCAAGCCCTCGGCGTGCAACTGTTCGACACGCAGGGTCAACCATTGCCACCGGGCGGTCTGGCCCTGTCGCGTCTTGCACGTGTCGACCTTGAGCAGCTCGATTCACGTTTGGCTCAGGTGCGGTTCGAAATCGCCGCCGACGTCAATAACCCGCTGTGCGGCCCCCATGGCGCCTCGGCGATTTTCGGCCCGCAAAAAGGCGCCAATCCCGAGCAGGTCCAACAGCTGGATGCGGCCCTCCGCCACTTCGCCGACCATTGCGCCCAGGTGCTACCCAAAGACGTACGCGACGAACCCGGCAGCGGTGCGGCCGGCGGCCTGGGCTTTGCGGCCAAGGCGTTTCTGGGCGCGCAGTTCCGCGCGGGCGTGGAGGTTGTGGCCGAGCTGGTTGGGCTGGACGCCGCCGTACGCGGCGCTGACCTGGTGATTACCGGTGAAGGCCGTTTCGACGCCCAGACCTTGCGCGGCAAAACCCCGTTCGGCGTGGCGCGCATCGCGCAGACACATAACGTGCCGGTCATCGTGATTGCCGGCACATTGGGTGACGGTTACGAGCAAATGTACGCCCACGGAGTGGACGCCGCTTTTGCGTTGCCATCCGGCCCGATGAGCCTGGAGCAGGCATGTAGCGAAGCACCACGGTTGTTGCGTGAGCGTGCGGCAGATACTGCGCGGTTGTGGCGCTGCGCCTTGAGCGTCGCTGCGCAATTGCGTTACTGACTGTCGCTTGAGGCAGTGCACGTCGAAATTCGCTCAGGCTTTCGCCCGTACGCCAGGTAGTCAACTACCTTGTCGTTCATGCAACTGTTGTTGTCACTGGAAAAAGAAATTTCATGCCGATAAACGTCTTTGAACACTGCCAAATAGGTATTGGGCAGGCTCTGGAACGCGGCGATGGTACTGGCGGCAGGCGATCGATCGTCGTATTCGGCTTGAATCATCAGAATACTGTCTACTTGCGCGAGGTTTCGTTGTGGTACTCCGGTCAATTGTTTAGCAGGCCACGCCGCGCAATGTCGGGCCGGGAAAAAACTGCCACCCACCGGATACTGCGTAGCGTATTGGTTTTCCTTTTCAATCCAGAATGCGTCACCTGACGATGCCGAGTCGTTGCATATCAGTGTACTGCGCACAGACTGCTGGGCCGTGAGTTTCAAGGCGCCGGGGGCGATGTCATTCCAGGGCGCAGGATTGCGCACGATATGAAGGAGGTGAGTAAATGCCAGTTGTGCGGCCTTCTCAGTGTTGGCGTCCGGGCTGAACCGATAGGCCTTCGCTTTTGCCTGCAATTGGGCGTCGCTTAGGTCTGCAGAATTACGCGACCAGTCACTGAGCGCTTTGGCAGCCATCAGGTAATAGGCATAACTGAATTCGTCGGTAATTGAGCGCAGGGCCACCTTTACCTCCGGCAGCAGCCCCTGGAAGATCTCACGTATCGACTCTGGATCATCAACCATTTTGTAAGCGTGCGGGTTGGCAGCCGTTACGTTTTCGACAAACCGAGCGAAGATTCGCTCCTTTTCCGGAGCCTGCGCCAACGAAGCATTCTGGAATGTAGAGGTCCAGTGCATGCCTGAGTCCAGCACCATGCGGCCGACACTCTCTGGAAATAACCCTGCGTACCAGGCGCCCAGCCACGCGCCATAGGAATAACCGAGATAATTGACTTTTTCTTCCTTGAGATGAATGCGGACGAACTCCATGTCACGCGCAGCTTGCTCTGTGTTGATGTAAGGCGCCAACGGCTGGCTGGCGCAGCCTCGGGCCAACACGCCGACGTTGTGTTGTATCGCCTTGATGTTGGCAGGGCTGCGGTCTTCGGTGATGTCGTTTTGCGCAACAATCACCTCACTGGATTGGCACACCAATTGAGAGCTGGGCGTACTGCCCGCACCCCGTAGGGTTATGCCGATCACGTCATAGTGGTTGGCGAGATGCCGATAGCCTTCGGTTCTTGTTTCTTCAGCATCAGGTGTCCAAACCCACGCAAGATAGACGGCGCCCCAACTGGCATCGTCGCCCGGCTCTCCATCGTTGGTAAAAATTGCGCCCTCACGCTTTTTCGGCTGCAGGGCTTCGATACGCGTGATATCGAGGTCAAGGGTGCCGCGTGCAGGATCGAAATGATCCAGCGGCACGGTGACGATGCCGCACTGAATCCTGGCGGAAAACTCGAGTGGCAACTTCGGGATGGACCGTCCCTCGCAATCAGGCTTCCATTTAACGCCCAATCGAGACTGTGGTTTCGTCGCACAGGCACCGACAGCCATAAAAAGCGCCACACACATACATCTTACAATCAACGTTTTTTTCATCATTTGTACAGACAGGCTCTGGTTGTAACTGGAGGCTGTCGAGTATTGCAGTGACGGCTGATTGAGGCTGCAGGAGGGCGTGGATATGGTATGCAGCAACGTCCGAAAAACGCTGAAGTTTTTTTTCCAGGCCCTTTCGGGCCGGCAGTAGCAGGGAGGGCGGGGCGCAATCGCGGAGGTTTTGTCCCTGAAGTGACCATCTGTTTCATGAGATGAAACACAATCCATCCACCTGAACCTCACACCGTCATCCAGCGCTCTACAACGAACCGGCCGTGCACACCTTCGAAGCCGAAGGCCGGTTGCGCGACTACGCCGTGCGTGATGGCCAATACGTCGACACCGTGAGCATGGCGCGCCTGCGCAAACCGGTTTAACCCTTGAGAGCAAACGCCACCGCAGCCTGCGCATGCAGCTCGGTGGTGTCCAAAAGCGGTAGTTCGCTGTGTTCCGGCTTGATCAGCAGGCCGATTTCCGTACACCCCAGAATGATCGCCTGCGCACCACGGGCCGCCAGGGATTCGATCACCCGCTGATAGACCTTGCGTGACGTCTCGCTGATCACACCTACACACAATTCGTCATAGATGATCCGGTGCACGGCCTGGCGCTCTTCGGCGTCAGGCACCAGCACGGTCAAGCCCTGGGCGGTCAGGCGTGACGTCAAAAAATCCTGCTCCATGGTGAACGCGGTGCCCAGCAAACCTACGGTGAGCGTTCCGGCTTCCACGGCGGCCGCACCGGCGGCGTCGGCGATATGCAGGAAGGGAATCGACACCGCCGCCTCAATGCGCGGCGCTACCAAATGCATGGTGTTGGTACACAGCACCACACACTCGGCGCCACCGGCTTGCAGGCGGCGCGCGGCGTCTTCGAGGATCAGCGCCGTATCATCCCAGCGCCCGGCATGCTGGGCCTGTTCCACCGGGCCGAAATCCACGCTGTACATCAGCAATTGCGCCGAGCGCAGCGGGCCAAGTTGATCGCGCACGCGCTGGTTGATGATGCGGTAATACTCGGCGCTGGACTCCCAGCTCATGCCGCCGATCAGGCCGATGGTGCGCATGCGATGCTCCGGACAAGGAATGTCGCCACACCTTACCCATCGGTGACAGATTCGTCAGAGGCAGTTACCCGCCAAATGACCGGTGCAGTTCCAGGCGCCCCCCAACGCACGGCACGAAATAGTGGGTGGTTCGACAAAGTTGGCTATACCTACCACTCAGTGTTTCGATGACGATCGCCAGGGAGTTCAATGATGAAAAGGCTCATGATCAGCACGCTGTGCGTTGCCTCACTCGCCATGGCCGGCTGTGCCGGCAAGGTGACTCAGCCGGACGAATACTCCGGTTTCCTGTCGGACTACAGCCAGCTCAGAGAGGCCAAGTCGCCTTCAGGCGCAGATGTCATGCGCTGGGTTGACCCCGGTCTGAACCTTAACAACTACAAAGCGGTGTTCATCGAGCCGACCCAGTTTTACCCCAGGCCGCAGGCCACCACGAAGATTCCGGACAGCACGCTCAATGGCATCAACGCCTACTACAGCCAGGCGCTGCAGCGGGAACTGGCCAAATCGTTGCCGCTGGCCAATGCTCCAGGCCCTGGAGTGATAGTGGTGCGCGCGGCGATCACCGCCGTCAGCAGCAAGACCGAAAGCCTCAAACCGTATGAATACATTCCTGTTGCGCTGGTTGCCGCGGCGGTGAGTACCGGCACCGGTATTCGTGATCAGGAAACCACACTGGGCACTGAAGCGCAGTTTCTCGACGGCGCCAGCGGCAAGGTGCTCGCCCAGGTGGTGCGCAAGGGCACCGGCAAACCCCTGTCGAATGACGCGCAGGTGATGAGGGCGGATGATGTGAAGGGTGTTATCGACGGCTGGGCGCAGGACTTGCACCAATCGTATATGAAGCTCAAAGGCAGGTAAGGCGCGCCACGGTGAGGGCCGACCCTCACCGTGACTTACCGGGCACGTGGCGTTACTTGAGCGGAATCAATGGCGGCAATTTCCATTGACCATTCACCACCTCAGGCTTGGGCAGGTAAATACGCAGCACGGCATAAAACGGGCCGGGAGGCGCAGGCAGCCAATTGCTCTGTTCGGCTTTCGGCGGCTCGTGGTGCTGCAACGCCAGGGTCAGGCCGCCGTCGGCGTCCAGCTTGAGGTTGGGCAGCATGCGCGAATTGATCAGGTAGCGTTTCTTCAGGTTCGGCGCCAGCAACTTGGTCTTGGCGTCGTACATGGTCAGCGACCAGAAGGCGTCTGCTGGCGGCAATTGGTCCTTGGCAAAGTGCACGGTGTAGCTGTGGCGCGCGCCGTTGGCCGGTTTGCCTTCGCTGTCGACAAAGTAGGTCAGGTAGATCGCCTCGTCGGTGGAGTTGCCGAAAATCCCCAGATCGGCCCCCGCGTAGCGGTACAGGTAATTGTTTTTCAGGCGGTCACGGCTGCCGAACAGATCGCCACTGGAGACCAGGTGGGTGTCGATCTTGTCTTTCTTGAACGCCGCAAATTCGGCGCGGGCGTCGGCGATACCGTCTTCCAGGGCCTTGCGTTGCTCAGCTGTCAGCTCTTTAACCTTGAACGGCGCCCCCGGCGCGATACCGATTTTGGCAAAGCGCGCGAGCACGTCCTTTTCGCTGTCCTGGGGCGCCGCGAAGCTCAGCATGAAGTTGAGGTAGCGGAACAGCTGCGGACCTTCGGTCATGGTGGCCATGGGCTTTGGCCACTCGATTTTCGGCACTTTGGCCGGCGCCGGTTGTTTTACGTAGCTGCTCAACGGCTGCACTTTGTAGCCGCTCTGGATCTGCTTGACCTTGCTCAGGTCCTTTTCGTCAAACAACTGCGTGCGGTACAGGGCGTAAGCGATGTTGCTTTCGCTGTAGACCACGCGGTCGATGTCCACCGGCTGCTGACCTTTCCAATCGGGCCCGGCGATCATGTAGTGGCCGCCGTTGTTGCCGGTACTGCGTGTCCCCAGGTAGGCAATGTTTTGCGTGTAGAGGTCGATCAACTGCACCGAGTAGTAACGGTTGTCTTCGATCTTGGGCAGGGTCAGCACCAGAGGCTCTTTGCGCAGGTCCATCCACACGAACGAATAGGGCGTGTCAGCGTTCGGGGTGACGAATGCGGTGTCTTTGGGGGTGAAGACTTGCGCCGTGTTACCGATGTGGTTGAACGGCGCCTTGAAGTTGGCGCCGCCCTTGTCAACGGCCTGGGTGTAGAGCGTCTTGTACATTGCCACCACCGGGTAGCCGTACAAATAGGCTTCCTTGGCAATGGCCCGGGCTTCGGCGGGGGTGGCCGTGAAGTCGGCCCAGGCGCCGGTACTCATGAGTATCGAGAGGCTCGCCAACAGCAGGCGCGTCGGTTTTCCAATCATGTTGTTGCGTCCTTCCTGAGTTCGTTTAAACGGGCGGGGGAGTCAAAGCGCCGAGTTTCCTGTTTTATTGGCCGAACGTCACGTTAATCCCTGCAATAGGGGGCAAATCGTGAGCCTTGATGCGCGATGACTTTTCGGCGGGCACAGGTTGCAGCACCTGCATAGACTGAGGTGCAGTTAAGCCGATTTTTGCCGGTTTAACGAAGGAATTGCTCGAATCGTGCAGTTGCCCGCATGCCTTTTCAGGCGTCCGGCAACATCGATTTGACCTTGTCGCGCAGTTGGTCAATGGAGAAGGGTTTGCCAATGACCTGCATACCGGGTGGCACGTCGATGTTCTCGGCATAGCCGCTGGCAAAGAGGATAGGCAGGGCGGGGCGCAGTACACGCACTTTGGTCGCCAATTGCTTGCCATCCATGTCGGGCAGGCCGACGTCGGTCATCATCAGGTCGATGGCCTGGCGGGTGTTTTCAACGACTTTGAGGGCTTCTTCAGCGTCCGCGGCTTCTACCACCGAGAACTCCAACTCTTCGAGTACATCGACGATCAGCATGCGCACGATGGCATCGTCTTCGACTACAAGGATGGTGGAGGCGGTGGAGGGCATAGAAAACATTCCTGAAAAAAGGGGGAGGTGAAGCCTGGCGGGTAGAGATAACTCAATAATGAGTCTTGGAGGCGCCAGCAAGTTCCGAACAATTGCTGGCATTGTGACCTTTGGCGGGAAGAATGTCCCGAGGGACGAAGGATTTAAAGTGCAACCCTCGACAGGACTCATGAAATAGGTCGGGATGCCGACACGATCGGCGGACGCAACCTGAGCGTGTATTGCCACGCCACACTGTTGCATCGGCCGTCGTGCCACGGCGGGTGGAGAAGTGTGCGTTACAATTCTGTGTTGAACAAATCCGAAATATCGCCCGGTACGGATCGGGTGATAGTGTTCAATTCCACTTCTTGAAACGTTGACACTTTGTATTCGGGTACTCCGGGCTTGGTTCCGAAGTCAGGCAACAACTGTTTGGTTCTGCCCGTCTTCAATGTGCTTTCCAGACCCGCGCTCATTGCCGCCTCACTCGTAAAGGTGGCTTTACCGAAATTAGGGTCGAAATAAAACCATTCCTTTTTCCCTCCCTTGATGACGACCCCAGCGGTAATGCCGTGCCCACGCGCCTCTATCAGCAAGGCTTTCGAGCTCGTGGCATTGGCCAGTTCTGCAATGATCGCCGTGTGGGTAATTTGCCGGGATTGCATCCCGTGGTGGAATTGGGTTTGCAATAGGCTCTGAAGCTCATTCAAGTGCTCACGGAACTGATTGGCTTTGGTCGCCCGATTTTGCTCAAGCAACGCTTTGGCAGGGTCTACTTTGCGCAATTCGGAAATTTGCAGCGGGCTTAGCGTCGGTACCATCGCGGTGTAAAGGTTTTTTATGAGGATATCCTGTTTACCCTGTTTCACGGCCGCTGCAAACGCGTTGGAGAGCGCCGCGCACTCACCTTCCGAGAGCAGTGCAACTTGACTGAGGTAAAAACCTTGTGGAAGCGGTGTCACCTTGCCGCCCGCAGCCGTCACTTCCTCACTGAAAACCCTGAAGTTTTCCAGGCTGGTGTTGATTCTTTGGTTTTCGATATACCTGACCAATTGACCAACTTCTTCGGGCGTGCGTCCGCGGACGACGGCAAGTTCTGCAAGCTGGTTATTGGTCAAGCCCTCTGAAAAACCACTGATGGCAGTGGGTTTTCCTGAGTTGTACCCTTTCTGATAAGCATCAAGGTCAACGATTTCGGCTGTTTCCCGGGCCGTCTTTAAGCGGTCCGGGAGAACGTCAAGTTCCGAGATTCGTCTTTCCAGGCTGCCGAGCTCTTGCGGCGTGCGCGCTTCGGCCACCGCCAAGCGTTTCAAATCATCCTGTTTCATCGCTGAAGAGTAGCCATAGATCGTTGGCGGCGTTGCGGTGTTCTGGCCACGTATGAAGGCGGCCTTATCCACCGTTTGAGCGTTTTGCACTGCCAGTCGATAGTCCCGCCGGAAATAGGGGTTGGGCGCCGGGGGCGCGAGCACCGAACCAATCATCTTTCCGATCCAAGTGTCGGTGAGTGCTCTGACTTCGCCTTCAAACGCCACGACATTGGGAATGAAGCCCTTGATCTCAGCACCGTATGGGCGCTTGCCGACAGGGTCATAGCCGTACCATTTGCCGTCTCGAAACACGGCCCCCCCTTCGATAGTCTGTTCAGCGAAGGTGTAAGTGCCGGTCGCCATGATTCCCTGGTTTTTGCTGGCCGCCTTGAGCAAATCATAACTACCCGTCGCACCCTTGAGGGTGTTGACAATTTCGCTGCCTTTGGACAGCAGTTTACTTACGCCCTTGCCAAGTAATTTACCGCCTGTTGCAGCCAAATCGCCCAGGCCGCTCACCGGGTTGAGTACACCGATGGTTGCGACCCCGATGATTTTGCCCGCTTGCAACGCCTTCGCTCCGCTGGAGAGCGCGGAGCCGCCCAGCTTGATCAGTTTTCCGGCAGTCGCCGCACCGGCGGTAAGAAACCCGAAAATATCCAGTGTGAGGTCGAACACCCCATCGCCGTAGTTGCCTTTTTGAAAGTTGACAATGGCTGAACGGAAAGGAATCAGGTTCAACAAGAAATCACCCAATGGCTTGGGCCCTCCGTTCAGCTTGTCCAGGGTAGTCTGCCCGCGTGCGTTCTCTTTTATGGCGGGGTCGTCGAGGTTGAGGTGTTCGGCGAATATTCTGCCCACCTGGTAAGAACGGCCGCTGTTGAAACTATCCAGGGGTTTGTCATCCAGCTGTCTTTGATTACTGACATGCCCCGCTTCACCACCGGGATTGAACTCCTTGACCGTAAATACCGTGTTGGCCGACCTCTCTTTGGGCTTGGTTATCCTGTGCAGCGACGTTTTCTCGATCGTGCCGCGGTTGAAATTGATTGAATACGCTTGGGTTTCACCATTAAGTTCAGCTTTAACCAACAACTCCGGTTCATTTGCATTCGGGGTGCTGCCCCACAGTTGTTCGCCTAACTCGTAAGAGCCCAATTGAAAAAAAGTGAGTTTCCCAAAGTCGAATTTTTTCCGGTCCTCCAACGGGAGCTGAGCAATCATGTGCTGCACCGTCGTAATGACGGCCTTCTTTTTTTCTTCAATCGAGTGGGCGAACTGCTGATCGAATGCTTGCGCGACGCCAAACGTTCGGTCTTTGTTCAATGTTTCCAAAGGAATGCGCGGGTCACTCGACGTAAAAGGCCTGGAGTTCGGCAAGTCCATCATGGCGATGTCCAGCAGTGAGTGCATGCCGCCCAACCCGACTTGCCCCGGCTCGCCTTGATATTCATCGGTACCCAGCAGCTTTTCTTCGAAAAGCGCCCCCAAATCGCCAAAGCGCTCCTTCAGTTTTTCCAGGGCCAGTTCTTTTCGGGTCGGTATCGGCTTGTCCAATGCCTGCGAGGCCAATAGCCGCTCATTGGTTTGCCGGTTGAATGACTTCCTGATGGTTTCGAGCTGTGCAGGGTTGTAGATATCATCGGCACTTTTCTCAATGACGCCGTTGATGACTGCCCAGTCCACCAGCGCGTTCCTTTGCGCCGATGCAATGGCGTGCGGTTGACCTTCGGTGGTCTTTGCATAACTCATGACCTGGGCGTAGCTCATGTTGGCGACAGCCCCCGGCTGCTCAGCCTCCACAGTCGCCGCAGCAATTGACAGGTTGACCCAGGCCAGGCTGCCGATGGTCACGCTGTCGGGAATGTCTTTGATCTGGTATTGCGGGGCGCTGACGCCTAGCAGCAGCCGAGCCGCGAGGGGGGCAGTCGTGGATGTTGCGCGATCTATTTCGACAAGCCAATGCTTGAGGCCTGCGACCACTTCGGAAGGTTTTTTTCCCCAGTGATCAGGTTTCTGCAGGTTGAAGGCGACTATCTCATTTCGTGCTGGCGCGGCGATGCTACTCAGGTTGAATCCAATGTTCAGTGCTGCCAACAGATAGTCGTAAACACTGGTATCCGAGGCAACGCCGTTCAAATGCGTTTGTAGCGCTTGTCCCAATGCCTGAGCTTTAGGTGAATCCAGCAACTTTTGCAGCGCATCGACCGGGTGTTTCAGATCCTCGGATGTAACCGAACTTCCACTCAACAAGTAGCTCAACGTGTTCTTGTGGATATGCAGCGGAAAGTCCGGGAAAGATGGATGGGGAGAACCCAGAAAAAGTTTGAGTTTATCCTGATCGGCTTGTGACATCGGAACCGGCCAGGTTAGCCCACCACCCAAGTCGCCCAGGGGGTGTTTTAAAACCCGTTGTTCCAATGCGCTGGCCAGGTCGCTGAGTTCCTGTTTCGTGGTGGGGATTTTGTAGCCGAGGTCTGTGATAAAGGTGCTCACCTTTACCGATGTTCCACCCGTTGAAGCATAGCTCGAGCCTTGAAGCACCCCGATCATGGTGTCGTCCACCCACGCTGAAGAGTGACTGTCAAACCATGGTTCGATCCCACGGAGGCGCAACGCCAGATTTTCTACGTTTTCCCTGTCGGCGAGCAAACGAGACAGGGGGGTGGGTGTTGCTTTAACAACGTCGCCGATTCGCTGGCTGTCTGACGGTACCGGTACTTCAGCCACTTGTGCTGAGGCGGTTTGAGGTACGGCAGGGGAAAAACCAACTTGGCGCGATGTCACAATATTCATGGTCATGTGGCTTACCTTTGATAAATCAGAAAGGCACCTTCCAAAATGATCTTCCATGTTCCTGAGGCGCCACCGTGAGTGATCAAGGACTGGATCGCGTTCCAGGCGTCCTTCAGGTATGTGTTTTCATTTGTGTAAATGTGTTGTCGAAATCGGCTTGAATCAGCGTGTAATTGGCCGGCTATACGTAGGCTTTTGCGTCAAATCGGCGCAGAAACGTAGCCCTGACCCCTGACATTCGGGCAAACTCCCCCTTTTTCCGCATCTGGCCAAGGCACGCCCATGACTCCCGCTTCGTCCGTCGATGAAAAGAGCTTTCGTAAACTCCTGAGCCGCAACGTGGCCCTGCCGTTGGGCGTGGGTGTGCTCAGCGCAGTGTTTTTTGTCGTGCTGATCACCTATTTGCTCTCGGTGATTCAGTGGGTGGAGCACACCGACCGGGTCATCAACAACCTCAATGAGTCGTCCAAGCTGACGGTGGACCTGGAAACCGGCATGCGCGGTTTCCTGATTACCGGCGATGAGCATTTCCTAGACCCCTACGAAGTGGCCAAGCCACGCATCATTGCCGACCTGCGCAACCTGCAGGAGCTGGTGGCGGATAACACCCAGCAGGTCGACCGCCTCAAGCGCCTGGAAGCCCTGCAAATCGAATGGAACAACTACGCTGCCTCGATGATTGAGTTGCAGCGCACCAGTGGCGATTACCGAGGCGCAGTGAAGGCTGGGCGAGGCAAGCGTCTGACCGACGAGATTCGCAAGGAATACGACGACGCAGTCGCAATGGAGCAACAGTTCCGTATCAGCCGCAATGAAGACGTCACCCGTACCACGGTGATCAGCGTCACGCTTTACCTGGCGTTTGTGCTCGGCTTGAGCGGTTTTCTGGCGTACATCGGCAGGAAGAACCTGCTTTCTCTTTCCGAGAGTTATGACGAAAACATCGCGTCACAACAGCGAATTGCCAAACGCCTCGAACAGCAGGCCTGGCTGCGTAACGGCCAGACTGAGCTGGCGGAGCAGGTGCTTGGCCAACTAACGTTGAACCTGCTGGGCCGCAACATCCTGCAATTTTTTGCTCAATACATGGGCTCGGCCGTAGCCGCGCTGTATGTGCGTGAAGAGCACGGCGGCCTCAAGCGCGTGGCCACCTACGGGTTCTCCCGTGAACAGGAACAACAGGAACAGTCGATCTACAGCGACGAAGGTATCGTCGGGCAGGCCGCCCAGCTTGATCGCCTGATTCGCCTGGACGACGTACCGGTGGACTACTTCAAGGTCAGCTCCGGTCTGGGCGAAGGTTCAACCCGCAGCGTCCTGGTGATGCCAACCAGCGACGACGACCGCGTCAACGGCGTGATCGAGCTGGGTTTCCTGCGCTCGCTGGAAGAGCGCGACGTGGAATTGCTTGAGCTGATCGCCGGCAACATCGGCACCTCCATCGAAGCCGCCCGTTACCGCCAGCGTCTGCAGGAAGTGCTGGCCGAAACCCAGCAGCTCAACGAAGAGCTGCAAGTGCAGCAGGAAGAACTCAAGACCGCCAACGAAGAACTCGAGGAACAGTCACGCATCCTCAAGGAATCCCAGGCCCACCTGGAAACCCAGCAGGCTGAGCTGGAGCAGACCAACGAACAATTGGCCGAGCAAACCCAGACCCTGGCCGAGCAACGCGATGCCATGGATCGCAAGAACGTCGAACTCAACCAGGCCCAACTGGAACTGGAAGACCGCGCCGAAGAATTGCAACGCTCCAGCAAGTACAAATCCGAATTCCTCGCCAACATGTCCCACGAGCTGCGCACGCCGCTCAACAGTTCGCTGATCCTGGCCAAGCTGCTGGCCGAGAACCCGCAGGAGAATCTGAGCGCCGAACAGGTCAAGTTTGCCGAGTCGATCTATTCGGCAGGCAATGATTTGCTCAACCTGATCAACGACATTCTGGATATTTCCAAGGTCGAGGCCGGCAAGCTGGAAATGCGCCCCGAGAACTCCAGTGTGGCCCGCTTGGTGGACGGCCTGCGCGGCATGTTCGAGCCGCTGGCGGCCGATCGCAAATTGGGCTTTCAGGTTGAAGTGCAGAGCGATGCGCCCGCCATGCTGTTTACCGACCGCCAGCGTCTGGAACAGATCCTCAAGAACCTGCTGTCCAACGCGGTCAAGTTCACCGAACACGGCGAAGTCAGTCTGTCCGTGGCCCGCGCGCCGGGGGAGGGCATTGCCTTCAGCGTGCGCGATTCCGGCATTGGCATTGCGCCCGATCAGCAGGAAAGCATCTTCGAGGCCTTCCGCCAGGCCGATGGCACCACCAACCGCCGCTACGGCGGCACCGGGCTGGGCCTGTCGATTTCCCGAGACCTTGCCACCTTGCTTGGCGGCTATATCAGTGTGACCAGCGAGCCCGGCAAGGGCAGTACTTTCACACTGGTGTTGCCTGAACAGTATGTGGAACGTGAGGAAGATACGGCGCCCATCGAACAGCCGCGCCAGGCCGTTTCTGCGCCGGCACCCAAGCCCGTTGCCATTTCGCCATTGCCCGTGGCCGATACCACCCTGATCCCGCGCTTCGCCGACGACCGTGACAAGGCGCCGTTTACCACGCGCTGCATCCTCGTAGTGGAAGACGAGCCGAACTTCGCTCGCATCCTGTTCGACCTGGCCCATGAGCTGGGCTACCACTGCCTGGTGGCCCATGGCGCGGACGAGGGCTACAGCCTGGCCGAAGAGTTCATCCCCGACGCGATCCTGCTGGACATGCGCCTGCCGGATCATTCCGGGCTGACCGTGCTGCAACGCCTCAAGGAGCACGCCAACACCCGCCACATTCCCGTGCATGTGATTTCCGTGGAAGACCGCGTCGAAGCCGCCATGCACATGGGCGCCATCGGTTACGCGGTCAAACCCACCACCCGCGAAGAGCTCAAGGATGTGTTTGCGCGCCTCGAAGCCAAGCTGACCCAGAAGGTCAAGCGTGTGTTGCTGGTGGAAGACGACGACCTGCAGCGCGACAGCATTGCCCGCCTGATTGGCGACGATGACATTGAAATTACCGATGTCGGCTACGCCCAGGCGGCGCTGGACCTGCTGCGTACCAACATCTACGACTGCATGATCATTGACCTGAAGCTGCCGGACATGCTCGGCAACGAGCTGCTCAAGCGCATGGCCACCGAGGATATTTGTTCCTTCCCGCCGGTAATCGTCTACACCGGGCGCAACCTGACCCGCGACGAAGAAGCCGAGCTGCGCAAGTATTCGCGCTCGATCATCATCAAGGGCGCCCGCTCGCCGGAGCGTTTGCTGGATGAGGTCACACTCTTTCTGCACAAAGTCGAATCCCAGCTGTCCCATGACCGCCAGAAGATGCTCAAGACCGCGCGCAGCCGCGACAAGGTTTTCGAGGGGCGCAAAATTCTGCTGGTGGACGACGATGTGCGCAACATCTTCGCCCTGACCAGTGCCCTGGAGCACAAAGGCGCTGTGGTGGTGATCGGGCGTAACGGCCGTGAAGCCATCGATAAACTCAATGAAGTCGACGATATCGATCTGGTGCTGATGGACGTGATGATGCCGGAGATGGACGGTTACGAGGCCACGGCCTTGATTCGTCAGGACCCGCGCTGGAAAAAGCTGCCGATTATCGCGGTGACGGCCAAGGCCATGAAGGACGATCAGGAGCGCTGCCTCGCGGCGGGCTCCAACGATTACCTGGCCAAGCCGATTGACCTGGATCGCCTGTTTTCACTGATTCGCGTATGGCTGCCGAAGATGGAACGCATTTAAGTGGAGCGCAGTTTTTTGGACAAAAGCAGCGATATTGAGCTGCGCCTGTTGATCGAGGCGATTTACCTCAAGTACAGCTATGACTTTCGCGATTATTCCGGCGCGTCGGTCAAGCGCCGTGTGGCCCATGCCTTGCGCCAGTTTGACTGCGCGACCATTTCCGCGCTGCAGGAACGGGTGCTGCACGACCCGGCAGCGTTCATGCAATTGCTGCAATTTCTGACGATTCCGGTCAGCGAGATGTTTCGTGACCCCTCGCACTTCCTGGCCATCCGCCAGGAAGTCGTGCCGCTGCTCAAGACGTACCCCTCGATCAAGATCTGGATCGCCGGCTGCAGCACGGGCGAGGAGGTGTACTCCATGGCGATCCTGCTGCGCGAGGAGGGTTTGCTCGAGCGCACGATCATTTACGCCACCGACATCAACCCGGCATCGCTGGACAAAGCCAAGCAGGGCATTTTCTCGCTGGAGAACGTGCGCGCCTACACCGCCAACTACCAGCAGGCCGGTGGCCAACGTTCATTTGCTGACTACTACACGGCGGCATACGATTACGCCATCTTCGACAAGACGCTGCGCGAGAATGTGACCTTTGCCGATCACAGCCTGGCGACGGATAGCGTATTCTCGGAAACTCAATTAATTTCATGCCGCAACGTACTGATTTATTTCAATAAAAAGTTGCAGGACCGAGCGTTTGGGTTGTTCCACGAGTCGTTGTGTCATCGCGGCTTTCTGGTGCTGGGCAGCAAGGAAACCCTGGATTTTTCCGCCTACAGCAAGCAATTCGAACCGTTGGTCAAGCAAGAACGGATCTACCGCAAATCATGAGCGACGCGCCTGCCAGCCCGATTCACGGGATTGAAGCCATCGTCGTCGGCGCCTCCGCCGGCGGTGTAGAGGCGTTGCTGAGTATTTTTGGCGAGCTGCCCGAGGGTTTCGGGTTGCCGATCATTGCCGTGCTGCATTTGCCCGATGAGCGCCGCAGCCAGTTGGCGCAAGTGTTTGCCCGGCGCCTGCGCATTCCGGTCAGGGAAGCGCGGGACAAGGAAGTGATCGAGGCGGGCACTCTGTATTTTGCCGGGCCGGGTTATCACCTGTCGGTAGAGCACGACCGCAGCCTGTCCCTCAGCCAGGAAGACCGCGTGCACCATTCGCGGCCTGCCATCGATTATCTGTTCGCCTCGGCGGCCGATACCTACGGCCACGGCCTGCTTGCGATTTTGTTGACCGGCGCCAACCAGGATGGCGCACGTGGACTGGCTCATGTCAAACAGTCAGGCGGTACCACCGTGGTACAGGACCCCAAGGAAGCACGCATCGCCGTGATGCCGCTGGCGGCCCTGGCCCTGCACACACCTGATCATATTCTCACCTTGAGCCAGATCGGCTCATGGCTGGCTTCCCTGGAAAACTCCCCATGTTAAGTAATGTCCAGGCCAAACTGCTGATCGTCGACGATCTGCCGGAAAACCTGCTGGCCCTCGAAGCGCTGATCAAGCGCGAGGATCGCCAGGTCTTCAAGGCATTGAGCGCCGATGAGGCGTTGTCCCTGTTGTTGGAACACGAGTTCGCCATGGCGATTCTCGACGTACAGATGCCCGGCATGAACGGTTTCGAACTCGCCGAGTTGATGCGCGGCACCGAAAAAACCAAAAACATCCCGATTGTGTTCGTCAGCGCCGCCGGCCGCGAGCTCAACTATGCCTTCAAGGGCTACGAGAGCGGCGCCGTCGACTTCCTGCACAAGCCGCTGGATATCCACGCGGTCAAGAGCAAGGTCAATGTGTTCGTCGACCTGTACCGCCAGAGCAAGGCCGTCAAGCAGCAGGTCGAAGCCCTGGAGCGCAGCCGCCGCGAGCAGGAGTTGCTGCTCAACCGCCTGCAGGCCACCCAGGCCGAGCTGGAGCAAGCGGTGCGCATGCGTGACGACTTCATGTCCATTGTTGCCCATGAAGTGCGTACGCCGCTTAACGGGCTGATTCTGGAGACCCAACTGCGCAAGATGCACCTGGCCCGCGATAACGCTGCGGCGTTTACCCTGGACAAGATGCACGCCATGGTCGACCGCGATGAGCGCCAGATCCAGAGCCTGATCCGCCTGATCGAAGACATGCTCGATGTGTCGCGCATCCGCACCGGCAAGCTGTCGATTCGCCCGGCGCGGTTCGACCTGGCTCAACTGGTGCGCAACCTGGTGGAAAACTTCGCGCCGCAGGTGGCGGCGGCGGACTCATCCATGCAGCTTGTTGCCGAGCAGCCGGTGGAGGGCAACTGGGATGAGTTCCGTATCGAACAAGTGGTGACCAACCTGCTGACCAATGCCTTGCGCTACGGCGCCAAAAGCCCGGTGGACGTGCGGGTGTACACCGAGCACGGCGAGGCGCGGGTCGAGGTGCGTGACCGCGGCATTGGCATCAGCGAAGAGAACCAGAAGCGTATTTTCCAGCAATTCGAGCGGGTTTCCGCCAGCCAGGTCGCAGCTGGCCTGGGCCTTGGACTGTTCATTTCCGAGCAGATCGTGGCCGCCCATGGTGGCACCATTGAGGTCGAGAGCCGGATAGGCGAGGGCGCCCTGTTCCGGGTGTGCCTGCCCCTGGCCGCGTCGGCATGAAATCAATCGTCACCCCGACGCAACCTCTGCGTGACCCCATGGTCGTAATTGCAGCTATTGACCGGACAAAGGCTTCCCATGAGTGAAGATGCACAAGATGTTGTACTGATCGTCGAAGACGACGAATCAATTATGTTTGTGCTGGGTGAATACCTGGCTGGCCTGGGCTATCGGGTCTTGAAAGCGATTGACGGTGAGCAGGCCTTTGAAATCCTGGCGACCAAGCCGCACCTGGACCTGATGGTCACCGATTACCGTCTGCCGGGCGGTATTTCCGGGGTGCAGATCGCCGAGCCGGCGATCAAGCTGCGTCCGGAATTGAAAGTGATCTTTATCAGCGGTTACCCGCAGGAAATTCTCGACTGCAACAGCCCGATCACGCGCAACGCGCCGATCCTGGCCAAGCCGTTCGACCTGGATACGCTGCAAGAGCATATCCAGCGCCTGTTGGCCTGATACGTTTGAGGGCTGCGCTGCAGCCCTAGTCCCTGATCATCTCTCTGACTTTTGCCGTCAACAGGTCAAACGTGAACGGCTTGGTGATCAACTGCATGCCTGGATCAAGGAAACCGCCGCGTACCGCCGCGTGTTCGGCGTAACCGGTGATGAACAGCACCTTCAGGCCCGGACGTATCTGCCGGCCAATCTCCGCCAGTTGCCGGCCATTCATGCCGGGTAGCCCCACATCACTGATCAGCAAGTCGATACGCTGCTCGGACTCGATGATCGGCACCGCCGCATTGGCGTCGCCGGCTTCAACAAAGCCATAGCCCAATTCTTTCAACACGGCACTCACCAATACCCGAACGGCAGGGTCGTCTTCGACGATCAGCACAGTTTCGCCCGCATTGGCAAACGGCAGCAGCGCCGGGTTGATCGATTCTTCCACCTGCATTTCACCCATAAAGCGGGGGAGGAACAGGCTGACGGTGGTGCCTTTGCCGACTTCACTGTGGATCGTCACATGCCCATGGGATTGTCGGGCAAACCCGTAGATCATCGAGAGTCCGAGCCCGGTGCCCTGGCCAATGGGTTTGGTGGTGAAAAAGGGGTCGAACACTCGGCCCATCACGCTTTCCGGAATGCCGCAGCCGTTGTCACTGACGCTCAGCTCTACGTAATCACCGGGTTCGAGAGTGCCGTAGGCGGCGGTAAACACACTGTCGAGGTGACGGTTGGTGGTTTCCACTACCAGGCGGCCGCCGTTGGGCATGGCGTCCCGGGCGTTGAGCACCAGGTTGAGCAGGGCGCTTTCCAGTTGGTTGGGGTCGGCTTCGGCCGTCCATAGTGCGTCGGCGAGGCGCATGTCCAGGTCGATGCTTTCGTTGATGCTGCGCTGCAACAGCTCGCCCATGGAACTGACCAGCTGGTTGATCTCCACCGGCTTGGAGTCCAGCGACTGGCGCCGCGAGAATGCCAGCAAGCGGTGAGTCAGGCCCGCGGCGCGGTTGGCCGAGGTCACGCCCAGGTCAATCAAACCGTCGAGGTCATCCAGCTTGCCGCGCGCGATGCGCCGGCGCAGCAATTCCAGGCTGCCGATGATGCCGGTGAGCATGTTGTTGAAGTCATGGGCAATGCCGCCGGTCAATTGACCGACGGCTTCCATTTTCTGCGATTGGCGCAGGGCGTCTTCATTGTTGCGCAGTTGCGCGGTGCGCTCCTCGACCTGCTGCTCAAGGGTTTCCAGGGTGCGTTGCAGGCGCAATTCACTTTGGCTGAGGTCGACCAGACGCTCGCGCGCTTCATACTGGCGTCGCCTGCCGCGCAGGGCGGCACTCACCAGGCTGATCAGCGTCACGGGGTGGAAAGGGCGCTCGAGAAATGTGACGTTGCCCAACAGCCCGCTGAGATAGGACGAACCGCTCTGCTCGCTGCCACCATGGTGAGTCATCAACACGATAGGGAGGTCGGACCAGGCCGGCTGCTGATGCAAGTGTTCCAGCAACGGCTCCAGATCGACACCGTGCAACGCCTCGGCGGCAACAATCAGCACGCCGGCGCCGTCTTCCAGCATCTCGCACAGCGACGCCAGGCTATTGGCTACGATGCCGCTGTAGCCGGCCTCGTTGAGCATCATCAGTGCCAGGGTGCTATCACGTCCCAACGGCGCGAGAATGATCGCGCGCTCGAAGGTGGGGGCCAGATCGGTCACTAACCCTCATCCTTGAGCAATGGGGAGCCTGCGCCCATGTAGGTTGGGATACCGCGCAACACGCCCTGGAAGTTGGCCAGGGGCTCGCCGACGGTCATGCCGCGACTGCCGATACGGTATTCGCGAATCGTCGATTCATGGGAGCCGGTGCGTTTCTTGATGATCGAAATGGCCCGGCGTACCTGCCCAATGGCTTCAAAGTAACGCAGCAGAATCACCGTGTCGGCCAGGTAAGTGATGTCGACCGGTGCCTGCATGTCGCCGACCAGGCCATGCTGGGCGACGGTCATAAAGGTGGCGGCACCCCGGCGGTTGAGGTACAGCAACAGCTCATGCATGTGCAGGATCAGCGCATTTTCTTCCGGCATCGCGGCCTGGTAGCCGTTGATACTGTCGATGACCACCGTTTTGATGCCGCGCTCATCCACCGCACGCCGCACGCGGTGGGAGAACTCACCCGGCGACAGCTCGGCGGCGTCTACCTGTTCGATCAACAGGTTGCCGGTGGCCTGCAGGGCTTCAAGGTCGATGCCCATGTTTTTCATGCGTTCGAACAGCAACCCCAGTTCTTCGTCGAAGATGAACAGCGCGGCCTTTTCTCCGCGCGTCACGGCTGCGGCGGCGAAGATCATCGAGATCAGCGATTTGCCGGTACCGGCCGGGCCTAGAATCAAACTGCTGGAGCCGGTTTCGATGCCGCCGCCCAACAGCAGGTCCAGTTCTTTAATGCCGCTGGTCAACGTCTGGCGGTCGTAGCCGCCACGATGTTCGGCCGCCACCAGGCGCGGGAACACATGCACGCCGTCCTGCAAAATGGTGAAGTCATGGAAGCCGCCCCGGTATTTCTGCCCGCGGTATTTCACCACCCGCACCCGGCGGCGCTCGGCACCGTAGTTGGGGGTCAGTTCTTCCAGGCGAATCACCCCGTGGGCCACGCTGTGCACAGTCTTGTCGAGGGATTCGGTGGTCAGGTCGTCCAGCAGCAACACTGTCGCGTCATAACGTACGAAGTAGTGCTTGATCGCGAGGATCTGCCGGCGATAGCGCAGCGAGCTTTGCGCCAGCAGGCGGATCTCCGACAGGCTGTCGACCACCACACGGGTCGGCTTGACGCGCTCGACCACTTCAAAGATCTGCCGCGTCGCTTCACCCAGTTCAAGGTCCGAGGAATACAGCAGGCTTTGCTGATGCTCGGCGTTGAGCAGGCTTTCCGGCGGGGTGAGTTCGAAGATATGGATATTGTCGTCCAGGTCCCAACCGTGGGACTTGGCGCCCTGGCGCAATTCGCGCTCGGTCTCCGACAGGGTGATATACAGCGAGCGCTCGCCGTTTTGCGCGCCGGCCTGCAGGAAGTGCAGGGCGACGGTGGTCTTGCCGGTACCCGGTTCACCCTCCAGCAGGAACAGGTGGCTGCGCGATAGCCCACCGGAAAGAATGTCATCAAGACCTTCGATGCCGGTGGCTGCCTTCTCACTGAACAGCGTATTGGATGTAGACAAGGAGTGCCCTCAGATCACGTACAAATGGTGGTGCGCGCCCGCTCGAGACGCGCCATATTTACTTGACCGTGGCGGCCTGTAGCGGTTCAACGCTTTGTAATATTTGTACAAAAGGGCAGGTTTTTTACAAGTTTTTGTAGCTGGGCTAGAGGCCTTGTTGCAGTGCCGGGTCATCAGGGTTCTGCTGCTCAAGCTGGGCAAGCAAGACTTGCACGTTCTGCAATTGGCCGCTTTCTTTCCAGTAATTGACCAGCAGCACGCGAGCTTTGCGGTTGGCAGGGTGGCGCTGGATGATTTCTTCGAGTTGGCGCTGAGCGGCCTCGAGTTCCTCCTGGGCGTGCAGAGTGGTGGCCAGGTCATAGCGGTAATCCTGATTGTCCGGCTCCAGTTCCACAGCCTTGGACAGGCCGAGCAATGCAAACGGGCGCTCGCCATGGTGCAGCAACCACATGCCCAGGGCGTGTTGCAGATAGGCCGATTCCGGGTGCGCGGCCAATTGCCGTGCGAGTAACTGACGGGACTCTTCCGACTTGCCTTGTTTGTCGAGTAACTCGATTTGCGCCACCACCGCTTGCAGGTTGTCCGGCTGCAGGCGTATGGCCTGCTCCAGGGCGTTTTGCGCGTCCGCCAGCAAGGCGCTGTGAATGTACAACCGTGCCAGTTGAATCCAGTTCTGCGCCGACTCGGGCTCGGCCTTGATCTTTTTCACGAATTCGTCGAGCACTTGCTGCAACGGGCCGAAATACAAGCCCAGGGTGTCGGGGGACAGGCCCAGCAAGGCATTGGCGGCAGCAAAGCGCACTTCCTGCTCCGGGTCATCCAGGGCCGGGCCGAGCAACAAGGTGCGTTGGCCGGTGGGCACCAGGCCCACAATGCTGTGGATCGCCGCTTCACGCACCAGCGGTGACTCATCGGCCAGGTCTTTATCCGCAAGCTTCAGCGCCTGCGGGCTGGGATAGTTGGGGAGTTCGGCATGCAGGGCGGCCCGCCGCTCGGGCGAGAGGTCCGGCCGACCCAACTGTTGATACAGCACTCGCGCAGCGCCCGGCTCGCCGTTATGCGCCTGTTTGAGTGCCTTGGCATAGCCATGGGCAATGGCCGGCGGCACAGCCACCGGGGCAGGACGGGAGAAAAACCAGGTGACCAATACAATCAACAGCAGGGCGCACAGGCCGATAAGGGCGTAACGGCGTGACTTTGACATGCAGGCGTCCAAAAGCTAGGGCAGCTATCGCAAAGCCATCAGCTTCGGTCAGACCATCGCGAGTGTCAAACCCGCTTCAGGTCAGCACGTACTCCACGGGCTCCAGCGCCGGCGGCAAGTCGGTTTCGCCCAGGGCGGCGAGCACTTCACGCTCTACGGTACGCAGCAGCGCATTGCACGGCAGGTCGTTTTCATCGAAACCGAACGGGTCTTCCAGGTCATCGCCGATTTCATCCAGGCCAAAGAAGGTGTAGCTGACGATGGCGGTGAACACGGGCGTCAACCAGCCCAGCGGCTCGGCCATGGCAAACGGCAACAGAATGCAAAACAGGTAAATGGTGCGATGCAATAACAACGTGTAGGGGAAGGGCAGCGGCGTGTGCTTGATCCGCTCGCAGGATGCCTGCACCTGGCTGAGGCTGACCAGCCGGGTTTCCAGCTGGGTATAGCGCCATTCACTGATCAGGCCCCGTTCGGCCAGCTCGGAGAACCGCGCGCCGACGTGTTGCAGCACGCAGTCCGGCAGGTTGGGGTGGCCGTTGTTCACGGCTGCCCACCGTTCCATCGCCAGGGCTTCGTCTTCATGGCGCAAACGCGCGATCAAGCCATGGGCAAAGCCACACAAAGCCCGCAGCAGGCCAGCGCGCTCGGGCGAGTCGCCGAGCACCTGGGTTTCGCGAATCAGAGAGCGCACCTCAATGATCATCTGCCCCAACTGCTTGCGGCCCTCCCACCAGCGGTCGTAACAGGCGTTGTTGCGAAAACTCATAAAGATCGACAACGACAACCCGAGCAGGGTGAAAGGCGTGGCGTTGACCTTGGAGAAATACGCCGGGTGCCAGGTTTCCACCAGCACGATCACCGACGCCAGCAAGGTTACCAGCAGGCTGCGCAGGGCAATGCGCTTGGCAATCGAGCCTTTGAGAGAGAACAGGATGCCCAGCAGATTGGGCTTGGGGCGGACGATCATCGGGAGGGGGCTTCTTCTGTGGCGCAGGCCTCAAGGTTAGAAGCTGCGGCGCAGGGCGTCCAATCACTTGGGCCGACCGGTTGATCGGCGCAGTCAATGATTGGCCAAACCAGTCAGCGAGGTTGAAGGCTTTGACCATTGCTGGCGCGCCGCTCTGGGGCGACTATTTCCGTGGTTTGCGTCCTGAAAATAAAAAACACAGAAGGATTTGAAACGATGCGTGAGTATTTGGCTGCCACGACCGGGTTTGATTACCAGCACACTGTCGACGCCGCTCTGGCCGGAAACCTGCAGGCGCTCAATGCCTGCGTGGAGTGCTGCGACCGCCACGCGCTGCCGGGGCGCATCGCGCTGTTCTGGGAAGGCAAGGATGGGCGCAGCGCCACCTCGACCTTTACCGAACTGCAGGACCAGGCCGCCCGCTTCGCCAATTTCCTGCTGGCTCAGGGCGTCAAACGGGGTGACAAAGTCGCCGGCCTGTTGCCTCGCACCGCCGAATTGCTGGTGGTGGTTTTTGCCACCTGGCGCATCGGTGCGGTTTACCAGCCGCTGTTTACCGCCTTCGGGCCCAAGGCCATCGAGCATCGCCTGAACAGTTCCGGCGCGGCGCTGGTGGTCACCGATGCGGTGAACCGGCCCAAACTCGCTGAAGTGGACGGCTGCCCGACCATCGTCACGGTGGCGGGTGCCAGGGGCGAAGGCATTGTGCGTGGCGATTTCAGTTTTTGGGCCGAACTGCCCAACCATTCGAATATCTGCGAGCCGGTCATGCTCGGCGCGGATGACCCGTTCCTGCTGATGTTCACCTCCGGCACCACCGGCCCGTCCAAAGCGCTGTCGGTGCCGCTTAAAGCCATCGTCGCGTTCCAGAGCTACACCCGCGATGCGGTGGACCTGCGCCCTGAAGACGCGTTCTGGAACGTCGCCGACCCCGGCTGGGCCTACGGCATTTACTTCGGCGTGACCGGGCCCCTGTCCATGGGCCATCCGATCACCTTCTACGATGGCCCGTTTACCCTGGAAAGCACTTGCCGGGTGATTAACAAATACGGGATTACCAACCTCACTGGCTCGCCGACCGCGTACCGCCTGCTGATTGCCGGCGGCGAGCAGTTTGCCCGGTCGATCAAGGGCAAACTGCGCATTGTCAGCAGCGCCGGCGAGCCGTTAAACCCTGAAGTGATTCGCTGGTTCGCCGACAACCTCGGCGTGACCATTCACGACCATTACGGCCAGACCGAGCTGGGCATGGTGCTGTGCAACCACCACGGCCTCGAGCATCCGGTGCATGTGGGCTCGGCCGGGTTCGCTTCGCCGGGGCACCGTATTGTGGTGCTCGACGATGACCATCAGGAACTGCCCGCCGGCCAGCCCGGTATCCTCGCCATCGACCGTGAGCAATCGCCCATGTGCTGGTTTGCCGGCTACGACGGCGTGAAGACCAAGGCCTTTGTCGGCAAGTACTACCTGAGCGGCGACACCGTGGAGCTCAACCCCGATGGCAGCATCAGCTTTGTCGGGCGCAGTGACGACGTGATCACCACCTCCGGCTACCGCGTGGGCCCGTTTGACGTGGAGAGCGCGCTGGTGGAACACCCCGCAGTGATCGAGGCGGCGGTGGTCGGCAAGCCGTGCCCGGAGCGCACCGAACTGGTGAAGGCGTTTGTGGTGATCAACCCGCAATACCGCGCCACCCCGGAGCTGGCCGAAGAACTGCGCCTGCACGTGCGCAAGCGTCTGGCCGCGCATGCCTATCCAAGAGAAATCGAATTCGTCAGTGACTTGCCCAAAACCCCGAGCGGCAAGCTGCAGCGTTTTATTTTGCGTAACCAGGAAATCGCCAAGGCGGCGGTGGCCTGATCCACTTTTAAGGAAACAATGATGCAGATTGAAAACAAGGTATTCCTGGTCAGCGGCGGTGCTTCGGGCCTGGGCGCCGCCACTGCTGAAATGCTGGTGGCGGCGGGCGCCAAGGTGATGCTGGTGGACCTGAACGCCGACGCGGTGGCCGCCAAAGCCAAGCAGCTGGGCGACAACGCCCGCAGCGCCGTGGCGGACATCAGCCAGGAAGCCGCGGCCGAGGCTGCCGTACAAGCCGCCGTCGCTGCGTTTGGCGGCTTGCACGGGTTGGTGAACTGCGCCGGTGTAGTGCGTGGCGAGAAAATCCTCGGCAAGAATGGCCCTCACGGCTTGGCCAGCTTCGCTCAAGTGATCAACGTCAACCTGATCGGCAGCTTCAACCTGCTGCGCCTGGCTGCAGCGGCCATTGCCGAAACCGAAGCGAACGCCGACGGTGAGCGCGGTGTCATCATCAACACCGCCTCGGTGGCGGCATTTGACGGGCAGATCGGCCAGGCGGCGTACTCAGCGTCCAAAGGCGCGATCGCCAGCCTGACCTTGCCCGCCGCCCGTGAACTGGCGCGCTTTGGCATTCGGGTGATGACCATCGCCCCCGGCATTTTCGAAACCCCGATGATGGCCGGCATGACGCCCGAAGTGCGCGATTCGCTGGCCGCCGGCGTGCCATTTCCGCCACGCCTGGGCAAGCCTGCCGAATATGCCGCGCTGGTGCGCCACATCATCGAAAACAGCATGCTCAACGGCGAGGTGATCCGTCTCGACGGCGCGCTGCGCATGGCGGCCAAGTAAGGAGAAATGACCATGAATGACCCAATCGTTATCGTCAGTGCCGTTCGCACGCCCATGGGCGGCTTCCAGGGCGACCTTAAAGGCCTCACCGCGCCGCAGCTGGGTTCTGCTGCGATTCGCGCCGCCGTCGAACGCGCCGGGATCGCCCCCGACGCCGTGGATGAAGTGCTGTTCGGCTGCGTGCTGCCGGCGGGCCTCGGCCAGGCGCCTGCACGTCAGGCGGCTCTGGGCGCCGGGCTGAACAAAGCCACGCGCTGCACCACCCTGAACAAAATGTGCGGCTCCGGCATGGAGGCGGCAATTGTGGCCCACGACTCGCTACTCGCCGGCAGCGCCGATGTGATGATTGCCGGCGGCATGGAAAGCATGTCCAACGCGCCGTATTTGCTGGACCGTGCACGCAGCGGCTACCGCATGGGCCACGGCAAGGTGCTGGACCACATGTTCCTTGACGGCCTTGAGGACGCGTACGACAAAGGTCGTCTGATGGGCACCTTTGCCGAGGACTGCGCCGAGCAGAACGGTTTCAGCCGTGAAGCCCAGGACGCCTTCGCCATTGCCTCGCTGACCCGCGCCCAGGAAGCCATCAACCACGGCAGCTTTGCCGCCGAGATCGTTCCGGTGCAGGTCACCGTGGGCAAGGAGCAGAAGACAATCCTCCACGACGAGCAACCGCCGAAGGCCAAGCTGGACAAAATCACCAGTCTCAAACCGGCCTTCCGCGAGGGCGGCAGCGTGACGGCGGCCAACTCCAGCTCGATTTCCGATGGTGCGGCGGCGCTGCTGTTGATGCGTCAGTCCGAAGCGCACAAACGCGGGCTCAAGCCCCTGGCGGTAATCCATGGCCACGCGGCCTTTGCCGACGAGCCGGGGCTGTTTCCGGTGGCGCCGGTGGGCGCGATTCGCAAGCTGATGAGCAAAACCGGCTGGAACCTGGGTGAAGTCGACCTGTTCGAGATCAACGAAGCCTTTGCCGTGGTCAGCCTGGTGACCATGAGCAAGCTGGAAATCCCCCATGAGAAGGTCAACGTGCACGGCGGCGCCTGTGCGCTGGGGCACCCGATCGGCGCGTCCGGCGCGCGCATTCTGGTGACTTTGCTGTCGGCCCTGCGCCAGAAGGGGCTCAAGCGCGGTGTTGCCGCCATCTGCATCGGCGGCGGCGAAGCCACGGCCATGGCCGTCGAATGCGTGTATTAAGGAATTTTTATGCTGCCCGATGACGAACAACTGCAAATCCGCGAGGCCGCCCGGCAATTTGCCCAGGAACGCCTGAAACCCTTCGCCGCCGAATGGGACCGTGAACACCGTTTTCCCAGGGAGGCCATCGGCGAAATGGCCGAGCTGGGCTTTTTCGGCATGCTGGTGCCGGAACAATGGGGCGGTTGCGACACCGGCTACCTGGCCTACGCCATGGCGCTTGAAGAAATTGCCGCCGGTGATGGTGCCTGCTCGACCATCATGAGCGTGCACAACTCGGTGGGCTGTGTGCCGATTCTGAAGTTCGGCAACGATGCGCAGAAAGAACAGTTCCTCAAGCCCCTGGCCAGCGGCGCCATGCTGGGCGCCTTTGCCCTGACCGAGCCGCAAGCCGGTTCCGACGCGAGCAGCCTGAAAACCCGCGCGCGCCTCGACGGCGACCATTACGTGCTCAACGGCTGCAAACAGTTCATCACGTCCGGGCAAAACGCCGGGGCGGTGATTGTGTTTGCGGTCACCGACCCGGCTGCCGGCAAACGCGGGATCAGCGCGTTTATTGTGCCGACCGACTCGCCGGGCTACTCGGTGGCGCGGGTGGAAGACAAACTCGGCCAACATGCTTCCGACACCTGCCAGATCCTGTTTGAGGATGTGAAGGTGCCGTTGGCCAATCGTTTGGGCGAGGAGGGCGAAGGCTACAGGATCGCCCTGGCCAATCTCGAAGGTGGCCGCGTCGGCATCGCCTCGCAATCGGTGGGCATGGCCCGTGCCGCCTTTGAAGCCGCCCGCGACTATGCCCGGGAGCGTGAGAGCTTTGGCAAGGCAATCATTGAGCATCAGGCGGTGGCCTTCCGTCTGGCCGACATGGCCACACAGATTGCCGTGGCCCGGCAGATGGTGCATTACGCCGCCGCCCTGCGCGACAGCGGCCAGCCGGCGCTGGTAGAAGCCTCCATGGCCAAGTTGTTTGCTTCGGAGATGGCCGAGAAAGTCTGCTCGGCCGCCTTGCAAACCCTGGGCGGTTACGGTTACCTGAGCGACTTCCCCCTGGAGCGCATCTACCGCGACGTGCGGGTCTGCCAGATCTACGAAGGCACCAGCGATATCCAGCGCATGGTCATCTCACGCAATCTTTAAGGAGCCGATACATGAGTTACGAAACCCTTTTGCTCGAAGTCCAGGGCCGCGTCGGGCTGATTACCCTGAACCGGCCGCAAGCCCTGAACGCCTTGAACGCCCAACTGGTCAGCGAACTGAACCAGGCGCTGGACGGCCTGGAAGCCAACCCTGAAATCGGCTGCATTGTGCTCACCGGCTCGAAAAAAGCCTTCGCCGCGGGTGCTGACATCAAGGAAATGGCCGAGCTGACCTACCCGCAGATCTATCTCGACGACCTGTTCAGCGACAGTGATCGCGTGGCCAACCGCCGCAAGCCGATCATTGCCGCCGTCAATGGCTTCGCCCTCGGTGGTGGCTGTGAGCTGGCCTTGATGTGCGATTTCATCCTGGCCGGTGACGGTGCCAAGTTCGGCCAGCCGGAAATCAACCTCGGCGTGCTGCCGGGCATGGGCGGCACCCAGCGCCTGACCCGCGCCGTGGGCAAGGCCAAGGCCATGGAAATGTGCCTGACCGGGCGCTTTATCGACGCGGTGGAAGCGGAGCGCTGCGGGATTGTCGCGCGCATCGTGCCCACCGATGAGTTGCTGGATGAAGCGCTGAAAGTCGCCACGCTGATTGCCGGCAAGTCGGTGCCGATCAGCATGATGGTCAAGGAAAGCGTGAACCGTGCGTTTGAAGTGAGCCTGTCCGAAGGCGTGCGTTTTGAGCGCCGGGTGTTCCATGCAGCGTTTGCGACGCAAGATCAGAAGGAAGGCATGGCGGCGTTTGTGGCCAAGCGCGCGCCGGAGTTCAAGGACAAGTAACCCGATCTCAAAAACACTGGAGATCAATTTGTGGGAGCTGGCTTGCCTGCTCCCACATTTGGTTTTGTGGTGTCCCCGTCAAAGCTGATAGTTCTTGAGTTCTCTGGCGATCACCATCCGCTGAATCTCGCTGGTGCCTTCGTAAATCTGCGTGATCCGCGCATCCCGGTAGTAACGCTCCACCGGGTAATCCTCCAGGTACCCATAGCCCCCGTGAATCTGCATCGCCGAGGAGCAGACCTTTTCGGCCATTTCAGAAGCAAACAGCTTGGCTTGTGACGCCTCCGACAAACACGGTTTGCCAGCACTGCGCAGGCGCGCGGCGTGCAGGATCAACAGGCGGGCGGCGTTCAATTGGGTCTGCATGTCGGCCAGCAGGTTGGCCACGCTCTGATGCTCGATGATTGCCTTGCTGAATTGCACGCGGTCCCGCGCATAGGCCAGTGCCGCCTCGAAGGCGGCTCGGGCAATGCCCAGCGCCTGAGCGGCAATGCCGATACGGCCGCCCTCAAGGTTGGACAGGGCGATGGCCAGGCCTTTGCCGCGCTCGCCCAGCAGGTTGGCTTCGGGAATGGCGCACTGATTCAGGGTGACGGCGCAGGTGTCCGAGGCACGGATGCCCATCTTGTGTTCGGTGCGGTCCACCACGAACCCCGGCGTTTCAGTGGGCACGAGGAAAGCCGAAATCCCCTTTTTGCCCAGTTCGGGGTCGGTCACGGCGAACACGATGGCCAGCTTGGCGCGTTTGCCGTTGCTGACAAATTGTTTGGCGCCATTGATGACCCACTGGCCGTCGCGCAGTTCGGCCCGGGTGCGCAGGTTGTGGGCTTCGGAACCGGCCTGAGGCTCTGTCAGGCAAAAACAGCCGATGGCCTGGCCGCTGGCAAGCTCGGCCAGCCAGGTTTGCTTTTGCTCAGCTGTGCCGAAGTTGAGAACAGGCCCGCAACCCACTGAATTATGGATACTCATCAGTGCGCCGGTGGCGCCGTCGCCTGCTGAAATCTCTTCCACGGCCAGCGCGTAGGCGACGTAATCGACATACGTGCCGCCCCATTCTTCCGGCACCACCATGCCCAGCAGGCCGAGCTCGCCCATCTTGGCAACCAGGGCGTCATCGATCCAGCCGGCTTTTTCCCAAGCCTGGGCGTGGGGCGCGATTTCGCCACGGGCAAAGTCGCGGGCCATGTCGCGGATCATTATTTGTTCTTCTGTGTATTCAAGATCTTGCATGGCTTATCTCGCAACCTGCTTGAAGTGATGGAAGAAGCTTTCAACGTGGACTGCATCCAGTTCATGGACGGTGGCCGGGTTCCAGCGCGGGGCTTTGTCCTTGTCGATGATCAGCGCACGAACGCCTTCGATCAGGTCGCCACGTTCGAACCACTGGCGATCCAGATGCAGTTCCAGCGCAAAGCACTGCTCCAGCGGCAGGCGGCGCCCGCGGCGAAGCATCTCCAGGGTCACGGCCATGGCCAGCGGCGAGCGGGTTTGCATCAGGTTGGCAGTGGTCAGTGCCCATTCGTGGCTGTCAGCGACGGTGACTTGTTGCAATTGCTCGACGATGCCGGGCACGTCAGGCTGGGCAAAGAAATGGTCGATGGCCGGGCGCAGGGCGGCCAATGGCGCGTCGGGCAATTGTTGCACCGCCAGTTTGGCGAGCACGCCTTGCAGGTCTTTGAGGGGCGAATCCTGCCATTGCAGGCGGTCGAGCTTTTGGTCCAGCTCGGCGAGTTTGGCGCTGTCGATGCACCAGTCCGCCAGGCCGCAGTACAACGCATCGGCGGCGCGAATCTGCACGCCGGTCACGCCCAGGTAAACGCCCAGCTCGCCAGGAATGCGCGACAGGAAGTAGCTGCCGCCCACGTCCGGGAAATACCCGATGGCCACTTCCGGCATCGCCAGTCGGCTGCGCTCGGTGACCACCCGCAGGTCGGCGCCTTGCACCAGGCCCATGCCACCGCCCAATACAAAGCCGTCCATCAACGCAAGCACGGGTTTGCGGTAATGGTGAATGGCGAGGTCCAGCGCGTATTCCTCGACGAAGAAGTCCTGATGCAGGGTGTCGCCGCTTTTGAAGCTGTCGTACAACGAGCGGATGTCGCCACCGGCGCAGAAGGCTTTCTCACCGGCGCCGCGCAAGACCACGGCGTAAACGGCCGGATCATCCGCCCAGGCCTGCAATTGCGAGGTGAGGCTGCGGACCATGTCCAGGGTGATCGCGTTCAGGCCGGCGGGGCGGTTGAGGGTGAGGTGGCCGATGTGGTTGCGAACCTCGGCCACTACGTCGTCCTGCAAAATGGCGGCTTGGCTTGCTTCGGATGAAACCTGAGCAGTCATCTCTAACTCCCTGCTTTTATTGTTCTTTATCAAGATGTTCGCGGGCGAACCATCTCGCGATCGTACCAGTGCAAATTTGCCCAGTACAACCCGGAATCATGCAGGTCGTTTTTGCATTTATGCAGCGCGGTTCACGCCACGCGGCTGGCCAGGACTTCACCGATACTGCGACGTCGCGCATGGCCTTCAGCGGCGTGAATCAATTGCTCCAGCTCGCCGGGTTCGACATCGTAGAACCGTTCCATATCCGCCAGTGCCAGCTTGAGATCGGCGGCCGTAATTGTCGGGTCGGTAGCGGGCGGCGGGTTGCCCATCACGACGGTTGGCGACTCGGCGACGCCCTTGGGGTAACGCGTGCGTGTAGCGTTGTTGTAGGCCAACGCGCAGGCCAGCAGCGCCGCGGCGCCGAGCATTACCGGCGCCAGTTCTTGCCAGCCCAGCGCGATGGACGCGGGGTCGGCGAGTACCAGGGTCATGGCCAGGCCGCCCGCGGGCGGATGCAGGCAGCGCAGCCAGCACATCAGCACCACCGTCATGCCCGCCGCGAGGCACGCACTGCCCAGGGTGCGCCCGAGTACCCGAGCGATCAGCAGTGCGATCACGCCCGCGCACAAGTAGCTGCCGATGATCGACCACGGCTGAGCCAGCGCACCGGACGAAACCGCAAACAGCAACACGGCAGACGCGCCCAGCGGGCCGAGCAGGTGCAACGCGACCTCCAAACCGAAGACTTGAGCGCACAACCACACGCTGAACAGGGTGCCCAGCGCCATGCCGATGGCAGCGCGGCTCCATTCGGCGGGGCGGGTATTGATGGCGGCGGGAATGAGGCGAGCGAGCATTCTGGAAAGGGTCCTGAAACAGCGGGCGAAAAAAAAGGCCTGCCTGGTTGCCCGGAACAGCCCTTTGAAAGTTCCAACAGTTGGGGGAGGAACCCGCGCAGTGTGCCGACGATAAAGATGCTGCGCAAATGCATATTAATGAAGGTTAAATACAAAAATAATGGAGTCATTCCCGTCGCAACCTCGCACTGCGTTGCAGGCAGTTTCTGGGGAAACAATAAAAAACGCCCATTCCTCGGGGAATGGGCGTCGTTTCTTACACGCTCTGCGGGCCTGTACTCAAGGTGCCGGGGCTTTTACCAGGTGCAGCAATACATAAGGGTCTTTATCGAACTCGCCGCTGAGTGCGGGCGTGAGCCCACGCAGTCGCGGATCCTGCACCTTCTCGAAGTCCTGTGCGCTCATCACCAGCCAGACGGGCGCCTGCAGCGGCGCCAGGTCGGCCGTGGTCTGAGTAAACAATGGCACCTTGTCGCAATTGAAGTTCACCATGAACTTGATGGCTTTCGCATCTTTGCCCAAGCCATGCAGCACAACGGGCGCAGGTTGCTCGGCTATTTTCGCTTTGACCGCCAGGGTGAAGGTGCGGGTGTCGTACAGCGAACGTTCTAACGGTTCGACCACCACGATGTACGTCGACCAGAGTGCCAGCACCGCAGCGAATGCCGGAGCCAGCGGGCGCCAGCGGGATTTCAGCAGGCCCAGCAGCGCAATCACTTGCAATACGGCCAGCAGGGTGAAGATCAGCCCGAGGCTGCTCAACTGTTCCGGGTAACGCTTGCGTGCGACCACCAGCCCGATGACCAGCAGTGCGGGAAACAACGTCCAGAGTGTCAGCATCAAGCCACGCAAAAACGCGAAGAACCGGCCCTGGGTAACCTGGAACGGATAGGCTGCAATGATCGCCGCCATCGGCAGCATCGGCAGGATGTAGCGCGCCTTTTTTGCCTGAGGCACGGAAAGCCCCACCATCACCAGCACACCCGCCGCCGCGCAATACAGTACCAGCTGCAACGAGGGGCCCGGCGCACGGCGCCCGCCAATGGCTACGGCCAGCAGCACCAACAGCGCCAACGGGTAGGCCAGGGCGTAATTGCCCAGGGAACTGGTGAAGTAATACAGCACGCCGCTGGAGCCTTCGGTGCCGTCCATGCGCCCCAGGAATTGCATGCGGATGACATCCTGCATGAACTCCTCGCCACCGCTGAGCTTGGCCAACAGCAGCAGCAAGCCGACACACGCCGCCAGCAGCGCCAGCGCCAACAGGCCAAAGGTGAACAACTGGCGCCACTGGCGATTGAGCAGGTAGTAGCTGCACAGCACACCCGTGGGGATCACCAGCCCAATGGGCCCGCGAATGGCAAACCCGAGGATCAGCAGCAAAAACAGCCAGTGCAGGCGTTTCGGGCTGCCGAAATGGTCGTGGGCGTAGCCCAGGTAAAACACCGCCAGGGCCACTGCCGCAAGCATCTGATCGAGTGAAACCGCGCGGGTCTCACTGATAAAGGTGCTGCTGAGCAACAGCATGGCGATGCTCAGCAGGCCCCAACGCGTGGAGTAGGGCGCCGTGAGGCGGTACACCAGCGTCACGATGAACGCCGAGGCAATGGCTGTGGGCAACCACGCCGTGAAGCTGTTCACTTCGCCCACCGGCAAGGAGAACAACCAGGTCAGCAGCGTCGAGGTCGCGAGATAGTCGGCGTAGGGCTGGCCGTAGGTCGTCGGGAAGAAACTTGGCCCATGACGCAGCATTTCCTGGGCGAAAACCACGAAACGCGAGTCAAACCCGATAATCGCCTGGTGCCAGTTGCCGACGATAAACAGCACCAGCCCCAGGAGCCCGAGCCCCAGCGACTGGTGACGGATGCTTGAAGTGAGCAGGGGCGGATGCAGTTTGTTCACGTATCAGGCTTCCTTCGCCTGCGACGCCCAGTTTTGCTGAGGAATCGGCAGTTCACAGGAGTCACCACGGCCCATCGGGAAGTACTTGAAGCCTTTGCGGGCCAGGCGTTCGCCGTCGTACAGGTTGCGTCCGTCGAAAATCACCGCGTTTTTCAGGCGGTCGTGGATCAGGTCGAAATCCGGCGCCTTGAATTGCTGCCACTCGGTGCACACGATCAGCGCATCGGCGCCGCTCAGGGCCGATTCCGGCGTGCCCAGCAGGGTCAGGCGCGACTCGTCGCCGTAGATGCGCTGGGTTTCCTGCATGGCTTCCGGGTCAAAGGCGCGCACATTGGCGCCGGCGGCCCACAGGGCTTCCATCAACACACGGCTGGGCGCGTCGCGCATGTCGTCGGTGTTGGGTTTGAAGGCCAGGCCCCACAAGGCGAAGGTTTTGCCTTTGAGCTCGCCCTTGAAGTAGGCGTTGATGCGTTCGAACAGCTTGCTCTTCTGGCGCTGGTTGATGGCTTCCACCGCCTGCAGCAGGTCGCTGTTGCAGTTGGCTTCCTTGGCGCTGTGGATCAGGGCGCGCATGTCTTTGGGGAAGCACGACCCGCCGTAGCCGCAGCCCGGGTAAATGAAGTGGTAGCCGATGCGCGAGTCGGCACCGATGCCCAGGCGCACGGCTTCGATGTCTGCGCCCAGGTGTTCGGCCAGCTCGGCGATCTGGTTGATGAAGCTGATCTTGGTGGCCAGCATGCAGTTGGCGGCGTACTTGGTCAGTTCGGCGCTGCGCAGGTCCATAAAGATGATGCGGTCGTGGTTGCGGTTGAACGGCGCGTACAGGTCGCGCATCACTTCACGCACTTCTTCGCGCTCGCAGCCGATGATGATGCGGTCCGGGCGGCGGCAGTCGGCAACGGCCGAACCTTCCTTGAGGAATTCCGGATTGGAGACGATATCGAACTCCAGGTGACGGCCGGCCACGCGCAGGTTTTTCTCGATATGGGCGCGCAGGGTGTCGCCGGTACCGACCGGCACGGTGGATTTTTCCACCAGAATCACCGGCTCCACGCGGTGGCGGGAGACCGCGTCACCCACCGACAGCACGTATTTCAAGTCGGCCGAGCCGTCTTCATCGGACGGCGTGCCCACAGCGATGAACAGCACTTCGCCGTGCTCGACAGCCAGCTTTTCGTCGTGGGTGAAGTGCAGGCGACCACTTTCCAGGTTTTCTTTCACCATCGCAGCCAGCCCCGGCTCGAAGATGGTCACATGGCCTTTTTGCAGCGACTCGACCTTGTTCTTGTCGACGTCCATGCAGATCACATCGTGGCCGACTTCGGCCAATACGGTGGCCTGCACCAGACCGACGTAACCACTACCAAATACACTGATTTTCATGGGGCATTCCTGGGACTTGTGGTGCTAGCACGGCGAGAGTTAATAACCAGAACTCCGAGGATGACCAATGCCACCCCCACAGTCTTTGACAGCGAAAAGTGTTCGTTGAATACCGGCAGGCTGGCAGCCAGCAGGTACACCAGGGCGTAGCTGATGCTGAGCAGCGAGTAAGCGCGCCCCAGCGGCAAATGTTTGAGCGCGCCGAGCCAGCACAGCATCGACAGGGCATAGGCGAGGATGGCGAGCATCACCACGCCCAGGGCGCCAAAGTCGATGCTGTTGCCGTTAAAGGCATCAAGCCATTCGGTGGGCAACGGCAAACGCGTCATGCTCCAACGCATGCCCAACTGGGCTGCGCTGACCAGGCCGACACTGCCGAGCGCCAGGGCAAATCCCCGCGCACGGCTCATACGTGCCGCCCCAGCAAGACCACGCCGCCGATCACCAGCGCGACACCAAACCAGTGACGGCCATCGATGTGTTCATGGAATACAAAGCGCGCCATCAGCGTGACCAGCACAAAATTCAGGCTGAGCATGGGGTAGGCGATGCCCACCTCCAGGCGTTGCAGCACCAGCAGCCAGACAAGCAGGCCGAGGCCCAGGCACACCAGCGCCGACCACAACCACGGCGAGCGCAGCTTCGGCGCCCAGCCTTGCGGCTGTTCGCGCCAGCTTTCCACGGCAAATTTCTGCGAGACCTGACCCATGCAGGTCAGCAAGCAAGCGCCCAGCAAGAGAAACAACGTGATCATTGCGTGACCTGTGGAAAGATCAGAATCACCAGGTTGCCTTGCTCGTAACGCTTGCCGTCCTGAGGCAGCAAGTTGACTTCGGCGACTTCGTCATCGCCCTTGACGCGCATGACCACGCCGACCGAACCGCGTTTGCGGGCATCGGTCATCCATTGCTGGACTTGGTCGGTATTGATGCGGCGATGGGCGGTGTCCGGGTAGGCAATGCCGTATTTCACTTCGCCAACGGTGTTATAGAGCGCAATGTCCGGCCGCCCCAGGCGCCACGACAGGGCCGATGCTGCGCCCAGGTCATTGCTGAGCAGTGACGCGGTGGTCTGCAATTCTTGCTGATGATCGATGATGAACTGGTCAGGAATCTTGTTGTACACCACCGAATGGGGCAGCGCGGCCGGCACCAGGGCGACGAGCAGCCAACTGCCGACCACCGGCGCCGCCCACAACTTCAGCGGGCGCGCGGCTTGCAGCAGGTTGGCGATGATCCAGCCGATCAGGAACACAAACACCAGTACCAGGCTGAAGGTTTCCTCACCGTGTTCAAACACCGGCTTCTTCAACTGGAACCAGGTAATTGCCAGCAATGCCAGCACCCCGAACACCAGGTTCAGCCAGCCGTTGAAGCGCAGGACGCGGCCGCGGCCCTGCGCCAGTTTGTCGCTCAGGGTGGAGCCCATCAGCAATGCCAGCGGCAGCAGGCACGGCATGATGTAGGAGGGCAACTTGCCTTTGGCCAGGCTGAAAAATGCCAGCGGCATCAGCAGCCACAGCAATACAAACGCGGTTTTCGGCAGGCGTTTTTCAACCCAGGCCTGCTTGAGGGTGGAGGGCAACAGGGCAATCCACGGCAACGTGAACGCGACCAGCAGCGGCAGGTAAAACCAGAACGGTTCGGCGTGTTGGGCATCTTCGCCGGCAAAACGCTGGATATGCTCGTGCCAGAAGAAGAAGTTCCAGTAATCCGGCTCCTGCAAGTGCACGGCCAGGGCCCACGGCAGGCTGACGACAATCGCCACGATCACTGCCACCATGCCGTAGCCGAGCAGTTCGCGAAAGCGTTTCTGCCAGACGGCGTAGGGCAGGGCGATCAGCACCGGCAACAGCCAGGCGAGGAAACCCTTGGTCATAAAGCCCAGGCCGCAGGCGAAACCGAGCAGCGCCCAGGACCACAGGCGCCCACGCCGCGTGGTGCTGTCGAAGCAATACCACAGCGCAACACCGGTCAGGTTGACCCAAAAGGTGAACTGCGGGTCCAGGTTGGCATAGCCGCCGAGCAAGGCCACGCTGACAAAACTCATGTACAGCACGGTGCTGACCAGGCTTTTCTGCGGGTCATTCCACAGGCGGCGTGACACCAGGTACACCAGCAGAATGCTCAGCCCGGTGCTCAGCGCCGACGCAAAGCGCACGCCAAACAGGTTTTGCCCGAAGATCGCCTGGCCCAGCGCGATCATCCAGTACCCGGCGGCGGGTTTTTCGAAGTAGCGAATCCCCATGAAGTGCGGCGAGGCCCATTTGCCGGTCAGCAGCATTTCCTGGCTGATCTGCGCGTAACGGGTTTCATCGGGAATCCACAGGCCGTGGCTGGCCAGCGGCAGCAGGTAAAACACGCCAAACGCCAGCAGGAGCAGGGGCAACGCCAGGCGCCGGATCATGCCTGTTGCACTCCGAGCCAACCCTCACGGCCAGGCAACACGCCGCGCACCAGCTTTTGTTGGGGCAGGGTGTTCACATCGGCGGGCAGCAGCTCGCCCAAGGGTTTGAAGTCGATGCCGCGCTGCCCGGCCTGGGCAAGCAACTGGCGAAAATCATTGGCCATCAGAATCCCTTCTACTTCTGCGTGGATCGTGTAGACGTTCAGCTTCGACTCGGCGAACCGGTCAAGAATGAAGCTGTTGAAGTCTTTGGCAGCCACCACCGGCCCGACGACTTCGTCGAAGGTCGGCAGGTCTACCGGAATTTGTGGGGTGCCCGCGCTGCCATCGGCCAGGGTTGGACGAAACAGGCCGGTGCCCCGGCAATCGCTGTTGTAGCGAAAGTTGAAACCTTGCTTGGCTTGCACCACGCGCTCATCGGCGCGCCAACCGGCGGCCGCCGAGCAGTCGATGCGTTCACCGAGGATGTCGCTGAGGGTGTCGACGCCACGGCGGATCTGTTCGATCAGCTGTGCGTCGCTCCAGCGCCCGGTGTTGGCTTGCCAACCGTGATGGTCCCATGCGTGCAGGCCGACCTCATGGCCGGCAGCCTTGGCCTGGCGCATCAAGTGCCCCAGGTCACGACCGATTGGCTTGCCTGGCCAGGCGGTGCCGGCCAGCAGGATGTCCAGGCCATACAGGCCTACTGCATTGGAACGCAGCATCTTCCACAGAAATTGCGGGCGGATGAGGCGCCACAAGTGGCGCCCCATGTTGTCCGGCCCGACGCTGAAGAAAAACGTCGCTTTAACCCCGGCTTCATCCAGGGACTCGAGCAGCCGTGGCACACCTTCACGGGTGCCGCGGTAGGTGTCGACGTCGATTCGCAAGCCTGCCTGCATTACTTTTTGTCCGCGATTTCTAGCATGGCTTCCTTGAGGAAGAAGTCCAGGGTGTTGCCGATGGTTTCGCTCATCTCAACGGTCGGCTCCCAGTTCAGCAGGCGCTTGGCGTTTTCGATGCTTGGTTTGCGGTGCGCCACGTCCTGGTAACCGGTGCCGTAGAACGCCTTGCTTTCCACGTCGCGGAAACCGGCAAACGGAGGGAAGTTGCCTCGCAGCGGGTGAGCTTCGAACTGACGCAGCAGCTCTTCGCCCAGCTGGCGGATGCTGGCTTCGTTTTCCGGGTTGCCGATGTTGACGATCTGACCGTCACATACACCGTTTTCGTTGTCGATGATGCGGGCCAGGGCTTCGATGCCGTCAGCGATGTCGGTAAAGCAGCGTTTTTGCTCGCCACCGTCGAACAGGCGGATCGGGGTGCCTTCCACCAGGTTCAGGATCAACTGGGTAATGGCGCGGGAGCTGCCGATACGGGCCGAATCCAGGCGGTCCAGGCGCGGGCCCATCCAGTTGAATGGACGGAACAGGGTGAATTTCAAGCCCTTGTCGCCGTAGGCCCAGATCACGCGGTCCAGCAGTTGCTTGGAAACCGAGTAGATCCAGCGCTGTTTGTTGACTGGGCCAACCACCAGGTTGGAGGTGTCTTCGTCAAAGTACTGGTCCTGGCACATGCCATAGACTTCGGAGGTCGACGGGAAGATCACGCGCTTGTTGTACTTGACGCAGTAGCGAACCAGTTTCAGGTTCTCTTCGAAGTCGAGTTCGAATACACGCAGCGGGTTACGGGTGTATTCGATCGGGGTCGCGATGGCCACCAGCGGCAGGACCACGTCACATTTTTTGATGTGGTACTCGATCCACTCGGTGTGGATGCTGATGTCGCCTTCCACGTAGTGGAAGTTCGGGTGGCTGCGCAGGCGCTCGATGGCGTCGGAACCGATGTCCAGGCCGTAGATTTCGTAGCGGTCGTCACGCAGCAGGCGCTCGGACAGGTGGTTACCGATGAAGCCGTTCACACCCAGGATCAGCACGCGGGTACGGCGTGGCTTGCGGCCGGACTCGGCGCCGCGCAGCACGGAGCCGTCTACCAGGCCCAGTACATCTGCCAGGGCAGGGCCGGCCAGGAACAGGCCATCGGCGTTGCGTTGGCCAAACTTGACCACCAGGGAGTCTTCACCGCATGCGATGCGCAGCGGGTTGACGCTGATCACGCGGCCCGGCGCCAGGCCTTCGTTGCCCTTGACCACCTCGGCTTGCCACACGATCAGTTTGTGCTCGCCCACGGCGCAGAAGGCGCCCGGGTAAGGTTGGGTGACGGCGCGAACCAGGTTGAACAGCTCTTCAGCCGGCTTGTTCCAGTCGAGCTTGCCATCGGCAGCGGTGCGTCGGCCAAAATAGGTGGCCTGACTTTCGTCCTGAGCGTGCTCGGCCAGTTTGCCTTGAGCCAGTTGCGGCAGTGCGTCGCGCAGCAGGTTGGCAGCGGCGTCACGCAGTTTGGCGTGCAGGGTCAGGCCGGTGTCGGTGCGGTCGATGATGACTTTTTGCTGGGCGAGAATGGCGCCGGCGTCGGCACGCTTGACCATGCGGTGCAGGGTCACGCCGGTTTCGGTTTCGCCGTTGACCAGGACCCAGTTGGCCGGTGCGCGGCCACGGTATTTCGGCAACAGGGAGCCGTGCAGGTTGAACGCGCCTTTGCTCGCGGTGGCCAGCAGGGGTTCGCTCAGCAGGTTGCGGTAATAGAAGGAGAAGATGTAGTCCGGGTTCAGCTTGGCGATGCGCTCGACCCACAGCGGGTGGTTGGCGTCTTCCGGCGCGTGGACCGGAATGCCGTTGCGTGCGCACAGTTGGGCGACGGAACCGTAGAAATTGTTTTCCTTGGGGTCGTCGGCATGGGTGAACACGGCAGCAATGTCGTAGCCGGCGGTCAGCAGGGCTTCAATGCCTGCACAGCCAATATCGTGGTAAGCGAAGACAACAGCTTTTGAATTCATGACGAAACCTGATCGGAAGGAGAAGTGGAAGAGTGAGACGTTGGCAGGCCGTCAACGACGACGACCGGTGCCGGTGCTGCGGGTTGGTTGCGCAGCACTTTTTCAATAAAGAAGCGCGGGCGGGCGCGCACGTCACTGTACATGCGGCCCAGGTATTCACCCAGCAGCCCCATGCCGATGAACTGGCCACCGGTGAACATGAACAGCACCGCGAACAACACAAACATACCGTCGCCGGCCCATTGGGCGCCGAACGCCAGGCGCAGCACGATCAGCGCCAGGGCGAATATCACACCCAGGGCGGCCAGGCTGAAACCGACAATGGACAGCAGGCGCAGCGGGGTGGTGGTCATGCAGGTCAGCAGGTCGAACATCAGGCTGATCAGGCGCATGGCGCTGTATTTGGATTCGCCGTGTTCACGCTCGGCGTGATGCACCAGGATCTCGGTGGTGTGGCGGGCAAAGCCGTTGGCCAGTATCGGGATGAACGTGCTGCGCTCGCGGCAGGCGAGCATGGCGTCGACGATGGTGCGGCGGTAGGCACGCAGCATGCAGCCGTAGTCGCTCATGGCCACGCCGGTGGAGCGTTGCACGGCCAGGTTGATCAGGCGCGACGGCCAGCGGCGGAAAGCCGAGTCCTGGCGGTTGTTGCGCACGGTGGCAACCACGTCGTAGCCCAGGGCGGCTTGTTCGACCAGGCGCGGGATTTCTTCCGGCGGGTTTTGCAGGTCGGCGTCCAGGGTGATTACCACTTCGCCACGGGACTGCTCGAAGCCGGCCATGATCGCCGCATGCTGGCCGTAGTTACGGTTCAGGATCACCGCAACTACGTGGCTGCCTGCTTCAGCGGCGGCGTCTTCCAGCAATTGGGCCGAATTGTCGCGACTACCGTCATCCACCAGGATGATTTCGTATTCGTAGGCCAGTTGCTTGCACGCTGCCGTCGTGCGACGCAGCAATTCAGGCAGGCTCTCTTGTTCGTTGTAGACCGGGATGACGATCGACACGCAATGAATAGGGTAGGGTTTCAAAGATTCATGACCTCGGGGCAAGAGCAGGTTGGAGCGTGAAAACAGCAGTAATCAGCGGCTGAAGGTTCAGTAACACTGATTAAACACAGCGTGGGTTTGCGATATTCATTCGACGTTCCTGGGACGGGCAATGGTTTCTTCCATGGTTGATCGTAGTAAAGCCGAAAAGTGTGAAAGGTAAAGCGTAATCAACAGGTTAGTCGTAGAACACGCGGTTTGTTCTCAGGTCCTGCGGCCAAGATTAAGCGGAAAAATGTTGAACGAATATGAAAGGCTGATGAAAAACTCGTTTATTTGACAGGTAGACAGCTAGGGTTCAGCTAAGTGACTGACCTGCCGAGGGATACCCAAATCCGGGAAAATCCTCGCGTTTTTTTCGAGAGTGCCACCAGCCACCGATTTTATTCAACAATCTTCTCTGCATTGCCTCTCAAGTGCCGGTAAAGTAAGCCATCTCTTGCCAGGGTACTCGGATGAACAGCGTGCAGCTTTTACGCGGCCAGATACGGCCTGCTTTGATGGGATTGTTGATGGCGGTGGCCTGTGTGACCACTGTACGCGCCGACGACGGCGTCGCGCTCACGAGCATCGAGCAGGTGCCGGAAGGCGTGGAAGTACGCGGCAAACAGGTGGCGGCCTACACCTGGGACGACCACCAGGGCAAAAACCTGCTGGTATTGGCTGAACAAGTCAGCGAACGGGACGATGACGGCACTCAGTCAGCCTTCGTCTACGCCGCTCAGTACCTGCTGGACGGTGATCACCCCAAACGCGTATGGATGCTGTACGACGACGTTCAGCATTGCCAGTTCGACGCTGCGCTGCGCTTTGACATGGCGGCGACCAAAGTCACCGACCTGGCCGGCGACGGCGTTACCCAGGCAACCGTGGGGTATTCGCGCACCTGCACCAGCGATGTCAGCCCCAATGAATTCAAACTGATCATGCACGCGGGCAAATCCCGCAAGTTCCGCCTGCGCGGCGTAGACCGTGTCGGCGCCAGCTGGTGGGATGAAGAGGCCGGCGCGCTGCGCGGCATGCCGTTGCCGAAGGATTGCAGCGTTGCGGCGCAACAGGCGCTGGTCAGCCAATACAAGGAGCAGGGCACCGAGCTGCCGCTGCCCGGTTGTTATCGTGATGAGGATGACTTTGCCAAGGCGCCGGACAGCTACCTGGCGTTCATGCGCCAGCACTGGTTCGCCCTGATGCAGAAGCAGGACAGCGACTGGAGCCAGACTCAAACCCAGCCGCAGGATCCGGTCGACGACGAAGAATAGATGGCCAGTGATTTTGTGCCAAGGCCGATCCTGGGTTAGACTCGGCCTTGCCAATTCACTAAATACCTCGACTAAACAATGAGTTGCTAGAGGTATTTAATCCAAAGGCTGATCTACCTTGACTGAGTCTATTCGCAACCCGCTGACCCTCTACCTGACCCGCCTGGCTCCATCCAGCCAACTGACCATGCGCTATGTGCTGCAAGATGCTGCCGACCGCCTGGGCTTTGAAGACATCAACCTCGAAGAAATCGACTGGCACCTGTTGCAGCCCGAACAGGTGATTGCGCTGGTGGCGGCGCTGCGCAAAGACGGCTACGCACCGAATACCTCGTCGCTGTATGTCAACGCTGTGCGTGGCGTGATGAACGAGGCCTGGCGCTTGAGCCTGATCAGCCAGGATCACTTGCTCAAGATGCGTTCGGTCAAGGCGGCGTCCGGCGCGCGGTTGGGCAATGGTCGTAATCTGCGTCGCACGCTGATTCGCGAAATGATGGAAGTCTGTGCTGCCGACCCGCGCCCCCAGGGCCTGCGGGACGCGGCGGTAATTGGCATTCTGTATGGCTCGGGCATGCGCAAGTCGGAATCGGTCAACCTCGATCTCGCACAGGTCAATTTCCACGAGCGCAGCTTGCGGGTGATCGGCAAGGGCAACAAGGAACTGATCAAATATGCCCCGGCCTGGGCATTTGCCAAGCTGCAAGCGTGGCTGGATTTTCGCCGGGAGCAGTTAAAGGAAGGTGAGCAGGACGACGCGTTTTTGTTCAACCGTATTCGACGCGGCAGTCACATCACCCGTGAACGCATCACCAAACATGCGATTTATTACATCGCCCGTCAGCGCGGTGAACAGGTGGGGGTGAAGATCATGCCCCATGACTTCCGCCGGTCTTTCATCACACGGGTGATTGAGGAGCATGACCTGTCGATTGCGCAGAAACTGGCGCACCACACCAACATCCAAACGACTGCCAGTTACGACGTGCGCGACGACAATGAGCGCCGGAAGGCGGTAGACCGGTTTGATTTGTAGGAAAGGTCAACTGTGCGAGCAGGGATCGCCCACTTGCACGTAATCCAGTTCGTGGCGCACGCCCTGACTGTCGACATAAACCACATGCCCTTTGACCGGCCCGCAGGCATTCGACGCGGCCTTGGTATCCTGCGTGGCGGTATTGCGCACGGCCTTGGCAATGTCGAGGTCTTCGGTGTAATCATCGGTTTGAGTCACGGGCGCGCTCACGCCTGGGTTTGGCTCACCCTGGGCGGCGGCCAAGGTGCTGAACAGGCTCAGCATGGCAATAAGCAAGTAACGCATGACGACCTCCAGCACCTTTGGGCAATGGTTTGAATGTGGTCGTCATCTTATAAAGCCGTGCCCTGGGCCAGAAGGTATTACGGCCAATAGCCGATATCAGCGAAAACAATGGGCAGGTTTCAGTCGGCTGGAGGCGTGTTCGGGGTGCCGGAGGACGGACGAGCCTGTAACCGGTGCAGTGTCCACAGGCTGATCAGCATCGCCGCGACGGCGCATAGCGCGATCCCGATCAACATCGGCGCGGGTGTGTGGTCGGCAAACACGCCGACTAGGCTCATGGACAGCGCGGCGGTGATCATTTGAATGGCGCCCAGCAACGCCGAGGCGGAGCCGGCCACGGCGCCATGGTCCTCCAGGGACAGCACCCCGACAGCCGGCAGCAGCAGACCGAGAAAGCCAAAACCGATAAACAGCAATGTCATCATCACCGCCAGATGGCTGCCCCAGAAGGTGGTCACCCCTAGCACGGTCATCACGCTTGCCGTAGCGATCACCGACCCGAGAATGACCCGCGCCAACCCGTACCGCCGGCTCAGGCGCGCGGTCAGTTGGTTCATGGTGAAGAACGAGGCGGCATTCAGGGCGAAACAGAGGCTGAACTGGGTGGGTGTCAGGCCAAAGTATTCGATGTACACAAACGGCGCGCTGCCAATAAAAACAAAAAATGTCGCCAGGCCAAATCCGCTGACGACAGCCAGGCCGATGAAGACCGGGTCACGCAGCAAGGTGCCGTAGCTGCCGATCGCCGACCCGATCGTCTTGCCCAGACGGCGTTCGGCGGGATGGGTTTCCGGCAGTTGTACGGCGGTCATTACCAGGCACAGCAACGCCACGATCGCCAGGGCGGCGAACACTTCGCGCCAGCTCCAGATTGAAATGATCACGCTGCCGGCCAACGGCGCGAGGATGGGCGACACGCTCATCACCAGCATGAGCAAGGCCATCAGACGCGCGGCTTCATGGCCGGTGTACAGGTCGCGCACAACGGCGCGGGGAATCACCATACCCGCGCAGGCACCAAAGGCCTGCAAGGCCCGAAAGCCGATCAACACCTCAATCGTCGGTGCCAGCGCACAACCGATGCTGGCCACGGCAAAAATCACCAGGCCCGCGTAGATCGGCGGCTTGCGCCCGAACACGTCGCTGATTGGCCCATAAAACAACTGGCACACACCGATGATCATGAAAAACACCGTGAGGCTCATCTGCACTGCCGCCGGCGATGCCTGCAGGCTGGCGCCAAGGGTGGGGAGGGCGGGCAGATAGCTGTCGATGGCGAATGGGCCGATGGCGGTGATCAACCCCAGCAACAGGGCGAGGTGGGCGATACTTCGAGACATGGGTATTCCGGAACACGACGAAAGATCGGCCAGCTTAGAGAGTGGTGTGCGGGGATACAAGGCAGATTTCAGTGCCCCGTGGATCAGCCTCCAAGCGCCAGTTTTTATAAGTCGTAATGATTGGACCTAACGATAAAATCACAGAGGTGGGTGATGCGCTCACGTAAGTCGAGTGCAGAAAAGTCTACCCGTGTATGGGTTTTAACGTAGTCCCGGGCAACTTTTACTTTGCTGGCAGTGCGTATGTTCTGACTGGTTTGATTCGGTACTGCTGCAATTTCATATTCAAGCAGATTTGCCCATTGGCCCGTCTGAAGCATGTTCATTGCGTGCTTGTGAGTAGCTTTGATGCTATTGAACAGTAACCGTTCATCCAGATAATTTTCTATTTCTCGTCCTTGGGTGACCCACGCCTGGCTTCCGAACTCGTTCTGCAATCGGCGCTTTGTTTTATACAGAGTCGCATTGGCGCTAGATTTGTCACTATCAAAAACAATAGCGGAATTCCGGTTGATACGTATAAGCGAAATGAGATCGTCGACTGATTCCGCATCTTCTTGTGCGCCCTCAACAAACTCAGCCCCGGAGATGTGGCGGAACAACCGCCCGCCGAAGAACATGATCGTATAGTGGACACCTTCCACCAGGTCACCGTTGTGTCCCTTTATCCAATAGTTGAGGTAAATCCTGTCGGAAGGACCTTCAACCCAAATGACACAGTTGCTCTGCAGAATGTCCGAAGCCTTATAGCCTAACGCGTCGAGCGTAGATGCCAAATCAAGTGCCGTCACAACGAAACCATTTGTAGTTTTAAATAACTTCACGCTCATCTTGTGATGCACGTCATTGCCAAGACTATTAATAAGCGCCGCGGAATGGGTGCTGATAAACAGTTGAAGCCCGTTTTCCTCGGCAATGGCCAAAAGACGACGTAAAAGCAGGCGCTGCAGTTTGGGGTGCAGGTGAACCTCTGGTTCTTCAATCAAGCATATGGAGTACTTGGGGCGCGTAACCAGCCAAGCTGCCGTTGCGGCGTACGATTGCCATCCCGACGGGAAAGATTGTGCCGGGATACGATTGAAAACATCGCTATCGTCACCCAGACATATCTTTACAGAGCCGTCACCACAGTCGATCAAAGAATTTCCATCCACATAACGCAGTTCGGAATCCTTGAAATCTTTGCTTCGGTCTGCGAGCCCCGCAAGGTCGGCCCGGACTCGATTGAGCTCTTCTACGCATTGCGTGTCGATAACCGGTGCCACGTGCCCACAGTGTCGATAGTGCAGTTGGTCCGCGCGCAGAAAAGGAGGGGGAAGTTTCCTGTGTTTGGCGGAATCATATTTGTGCAAATCCTGTTCGGTTTGCTCAATTGCCCCCCCTCGAAAAAAAGAGGTCTCGCAACCAGCGAAGTCGATACTCAGATCCAAGTCGAACGGAACATACGGAAAGCTATAAGTGGCGCGGTGGCCATTTTGGAAGTTCAAGCTGTAGGCGGGCGGGCAATATCCAATCGGATTTTCTCTAACGAGGGTAGCGAGTATCTCGGGAAAGGCGCAAGCCCGGACCATATCAATGACAGAGGACTTTCCAGAACCATTTTCGCCAATGATTAGATTAACATCGCCAACGTCAAACTCGGCAAAAGGGATCACGAAGTCGGTGGTGCCTTTTGGAATATCGGCTTTATAAGGGTGGATGCTGGCATTGAGTGCACGAATACCGCGATAACGAATACTTTTAAGTTTCATGAAAGATGACCTTATACGTTAGAGCCTTGTGAGTGCTGCTGGGGAGGGCACCCAGTCAAACATCGACCCTTGATTCTAAATGTTTATCCATGTAGAAAATCAATATATAACTCAACTAAATAGTCATTTAGTTGAGTTGGAATCCAGAACAATGGATCAGGGTAGGGAGAGGGCAGACGTACGTCTCTCCGCGATGCGCTCAACCGTTTGCATATGCTCCGTGCCCCATTGACACAACGCGCCCAACGCCGATGCCAAGGATCGTCCAAAAGGCGTCAGCGAGTACTCGACCTTGGGGGGGATCTCCTGAAAATCCACGCGGAAGATGATCTCGTCGCGCTCCAGCTCCTTGAGTTGCTGGATCAGCACCTTGTCAGTCACGCCGCCAATCGCGCGCCGTAATTCACCATAGCGATGGGTATTTTGCGCCAGATTGAACAATACCAAAGGCTTCCATTTGCCACCAATCACCGCCAGGGCGGCCTCGAGCCCGCAATTGAATGAGTTGTTGGCCATGATTGTGTCAGCTCCACTTAGGGTACTTACTAAAAGGTGCATACTATTTAAAAGAATAGCGTAGATCTACAGTTGAGGCTCAACGTTATTCTTCGGAGTTCATCATGAGCAGGCTCAACGGAAAAATTGCAGTGGTTACCGGCGGCAACAGTGGCATCGGCTTGGCAACCGCCATCCGCTTTGCGGCTGAAGGCGCACATGTTGTCATCGTGGGACGTCGGCAGGAAGAACTCGACAAGGCGCTGCGGTTGATAGGCCCTGAAGCCGTTGCTATCCAGGGGGACATTTCAAATCTGGACGATCTGGAGCGCATTTTCACTCAAATCAAAACCGATACAGGTCGAGTGGACGTGCTGTTCGCCAACGCAGGTCTCGGAGATTTCCAGCCACTCGGGGCGATTACGGAAGAATCGTTTGATCGCACCTTCGGCATCAACGTGAAAGGCACGCTGTTCACCGTGCAAAAGGCTTTGCCATTGATGAGTGGTGGCAGCTCGGTGATTCTGACCGGTTCGACGACAGGCACCATGGGCACGCCGGCGTTCAGCGTGTACAGCGCCACCAAGGCCGCACTGCGTAATTTCGCCAGAAGCTGGGCGCTGGATCTGAAAGGCACCGGCATTCGCGTCAACGTACTTTCACCAGGCCCGATTTCGACACCGGGTCTGGACCTGGCGTTATCGGGCACAGGTCAAAAGGAAGCGATCATCGATGACATGACTGCGCAGGTTCCGCTGAGTCGCATTGGCAAGCCGGAAGAATGAATCGCCCCGGGTTCTCTAGACACCTTGCAAGCTCATTGCGTGACGCTTTTCAAACTCTACCGGTGACAGCTGATTGTTGAAACCATGTCGACGTTTTGAGTTGTAGAACATTTCGATGTAATCGAACACATCGCTACGAGCATCTTCCCGTCTGGTGTAAATTTTCCGCTTGATCCGTTCTCGTTTCAGAAGCTGGAAAAAGCTCTCGGCCACGGCGTTGTCATGACAGTTGCCTCGACGACTCATGCTTGCAACCAAATTGTTTGCCTTCAAAAAACTGCGCAAATCGGAGCTGCTGTACTGGCTGCCCTGGTCGGAATGAACCATCACCTCTTGCTTCGGTTTACGCCTCCAAACCGCCATCAACAACGCATCAATAGCCAAATCACTGGTCATCTGCGCCTTCATTGACCAGCCAACGACCTGACGAGAAAACAGATCCAGCACCACCGCCAAATACAACCAGCCTTCATACGTACGAATGTAGGTGATGTCGGTGACCCAAACCTTGTTGGGTTCTACGACATCGAACTGGCGCTTCAGCAAATTGGGTGAGGCGACCGCTGGCTTACCGCCGTACTTTCCAGGGCGGCGTCGATAACCTGTCTGAGAGCGCAGCCCTTCAAGACGCATCAGCCTTGCCACACGATGGCGCCCGCAAACTTCACCGACCTCGCGCAGATCGTCATGGATTTTGCGATAGCCATAAACGCCGCCGCTCTCCAGCCAGGAATGCTTGATCAAACCCAGCAGTCGCTGGTCGTCTTTAGCGCGCGCAGATTGCGGCTCAGACAACCAGGCGTAATAGCCGCTGGGATGGACTTTCAGCGTCAGGCAAAGCCGTCGAATGGAATAGTCGCCGGCTCGCTGCTTGATAAAGGCGTACTTCAACCGCACTCCTTGGCAAAGTACGCGGCGGCCTTTTTTAAGATGTCTCGCTCTTCAGTAACACGCTTTAGTTCGGCTCGCAGACGACGCAATTCAGCGTGCTGATCATCGTCTTGCTGCCGTTCTTCTTGAGGTTTGCTGTAGCGCTTTATCCAGGCATAGAGGCTGTGCGTCGACACGCCGAGACGGGCCGCCACATCAGCGACAGGCAGCTTCTTTTCGGTCACTTGATTGACCGCTTGTATTTTGAATTCTTCGGGGTAACGCGGGTTGCTCATGGCACCTCCTAATTGGCCTCAGTTTAAGGCAAAGAGGTGTCTAGGAAACCCGGGGCGATTCAGTGTATCAATTCTACGTCAAAGGAATTGAAATCAAACTCTAGGAACTCACCATTAACTTCAAAGGACCATGCGTTTTCCTCGGGATTTCTGATGGTTTTCCAGCAGTCTGCAAAATCATCCCAATAACGGATTACGGAGGGCAGGGGAGGCAGGGAGGCCAACGCCTCTAACAGTCTCGCGTGTCCAGGAAAGCCCGACTGACTCCGCTGCATGCGCTGCTCCTTCATCTGCCCTTTTTAGGAGCGCAGATGGCTGACATGGACGTCAAATGCATGATTCCAAACGGTGGCTAAGCGATCCTCAAAAAAAGCTCGTGCGTACCGTCGTGGCATATCCGAGGTGCGGGCCCAGCCAAAAAAAGCTCGCAGTCTCTGGATTGCCATCTCGAGGTCATCGCCATTTTCTACAAATTGATGAAGCCTAATGGTCGCACACGTATGCCGCATGTCGTGCGGTGTAATACAACCGGCCCCGCGATACTGCTGAAGTGTTTGGCGTGCCTCGGCGGTGAGCTCACGTGTGATCGTGACAAAAATACCATTGACCTGGCGTAATGATAGTGGATTGCCTTCCAGTGAGGAAAATAAGTAACTGTGTCGGGTCGAGGGTCGGTAGCTTTCGACAAAGGTCCTGATCAGGCTGGCCAACGCTGGCGGTACGGGTAGCTGCCGGGCGGCATTGTTGTTTTTTAGGCTAGGTTGTTCCGGGCGTGGATCTCGCTGATACGGATTGTCGCCGACATTCAACCAGTTCACGGTTCCCACAGTTGGGGTGAAGCGCTTTTCACTTTTTAATGCATCCATCGGCAGCACCAGGGTTTCACCGCGACGTAATCCAAGATGCAACATGAGTAGACATAATACGTAGTTACGCCAGCGTAACGTGTTGTTTCTAAAAGGATTACGCGCCGAGTACGGATCAATGATCTGGTAAAACTCGTCCAGTACCGGGCTTGGCAAGGCTCGGACAATCTCAGCCGGCGGTGCGGGCGCCATCCCCAGCGAGTCAAACAGCTTCTCCAGGCGCTCCAGACGCATGCTCAGCCGCCAAAGCATGTCGGGATCGGCATGACTCTTCACCAGGCGTTGAACACAACTTTTGACGAAAACGTAGGCCACACGCCAGTTGGGATGGTAGTTGGCCGCAGTCTGGGCGCCATGATTCCTTGCCGTGATGAAAAACGTCTCAAGACAGGCTTCAAGCTCATCGAATTTGAGCTCCGCAATCAAGCGATCAAGGCAGTCAGCCTGGTACAGCCGTTTGGCAGACTGGTACAGCTGTTCGATGACGGACAGCTGGGTTCGTAGTGTGGACGGCGCCAAGCTGGCACCGTCCAGTGAAGACCAGACTGTCGACCAATAGCGCGGTCGTCCACGGTCATCGGTCAGCAACCAACCAATGAGTCCGGATGGCACGGAATTGTCTTTCAAACGAACAATGGGCATAAGCGTAACAGCTGAAGTTGCTCCTTATGGTAGGACGCGTTGCAGTTGAGCCTAGGTAATTTCCTGTGTAACGCAACACTCACGAACATGCTCGTCATACGCATAATGGACTGACGTTACGTTGAGCCTGCTGCGGATACTGGCCCTGGCCCCGCGGCTGGTTTAATGTAACGTCGATTATGCGAAGCCCCCTCGATCTGCCTACGCACCTGGTCAAAATGGCCACCCTTTATGCGCCTTCTCGTGATCCGCTCGATGCTGTCTGCTACGTTTTGGATGACTATCCAAAGGTCGTTTCCGAGCTTCGCAAGGCGCGATCCAGGCTGCAGCAGCTCGATGCTGAATCGGCTGACCTCGATGTTCGATTGGCTGTCCTGCAGGACGCTTGCCGCTCAATCTTGGACCTTTGATTATTTTCGCGCGCGCGAAAAAACCGGCTTTTAGCGTTCGATCAGGTTACTTATTTTCTCGCGCGCGAAAATATCTTGGTCATACCTTGACCTGCCCGAAGGGCATTAGGCGCCTCGCAGATCATCAGCCAGGCTCATCAGCATCAGCGCCGATACCCGGCAAGGCCGGCCGGTTTTCCGCCTAACAAAAAACCCCCGGCGATCCTGAAATCACCGGGGGTCTCTGTCGCGTTCAAGGCTTGTCTGAGCGCCTTTCCGTCACTTCGCGCCCTGTTCCTCTGCTTCCTTTTTCCCCGTCTGCTACTGCCTCTACACGGTCCCGTGACGGCCAGCGCTGTCGCCGGTCAGGTCCCGGTAGGTCCGATTTTTTAGCGACCTTTTAGGCGGAGGTGGCGGTGCGGAATTCGCTCTCCCTGCGCAGCAGGGTCCACTATCTCTAATGGTGGACTCTTGTCTAACGGTTAGACTTTTACTGGTGGCTTCCCATCATCCTGCTCGATGTAGATTTCTCCATCGGCATTCATTTTTACCTTGTCCAAAACCCTGTCCAACAAGATGTTAATTATCTCTGACTTTTTGGTCAGTTTCTTGCGTTTCAGGGTGAATTCTACTTCCTTCTTCTCCAGCCGCTCCCAGCGTTCCTGATCGATTCTGACGGTGCTCATCGCGTTTCCTGTATGCCGGTGCCAATCACGTAAGCACTGATTCTTGCTCAACAGTTGCATGTATACAAGTTGCGTATTGACACGTTACTTGTCACTCGCATACGATTGCCTGAATTGTGATTTGTTGCGTGTATACAAATGCTCGATAGAATTCACCTCTTTGTGCCGTTCAAGCTTGAGCACATCACCTTACTGGGTGTTGATGGTCGAGTTGATCCCGTGCACCTGGTTGATATCAAGTCGCTAGGCGTTCCACTTGCAGCTCAAATTACCGTGGATGAAGAGGGCAAGGAACACGCTGATTACCTGCGTCATCCTTGGGAGTCTTTAGGGACTGGTTTCACCCCGATGGCCATGAAAGTTTTCCACGAAAGCATGGGCAAACGCCTGATGCCAGGTGTTGAGCTGAAAGCTTCTCCCGCAAAGCTGCTGCAAGGGCACAACGTTTTTGGTCCGACCTGCATCGAGAAGGGTGCGTTGACCATGCTCAAGTGGCTTGCAGGCACGTATCCAAAGCTTTTTGAAATGCTCGCCGTGGACTGCTGCGAGGTTTACGACATTGACTGTACGTACTCCAGCAGGCTCCCTGATGAACGCACGGCAAGACAGGCTATTCAGGCCATTCGTGGTGTTTCCAACGGCCAAATGAAGGGTAGGGGAGACGATTATGAAACTACGGCCTATTTCGGAGCCAAAGATTCTCGCCTAAGACGGCTTAAGATTTACCTCAAGCATCCAGAGTTTATGAAGCAATTGGATGAGGCAAAGAAAGCTGGTCGCGGCGATCTGTCCGCTGCAAGGACTGTGAAAATTCTCAGTAACCCGCACTTGCAAGCATGGTCAGAAAATCTACTTCGTCTTGAAGTAACAGTTGCCAAGCGATGGCTCAATCGTCGCGGAATTTCAAATTTACTTAATGACCTGATTCGTCATCAGCAAGCGCTGTCAGAGCAGGGCATTTGTTTTATTCAGTGGTGTTGGGAGCAAGTTACTAAAGACCTTTTTGCGGCCTTTGAGGGAATCCAGATGCGAATTATTAACGATGAAAAAGTGCTGGCCGCACTTCTTGAAAAACACACTAAACAAGGCAAAGGTCGTCATACCAAGGAAAAATTGTTGCTGGAGTTCTGGTTCCGCCGATCTTTGTCCCTGGTAAAACCTCTGACGCTTACGCTCGTAGCCTGTTTCGTACGTACCGTAGCTTGAAAGATTACGGCTGGGAAGAAACCCAGGCGTCGATGAATCGGGCCAGTTTTTACAACCACATTAGAGACATCTGTGAATGTGGAATTTCAAAGGCCGCTTTACAGAAACTCAAAGTGTCGGACCAGCAAAATAACGTCGTACCGATTCTTCGGTTTGTGCAGGTCGATTTCAATGCACAGCGTCCTGGCTGGTACATCGAACCATCCGTCGAGGCCGCCTAATGCATTGTCCATATCGCAGTTTAACGCCGCTTCCTTTAGCTGGCCATTTCTAGAACCGGGCAGTCGCCCAAATTATGATCCTGTGAGGTAAACCATGCTTACTCTGACTGGCCTGTGCCACGGCTTTCACACTGACAATCGTACCGTTGGCCAGAACACGTTCACTGAGAACCTTATTTTGCTTGAAGTTCAGGACGTTAATCAGTACGGCCTGCCAGAAGTGAAAACGCTCAAGGTCAAACTCTCCAAGAAGAATATGGAGCAGGGGCTTAATAACGTCTGGAACCAGTGCAAAGGTAAGGCTGTGGCTGTTCCTGTCTTCGTAGCTGCCTGGGCTTCGAAAGCTGGCAATGCCGGTTTTGATTTCTACCTTTCTGGTGATGGTAAGCCTCAAAATCTCGAAGTTACTCTGCCCAAGGCTTAATGGCTGTTAACTCCATGACCGGCATTCTTTACTGTTCATCTGAAATTTCAACTGATAGTGGCGTGCCGGTTTGCTCTTCAACTTGGGAGGTTGTTCCTTATAAACCTCCTTTTGATCCATCTCAGCTTGATCCAACAATTTTGGCTCAGGCATTTGGGGCCGGATTTACCCTGGTAGCTTTCTTTATGGTCGGTTCTATGGGTATTCGTGCGTTTTTAAACTTCATCAAACAATCCTGAGGATTTATCAATGTTCAAAAAAACTGTTGCTACCGTTGGTTTCGCTGGTTTTGTAGCTGCTTCTGCCCCTTCCGTTTTTGCAGCTGATGCAACTGGCGGCTGGGATTATACTGGGCTCACTTCCTCTATCGACTTCAGCACGATCTCTGTCGGTGTTCTCGCTGTCGCTGGCATCCTCGCTGCTGTTTACGCCGGTATCAAGGGTGCCAAGATCGTCCTGGGCTTCTTGCGCGGCTAAGCCTCCCGACACTGTTGTCCTGGGCGTCTTCGGGCGCCCTTTTTTTTGGAATTTAATTACTCGTACTGAGGCTCTCTACATGGATCAGCTTTATTACTTTGCTATGTTTTGTATTGGTTGTGGTTGCTCTTTTGCTACCTTTACGGGGTGGTGATATGAGAGCCATACTTTTTACTTTGTTTTCCTTGCTTCTCAGTTCGCATGTATCAGCTGCTTACTATTACACTATTTCAGACGGTAGTGTGCAGTACTCTTCGCCTGATTCAGCTTGTTCACTACTCCTTTCTACTTACACCGATCTTGGCTACAAAAACCTTACGTTCAGTCATTGGGCTACTGCAACAGATGGTGACGCTACTATTAGCGGAACTGGCTTTTGTTTTTACAACCGTACAGATAAATGGGATCAGGTCTCTATAAAAAGACATCCAACACCTATTTATAGAAAAGGCCAGGCTGATCTCCCGCATGTTCCCAATGCTTGCTCGTCTGCTCCCTCTGCCATTGTTAGTCGTGGCCCTTACACTGCTGTAGTTCGCAGTGATGGAAATAACTATGTGGTAGGTACGTCTCCCGTTTCTGTTTGTTCTAACAACTGCCTGTATGAAAAGCCTGAGACTGCCAATACTAAGGATTGCTTTGTTCTTGCCACAGATGCTCAAACTGGTTTTTGTAATTACGCTTTCACTCTTGTTACTGATGAAAATGCTGACGGCACAAGCTGCGATTTAAATAATTCTGTCCCGTATGAAACTGGCTCCAGTCTTAACGGTTCTGGCTCAGGTGGTGATGAACCTTGCGATAAGACAGTTCCTGGAAACACATGTGACGTTCCTGGTGGTGGTGGTGGCAATGGTAGTGGTGGTGATGGCACGGGGGAGGGTAGTGGTGACGGCTCTGGCTCGGGCTCTGGCGAAGGCTTCTCAACACCCGGAAAACCTGACCTTGACCCCCGCGAAGGGCAGCGAAAAGCTCGTATTTCTGGACAGTATTTAGGTTTTTATTCAACTCTTCAGCAATCTAATACGTATACAACTATTAGCACTGCGTTTCAAAACATTGGTGATCCATCAGCGGCTTGTCCTGTCGCCACTATTGACATATTGGGTACAAATATAACCTTTGATTCTCACTGCGTTATTTTTCAGTCAATAGCTCCTACGTTGTCTTTCGTGTTTATGGCTGCATGGGCTCTCCTGGCTGTACTTATAATTCTTTCTGCATAGGTGATAGATATGCTTAGTGATTTTGCTTTTTGGCTGCGTGATGTAATAAGCGATATTGCCCAATTTTTCATTGATATGTTCCTCAATATCCTTGATTGGATTTGGTCAGCTTTCATTGGCCTCTTAGATACTCTTCCAATTGCCAGCACGGTTACTCAAGCTTCATCCTTGTTCTCTGCTATTCCTGCTTCTGTTTGGTATTTCATGAATGTTTTTCAGATCCCTCTAGGTATCACTTTTGTTCTTAGCGGTTATCTGATTCGATTCCTTATTCGCCGCCTTCCTATCGTCGGGTGATATATGGCTATTCATGCTTACGTTGGCAAGCCCGGGCATGGCAAAAGTTATGGTGTCGTTGAGCATGTTGTCATCCCTTCTTTGAAGCAAGACAGGCATGTTGTTACTAACATCCCGCTCTCTATTGATGATCTTCTTTCTACTTATGGTGGTAAAGTTACGCAGCTGCCCTCTGACTGGTATGAACTCGACGACCTTTCCTCAATTATTCCACCAGGCTCTGTAGCGATAATAGACGAGTGTTGGAGACGATGGCCGTCAGGGCAGAACTCAAATCATGCAAACAAGATTGATCAGAAACTCTTGGCAGAGCATCGTCACCGTGTTGATGATAAAAACAACTCAATGCGTGTTGTTCTTGTCACCCAGGACCTTGCCCAAATATCTTCTTGGGTTCGCGTATTAATCGAGACAACTTACAGAATTAGAAAGCTTAGCAAGAAAACATTTAAGGTTGATATCTATACTGGTGCCGTCACTGGAGACTCTCCTTCAAAAACCAAGTTGGTCAGGACTACTGCAGGAACCTTTAAAAGAGATGTCTACTCATTTTATAAGTCTGCTACTCAGTCAGTTTCTGGCTCTGTTGGTGATGAGTCAGCTGCAGATGGCAGGGCTAGTATTTTTCGTTCTTTTGGCCTTTGGTCGCTTATCATTTTCTTTGTTGTATGCATTTCGCTAGGCATTTTTGGTGTTAAACGGTTTTTTGCTAGCAGTAATCCAGCTGTTAAGCATGATTCATCTACTTCCTCTGTTTCTATTGCCCCTGTGAAGGCCCCTGAGCCTCCTATTTCTACTACTTGGCGTCTGGTTGGGTTCATTCATCCTGCTAAGCCAGATCCTTCTTCCAATTTTGTTTCAGAAGCTTTGGCCCTAATCTCTGATAATAATGGTAATAGCAGATATATATCTTTCACTCACTGTCGCTATTTTCCTGATCGCACTGAGGCGTTCTGCATAGTAGACGGTTTCAAGATTACTAATTGGTCGCTCAAAAAACCTATCCCGATTGTAGGTGGGTTGATTGGGAGCGGCGTTTAGCGTAGCGAGAACGACGCGCCTAATCAATTCACCAACTATTTGGAATTACTCTATGCATGCCTTTAATAACTTGAATCGCCTATTTGCTGTTTTCTTTCTTTCTGTCTTTTTCTCTATCGCTCATGCTGATGACAGCACTCAAACGTTAAACTTTGATTTTCAGACCATACAGGTTTCTTCGGCCTTGCAACTTCTTGCTGATTATCGCGGCTTGAACCTTGTAATGAATGAAACCATTCCTGGCTCGCTCTCAATGCGAATGAAGAATGTTACCTGGGAAGAGGCTATTGAGTACGTCAGTTCTTCTAAAGGCCTTCTTTATACTGTTGAAGGGAATTTCCTTCGTGTTAGTTCTTTGGATCGCCAAAGCGAGCATACCTCTCAGGCGTATGGATCATTTATTCAATCTGACTTGGCTCAATCTATTGTTAAATCTTCGTTTAAAGTAACTATCTTTAAAGTTCATAACATCTTGTCGTCTGAGGCTATTAAGGCGTTTCCCCTGGATCAAGGTGAGAGCCTTAATTTTGAAGATGGCTCATCTGTTATTGTCGCCAGAATGGCTGACCCTCGTCTCTCTGAATTTCGCGCTTACCTGGCTGCTGTTGATTATTCTCGCAAGCAGGTCATGATCGAGGCGCGTATTGTTGAGGTCGATCGCTCGTATTCCAAATCTCTCGGAGTCAACTGGGCCGGATCTGCTGGCAGCGGTGCTATAACTCTCGCTGGCTCTGTTCCTCTCGGCCTTCCAGCTTCTGCAGCTGCTGGTTTGGGCATAGTCTCAAAGGCAGTCAACCTTGATGCCGCGCTCGATGCCATGGAGCAGCGTGGAAAAGGAAGGGTTATTTCGCGGCCCCGCGTCTATACCTCTGATCGTCATCAGGCCAAGATCATTAAGGGGTCACAGGTTCCTTACCAGCAATCTGCGGGGGAGGGTGCAACATCAATTTCTTTTAAAGAGGCGGCTTTGTCCTTAGATGTCACACCTTTTGTAAATGAGAAAGGCGTTTTGCTTGATGTAATTCTTTCTAAAGATGAGCCCGACTATTCCAATGCAATGAATGGTGTTCCACCAATTAACACAACGTCTTTGACCTCCCGGGTTTTCTCTGGTTTTGGACAGACCGTTGCCCTGGGCGGCGTTTATTCAAACGTTGATACCACTGTCACAAAAAGCGTTCCTTTTTTTGGCAGCATCCCCGGCCTAAAATGGCTTTTCACAAGTACATCCACGGTTTCGAATAGCACTGAGCTTGTCCTTTTTCTGACTCCTGTTATGGTCGACAAGCTTTGAGCACCATTTCTAGGTCAATTCCACATATAACTATACTAAATAGATATTTAGTATAGTTATTACTTTTGGTTATTATCGTCGTGATAGGTGAGAGGGTGCTCAAAATCCATTTTCATCCTTCTTGAGCTTCAAATGCTCCAGCAGCTCAGCTACTTTTTCTGTGCTCATCAAACTAACCTGGTTGTGCAAATCGTCTGCACCTGCCTGGGTTTTTAGCCAAGTGTCAATTTTTTCCTGGTCGGGAATTTCCCGTTTTCTCTCTGCACTGATCAGCTCTGCAAACCGAGCTATTTGCATTTCAAGCAGCCATTCAACCTGCGTCAACTCTGTCCAGTTTCTGTCTTTCACAAAACGTCCTCAGTGTGTGATGAACAACTCCCAAGCAGCACCTGGTGATGAAGAACTCCCAGCGCCGGTGTGATGAACAACTCCCAGGCATCGCCTGGTGATGAAGAACTCCCAGCGCCGGCCGTGATGAAGAACTCTCACCAGGTAGCTTTTTCCGACCAGCATTGGTGCAGATTCGGTAAAATCTCAACTCTCTGATGGATCATCAAAACCCTAGGAATCTCATAATGCAAATCAGCCGGCACTATCCAAAAAACCCTCCAAAAGTTGGCACCATTCTGCTGACGTCTTACGGATCTCTTGCTCACGAAAACGAAATGCCTAAGGCTCGTGCAGCTGAAGCTTTGAAAATGGGTAAACAAATCACCGATGGTTTTGATGATGATAGTCAGCATTTGGCTGCGTTAATGTTGCTTTTGTCAGACGTGCCTGAAGATCCGTTGCTCAAAGCATCCGCTGCACAAAAGGGTTCTGTTTTAGGCTTGGCGTCCCTCAGTTATCTAATTTATCGTCATTCTTTCGGTGCAAAAGCACGGCAGATTTTGACTGACGGCGGCGGTGTTTTTCTGCTCACGCTCATGGGGGAGCAAGATGCTCCATCAGCTGACGTTAAGGTTTTCGGTACGTGGCAGGAGTATCAGAATTTTCTTGAGCCAATTCTCAGGGACGGGGATTTTGGTTCAGAGAATGTATCGTCATTTTCATAGCAGCAATTTTGCGGGGCACTGGCTTCAAATCTGGCCGCCAGAGCCCCCCAGTCCCGTATAGGACGGTTCGCATAATGGACTGACGTTACGTTGAGCCTGCTGCGGATACTGGCCCTGGCCCCGCGGCTGGTTTAATGTAACGTCGATTATGCGAAGCCCCCTCGATCTGCCTACGCACCTGGTCAAAATGGCCACCCTTTATGCGCCTTCTCGTGATCCGCTCGATGCTGTCTGCTACGTTTTGGATGACTATCCAAAGGTCGTTTCCGAGCTTCGCAAGGCGCGATCCAGGCTGCAGCAGCTCGATGCTGAATCGGCTGACCTCGATGTTCGATTGGCTGTCCTGCAGGACGCTTGCCGCTCAATCTTGGACCTTTGATTATTTTCGCGCGCGCGAAAAAACCGGCTTTTAGCGTTCGATCAGGTTACTTATTTTCTCGCGCGCGAAAATATCTTGGTCATACCTTGACCTGCCCGAAGGGCATTAGGCGCCTCGCAGATCATCAGCCAGGCTCATCAGCATCAGCGCCGATACCCGGCAAGGCCGGCCGGTTTTCCGCCTAACAAAAAACCCCCGGCGATCCTGAAATCACCGGGGGTCTCTGTCGCGTTCAAGGCTTGTCTGAGCGCCTTTCCGTCACTTCGCGCCCTGTTCCTCTGCTTCCTTTTTCCCCGTCTGCTACTGCCTCTACACGGTCCCGTGACGGCCAGCGCTGTCGCCGGTCAGGTCCCGGTAGGTCCGATTTTTTAGCGACCTTTTAGGCGGAGGTGGCGGTGCGGAATTCGCTCTCCCTGCGCAGCAGGGTCCACTATCTCTAATGGTGGACTCTTGTCTAACGGTTAGACTTTTACTGGTGGCTTCCCATCATCCTGCTCGATGTAGATTTCTCCATCGGCATTCATTTTTACCTTGTCCAAAACCCTGTCCAACAAGATGTTAATTATCTCTGACTTTTTGGTCAGTTTCTTGCGTTTCAGGGTGAATTCTACTTCCTTCTTCTCCAGCCGCTCCCAGCGTTCCTGATCGATTCTGACGGTGCTCATCGCGTTTCCTGTATGCCGGTGCCAATCACGTAAGCACTGATTCTTGCTCAACAGTTGCATGTATACAAGTTGCGTATTGACACGTTACTTGTCACTCGCATACGATTGCCTGAATTGTGATTTGTTGCGTGTATACAAATGCTCGATAGAATTCACCTCTTTGTGCCGTTCAAGCTTGAGCACATCACCTTACTGGGTGTTGATGGTCGAGTTGATCCCGTGCACCTGGTTGATATCAAGTCGCTAGGCGTTCCACTTGCAGCTCAAATTACCGTGGATGAAGAGGGCAAGGAACACGCTGATTACCTGCGTCATCCTTGGGAGTCTTTAGGGACTGGTTTCACCCCGATGGCCATGAAAGTTTTCCACGAAAGCATGGGCAAACGCCTGATGCCAGGTGTTGAGCTGAAAGCTTCTCCCGCAAAGCTGCTGCAAGGGCACAACGTTTTTGGTCCGACCTGCATCGAGAAGGGTGCGTTGACCATGCTCAAGTGGCTTGCAGGCACGTATCCAAAGCTTTTTGAAATGCTCGCCGTGGACTGCTGCGAGGTTTACGACATTGACTGTACGTACTCCAGCAGGCTCCCTGATGAACGCACGGCAAGACAGGCTATTCAGGCCATTCGTGGTGTTTCCAACGGCCAAATGAAGGGTAGGGGAGACGATTATGAAACTACGGCCTATTTCGGAGCCAAAGATTCTCGCCTAAGACGGCTTAAGATTTACCTCAAGCATCCAGAGTTTATGAAGCAATTGGATGAGGCAAAGAAAGCTGGTCGCGGCGATCTGTCCGCTGCAAGGACTGTGAAAATTCTCAGTAACCCGCACTTGCAAGCATGGTCAGAAAATCTACTTCGTCTTGAAGTAACAGTTGCCAAGCGATGGCTCAATCGTCGCGGAATTTCAAATTTACTTAATGACCTGATTCGTCATCAGCAAGCGCTGTCAGAGCAGGGCATTTGTTTTATTCAGTGGTGTTGGGAGCAAGTTACTAAAGACCTTTTTGCGGCCTTTGAGGGAATCCAGATGCGAATTATTAACGATGAAAAAGTGCTGGCCGCACTTCTTGAAAAACACACTAAACAAGGCAAAGGTCGTCATACCAAGGAAAAAATTGTTGCTGGAGTTCTGGTTCCGCCGATCTTTGTCCCTGGTAAAACCTCTGACGCTTACGCTCGTAGCCTGTTTCGTACGTACCGTAGCTTGAAAGATTACGGCTGGGAAGAAACCCAGGCGTCGATGAATCGGGCCAGTTTTTACAACCACATTAGAGACATCTGTGAATGTGGAATTTCAAAGGCCGCTTTACAGAAACTCAAAGTGTCGGACCAGCAAAATAACGTCGTACCGATTCTTCGGTTTGTGCAGGTCGATTTCAATGCACAGCGTCCTGGCTGGTACATCGAACCATCCGTCGAGGCCGCCTAATGCATTGTCCATATCGCAGTTTAACGCCGCTTCCTTTAGCTGGCCATTTCTAGAACCGGGCAGTCGCCCAAATTATGATCCTGTGAGGTAAACCATGCTTACTCTGACTGGCCTGTGCCACGGCTTTCACACTGACAATCGTACCGTTGGCCAGAACACGTTCACTGAGAACCTTATTTTGCTTGAAGTTCAGGACGTTAATCAGTACGGCCTGCCAGAAGTGAAAACGCTCAAGGTCAAACTCTCCAAGAAGAATATGGAGCAGGGGCTTAATAACGTCTGGAACCAGTGCAAAGGTAAGGCTGTGGCTGTTCCTGTCTTCGTAGCTGCCTGGGCTTCGAAAGCTGGCAATGCCGGTTTTGATTTCTACCTTTCTGGTGATGGTAAGCCTCAAAATCTCGAAGTTACTCTGCCCAAGGCTTAATGGCTGTTAACTCCATGACCGGCATTCTTTACTGTTCATCTGAAATTTCAACTGATAGTGGCGTGCCGGTTTGCTCTTCAACTTGGGAGGTTGTTCCTTATAAACCTCCTTTTGATCCATCTCAGCTTGATCCAACAATTTTGGCTCAGGCATTTGGGGCCGGATTTACCCTGGTAGCTTTCTTTATGGTCGGTTCTATGGGTATTCGTGCGTTTTTAAACTTCATCAAACAATCCTGAGGATTTATCAATGTTCAAAAAAACTGTTGCTACCGTTGGTTTCGCTGGTTTTGTAGCTGCTTCTGCCCCTTCCGTTTTTGCAGCTGATGCAACTGGCGGCTGGGATTATACTGGGCTCACTTCCTCTATCGACTTCAGCACGATCTCTGTCGGTGTTCTCGCTGTCGCTGGCATCCTCGCTGCTGTTTACGCCGGTATCAAGGGTGCCAAGATCGTCCTGGGCTTCTTGCGCGGCTAAGCCTCCCGACACTGTTGTCCTGGGCGTCTTCGGGCGCCCTTTTTTTTGGAATTTAATTACTCGTACTGAGGCTCTCTACATGGATCAGCTTTATTACTTTGCTATGTTTTGTATTGGTTGTGGTTGCTCTTTTGCTACCTTTACGGGGTGGTGATATGAGAGCCATACTTTTTACTTTGTTTTCCTTGCTTCTCAGTTCGCATGTATCAGCTGCTTACTATTACACTATTTCAGACGGTAGTGTGCAGTACTCTTCGCCTGATTCAGCTTGTTCACTACTCCTTTCTACTTACACCGATCTTGGCTACAAAAACCTTACGTTCAGTCATTGGGCTACTGCAACAGATGGTGACGCTACTATTAGCGGAACTGGCTTTTGTTTTTACAACCGTACAGATAAATGGGATCAGGTCTCTATAAAAAGACATCCAACACCTATTTATAGAAAAGGCCAGGCTGATCTCCCGCATGTTCCCAATGCTTGCTCGTCTGCTCCCTCTGCCATTGTTAGTCGTGGCCCTTACACTGCTGTAGTTCGCAGTGATGGAAATAACTATGTGGTAGGTACGTCTCCCGTTTCTGTTTGTTCTAACAACTGCCTGTATGAAAAGCCTGAGACTGCCAATACTAAGGATTGCTTTGTTCTTGCCACAGATGCTCAAACTGGTTTTTGTAATTACGCTTTCACTCTTGTTACTGATGAAAATGCTGACGGCACAAGCTGCGATTTAAATAATTCTGTCCCGTATGAAACTGGCTCCAGTCTTAACGGTTCTGGCTCAGGTGGTGATGAACCTTGCGATAAGACAGTTCCTGGAAACACATGTGACGTTCCTGGTGGTGGTGGTGGCAATGGTAGTGGTGGTGATGGCACGGGGGAGGGTAGTGGTGACGGCTCTGGCTCGGGCTCTGGCGAAGGCTTCTCAACACCCGGAAAACCTGACCTTGACCCCCGCGAAGGGCAGCGAAAAGCTCGTATTTCTGGACAGTATTTAGGTTTTTATTCAACTCTTCAGCAATCTAATACGTATACAACTATTAGCACTGCGTTTCAAAACATTGGTGATCCATCAGCGGCTTGTCCTGTCGCCACTATTGACATATTGGGTACAAATATAACCTTTGATTCTCACTGCGTTATTTTTCAGTCAATAGCTCCTACGTTGTCTTTCGTGTTTATGGCTGCATGGGCTCTCCTGGCTGTACTTATAATTCTTTCTGCATAGGTGATAGATATGCTTAGTGATTTTGCTTTTTGGCTGCGTGATGTAATAAGCGATATTGCCCAATTTTTCATTGATATGTTCCTCAATATCCTTGATTGGATTTGGTCAGCTTTCATTGGCCTCTTAGATACTCTTCCAATTGCCAGCACGGTTACTCAAGCTTCATCCTTGTTCTCTGCTATTCCTGCTTCTGTTTGGTATTTCATGAATGTTTTTCAGATCCCTCTAGGTATCACTTTTGTTCTTAGCGGTTATCTGATTCGATTCCTTATTCGCCGCCTTCCTATCGTCGGGTGATATATGGCTATTCATGCTTACGTTGGCAAGCCCGGGCATGGCAAAAGTTATGGTGTCGTTGAGCATGTTGTCATCCCTTCTTTGAAGCAAGACAGGCATGTTGTTACTAACATCCCGCTCTCTATTGATGATCTTCTTTCTACTTATGGTGGTAAAGTTACGCAGCTGCCCTCTGACTGGTATGAACTCGACGACCTTTCCTCAATTATTCCACCAGGCTCTGTAGCGATAATAGACGAGTGTTGGAGACGATGGCCGTCAGGGCAGAACTCAAATCATGCAAACAAGATTGATCAGAAACTCTTGGCAGAGCATCGTCACCGTGTTGATGATAAAAACAACTCAATGCGTGTTGTTCTTGTCACCCAGGACCTTGCCCAAATATCTTCTTGGGTTCGCGTATTAATCGAGACAACTTACAGAATTAGAAAGCTTAGCAAGAAAACATTTAAGGTTGATATCTATACTGGTGCCGTCACTGGAGACTCTCCTTCAAAAACCAAGTTGGTCAGGACTACTGCAGGAACCTTTAAAAGAGATGTCTACTCATTTTATAAGTCTGCTACTCAGTCAGTTTCTGGCTCTGTTGGTGATGAGTCAGCTGCAGATGGCAGGGCTAGTATTTTTCGTTCTTTTGGCCTTTGGTCGCTTATCATTTTCTTTGTTGTATGCATTTCGCTAGGCATTTTTGGTGTTAAACGGTTTTTTGCTAGCAGTAATCCAGCTGTTAAGCATGATTCATCTACTTCCTCTGTTTCTATTGCCCCTGTGAAGGCCCCTGAGCCTCCTATTTCTACTACTTGGCGTCTGGTTGGGTTCATTCATCCTGCTAAGCCAGATCCTTCTTCCAATTTTGTTTCAGAAGCTTTGGCCCTAATCTCTGATAATAATGGTAATAGCAGATATATATCTTTCACTCACTGTCGCTATTTTCCTGATCGCACTGAGGCGTTCTGCATAGTAGACGGTTTCAAGATTACTAATTGGTCGCTCAAAAAACCTATCCCGATTGTAGGTGGGTTGATTGGGAGCGGCGTTTAGCGTAGCGAGAACGACGCGCCTAATCAATTCACCAACTATTTGGAATTACTCTATGCATGCCTTTAATAACTTGAATCGCCTATTTGCTGTTTTCTTTCTTTCTGTCTTTTTCTCTATCGCTCATGCTGATGACAGCACTCAAACGTTAAACTTTGATTTTCAGACCATACAGGTTTCTTCGGCCTTGCAACTTCTTGCTGATTATCGCGGCTTGAACCTTGTAATGAATGAAACCATTCCTGGCTCGCTCTCAATGCGAATGAAGAATGTTACCTGGGAAGAGGCTATTGAGTACGTCAGTTCTTCTAAAGGCCTTCTTTATACTGTTGAAGGGAATTTCCTTCGTGTTAGTTCTTTGGATCGCCAAAGCGAGCATACCTCTCAGGCGTATGGATCATTTATTCAATCTGACTTGGCTCAATCTATTGTTAAATCTTCGTTTAAAGTAACTATCTTTAAAGTTCATAACATCTTGTCGTCTGAGGCTATTAAGGCGTTTCCCCTGGATCAAGGTGAGAGCCTTAATTTTGAAGATGGCTCATCTGTTATTGTCGCCAGAATGGCTGACCCTCGTCTCTCTGAATTTCGCGCTTACCTGGCTGCTGTTGATTATTCTCGCAAGCAGGTCATGATCGAGGCGCGTATTGTTGAGGTCGATCGCTCGTATTCCAAATCTCTCGGAGTCAACTGGGCCGGATCTGCTGGCAGCGGTGCTATAACTCTCGCTGGCTCTGTTCCTCTCGGCCTTCCAGCTTCTGCAGCTGCTGGTTTGGGCATAGTCTCAAAGGCAGTCAACCTTGATGCCGCGCTCGATGCCATGGAGCAGCGTGGAAAAGGAAGGGTTATTTCGCGGCCCCGCGTCTATACCTCTGATCGTCATCAGGCCAAGATCATTAAGGGGTCACAGGTTCCTTACCAGCAATCTGCGGGGGAGGGTGCAACATCAATTTCTTTTAAAGAGGCGGCTTTGTCCTTAGATGTCACACCTTTTGTAAATGAGAAAGGCGTTTTGCTTGATGTAATTCTTTCTAAAGATGAGCCCGACTATTCCAATGCAATGAATGGTGTTCCACCAATTAACACAACGTCTTTGACCTCCCGGGTTTTCTCTGGTTTTGGACAGACCGTTGCCCTGGGCGGCGTTTATTCAAACGTTGATACCACTGTCACAAAAAGCGTTCCTTTTTTTGGCAGCATCCCCGGCCTAAAATGGCTTTTCACAAGTACATCCACGGTTTCGAATAGCACTGAGCTTGTCCTTTTTCTGACTCCTGTTATGGTCGACAAGCTTTGAGCACCATTTCTAGGTCAATTCCACATATAACTATACTAAATAGATATTTAGTATAGTTATTACTTTTGGTTATTATCGTCGTGATAGGTGAGAGGGTGCTCAAAATCCATTTTCATCCTTCTTGAGCTTCAAATGCTCCAGCAGCTCAGCTACTTTTTCTGTGCTCATCAAACTAACCTGGTTGTGCAAATCGTCTGCACCTGCCTGGGTTTTTAGCCAAGTGTCAATTTTTTCCTGGTCGGGAATTTCCCGTTTTCTCTCTGCACTGATCAGCTCTGCAAACCGAGCTATTTGCATTTCAAGCAGCCATTCAACCTGCGTCAACTCTGTCCAGTTTCTGTCTTTCACAAAACGTCCTCAGTGTGTGATGAACAACTCCCAAGCAGCACCTGGTGATGAAGAACTCCCAGCGCCGGTGTGATGAACAACTCCCAGGCATCGCCTGGTGATGAAGAACTCCCAGCGCCGGCCGTGATGAAGAACTCTCACCAGGTAGCTTTTTCCGACCAGCATTGGTGCAGATTCGGTAAAATCTCAACTCTCTGATGGATCATCAAAACCCTAGGAATCTCATAATGCAAATCAGCCGGCACTATCCAAAAAACCCTCCAAAAGTTGGCACCATTCTGCTGACGTCTTACGGATCTCTTGCTCACGAAAACGAAATGCCTAAGGCTCGTGCAGCTGAAGCTTTGAAAATGGGTAAACAAATCACCGATGGTTTTGATGATGATAGTCAGCATTTGGCTGCGTTAATGTTGCTTTTGTCAGACGTGCCTGAAGATCCGTTGCTCAAAGCATCCGCTGCACAAAAGGGTTCTGTTTTAGGCTTGGCGTCCCTCAGTTATCTAATTTATCGTCATTCTTTCGGTGCAAAAGCACGGCAGATTTTGACTGACGGCGGCGGTGTTTTTCTGCTCACGCTCATGGGGGAGCAAGATGCTCCATCAGCTGACGTTAAGGTTTTCGGTACGTGGCAGGAGTATCAGAATTTTCTTGAGCCAATTCTCAGGGACGGGGATTTTGGTTCAGAGAATGTATCGTCATTTTCATAGCAGCAATTTTGCGGGGCACTGGCTTCAAATCTGGCCGCCAGAGCCCCCCAGTCCCGTATAGGACGGTTCGCATAATGTATATTATGTTAAACGAGGTGCCATGTCAGAAATGTTCATAAGCCACGTAAGCCGCTGAATTCGCATTAGCCCCATTTTGGTGAACGTAATTTGGGTGCGTTGCGACTTTCAAGCTTGGTGGTGGGACGTCAGAGCATCCCGCTCGATTACGGCTGTGACGTCGGCCAATCTCAGCGTCCAAAAACATCCTTGGATACTCTTGGCTTCAAATGGGCCCATGTCCACGGCAGTTTGATCAAGTTCAAATATCGCCGACCAGGACTTTTGCATCCTCCGTTGGAGCTGCAGCGCAGTATCTGAACCCTCCTCAGCATTCTCCATAGCTCGATCAAAATCTTGCTCATCAAGCTCCGATGTCCAGACATAGCATTTGTTGAGTACAAAATGCCAAAGATCGAAGCACGACAACACAATTTGTTCTGCGGGAACAGAAAGCTGAAGCACGACCGGATCATGCAATCCTTCTGCGTCCTCAATGTAAGGTTCAGGATGATTCTCACCAGACCTTACCCAGCACCACCAAGGAGATAAGCCCGGCTCCGGTGCGAGTATGCCGGCACTGGCCATCGAGTCCTTCATCCAGGCATATGCGTCCTGGAAGATCGGGTCGTCGTTGGCTGCACTGATGGGGCATGTGAGCACGCCTTCAGTCTCCAGCAGTTGCCAAGTCGAACGTTCCATTAGTGTCCAGCATGTTACTCGCCCCTTTTTGGAGAGCTTCATTTGCCATTTTTGAATGTCGAATGTCAGTGACGAATGCAGCATCTGTGTTAACTCATGAACCGACGAGGAGCGATCAACTATGACAGACACCAAGCGGGATTTTTGACATTTGAATCGCCAATGTATCTAAACCGAGGCTGTAGACGACCCATAACCGGGCCCAGTACATAGCAGGCGAACCAGTCGGCCGAAGAAATGCGCAACAGCCCTTCGGACTGTGCGCTCTCCCTTGCAAGGCGCCTAGCGCCGCCCCACCGTCGGATGGCTTACGCCCAACAGATTGGCGTGCAATCGCCAGGAAAACTCGCCTATCACTCCAGCCCATGCTCAATCCCGTCCAAAAATGAACAGCGAGAGTGCAACAATGGCACGGGCGTAGTCGTCCCGGGCGTCACAGACTGTGTCCGCTCCGTTTAATCCACCACCGGCTTCTCCAGCGAGCACCCGGCAACAAACCAGTCTGTCGGTGGCACGTCCTGGAACAGCACGGTCACCTCCTCAGGTCTCGACGCCAGTTGTTCCACGAACTGCTGAGTAATCGCCTTGGCCAACCGGGCTTTTTGTTCGTCGCTACGCCCGGCAAACAACTCGATTTTCACGATAGGCATACGCCCTCCTCACAGCACCAGGCCGCGCGGCCAGGTATCGGAAAGCTGGTAACCCTCGGGGTAAGGGTCGCTCGGGTCCAGCATCAATTGAGCGGTACCGGTAATCCACGCGCGGCCGGAGATGATCGGCACGATGGCCGGGCGTCCAGCCAGGTCGGTGGCGCTGTCGATGCGGCAATGAAATTCCGACCCGATGATGGAGCGGCCGATAAAGGTTTCGCCCACTGCCAGTTCACCCTTTGCATGCAGCACGGCCATGCGCGCCGAGCAGCCGGTGCCACAGGGCGAACGATCGATTTTGCCCGGGCGGATGACCACCGCATTCGCCGCGTTGGCCACGCCGCCTTCACGGGACAGCGGCGCGGCAATCTGGCAGAACGAAATGTGGTTCCAGTCTTTGTTCAGCGGGTGGGTGAAGCCCAATTGGTCGTTGGCCGCCTTGGTGATTTTGAGCCCCGTGGCGACCAGGTCCGCCGCCTCGTCGGAGGTGAGCGCAAAGCCCAGCTTTGTCGAGTCGCAAATGGCAAAGCTGTCGCCGCCGTAGGCCGTGTCGACTTGAATCGAGCCCAGCCCTTCCACTTCGATCCACGCACCCAGCTTGTCGGCAAATGAGGGGTGGTTTTTCACTTCCACGCGCTGCACCTTGCCGTCGCGACAATGCGCGGTGGCTTCAATGACACCGCCCGGTGCTTCAAGCACTAAACGGGTGATGGGCTCGACCATCGGCACAATGCCGCTATCGAGCAGCACGGTGGCCACGCACAGCGAGTTGGAGCCGGACATGGGCGGCACGTCGGCCGGTTCCATGATGATGAAGCCCATTTGCGCGCGCGGGTCTTTGGCCGGCACCAGCAGGTTGACGTGGCGGAACACGCCGCCACGGGGTTCGTTCAGCACGAAGTTGCGCAGCACGTTGTCGCGCTCGATAAACCGCGACTGCTCCCACAAGGTATCGCCCGGCGGCGGCATGACCCCGCCGACGATCACATCGCCTACTTCGCCCTCGGCGTGGCAGCCTACAACGTGCACAATTTTTGTCGATCTCACGGGATGTTTCCCTCTCGATTCAGCTGGCTGGGTAAATGGCGCGTTGGGGCGGCGCCGGTGCGCCGCCCTGCCCGCCCTAAGCTGCGGACCACTGCGCGTACCACGCGCGGAACAAGGCGTACTGGGTCTCGGCGTAACGGCGCTGCGAGTCGCTCAGCGCGTCGGTGTCGTAGAAATGCAAGGTGTATTCCAGATCGCCGTTGAGCACCATCAGGTACTTGTAATACAGCACAAGGTCGGTGCCTTCATCGAAGGAAGACAACACCGCCAACGCCGCTTCCAGCTCTTTGGCCTGTTGACGCGCCTTGGCATCGCCTTTGGCGGCGGCCTTGCTCAATTGCACCAAATGCAACACTTCACGCGGCAAGGCGTTGCCGATGCCGGTGATGGCGCCGGTGGCGTTGCAGTTGACGAAGCCGTGCACCACTTGGGTGTCCACGCCCACCATCAGGGTCACGGCATCATCCTTGGAGGTGATGAATTCCGCCGCGTAGCGCAGATCTGCCGCGCCGCCGAACTCCTTGAAGCCGATGAGGTTCGGGAACTCGCGACGCAGTTCAAAGAACAGGTCGGCACGTGTGGCAAAACCGTAGTACGGGCTGTTGTAGATCACCGCCGGCAACTGCGGAGCTGCGTTCAAAATAGCCGCGAAATGGGCTTTTTGCGCGGAAGCCGAGGCACCGCGCGACAATACGCGTGGAATCACCATCAAACCGCTCGCGCCCACTTTCGCCGCATGCGCCGCGTGGGAAACCGCCTCACGCGAGTTCACCGCACCGGTGCCGACAATGGTCGGGATGCCCGCGGCCACCAGACGTGCAACGCCCTCCTGGCGCTGGGTTTCGGTGAGCAGCGGCCAGTCGCCCATGGAGCCGCAATAGACAACGGCGCTCATGCCGATGTCGATCAGCTCGCGGGCCTTGGCCACCAGCGCGTCAAAATCCGGCTGACGGTCGGCGGTGCACGGGGTCATCAGGGCTGGCATGCAGCCGGAAAAAATGTTGTCGCTCATGTGGGCTCCTACAGGATGCAGTGTGGAATCAAACGGTTTATTGGATATGGTATACGGTGAAATTCAAGCGTGAGCCCGCGCCATACAGGCCGGCATGCCGGCCCGTTGCATGGGCTTACACCACAGACTTGAGGAACTCAATCGTCTCGGGCTTTTGCGGATTGCCAATCACCTGCTCCGGCGTGCCGATTTCATGCACGATGCCGTTGCGAAAGAACGCCACGCGGTCGGAAACATCCCGCGCAAAACGGATCTCGTGGGTCACCAGCACCATGGTCATGCCGTCTTCGGCGAGCATGCGCATGGTGTCCAGCACCTCGCCTACCAGTTGCGGGTCCAGGGCTGAAGTGGCTTCGTCAAACAACATGTAATCGGGTGACATTGCCAGAGCGCGGGCAATGGCCATGCGCTGTTGCTGGCCGCCCGAAAGCTTGCCGGGGAACACCTTGAGCTTTTCGCCCAGGCCCACATGGCGCAACTGCTGCACTGCAATCGCTTCAGCTTCTGCCTTGCTGAGGCCCAGCACTTTGCGTGGCGCCAGCATCACGTTTTCCAGCACGGTCAGGTGCGGGAAAGCATTCCACTGCTGGAACACGATACCGACCTTTTGCCGCAGCTTGTTCAGGTCGGTGCGCTTGTCGTGCACCTCGATGCCGTCCACGCGGATGCTGCCTTTGTGGATGGGTTCCAGGCCGTTGATGCACATCAGCAAGGTGGACTTGCCCGAGCCCGAGCCACCGATGATGGACACCACCTCACCCTTCTGCACCGTCAGGCTGACGCCCTTGACCACTTCAAGGTCGCCAAAGGATTTATGAACGTTGCTGATCTCAATCATTTTCCTGCCACCTTTTTTCCAGCTGTGCGCCCATACGGGAAATCACCCAGCTCATGACGTAGTAAATGAGGCCCACGATGCAGAGCACCAGCAGCGGCTCCTGAATGCGGGTCACGATGCTTTGGGAGGCGCGAAGCAGTTCGACGATGCCGATCCACATGACCAGCGAGGTGTCTTTCATCAAACTCAGCAGCAGGTTCAACCAACCCGGGAACGCCACGCGACTGGCCAGCGGTATCACGATGCAGCGCAAATCCTGCCAGTAGCTCATGCCCAGCGAACGGCTGGCGCGGCGTACCTGTGGCGGCACGGCGAGGATGCCGGCGCGGACGATCTCGGTGCAGTACGCAGCGGCGTAGATGCCCAGCACCAGGCAGCCAATGGTGAACACGCTCCAGTTGAGGCCAACCATGCTTTTCATCGAGTTGAACAGCACGAACTGAATCAGCAGCGGCACGCTTTTGAACACATCCAGGATCAGCGCCAGCGGCAAGGTGATGCGCGGGGCCATCGCGCGCAGCCAGCCAAAGATCCCCCCCACCAGCGTGCCCACGGCGATGGCCGCAAAGGTCAACTCCAGGGTGGTCCAGGCACCTTGCAGCAGGTACAGCAGGTCGTTTTGCGTCAAGCTTGTGTTGAACATGGGTGCACCCTTAATAGCGGAACAGGCGCCAGCCGACGATGCGGGCGCCGATCACGATGGCTTTGGCGATGAGGTAATAGAGCGCCGCCGCCATGGCGAAGAACTCGAATGTTCTGAACGTGCGCACATTCAGCTCCTGGGTGACGCCGGTGAGGTCATTGTTGAGGCCCACCACCACGCCTGCCGAGGTCATCAGCACAGACCAGACCATCTGGTTACTCAACGGGTGGAACACCACGCGCAACAGTTGCGGTACAACAATGAGGCGGTAGGCCTGGAAGGCACTCATGCCCAGTGAGCGCGCGGCGCGCACCTGGGTGTGCGGGATGGCCTTGAGGCCGCCGCGAAAGATCTCGGCCAGGTAACCTGCGTTGTTAAAGGTGATGCCAAACACCAGTGCAGCCCAGGAACTCACCTGAATGTTGAAAGAGCCCAGGCCGAAATACAGGATGTAGATCTGAAACAGCGACGGCGTGTTGCGCGCAATCGAGACCCAGCCCTCGGCAAACCCGCGCAACAGCGGGTTTTTCATGCCGCGCATGGCCGTGAGCAGAAACGCCAGCAGCATGCCCAGCACCATGGCGAGCACGGCCGTCTGCAACGTGACCCAAGCCCCTGCTAGCATGTCGGGCAGCGCGTTGAAGGCGCTCCTCCAGTGGAAGGTGTAGTCGAGCATCAAGGGCACCTCATCAGACTAAATCAGGCTTATCAGATTTCGTATACGTTATACAAAGCAATAGCGATGCCACATTGTGCGTAGGGGCGCCAAACTGCTACCAAGCCCTGTCCCGCAAGGTGCCGCGCAGGGTTGCAGCCCTGTAGCTCGGCAGTCGCGACGCTGGGCGCTGCTACATTCGGGAACATTTTTTGGGGCCGATCCCCAAAATGTAGCGTTACCTGCCTTTGCAATAACCATGCGTTGCTTACAAAAACGCCCGCATCAGCGGGCGTTCCGGTTCGCGTGTTGAAGCAAAGCTTAGTAATACACGCCCGGTACGGTCAGCGATTGCGGCTCGCCGCCCAGCCACTTCTTGTACAGCTCGGCATAACGGCCGCTGCGCACTTGCTGGTTGATGAACAGGTTCAGGTAGTCGCGCAGTCCCAGCTCGCTGCGCTTGACCGCCAGCGACACATAGTCGGGGGTGTACGGCGCGTTACCGGCCAGTTTCAGGCCTTTATATTTGCCGGACTTGATCGCCGAGGCGCCCACGGCACTGGTCACGATGGTTGCGTCGACGTGACCTTGAGAAACGGCTAACAGGGTGTCGTTCTGCGACTGGTACGTTTGCACTGTTCCGGTGCCCCACTCCTTGAGCGTTTTGCCCAGGGCGTTGGCTTCATAAGAGCCGGTGGTGGCCGCCAGCGTGTGGCCTTTGAGATCTTCGAACTTATTGATGTTGGTGCCTTCGTGGGTCATCACCTGCACCGAGAACACGAAGTACGGAATGGTCATCGCCACGGTTTTGGCACGTTCCAGCGTGTCGGAGGTGGACGCCACAATGATGTCTGCGCGGTTGGAGACCAGCGCCGGAATGCGGTCGGGGAAAGGCGTTTCGACGATTTCCGCGGTCACACCCAAGACCTTCGCCAAGTCGTTGCAGTAGTCAACGTCAAAGCCCACCGGGTTATTGGCTTCGTCACGCATGCCCATCGGTGGAAAGTCGAGGGTGACGGCGCAACGCAGTTTGCCGGAATCAATAATGTCATCGAGCTTGTCAGCTTGGGCGGCACTCATGAACCCAGCGGCAAGGCAGCCCAGCAAAGCGATCGTTAAGGCGGATTTATTCACGGAAAACCTCGGAACGTTACGTGGTTGGGATTTCGTATACGGTATAAGCATTAAGCATGCCGTGATTTCAAATCACTGGCACACCGCTCTGGAACGGGTTTCCTCGACGTTAAGATATTTCCGGGTTGCGCTCGAGGTGTTACGAAATGGAGCGCAAAAGCCGTAAACGACCCAAATTCGGGCGGTTTCATGTCATTGCAGGTAAGCACACAAAACCGTCGACAGAAAAATAAGTCGTGCTATATGGTATACGAAATACTTTGAGTAACTTTTCGTCACCGCGCCCGGAGCTCCAGCCATGAACATCCTCGGTCACAACTTTATTGCCGGTCAGCGCAGTGCGCTGGGGAGCACGTCTTTGCTGAGCTACAACGCCAGTACCGGGGACGCCCTGCCCTACACGTTTTTCCAGGCCACCGAGGCTGAAGTGGACGCCGCCTGTCTGGCGGCGCAGAACGCCGCTCAAGTGTTTCGCGATACCTCCAGCGCCCAAAGAGCCGACTTCCTCGACGCCATTGCGCAGGAAATCGATGCCCTGGGCCCGGACTTCATTGAGTGGGTGTGCACCGAAACCGCTCTGCCCAGCGCCCGCATCCAGGGCGAACGCGGGCGAGTAACGCATCAACTGAGGCTGTTCGCGACCGTGCTTCGTCGTGGCGACTTTTATGGCGCGCGCATCGATACCGCGTTGCCGGAGCGCCAGCCCGCGCCGCGTCCCGATCTGCGACAGATGAAAATCGGCCTTGGCCCCGTGGCAGTGTTCGGCGCGAGCAACTTCCCGCTGGCGTTTTCCACTGCCGGCGGCGACACAGCCTCGGCACTGGCCGCCGGTTGCCCGGTGGTGTTCAAGGCGCACAGCGGCCACATGGGCACCAGCGAACTCATGGCCGGCGCCATCAGCCGCGCCGTGGAAAAGTCCGCTCTGCCTGCCGGCGTATTCAGCATGATTTACGGCGGCGGCGTAGGCGCGCAGTTGGTCAAACACCCGGCGATCAAGGCAGTGGGCTTTACCGGATCGCTCAAAGGCGGGCGCGCGCTGTGTGACCTGGCGGCGACGCGGCCCGAACCGATCCCGGTGTTTGCCGAGATGTCGAGCATCAACCCGGTGATCATCCTGCCGCACGCGGCCAGGTTGCGCGGGCAGAAGATCGCCGAAGAGCTGGCCAATTCGGTGGTGCTCGGCTGCGGGCAGTTTTGCACCAATCCCGGCCTGATCATCGGCCTGGCCAGCCCGGCGTTCTCCGAACTGACGGCGGCACTCACGCTGCACATGGCGCAAAAACCGGCGCAGGCGATGCTCAACGCGGGCACTTTCGCCAGCTATCGCGCGGGGGTGGAGCGCCTGCACAACAGCTTTGGTTTAACCCACCTGTGCGGGCGCGCGCTTACCACCCTCGCCGAACCGCAACTGTTCAGCGCCGATGAAGAGCTGTTGATCGGCGGGGAAGCCATTTTGCAGGAAGAAGTCTTCGGCCCTGCCAGCATCGTGGTGACCGCCTCCAGCACCTTGCGTTTGGTTGAGGCGCTAGAAAACCTGCAGGGCCAACTGACCATCACGCTGCTGGCCGAGCCCGAAGACCTTCAGGACTTCTTGCACCTGGTCACGCTGCTGCAGACCAAAGCCGGTCGCCTGCTGGTCAATGGCTACCCCACGGGAGTGGAAGTCACCGACACCATGGTTCATGGCGGCCCCTACCCCGCCACCTCCGATGCCCGCGGGACGTCGGTGGGTACATTGGCCATCGAGCGGTTTTTGCGCCCGGTGTGTTTCCAGAACTTTCCGGATTTCGCCCTGCCGGATGCACTCAAGAATGCGAACCCGTTGAACATTCGACGGCTGGTGGACGGGCACTTCACCGAGGGTGCTTTGGCGGAGCAATAGCGGCGCCTGTAAACATTCGTATAACATATACGTATTCGCCTGCTCAGGAGAGCCACCGTGTCACTATCCCTGTCCAATGCCCCGAACCTCGGTGTGGCGCCCTCGACGTCGGAAGTCATCGCCAAATACCTGCGAAACGCGATCATCTCCGGGGAAATTGCCGAAGATGATCCGATTCGTCAGGACGACATTGCCAAATCCTTCAACGTCAGCAAGATCCCGGTGCGCGAAGCCCTCAAGCGCCTGGAAGCCGAAGGCCTGGTGGAGTTCCAACGCAATCGCGGGGCCATGGTCACGCGTATCAGCGAGGCGGAACTGGCGCAGATTTTCGAAGTTCGGGTGTTGCTTGAGGCAGAAATCACCCGCTACGCAATTCCCAATCTCACGGAAGAACATTTCACCCGTGCCTATGCCATCCTCGATGACTTTCTGACAGGTGAAGATGCGGGCCGGTGGGCAGAAATGAACTGGGCGTTTCACGCGTGCATTTACGAAGCGGCGCAGCGGCCGTTTATGTTCAACCTGATTCGCTCGATCCACGACAAGATCGAACGTTACTTGCGCATGCAAATCGTGCTGTCCGACGGCAAGGCCACCGCCGATGCCGAGCATCGCGCCATCGTCAAAGCCTGCCAGGCGAGGGATGTGGAATTGGCGGTCAAGCTCATTGAAGAACACATCCATGGCGTGTGTTCCACGCTGTTCGAGCACCTGCCCAAGTCACGTTGACGCCTGGAGACCGCAAGACATGCCACCTCAGGTGGCATATTTTGCGAGGATCAGGCTCACCGCCTCTTCGACAATTTCACCGACGTCTTCATCCCTTCCGCCACAGCCGACGCCGATCAGTTCCGGCCAAAAAACCTGGCCGGTAATAACAGCCAGAAACTGGTTGGCCACCTTCGCAAAGTCGTCGATTTTTACTCGCCCGGCGTCCGCTTGAATGCGCAGGTACTCCTCCAGGCGTGCCAGGAATGGGCCCTTGGCTTTCCCGTAAACCATGTGCCCCAGGTCCGGAAAACGCGGCGCTTCGGCGATGATCAGGCGGTACACGGCCTGCATGTCCGGGCTTCGCAACAACATTGCATAGCCCACGCCCATAAATCGCAAGCCAATGGCAGGATCCTCGCTCAGCGCTTTTTCCGGACACGGCGGCGGTACGGCCCAGAAGTCTTCGATCATCGCTTCAAACAAAGCTGCCTTGGTCGGGAATCGCTTGAACAGCGTGGCGGTCGACACATCCGCCCGTTTGCCTATCTGCTGTAACGAGGTGCGTTCATAGCCCTGTTCCAGGAACAGCTCCATCGCGGCGCAGACAATTGCCTTGCGCTTCGTTTCTTTCAGGGTCTGGTGATAACCGTGGTCGTTCATATCGTCTCGGGCTCCGTGCTGCCCGAAGTCTAGCGAGCGATAAATGATAAGTCACTCAACTTGACATCCGTTCGGACACGCTGATAGCGTAAAGTGAGTCACTCGACTCACAACCCGAATAACCGTTTTGACCACCCCAACAGACTGAAGCAGAGGTTCAAAGATGAAGCGCTATCTGAAGCACTATATCGACGGTAAATGGGTCGAGAGTGAGGGTGGCAAGCGCCACGCCGTCATCAACCCGGCGAACGAGCAGCCCGTCAGCGAGATCACCCTGGGAAGCCAGGTAGACGTCGACAAAGCCGTCGCAGCCGCAAAAAAAGCCTTTCGCAGCTACCGCCAGAGCAGCGTGAGCGACCGCATTGCGCTGCTTGAGCGCATTATCGAGGGATACAAGGCAAGGTCGGCAGACATCGCCGCGGCCCTTAGCGAAGAGATGGGCGCGCCGATTGTTTTTGCCAACCTGGCTCAGGTGCCGGTCGGGCTCGGGCACTTCGTCAACACGCTGGCGGCGCTGAAGGAATACGCGTTCGAAGAGCGCATCGGTGACAGCCGCGTGGTGCACGAACCCCTCGGCGTCGTCGGCATGATCACGCCCTGGAACTGGCCGCTCAATCAGATCTGCGCCAAGGTCGGGCCTGCATTGGCCGCCGGCGATACGATCGTGCTCAAGCCCTCCGAAGAAGCGCCGGGCTGTGCGGTGATCCTTGCCGAGATTCTCGACGCCGCCGGCGTGCCCGCCGGGGTGTTCAACCTGGTCAACGGTGACGGCCCTGGCGTGGGCGCGGCCATCAGCAGCCACAAGGATGTGGACATGGTCAGCTTCACCGGCTCAACCCGCGCAGGCATCGCCGTGGCGCAGGCGGCCGCGCTGACGGTCAAAAGGGTTCACCAGGAACTCGGCGGAAAGGCCCCCAACCTGGTGCTCAAGGGCGCCAATCTCGATGAGGTGCTGCCGCCAACGGTCGCGGGAATTCTGGTTAACAGCGGCCAAAGCTGCATCGCACCGACGCGCCTGCTCGTGCATGAAAGCCAGCTCGGCGACGCCATTGCAGCGGTAAAGAACATCATGGAGTCGACGCCCGTGGCTGACCCGGCGCAGCCGGGCAACCAGATTGGCCCCGTCGTCAACAAAGCCCAGTTTGAAAAGATCCAGGGCCTGATCCAGTCGGCGCTCGATGAAGGCGCGACGCTTGTCACAGGTGGTGTGGGCCGCCCTGATGGCCACACCGTCGGCTATTTTGTAAAACCAACGGTGCTCGCAGGCGTCACGCCAGACATGCACATCTACCGGGAGGAAACGTTTGGCCCGGTGGCCACCCTCACCCAATACACCGACACCGATGACCCGATCGAAATGGCCAACGACACGGTCTACGGCCTTTCAGCGGTAATTTCGGGTGACCCTGCCGAAGCGGCCAGAGTGGCGCCGCATCTGCGTGCAGGCCTGGTGACGATCAACACGTGGCGAGGTGTCGGGGCTGCGCCGTTCGGCGGTTACAAACAGTCGGGCAACGGCCGGGAAGGCGGCAAATACGGCATCACCGACTTCATGGAAGTCAAAACCATCGTCGGTGCTCCTCTGTCGGCGTGAGGCACGCAGGCCGGGAGCCCAATGAATGCGCTCCCGGTTTCACGCCTTCCCCGTCGCGCCTTAAGCGTACTGACTGGCTATCTCATCCCGTGCCGCCTCTTCATGAAGCCAACGAATGAATGTCGCGATGTGCGCACGCTTGATCGCCGCGGGAGGGTAAATCACGTAATAGGCCGACTGCGTGGCAATCGTGTGTTTGAAAGGCCTGACCAAACGCCCGGCCGCCAGGTGGCCCGCCACCAACGCAAGACCGCACAAGGCGACCCCTTGGCCGTCAATGGCAGCCTGGGTCAACACATTGGTGTCGTCTATGACCATTCCGCTTTCCGGCTTGACCCCCACGGCCCCCGAACTGGCGAGCCATTCCCGCCAGCCTTCGTGGTCGTAGTCGTGCAGCAATGTGTGGCGGCCCAGATCGGTGGGCGTCAGCAAGGCAGGCAGTCTGGCCAGCAGCTCGGGGCTGCAAACGGGCGTGAAGGCCAGCCCCATCAGGCGCTCGGCGTTCAGGTTCGGCCAGTCACCATCTCCCCAGCGCACCGCCAGGTCGACCGTTTCATGGGCGAACTGAGTCTTTTGCACCGAGTGGTGCAGGCGCAGATCCACGCCGGGATGCTGCGCCCAGAACCGCCCCAGCCGGGGTGACATCCAGTTGGCACCAAAAGAAGACTCCAGGCCTACCGTCAAGGCATGGCTGCTCTGTTTCGCACGCAGGGCCGTGACCGTTTCGCCGATCTGCTCGAAGGCTGTCTGGATAACCGGCAATAGCAGGCGGCCCTCCTCTGTCAGCCGCAACTTGCGAATCATGCGTTCGAACAGCAGTACCCCCAGATGCTCCTCCAGTAACTTGATCTGGTGGCTGATGGCTGCCTGCGTGATATGCAGCTCATCGGCCGCACGGGTGAAGCTCAAATGCCGGGCTGCGGCCTCGAAACCACGCAACAGATTAAGCGGAGGAAGACGCGGGGGCATGGCGCAGCTCCATGAATAAGGTCAGATGATGCATCGAATGAAAATTGGTTGTTTGTCAGCCGCGGTGCATGAGCTTGAAACTAACTCAATGCAACCCGCCTGAAAACAACCATCAGGCAGGGTTCCCGTCCTTGATGGATTAGCAGACGTTATACAAACGTTCGCGCCAGTGACCCCAAACGCGTCCTCACAACCCACAGCGAGCCACTTTCAACATGCAGCGCAATCAATCCCTACCCACCTTCACTTCTTTTGCCGAATCGACTGCACAGGATTGGCACAGGATCGAGAAACTGTGCGACGCGTATGAACGCGGCCTGGCAGACCGGGTGCTGAATAACCTGCAAACACTCAAGGGCAGCACCCTCGGCTTCCCGGTGGACCGTTATGAGCACTCCCTGCAAGCGGCAACCCGGGCGTTTCGCGACGGTGCCGATGAGGAAACCGTGGTCTGTGTACTGCTGCATGACATTGGTGATGACATCGCGCCTTATAACCACGGCGAGTTGGTCGCCGCCATTCTCAAACCCTATATCTCACCCGAGAACCACTGGATGCTGTGCAAACACGCGATTTTTCAGGGGTACTACTATTTCCACCACATCGGGCGCGACCGGAACGAGCGGGACAAGTACCGGGACCACCCTGCCTTCGAGCGCACGGCCAGGTTTTGCGAGCGTTGGGATCAAACCGCCTTCGACCCCGACTACGACACATTACCGCTGGAACACTTCGAGCCCATGGTGCGGCGGATTTTCGGGCGCCCGTCTTTTGGTGGTGTAAAAGCCTTTGCATAGCGTTCGTTCCCGCGCAGGAACGCGCCCTGGTTCAGGAGATTGCGTGTCATGACTCATGTGGGTGTGCAGGAAGAAATCCCATTGCCGCCAGGCATTCGCGCCCGATACATCGAAGGCGTCAACGGCTTAACGATGCATGTCCTCGAGGCGGGGTTTTCGGCGCCTGATCGCCCTTGCATCGTGCTGCTGCATGGTTTTCCGGAGCTTGCCTACAGCTGGCGCAATGTCCTAATTGGCTTGTCCGAACAGGGCTTCCACGTCATTGCACCCGACCAGAGGGGCTATGGACGTACCACGGGATGGAGCACGTCTTATGACGCCGACCTGCGATCCTTCTACCTCTTGAACCTGGTCCGGGACGTGATGGCCCTGGTGAATGCCCTTGGCCGGCGCTCGATCGCGGCCGTTGTCGGCCACGATTTCGGTTCGCCCGTGGCGGCGTACTGTGCGCTGGTGCGCCCCGATATTTTCCATTCGGTCGTGTTGATGAGTGCCCCATTCGATGGGCCGCCACCGCTGGTGAGTGGCCCGGTCGATGAACCCGTCATGGCTGAACGTCTTGCCGCCCTCTCGCCCCCCAAAAAACACTATCAACACTACTTTTGCACACGCGAGGCCAACGGTGACCTGGTCAATGCCCCCGAAGGGTTGCCCGCCTTCCTTCGCGCGTATTTTCATGTCAAAAGTGGCGACTGGCCGGGGAACGCCCCCTCTGCGTTGAGCGCGTGGACGCCCGACGAACTGGCCAGGATGCCGTCGTACTACATCATGGGGCTGCAGGAAAGCATGCCCGAGGCCGTCAGGCCTTACGCGCCCACCGCTGATTGTGAATGGCTGTCAGCCGAAGACCTGAACTTCTTTGCCCGGGAGTTTCAACGAACCGGGTTTCAGGGCGGCTTGAACTGGTATCGCTGCAGCGTCCTCGCCGATCACGCACGTGAACTGAGCCTGTTTGCCGGGCGAACGATAGATGTGCCCTCATGCTTTATTTACGGGGAGAAAGACTGGGGGGCCTTTCAACTTCCCGGCGCGCTGCAAAAAATGCAAGACTCGGCGTGTTCGGCGATGCCGCGTGTCGAATCCATTTGCGGCGCCGGTCACTGGGTTCAGCAAGAAAAAGCGTCTGAGGTCGTGCGGCACATCCTGAAGTTTTTCAAGGGAAAGGTTCGCAGCCCGTGAGCAAGCCGCGACGCTGCGGACGCGCTCGTCAACCCAACATTGGCTCGGCTACGGAGACTGCATTTGGATTACTTCACCGCCCTCACCGCGTTCGTCGAGGCCGCCGAAGGCAATAACTTCTCCCGCGCCGCCGAGCGGCTCGGCATCAAGGCGTCCACGGTTTCACGCTACGTGAAAGACCTGGAGCAAGACCTGGGCATTGCGCTGTTCAACCGTTCCACCCGCACGCTGCACCTGACTGAAGGCGGCCAGACGTTCCTGATACACGCCCGCCGCGTGCTGGACGAGCTTGAGCAAGCCAAGGCAGCCACCTCAGCGCTGAACCAGCACCCCCGCGGAGTGCTGAAACTCAACCTGCCGCCCGCCTTTGCCCGCCACCATATTCTCCCGGCCTTGAACGACTTTCTGCTGCGCTACCCGCAAATCAGCGTCGAACTGGTGCTGGACAACAACCAGGTCAACCTCATCCACGCCGGCGTCGATCTGGCCATCCGCATTGGCACACTGGCCGACTCCACTTTAAAGGCACGCAAGCTCTGCGACAGCCAATACCGCCTGGTCGTCAGCCCGGCATTTTGCACCGTGCACCCGGCGCCGACTTCACCGCAAGACCTGGCCGCCTTGCCAGCGATACTCGGTACGCAAGGCACTGGCGACATGACCTTCGTATCCGCCGATCATGTGTACCCGCAGGCACACGGCAGCTGCATCCGCATCAATGACCTCGACGCGCAGTTGATCGCGGCGCGCCAGGGGTTGGGCTTCGCGTTGCTGCCGGATTGGCTGGTGGCGCGCAGTATCGACGCCGGCGACCTTGTGGTCTGGCTGCCGCAATGGCGCATCCACAGCGCGGAGCGGGCGTTTGCCGTGTGGTTCGTCTACCCGCCCAAGCGCATTGTGTCGTCCAAAGTCCGCTGTTTTATCGACTTTATCGTTGAACGCCTGGGCGAGGCGCCTGGCTGGAAATGAATCAACTGAAGCGAATATCCAGTGAGCGCAGGTAAGTCTGCAGCCCGGCATCCTGGATCGGAATCAGGAATGCCTCGGTGTCCGATTCATTGAAGTGCGCATGCCAATACCCTGGCGGCGTCACGAAGGCCAGGCCGGGCGCCCAGTCCACCCGCACCGGGTTGCGTATTTGCCCGTCCGCGTCCAGCTCCGTGCCAACCAGTGAGTAACATCCCGCCGGGCAGTCAATGATGAAATCCAGCGCGATCGACTGATGCCGGTGGGGTTTCTGCACCGACCCCGCCGGCAATATCCCGTACATGGCCCACAACACATGGGTCACGGTGCGCGTCTGCGGGAAGTTGCGATTGCCCAGCAGGATGCTGATGCGACTGCGGTCTTGCGCGCGGGGATCATCGGCGGCCTCACGCAGCTTTGAATTGGCAAGCTCCGCCGGGTAAAGCGTCGCGGTAAAACGGTCGGCATCGGGTTTCACCCCCAGATATCGCAGCAGCGGCTCATCGTGCACATAGTAAAGACGCGCATCCTGCGTGGCCTCGAAGTGGGCCGCCTGCAAACCCGGCAGCGCGATAAAACAGCCCCTCGACCATTGAATCTCCTGCTCGCCCTGAACCACCGCGCCCTCCCCGGCGATCACGTAGAACACTTGAGACGTGGCATTGGGTTGCAGGCTGAGGGTGTCGCCCGCATTCAGGCGCATGAAGTTCGCGCACAGCCCCGGCCCGGTCGCCGGCCCTTCACACCCCAGGGCGTCGCTGAGATCCAGCGGCACGAGGCGCGAAGGCCCGCTGCTGTACAGCGAGGCCGGGAAGCTGTGATAAGGAATGCGCGAGATCAGGTTCGCGCTGATGGGGTTGGCTGCTTTGCTGTATTCGAAATACTCGGCGTCTAATTGGAGGATGTCGGTCGGTGCTGCGTTGAATTCACGGTTCATCAGGCTTGCCTCAGTCTTTGGGAGGATGGCGCAACGCCCTTGAGCGCCGCACTGTGAGTCGACTATAGGCAGCCAGCGTGAGTGGATTAAGCCCCTGGCCTGCACAGCAGTTATGCGAAACGGGGAAGCGCACTTTCACAAGTAATTTCCCCGCCGCCTAGGTATGCTCCGCGTTCACTACCGACCACTGACACCGGGATGCCAGCCCGAGCCCCTGCCGCCCAGGAGCCGTATCCTCAAGGACGTTTGAACATGAGTACCCCCGTGCTGGATATCAGCAGCCTGACGCCACTGCCCTACCACCAGCAGGTGGTCAATCACCTCAAAGCCAATGAGCCTGCCGTGTGGAGTTGGGCCTCATCCCTGGGGGTTCAGCAAGAACACGCCCAGGATGTTCGGGCGCAATTGCTCAGGGACACCTATCGCCTCAGCCCCGAGACTCACCCGCAAGCCTATCAGGCGTGTGAAACGGCCTTGCAGCGCTTGCAGATTCGGGCACCCGCCACGCTTTATCAGGCCGCAGACGGCGCGATGAATGCGAGCCTCTATTACCTCGCTGGTGAAGTGCATGTGGTGTTTTACGGGCCGATCCTTGAACGGCTCGACAGTCAGGAGTTGCTGGCGTTACTGGGGCACGAACTGGCCCATTACCGCTTGTGGTCGGAGCACGAAGGCGACTACCTCACGGCCGAACGTATTCTCAACCACGCCATGGCCGACATGAATACGCCGCCAAGCCTGGAGCAGACCGCGCGTCTCTACAGCCTGCACACCGAAATTTATGCCGATCGCGGCGCTGCTCTGGTGGCGGGCGGCCCTGAAGCGTCGATCACCTCGCTGGTCAAGGTTCACACCGGAATCGTCAGTGTCGACGCGGGCAATTATCTGCAGCAGGCCCGCGAGCTGGACGTCGAGAACGCACAACTGTCCCAGGGCGTGTCCCATCCCGAGACGTTTCTACGCTCCCAGGCAGTTGACAGCTGGTGGCAGCAACTGCCGCAGACGGATGCGTGGCTGCACAAGCGGTTGCGCGGCCCGTTGTCGCTCAGTCGCCTGGATGTGACGGACCAAGTGGAGCTGACCGCCCTCACCCGCGGCTTTATGGCCAGCTTTATCGACACCGATATCTTGAAGTCCGAAGCGGTCCTCAATCAGGTGCGCGGCTTCTTCCCAGACTGGCAGGGCAACGAAACGCCGCTGGAGCTGGGCACGCTGAATGCCGAGCGTATCGACGCAAGCATTCACGAATACCTGCACTTCATCATGCTCGATCTGTCCCTGGTGGATCGCGACGTGCGTGATGAAGCCTTGCTGCATGCTGCGCGAATGGCGAGAAAGCTCGGCAGCGCCGACGATTTTATCAGCGTACTCAAACGCGACATCAAACTACCCAAACGTGAGCTCGACCCGCTCGTTCGCGCGCTCAAAGCGGAGGTCGACACATGGACCCAATAACCCAACCCGTCACGTTCACTCAGTTACTGCACAGCCACGATGGCGCTGCCGTACCCATTGATGACGTGTTGTTCCTCGCGCTGCCGCTGCTGCGTCAGGTGGCGCAGTTGCATGAGCGCGGGCTTGTCGCTCAGATCAGCTACCTCGACGTTCTCCAGGGACCGGAGCGCACCCTGCAATTACGCCACCCCGACGGGGTTACGCCGCGCCTGGCGCTGGAAGCGATCAAGCGCGTTCAGCCCAACCCGGAGTCGGCGCTGAATATCGTTGGCACGGTGCGGCTGACTCGGGACTCGGAAACGGGTGTAGCGATTACCGACCTGCAAGTCCAGGAAGATCGGCAGCAGGCCATCGACCACCCGGTATTCCTGACGGAGTTGCACAGCTGGGAGCACGCGCTGGGGCATCACGACGAAATCACCGATATTTTCCAGCTTGGCCAGTTGCTGGCCTGCCTGGCGTGCGGGCTGGATTTTGCCGATATCAATGACCTCAAGGCGTTTGCCCGACACCGGCGCAACCTGTTCCAGCTCAATGGCCGGCTCAACCCGGTGCTGGCCAACCTGATCGTGGAGATGACCGAGCTCAACCGCCATGAGCGCGCTACTGACGTCGGCTCACTCGCGCGGCGCCTGGAATCCTGGCGTGAGCAACCGGCCAGCCTGGACGTCGAGCGCGTGCTGGCCCAGGCCGAAGGCCCGGCTTCGCGACGTACCGTGGTGCTGGAACACCTGCGTAACCGGTTGTTCGACTTGTCACGGCGTAATCGTCTGCTGTATTTCCGCCCGACCCAGGCTAACGTCAACCTGACCGTTGCCAGCGTGCCGTTGGTGATGCGCGTCGAAAGCATCCGCCCTGAAGCCCTGTGCACCTGGCAGCCGACGTTCGGCGGTTTTTCCGAGCAGGTCCTCAGCGGCAAGCCCGTGGGGTTGCAGCAATGGCTAAGGTTTGAAGACCAGACCTGGCTGCAGGCATCACTGGAACGCATCATCCAGGAAACCCGTCGCGACCGCGCCGAGTTCGGCTTCAGCAATCTGCGGCTGGTCGTGGCCTTCATGCGCTGGCACAACCTGAAAGACACGCCTGAAGAGCGCATCGCCACCCCGCTGCTGTGGCTGCCGGTTGAGTTGAGCCGTAAAAAGGGTGTACGCGACCAATTCATGTTGCAGTGCGACGAAACCGAGGCCGAATTCAACCCGGTGCTGCGCCATCAACTGCGCCAGCTTTACGATATTCAATTGCCGGAAACCGTCGACCTGCAAAAGGTCTCGCTGGAAGACATCCACGCTGATATTGCACGCCAGATCAAACTGACCGAGCCCGGCGTTGAACTGCGCCTGCAAAGCAAACCGCAAATCGAACTGATCCATCAAAAAGCGGTGCAGCACCTGCACCATTTTCAGCGCCGGCGTGCGCGCCAGCGCTCGGCCTCGCCATTGGTGAGGCCGGACTTCAGTTACGACCGCGAAGATTACCGTCCACTGGGCCTGCAGTTGTTCCAGCAAAAGGTTCTCCCCAGCGCGCTGCCGCTGCGACTGGCGGTCGGCGCCAAACCTTCGCTGCGCGATCAACACCCGCAAATGGTCGCCCGCAGTGCCGAAAACAGCACCTATGCCTTGCCCGAGAACCAGGGGCATCGCTATGCCTGGGACATCGACCTGACCCAGGTCACCCTGGCCAACTTCAACTACCGCAAGATGTCGCTGGTACGTGACTACGCACAGTTAATCGACGAACCGGCACAAAACGAAGCGTTCGACCGGATGTTCTCCATCGAACCGCGGGACGTCGAAGTGCAGGCTCCGGACCCGATTCCGCTGCCGCAACAGTGGAACGTGGTCGCCGGCGACGCGACGCAAAATGCTGCCGTGAGCCTGGCGCGCACCGGGCGCAACTTCATCATCCAGGGGCCGCCCGGTACCGGCAAATCCCAGACCATCACCAACCTGATTGCGGACTATGCCGCCCGTGGTCTGCGCGTGCTGTTTGTATGCGAAAAGCGCGCCGCGCTGGACGTGGTATTTCACCGGCTGCAACAGAGTGAGCTGGGCGATTTGTGCTGCCTGATCCACGACTCCCAGACCGACAAGAAAGCGTTTGTCGCAGACCTGCGTGAGTGTTACGAACGCTGGATCGCCGACGATGCACAATCGACCCGATTGCAAACCCGACGCAGCGCCACACTGGCAACCCTGGGCCAGCAACTGGGCCTGATCGAACACTTTGAGCAAGCCATGGCCGGTGTGCCGGACACCTTGGCCTGCTCGGTACGCGAACTGGTGCGCCATCTTGTCGAACTCCCGGCGGTGGCCGCCACGCTGCCGCCCGAAGCTTTGGAACGCCTGCCCGAATGGCGCCATTGGCAAGCGCAAACCGACCTGACCCAGCGCCTGTATCAGGCAGTCAACGAGCGTTTCGGCCTCGACAGCTTTGCGCGTCACCCTTTCAGCCATCTCGCCTCGAGCCTCATCACCCACGAACACGCCTATGGCCAGCTCAAGGCCTTTGTGGATGAGGCCGGTGGGTTGATGGACCGTGTCGAGGCGCTGCTGGAGTCGGAGTCAGGCCTGCTGTCCACTGACACCCGCCTGGCCGATGCGCGCCTGTTGACCCAGGCCGCCGAAGAACTGAGCAGCGCCAATCTGGCAGAACACCTCGACCTGTTGGAGCCCGGTTCTGCAGGTTCCCAGGCGCTGCACACCGAACAAGCTGCGCTGCAGGCGCTGGCCGTGCAGCAGCATAGCGCCAGCGAAACCACCCGCCATTGGCGCAACAAACTTGGCCTTCAAGACACCCAGGCCGCACAAGGCTTGGCGCAACGCCTGGAAAGCTCGCCGTTGCGTTGGTTGCAACCCGCCTGGTGGCGACTGCGTGGCGAACTGCAGCGGCGCTACGACTTCAGCCAGCATGCCATTCGCCCCAGCTACCTCAGCGTGCTCGACAACCTGGCCCGTGAACATACCGCCACTGCCGCGCTGCAGGCCGAGCAGCAACGCCTGCAAGCCCGTTACGGCACCCAGGATATCGGCCTGTTCGTGCAACACCTGCAAGCCCTGCTGCAGCAACTTGGCACCTCACCGTTGCTGCGCCAATGGGTCGAAGGTCTGCGCGGCAACCCGGACGCACTGCCCGGCGTGCGTCGCGAAGCCAGCCTGCGCCAGCCGGTTGCACGCCTGGCCGAGCAAGTCGCTCAGTGTTGTGTGTTCGAGCCGACACTGAGCCTGGGGCAGTTGGCCGAGTACCTGCGCGACCTGCGTGAAGAACTCGACGAGTTGCCGGACACCCTGCCCCTGCTCAATGAACTTCATCACGCCGACCCCGCCTGTTTGCTGGCCGTGCAGCAGCACGCGCTGCCCCAACGTGCGCTGGAAGGGCTGATCGCCCAGGAAAACCTCACTCGGCTGTATCGCGCCAACCCGCCACTGGCGCGCTTCGACGGCGTGGCCCTGAGCCTGGCCGCTCATCAGGTCAGCGCGGCAGAAAGCAGCCTGCTCAAACACAACGCCCATGTTCTCAGCGCCACCCTGCATCAGCGCTTTCAGGAACACGTGAAGCAATCGGCGATGTCGGTGACCCAACTGGACGCCCAGGCCCGGGAGTTCAAGAAAGCCTACGCCAAGGGCCGCCGCGAGCTGGAACATGAACTGGGCAAGACCATGCGTTATCGCTCCATCCGGGAAATGGCCAGTGGCGACAGCGGCCGGGTGATCAACGACCTCAAGCCCATCTGGCTGATGAGCCCGCTGTCGGTGTCGGACACCCTGCCACTGACCCCGGACCTGTTCGACGTCGTGATTTTCGACGAGGCCAGCCAGATCCCCAGCGAAGAAGCCGTACCGGCCCTGAGCCGCGCGCAGCAGGTCATCGTGGTGGGCGACGAGATGCAACTGCCGCCGACCAACTTCTTCTCCAGCGCAGGCGACCAGGAAGATAACGAACTGATTGCCATGGAAGACGGCGAACAGATTGCGATCAACCTCGATGCCGACAGCCTGCTCAGCCAGGCTGCGCGCAACCTGCCCGCGACCCTGTTGGCCTGGCACTACCGCAGTCGCCATGAAGCGTTGATCAGCTTCTCCAATGCGGCGTTCTACGAAGGCCGCTTGATCACGATCCCAGACCGTCGGATCGAGCGCCCCGCGCCGGCTCAAGAGCCCCTGAACTCTGCAGATGCCCAGGCGGTGACACAAGGCGCCGACACGCTGCTCGACAGCCCGATCAGCTTTCTGAAAATGAGCGACGGCGTCTACCTGGCGCGCAGCAACCTGGCCGAAGCGCGCTACATCGCTCAACTGATACGTGAACTGCTGCAGCGTGAGACCGGGCTGAGCCTGGGCATCGTGGCGTTCTCCGAAGCCCAGCAGGGTGCCATCGAGCAGGCTCTCGAAGACCTGGCCGCCAGTGATTCGGCGTTTGCCACTCGCCTTGAGCGCGAATACGTGCGTGAAGATGCCGGGCAGTTCAACGGCCTGTTCGTGAAGAACCTGGAAAACGTCCAGGGGGATGAGCGCGACGTGATCATCCTCAGCATCTGCTATGCCCCAGGCCCGAACGGCAAAATGCTGATGAACTTCGGCCCGATCAACCAGCGTGGCGGGGAAAAACGCCTGAACGTGATCTTCAGTCGCGCGCGCAAGCGCATGGCGATCGTCTCCAGCATCGAAGCCGAAGCCATCACCAACACCCACAACGACGGCGCCGCCGCACTGCGCGCGTTCCTGCAATTCGCCCAGGCCAGCGCCGGTGGCGACGCGCCCCGCTCCCAGGGCATCCTCGCCAACCTCAACCCTGGCGCCAAGCAATCCTTTGCCGTCAGCCTGCCCAAAGACAGCCTGCGCAGCGCCCTGGCTGCCGAGTTGCGCAAGCGCGGGCATACGGTGCAGGAATACGTCGGCCGCTCGCAGTTCCGCTGCGACCTGGCGATCAGCGATGCCAGCGGCGACTACTTCAACCTCGGCATCTTGCTGGACGGTGACGCCGCCATCGCCACGGACGTGCGTGAGCGCTATATCTTCCGTCCGACGGTGCTGCGCAGCTTCGGCTGGAAAATCATCGACGTGCTCAGCCATGACTGGCTGCGCGCACCGCAAGATGTGCTCAATCGCATCGAAGCGCTGCTAAGGGGTGAGGAAACCGCCGTGCTGCCAGAGCCCGAGCCGGCAGTGGAGCCGGAACCGGTTGAAGACGCACCGCCGCCAACGTCCGAAGCAACGCTTGCGATGCGCGAGTTCACGTTTGGTGAAGGCAACTCCAACAAGTTCTGGCGAATCGCGGTCACCGACGCGGAGGTGGTGGTGAACTTCGGCCGCATCGGTACCAAAGGCCAGACCCTGATCAAGGCCCTGGAAAGCCCCGAACGGGCTGCGCGTGAAGCGGAAAAACTGATCGCGGAGAAAGTTCGCAAGGGGTATCAAGAACAAACGGGGCAACGCCAAGCCGATTGAGTAGGCTGCGCCCGCTTGCCTGCCCTGATGCCAACAACCATCAGGGCAGGCGTTTGATTCATCGCCCTTGCCGCTCAAACTTCGGAATATCCAACCCCAGACTCTCGCGCAACGTGGTGCCTTCATAGCGCGTGCGGTACACGCCACGCTCTTGCAACAACGGAATGACTTCCTGGGTAAACCGCTTGAACTGGCTCGGATGCCCGATGTAGATATTGAAGCCGTCCACCGCCCGCGCCTCGAACCAATCGGCCATTTTCTGTGCCACCGTGTCGGCCGTACCGACAAATGCCCCCGGCCTTAACTGGCGTCCAAACTCCACCGCTTGGCGCAAAGTAAATCCTTTGTCCCGCGCCTGATCGGCAATGCGCTTGGCATTGGTGAAAAAGCTGCTGCGCGCGGCTTCCAGGCTCTGCTGCGGAAACGGCGCGTCGAGGTCGTACTGGCTGAAATCATGCCAACCGAAATTGCGCCCGAATTCCTTCAGCGCCAGCTCAAAACTATGGTCGGCCTGGTGGTAATGCTGCTCGATTTCGCGGGCGTGCTCGTCGGTGTCGCCCACGTAGATTTCCGCACCGGGCATCACCAGCAGTTGCTCCGGGTTGCGGCCATGTTGCGCGGCCCTGCCCTTTATATCGCGGTAGAACGCCTGGCCCTGCTCGATGCTCGCCGCGTGGGTGAAGATGACGTCTGCGGTGGCGGCGCCCAGGTCACGGCCTTGCTCCGAGTCACCGGCCTGGAAGATCACTGGCTGGCCCTGGGGCGAGCGCTGGATATTCAGCGGGCCGACCACCGAAAAATGCTCGCCCTTGTGATTCAGGCTGTGCAGCTTGCTCGGGTCAAGAAACTCGCCCGTGGCGCGGTCGCGCACGAAGGCGTCATCCTCGTAGGAATGCCACAGCCCTTGCACCACCTCGACGTGCTCGGCTGCGCGGCCATAGCGAGTGTCGTAGTCGTAATGCTCATCGCGGCTGTAATTGCCGGCCGTGCCGGCGTCGCCGCTGGTGACCACGTTCCAGCCGGCGCGGCCCTTGCTGATCAGGTCGAGTGAGGCCAGGCGGCGGGCTACGTTGTAAGGCGAGTTGTAGGAAGTGGTCAGCGTGCCGACCAGCCCCAGATGCCGCGTGCTCACGGCCAGCGCCGAGAGCAGCGTCAACGGCTCCAGCCGGTTCAGATAGTGGGAAGGCGAACCCGGCGTGATGAACTGGCTGTCGACGATAAATATCAGGTCGAACAGCGCCGCTTCGGCCTGGCGTGCAATGTCGATGTACCAGTCCACATTGACGCTGGCGTCGGCCGGCAATTCAGGGTCGAGCCACAGGTTATGGCGACCCGGGCCGCCGCAGCCCATGGTCAGGGCGCCGAGTTTGAGCTGTCTTTGGGTCATGTCTATAGGGTTCCTTGGCGCGTTCAGGGCTGGTTTTTGGCGACGGCAGGTTGCAAGGACGCCGCGAATGAAGGATCAAACAGCGTGGCGGCGCGGTAAGACTTGACCAGCCCCTGGCTGGCGAAAAAGTCCACGGTCTTCTGCGCCTCCAGCGGCGATTGGTCCGTCACCGGCTCAACCGTGGCGCGCGCCCGGGCAAACCAGGCGCGGGCGATACCGGCGTCGGCGCGGGTGCGTTTGGCCCACGCATCGGCGTAGGCATCCGTGTTGGCCGGGCTTTGGCGTGTCCAGTCACGGGCTTTTTTCAGGCGCTGGAGGAAGTCGCTGATCTGCGCGCGCTTGGTCTCGACCGCTGTATTGCTGGCCGCCACGAAGCTCTGGGCCGGGATCAGCCCTTCAGCTGTCGCCAGCACGCGTGCGCCCTGGCGTTCCTGTTGCGTCACGTAAGGTTCCCAAGTGGCGATTACGTCAACCGAGCCGCCTTCCAATGCATGGGAAGCGTCAAGCGCGCTGAGGTAACGCAGCTCCAGCGAATCCTTGGGGACGCCGGCTTTATCCAGCGCAGTGAGCAGCAATTGCTGGCTCCACGAGCCCTTCCAGATGGCGGCACGTTTGCCCTTCAGGTCTGCAAGGCTGTGAATAGGCGAGTCTTTGCTGACCAGAATCGCCACGCCCTCAAGGTTTTGCCGGCTGATGGCAATCACCTTGATCGGCGCGCCCAATGCGCCGAGAAACAGCACCGGCGCATCGCCGAGCAGGCCGATATCCAGGCTGTTGACGTTGAGTGCCTCAGCCACCGGGGAGCCGGCAGTGAATTGCTTCCATTCCAGCGTGTAGGGCAGATCGTTCAATACGCCGGCAGCTTCCATCACGGCCTGGGCGTTATAGCTTTGGTCGCCCACCACCAGGGTTTGCGCGTGCACGGCCAGGCTCAGCACGGTGGCGGCCACACCGGCCGCCAGTTTTGTCAGGTAACGCACGTTCGTCTCCAGATGCCTTCTCAAGCATTGCAAGTCGATCCGCACGCGCGGTCTCGGCATTTTCTCAGGTTGGCCACGATGAAGGCCGAGCTGTCACAAGTAAAATACCTAAAATGCATATCGTAATTCTTCAATAATGCGCGCCATGCATTTTTACTGACTGACCGTCCTATTCCGGCACCACGGCGTACATTGCGCGCTTGCAAGCACCACCTACACTGATTTGAACCCCGCCGCCAAAGCGGCCCGGGCGTTGGCACCCGCGCGTATGGCTCCACACGAAATGCCGTTAACCCGCTGATGAATCAGGGGCAATATGAAAGAGCAGTCTCGCCAGCGTGCTTCAACGCCCGATCGGGTGGTCCACACCCCTACCCCTCTTCGAGCGCTTGCGCGCCTGGGCTGGCTGTACATCGCGCTGGCCGGGTGCACCGTGGGGCCGGATTTTGTGCGCCCAGACGCGCCGACGCATACCGATTACACAAAAGAAAGCCTGACCAAAACTGCCAGCGCCGATATTCCCGCCGGCGGCGCGGCACAACGCCTGGTGGCCGGCATGGACATTCCGGGGCAATGGTGGACGCTGTTCCGCTCGCCCCCACTGAACGCGCTGGTCGAAGAGGCCTTGCGCGCCAACCCCGACGTCACCGCCGCTCAAGCCGCATTGCGTCAGGCCAATGAGCTGGTTTACGCCGATCAGGCTTCGTTGTTCCCGTCGGTGAACGCCAATGCTTCGAAAACCCGCGAGAAAATATCCGGGGCGCAGACCGGCCTGCCGTCATCGCCGATTCTCACCGTCAGTTCCGCATCACTGAGCGTTTCGTACGCCCCGGACGTGTTCGGTGGCACGCGCCGGCAGATCGAATCCTCCACGCAACAAGCCGAGTACGAACGGTTTCAACTGGAGGCGACTTACCTCACCCTGACCGCCAACGTGGTCAACACCGCGATCAGCCTGGCCTCCGTGCGCGATCAAATCGCCGCCACCGAGGAAATCATCCGCCTGCAGAGCGGCCAGCTCGATTTGCTGCAAGCGCAGCGGCGGTTGGGCGCCATCGCCGACACCGACGTGCTGACCCAGCAGACCGCACTGGCGCAAACCCGTGCCAGCCTGCCGCCGCTGCAAAAACAGCTGGCGCAGACCCGCAACCAATTGATGGCCTACCTGGGGCGCTTTCCCAATCAGGACCGGGGCGAAGCGTTCAGTCTGGCGTCCCTGCACCTGCCGGAAGAACTGCCGGTCAGCCTGCCTTCCGCGTTGGTCGGGCAGCGGCCGGATGTGCGTTCGGCGCAAGCCCAATTGCACCAGGCGAGCGCCAATATAGGTGTGGCGGTCGCCAATCAGTTGCCTCAGTTCAGCATTACCGGGTCACTGGGTTCCACGGCGTTAAGCGGCACCCGCCTGTTTTCTGCCGGCACCGGGGTTTGGAGCCTCGCCGGGGCCATCGCACAGCCGATTTTTGACGCCGGCGCCTTGGAGCATCGCAAACGTGCGGCCGTGGCGGCCTACGACCAATCGGCGGCGCTGTATCGCGGCACGGTGATCACGGCGTTTCAGGACGTCGCCAACGCGCTGCGAGCGCTGCAAGCCGATGCCGATGCGCTCAACCAGCAAGTCGTGGCCGAGCGCTCGGCGCAAGCCAGCCTGGACCTGGTGCAGGCGCAGTTCAAGCTCGGGGCCGTGGCGTACATCAACCTGCTCACCGCCCAGCAAACCTACCAGAACACCGTGGTCACGCGGGTCAGGGCGCAGGCCGCGCGCTACAGCGACACCACGGCGCTGTTCCAGGCCTTGGGTGGCGGCTGGTGGAACCGCGCGGACGTAGACCCCGCCACCAGAGGTGCGCCGGACCGCTTCGGCTTGCCGTCGTGGCAAGAAATCATGCCGCCCAAACAGGCGACGCGACTGAACTGACCCATTGAAACAGCGAGAACAGCATGGCTGACGTCAAGACTGAACAGAGTGCTCCGCGCAAGCGCCGGCTGTGGCGGCCCATGCTCATCATGGTCGTGGTGGTGCTGGTGATCGTTGCGATCATCGCCGGGGTTAAGTTCGTGCAGATTTCGGCGCTGATCGCCCAATCAAAAATGCCGCTGCCTGCTGCCGTGGTCACGGCCTTGCACGTGCCGTATGCGGATTGGCAGCCCAATGTCTCCGCGGTGGGGTCGATGAAAGCGGTCAGGGGCGTGGACGTGACCACGGAAGTGGGCGGCATCGTGCGCACGATCGGGTTCAAGCCCGGGCAGGAAGTGGCCGCCCAGGCGCTCCTCGTGCAACTGAATGCCGACTCGGACATCGCCCAACTGCATTCGCTGGAAGCCACGGCAGACCTGGCCGCCATTGTGCTCAAGCGTGACAAGGCACAGTTTGCGGTCAATGCCGTGTCCCAGGCACAGGTCGATACCGACACCGCCGACCTCAAGGCCAAACTCGCCGCCGCCGAGCAGCAACGCGCGCTGGTGGAGAAAAAATCGATTCGCGCGCCATTTGCCGGGCGCATCGGCATTACCGGCGTCAACCCGGGCCAATACCTCAACCCCGGCGACAAAATCGCCACCTTGCAAACCTTCGACCCGATCTACATCGACTTCAGCGTGCCGCAAACCCAACTGGAAGCCATCGCCATCGGCCAGACCGTCGCGGTGACAGCTGACGGCCTGTCCCATCAAACCTTCAAGGGCCGCATCAGCACCGTCGATACCCAGTTCGACGCCACCACGCGCAACGTCACCGTCGAAGCCACCGTCGAAAACCCCAAGCAAACCCTGGTGCCCGGCATGTTTGCCCGCGCGGTGGTGAGTGCCGGCAGCCCGCAACGCTACCTCACGGTTCCGCAAACGGCGGTCACCTACAACCCCTACGGCACCACGGTGTTTATCGCCACATCGAGCAAAAACGACAAGGGCGAGGAAGTGCTCACGGCGCAGCAGACCTTCATCAAGACCGGCCCTACCCGTGGCGACCAGGTGGCCATTGTTGACGGCGTGAAAGAAGGCGACCTGTTGATTACCAGCGGCCAGATGAAGCTCAAAAATGGCTCGCCGGTGAAAATCGACAACAGCGCCGCGCCGCTGAACGACCCCGCCCCGACGCCGCAAGAACATTAAGGGTGGCCCATGAAGCTTACCGATACCTTTATCCAGCGGCCGGTCTGGGCGATTGTCGTCTCGCTGTTCATCCTGATTCTGGGGCTGCGCTCGATCTTCGAATTGCCGGTGAACCAGTGGCCGCGCACCGAAAATACCGTGGTCACCATCACCACCGCCTATTACGGCGCGGATGCGTCCACCGTCGCCGGGTTTATCACCCAGCCGCTTGAGTCGGCAATCGCCCAGGCCCAGGGCATCGATTACCTGTCTTCGACCAGCATCACCGGCGTGTCGACGATTACCGCCACGCTGCGCCTCAATTACGACGCGAGCAAGGCGCTGACCGAGATCAATACCCAGGTGAACTCGGTGAAGAACCAACTGCCGGCGCAATCCCAGGAGCCGGTACTGACCATTGCCGTCGGCCAGACCACCGACGCCATGTACCTGGGTTTCTACAGCGACACCCTGCCCACCAACAACATCACCGACTACCTGGTGCGCGTGGTCAAGCCCAAGCTGGATTCGCTGCAAGGCGTGCAAACCGCCGAAATCCTCGGCGGGCGCCAGTTCGCCCTGCGTGCCTGGCTGGACCCGGACAAGCTGGCGGCGCACAACGTCACGGCGCAGGACGTGGCCACGGCGCTGGCCAATAACAACTATCTGTCGGCCGTCGGTTCGACCCGTGGCCAAACCGTGACGGTCGACCTGACCGCAGGCACTGATCTGCACACGGTGGACGAGTTCAAACGCCTGGTCATCAAACAGAAAGACGACGCGCTGGTGTACCTCGAAGACGTGGCCAATGTGACCCTCGGCGCCGAAAGCTACGACAGCAGCGTGGCGTTTTCCGGCAAGCGCTCGGTGTTCATCGGCATCAAGGTCGCGCCCACGGCGAATATCCTCACCGTCGCGGACAGCGTGCGCGAGGCCTTCCCCGAGTTGCAGTCCCAACTGCCCAGCGGCGTGCGCGGCGATATCGTGTATGACTCCACCGCGTTCATTAACACCTCGATCTATGAGGTGGTGAAAACGCTGGTCGAGGCCATGATCATTGTGTCGGTGGTGATTTATCTGTTCCTCGGCTCGTTCCGCGCGGTGATCGTGCCGCTGGTGGCGATCCCGCTGTCGCTGGTCGGCACTTTCTTCGTCATGTACTTGCTGGGCTACTCCATCAACCTGCTGACGTTGCTCGCACTGGTGCTGGCCATCGGGCTGGTGGTGGACGACGCGATCATTGTGGTGGAAAACGTCGACCGGCATATCAAGGAGGAAGGCAAAGGCGTGCTGGAAGCCGCGCTGGTGGCGGCGCGGGAACTGGGCGGGCCGATCCTGGCGATGACCGTGGTGCTGATTGCCGCTTATGTGCCCATCGGCCTGCGCAGCGGCCTGACCGGCGCGCTGTTCAAGGAGTTCTGTTTCTCGCTGGCCGGCGCGGTGACGGTGTCGGCGGTGATTGCATTGACCCTGTCGCCCATGATGACCTCACGGTTGTTCAAATCCGGCCAGGAAGAAGGCCGCTTCGCACGCAAACTCGATCAATACTTCGACTGGCTGCGCAAGCGCTACCACCGCGTGTTATCCGGCGGGCTGGACATCTGGCCGGTGCTGGTGACCTTTGGGTTCGTGCTGTTCCTGCTGGTGGCTGCCAGTGGCATGACAGCCAAAAGCGAGCTGTCGCCCACCGAAGACCAGGGCCTGGTGTTCATGCAGATCAAAGGCCCGCCCACCGCCTCGCCGCAACAAATGGAGCGGATTGCCGACCAGGCCTTCCAGATCGCCAACAAGGAAGCGGAATACGCGCAGATGTTCCAGCTTACCGGGTTGCCGATCCTGAATCAGGGCCTGGGCGGCGTGCTGCTGAAAACCTGGGACGACCGCACGCGCTCCCAGGCTCAGCTGATTCTGGATTTGCAGCAGAAATGGAATCAGGTGCCGGGCGCGACCATTGCCGCGTTCCCGTTGCCGTCGCTGCCGGGTGCACAGGGCTTGCCGGTGCAATTCGTGATCACCACCACCGACACGGTGGAAAACCTTAATGAAGTCGCCCAGGCGGTCATGGCCGAGGCGCAGAAACAGCAGCTGTTCTGGTTTGCCGACATGGACCTGAAGCTGGACAAACCTCAGGCCCGGCTGGTGGTGGACCGGGAAAAAATCGCCGCCCTCGGTATGACTCAGGCTGACGTGGGTGCGGCGTTGTCGGCTGCGCTGGGTGGCAACTACGTGAACTACTTTTCCACCGCCGGCCGCTCGTACAAAGTCATTCCCCAGGTGCTGCAGGTGGACCGGCTCAACCCGGAACAGATCCTCGATTACTACATCCGCACGCCGTCCGGGGCGATGATTCCGGCGCGTACCGTGGCGCATATCGAGACTTCAACGCAGCCAGAGTCGATCAACCACTTTCAGCAACTCAACTCGGCGACCCTGTCCGGCGTCAGCGGGGTGGCGCAGGGCGAGTTGCTGGCCAGGCTCAACACGATTCTGAACAACGTCGCGCCCTCGGGCTACACCTCGGATTTCGCCGGGGAATCACGCCAGTTCATTCAGGAATCCGGCGGGTTTGTGGGGTTGCTGCTGTTCTCGATCCTGATTGTCTATCTGGCCCTGGCCTTCCAGTTCGAAAGCTTCCGCGACCCGGTGGTTATCCTGTTTTCGGTGCCGCCGGCGCTGTTCGGCGCACTGGCGTTTATCACCATGGGCTACGCCTCGATCAACGTGTACACGCAGGTGGGGTTGGTGACGCTGCTGGGGTTGATCACTAAACACGGGATTCTGATCGTGCAGTTTGCCAACGAGCTGCAGCGCGCAGGGCATGGCAAGCGCGAGGCGATTGAAGAGGCGGCGGCGGTTCGCTTGCGCCCGATCCTGATGACCACGGCGGCCATGGTGCTGGGCGTGGTGCCGCTTGTATGGGCGTCAGGGGCCGGCGCTGCCGGACGCCATGACATGGGGCTGGTGATTTTTGCCGGGCTGTCGATTGGTACGTTGCTGACCCTGTTTATGGTACCGGCGATGTACCTGTTTATTGGCGCGACCCACCCTCAGGAAAACGATCCGCTCAAAGATGAACTACCGTCCGCCAGCCCTTGAGCGGCGCGCGGTGCCCAGCCAGTCAAGCAAATCGCCAGTGCTCATGGGCCTTGCGTGCAGGTAGCCCTGGCCAACAGTGCCGCCCAGCTCGATCAAGGCCTGGCGCTGGGCTTCGGTCTCGATACCTTCGAGCACTGTGCTGATGCCCAGCGCGTGCGCCACTTGAATGACAGCCGCAACAAGGGTTTTGCAGCGTGTGTCATCAACCACGCCACTGACCAGGCACGAATCCAGTTTGATTTCACTGAAAGGCCCTTGGAGCAAGCGTTGCAGGTTCGAAAAACCGGTACCGAAGTCATCGATGGACAACCGGCACCCCAGCGCCTTCAAATCCATCAACGTTTCCTGCTCGATTGATCCTGTTTCAATGGCGCCGCGTTCAGTGAGTTCAAACGTGACGCCCGACGCAGGCGAACCCTGGTTGCTCAGGGCCGATACCACCCGACGGATGAAGCCAGGGCTACCCAACTGCTCCACTTCAAGGTTGTAGGCAAACGACACGGTGTGGCCCCTGCCCCGGAGTTTCTTTTGCAGCGCCAGGCCGTGGTGCAACTGATGGAAGAACAACTCATCCAGCAACCCGTGTTGCCCAACGGCGGCCATGAAAGCCTTGGGCGTCAGCACGCCATACTGCGGGTGAGCCCAGCGCGCCAGCACCTCAACCCCCTCCACGGCATCGCTGCACAAGTTGAACTTGGGCTGGAAAAACGGCTGTATCTGACCCTCGACCAAGGCTTTTCTGACCTCGAATTCGCTGGCCGACAGGGCAATGGCAGGAGAACTCATGGCGCATTTTCCGACTGAAACGGGGCGCCAGTGTCGGGGGTTTCTCACAAGCCGCTCAGTCAGACAGAACTGTAATTCTGCGATGCCTTTTCTGAAGTTTCTAGGGAATCGTCCTACACAAGCCTTCATCGCACTTTTGAAATCACACCACTCATGTGGCGATTGATACCGCGCGGATCATTCAGCGCGGCTGTCATTCGCCCGAAACAAAAGCCTGCCTAAAATCCCGGCCGGAGACCCGCCATGCAGGTCTCCACCCACGCCTACATACAAACAGTGCGCCATCGATTGTCAGCATCGGCCTTTGAGGTTCATCTTCGGGCCGATTTTCAGGGATTGGAATCTACGCGCGTAGATCGCTGTAGAACAAGGGGATCGAGTGGCGTACGGCACCTCCACAGATCGGGAGTTTTTGATGTCCACGCTTGAACGTATCCCCCACCCCGCTGCCTTTGCAGGCCGTGGCGCGGCAGACGAAAGTTTGAACACGCCGCGCGGGCGCCGCGAGATGTACCGCGCCACGCTCGCCTGCTGGCTGGGCACCGCCATGGAATATGCCGACTTTGCCCTGTACGGCCTGGCCGCCGGGTTGATCTTCGGTGACGTGTTTTTCCCCAATGTCACACCGGCCATGGCCTTGTTGTCGACCTTCGCCACCTGGTCGGTGGGCTTCGTCGCCCGCCCGATCGGCGCGTTGTTCTTCGGTTGGCTGGGTGATCGCAAGGGGCGCAAGGTGGTGATGGTGTCCACCGTGGTACTGATGGGCGCCTCCACCACCTTGATCGGCTTGATCCCCGGTTATGCATCCATCGGCATCTGGGCGCCGATTTGCCTGGTCTTGCTGCGCTTTACCCAGGGCTTTGGCGCGGGTGCCGAACTGGCGGCGGGCACCGTGATGCTCGGCGAGTTTGCACCGGCCAAGCGCCGGGGGCTGGTGTCTTCGGTGATTGCGCTGGGTTCCAACAGCGGCACTTTGCTGGCGTCACTGGTATGGCTGGCGGTCATTCAAATGGATCAACAAGCCTTGCAGGACTGGGGCTGGCGAATTCCCTTCCTGTGCAGCTCGCTCATCGCGCTGGCGGCATTGTGGCTGCGACGCAACCTGCGTGAAACCCCGGTGTTCGAGCAACGCAAGGCCGAGCTTCAGGCGCAACGGGACAACGGCAGGGCCGCCCTGCCCCTGCATGCCCCGCCTGCCGGGTTCTGGAAAGGCAGCCGCGCGTTCCTGACCATGGTGGGTTTGCGCATCGGTGAAAACGGCCCGTCCTACCTGGCGCAGGGCTTTATCGTCGGCTACGTGGTGAAAGTGCTCACCGTCAACAAGTCGGTCGCCACCCAGGCCGTGTTAATTGCCTCGATCCTGGGTTTCCTGATCATTCCGCTGGCCGGCTGGCTCTCCGACCGTTTCGGCCGTCGCGTGGTGTACCGCTGGTTTTGCCTGTTGCTGATGCTCTACGCGTTCCCGGCGTTCATGTTGCTGGACTCGCGCGACCCGCTGATTGTGACCTCCACCATGGTGATCGGCATGGGCCTGGCGTCCCTGGGCATTTTCGGTGTGCAAGCCGCCTGGGGCGTCGAGCTGTTTGGTGTAAAAAACCGCTACACCAAACTGGCGATGGCCAAGGAACTCGGCTCGATTCTCTCCGGCGGTACCGCACCGTTGATTGCGGCGGCGCTGTTGTCGTGGAGCGGCCATTGGTGGCCGATCGCAACCTACTTTGCCGCGATGGCCGGCATCGGTTTCTTCACCACTTTCATCGCCCCGGAAACCCGCGGTCGTGACCTCAATGCCGTGGAAGACGCGATCTAGCACCGCTTCCCTTTCGTAGTACCCAGCACCGCAACGCCTCAGAGAAGGCGTCAACCCGCACGACTGTGACACCACAGCCGCGCATAGCCATGCCTGAAAAACGGCACACTAACAGGAGCGTCGTCATGAAAAGATCCACCTTCGCACTGGCCATCACCGCCAGCGCACTCGCCCAACAAGCGCTGGCCGCCGGTTTTATCGATGACAGCAGCGCGGCCATCAGCGCGCGTACGTTTTACTTGCGCAGCGATAACCCGAACACACCCGGCGTCGATCAAAACGAACTGACCCAGGGGTTCAAGCTCGACTACCTGTCAGGCTTTACCCAGGGCACCGTGGGTTTTGGCCTTGATCTGCAGGCGATGCAGGCGTTCAACCTGTCGGGCGGCACCCAACACCCCAATGCCACGACGCAGAACTCCCTTGCCCCGGTGAGCTCGGACGGCAGCCCGGTCGACAACTGGAGCCGCCTGGCCGGCAATGCCAAGGTGCGGCTGTCCAAAACTGAATTCCACGCCGGTGGTGCACTCTCTCCCAACTTGCCGATTCTGGTGGCCAACGACGGCCGTTTGCTGCCGCAAACCTTTGAAGGCGTGACCATGACCTCCAAAGAAATCGACAACCTGACGATCAACGCCGGGCAGCTCGGCCGATCCACCGGTCGTGCCTCGTCCAACTCCACTCAGCTCGCGGTCGCAGGCGGCACCGAAGGCAGCAAATTCACCTACGCCGGCGCCGACTGGAAGCTCAACAAAGACACCACCGTGCAGCTGTACCGCGCCAACCTCAGCGACTATTACAACCAGACCTTTCTCGGCTTGCTGAACACCACCCAGCTTGACGGAAACTCGCGTTTCAAAACCGACCTGCGCTACTTCAACAGCACCTCTCAAGGCAAAAACGGCCAGCCCGGCTACATGTTCAACAACAACGGCGGCTACGCGAGTAAACCCGGCGAAGTCGACAACACCACCTGGAGCGCCGCGTTCACTTACTCCCTGGGTGGCCACGCGTTCATGCTGGGTCGCCAACAAGTGTCCGACTCCGGCGGCGTGGTGTACCTCAACCAGGGCAACGTGCTGGGCGGCGCCGGCAATAACGAAGGCAACGGCGGCGCCAGTGTGTATTTGATCACCGATGTGATGGACAACTCCTTCATCCGCGCCGGTGAAAACACCAACTTCGGTCAATATTCCTACGATTTCGCGGCGCTGGGCATTCCTGGCCTGACGACGTCGGTTTTGTATTTGCATGGCGACAACATTCGCTCCGCCGGCGGCGAGCGCTATTCGGAATGGGAGCGTGATGCGCGTATCGACTACGTGGTGCAAAGCGGTGCCCTCAAAGGCTTGGGCGCGTCGCTGCGTGAAGGCAGCTTTCGCAGTGGCATTCCCAACGTCGGCGCGGTTGACCAGGCGCGGGTGATATTCAGCTACACCTACGCGATCTTCTGAAAACCTCTGCAGGTCATCAAACTGCAATAAAACCGCAGGGATAATGTCGTTTATGAAAAGCTGGCTGCGCCCTTCGCCTGCCCTGCCTTTTCTATTTTTTTAGTGCCTGGGTCTACGCGGGTAGACCTCTGGCCACTGTCCTTATTTTCGGAAGGTTGCCTTGACCCGACAACACACCAGTCGCGCCACGCGCGATGACGTCGCCCGTGAAGCCGGCACCTCGGTAGCGGTGGTCAGCTATGTGATCAACAACGGCCCACGGCCCGTGGCCAAAGCCACCCGGCAACGCGTACTCGACGCCATCAAAACCACCGGCTACCGCCCCAACGGCGTGGCCCAGGCGTTGGCCTCCGGCAAAACCAAAACCTACGGGCTGATCGTGCCGAACATCTCCAATACCTTCATCGCCTCCTTTGCCCACGCCTTGCAACAAGAGGCGCTGGATAACGGGCTGGTGATCCTGCTGGGCGATTCCGGCGACTGCCGCACCCGTGAACTGAGCCTGATCAACAGCCTGCTCAGCCAACGCGTCGACGGCCTGTTCTACACCAGCGTCGACCGCCACCCGCACATCGACCTGATTCAGGCCAGCGGCACGCCGTTTGTGATGCTCGACCGCGTCGACCCCGAACTGCGCGTCAATATGCTGCGCGTGGACGAGCGTGCGGCCGCCCGACAAGTCACTACCCACCTGCTCAGCCATGGCTACCGCGACGTCGGCATCATCAGCGGCCAGCCGGACATGCTCAACGCCCAGGACCGTCTCAACGGCTGGCGCGATGCGCTGGCCAGTGCCGGCGTTGAAGAGCACCCCGAATGGATCTTCCCCGCCAGCTACACCCGCCAGGGCGGCTATGAAGCCACTCAACAGATGTTGGCCAGCGGCCGTCCTCCCCGCGCGGTGTTCTGCTCCAACGAGGCACAAGCCATCGGCTGCGTCAGGGCGCTGTCGGAACATCACCTCAAAGTGCCCCAGGACATCGCGCTGGTGTGCTTCAACGGCACTGAAGCTTCGGCGTTTTGCACGCCGTCATTGACCACCGTGTGCCAGCCGGTCAACGACATGGCCAAGGCAGCCATTTCGATGCTGCTCGCCTGGGATGGGGAAGTGAAGTTGCAGGAGTTTTCCCACCGCCTGGTCCTGGGTGAATCCTGCGGATGCACGCCTTGAGAAACACCGCGAACCTGAAAACAAGAAGGTGAAATGAAGCGTTTAATCATTGATTGCGACCCCGGTAACGGGATTGCAGGGGCAAATGTTGACGACGGCCTGGCACTGACGCTCGCTTTGGCGGCACCCGAACTGTCTCTTGAGTTGGTCACCACCGTCGCAGGCAACACGCCGAGCGCCGTGGGCTACAACGTCGCCAAAGACTTGATGGCCCGCGTCGGCCGCGCGATTCCCGTGGTACAAGGCAGCACCCGGGCACTGCACGAACCGGACGCACCCTGGCGCGACGTGTTGGACAACAATGTGCACAAACACCATCTCGCGCATCTGTGGCAAGACGTCCGCCCACCGCAAGTCTTTCAGCCACCCGCCTTGCATGCGGCAGACGCAATCGGCCAGTTGATCTGCGCCAACCCCGGCGACATCACCCTCGTCGCCATCGGGCCCTTGACCAATGTCGCCATGGCGTTGCAACGCTACCCGGACATGGCCGCCGCCGTCAGCCAGATCGTCATCATGGGCGGCGTGTTTGCTCTTGACGACTACATCAAGGACACCAACTTCGGCTTCGATCCCGAAGCCGCCCACCAGGTGCTCACCAGCGGCGCGAACATCACGCTGGTGCCGCTGGACGTGACCACCCAAACCCTGATGACCCACGCCGACCTCGACCGTATCGCTTCGCTGGGTACACCCCTCGCCGGATTTATCTGCGAAACCTTCCGGCCGTGGATCGATTACTCGATGGCCACACGCGGCCTGCCCGGCTGCTGGATCCATGACGCTCTGGTGATCGCCTGGTTACTGGACCCCGACCTCGCTAGCGCCGCGCCCTACCATGTCGATGTGGAGTTGCGTGCCGGCCGCACGCGTGGAAAAACCTGGCGCCATTCGCTTGCGCTGCGCCTGGATGTGGGCATCGCCGCGCCTGCCGGCAAACCCGTCAATGTGCTGAAAACCGTGGACAACCACCGTTTGCTTGCACTCATAGAGCGGCATCTTGGCCTGTCCACCCCCTAACCGTGATGACAAGATCCATATGTTTGGCGCATGCGTCATGCTCAAACGTCATAATCTCCGGTTCGTCTGCATGGTAATCTCGCGCCACCACGAATAGACATTGATCGTCACTCGACGATGACCAGAGCCAGGAAAGAACATGCCGAAAATCTCTCACTCAGCATTGCGCCGCAATTTCCGTGAACTGCTTGCAAAGCCCATCTGCGTAGAAACCGCCTCCGTCTTTGACCCCATGTCCGCGCGCATCGCTGCTGACCTTGGCTTTGAAGTCGGCATCCTCGGTGGTTCCGTCGCATCCTTGCAGGTACTTGCGGCCCCCGATTTCGCGCTGATTACCTTGAGTGAGTTCGTCGAGCAGGCCACCCGTATCGGGCGAGTCGCGCAGTTGCCGTTCATTGCCGACGCCGACCACGGCTACGGCAACGCCCTGAACGTGATGCGCACCGTCGAAGAGCTGGAGCGCGCCGGTGTGGCAGCGCTGACCATTGAAGACACCCTGCTGCCTGCGCAATTTGGACGTAAATCCACCGACCTGATCTCCATCCAGGAAGGTATCGGCAAGGTCAAGGCGGCCCTGGAAGCACGCGTCGATCCCGAGCTGTCGATCATCGCCCGTACCAACGCCGGTGTATTGCCCACCGAAGAAGTGATCGAGCGCACCCAGGCTTACGAAAAAGCCGGTGCCGACGGCATCTGCATGGTAGGCGTCAAAGACTTCGACCACCTGGAACAGATCGCCGAAAACCTCACCGTGCCACTGATGCTGGTCACCTACGGCAATCCGAAACTCAATGACAGCGAGCGTCTGGCCAAACTCGGCGTGCGCATTGTGGTGGCAGGTCATGGCGCCTACTTTGCGTCGATCAAGGCCACGTACGACAGCCTGCGCGCCCAGCGCAAACTGACTCACAGCACCTCCAATCTTGGCGCAACAGAGTTGACGCACACCTACACGCGGCCTGAAAACTACGTCGCCTGGGCCGAAGAGTTCATGGACGTCAAAGAGTAAAAGCCCGCCCCACACAAACACCTCCGCAAAGGAGGTGTTTGTCTTTCAGGCCAGCGTCAAACCGTGAACAAACATGGGTACAACCTCGTTGAGTCTTGCGGGATGTTCGTTCAGATGCCCTGGCCGCCGGACACTTCAATGCGCTGGGCGTTGACCCAACGGTTGTCGGCAGACAACAGGCTGGCAATCATCGGGCCGATGTCGTCCGGTACACCGGCGCGGCCCAGAGCGGTCATGTCTGCAAAGATCCTGTTCACGTCAGGGTTATCGCGCACCGCACCGCCGCCAAAGTCGGTCTCTATGGCCCCTGGCGCCACGGTATTCACCGCGATTCCACGACTGCCGAATTCTTTGGCCATGTAGATCGACAGCACTTCAACGGCCGCCTTGACCGCGGCATACGCCGCGTAACCCGGGAACGACACGCGGGTAAGCCCGCTGGACAGGTTGACGATACGGCCGCCGTCGACAATCAGTGGCAGCAGGGTCTGGGTCAGGAAATACACGCCCTTGAGATGCACGTTCACCAGGCCGTCGAACTGTGCTTCGGTGGTCTGCTCGATCAGAGCGTAGTCGCCGTGGCCAGCGTTGTTTACCAAGTGGTCAAAACATTCACGCTGCCAGATGTCACGCAGCGCTGAGCGCAAGCCGCTGGCGAATGCGGCAAAGCTTGCGACGTTGCCGGTATCAAGCTGCAAGGCCACGGCTTTGCGGCCCAGCGCCTGGATGTCGGCAACCACCGCCTGCGCCTCTGCCGCACTGCGCTGATACGTGATGATCACATCCCCGCCATGGCGGGCAATGCTTAGAGCGGTATTGCGACCGAGGCCACGGCTGGCGCCGGTGACGAGTGTGATCCGGGTCATGGCAAAACTCCTCAGTGGGTGTCAGGCCATGATAGGAAGGTGTACAGGGAAAGACGTTGCCGGAAACTGGAGAGTGTTTGCTCAATCCTCCCAACTGTCGTGCCGAGCAGCCCAAAGCAGGGCAAGCCTGCTCGCCACAATCAGTGTGTTCTCTACCCGTACATCAGGCGGACGCCTTCGTCCACCCCTTCGCGGCGTCCACATCCTTGATCGGCGGCAGGCCGAACATGCGGGCGTATTCGCGGTTGAACTGCGACACGCTCTCATACCCGACATTGAACGCCGCGCTACTGGCCGACGCCCCCTCGGCCATCATCATTCGACGCGCTTCGATCAATCGCAGGTTTTTTTGGAATTGCAGGGGCGACAACGAAGTGATCGCACGAAAATGCCGATGGAATGACGACGGACTCATGCCCGCAGTGGCTGCCAATTGATTCACGGGCAACGGCCGTTTGAAGTCGGCCCGCAGCACCGCGACGGCCCGTGCAATGCGTTGCGCCTGGCCTTCGACACAGCCGAGCTGACGGATCGCGGCGCCATGACGGCCCACCAGCAGCCAATAGTGCAACTCACGCACCAACTGCGTGTGAAGCACGGGACCGGAATCCGGAAAATCCAGGATTCGCATCAAGCGCAGTGCCGCATCCACCACGTGAGCGTCGGTACGTTCCGCGGCTTTTACGGGCATGCCGCCCGAGGCGGTTTGCGGCTTTATCTGCAGCGAAAGCTCGGCAATCACTGCTGGATCAAGGTCCAGTACGATCGACAGGTAGGGCACCTCAGGGCTGGCATGCATCACCTGACTCACCGTCGGCACGTCGGCGGTGATCAGCAGCGAATCCCCGGCCTGGAAGGTAAACGTCTGGGTGCCCAGCGTCACTTGCTTGGCACCTTGAAGCACCAGGCAGATCAACGGGTTGGGCATGGAATGCACCAGACCGCTGGGGGTGGTGGAGCGAATCGTCGTCAAGCCGGGCACTGGCGTCCGGGCGATGCCGGTGGTATCCGCGTGGGCCTCAATGTAGCGGCGAACCGTGTCAAGCAAGGTGGCAGTCATGGGTTCTCTGTCAACGCGCGATTCGGGAGGGATGGCACGGTTGAGGTTACGCCACCTCATGTGAAGGTCGCCAGTGTGGTGTTCGAAGCCCATGCCGATAGTGAACTACAGGCACATAACTCTGTGACTTTTGCGTGGATTATCAGCGGTAATCCGTCGCCGTAACCTGTGCCCACAGCGCGAGCATACCGCCTTGCGCCGCACACAAACGGAGTTCCAAATGACCTCATCCACTGCCCGCCAACTTGAAAGCAAAGTCGCGCTGATCACTGGCGCCAGTTCCGGCATCGGCCGCGCCGCCGCCCTTGTGCTTGCCAGGCGCGGCGCCAAAATCGTCGCAGCGGCGCGCCGCCAGAGTGAACTCGACGAGGTGGTCGCCGAGATCACCGCCAGCGGCGGCATCGCCTCGTCCATCGTGGTCGATGTGACCCAAGAAGCCGACATCATCGCCATGGTTCAATTCGCCGTGGCCACCTACGGCCAACTCGATATTGCCTTCAACAATGCAGGCACCGAAGGTGTGTTCGCGCCTCTGGTCGAGCAGGACAACGCGCGTTTCGACCTGGTATTCGAGCCCAATGTGCGCGGGGTATTCAACTGCATGAAGTACGAAGCCAGGGTCATGCTGGAACAGGGTTTCGGCAGCATCATCAACAATGCCTCCATGGGCGGCGTGATCGGTTTCGACACGGCGGCGCTGTACATCGGCACCAAGCACGCGGTGGTCGGCATGACGAAAACCGCGTCCATCGAGTGGTTCAAACACGGCGTACGGGTCAATGCGCTGTGCCCCGGGCTGATTGAAACGCCGTTCCACCATCGCGGAATCTGGCCATCGGTTGAGGCTCAACACGCGTTTGCAGCCGGCACACCGGCCAGCCGGTTTGGCACGGCTGAAGAGATGGCGACGGTGGTGGCCTTCCTGGGTTCGGAGGATTCAAGCTACGTGTCGGGCCACGCCCTGCTCGCCGATGGCGGTTACTCGGTGGCCTGACGGTTGCGGGCTTGAAAGAAGTCGATAAATGCCCGGAGCTTTCCGGGCATTTGCGCACGGTTGGCGTAGTACAGGTGGAAGGTCTCGGCGGGCGCCGCGTATTTTTCCAACAGGGCCACCAACTGGCCGCTGGCGATTTCCTTCGCGGCAAAAGGCCGGAACACCATGGCCAGGCCGCAGCCCAATTGCGCCGCCGACAAGGTGGTGCGCATTTCATCCAGCACCAGGCGCCCTTTCACCTCGATCTCGACATTGGCTTTGCCGATGCGAAAGCTCCAATCCATGAACGGCCCGCGACGGCTCAGACGCTGGCGGATACATTCGTGTTTGAGCAAGTCTTCAGGTGTGTTCAGCGGCGCGGATTGCGCCAGATACTGCGGCGTTCCAACCACCACCATCGGCTGTGAAGTGCCCAGCGGCACGGCGATCATGTCGCGCTGCAAGGCCTGGCCCAGACGCACCCCGGCGTCAAAGCCCTCACCGATGATGTCGCTCAGGCCATTGTCGAGAGAAATGTCCAGGGTGATGTCCGGGTAGAGCGCGAGAAACGCCGGTACGTGCGGCTCGATCAGCGAGGCGTAGGCAACGTAGGAACTGTTGATCTTCAGCTCGCCGTAAGGCCGCGTCGCGGTATCGTGGACCTGTTGCACCGAAAAGCGGATCTGCTCCAACGCCGGCGCCAGCGTGTCGAGCAACTGGTTGCCGGATTCGGTCAGCGCCACGCTGCGAGTGGTGCGGTTGAACAAGCGTACGCCCAGTTGCGCCTCCAACTGCTTGATGGTTTTGGACATGGCCGTGGGCGTGACTTCAAGCTCGGCTGCGGCGCGCGCGAAGTTCATGTGCCGCGCCACGCACTCGAAGGCGACCAACGCCGGCAAATGCACCGGGCGAGCGCCGGGGATGGCCTCGGGCAGCGTGGTTTTCATGCTCATGGGGCGTCTCGAATCAACTGTCCAAACAGGGACGCCAGCATAAATTAGTTCAACTAACCCTGGGCACAAAAATCGCGTTCACAAAAAAATCCGCCGCAGAGCCTGCGGCGGCAAACCAAAGGTTTTTGTCGAAGCAGAGCGGCTAAGACAGGAGCAACGCTACGCCTGCCAGATATTAAAGAACGTGAAGTTTAATTAATCGAGTTTAATCGGTTTCATCGCTGCACCCCGCGCAAACTGTGCTTAGAATCAGCTTCGGCAAACACGTCGAACACAATAAAAACGGCAACGTCCCACTTCAAACCCTGCCCATAAAATCCTATGCATTGACCAAATAAAGTGCGGTGTTTCTGTGCGCGCGTTAATTATTCCGGGGAAGTAAAAACATGATCAAACAGTTGAGCCTGTTAACGCTGGCAATGTGCGCCGGTATCAGCCAGGTCGCCCTCGCCGAATCGGTTTCCGATCAGGCCGATTCCAAGGGTTTCATCGAAGGCAGCAGCGTCACCGGGCTGCTGCGCAACTACTACTTTGATCGCGACCGCCAAAGCGGCAAGGCCGACAACCGCGACTGGACCCAGGGCGCGATGCTCAACTACGCCTCGGGCTTCACCCAGGGCACCATCGGTTTTGGCGTGGACGCCTACGCCTACGGCGCCATGAAACTCGACGCCACCCATGAAGACAACAACACCGGCGAACTGCCGACCAACCGCAATGGCGACCCCAAAGACGGTTACGGCTCTGTGGGCGCAGCGGTGAAAATCAAGATTTCCAAAACCCAGTTGAAGTTCGGTGACATGCAGCCCACCGCACCGGTATTCGCCACCGGCGGCACGCGCATTTTGCCGCAGACGGCCACCGGTTTTGACCTGACCAGCAGCGAGATCGCCGGCCTGGACCTGGAAGCCGGGCACTTCACCAGCACCAACAGCGGCATGACCAGCAACCATGACCACGACATTTACGCGACGTACGCCAACGTGGCCGCCAACAGCGCTAGCTTCATCGGCGGCAAATACACCTTCACGCCGTCCCTGAGCGCCACGGTGTACGCGGGCGAGCTGGAAGACATCTGGCGCCAGTACTACACCAACCTCAACTATGTGCTGCCGCTGGGCCATGACCAGTCGCTGGCTCTGGACGGCAACCTGTACCGCACCCTGGATACCGGCAGCGCCAAGGCCGGGGCGATCAATAACACCACCTACTCGCTGGCGGCGGCCTACTCATTCCTGCAGGCGCACACGCTGACGCTGTCGTTCCAGAAAGTGCACGGCGACACGCCGTTCGACTATATCGGCACCGGCAACAACGGCGCGGGTGAAGGTGGCGACTCGGTATTCCTGGCCAACTCGATCCAGTGGGGCGACTTCAACGGCCCGGGCGAGCAGTCGTGGGGCATTCGCTATGACCTGAACATGGCGAGCTACGGCGTGCCGGGCCTGAGTTTCATGACCCGTTATGTCAACGGCACCGACATCAACGGCACGCATACCCCGGTGGGCAGCGCCTATGCCGGCGATTACGGCGCCGATGGCGACCACCACGAAACGGATGTGGAAGCCAAATACGTGCTGCAGAGCGGCCCGGCGAAAAACCTGTCGTTTCGCCTGCGTGACGCCATGGTTTCATCCAACGCCGACCAGCGCGATGGCAAGCTCAACGAGCTGCGGGTGATCGTCGACTACCCCTTCACCCTGCTGTAATCACCGCGGCACCGACTCCAACAGCTGGCGCATTCCCGCGCTGGCGGCTGGACCGGCCTGCAACCGGCAGCGGTCCAGCGTCACCACCTCCCCCTCGGCATTCGCCAGCATTGGCTGCACGGCGCAGCCTGTCTCGTGATCGATCAACTCGACGCTGGCGCCCTCCTCGGCAAAATGCCGATTGCCAAACGCCACCAACGCCATCAGCACCATCCGGAAGTCCTCGCCCCTGGCCGTCGGCGCATATTCGTAACGCGGCGGGCGCTCGCTGTATGGCCTGCGCTCCAGCATTCCGGCCTCAACCAGGGCGTTCAGACGTCTCGTCAGCATGTTCGGCGCGATGCCCAGGCTGCGGGAAAACTCATCGAAGCGGCGCAGGCCCTGCAACGCATCGCGCATGATCAACATGCTCCACCATTCGCCGACCCGTTCGAGGCTGCGGGCGATGGGGCATTCGTCGCTGGTGAGGGACTTGCGTTGCATAAGGCTTCCCGTGGGTGATTACAAAGTTGTGTGACGCCATGTTACTTTCATGATGATAGTGACGTCCACCGCTGTGTATCCCTCAACGCAACAGGAGTCGATTGATCATGAGTAAACGTATCGTCGTGACAGGCATGGGCGCATTGACGCCACTTGGGGCGAATGTGGAAGCCACCTGGCAACGTCTGCTGAACGGGCAATCGGGGATTCGGCGGCTGCCTGAGGAATTGATCGGGGACCTGGCCGTGAGCATCGGCGGCCAGGTCCAAAGCGTGGCGCAAGACCCTGAAGCCGGCTTCGATCCTGACCGACTGCTGGCCGCCAAGGAACAGCGCAAAATGGACCGTTTCATTCTGTTCGCCCTGGCTGCGGCGGATGAAGCCTTAAAACAAGCCGCTTGGGCACCGAAAACCGCTTTGGAACAGGAACGCACCGCGACCATCATCGCCTCCGGTGTGGGCGGTTTTCCGGCGATTGCCGACGCCGTGCGCACCACCGACAGCAAAGGCCCGCGACGCCTGTCGCCGTTTACCATTCCGTCGTTTCTGAGCAACATGGCCGCCGGTCATGTATCGATCAACTACGGTTTGAAAGGCCCGCTGGGCGCGCCGGTGACTGCGTGTGCGGCGGGCGTGCAGGCCATTGGCGACGCGGCGCGGATGATCCGCGCCGGGGAAGTCGACGTGGCCGTGTGCGGAGGTGCGGAAGCGGCCATTCACCGCGTCAGCCTGGCCGGTTTTGCGGCGGCGCGGGCGTTGTCGAGTGACTTCAACGAAACGCCGCAGCTCGCTTCACGGCCGTTTGATCAAGCGCGCGACGGTTTCGTGATGGGTGAAGGCGCGGGCATCCTGGTGATTGAGGAACTGGAACACGCCCTGGCACGCGGCGCGCAACCTATCGCCGAACTGGTGGGTTACGGCACCAGCGCCGATGCCTATCACATGACCGCAGGCCCCGAAGACGGCGACGGTGCACGGCGGGCAATGGTTCAAGCGTTGCGCCAGGGCGGAATCGAAGCGTCGCACGTGCACTACATGAACGCCCATGCCACGTCCACCCCAGTGGGCGACAAAGGCGAATTGGCGGCGATCAAGAGTGTCTTCGGCACGAGTGGCACCCCGGCGATCAGCTCGACCAAATCCGCCACCGGCCATTTACTCGGTGCAGCGGGCGGTATCGAGGCGATCTTCACCGTATTGGCCCTGCGCGATCAGATAGCCCCGGTGACGCTGAACCTGGACAACCCGGACGCCCTCGCCGACGGGCTGGACATGCTGCGCGGTGAAGCGCGGCGTTTGCCGATTGAATACGCGCTGTCCAACGGCTTCGGGTTTGGCGGGGTGAATGCCAGCGTGCTGTTCAAGCGCTGGCCCTAACCGGTGGTTTGCCCCTGAGGTGATTTTCGGGGACCATGGGCGCCTTTCCGTTTTAGCCAACAAGAGGCGCCCATGGCCAACCACGACCTGTCCTTCACTCCCGACCCGGATGCCGATTCCATTTCCTCCGACGTCATCGGTTTCAACGGCATCCTGGTCTCGACCCAAGTGCCGACCCGCGCCGATGGCAGCCTGGAACTGGGCGATATCACCCTGCAAAGCGAATGCACCCTGCAAGCGCTGAAAGTTGCGCTGGAGAAAGCCGGCAGCTCCATGGACCGGGTCATGCACCTGACCATCTACCTCACCGACATGGCTGACCGTGCGGCGTTCAACGAAGTTTACAAGCGCTTTTTCGCCAAACCGTGGCCGGTACGTGCCGCTGTGGGCGTGGCCGCGCTGGCGGTCGAAGGCATGCGCGTGGAAGTCACCGCCATGGCCGCCAAAGCCTGACCCCTCGTCACCCTGAATCAATTGTGGGAGCTGGCTTGCCTGCGAAGGCGGTGGCATTGCCAACAAAGATTTCGCCCATGCCGCCGCCATCGCAGCCTCGCCGGGGCTCGACAGCTCCCACAGGGGACCGCGTTCATCCGTTGAAATGCGGTCAAGTGTGGGAGCTGGCTTGCCTGCGATGGCATCGACCGGGTTCCGGATTACTCCGCGGTGTGTGCATCGCAGGCAAGCCAGCTCCCCCAGAAACGCTCAGCTGCAAAAACTTCAACCGGCCTCGTTCAAGATCAGGCTGCGGTAATGTCCAGGATTCGACCCCGACCACTTGCGAAATGCCTTGTAAAACGAACTCGCATCGGCAAACCCCAACCGTGCTGCAATCTCGGCAAAGCTGATCTGGGGTTCGGCGAGCCACACAATCGCCAACTCCTTGCGCACGCTGTCCTTGAGCCCCTGATAAGTCTGCCCTTCTTCCGCCAGCCGGCGGCGCAATGTCGAGGCCGAGATGCACAAGGAAGCCGCTAACCCCTCGGTTTCCGGCCAGGTGTCGGCAGGCATTTGCCGCAGATCGTGTTTGATCCGCGCCGCCAGGCTTTGCGGGTCGCGGTATTTCACCAGAATGTTGGCCGGTGCATGGGCCAGAAACCGCTTCAACTCCTCGGCACTGCGCTTGACGGGCAGGTCCAGGCAATCGGCCGAAAAGATCATCCGCGTGCGCGGCCGATCAAACCGCAGGTTGTCGGAAAACATCACCCGGTAGTCATCACAAAAATTCGGCTGGGGGCAACGCAGCTCAATCGCCAGGATCGGAATACGCCGTCCGGCCAGCCAGCAGGCCACGCCGTGCACGATCATCCAGTAGGCGAAGTAGGTAAAAGCGCGTCGTGGCGCAACCTCGGGCTCCAACAGCACGATTTCCGCCAGGCTTTGCTGACGCACCAGTTGCGCGGGTAACTGGTCGAGCATCAACGACAAAAACTGCAGGCCGGCTGCCAGGCTTGCACCCACGTTCGGCTGCGCCATGGCGGTACGACACAGGAATTCAAAGCTGCCGGACTTGAGCTTGCGCGGGTCCATGCCGAAAAACTCATCGTCCAGACGCCTTGCCAGCAAGCGCCACAAGCGTGCATAGGTGGTGGCCGGCACTCGCCCATCGGGCTGCGTGAGCAACGCCGGATCGATACCGGCCTTGTTCAGGGCTTCAAGTGTCGCAGCGCCGGGCGCGCAGCTCTGCAACAAGGCTTCACGCACCAGGTGAATGGAAATGGTGTCTTTTTCCGCCATGAAATTTGGCTATTCCGCTATCCAGAAACGTGGCGTGCATCATAAGGGCGGTCGCGATTTGCCACCACCGTTCAGCAGCAGTTCAGCAAAGGTCAATATTCGCTGTTTAGTAATGAGTATCATTATGTTACAAATTAGCATCCTAACAGTCTCGACGCGGTGCCGAATGCTTGTTCCCTTTTTAATCATGTTGCGCGAAGGCATTGAAGCCGCATTGATCGTTGGCATCATCGCCAGTTATCTGCAACAAACCGGCCGCGGCCAATGGATGCCTGCCGTGTGGATCGGCGTCTTCCTCGCCGCTGCCCTGGCCCTGCTGGTCGGCGGCGGCCTTGAGCTGGTCAGCGCGGAATTCCCGCAAAAACAACAGGAACTGTTTGAAGGCGTGGTCGGCCTGGTGGCGGTGGGCATTCTCAGTTCCATGGTGTTCTGGATGCGCAAGGTCGCGCGGTCCATCAAGCATGCCTTGCACGAATCCCTCGACCATGCACTGGCCGGTTCCAAACATCAGGTGATCGCGCTGATCGCCATGGTGTTTTTCGCCGTGGCCCGTGAAGGTTTGGAAACCGTGTTCTTCCTGCTCGCCGTGTTCCAGCAAAGTGAAGGCCCCGGCGCGCCGATTGGCGCCCTGCTCGGCCTGATTCTGGCCATCGTCGTGGGTTTCCTGATCTATTCCGGCAGCATGCGCCTGAACCTCGGCGCATTTTTCCGCTGGACCGGCCTGTTCATCCTTGTGGTGGCCGCCGGCATTCTCGCCAACTCGGTGCAGGCCCTGCATGAAGCCGGGGTGTGGAACCACCTGCAAACCGTGCTGTTCGACTTCAGCTCCGCTTTGCCAATGGACAGCCCGTTGGGTTCAGTGCTCGCCGGTATGTTCGGCTACCAGGAGGCGCCGACCGTGAGCACCCTGGGCGCTTATCTGATTTATCTGGTGGTGGCTTTGGTGATGTTCTTCCTGCCCTCGGCCCCCGCCAAGCCTGTCGCCAAAACCTCTTCCGTTTCCAGCCAGTAAGGACCGTCTCTTGTCCAACCCAACCCCTCAACCGGCACCGCCTTCCCGCGCCCTGCGCTGGGCGGTGGCCGGGTCGGTGGTCGTGATGATCGCCGCCGGTGCGCTGTTTTATTACGCCTCGCAGCTGGCTGCCGCCAAGCGCCAGACCAACCACAACGAAATCGCGGTGACCATCCATGGCCATGCCTGCGAACCCAACGAGCTGACCGTGCCCGCCGGGCGCGCGAGCTTTCGCATCATCAACCGTTCCGACCGCGCCGTGGAATGGGAAATCCTCGACGGCGTGCTGGTGATCGAAGAACGCGAAAACATCGCACCGGGCCTCAGCCAGGTGATCAACGCCAACCTGTTGCCCGGCGATTACGCGATCACCTGCGGCCTGTTGAGCAACCCGCGCGGCACCTTGCATGTAACGCCAACCGCCGAATCCGATGCACAGGCCAAGGCGAAGCCATCAATGGTGGCGTTTATCGGCCCGCTGTCGGAATTTCGCGTGTACCTGAGCAGTCAGGGCGGCGCCCTGATCAAGGCTGCGACCGCACTGCAACAAGCCATCGACGCCGGTGACCTGGCCCAGGCTCAGGCGCTGTACGTGCCGGCCCGCGAGGCCTATCAGCGACTGGCACCGGCATCGCAACGACTGGCCGAGCTGGACAACGCCATCAATGCCCGCGCCGACTACTTTGAAAAACGCGAACAGGACCCGGCGTTCAGCGGTTTCCACCGCATCGAATACAGCCTGTTCCAGCAACGCAGCCTCGATGGCCTGAGCCCGGTCGCCCAGCGCCTGGTTAGCGACGTCACCACGCTCAAGACACAACTGCTGTCGCAGTCTCTGCCACCTGAGCAGCTGGTGAGCATTGTGGTGCGCAACCTCAACAGTCTGGCCGACGTGCGCGCGGCGAGCGGTGAAGAGGAACGTTACAGCCACATCGACCTGAACGGCTTCGCCGCCAACCTGGAAGCCGCCCACAAAGTGGTCGAGCTGATGCGGCCGCTGCTGGCCAAATCGGCGGCCGATTTGCTGCCGAAAATCGACAGTGCCCTCAACGCGTTCGATGCCGAACTCGCGGGCTTCAAGGTCAATGACAGTTACAGCGCTTATGACAGCGTTACCGCCGATCAGCGCAAGCAGATCGCCGACAAGGCCAAGGCTCTGGCCGTTGCACTCGATGGAATCGACCCCGCCCTTGGCCTTTCCGGCCTGCAGTGAAGACGACCGCACAGATGAGTGATTCAGAACAGCTTAACCTTCAGCGCCGCCGCGTCCTGCTGGGCATGGCGGCTACCGGCGCGGCGATTGCCGGCAGCACCCTGACCTGCCCGGCCATGGCGGCTGCGGCCGAGCAAGTCACCACGGCGCCGCGCAGTGACAAAACCCAGGACCACCACGACTTTTTCGGCAAGCATCAGACCGGCATCGTCACCCCGCGCCCGGCGTGCGGCATGATCGTGGCCTTCGACGTGCTGGCAGGCGACCGTGAAGACCTGGAGCGCCTGTTCCGCACCTTGAACGAGCGCATCAGCTTTCTGATGACCGGCGGCACCGTGCCGCAAGTCGACCCGAAACTGCCGCCCACCGATTCCGGCATCCTCGGCCCGGTGGTCACGCCGGACAACCTGACCATCACCGTGTCGGTCGGCGAGTCACTGTTCGATGAGCGTTTCGGCCTCACCGCCGCCAAGCCCAAGCGTCTGAGCCGCATGGTCGGCTTTCCCAACGATGCACTGGAACCGGCTCAGTGCCACGGCGACCTGAGCCTGCAATTTTCGTCCAACACCCCGGACACCAACATTCACGCCCTGCGCGACATCGTGAAGAACCTTCCGGACCTGCTGCTGGTGCGCTGGAAACAGGAAGGCAGCGTGCCGCCACAGGCCCCCGCCAAACCGGGTGAGCCGGCGCAAAGCGCGCGTAACTTCCTCGGTTTCCGTGACGGTTCGGCCAACCCGAACTCCAACGACGACAAGGCGATGGACCAGATTGTCTGGGTACAGCCGGGCAGCGACGAGCCAGCCTGGGCGGCGAACGGCAGCTACCAGGCCGTGCGCATCATTCGCAACTTTGTCGAGCGCTGGGACCGTACCCCGCTGCAAGAACAGGAAAGCATCATCGGCCGCGTCAAACCTTCCGGCGCACCGATGGATGGCGACAAGGAAACCCAGGTTCCCGACTACAGCAAGGACCCTGAAGGCAAGTTGACCAAGCTCGATGCCCACATCCGGCTGGCCAACCCGCGTACCCCGCAGACCCAGGCCAACCTGATTCTGCGTCGGCCGTTCAATTACTCCAACGGCGTCAACAAAAACGGTCAGCTGGACATGGGGCTGCTGTTCATCTGCTACCAGGCTGACCTGGAGAAAGGCTTTATCAGCGTGCAAACCCGGCTCAACGGCGAGCCTCTGGAGGAATACCTCAAGCCGGTCGGCGGCGGGTACTTCTTCACCTTGCCGGGAGTCACGGGGCCCAAGGATTTCCTCGGGCGTACGCTGCTCGCTGCAACGCACTCTCAAACCACTGCCAAAGCTTAAATAAAACAAACCTCAGAGCGGAAACCGTCCCATGAAGAAGTCGACTATTGCGTTGTCGTTGTTAATGACCCTTTCGCCGCTGGCAGCCTTTGCCGAAACCGCACCGCTGGACCTGGTAGGCCCGGTTTCGGACTACAAAATCTACGTGACCGAAGAAATCGGCGAGCTGGTCACCCAGACCAAAGCCTTCACCGACGCCATCAACAAGGGCGACCTGGCGACCGCGCAAAAGCTCTACGCGCCGACCCGTGTGCACTATGAGTCCATCGAGCCAATCGCCGAGCTGTTCAGCGACCTCGACGCCTCCATCGACTCCCGTGTCGACGACCACGAAAAAGGCGTGAAGGCCGATGACTTCACCGGTTTCCACCGCATCGAATACACCCTGTTCTCCGAGAAAACCACCAAAGGTCTGGAAGCGCTGACCGCCAAGCTCAACAGCGACGTCAACGACCTGAAAACCCGCGTTGACGGCCTGACCTTCCCGCCTGAAAAAGTCGTGGGCGGCGCGGCAGCGCTGCTGGAAGAAGTCGCCGCCACCAAGATCTCCGGTGAAGAAGACCGCTACAGCCACACCGACCTGTACGACTTCCAGGGCAACATCGACGGCGCGAAGAAAATCGTCGACCTGTTCCGTGGCCAGATCGAGAAGCAGGACAAGGCCTTCCTGGCCAAGGTCGACAAGAACTTCGCCACCGTCGACAAAATCCTGGCCAAGTACAAGACCAAGGATGGCGGCTATGAGACCTACGACAAGGTCAAGGAAAACGACCGCAAGGCGCTGGTCGGCCCGGTTAATACCCTGGCTGAAGACTTGTCCACACTGCGTGGCAAGCTGGGCTTGAACTGATTCATCACGCTGGCATTCGGACGGCCCTCAAGGACGCCCGAATGCCAGCGGTTTCACATCTCGCCCGCCTCAGGCGTGAACCGCTCCAGTGGCGCCCCTTCGGGTTTGCCGCTCAATGGGTTGATGGCATACCACGCGCCATTCTTCTGAACCGCCAAGACCTCTCGATCTGCGCTGGCACCCATCCGGGCGCCCGGCCATTGGCTGGGTGATCGACCTTCCCCTGCCAGCAGCGTATCGCGCGCGCCCAGCGCCCATCGCCATTGCTCAAACGTTTTGACCGGAAGAAAGATATTGGAGCCGACACGAACCGTCTGACCCTTGGCGATCATTTTCAGCGCGTTCAGGCCGTTCGGGGCCGACCGCAGGATCTCCGGAACACTCTCCAGCGGATTGAACAGGCCCCGGAAAAATGCCCCCGCACCTTTGAGACCCGCCATGCTGAAGGGTTTGCCGCTGAAGGGAATAAACATTCTTAGCCCCTTCGCCACTCCCTTGAAAGCCGAGAGTCCGCCTGTGGCGGCAAGAGACGCAAGGTCGATCAGTAACCCCTTCACCCCGGCTTCTATTTTACCCTCCACCAAGTCGGCAATTGCCCCTACATAGGGAATCAGGCTGAGTAGCGCACGCGCATTTTCCGTTGTGAATAACTTGCTCGTCGCCAAGGGATGCTCGCGCTTATGCAGCGCCGACGGCTCGTTGGCGTAGGCAATGCGCGCTTCACGGTCGTCGACAAAGCTGTGGGCCTGAAGCCTTTCCACAATCTGTGCGGTTCTGGAAGAAGCAAACGTGTCAGGCGTGTGCTCCGGTGAAATGGAGGGAGCTTCAGGTAATGCGCTGCCCAGCCGTTCAATGATGACCTTGGACTTCATCCCCGGTCGCGGTGCGTCGCTGGTGTGATAAGCCTCAAAGTCGAAGGGCAATTCCGTGCCTCTACGAAATTTGGCGTTGACATAGGCGAAGGGACCAAAGGGTTTCTTTCCGTTCTCAATGTTTCCACCCAGTGGCAACTGTTCGGGCAAGTCCGTTCGCTTGACCATTTTCATGGAACCTGGAAAAACCTCGAAATAGCCATTTCTTGGCTCGACCGCCCCCGTCTCATAGCGCATCAACAGGCCATGGCGCCCCATTTTCGTGGCAACACTCGACTCCGCCCCCCTGTCAGCCTCCAGGTCGTCCCCGGTTTCCTTGCGCACGCTGAAAAATTCGATTTTCCCCGCCGCTAACGCCTTACGGTCCTGCAAGGGCAGTTGGTCAATCATCTGCTTCAAAACCGTGGCCTGCGCAGTTCTGGCTTCGGCGATATAGCGGTCGACCGCGGGTGCAACCAATGGCGCGATCCTGGGCAATCGTTCCAGACGCTCTTTGAGAGTGGCAAAAGGTATCTTGAGATTGAGGGCTCGCACCCAGTCTTCGCTCAGCCCAGGCTGCGAGTCACTCTCGGCCTGGAGCATCAAAATCACATCCGTCAGCGATTTGGGGGAATCGAAATGTGTCGAAAATTGATTACCGAGAACAACCCCGTCGGCACGGTTTTCCCTTTGCAGCTTTATGTTGCGAATTTCATCCTCAGTCATCTCCGGAAGCAGCCGCACAAGCTCCTTGACCAGCAGATCAGCCTGAGTCGGCGACCCACTCACTAAAGTGGCGAAGGCCTTTTGTGTCTGATTTTCGCGCTCGGTGAACGCTTTCGCGGCGGTCTCGTAATTGTCCGCAGAATAGTTTCCATCCAGGCTCGCGGGTAACACTCCCGCCATCACGGCCCAATCCAACAGCGGCTGGGCAGCCAATTGTTTGATCAAGGTTTCCTGCTCCGGGCCTGTAGCACTCAACCGCGCGAGCGCCATGATGTGTTTAAAGTTCATGGCGCGTGAACTGCCCGCGGTCGCAAAAGAATCAACCAAAGCACAACCCAGCCGCAGATTGAGCCAACCGGTGGAGCCGACCTTGATGCTCTCCGGGTCCTGATTGAGTAACTGAGCCGTATCCGCTGGCACTGTCGGGTCTTTTTTGATCAGCATCTCCGGTGCCGATTGGGCCAGAAACAAGTGCGCCATCAATGACGAAACGCTGGCGTCCAGACCTTTGCCCTGAAGGTGTTTCTCCACGTCTGAACGCACTTCCTTAAGGGTGCGCCCCTTGTTGCCTGGCTGATATAAACCGTAACCGGCAACCGTACCGGGCTTGCCGGGCAAGGTAGCATCAACGTTCAGTTTGAGAGCCGCTGCCAGCAGTTGATGACGATCGGCTTTTGCAAGCGTCTGGCCGTCGGCGACTGCATACAACTGGAGGGACCTGGCGAGGCTTTCGGCTTGTGCGATAGCCTGGGGCGAATCAAAAAATGCAGCGAACTGGCTGTCCGGATCCGTAAAGGACTCAAACCCTGAGGCCTTCGCAGTGAAATTCTTGAACAGAGCCATCACTGGTCCCGAGGCGCCTTTAAGCGTTTCAAGCGCCGTGCCCGAGAGCGCCTGTGTGCTGTGCACATAGGGCGTCATTGCGGCATAGTCACCGGCCAGTGGTGGCGACGGCAATTGGATGTCGAGCCACTCCAGCGCCACGCGCAACTGGCCCACGGTTTTCACGGCGTCAGGTAGGTACAACTTCAGCACCTGGCGCGCGTCGTAAGTGCGTGTGGTGTACAGAGCATTTCCGGTTTTCTTGCTCAGTTTTACCAATTGCGCCAAATCTTCGTTCATCTTGCTGGCTGCGGCTTTCTCGTCTGCGCTGCCGGCGACGCCGACTTTACCCACCTCATCGTCGAAAGCGCGCTGCAGAGAAACCCACTGGCCCGCGCCATTGCGCATTTGCAGATCGCCCGCCGACAGTCTGAATTGACGGCCGGGTTCGGCAAATCCGGTTTTCTTCAGAAATGCCTGAAACGGCGCCGATGCGAGAAATTCGACAAACAACTTTCGCGGCTTGATGCTTCGCCGGTCCAGGGTTGAGCCGGGCTCGACGGCCATGCTCTGCTGTTGCAAGCGCAGAGCTTCACTGTCGGGCTTGCCTTCAAGCAGTGGTCGCAACTGTTCCACTATTTGCGCGCGTACGGCACTGTCGGCCTGCTGTTGGAGCAACCGCTTGAATTGGCTCCCCCACGTGTCGCGCTGCGCTGATGAGATCTCGGGCCACCCCTGCTGTTTGAGCTGTTTGGCCAGTTGTGGCGCAGACTGTTCATTGGCGGGCGGCTTCACGCCATAGAAGCTCAGTATCACTTCACGCGGGATCAAGCTGTGGGTTACCCCCGCATTGATGGGTATCCCCCGGTCATCCGGGGATAGCACCCTCTGCGCAGCACTGATGTGCTTGCCGACCAGGCCCCAGCCCGAACCATCAGTGGTGGACAACCGTTGGAAAATCTCTTTGCCATCGCGCACCACAATGCCGGTCACGCAATCGCTGAACACACGTACCGTCGAAGGTTTGAGCGCCTGGGCCTTGAACCATGCCTGCAAGGTCGGCTCATTGAGGGCCTGGGTATACCGCTCGATGAAGGGAGCGATGGATGATTTGGCCGGAACGGTGTTGCCCGTTTCGCTCCCGGTTTTCAGCCACTGAATCAGGTTTTTTTGCAATTTGGCGTCCGCCTTTTCAGCGTTCGCTGCGGCGGGGTATCGGCGCGGGGGCCTGGTGCCTTTGTCAGACGGCGCTGCGCCTGCTTTGCTCGTATCACGTTTGGCCCGGCCACCCGGCGGATCCAGGGATAACTGACGCAATGAAGGCACGTGAGGCGCCTGAACGCGAGGCCGGTTTTCAGAGCCCCCTGCGGGAGGGGAAAGGGGAATGTCGCAGGTGGTCAAATGCGCTGTGGACGCTTGAGGTACCAGGGGTTGACTGAAAATTGCGCCGTTCCCTTTTGCAAGGATTGTCGACATTGAGGTTTCTCTTTACCGGTTGGAGGGGCGAGCGTTCTCCTCCGTGAGACCCGTCAACCGAGAGCCTACAAATACCCCCCCAGGCGGTGCCGTAGGAAAACACTTAAGGCGTGGCGAAAGTATCCGGGCCAGGAAAACCCGACCCGGGGCGACGCTTTACGCCGCCGCTGTAACGAGCTCTCGCACACCCTCCAGCGGTGTGCCGACCGGCAAGCCGGTTTCAGGATGCGTGGCATACCACTGTCCTTCGACGTGCAACGCATTGACGCCGATGCCGTTGATAAGCCCGCTAAAGGTTCCTCGACTCTGTTGGCCGCCCACGTCAGCATTGATCTGCTTGAGCCCCGCTTCCACACCGAGGTAAGTGCGCAGCTTTTCCTCCACGCCTCCCAGCGCCGTCAACACTGACGATCGGGGCGTCTTGCTCAGAAGCTTGGGCACCACAAACACTCCTTTCGCCCCGAGGGCGAGCAGGTCAGCGCTGCCATCCAGTGGATTTAGAAAACCGCTCACAGCCGCCACGCCTTTTTCCAAAACACGAAAGACTTTCGAGCCGAACGGGGCCACCACTTTCGTGGACTTGAGCAAGGTACTGACGCCGGAACCTGCGCCCCCCACAAAAGCGCCCACCGTGTCGATAATCAGCCCACGAGTGCCCTCAACAATGTTGCCCTTGGCCAGTTCCATGATTGCACCGACGAACGGAATCATGCCCAGCAGAATGCCGTCATTTCGCCGCAATACTTCACGTTGTTGCTCCAGCCCCAACGCGCCCCTGGAAGCCGCCAGCACGGTATCGCGGTGGTGAACAAAATTGCCTTGCATGATCCGGTCGACAATCGCGACGGATCGTTCTGAAGAAAAACTGTCGGGCACAAGGGCCGATGCGTCGCCCTGTTGCACGGGCGCAACGCCCGTTAGGGTAGCGCCCAGTTTCTCGATGATGACGCCATCGGACTTCACTCCGGGTCTGGGCACTGAATCAGCGCTGTACGCCGTAAAATCAAACGGCTCTTGCGAACCTTTCTGTAGCTGCGTGACGGAGGGTGCCCAGCGTCCGTAGGTGGTCAGGCCATCCTCGAGTGTGCCCCCAAGCTTGAGCCTAGCGGGCAGATCCTCGCGTTTCACGATCAGCATCTTGTCCGGGAACACCTCGAAATAACGCACGATCCCCTTGTACTCACTGCGTACCAGGGTGCCCTTGCGCCCTTTTCGCTCCTCAACCTGCTGGCCCGTCTGCTCCACGGTCGGCACGTTGTCGACCTCGCTGCGCAAGGCAAACAGTTCGACATCGCCCCATTCCAGCGCCTGGCGATCTTCCAGGGGCAGATTTGCAAACAGCTGGCGGGTAGTGGTGCTCAAACCCTGCTTGAGGTTAGCCAGGTAGGTGTCGACTTTTCCAGCCAGCAGCGCTTGTACATCCGGCAGTCGAGCGATCCTGGCATTCAACGCCTTGACGTTTTGGTCGACGGCTGCCTGGTCAGACCTGCTTAGCTTCGGTTTAGCGCCATAGGGTGTTTTCGGCGCAGGCGGTTGGGGGACCTGCTCGCCCGGTGCCAGCAGCATCCAACGGCCTGCGGTCAGGTCGCCACTCATGTAGGTCTCAATCAGGGAGCGGGTTCTTGGCTCCGAGAGTTTCATATTACGTCGCTCGTCCGGGTCAGCGATGGACACTCTCAGTGCTTGCAGCTGTGCAATATTCAAGTCGGGAAATACTGTTTGCAGATAGTCGGTCGCGAGGTCGCGCCGCGTCGGCAACGGTGCCTTGAATGCACTCAGGGCCTGAATGAGGTCTCTACGCTGCGCGTCGAAGGCGCCGGCAGCCTGCTGATGCTGCTGCGGTGTGTACAGCCCCCCTGCCGGTTTGGTGTAGAGCCCCTGCATCAGCCCCCAATCGAGCAATACGTTGACGCCGTAGTTATCCAGCAACGCGGCCTCTTGCGGATTGCGCGCGTCCAGACGGCTGAGTGCCATGACCTGCGCATAGCGCATCCCGCGAGAACACCCCGCTCCCCCTTGCCGCTCGGCAAAGGTCACTCCCAGACGCAGGTCTGCCCATTCCCTGGAACCTATTCGCAAATTGGCGGGAACACCCCGGACCAGAAATTCGGGGGCCGCACTGGCCAGGAACAGATGGGCCACCAACGGTGCAGCCTTGGCATCGTTACCGAGTTTGCGCCGCAGGTGCGCCTCGATATCCTCACGAACCTGGGCCAGCGAACGCCCGGTGTTGGCGGGCGAATAGACGTCATAGCCGGCGACAGTACCCGGTGTCCCGGGAGCTTCGGGGTCAATCTGCAGCAGGATCGCGGCGATCGCCCACTGCATCAGCTCCTGCGATGAGTAGCCGGTAGTGCCCGATGCCCCCCGAAAGTGCCGGTTGAGTGCAATGTGCTCCCAAACGGCCTGCGGGCGGGCCCGGCTGAGTGCCTGGCTGATAAAAAACTCCGCCCGATCGCGCAGCTCTTCCGGGGTCTTTGAATCGAGAATCCCCCCGGAGAAAAGGTCACGCGAAGGATTTTTGTGATTAGGGTCTACCTGGGTCAACCCAGCCAGATACGCCTTGTCGGCATTGGACAGGACGCCCGGCGCCCATGGGTTTGAAATCAATTGTGCGTAATTGCCCAAAGCCGGCGCGGGTGGAAGACCAGCATGGAGCCAGCGCAGGACATTGCGCAATTGCGCTGCAGTCTCGGGCAGTGGCAGGCCAAGCGATTGCAGTACAGCGCTCAGCGAGGCCTCGGTCGCGCCGCCACTGGCGAGCGCTGACGTGCTGCCGATGGGCACCATCACCCCGCTGAGCACCAGCACTTCATCGTCGGGCTTGCTACCCAGGAGCGCTTCCAACTGAGTGGCGAGGATCGAGCGCTGGTCAATGCTGTCGACAGCGGTTCTGGCTGTCTCTATTCGTTTCGCCAACTCTGCTTTGGTGTTCGCCGGCAGCGTGAACCAGTCTGATATGCCCAGCTCGTTGCGCACCCGCCCCAGGTCGCCATCGTGGGTGGGTGGTTTTACCCCGTACCAGCGCAAAATCATGTTGCGCGAAAACACATCGCTGTCGTCACTGAGGTAGGGCAACCCCTTGCCTTCCACATCCAGCGCAGCGGCAGTGGCATTCACCCGCGGGCTGATACGCCACCAGCCGGATGCATCCGTGGCAGTAAACGTCTCCAGGCGTGTGACACCGTCACGCGTCACGTTGCCGGACACTGAACCGGGTTTAACCACGACAGTGGACATGTCCATGCCTTGCCGGGCGAACCAGGCTCTAGCTTCGGGACTGTTGATTGCACTGCGATAGGCGTCAAAGACGGGATAAATGCTGGACCTGTCAGGCACCTGCACGCGCTTGTCCGCCGTTCCGCCCAAAGCCGCCCCGCGCATGGCGTCTTGCAACTCGCGGTCGCCCAGTGGTGCCAGGCTATTGCGGCGTGATGATTGAGGGAGAAAGGTCCAGCCGGACCTTTTCTCCTGGTTTGATGCGTCTTGCGCGGTGCTGCGCCTGACGCGAGCAGCGGATTGCGATGCAGGCGTGTGTGATGCCTGCGGGTCGATAAAGTCCTTTTGATTAAACGTCCTGGAAGCACTGATGCCGGAAACAGGCATGACGACTCTCCCACTGAGTTTGGACAATTAAAGCAACGGCTTTGCACGGCAAAGCAGCCAGGACAACCTTAAGCCGCCGTTTTTGACGGCGGCGTAGGGAATATCCCAAGCCTTAAAAGCCAGCGCCCGGTGCAGGCACGGTCTCAGATGGGCACAACGTGATGATTAAAGAATGCGATACAGCAGGCGCTCAATCCGCACACGGCTGACACGGCGCAGGAACTTGCCGACCGCCGGCGGATAGTCCACCAGTGACTGCAACTGCTGGTAACCCTCGATACGGCAGGTGTGCTCGAAAATGTGTGCCAGCTCGGTACGCCGTGGTCCCAACCATTCGCCCTGAGGGTCATCGATCAGCAGGCCGTTTTCCAGATCCAGCCGGAACGCTCGCGGGTTGAGGTTGTTGCCCGTGAGCAAGGTGTAACGCTGGTCAATCCACATGCCTTTGAGGTGATAGGAATTGTCGCCATCGCGCCACAGGTGCAGGTTCAGTTGGCCGCTGTCGATTGCCGGCTGATGCCGTTTGGCGAAACGGCGCAGGCTGATTTCATACAGATACGGCAGTGCCGAGATCACCTTGAACGGTTCGCTCGGCGGAATGTAAAAATCGTTGGCGGTCTTGTCGCCGACAATGATGTCAACCTTCACCCCGCGCGCCAGGGCACGGTTGATTTCCCGCGTCACCGGCAATGGCAGGTTGAAATAGGGCGTGCAGATGGTCAGTTGGTGCTGGGCGCTGGCGATCAACTCCAGAACCACCCGGTTGAGCGGGTTGTTCTTGCCCACGCCGAGCAACGGGCTGACGGACAAGTGGCCATTGGGCAATTGCCCCGCGGTGGTGTCGTAGGCCGCATGTTTGAGTCGGCTGCGCAGGTCGCCGATGTCGTTGCGCAGGCTGCGGGTGGTCGGAGGATTTGGCAGGTCAAGGCGATGCACCGCCTTGGAGGCGACGAGCCCGTGCTCGATCAGGTGTTGCATCGAGTCGGCCAGGGGCTGGCTGTGGACCAGGTGATAACGATCAAAGCGGTATTTATCGAACTTGTGCAGGTACACATTGTTCAGGCTCGCGCCGCTGTACAACACGCTGTCATCGATCACAAAGCCCTTGAGGTGCAGCACGCCGAACAGTTCGCGGGTTTGCACCGGCACGCCGTACACCGGGACTTCGCTGCTGTGCGAGGCAGTCATCGCCTGGTACCAGGCGCTGTTGCCGGGTTGTTTGCCGGCGCCGATCAGGCCGCGCTGGGCGCGCAGCCAGTCGACCACCACCACGATATCCAGTTCCGGCCGGGCGGCCTTGGCGGCGTGCAAGGCATCGTAAATCTCCTGCCCCGCCTCGTCCTGCTGCAGATACAGCGCGACGATGTAGATGCGCCGCGTGGCCTGGGGGATTTTCTCCAGCAGGCAACGCCGGAAAGCATCGGCGCCGGGCAACACGTCAATGGCGTCGCTGGAAAGTGGGAAACCGCGCAGTTTGGGCAACAGGGAGCGTTTGAAGAACGACGGCATAAGGCTCGCAAAGGGTCGAATCCGAAGAGGGCCTGAGCTTACACCATGGGGGTGCCGAGGTCTCGCTGTTACAGATGGAAAAATTTTAATTGACCATGGAGAACGACCGTTCTACTGTGTGCCACATGAACGATATGACCCGTAATGAAACCCGCGACATCATTCTCGACGTCACTGAAAAGTTGATCTACCGCCACGGCATCGCCGCCACCGGCATGGACTTTCTGGTGAAAACCGCTGGTGTGTCGCGCAAAAGTATTTATCGCTATTTCGCCAATAAGGACGAACTGGTGATCGCTGCCCTGCAACGCCGTGATGAACGCTGGATGCAGTGGCTGCGCACCGAAGTGGAACGCAGCGAAGGCAGCGGCGAACGTCTGTTGGCGCTATTCGGCGCACTGAAAAGCTGGTTCGGCTCGGCGGACTTTCGCGGCTGTGCCTTTATCAACACCAGCGGTGAAACCGGCGACGCACAAGACCCGGTGCGCCTGCTGGCCAAGGCGCACAAACAGAAACTTTTCGAGTACGCACTCGAACTGTGTGAAGCACATGGCACCCCCGACCCGCACCGGCAGGCCGCGCAACTGCTGATCCTGATCGATGGCGCCATTACCGTTGCCCTGGTGATGGGCGATTCAACTGCGGCCGATGATGCGCAATGCATGGCGCGAACGTTATTGGGACTTTGAACGCCTTCAACTTGCAACCTTCGATTCAACCTTATTGTGTTAAGGAGCTGCCGAATGACCTCGACAAACGAAACGCGCCCGCCACTGCCGCCGTTTACCCGTGAAACGGCCATTGAAAAAGTACGCCTGGCCGAAGATGGCTGGAATTCCCGTGACCCGCAGCGGGTTTCACTGGCTTATACCCTGGACACGCAATGGCGCAACCGCGCCGAGTTCGTGCGTAGCCGCGAGGAAGCCAAGGGTTTTCTCACGCGCAAATGGGCAAAGGAACTGGATTACCGGCTGATCAAGGAACTGTGGGCATTCACCGACAACCGGATTGCCGTGCGCTATGCCTATGAGTGGCACGACGACTCGGGCAATTGGTTCCGCTCCTACGGTAACGAGAACTGGGAGTTTGACGAGAATGGCCTGATGGCCAACCGCTTTGCCTGCATCAACGATCTGCCGATCAAGGAAAGTGAACGCAAGTTCCACTGGCCGCTGGGGCGGCGCCCGGATGATCATCCGGGGTTGTCCGACTTGGGCCTGTAAGCGCGACACGATTAACCTGTGGGAGCTGGCTTGCCGTGGCGAGGGAGCTTGCTCCCGCGGACTGCGCAGCAGTCTTCGGCTTTTTTTTGGGGGCGCTGCGCACCCCAGCGCAAGCAAGCTTGCTCGCCACAACGAGTGCTCTCACCACAGTAACCCAGTTGTTCAGTCCTGATTCAGCCCCACCCTGTACAGCACACCCTTGTCTTCATCCGTCAGCACATACAGATAACCGTCCGGGCCTTGGCGCACGTCCCGTATCCGTGCCTTCAAGTCGCCCAGTAAGCGTTCTTCATGGATCACCTTGTCGCCGTCGAACTGCAGGCGAATCAGCTCCTGGCTGGCCAAGGCACCGATAAACAGGTTGTGCTGCCACGGTTTGAAGCGGTCGGCGTCATAAAACGCCATGCCGCTGATGCCCGGGGACTTTTCCCAGACGTGATGGGGCGCCACTGTGCCTTCCACCTCTTTGCCCTTGGCTTCCGGGATTGGCGTCAAGGAATAATTGATGCCGTGGGTGGCAAGCGGCCAGCCGTAGTTTTTGCCGCGCTCGATGATATTGATTTCATCGCCGCCTCGCGGGCCATGCTCATGCTCCCAGATCGTGCCACTCCATGGGTTCAGCGCCAGGCCTTGGGGGTTACGCTGGCCGTAGGACCAGATCTCGGGGCGCACGCCCGGCTGGCCGACAAAGGGGTTGTCATCCGGCACGCGACCGTCGGGGAAGATCCGCACCACCTTGCCTTGCAGCTTGTCCAGGTCCTGAGCCGTCGGGCGGTCGTTGTTTTCACCCAGGGTCACGAACAGGTAACCGTCACGGTCGAACGCCAGGCGTGAGCCGAAATGGTTGCCGGTGGAAAGCTTGGGTTCCTGACGCAGGATAACCTTGAAGTCGTTCAAACCACTCAAGTCATCGGCCAATCGTCCACGGCCCACGGCGGTCCCGGCGGTGCCCCCCTTGCCGCCGCCCTCAGCGTACGACAGGTAAACCATGCGGTCCTGTTTGAAGTCGGGTGACAGCACCACATCGAGTAAGCCGCCCTGCCCTTTGGCCCACACGTCAGGCACACCGGTCAGCGGCGCCGACAGTTTGCCGTCCGGGCTGACAAAGCGCAGGTGGCCCGGGCGCTCGGTCACCAGAAACCCTTGCTTATCCGGCAGAAACGCTACCGCCCAAGGGTGATCCAGGCCTTTGGCAATGGGCGTGGCAGAGATGCTGCCTTGCTCGCTGGGAAACTGTTGGGCATCAACGGCATACGCCGCCGACAAGGGAAGCATGACAGAGGCGCAAATGGCAGCTAACAGGGTTTTGCGTGCAAACATAAGGCAGAGTCCTTACCGGCGATTGCCGTTGGCATCATAGGTGGGAGCTTTGGTTTCAGTCGCGGGGCGGCTGGGCGCCGTATCACGTTTGGGATAACGATTGCCGATACCGCCGTTTTCCAGCGTCGGCGGCGGGCTGGTCGGGCCGATCTGAACCCCGCGAGTGGCCGGGGCATTGGGCTGAGTGCCCTGCATGCTGTTGGGGTTGGCCCGGTGGATAGGGCTGTTATTGGCATCGCTACGACCAGGCAGGCTTTGCGCCTGGGCCAATGGAACGAGCACCAGAGCCAATGCCAGCACTGCAACGTGACGCACACAGCTTTTCATTACAAAACCTCTCAAGGACAGGTCATACGTAGGTTCGATAACACGCTACGCCTTGGGTTCGGCCTGCGACACTAAAAAGTTTCTCATCAGGTGTAACACAATCTGTCCGCGCATCTGCCAGTCGAAACTTTTGCCCGCACCTGCGAGTCACCAGAACACAGGCTCTTCTCAAGGAAACGAACCTATGCCGCGGGCAATCTGGAAAGGCGCGATCAGCTTCGGCTTGGTCCATATCCCGGTTTCACTGGTTTCGGCGACCTCTTCCCAAGGCGTCGATTTTGACTGGCTGGACAAGCGCAGCATGGACCCGGTGGGCTACAAGCGGGTCAACAAGAAGACCGGCAAGGAAGTCACCAAAGACAATATCGTCAAGGGCGTCGCTTTTGAGAAAGGTCGTTACGTGGTGCTCAGTGAAGAGGAAATTCGCTCGGCGCATCCCAAATCGACCCAGACCATCGAGATCATCGCGTTTGTGGAAAGCGACCAGATTCCGCTGCAAAACATCGACACGCCCTATTTTCTCGCCCCGGACAAACGTGGCGGCAAGGTTTACGCCCTGCTGCGCGAAACCCTGAAGAAAACCCGCAAGGTCGCCCTGGCCAATGTGGTGCTGCACACCAAACAACATCTCGCGGCGCTCATGCCACTGGAATCGGCACTGGTGCTGGTGATGCTGCGCTGGCCCGCCGAAGTGCGCAGCCTGGATGAACTGGAGCTGAGTGCCGACGTCACCAAGCCTTCCCTCGCCAAAGGCGAACTCGACATGGCGAAACGGCTCGTCGACGACATGAGCGCCGACTGGCAACCCGAGGATTACCGCGACAGCTTTCAGGAAAAGATCATGGCGCTGGTGAAGAAAAAGGCCAAGGCCGGCAAGATCAAGGACGTGGAAACCACCCGAGACAGCGACGAGCGCAAGTCGGCCGACGTTATCGACCTGACCGAACTGCTCAAGCGCAGCCTGGCCGGCAAGCCTGCCAAGAAACCGGTCGCGAAGAAATCCACCAAAGCCTCCTGAGTCGGGGAATCTCCAATGCCCAAACCCTTGAGCGAGTACAACCGCAAGCGCGATTTCAAGGTCACCGCCGAACCTGCGGGCAAGGCGCCCGCCGGCAGGCGCAAGGCGCAGGCTTTATCGTTCGTGATCCAGAAGCACGACGCGCGCAACCTGCACTATGACTTTCGCCTGGAACTCGATGGCGTTCTCAAAAGCTGGGCGGTACCCAAGGGCCCCAGCCTGGACCCGACGCAAAAGCGCCTGGCGGTGCACGTCGAGGACCACCCCCTGAGTTACGGGAGTTTCGAGGGCAATATCGCACCGGGACAATACGGCGCCGGCGACGTGATCGTATGGGACCGGGGCGTGTGGCAGCCCCATGACGATCCGCACCAGGCGTACGCCGCGGGTAAACTCAAATTTACCCTGATCGGCGAAAAGCTGGCCGGCGACTGGGCTCTGGTACGCACTCGCCTCAAGGGCAGCGGCGACAAGGAACAATGGCTGCTGATCAAGGAAAAAGACGATCAGGCCCGCCCCGCCACCGATTACGACATCGTCGAGGACCAGCCGAAAAGCGTGTTGAGCGACGCCACCGTCGGCAAGCCCAAGGCACGGGCCAAGTCGCGGGCCTCGCCGCGCAAAGCCGTTGCCGACCTGCCCGAGCACTTCAGCCCGCAACTGGCGACGCTGGTGGACCAGGCGCCCGACGGCGATTGGCACTACGAGATCAAATTCGACGGCTACCGCATGCTCGCGCGCATTCAGGGCGGTGAAGTTCGCCTGTTTACGCGCAACGGCCACGACTGGACCGAGCGCCTGCCGCGCCAGGTCAAGGCGCTGCAGGCGCTCAAGCTCAAGGACAGCTGGCTGGATGGCGAAGTGGTCAGCCTGAACGGGGACGGCTTGCCGGATTTTCACGCGCTGCAAAATGCATTCGATATCGGCCGCAGCCTGGACATCGTGTACTACCTGTTTGACGCGCCCTTCCTCGACGGGCAAGACCAGAGCAAAGCCCCGGTGGAAGAACGCCGCGCGGCGCTCAAATCGGCACTTTCCGGCAGCCGCAGTAAACTGCTGCGGTTTTCCGAAGCGTTTGTGGCCAACCAGCGCGATATCTTTGAAAGCGCCTGCGACCTGGCGCTTGAAGGCGTGATCGGCAAGCGCGCGGGCAGCCCGTATGCGTCCACGCGCAATGCCGACTGGATCAAGCTCAAGTGCCGCTTGCGCCAGGAATTCGTCATCGTCGGCTACACATTTCCCAAAGGCTCGCGCAGTGGTTTCGGCGCCCTGCTGCTGGCAGTCAATGACGATTCCGGGCTGGTGTATGCCGGGCGCGTGGGCACCGGGTTTGATCAGGCCTCGCTTGACACCATTTACGCGCAATTGAAGCCGCTTGAACGCAAGACCTCGCCCCTGGAAAAGCCGCTGACCAGCGCCCAGGCGCGCGGCGTGCACTGGGTGGAGCCGCACCTGGTCGGCGAAGCGCACTTTGCCGAATGGACCCGTGAAGGCGTGGTGCGCCAAGCCTCGTTCATTGCCTTGCGCACTGACAAGGCCGTCGCGCAGATCATTCATGAACAACCGCGTACGGCCAAATCGCTCAAGCCTGCGAAGGCGCGCAATACCGGCAATGAGGTGACGGTCACGCACCCCGAGCGTGTGATCGACCCGCAAAGCGGCACGCAAAAGCAGCGACTGGCGTCGTTTTACGCCGAGATCAGTGAGTGGATCCTGCCCTTTCTGCGCCACCGCCCGGTGTCGCTGCTGCGCGCGCCGGAAGGCATCGAGGGCGAGCAATTCTTTCAGAAGCACTCCGAGCGTCTGGCCATTCCCCATATCAAACAGCTGGACCAGACGCTGGACCCCGCTCACGCACGCCTGATGGAGATCGACACCGTAGCCGCGCTGCTCGGTGCCGTGCAGATGGGCACGGTGGAACTGCACACCTGGGGCGCCACCGCGGACAAGATAGAAACGCCCGACCTGTTCGTGCTGGACCTCGACCCGGACCCGGCGCTGCCATGGAAAACCATGCTGGAAGCTGCGCAACTGACCCTCTCGGTCCTGGATGAATTGGGCCTGGACGCCTTTGTCAAAACCAGCGGCGGCAAGGGCTTGCACATCATCGTGCCGCTGGCGCGGCGCGATGGCTGGGACACGGTCAAAGCCTTCGCCAAAGCCATCGCGCAGTTTATGACCGAGCAATTACCCGAGCGCTTTACTGCCACCTCCGGCCCCAAAAACCGCGTCGGCAAGATCTTCGTCGACTACCTGCGCAACGCGCGCGGCGCGAGTACGGTGGCGGCGTATTCGGTGCGGGCACGCCCCGGCCTGCCGGTGTCGGTGCCGGTCAGCCGGGAAGAGTTGAAGGATGTGCGCTCAGCCCAACAGTGGACAATCGCCAATCTGCTGCAGCGCTTGCTGGGTTTGAAGGCTGACCCGTGGGCCGGCTATGCCAACCGGCAGAAGATCAGCAAGAAGATGTGGGACAGGCTGGGCGCGCAACCACCGCAGTGATTCGCGCCCGGGGGTGGGCGTCAGATCAGGATGAAAATCAGCGCCAGACCCGCAAAAATCGCCCACTTTTCCAGGTAGTAGCGCGCACGATTGCGTTTTTTCAGTTCTTTGCCGCGCAGACGAATCTTGTACAGGCGGGTAAACGCGCGGTTCAGGCCACCGGTTTTGTCGCCGTCATCATTGGGCGAACCCGCTGCCGCCATTACGTTACGGCTGAACCAGCGGTTGAACGCCGCCGCCCACCGATACTTCATCGGCCGCTCGATATCGCAAAACAGGATGATGCGGTTCTGCTGCGTGGTGTTTTCCGCGTAGTGGATGTAGGTCTCGTCAAACATCACCGGCTCGCCGTCGCGCCAGTAATAGCTCTCGCCATCCACATTGATGTAGCAGCCGGGATCGTTAGGCGTGTCCAGCCCCAGGTGATAGCGGTAGGAGCCGGCATAGGGGTCGCGGTGGCGCACCAGCTTGGAGCCTGGCGGCAACTCGGCGAACATCGCCGCCTTGATCGAGCCAATGCTTTGCACCAGTTCGGTGGTGCGCGGGCACAGCTTCATCGCTGAAGGATGGCTGTCGCCGTACCACTTGAGGTAGAAACGCTTCCAGCCTGACTTGAAGAATGAGTTGAAACCCACGTCGTTGTACTGGTCCGAACGCTTGATCTCACCGGCACGCAGCAGGTTCTGGCCTTCCTGGCGGATTTCTTCCCAGTGCGCTTGCAATGGGCTCAGGTCCGGAAAATCACTGGGCGACAAGTACGGGCGGCTGGGCTGCTTCGAGAACAGATAAAGAAAGCAGTTGATCGGCGCCAGGAACGTCGAGTGATCGCTGAGCTGGCGACCCAGCTTGTGCCGCACCCGACCACGCAGGTGTACATACGCGATGGAGGCAACGTAGAGAGCAACAATGATGAGTTTCAAGGGATTCGTCACAAGTCAGTAGAGAACAGGCTGCTCCTGCGTGCCCACAACGGCCGAGGATTGAATAAGCAGCACCTGAAATCACAATTCACATACACGCGGCACAAGCGGCTGAGTGAACAACCGGTTCATGGCCATTGGCAGTTATTTAGCCACAGTTTGTAACCAAAGGTTAACTAAGAATTGTGAAAAGCTGTCCATTCCCTGTGCCAGGTCAATGCTTGCGCTTGCCTTGCGACGCGGCCATGTTGCAGTGTTGACCCCCGCCTACAACAAAAAGGAATTTGTATGTCACTCGTTTCCGACGTTGATTACCAAGCCCTGCAAGGAACCTGGGAGCAGACTTCGCTTGAAGACAACGGTGTACTGAACCCTGTCGACGCCCACAGCGCACCCGGCGCCCTGACCACCATTCGTGGCGACCGCTTCGAGGTGTTGACCGCTCAGGGTGAAACCCTACTGGCCGGGCGTTTTTCGCTCGATAGCAGCACCACGCCCAAGAGCATCACCTGGATCGACTCGATCGGCGATGACGCCGGCAAACGGTTGCCTGCCAGCTACCGCCTTGAAGGCGATGTATTTGTTTTCATTGCGGCGGATGAAGGCATGCCCCGGCCAAGCGCCTTCAGCACAGGCCCCGGGCAAACCATGCGCACGTTTATACGCAGGGCTTGACCAGCGCAACCTGCGAATTTGCGACAGCGTTTTCACATGGCCTTCACTTTCGGGCCTGTAGGGTCTGGCTTACCTACTCCAGTGAATCACTTGGCCCGCTCCTCCTCGCGGGCCTTTTTTTTGCGCGGGCAAAACCCGGTTCAGACGCGATGTTTGACGGCCGTCAGGGTGAAACACAACGGCAGCTGCGCCGGTTGATGCTCGTACCTGTCGTAAAGTTCTTCACGGTTGGAATGCGGGTATTCCTGCAAATGCTCGATCTGCACGCCCGCACCCGGAAACTAAACACAAAACCCACAGGTCACTAGGCCATTGGGTGTTCAGCTCCTGAACGCCGCCCCCCGAAGACCTCGCCGTGGCCTCTGACTCCGACCTGCGCAATACCTTGTCTCTGGACAGCCTGAATTTCTTTCTGGCGGATGTACGCGACGGCCTTGGGCCATACCTCGCGATCTACCTGCTGGCGGTGCATAAATGGGACCCGGCCAGCATCGGCGTGGTCATGACCCTGGCCGGCATTGCCGCGCTGATTACACAGGGCCCTGCCGGTGCGCTGATCGATCGCACGCACAGCAAACGCGCGGTGGTTGCCATCGCCGCGATCCTGGTCACCGCCAGCTGCCTGTTATTGCCCTTCGTCAGCTCGTTTACCTGGGTGGCACTGACCCAGGCGGCCAGCGCGGTGGCGGCCTCGGTGTTCGCCCCGGCGATTTCCGCGATCTCCCTGGGCATCACCGGTCCGCGCGCCTTCACACGCCGAACCGGGCGCAACGAAACCTTCAATCACGCCGGCAATGCTGTCGCAGCCTTGCTGGCCGGCGGTTTGGCCTACCTGTTTGGTCCGGTGGTGGTGTTTTACTTGATGGCCTTTATGGCAGTGGCCAGTGTCGTGGCAATCAGTTGTGTATCGGCAGCCGCCATCGACCACGAAGTGGCCCGCGGCTTTGACCCGGCCCACCGCACCGATCATGAACAGCCGTCGGGCATCAAGGTATTGCTGGCCAACCGCCCTCTTCTGCTGTTTGCCATTTGCTGCGCGTTGTTTCACCTGGCCAATGCCGCGATGTTGCCGCTGGTCAGCCAGAAACTGGCGCAGATCAACCTGCACATGGCCACGCCCTTGACCTCGGCGTGCATTGTCGCCGCGCAACTGGTGATGGTGCCGATGGCCTGGCTGGTGGGGTTGAAAGCCGATGTGTGGGGGCGCAAGCCACTGCTATTGGCCGGTTTTCTGATTTTGCCGCTGCGCGGCGTGTTGTACACCTTGTCCAGCGACCCGTATTGGCTGGTGGCGGTGCAAATGCTCGACGGCATCGGCGCCGGTATTTTCGGTGCATTGTTTCCGGTGATCGTCAAGGACCTGACCCAGGGCACCGGGCGCTTCAATGTCAGCCTCGGCGCGCTGTCCACCGTATTCGGCCTGGGCGCGGCACTGAGCAGCAGCCTGGCGGGGTTCGTGGTGCAACAGGCCGGCTACAACGCAGCTTTCCTGACCCTGGCCGGTGTGGCGGCGGTGGCGCTGGCGCTGCTCTGGCTGGCGATGCCCGAGACGCTGGAGAAACCATCTTTCGGCTGCCATACAACTGTCGCCTGACATATGCGACAATGCGCGCCAAATTCCAACACACATCCCAAATTTCTGCTCAGCGACCGGGTTTCGCGCCTTGATGTCGCTGTTGACGCATGCCTGAAGGCTCCTGCCGCCACGCTCGCAACCCATTGATAGGTAAAGTAATTGATCTCCACAGCTAACATCACCATGCAGTTCGGCGCCAAGCCGCTCTTCGAGAACGTCTCGGTCAAATTCGGCGCCGGCAACCGTTATGGTTTGATCGGTGCCAACGGTTGCGGCAAGTCGACCTTCATGAAAATCCTCGGCGGCGACCTTGACCCGTCCGGCGGCCAGGTCATGCTGGAGCCGAACGTACGCCTGGGTAAACTGCGCCAGGACCAGTTCGCCTACGAAGAATTCACCGTGCTCGACACCGTGATCATGGGTCACGAGGAGCTGTGGAAGGTCAAGGCCGAGCGCGACCGCATCTACTCGCTGCCGGAAATGAGCGAAGAAGACGGCATGGCCGTGGCCGAGCTGGAAACCGAGTTCGCCGAAATGGACGGCTACACCGCCGAATCCCGTGCCGGCGAACTGCTGCTGGGCCTGGGCATTCCCCTGGAACAACACTTCGGCCCGATGAGCGAAGTCTCCCCAGGCTGGAAACTGCGCGTATTGCTGGCCCAGGCACTGTTCTCCGACCCGGAAGTGCTGTTGCTCGACGAACCGACCAACCACCTGGACATCAACACCATCCGCTGGCTGGAAAACATCCTGACCCAGCGCTCGAGCCTGATGATCATCATCTCTCACGACCGTCACTTCCTGAACAGCGTGTGCACCCACATGGCTGACCTGGACTACGGCGAGCTGCGCCTGTTCCCGGGCAACTACGACGAGTACATGACTGTGGCGACCCAGTCCCGGGAGCAACTGCTGTCGGACAACGCCAAGAAGAAGGCGCAGATCTCCGAGCTGCAATCCTTCGTCAGCCGCTTCTCGGCCAACGCCTCGAAAGCCAAGCAGGCCACCTCCCGCGCCAAGGCCATCGACAAGATCCAGCTGGCCGAGGTCAAGCCTTCGAGCCGTGTGAGCCCGTTCATCCGTTTCGAGCAGAACAAAAAGCTGCACCGCCAGGCCGTCATGGTCGAAAAAATGGCCAAGGGTTTCGACGGCAAGCCGCTGTTCAAGGACTTCAGCTTCCAGGTGGAAGCCGGCGAGCGCGTGGCGATCATCGGCCCGAACGGTATCGGCAAGACCACCCTACTGCGCACCCTGGTCAATGAACTGACCCCGGATGCCGGCAGCGTCAAGTGGACCGACGCGGCGGAACTGGGCTACTACGCCCAGGACCACGCCCATGACTTCGAAGACGACGTGACCCTGTTCGACTGGATGGGCCAGTGGACCCAGGGCGAGCAAATGATCCGCGGCACCCTGGGCCGCATGCTGTTCTCCAACGACGAGATCCAGAAGTCGGTCAAGGTGATTTCCGGTGGTGAGCAAGGCCGCATGCTGTTCGGCAAGCTGATCCTGCAAAAGCCGAACGTGCTGATCATGGACGAACCGACCAACCACCTGGACATGGAATCCATCGAAGCGCTGAACCTGGCGCTGGAAAATTACCCGGGCACGCTGATCTTTGTCAGCCACGACCGTGAGTTCGTATCGTCCCTGGCCACCCGCATCATCGAGCTGAGCGCCACCGGCGTGATCGACTTCAGCGGCACCTACGACGACTACCTGCGCAGCCAGGGCGTAGTGTTCTAAACACGCCCTGCATGGCTGGCCGGCTCGTTGTGGCGAGCAGGCTTGTCCTGCGTTGGGCTGCGAAGCGGCCCCAATAAAAATACCGCGTTCTGCCTGGCAAAACGCGGTGTTTGATTTCAGGGCCGCTGCGCGCCCCAATGCAGGACAAGCCTGCTCGTCACAACAGGCCTGCTCTCCATAGTTAGCCTGCTTTCCTTTCCCCCAATCCCTTGCCATCATGCCGTCACCGCCCGCCCGCGAACGAGTGACCATGCCTGCCGCCGCCCCCAGTTCCCTGTCGATCACCCTGCAGATCGTCTCTATCGTCTTCTACACCTTCATCGCCTTTATCTGCATCGGCCTGCCGATTGCGGTGATTCCAGGCTATGTCCACGAGCAACTGGGCTTCAGCGCCGTGGTGGCCGGGGTGACCATCGGCTCGCAATACCTGGCCACCCTGCTTAGCCGCCCGATGGCAGGGCGCATGTCGGACAATGTGGGCACCAAGCGCGCGATTGTGCTGGGGTTGGCGGGAATTCTGGTCAGCGGTGTGCTGACGTTCCTTGCAACGCTGGTCGACAACCTGCCGGCGCTCAGCCTGGGCATTCTTATCGTCGGCCGCTTGTTGCTCGGTGTGGCCCAGGGCCTGATCGGCGTGGGCACCATCAGTTGGTGCATGGGGGCGGTGGGTGCCGAGCACACCGCGCGCTCAATCTCATGGAACGGCATCGCGTCCTACGGCGCCATTGCGATCGGCGCGCCGCTGGGTGTAGTGATGGTCGCGGATTATGGCTATACCAGCCTGGGCATTGCGCTGTCGGTGCTGGCAGCGTTGGGGCTGTTGCTGATTCGTAAAAAACCGTCGGTGCCGGTGGTACGGGGCGAGCGGCTACCCTTCTGGGCCGTGTTCGGCCGTATCGCACCGTTTGGCGCCAGCCTGTGCCTGGCATCGATCGGCTACGGCACGCTGACCACCTTCATCACGCTGTACTACCTCAACCGTGGCTGGGCCGGCGCAGCGTACTGCCTCACGGTGTTTGGCCTGTGTTTTATTCTGTCGCGGCTGGTGTTTATCTCGGCAATCAGCCGCTTTGGCGGGTTCCGCGCGGCGATTGCCTGCATGAGCATCGAGACCCTGGGCCTCACGCTGCTGTGGCTGGCGCCGTCTACCGGCGTCGCGCTGATCGGCGCCGGGCTGACCGGTTTCGGTTTGTCGCTGGTGTATCCGGCACTGGGCGTGGAAGCCATCAAACAGGTGCCCAACAGCAGCCGTGGCGCCGGGTTGAGTGCGTACGCGGTGTTTTTTGACCTGGCCCTGGCTATCGCCGGGCCGTTGATGGGGGCCGTGGCGCTCAACCTCGGCTACGGCTGGATCTTCTTCTGTGCCGCGCTGCTGTCAGTGGCCGCGCTGAGCCTCACGCTGATGCTCAAACGCCGCGCTTATTGATCAGCCGTCTGCAAACCGGCGCGGGTCGATTGACCCAGCGTGTGGACGAAAAAACGCCCTGCCTCTGAAATCAGATCACGGTGAATGCCTTCGCGGTCGACGCCGTCGGCATCCGTACAGATTGCCGGCATGGCCGCCAGTTGGTCGCTGTCACACGGCGCCATGAACACAAAGTGCCCCGCGCCGGCCAGCAGTTTGAAATCCGGTGGTTCCGGCAGTTTGCGCGCCAGCGCCGCCGCGTTTTTGTCCACGGGCACCAGTTTGTCGCCATCGCCGCTGTACAGCAGCACCGGCACATGGACGTCCGCCAGGGTCTGGCGACCAAACATCAAACTCAGCGGCGCCATGAGCATCAACGCGTGAATACGCGGGTCGGCCTGGGGTTGCAGGTCGTCACGGTCAACCACCAGTTCGCCCTTGGTGGTGCAGGCATCGCGATCTTCCGGGCGTTCCAGGCAATAACGGCGCAGGCGGTCGAAATCCGGCTTGGCGCCTGCCAGGATCAGCGCGGTTTCGCCACCGGCCGAGTAGCCGATCACGCCCACCTGATCAACGTTGACGAACGGCGACAGCATCGGGTCGCCCAAGGTGGCGCTGATGGCTTCGGAAATTTGAATCGGGCGGCCATACAGGTTGCTCAATGTGCCCAGTCGGCTGTGATCCTTGTAGTTGTCACCAGGGTGAAGCACCGCAACCACCACAAAGCCCTTGCGCGCCAGCGATGTCGCCAGGTCGTGCAGCGCCAGTGGCGTACCGGTGTTGCCGTGAGACAGCATCAGCATCGGGAAACGCCCGATGGCGACTTTGGCATCCTGAGCGGCGGCAACGTGGTAAGGCCCCAGTTGCGTGGTTTGCTCGACATCCGTGGACGGATAAAACGCGATGGCGCTCATCGGCTGCAGATCCAGCGGGTCGAGAAACTTCATGCGGTGAAAGCCCACACTCCAGTGCGGGTGCGGCGCGGGGGCGGCTTGCACTGAAATCAGGCCACCGAGCAGGAAAAGAACCAAAACAGCACAAAGACGCATCATGGGGATGTCCACCTTTGCCGCACGACTACCAGCATGTCTATATGAAAAGTCCATGGTTCAAGGTGCTCGCACCGGGTGATAAACCCATGCCTGCATAACCTGGGCCAAAGTAAAGACAGCGGGCAAACGAAAAAACTCCGTATTCCGGTCGTTTCAGGCGACCAGAATACAGAGTTTAGGCGCCCGGTTTCAGATTGATACCGGGAGCAGGCGAAATTTACACAAGCCTTACGCGGCAGCGAACAATTGTTCGTTGATCACGGCGTTAGCGTCGCTCAAGGCTTTGTTGCGCACTTCTTCGCCGTAGCCCAGGCCGTGGGCCCGCACAATTTCGATATCGGTGATGCCAAGGAAGCCCAACAGCACTTTCAGATAGTCTTCATGAGCCACGCCGGTAGGCTGGCCGACATGCAGGCCGCCGGAGGTGGAAACGATGATGACCTTTTTACCGCCACACAGGCCTTCAGGGCCGTTTTCGGTGTAACGGAAGGTCTGACCGGCAACGGCAATGCGGTCGATCCAGGCCTTCAGTTGGGTTGGAATGGTGAAGTTGTACATCGGCGCCGCCAATACGATCGCGTCGGCAGCCTGGAATTCGGCCAGGGTTTGCGCGCTCAAGTCCGCTTCGTGCTTCTGCACGGCATCACGCAATTCGGCGGCGGTACCGAGCGCGCCCAGGGTCAGGCCGGAAAAGTGGCTGATGCCTTCGCTTGCCAGGTCACGGTAGGTCACTTGCACACCCGGCTCGGCCGCTTGCCAGGCCTTGACCACACCGGCGCTGAGCGCGCGGGAAGCCGAGTTGTCGCCGAGGATGCTGGAATCGATATGCAACAGTTTCATACGGGATCTCCAAGTGAGGATCGCCACTGGGCGATCAATTGAGGTTAATCCTACAGGTGGCGCCAATAGACGATTAGAGGGCTAAAATGCGATTGTTCGTCTCACTGACAGGACAATCCCATCTCAACCGAAATCCAATCCAACGGGGTTATTGCCCAATCCTCTGCAACGCTGGATTTCAGCCACGCTTCACTTCATTCTCGCCGCAGTTCCGACAGCCACTGGGCGCACCATGCACGCAAACGCACCGACCCTGACCAAAAGCCTGACCCTGCTGCTCGCCATCTGCTGCGGGTTTTCAGTCGCCACCATCTACTACAACCAGGCGATGCTGCCGCTGATTGCCAATACCTTTGAGGTGTCTACCGCCCACGTCGGGCAGATCGCGATGCTCACCCAGCTCGGCTACGCCAGCGGCTTGCTGCTGTTTGTGCCACTGGGTGACCGCATCAGCCGGCGCACGCTGATCCTGGCCGTGCTGTGCATCAACTTCGTCGCGCTGCTGGCGTCGGCCACGGCGCCCTCGTATTCCTTGCTGCTGGTGGCGAGCGTGCTGCTGGGACTATCAGGCATCAGCGCCCAGGTGATCATTCCGGCGGCGTCCGACCTCAGCGAACCGTCACAAAAAGGCGCAGTGTTGGGTTTGATGGTCAGCGGTTTATCGGCCGGCGGCTTGCTGGCCCGGACTGTCAGCGGCGTGGTCAGCGGCTGGCTGGGCTGGCGCGGCATGTTTGCGCTGGCGGCGGCGCTGGATGTGTTGCTGTTCATGGCGATCCTGACGCGCATGCCGGTGTCGGTTTCCACCAGTAAATTGGCGTACGGCGCCTTGCTCAAATCCTTATGGGGCCTGGCCACGCAGTATCCGACCCTGCGCCAGTCGGCGATCAAGGCGGCGCTGGTGTTCGGCGCCCTGAACGTGTTCTGGGGCTCGATGGCCGCCTTGCTCGCTGCGCCGCCTTATGGTTTTTCCAGCGCGCAGGCCGGCCTGCTCGGGTTGTCGGCGATTGTCGGCATCCTGTGTGCCGCCAAAATCGGCCAACTGACCCAGCGCCATAGAAGCCTGCTGGAACTGGTGGGCATCGGCACCGTGTTGAGCGCTTTCGTGCTGATTTTCGCCTTCGGTCCGCGTGGCTGGTGGGCGCCGATCCTGGTGGCCGCGACCTTCCTCGACCTGGGCAACCGCATCAACCAGTTGGCCAACCAGACTCGCGTACTGGCACTGGAACCCTCCGCCACCAGCCGCCTGAACACCGTGTTCATGGTGGTCTATTTTATCGGCGGCGCCCTGGGCTCGGCGGCCGGAGCGTTTGCCTCGGACCATTACGGCTGGCAAGGCCAGGCCCTGACCGGCGCCGGGTTTGCCGGGCTGGCCCTGTTGATCACGATGCTCAGTGGGACGACACGTAAATCGACGCCGACGTAGGCGCCGGCAGCGCGTAGGTGCGTTTCATCCACTGGATTTCTTCCTGCGGTGTGCGCCCGAAGAAGCGCTTGAACTCACGGCTGAACTGCGAGGCGCTTTCATAGCCCACCCTGGCGCAGGCCGTGGCAGCCGTGATGTCACTGCGCAGCATCAGCAAACGCGCCTGGTGCAGGCGCGTGGACTTGAGGTACTGCATGGGTGAGGTGTCGGTCACCGTGCGAAAGTGCGCATGAAAGCTCGGCACGCTCATCATCGCCTCCCCGGCCAGCGCTTCCACATCCAGGTGCTGGTGATAACACGCGTGGATCTTGCGGATCGCTCGCGCCACCTTGCCGAACTGGCCCTGACGCGTGAGCGCCGCGCGCATCGACCCGCCCTGCTCGCCCGTGATAATCCGGTAATAGATCTCGCGCACCAGCGCCGGGCCGAGCAATTGCGCATCCATCGGCGTGCTCATCGCCTCCAGAAAGCGCAGCAGCGAGTCACTGAGCTTGTCGTCCATGGGCGAGGAATACATGCCGCGCGGCTTGGCCTCGACCAGTTCCGGGAAGTCTTCCAGCGCCACCAGCAACTGCGCCGCCAGGGTGAAATCCAGGCGCAGGTACACCGCCAGCATGGGTTCCTCAGGCGTGGCTTCAGTCTCCATGGTGAACGGCACCGGCACCGACACCACCAGATAATGCTGGGCGTCATACAGGTAAACCTCATCGCCCAGATACCCGCGCTTTTGCCCCTGGCACACAATCACAATGCCGGGGTCGTACAGCACCGGCACGCGGTGCAGGGGCCGGTTCGAGCGCAGGAAGCGTACGTCGTCCAGAGCGGTCAGGTTATAGCCTTCGACAGGTGCCAGGCGGCCCATCAATTCGATGATGCGTTGGGTACGGCCCATGTTCACAGGCTCCGGCGCAAAACCGCACGATACTGCGCGCATCCGGCCGTGGCTACTGACTCATAGGATCAGGCAATCAGCACATTGGAATGGATATTCGCCCGAACCGCCCTTTTCCGTAGCCTGAAACAGCACTTTCAGCCCTCGGAGATTCCCCATGCTTATCGTCTACAACCCTGCAAACGGTGAAGAAGTCGGCCGCGTTGCCAACAGCTCGGCAGCCGAGGTCAGGGCCGCTGTCGACCGCACTTGCGCTGCCTTCCCCGACTGGTCGGCGAAACTGGCCAGTGAACGCAGCACGATCCTGCGCCGCTGGCACGACAGCGTTAAGGCCGACAAGGAAGCCTTCGCCGAACTGCTGTGCCGTGAAAACGGCAAATGCCTGACCGAAGCCCGTGGGGAAATCGACTACGGCCTGGGTTTTATCGAGTGGTACGCCGAAGAAGCCAAACGCGTGTACGGCGACACGATTCCCACCCATGACCGCAATGCCAGCGTGACGGTCACCAAGGAAGCCATCGGCCCGGTCGCCGCGATCACCCCGTGGAACTTCCCGTTCATGATGATCACCCGCAAAGTCGCCACCGCCCTGGCCGCCGGCTGCACCATGGTGATCAAGCCCGCGGAAGACACGCCGCTGACAGCGTTCAAACTGCTGGAACACGCGCGCAAGGCCGGTATCGGCGAAGGCGTGTTGGAAGTGGTGGTCGGTGACCCGAAGGAAATCGGCCTGATCCTGACCGGCGACCCGCGTATCCGCAAAATCACCTTCACCGGTTCGACGGCGGTGGGCAAACTGCTCGCAGCCCAATGCGCGGCGACGGTGAAGAAAATGACTTTGGAGTTGGGCGGCAATGCACCCTTTATCGTGTTCCAGGACGCCAACCTGGATGAGGCGGTAAAGGGGTTGGTCAGCGCCAAGCTGCGCAACTCCGGGCAGGTGTGTATTTCGCCCAACCGGATTTTTGTGCAACACAGCATTCTTGAAGACTTCATCAAGCGCGTGAAGGCCGCTGTCGCCAACATCGAAGTCGATCAAGGCCTGCGTGAAGACTTTGTGGTCGGGCCACTGGTCAATCAGTTGGGCTTCGACAAGGTGGTGAGCCTGGTGGAAGACGCCAAAGCCGCCGGCGCCAGGGTGCTGATGGGCGGCAAGCCTCACGCCAGGGGCGGCCTGTTCTACGAGCCCACGGTGCTGACCGGTTTGCAGGATGATTCGCCACTGGCCACTCAGGAGATTTTCGGCCCGGTGTTCGCTCTCTATTCCTTCAAGGATGAAGAGGAAGTCATCGCCCGCGCCAATCAGACCGAGTTCGGGTTGGTGGCTTACGCCTACACCAGCGCACTGGGCCGTTCGCTGCGCCTGTCACGCCAATTGGAGGCCGGCATGGTGATTTTGAACTCGGGCTCGGTCGGCACTGCGTCGGTTCCGTTTGGTGGCATCAAGCAGTCCGGGTATGGCCGTGAGGGCAGTTATTACGGGATTGAGGAGTACGTGCACGTCAAGTATGTGCTGACGGCGGGCGCGCAGTTCTAAACCCACCACCTGTGGCGAGGGAGCTTGCTCCCGCTGGGGTGCGCAGCGCCCCCAAAAAAAATGCGAGCAAACGCCCTCGCCACAATCAGGCCTCTACCCGTTTACATTTGTAGTGGATTTGCTCCCGTCAGACGCGGATAGTTCGTCCCACTGACAGGACAACAGGTTGACCATGCAAGACCTCAACGACCTCTACTATTTCGCCAAAGTCGTGGAAGCCGGCGGCTTTGCGGCGGCGGGCCGCACCCTGGGAATTCCGAAATCACGGTTGTCACGGCGCATCGCCGAGCTGGAAGAACGCCTCGGTGCTCGCCTGTTGCAACGCACCACCCGTCAATTGACCCTCACCGCCGTCGGCGAGCGCTACCTGCGCCATTGCCAGGCGATGCTGCTGGAAGCGGAAATGGCCGACGAGGCCGTGGCCAGCATGTCCAGCGAACCCCGTGGACGGCTGCGCGTCAGCTGCCCGGTGGGTATGGCCCAGCACATGTTGCCGGGTATGGTCGCAGGCTTTCTGGCGGCCCACCCTTTGGTGCAACTTGAAATGACCCTGGTCAACCGCCGCGTCGATCTGGTCGCCGAAGGCATTGACGTGGCCCTGCGCGTGCGAGAGCTGGGCGACGAAGACCCGCTGCTGGTGACCAAACGCCTGCGTCAGGCCCAGACGCTGCTGGTCGCCAGCCCCGCGCTGCTGCAAGGCAAGCAGGTCAACACCCTGGAGGACCTCAAGCAGTTGCCGGTGCTCGGCGCGCTGGAGGCCGACCGCCTGGTGCACTTGCGCCTGATCGACCCGCAAGGCAACCCCCAGGACCTGGCACTGGAAGCACGCCTGGGCATCGATGACTTCATCGTACGCAAAGCCTGCGCCCTGCAGGGCCTGGGCATTACCGTGCTGCCGATGATGTATTGCGAAGAGGAAATGGCCAGCGGCCAATTGGTGCAACTGCTGCCGCAATGGTCCTCGCCGGGCGGCTGGCTGCAGGCGGTGTACCCGCACCGGCGTGGCGTGCTGCCGGCCATTCGGGCGTGGATCGACTACCTGGAAGAAGCCTTCAACGGCTGCGGAGATCGCTTGTTATGAAAATGACCGAAGCCCAGGTGGCCGCGTTCTGCCTGAGCCTGCCGGGTGCGCGGGAAGACTATAAATGGGGCGGCGTGCGAGTGTTTTCGATTGCCGGCAACAAGATGTTCGCCCTGCAGAACCTGCGCGGCGAGTCGCTGGCATTCAAGGTCGACAAGGAATTATTCCTCGGCCACGTAGACCGTCCCGGCATTCACCCGGCGCCGTACCTGGCGCGGGCCCAGTGGGTGATCATGAACACGCCCTACCCGCTGGGTGCCGAAGAACTGCGTGGCCTGTTGCAGCGTTCCCACCAGCTGGTGGTGAGCAAACTGCCCAAGCGCACGCAGATCGGCTTGCTGCTAGAGGACTGACAGCAACGTGCCGCCCAGAAACAACTGATCGAGCCAGAACACCTGGTGCAGCAGCACGATCACCCAGAACAACACCTGGTAAGACACCTTGCGCGTCTTGTGACGAAACACTTGCTGGGCGATCAACGCGCCCGGCCAGCCGCCGGCCAGTTCCACGGCGTGCAGGATGTTTTCGCGTACACGCGGGCCGTCGGTCTGAGCCTTGCGCTTGTCCCCCCAATACAGGAAAAACGCCACCACACTGACCACGCCATAGGCCACCAGCGGAATCAGCGTTTCACCGCGGTGCCACAGCAGCACCGAGCCCAGCAGCGGCGCAGCGCACAGCAACACGAAGATCAGCGCCTTCAAGCGCGGGTGCTGAATGTTCATGGCTTGACCGCAGACCAGTCGATCCAGCCGAACTGCCAGGTCGCCAGAATTACCAGGCCGAACGCAATCCGGTACCAGGCAAATGCCGCATAGCTGTGGCTGGCGATGAACTTGAGCAAGGCCTTGACGGCAATCATCGCGAAGACAAACGAAGTCACAAAGCCGATGGCGAACACCGGCAAATCATCTGGCTGAAACAGGTGGCGGTACTTGTAGCCCGAATACACCGCCGCCCCGACCATGGTCGGCATGGCCAGGAAGAACGAGAACTCGGTGGCGGTCTTGCGCGACAGGCCGAACAGCAGACCGCCAATGATGGTGGCGCCGGAACGCGACGTGCCCGGGATCATCGCCAGGCATTGGGCGAAGCCCACCTTGACCGCGTCCTTCCAGGTGATTTCGTCCACAGTCTCGGCATGCACCGCGTGCTGGCGGCGCTCGGCCCACAACATGATCACGCCGCCCACCACCAACGCTGCCGCCACGGTGATCGGATTGAACAGGTAGTGTTTGATCAGGTCGGCGAAAATCACGCCCAGCACGATGGCCGGCAGCACGGCGATGATCAGGTTGAGCGTAAAACGCTGAGCCTTGGGTTGGGTCGGCAAGCCGATCACCACGTCGAAAATCTTGCGCCGGAACTCCCAGACGACTGCCAGGATCGCGCCCAATTGAATGATGATGTTGAACGCTTCAAAGCGTTCGCCACCGAAACCGATCAGGTCGGCGACGATAATCTGGTGGCCGGTGCTGGAGATCGGCAGGAACTCCGTCAGCCCCTCCACCACGCCCAGTATCAATGCCTGAATGGCGGTCCAAAGATCCATGTTTCCCCCAAAGGTCACGCGCGCGGCATGCCTCGTTAGTCTTTTTTAGTGGTTCACTGACGCAAGATGCACTGAAGGCCAGGCATGGAATGATGAACGCTGGGCTGCAAAAATTCCGTGAAAAATCAGGCAGTACTCAGGCTTTTCGATCATTGGCCGAAAGCCTATCAGACAAGTCGGAAATGTCGATGCGGCACCCACAATTATAAAAAGCAGGGGGTGACAGGACGATGAACAGTCGGCCTGCAGCAGTTTGAAGATGGCTCACCTCTGGTTACAATCACCGCCCTCTCCCACTCCTCCAAGGAACCGCCATGTCCGGGCTTGAACTGTTCGCCGCCGCCCTGGGGGTGATCGCTGTCTGGCTGACGGTCAAACAGAACCCCTGGTGCTGGCCCATTGGCCTGGTGATGGTGTTGCTCTACACCTGGGTATTTTTCGACGTAAAACTCTACTCCGACATGCTGCTGCAAGTGGTCTACGCCGCCCTGCAAGTGTACGGCTGGTGGCAATGGACCCGTGCCGGCGACGTCAAACAAGGCCGTCAAGTGACCAGCCTCGGCGTGCCGGCGATCATGCTCAGCCTGGCGGTCGGCGCCGTGTTCAGCCTCTTGCTCGGCGCCGCCATGGCCCATTGGACGGACGCCGCCCAGCCATGGCTCGACGCGGCCCTCACCGGCTTCAGCCTGGTGGCGCAAATGTGGATGGCGCAAAAACGCGTGCAGTGCTGGCCGTTGTGGATTGCGGTCGACGTGATCTTCGTCGGCCTGTTCCTCTACAAGGGTCTGTACCTCACCGCCGCGCTGTATGCCTTGTTCACCGCGATCGCCGTGCAGGGCTGGCGTGAATGGCGCGCCGACCCGGCGCTGCACGCATGAAGACAGTGGTACTGGCCGGGCCCGAATCCAGCGGCAAAAGCTGGCTGGCGGCAGAACTGCAAGCGCACTTTGGTGGCCGGATGGTGGGCGAATACGTGCGGTATTTCATCGACCACCATCAACGCGACACGACCCTGGCAGACATCCCGGCCATCGCCCGTGGCCAATTGGCCTGGGAGGATGCGGCCCGCGCCGAACGGCCTGCGCTGCTGATCCTCGACACCCATTTGCTGACCAACAAGCTGTGGAGCCAGACCCTGTTCGGCGACTACCCGGCCTGGCTCGACAGCGAATTGCTCGCGCGCCACTACGACCTGCACCTGCTGTTGTCCCCCGAAGACGTGGAATGGACCGCCGACGGCCAGCGCTGCCAACCGGACCTGGCGGACCGTCGGGCTTTTTTTCAAGACAGCCTGGAGTGGATGCAACAACACCGGCAGCCGGTGGTGGTGATTCGAGGGGATTGGGATGAGCGCAGGCGGGCAGCGTTTACAGCGGTAGCGCAGTTGTTTCTACCATAACCCTACGTACCCTGTGGAAGCGGGCAAGCCCGCTCCCACATTTTTGAGCGTGTGAGGCTTTAATAGCCTAACGACAGGCCCGTGTTGCGACGCGGGTCGTTGGCGCCGTAGAAACGATTATTGCCGACCGGCTTGCCACCCAGCGACGGAGCGCCCACCAGGATTGCCGCCAAGTGGTTGGCATCCTGTGGCCCGGCAAACTTGTGACCCCAGCTTTCGAGGATCTTCTGCGTGTCGGGGCTGACCGCGAAGGTCTCGAGGTTGGTGGTTTCAGGCATCCATTGCTGGTGGAAACGCGGCGCGTCCACGGCCTCCTGGATGTTCATCTTGTAGTCGATGACATTGAGGATGGTCAGCAAGGTGGCGGTGATGATGCGGCTGCCGCCCGGCGTACCGACGACCATCACGGCCTTGCCGTCCTTGGTCACGATGGTCGGGCTCATCGACGACAGCGGCGCCTTGCCTGGCGCGATAGCGTTGGCTTCGCCCTGCACCAGCCCGTACATGTTCGGCACTCCGACCTTGACGGTGAAGTCGTCCATTTCGTCGTTGAGGATCACCCCGGTCTTGCTCGCCATCACACCCGCGCCGAACCAGTCGTTGAGGGTGTAGGTCACCGATACCGCGTTGCCCCACTTGTCTACGATGGAATAGTGCGTGGTGTTGTTGCCTTCATGGGGCGACACACCCGGTTTGATCGCTTGGGAATCCCCGGCTTTCTGCGGCTCGATGGCGGCGCGCAACTTGGCGGCGTAGTCCTTGTCCAGCAGGTGGGCAATCGGGTTCTTCACGAAATCCGGGTCGCCGAGGTAGCTGTTACGGTCCACGTAGGCGTGGCGCATCGCTTCGATCTGGTAGTGCAGGCCCTGGGCCGAGTGATAGCCCAGATCGGCCATCGGGTAGCCTTCGAGGATGTTCATGATCTGGCATATCACCACGCCACCGGAGCTCGGAGGCGGCGCCGAGACGACGTGGTAGCCACGGTAATCGCACTCGATGGGCGCCAGTTCACGGGTCTTGTACTTGTCCAGGTCCGCCTGGGTGATGATGCCTTTGCCGGCCTGGCTGGAATCCACCAGTGCCTTGGCCACCCAACCTTTATAGAAACCATCGCTGCCCTTGGCGGAGATTTCCTTGAGGGTCTTGGCCAGGTCTTTCTGCACCAGCTTCTGGCCGACCTGCATCGGCTGGCCGTTGTGCAGGAAGATGCCGCGCATGTCTTTGTCTTTTTCAAACTCGCCGGTGGCGGTGTGCAGCAGGTCGATATCCCCCTGCTCCAGCTCAAAGCCGTTTTCCGCCAGCTTGATCGCCGGGGCAATCACCTTCGCACGCTTGAGGGTGCCGTATTTGCTCAGGGCCAGCTCCATGCCGGACACGGTGCCGGGCACGCCCACGGCCAGATGGCCCTTGGCGCTCAGGCCGTCGATGACCTTGCCGTCCTTGTCCAGGTACATGTCGGCAGTCGCCGCCAGCGGGGCTTTTTCGCGGAAGTCGAGGAAGGTCTTGCGCCCGTCGGCCAGTTGCACGGTCATGAAACCGCCGCCGCCCAGGTTACCGGCAGCCGGGTACACCACCGCCAGCGCGTAACCCACGGCGACGGCTGCGTCCACCGCGTTGCCGCCGGCCTTGAGCACATCCACCCCCACATGAGTGGCCAAATGCTGGGCGGTCACCACCATGCCATTTTCACCCGCCACCGGGGCCTGGGACGCGGCTTGCACGCCGCTGACCGTCAAGACCAGCGCAGTGGCAATTAATGTGCGATTGAACGGTTGGTATTTCATCCATGGCTACTCTAGTTATTGAGACGCACCAAAATAGCCCTTCCTGGATCCAAGCCCCAGCGCAATGGCGTTTTTATTACAGAACTTGTCGGTCACAGAACGGACGCGAAAAACCCCATGCTATATTTCGCGCCCTGACTGTCGTGCAAGGCGCTTTCACATGGTGATCAAGAAGACCGGCATTCGTGCCCAACAGGCGGACCAGACGCGCGCGCGCATCTTGCAGGCGGCAGTCAAGGTGTTCACCCGCGACGGTTATTCCGGCGGGCGCGTCGACACCATCTCCAAGGAAGCCGACTCCAACGACCGCATGCTTTATTACTATTTCGGCAGCAAGGAACACCTGTTCGTCTGCGTGCTGGAACACATCTACGAGCAATTCAACAAAGCCGAAAGCAAGCTCAAGCTCGACCTCACCGCACCCGCGCAGGCCTTGCGCGACCTGGTGGCGTTTATCTGGAACTACTACGTCAAGCATCCGGAATTCGTGGCGATCCTGAGCGTCGAGAACCTGCATCAGGGCAAGCACGCGCAGCAATCGGGGGAAATGCGCCGGTTGTCCGGCGAAGCGGTGGGCGTGCTGCGGCCCATCATTGAAGCAGGCCAGGCCCAAGACGTGTTCCGCGAGGATGTGGACCTCAAGCATGTGTATTTGATGATTGCTTCGCTCTGTTACTTCTATAACTCCAACCGCCATACCCTCAGTTCGTTTCTGGGTGAAGACCTGGCGGACAAGGGGCAGCAGCGGGATTGGCTGGCCTTCATCACCGACCTGGTGATACGCGGCGTTACGCCACTGTAGAAACCGAATCAAACTGTGGCGTGTCAGTGGGTACCGGGATTGGCCCGCAGGTGCGCCACCTTCTGCTCCAAGCCCTGCCACTGCGGCGCATTCGGCGCAAATTGCCCGCGCAGATACGCCACCAAATCCGCCACCTGGCCATTCGACAAACTGTCCTTGAACCCCGGCATATACCCCAGATCCCGGGTCGCCGGGTTGCTGATGCCTTGCAGGATCACCTTGATCAAGTTATCCGGCCGATCGCTGTGCACATTAGTATTGGTGGCCAGTGACGGGCTGACGCCGAATAACTTCGGCCCCAGGCCATCGGCATGGCAAGCCTTGCATGAACCTTCAAAAACACGGCGGCCATTCGGATTCGGCACGCTCGCCGCCACGGTTTGAGCTTTGGCCGCCGCATCACCGTTGAGCGAAGCCAGGTACACCGCCATCGCGCGAATATCGGTTTTGGGCAGCTTCGACAGCTCGCTCACCACCGGCCCCATGGGCCCTGCCGCCACGCCGTGGGCCTGCGAATAGCCCGTGCTCAAATATGTGAACAATTGATCCTCGGTCCACGGCGTCGGTGCCTTGGACAACCCGTTCAACGCCGGCGCCTCCCAACCATCGACCATGCCGCCTGCCAGGAACGCCTTGCCGCCCTTCTCCGCGCCCATCAGGTTGCGCGGCGAATGACATGCGGCGCAGTGCCCCAAGCCATTGACCAGATAGTTGCCGCGGTTCCACTGCTCGCTGCGCTCCGGCTGCACAGTGATTTCGCCGCGCCTTAAATTCAACGCATTCCAGCCTGCCATCAACGGCCGGATATTGAACGGAAAGCGCATGGCATTCGGCGTAGGCGCCTGGCTCACCGGCGCCTGGCTCATCAGGTAGGCATACAGCGCCTGCATGTCGGCGTCATTGATATTGCGAAACGCCGTGTACGGAAACGCCGGGTACAGGTTGCGCCCATCGCGGCCTATGCCCTCACGCATCGCCCGCTCAAAGGCCGGGTATGACCACGCGCCAATACCGGTCTTTACGTCCGGGGTGATATTGCTGCTGTACAGCACGCCGAACGGCGTCTCCATCGCCAGCCCGCCCGCGTTGGTCGCGCCGCCCGGTGCCGTGTGGCACACCGCGCAATCACCCACGGCTGCCAATAAGCGCCCGCGCTCCAGGGTGGCCTTGGACCAGGTACCGGCAGCGGGCGGGGCAATCGGTGCGATTTCATTGTGGAATGGCCAGGCCGTCGCCATCAGCGCGCCCAGGGTGGCGAACAATGCGCCAAACCACCATTTCTTGCGTTTCTCCGGGGATTTGGCCGGCTCGCCCAGCGTGCCCGCATTCAGCGCAGCCAGCACCCGTTCCGGGGTAATCGGCAGCTCGCGAAAACGTATTCCGGTGGCGTCATAGATCGCATTGGCAATCGCCGCCGCACTCGGCACCGACGCCGACTCCCCCGCGCCCATGGGCGGCTGATCCTGGCGCGGCATCATCAGCACATCGATTTTGGGCACTTCGGGAAAGGTCAGGATCGGATAACCGCCCCACTCCTTGCTCGCCACCGTCGATTCTTCAAAGGTCACCCGTTCCTTCAGCACGCGGCTGGTGGACTGGATCACGTTGCCGTGAATCTGATGCTGTACACCCGCCGGGTTGATCATCATTCCCGAGTCATGACCGATCACCACCCGCGTCACCGACACATCGCCGGTCTGCTTGTCGATGGCCACATCCGCCACCCAGGCGGCCCACGCCGCGCCGAAACCGGGGAATTTGCTGTGGATGTAACGCGCGTAGGCAAAGCCGCGACCGCGCAGCAGATGGTCTTCGTTGGCGGTTTGCATCGGCGCGGTGCGCGGCGACCAGTTGGCACGCTCGGCAGTGGATTTCACCAGGTCGATGGCGCGCTCGTCCTTGAGGTAACGCAGGCGGTATTCCACCGGGTCGACGCCGGCGGCAAACGCCAGCTCATCCATATAGGACTCGTGGGCAAAGGTGTTGGGCAACGCCGACACGCCGCGCATCCACGACGCCCGCACGATGGGAGCCATGTCGTTGATGGTCACGCGCATATTGTCGATGTCGTAGGGCGGGATCGAAGTGCGGTCGCCCATTTCGAACATCGCCGCCACCGGTTCCACGCGGCCGGTCAGCAGCAGCGCCAGGGTCGGCGCGCCGTTGGAGGGGTAGCTGGTTTCAAAGTCGTAGGCGGCGATGCTGCCGTCGGCATTCAGCCCGCCGTCCACATCCATCAATTGGGCGGTGCCCTTGGGTTCCCACAAGTGCTCCTGCTCGCGGGTCAACTGCACGCGCACCGGTTTGCCCACGGCGCGGGACAATAACAACGCATCGGCGCATACATCGTCCGCGCAATTGCGCCCGTAACAGCCCGCCGCTTCCATGCGGATCACGTCGATCAGTGCCTCATCGCACTCAAGCAACCACGCCAGATCCGCGCGCAACAGGTGCGGGTTCTGGCTGCCCGACCATACCCGGCTGCCTGACGGGGAATAGTCCGCCACACCGCAAGACGGCCCGATCGAGCCATGCATCTGGTACGGCCACAGGTAACTGCGCGGCATACGCTGGCTGGCATTGGCCAGGGCGTCATCGACTGCGCCCTGGTCCAGCACCGTGCGCCGCACCCGGGGGTTGTCGCGGATGGCCTGTTCGACGTCGCTCATGTCCGGCAAGGCGTTGTTCCAGGGCTTCCAGTGCACTTGCAGTTCATGGGCAGCCTTGATCGCCTGCTCTTCGCGCAGCGCCACCACGCCGACAAAATCACGGATCACCACCACGGCGACGATGCCGGGAATATGCGCAATGGAGGCCTCGTCCACCCTGAGCAGGCTATTGCCCACAAAATCTCCGCAATCGAGCCCCGCATACGGCGGGCGCACCACCCGGCCGTGGAGCATGTCGGGCACGCGCATGTCGTGGATGTAGGTCAGCTCACCGGTGGCTTTACCGGGGATATCCACCCGCGCCGCGCCCTTGCCCACCAGGCGGTAATCCTCAATGGCTTTGAGCGGCGCATCACCGCTGATGCGCAATTGATCGTGCTGGCCGCTGACCAGTTCGCCATAGGTGGTGGTACGCCCGTCCGCGGCGTGAACAACGCCGGCTTCGACCTTGAGGCTGGCGGTGCTCACGCCCCAGCGCCCCGCCGCCCGCGCCAGCAGAAAACGCCGCGCTTCGGCGGCGGCGTTACGCAAGGGAATGGCGGAAATCTGCAAGGTCGCACTGGCGATGGTCGCGCCCTGGTTGGGCGCGCGCTCGGTGTCGCCGAGCACCATCTTGACCTGCTCCATGTTCAGGTCCAGTTCCTCGGCGACGATCTGCGCCAGCGACGTGCGAATGCCGGTGCCCAGATCGACATGGCCATTGAACGCATACACCAGTCCATCGTCGTTCACCGCGATAAACAGCCCCAGCTCCCTGGGCTTCACGGTGGGCGTACCGCCCTTGGCCACCGGGCCCGACGGTGGCAGCACATCATCGACGATCAACAGCACACCGGCCTTGGCCAGCCATTGGTCACGGGAAAGCGTCGTCTCGGTCATGGTCGTGGGTCCACAGTCATCAGGCGGGCGGCACGCAGCACGGCGCGCAGGATTTCAATATGGGTGCCGCAGCGGCAGAGGTTGCCCGAGAGCTCATTGCGGATCTGGGCTTCGCTGGGGTCGGGGTTGCGGTCGAGCAAGGCTTTGGTCGTCATGATCATGCCGTTCAGGCAATAGCCGCATTGCGCGGCTTGCTCATCGATAAAGGCTTGCTGCACCGGGTGTGGCGCCTGGCGCGTGCCGAGGCCTTCAAGGGTAACGATCTGGCGCCCCGCTGCGCCCGCCAGCGGGAACACACAGGAGCGCGCCGCCACCCCGTCGATGATCACAGTGCAGGCACCACACTCCCCCAGGCCGCAGCCATACTTGGGGCCGTTGAGTGCCAGATCATTGCGCAACACCAGTAACAGCGGGGTGTCCGCCATGGCGCTGACATCGCTTTTCTGGCCGTTGACCTCGAGGGTCACCGTGATATTCGGGCTGATCATTCGCTTCGCCTGTGCCATTTGGTGAAGTAACCACTACACGAAACAATCAAAAAAAAGCGCCGCGGACCTGGGGTCTCGCGACACACTTCATACGTGAAGTGCCTGCTACATCAACTCAGAGCAAAAACGGTGCCAGCCGTGACTACTCCTGCGGGTCGTCGATCATTTTGCGTAGCAGAAACAGCACCGCCACCCGCTCGGCCGGGTTGAGGTTGCTCATGGTCAGCTCGCTGATCTGCGCGGCCCGAGGCGCGGTTTGCGCGACGAGCTCGGCACCGGCGGCAGACAGGTCCACCACCACCTTGCGCTTGTCCTGCGGGTCCGGCTCCAGGGTAATCAGCTCCTTCGCCTTGAGCCGCTCGACGATACCGCGAATGGTCGCCTGGTCGACGGCGGTGGCCTTGACCAGCTCCGTCAATGAACTTGCACCGTGATCGCGCAGGGCACAGAGGGTGACGAATTGCACGGCGGTGAGCTGGGAGTCGCCGACATGCTGCTGAAAAATCGCCAGATGGCGCTGGTAGGCCTTGCGCAACAGGTGGCCGACTTGCTCGGAAAAGACATAGGAATCAGGCACGGCGGGCTCGGGAGGTGGTGGGCGATGGAGAAGCATGTTACCTCATATGATCGTTCCCACGCTCCGCGTGGGAATGCCGCCTGGGACGCTCCGCGTCCCGCCTTCGGGTGCATGGGTGACGCAGAGCGTCACGGGATGCATTCCCACGCGGAGCGTGGGAACGATCTTTTCAGCGTGCCTGGGAGGCCTGCGGTGCGACGACGTCACCTCCGATCACCACCGCCTCGTCATCCAGATACACATCGCAATTGCGCAACGGAATGTCCATATGGCACGGCGTCTTGCGCGTCCCCCCCACCTCGGTATTCGGCCCGGTGGAGAACAGGAAGTTGCCGTAAAACGCCCGCGCGTCCATGCACATGCCGTCGTTTTTGTCGTGCAGGCCCATGGCCGTCCACTGCGCCCGTGGCTGCAGGCCCCAGCCGATATGGGAAATGCCGTACACCTCGGGGTCGTTGAAGTACTTCATGTAGTCGCGCAGGTATTCGGCCTCAAAGCCGCCGTGGATTTTGGTGATAAAGCCCTTCTCAATCTCCAGCGTGATCTTTTCGCGGGTGTAGGTCTTGAACGGCAGCAGAATGTCGCCGATATCCAGCACCAGCACGCCCTCGGCGGTTTCTTCGTTGGGCCAGGAGAACAAAAAGCCGCTGGGCCAGTGGTCCCAACGCCCCGGTTCATCGGCAAAGCCGTATTCGGTGACTGACGGGTATTGCCCCAGCGCCGCGCGAAAATCGCTGCCGGCGCGAGACTTGACGTGAATCGAGCGCGCCTTTTTCAGCAACTGTTCGGCGGCCAGCACGCGCACCTTGTCTTCTTCGGTCGGCAGCATGCGCGCCAGCACTTCCGGCGGCTCCACGGCCAACAGAATGCGCGTGCCGGTCTTGAGGATCTGCTCCTGCTCGGGCGAATGCAGCAGCATCATGGTGTCGACGATCAGGTCGGCGGCTTCGAGCGCGCGCTGGGCCGCGAGGTTGCCGGTCAACGCGGTGTCGCCGCAGTAGGCGGTCATGTCGTTGCCCATCGCCTTGGGGTGGTTGAACGACGGCAGCTCCACCGCGTACACCTTGGCGCCCAGACGCTGGGCGGCATCCATGGCGGCGCGCACGGTACGCGGGTCGGAGTAATGGCTCTTGAGCACGGCGACGCTCTGGGTCGGATCGACCTTCGACAGCTTCAGCACGTGTTCAAACATCTGGGTCAGTTCGCAATCGCTTACCGGCATTTTCCTGTCTCCTGTGGGGCTGCACCAAGTTCAGGCATCGCGCTTCACACTAGTGCATTTTTATAGCGTATACGCCAATTACTGACGATAAGACCTGAATTGCATGCGGACTGCAAGCGTCGCGCCAAAACGTTACCAATCCACACAAACCTAATATTTAAAGGCTACTCAGCGTTACACAGGACAAATACGGTCAAAAATAAATTTTATAATCGTGGGCTTCCCATTTCAAAAAATGAGCGTATACACTTTAAAAACCTTGCGGACAGATGCCGCCGAAAATCAAAAAGAGAGAGGATTACGCCCCATGGGAAGCACTCAGAAAATCGCCATCGTCGGTGCCGGCCTTGGCGGTGCCGCCGCCGCCACCCTGCTGCAACAAGCCGGCTTTGACGTGGATATCTACGAGCAGGCGCCGGAGTTCTCCCGGCTGGGCGCGGGGATCCACATGGGGCCCAACATCATGAAAATCTTCCGCCGCATGGGCATCGAAAAACAGTTGGACCTGATGGGCTCGCACCCCGAGCACTGGTTCAGCCGTTGCGGTGAAACGGGCGACTACCTCTCACGCATCCCCCTGACCGGCTACGGCGCGTCCTACATCACCGTGCACCGTGGCGACCTGCATGCCCTGCAGATGTCCACCCTCAAGCCGGGCACCCTGCATTTCAACAAGCGCCTGGAAACCCTCGAAGAGACCGACACCCAAGTGCGCCTGACCTTCGCTGACGGCCAGGTGACCTACGCCGACATCGTGATCGGCGCCGACGGCATCAACTCCAAGATCCGCGAGGAACTGCTGGGGGTGGAAAAACCGCTGTACAGCGGCTGGGTCGCGCACCGTGCGCTGATCCGCGGCGACCAGTTGGCCAAGTACGATTTGAAGTTTGAAGACTGCATCAAGTGGTGGACCGAAGACCGCCACATGATGGTCTACTACACCACCGGCAAGCGCGACGAGTACTACTACGTGACCGGCGTGCCCCATGCCGAATGGGATTTCCAGGGCGCCTTCGTCGACAGCAGTCGCGAGGAGATGTTCGACGCCTTCAAGGGCTACCACCCCACCGTGCAGGCGCTGATCGAATCCACCGAAAGCGTGACCAAATGGCCGCTGCGCAACCGCAACCCGCTGCCGCTGTGGAGCCGTGGCCGCCTGGTATTGTTGGGCGATGCCTGCCACCCGATGAAACCGCACATGGCCCAGGGCGCCGGCATGGCCATCGAAGACGCCGCCATGCTCACCCGGTGCCTGCAGGAAACCGGCATCAGCGATTACCGCACCGCCTTTCAGCTCTACGAAGCCAACCGCAAGGAGCGCGCCTCCCGCGTTCAGGCCGTGTCCAACGCCAACACCTGGCTGCGCACCCAGGAAGATCCGGATTGGGTTTATGGCTACGACCTGTACGCCCAGCAACTGAAGTCGGGGGTGGCCGCGTGAGCACCTTTCTGTATGGCGGCAACGTGCAAGCCAACGGCATTCGCCAGCACTACCTGCGCTACGGCGGCAAAGGCCCGGCACTGATCCTGATTCCGGGCATCACCAGCCCGGCGATCACCTGGGGCTTTGTCGCCGAACGCCTGGGCGTGCAGTTCGACACCTATGTGCTGGATGTGCGCGGCCGCGGCTTGTCGTCGACCGGCCCGGAACTGGATTACAGCGCTGACACCTGCGCCGATGACATCGGCGCGTTTGCCGAGGCACTCGGCCTCGACCATTACCACCTGATGGGCCATTCCATGGGCGCCCGGTTTGCCGTGCGCAGCGCCGTCAAGCACCCCCGGGGCGTCAACCGCGTGGTGCTGATCGACCCGCCTGTTTCAGGCCCTGGCCGACGCGAATACCCGAGCAAGCTGCCGTGGTACGTCGACTCGATCCGCCAGTCGCTGATCGGCATGGATGCAGAGGCGATGCGCGCCTTCTGCGCCACCTGGACCGAAGAGCAACTGCAGCTGCGCGCCGAATGGCTGCACACCTGCTATGAGCCCGCCATCGTGCGCGCCTTCAATGACTTCCACAGCGTTGACTTCCACCAGGACCTGCCTCACCTCAACGCCCCTGCCCTGTTGATGGTGGCCGGGCGCGGCGGTGTGATCCTCGACGAAGACGTGGCCGAAATCCAGGACTTGCAACCGAACATTCAGGTCGCGCGCGTCGCGAACGCCGGACACATGATTCCGTGGGACGACCTCGACGGCTTTTTCAACGCCCTCGGCGACTTTCTCACCCGATAAGAACGGAGACCACCATGCACAAGCCTTACCGCATCGGCCAGATCGTGCCGAGCTCCAACACCACCATGGAAACCGAGATCCCGGCGATGCTCACCGCACGCCAGGCCATCCGCCCCGAGCGTTTTACCTTTCACTCCAGCCGCATGCGCATGAAGCAAGTGCGCAAGGAAGAACTGGCGGCGATGGACGGCGAGTCCGATCGCTGCGCCGTCGAGCTGTCCGACGCCAAGGTGGATGTACTCGGTTATGCGTGCCTGGTGGCGATCATGGCCATGGGGCTGGGCTACCACCGCAATTCCGAGCAACGCCTGCGCAAGGCCACCGCCGACAACGACGCCAACGCCCCGGTGATCACCAGCGCCGGCGCCTTGATCGAAGGCCTGAAAGTCATGGGCGCCAAACGCATCGCCATTGTCGCGCCGTACATGAAGCCGCTGACTGAACTGGTGGTCAATTACATCCGCGAGGAAGGCTTTGAAGTGGTGGACTGGCGCGCGCTGGAAATCCCCGACAACCTCGAAGTGGCGCGCCACGACCCCGCCAACCTGCCGGCCATCGTCGCCGGGATGAACCTCGAAGGCGTGGACGTGATCGTGCTGTCGGCCTGCGTGCAGATGCAGTCGCTGCCGGTGGTGGCCAAGGTCGAAGCGCAAACCGGCAAACCCGTGCTGACCGCCGCCATTGCCACCACCTACGCGATGCTCAAGGCATTGGACCTGGAGCCCATCGTTCCAGGCGCCGGCGCCCTGCTCTCCGGTGCTTACTGAAATGTGCAAAAGACCTCTGTGGCAAGCCCGCTCGCCACAAAAAGCTCGCTCGCCACAGGTCCAGTGCACTGTTCAGAATTGAGGAGTTGAAGATGAGTGAACAATCCGCCGACGCCAACTACCAGGGCGTATGGGGCAACCGCATCGGCTTCGGCAAAAAGGCTGCGCTGCTGATGATTGATTTCATGCAGGGCTACACCACCGAAGGCGCGCCGTTGTTCGCGCCGGGTGTGGTCAGTGCGGTGGCCGAAAGCGTCGAGCTGCTGGCCAGTGCACGCGAGCATGGGGTTGCGGTAGTGCACACCAATATCCGCTACCATCCCGGCCATTTCGCCGATGGCGGCATCTGGGTCAAGAAGGCCCCGGTGATGAAGGACATGGTCGAAGGCAACCCGCTCGCAGCGTTCTGCGCCGAGGTGCTGCCCCAGGCCGATGAAGTGGTGATCACCAAACAGTACGCCAGTGCGTTTTTCGGCAGCAGTCTGGCCCCGATGCTGCACGCCCAGGGCATCGACACCGTGGTACTGGCCGGCTGCTCCACCAGTGGCTGCATCCGCGCCACGGCGGTGGATGCCGTGCAACACGGGTTTCGCACCATCGTCGTGCGCGAATGCGTCGGCGACCGGCACCCGGCTCCCCATGAAGCCAACCTGTTCGATATCGACAGCAAGTACGGCGACGTGGTGAGCAAGCAGGAGGCGATGAGCAAGTTCAGGGAGCCATAACGATTCACCGGGAACCACGACAAAGAGCGTGGTCCTGCGCAAAACTGTGAGCCGCCCCCGGTTAAAAGGTGGGAGCTGGCTTGCCTGCGATGGCGGTGGGTCAGCAACATCCCTGTTGCCTGACACGCCCTCATCGCAGGCAAGCCAGCTCCCACAATAGAAAGCCGGTGCAGCTCTCAGTCTTCTGACACTGCCTTTGGACGTCGCTTCTACAGCACTCCGAAGTGCTGGAACAAAAGCGGCCGTATAAAAACCATAAGTCACCGCCAGGAGACACCCCAATGCCCATTGCGAATGCAGCGCCCGCGACCCATGTCGCAGACCCCGTCACCACGCTCTACCACAAGATCACCTGGAAGCTGATTCCGTTCCTGTGTTTCTGCTACCTGGCAGCCTATCTGGACCGCATCAACATCGGCTTCGCCAAGTTGCAGATGCTCGACCAGTTGCACTTCAGCGAAACCGCGTTCGGCCTCGGCGCCGGGCTGTTCTTCGTTGGCTACATCCTCTTTGAAGTGCCGAGCAACCTGGTGCTGGAGCGGGTCGGCGCGAAAATCTGGATCGCGCGCATCATGATCACCTGGGGCCTGCTCTCGGCCTGCACCATGCTGGTCACGTCCACCACCCAGTTCTACATCCTGCGCTTCCTGCTCGGCGCCGCCGAAGCGGGCTTTTTGCCAGGGGTTCTGTATTACCTGACCACCTGGTTCCCCACCCACCGGCGCGGGCGGATCATCGCGCTGTTCATGATCGGCCTGCCGCTCTCCAGCGTGATCGGCGGCCCGCTGTCCGGCTGGGTCATGGCCCACTTTGACAGCGTCGGCGGCCTGCGCGGCTGGCAGTGGCTGTTCCTGATCGAAGCGGTGCCCAGCGTGCTGCTCGGTGTGCTGACCTTCTGGGCGCTGCCCAATAGTTATCAGCAGGCCAAATGGCTGTCTGCCGAGGAAAAATCCCTGCTGGAAAGCGAGCTGCGCAAGGACGAAGCCGACGCCACCGGCAGCAAGCACAGCTTCCGCGACGGATTCTTCAACCTCAAGGTGTGGATGCTCGGCGGCATCGACTTCTCGATCCTGCTCAGCGCCTATGCCATGGGCTTCTGGATGCCGACCTTCATCCGCAATGCCGGGGTCACCGACACCTTCCACATCGGCGTGCTCACGGCCCTGCCCAGCATCGCCGCGTTGCTGGGCATGCTGCTGATCGGCGCCAGCTCCGACAAACACCGCGAGCGTCGCTGGCACATCATCGTGCCGTTTTTCATCGGCGCAGCCGCCATGGCCACCAGCACGTTCTTTACCCATAACGTGGCCGCCACCGTGGCGCTGTTCGCGATTGCCTCGGCCGCCATCATCGGCGCGGTGCCGGTGTTTTTCAGCCTGCCGGCCACCTTCCTCAAAGGTACCGCCGCCGCCACGGGCTTTGCCCTGGCCTGTTCGGTGGCCAACATTGCCGGCTTGGTGAGTAATTCGTTGATGGGGGTTGCGATCGATGTCACAGGCAGCAGCGCCGGTGCCTTGTGGTTTTTCGCCGGCTGCCTGATCCTCAGCAGCTTCCTGGTCATCGCCTTGCCGGCGAAACTGGTGAACCGTTAACAACAATAATTTTTCGGATGAATCACCATGCAAGGCTTCCTGAAAAGCTGTGCGCTGCTTGTCGCCGTCGGCCTGTGTGCAGGCACGGCGCAAGCGGCTGAGAAAGTCATTTTCGACACCGACTTCAACGTGCTCAACGATGACGGCCAGGCCTTCATCATGCTCGCCCAGCTGCATGCGCAAAAACGCATCGAGCTGCTGGGCATGACCCTGGTCAGCGGCAACGCCTGGGTTGACCAGGAACAGGTTGACGCCCTCAAGGCCGTGGAACGCATGGGCGTGGAGAAAGAGGTGGGCGTCTATTCCGGCGCCGCCTACCCGCTGTTGCATGACTTCGCCACCTATGAGGCAGAAAAAACCCTGTTCGGCGTGGGCTGGCCGGGGGCGTTCAAAAACCCCCGCCCTACTTCACCGTCGCAGTTGATCGCGCCACCGGATGGCCTGGCCACTCATACCCAATTGCGCAGCGAAACTGCCGCGCAGTTCATCGTGCAAAGCGTGCGCGCCAACCCCCATCAGGTGACGATTCTGGCAGTCGGCCCGTTGACCAACATCGCCCTGGCCATTCGTTCGGCGCCGGACATCGTGCCGCTGATCAAGCGCATCGTGTACATGGGGGGCGCCCTGGAGATTCCGGGCAACACCACGCCGGCGGCGGAATTCAACTGGTGGTTCGACCCGGAGGCCGCGAAGATCGTGTTGCGCTCGCCGATCGAACACGTGATTTTCCCCAACGACGTGTGCGAGAAAGTCACCTTCGACAAGTCGGTGTACCAGCGCGTGATTGCACAGAAAGGCGCGATAGCCGACCTGTACAAGCATGAGTTCGGGCCACTGTTCGACAAGGACCCGGGCTACCACAGCTTCACCTGGGACAGCTTGCCGGCGTTGTTTTTGGTCAGCCCGCAGATCGTCACCGAGTCTCGTGACTTGTGGGTGGATGTGGATGCCACCTTCGGCGCCGACTACGGCCGTGCGCTGGGCTACAAGAAAGGCGCGCCGGTGGGTACGCAGAAAGCCAAGGTAGTATTCGGCGTGGACCAGAAGAAATTCTGGGACGGCTACGTCAACCTCGTGACGCTGCCAACCCCCGTCAAACACTGACAGTGTTGATCGCTCCCACGGGCTGTGGGAGCGATCTTCACTCAGTCCGCCAGGGCAAACCCGCGCTGCAGATCCTCGATCAGCGTCGCCACATCCTCCAGGCCGATATGCAGGCGCACCACCGGGTTCAACGCCCTGTCCGCCGCGCTCTCACGATCCCTGGTATCCGCCACGGTAACCAGGCTTTCATAGCCACCCCACGAAGCGCCCAACCCAAACACCTGCAAACCGTCGATAAAGCGTTCGAGCCAGGCCGGGTCAAGGCTGCTCAGTTCAAACGACAACAAGCCATTGCTGCCGGTGAAATCCCGACGCCACAGCGCATGCCCCGGATGCCCGGGCAAGGCCGGGTGGAACACGCGCTTGACCTGAGGTTGCGCCTGCAACCATTGGGCGATTTCGACCGCCTGACGCTCATGCACATCCAGCCTGGGCGCCAGGGTGCGTGCACCGCGCAGAATCAGGTATGCGTCGTCGGCACTCACGGCATTGCCGAAGGTGTCGCTCATCCGGCCCAGCGCCGGCCAGGCTGCTTCGGTGGTGCTCACGCTGCCCATCATCACGTCGCTGTGGCCGCCGAGGTACTTGGTCAGGGCCATGATGGAAATGTCCGCGCCCAACGCCAGCGGGCGGTACAGGTAGCCTGAGCCCCAGGTGTTGTCGACCGCCAGCAGAATATTGCGCGGCTTGCACAGCGCCGCCATCGCAGGCAAATCACACAGTTCATACAGCAGCGAGCCCGGCACTTCGGCGTAGACCAGTTTGGTGTTGGCCTGCAACTGCGCTTCCAGCCCCTGACCGTCCGGTGCGAAATAGCTGACTTCGATGCCGAAGGGCTCGAGGAATTCCAGGGCCAGTTTGCGCACCGGCGAATACACCGCGTCGGTGATCAGCACATGGTCGCCGGGGCGCAGATACGCCAGGCACACCTGGGCCGCCGCCGCGAGGCCGGTACCGTAAAGGCGCGTGCGATAGCCACCTTCCAGTTCGGTCACCAGGTCTTCCAGCGCATGGGACGTCGGGTTGCCGCGCGCGCCGTAACTGAGCACGCGCTCGCTGTCACGGCGGGCACGGGCGTCGCGCATTTGCGCAAGGTTATCGAACAGCACCGTGCTCAGGCGCGTCACCGGCACGTTGACCGCGCGGCCGCCCTGGCCTTTTTCGGTGCGCGCAGCGTGGATCAACCGGGTGCGTACCCGCGACGGAGCCGTCAGCGGCTTGAGGCTGGCGATTTCCGCCTCGCTCATCTGCGCCAGCAGGCCGATTTCCCAGGCCAGATACTGGCGCGCGGCGTCCTTGTTGCCGCTGTGGCGGTCGTGGGTGAAGAACAGAAAGTCGATGCACTGCGCGTCTGGCGGGGTTTGCGCGTCTTCGATGACGGGCAGGCCAGCCGCAGCCCAGGCGGCAAAACTGCCGTCCAACAGCCTCGCATCCAGCCCTTCGGCAGCAAAAGCAGCCAGCGCCGGATCGTCCGCCACCAGCACCAACGGGCGATGATCGGTGTTAAGCAATGAGCGAATCGACCACTGCGAACCCGGAATGTGCCCCTTGCGAAACACCATGCTCGGGCGCAAGTCGACCAGGTTGACATCGTTCAACTCCAGCGCAAGCGCCTGGGCGCTGATCAGTGGCAACGGCGCATACGCCACCGGCTGCAACACCGGCAATGCAAGGCCGCTGGCAATGCCGCCGCGCAATACATAGGCCTCATGCCCCAACTGGCGCAACCAACTGGCCACAATCGGCGCACGCACGCCGTCACTGTCCACCAGCACCACCCGCGCCTGGCGCACGCCGATATACAGGTCGGTGGACTGGATCAACTGCCCGCCCGGCGTGTGTTGCGCGCCTGGCAACGTGCCCAGCGCAAACTCTTCGGCGGTGCGCACGTCGCACAGAAACAGGCTGCGCTGGGCGTCGCCGGCCCACTGGCGCACCTGATCCGCCGAGACATTCACCACCCCTGCCCGCTCAGCCAGTTGCCGGGCGGCCAGCCGCTGCTCAGCCAGGTCAGTGCTGACCTGCTCGGCATAACGCCGCGTACTGCCGTGCTCCAGTTTGAAGTCTTCCAGGTACCAGCCCTGAGTGCCGTTTTCCAGCGCGTAGATCGGGTTCTTCAAGCCCAGGTTGATCAGCGTCTGCGCGCCGATGATGCTGCGCGTGCGTCCGGCGCAGTTGACCACGATGGGCGTGCGGTCATCCGGCACCAGATCATGCACGCGGTAGCCCAGTTCGCCATTCGGGCAGCAGATGGAACCGGGAATGGTCATCTTGCGGTACTCATCGAAGGGCCGGCCATCCAGCAACACGTGCGGTTCGCCACGGGCCTGCCACTCGGCCAATTGCCGCGCGGTGATGTGGGGCGTGTGGCTGGCTTCTTCCACCAACTCGCCAAAGGCCTTGGACGGCACATGCACCCCGGCGAACAACTGCAAGCCAGCGGCCTGCCAGCCATCCGCGCCACCTTCCAGCACGTGCATGAGGCTGTAACCCAGGGTGTGCAAACGCTCGGCCGCGCGCGCCGCCACTTCACCGCCGTCCTGGTCGTAAATCACCAGACGGACCTGCGGGTTGGGCGCCAGGCGGCGTACCTCCAGCTCCAGGCGGCTATAGGGCAGGTTCACCCCGTGAAACAGGTGGGCTTCACCGTATTGCCCGTGCTCGCGCACGTCGAACACGGCGATTTCCTGCCCGTCGAACAGCCATTGCTGCAGTTGACTTGGGGTGATGGTCTGGCTCATGGAAGTCCCAACAAAGTTAGAAAAGGGTTACTGCAACGCCAAAGAGCGCTCGCCGGGTGCTACTTCGCGGCCCTTGGCGTAGGCACGCTGCACCGCCGGCCTTGCCTTGATGCGCTCGCGCCACGCGTGGATGTGCGGGTAGCTCGCCAGGTCCTGGCCTTGGCGTTGCGGCTGAATCCACGGAAAAATTGCGATGTCGGCCACCGAGTATTCACCCGCCACGTACGGCACCTCGGCCAGGCGTTGCTCCAGTACGCCGTACAGGCGCGTGGCTTCGGCGTTCAGCAGGTCAAGGGCAAACGGGATCGGCTCGGGCGCCTTCTCCTTGAATACCTGCAACTGGCTGAGATAGGGCGTGATATGCCCGACTTGCCAGAACAGCCATTCCTGCACCTTTTGCCGCTCCACGCTGCCAGCGGGCGGCAAAAACCGTCCGGCGCTGTCGGCCAGGAAGTTGAGAATCGCGCCGGACTCAAACAGGCTCAGTGGCGTGCCTGCGCGACGGTCAACAATCGCTGGAATCCGCCCGTTGGCGCTGATGCGCTGGAACTCGGCCTGCTTCTGCTCGCCTTCGCGGATGTTCACCGGCAGCAGGCGGTATTCAAGGCCAAGCTCTTCCAGCAGGATGCCGACTTTCAAACCATTGCCCGTGGGCCAGTAATACAGATCAATCATAAAAACCCCTTGGACGAACACGGCTAAACCTGTGGGAGCTGGCTTGCCTGCGATAGCGGTGGTGACTGACACACCGCTATCGCAGGCAAGCCAGCTCCCACATTGGTCAGTGTTGTGTCAGGCGTAGGCCTTGATCGACGGCGCCATTTGCGAGGCGTTGTAGTTGAGGATGCGGCCGTCCGCTTCCACGCCGTACCGGCCGTTCAATGATTCCAGCGGCAAACCGTAGAGGTGAAAATGCAAGGTCGCCTGCTCCCCCTCAACCTTGATGCCATGCAGGTCTTCGCCCAGGAACGAGATCGACGTGCCTGGCTGCACAATCACTTCCTTCTCAAGGGTCAGGGTGGTGAAGCCCGGCTCGCGCCCTTCATCATTGCGCGCGTAGACGTAGTTGATTTCCTGCCCCTCGATGGCGCTGATGATTGCCCAGGTCTCGTGGTTGTGAGCGATGGTGCTTTTGCCCGGCAGCAACGAGTTGAGGTAGAGGGTCGGCGTGTCACCGTCGTCGTTCAGGCGATAACGAAACGCGGTGCTGCCCTGCCCCGGCACCGGCGCGGGGAATTCGTCGAAGTTGAACAGGTCGCGGCGCTCGGCCAGGGTTTCCAGCAGGCCGACGATTTCCACCAGGGCCGCACGGTCTACGCCACGCTGGTTAATGACGCGGATCTGCTGCAGGAATGCCTCGATCACGTCGGCACGGTTTTCGGTACTCATCACGCATTTCCTCTTATCAGACAGACAGGCTGTAACGGCTCAAATTGGTCAACAGGTACGGATCGTGGGCGATGGGGCCACGGCGCCCGGTGTCGCCCAGGGCATGGCGCAGGAACGTCTGGGTGCGTTCGCTGACCGGGTTCTGGAAAATCTGCGCGGCGCTGCCATGCTCGACAATCACGGCGTTTTCGGTGAAATACACCACGTCGCTGATCTCTTCGGCGAAGCGCATTTCGTGGGTGACCAGCACGCAGGTCATGCCCTCTTCGGTCAGCTCGCGAATCACCGTCAGCACTTCGCCGACGGTTTCCGGGTCCAGCGCCGAGGTCACTTCGTCAAACAGGATCAGTTCCGGGCGCATCGCCAGGGCACGGGCAATCGCCACGCGCTGTTGCTGGCCGCCGGAGAGCTGGCCGGGGTAAGCGTCGGCCTTGTGTTCCATGCGCACTTTGGCCAGCAGCGCCCGCGCGTCTTTCTCGGCGTCGGCGCGGTTGCGCCCCAGTACCTTGCGCGGGGCAATCACCAGGTTTTCCAGCACCGACAAATGCGGGAACAGGTTGTACTGCTGAAACACAAACCCGACACGCTTGCGCAACTCGATACGCTGGGCTTCCTGGGCCAGGCCCTCGACCTGGGTGTGCCCCACGCGAATGCTGCCGCGTTGGGGCTGCAACAACCCGGTGATGCAACGCAGGATGGTGGATTTGCCCGAGCCCGACGGGCCGATGATCGACACCGCCTGGCCTTTGAGCACATCGAGGTCGATGCCCTTGAGCACCGGGTTGGCGCCGAACGACAGGTGCACATCCCGCAGGCTCACCAGGGGTTCAATAGAAGGCATAACGGCGCTCCAGGTGTTGGGTCAGGCGAGAAATCGGGTAGCAATAGGCGAAGAACAGCACCAGCAGGCTCAGGTAAATCACCACGGTGAAACCGGTCATGTTCACCGTGTTGCTGGCGATCTGCGCGGTGTCGATCACGTCGTGCACGCCCACCAGCGAGGCCAGCGCGGTGCCCATGGTCACCACCGCGTAGAGGTTCATCCACGGCGGCAACATGCGTTTGAAGCACTGCGGCAGGATGATCGAACGGAACAGCTGGCCACGGGTGAAGGCCAGCGAGCGTGCGGCTTCCCACTGCGTGCTCGGGATCGAACCGATGGCGCCCCGAAAAATTTCCGCCACGTTGGCGCTGGCCGGCAAGGCCAGACCGAGGGTGACTTTCACCCAGTCAGGAAACGACACGTAGCTGCTGCCAATATGAATTTCGAACGGGAACACGTAGGTGGTGAAGTAAATCAGCACCAACCATGGCGCGTTACGAAACACCTGCACCCACAGCCGCGCGACAAACCCGAGCGGCGACAACGCCAGCGCGCCGATCAACAGGCCCAGCACCGAGCCGATGGCAATCGCCAACAGGCTGATCAGGATGTTCTGGCCAAAACCGGCCACCAGCGCCGGTGACCATTGCAGCAACGCCGACAGCACCGGGAATGAATCAATGGCCATAGCCGGGCATCCTCAGGCGCGCTTCCAGCCAGCGCCCCACGCAATTGACGATAAAACTCAGCAGGCCGAAAAAACTCAGGATCAGAATCATCAGTTCCAGCACGTTGTCGCTCTGGGTCCAGATCATGATCGCCGCGTAGGTGATGTCGCCCACGGCGATGGCCGAAGCCACGGCGGTCATTTTCACCAGGTCGATCAGGTTGTTGATCAGCGACGGCAAGGCGAAACGCAGCGCCAACGGCAACTGCACATTCCACAATAATTGGCGGTTGCTGAAGGCCAGGGAACTGGCGGCTTCCAGAGTCACGGCGGGCACCGCTTCAATGCCGGCGCGCAAGGCTTCGGCGTGGAACGCGCCCTTGTGCAGGGAGATCACGATCACCACCCAGGCAAACGGCGTCAGCGGGTTGGCCGCGCCGACCGCCTGGGTGAGCAGCATGTTCAGCACCAGAAACGCGCAGTACAACTGCACCAGGGTTGGCGTGTTGCGCGTGACCTCGACGAACACCCGCGCAGGCTTGGCCAGCCACGGGTTGCCCGAGGTGAGCATCGCCGCCAGGGAAATACCCGCGACCAGGCTGCCGATGATGGTGAACAGGCACAGCAGGCCGGTGGTCAGCGCGCCCTGCACCAGCGTGCCGCGCTGGTAGGCGTCCAGCAGGAAGGTGTAGTTCAGGCCGATGCCGGCAGCCCAATGGACAAACCACTCCATCATTGCAGGTTTCCACAGGCGGTCGCGATGCGCCGCCCGGCCTCGGCCACACTCTCGGTCGCAGTCGCAATGGACAGCCGGAACCACGGCGACAGGCCATAAGCGCTGCCCGCCACTCCGGCCACGCCCTCTTCCAGCAACCAGGCGACCACATCTTCATCGTTCTTGATGCGAACGCCATCCGGGCGATGGCGCCCCAGCAAACCCGCGCAGCGCACAAAAACGAAGAAGCCGCCCTGGGGTTCGAGCACCTCCAGACCTTCAACGCTTTGCAGGGTTTTGACCAGAATGTCCCGGCGCAACTGATAGGCCGTAACCTGCTCTGCGAGGAAACCCAGCCCGCCGGTATACGCTGCCAATGCCGCCGCCTGCCCCACCGAAGAAGCACCCGACGTCGATTGCGATTGCACCACGGCCATGGCGTCGGTGAGGTTTTTCGGCCCGGCGCCAAAGCCGATGCGCCAGCCGGTCATGGCATAGGTCTTGGACACGCCGCCCACCAACAGGCTGCGGTCGAGCAAATCCGGCGCCACATTCAGCAGGCTTTGTGGCGGGCGCCCGTCGAAACGGATGTGTTCGTACAGCTCGTCCAGCAGGACCAGCACCTGAGGGTGGCGGCGCAACACGTCCGCCAGCTCGCGCAATTCGGCCTCGCTGTACACCGCGCCGCTCGGGTTACCCGGACCATTGAGAATCAGCCAGCGCGTGCGCTCGGTGATGTGTTGCTCCAACTGGGCGGGCAGCAACTTGCAGCCCTGCTCCAGCTCGCACTCGATGAACACCGGCGTACCGCCATTGAAGCGCACGCTGTCGGGAAATGACGGCCAGTACGGCGTCGGCACCAGCACCTCATCGCCGTCATCCAGCGTAGCGGCAAAGGCATTGAAGATGATCTGTTTGGCGCCGTTGGCGATCACGATGGACGACAGCGGATAGTCCAGACGATTTTCCTCGGCCAGCTTGCGCTGCACCGCCAGGCGCAGCGCCTTGACGCCCGGCGTGGGCGTGTACTTGGTCGCACCGGCCGCGATGGCGGCATAGGCCGCCTGCTTGATGTGCTCCGGCGTGTCGAAGTCCGGCTCGCCGGTGGTGAGGTCGAGAATATCGCGGCCGGCGTCACGCAATTCAGTGGCTCGGGACTTGGCCGCCGCGTTGGCCGACAGCGACACGCGCTGCACGCGTTGGGACAGGCGGACGGTCATGGCTGCACCTCAAGGACTTTGCCGGGGTTGAGCAAGTTGTGGGGGTCAAGCGCCTGCTTGATGCGGCGCATCAGGTCCAGCTCAACCGGGCTTTTGTAGCGGCTGAGCATGCCGACCTTGCGTTGGCCGATGCCGTGTTCGGCGCTGATGGAACCACCGTGGGCGTGGGCGCTGTCGTGTACCAGGGCGCTCAATTCGGCGTAATGGGCCATGTGTGCCTCCACCGTGGAATCCAGCGGATGGGCCACGTTGTAATGCAGGTTGCCGTCGCCCAGATGGCCAAAGGTGAAGTTGCGCACGCCGGGAAAATGCTGCTGCAACAGCGCGTCGGTATGCGCAACGAACGCCACCACCTGGGAAATCGGCACCGAGATATCGTGTTTCATGTTGCGCCCGGCACGTTTCTGCGCCTCGCTCATGTTCTCGCGCAGCAGCCACAGGGCCTCGCTTTGCGCCAGGCTTTCGGCAATCAGCGCGTCACTGATCAGCTGTTTTTCGAAGGCATCGCCCAGCACCTGTTCGAAGGCCTCGCGGGCGTGGCTTTCGCTGCTGTTGTCAGAGAGTTCGATCAAGGCAAACCACGGCTGGCTGGCGGTTTTAAACGGCTGCGGGCCTTGCGGGAATTGGTCGCGCAGCAAGGCCAGGCAATCAGCCGTGAGCAATTCAAACGCGGTGAGGCTTGCGCCAAAACCGGCGCGGGCATGGGACAGGAACGCCACGGCCTGGGCCAGTTCATCAAAGGCCAGCAACGCGGTGGCCTGGGCCTTGGGCAGCGGAAACAGTTTCAGCGTCGCCGCCGTGATGATGCCCAACGTGCCTTCGCTGCCGATGTACAAATCCCGCAGGTCGTAGCCGGTATTGTCTTTGCGCAAGCCGCGCAGGCCGTGCCAGATCTCACCTTCGGCAGTCACCACTTCAAGGCCCAGCGTCAATTCGCGGGTGTTGCCGTAACGCAGCACGCCGGTGCCGCCGGCATTGGTGCCGAGGTTGCCGCCCAGGGTGCAACTGCCTTCGGCGCCCAGGCTCAGGGGAAACAGGCGGTCGGCGTTGCGGGCCACCTCCTGCACGGTTTGCAGGATGCAACCGGCTTCCACCGTCAGTGTGTCGTTGTCGGTATCGACATGACGCACGCGGTTCATGCGGTCGAGCAGCAGCAACACGGAACGCCCGCTGGCGTCCGGCGTGGCACCGGCCATCAGCCCGGTATTGCCGCCCTGTACCACGATCGGCGCTTTCCAGGCCACACAGGTACGCACCACCGCCGCCACTTCTTCGGTAGTGGCCGGGTGCACCGCTGCGATCACATTGCCGGTGTAGCGGCCTTGCTTATCAGTCAGGTAGTGCGCCGCCTCTTCACTCGTTTGCACATGGCCCGCGCCGAGCAGTTTTTGCAGGGTGGCAAAAAGCGTTTCACTCATGGCTGTAGTGCTCGTGCAGATCACGCAGGGCCTGGGACGGCGCCATGCCGGTGCGCTCGCCAAGGGCAATCAGGAAGCCGCTTTTGTGCCATTCGCGCACGATGGCATCGAGTTTGGCCTGGGTGTCGTGTTCGCCCTTGCGAATCCAGATCACCGATTTGGACGGGATCAGGTCGCCCGGCAGCGGGATTTCATAGCCTTGCCATTCGGCATCGCTGAGCAACGCGTGCATGGTCGGGCTGACGTGCACCGCCGCCACGCAACCATTGCCACGCAGCGACAGCAGCGACTCGGACTGGCTGCGGAACGCCTTGATCTGCGCGCCGTAGGTTTCCTGCAGCGGCTTGATGAAGTTGCTGCCCTGGGACACGCACACCGGTTTGTCTTTCAAGTCGGCCCATTGCTTGATGCCTGCACCCTTGCGAATCAGCGCGGCGCCGCCGACTTCTTCATACGGCGTGGGCACGTAATCAAGGATCTCGGCACGCTCTTCGGTGAACTGCATATTGGCGATCAGGATGTCGACCTTGCCCTGTTGCAGGAACTGCACGCGGTTGGGCGCCAGCACCGACACGGTTTTGGTCTCCACACCCAGCGCCTGGCCGATACCTTTGGCCAGCTCGACGTTGTAGCCCAGGTGTTCGCCGGTCTTGGGGTCGAGGGTGCCGAACGGCGGGCCGCTGAGGATCACGCCGACGCTGATGGCGTGGCGCTGCTGGATTTTATCGAGGGTGGCGTCGGCGTTGGCGAAGCCGGCACACAGGGCCAAGCCGAGTGCGGTGAAGGTTTTCAGGTTCATGCTCAGGCGCCCTTGAACTGTTGCTGCAATTCCACCAACGCAGGCGATGCCGGGCTGATGCGGTTACGGGTCTGGGCCTCGATCAGCCAGCCGCTGCGGTGCAGCTCCTTGACGATCGGGTCGAGCTTGGCCTGGGTGTCGCTTTCGCCGCGACGGGTCCAGATCACCGACGGCGCCGGGTTGAGTTCCGGGCTGATGGCGCGGTAATCCTTCCATTCGGCGCTGTCGTTGATCAGCGGGTTGATCAGGGTGGAGTCATGCACGGCGGCGACGCAATTGTTGCCGCGCAGGGCCAACAGCGATTCGGAGGAGCTTTTGAACGCTTTGATCTGCGCGCCGAGGTCGGTCAGCGGCTTCACATAGCTGCTGCCTTGGGAGGTGCACACCGGCTGGCCCTTGAGGTCTTCCCAGCGGGTGATCGTGCTGTCTTTGAGCACCGCTGCGGTGCCGCCGATACGATAGAAAGGCGTCGGTACAAAACCCAGGATTTCACCGCGCTCGGCAGTCCATTCCATGTTGGCGATCAACAGGTCGACTTTGCCCTGCTGCAGGAACTGCACACGATTGGCCGGCAAGACCGGCACCAACTGCACCTCGGCCTTGAGCTGACGCCCGAGTTCGTTGGCCAGGTCGACGTTCAAGCCTTTGGGTTTCTGGGTGGCCGGGTCAATGCTGCCGAACGGGCCGCCGGACAACAGCACACCGACCACCAGCACATGGCGTTGCTCGATTTTGTCCAGCGTGGCATCGGCGTGCGCGGCCACAGTGGCGCCCAACGCGATCATCGACCCCAGGGCCACCGGCAACCATTTCTTGAACATCATTGGACTTCCCCCTGGCTAATGATCGGCGTACCCCGACCTGATGGTGGGGCATGCTAGGGAGAGTGCCGGGGCAACGGAAATGCAAATATCTCATATCGTTATAACTTGCCGTGTATTGGCAACCTTGCCTTTTGGAATATCCTCGAATTTATTGACGCCTGTTAAAAATCGCTTCAAGAACACATCAGAATCTGTAATGTTTAACTTCACACCGCTGATGTAAAACGCCTCAGGAAATGGCCATGACGACCCTTGATCTGGAACTGCTACGCACCTTCATTGCCGTGGTCGACCACCACAGTTTCGCCGGCGCCGGTACGCACCTGGCGCGCACCCAGTCGTCCGTTACCCAGCATATGCAGCGGCTGGAGCAGCAGGTGGGTGTGAGCCTGTTTGAAAAGCGCGGCCGCCAGAAACAGCTGACCGAGCCGGGCTTGCAGTTGCTGCGCCATGCGCGGCAGATGCTGTCGCTGAATGACGATGCGTTGAATTCCCTGCGTGAAAGCAGCTTGAGCGGGGTGTTGCGGATCGGCTCACCGCACGATATTGCCGACACGATTTTGCCGCCGATTCTCAGCCACATTGCGCGTTCGGCGCCGCGTCTACGGCTGGAGATTGATGTGGGGCGCAGTCCGTTTTTGATGGATGACCTGCATCGCGGCAAGGTAGATATGGTGATTTCCACGAGGTCTGATCCGAACCTTGAAGGCTTTGCGTTGCGCACGTCGCCGGTGTGGTGGATTTGTTCGGCGCAGTACATTCACCAGCCGAGCGAGCCGTTGCCGCTGATATTGGTGGATGAGCCGAGTATTTACCGGCGGTATGCGCTGGAGGCGTTGGAGCGAGCGAATATCCCCTGGCGGCAGGCTTATCTGGCGTCGAATTTGATCGGGATTAAAGCCGCGACTCGCGCGGGGTTGGGGGTGACGCCACGCAGCATGGAAATGCTCGGGCCGGATATGCGGGTGTTGGGGGAGACTGATGGGCTGCCTCGGATGCCGGAGGTCACGTATTACCTCTGGATACGGCCGAATACGGCTAATCCGATTGCGCGCAAGGCTTATGACTTGATTCGGGGGAGCCAGGGGTTGTGAGGCAGGTTATCCCACAGATAAGCAATGCCGTACTTGATCAAAAATGAGGGAGCGGACTTGCCCGCGATGGCATCAGCTGGGTGTACCTGATGTACCGAGTTGGCAGCATCGCAGGCAAGCCAGCTCCCACAGAAAAGCAGAGCCGGGCGCGATCAAAAAATGTGGGAGCGGGCTTGCCCGCGATGAGGGTGTGTCAGCCAATACATTTTGCCGCTGATACACCGCTATCGTGGGCAAGTCGTTACCGCAGCAACGGATATACACCCCAAAACAGCCCCGCGCAAAATCAGCGCAATCGCCACCGCCTCAGCCGCCGTAGCCACATTCGTAAATCCCATCAACAGCCCTTCGCCCTGCCCTGGCTCGACCGTCCAGCCCGACAACGCCTGAACCGCCAGCCCGGCGCCCATGGCGGCGTCAGCCACCACCCGATCAGGCACGTCCACCAACAGCCGCGCCAGTAAATTAATCCCGCCCGCTTGCTCATCCACCCGCAAAAGCTGCGCGCAATGCTCGCGCAGCGCGTCCACCAACAGCCCCCTGCGCAGCGCATATAACTGGCGCATCTTCTTCAAATGCCGGGTGAAATGCCCCTGTTCCAGAAAGTCCGCCGCGGTCAGTTGCAACAACTGCGCACTGCGCTGCTGTAACGCCAAAGCCCCTCGCTCAAACGCCTCCAATAACGCCGCAGGCACCACCAGATAGCCCAGGCGCAACCCCGGAAACAGCATCTTGCTGAAGCTCCCGGCATAGATCACCCGGTCATCGAGGTCCTGACTTTTGAGCGCGGCGAGCGGCTGGCCGCGGTAGCGGAACTCGCTGTCGTAATCATCCTCGACCACCCAACTGCCTTGCTCCCGCGCCCAGTCCAGCAACGCCAGGCGCCGCGCCGGGCTCAACGCTACGCCCAGCGGGCTCTGATGCGCCGGGGTCACGATGGCCAGGCGCGCATTCCGTTCACGTTGCCTGCCCTCGTCGACCTGCAGGCCGTCAGCGTCCACCGGTACCGGCACCAGTTTCACGCCCTGATGGCTCAGCAGCTGCCGCGCATGCAGATACCCCGGGTCTTCAAACCAGCAACGCTGCCCGGTCATCTGCAGTGCCTCACACAGCAGGGTCAGGCTGCCGGCATAACCGGAACACACAAAGACTTGCTGCGGCGAGCACTCCACGCCCCGGTACAGCGCCAGGTAGTTGGCAATCGCCACGCGCAAAGGCAGGGCACCGCGCGCGTCGCCCATGGCCAGGCTGTCGGCGTCGGTGCGGCGCACTTGCCGAGTCACCAGCCGCGCCCACAGTTTTCGCGGAAAGGCATCAAGTGCCGGCAAGCCCATTTGCAGCGGCCTGGGCCCTTTTGAAGCGGGCGCCGCCACCGGCAGCGGCTTGACCGTCACCTGGGGCGCCGAGCCGGCAATCACGGTTCCGGCCTGCCCGCGCGCTTCGAAAAAACCCTCGCTGACCAGCAACTGATACGCCGCTTCCACCGTCCCGCGCGCCACCTTGAGCTCCAGCGCCAGGCCGCGCACGGACGGCACGCGATCTCCCGGCCCCAGTTGGCCCTGATCAATGGCCTGGCGAAAGCGTCGGTAGATTTCCTGGTATTTGGGCAGTGATGACATCGCAGACGGGCTCGACGGAAGAACAATGCGAAGTCTGATCATGTCCCAACCTGCTTGTCCAATCATGCCCCTGTTGACCGCCCCGCCCGCCGCCGAAAATGGCCCATCCCTTCACGAACACGAGGATGCTCCATGAAACACCGTCTCGATTACGCCCAGGCCGCGCCGGCCGGTTACAAAGCCCTGGGTTCGGTGCACAGCTACATCCACGGCTGCGGTCTGGAAAAAGAGTTGATCGATCTGGTTTACCTGCGCGTCTCGCAACTCAACGGCTGTGCCTATTGCCTGGACGCTCATTCGCGCGACTTGCTCAAGCAGGGCGTGAGCCTGGAAAAAATCATGCTGCTGGCCGCCTGGCGGGAGGGTTTGCCGCTGTACACACCGCGTGAACAGGCAGCGCTGGCATGGGCCGAAGTGGTGACACTCGTCGCCGAAACCGAAGTGCCGGACGCCGACTACGCCGCCGTGGCAGCGATCTTCAGCGACAAGGAAGTCGCCGACCTGACCTTGGCCGTCGCGCTGATGAACGCCTTGAACCGCGTCGCCATCAGCTTTCGCAAAGTACCCGCCGCGATCAAGGCCCACCTGGAGAACCTCAACCATGAATGAGTCTGTCGAGTTCGTGCACATGGGCACCGAGGCCGATTGCATTGCCAGCTTCGCGGTGATGCAGCAACTGCGCCCGCACCTCAAAGACGCGACGGGTTTTGCCGAGCAAGTTCAACGCCAGCGCCAGAACGGTTACCGCCTGCTGGCCGCCCGCGAACACGGCAAGGTCATCGGCCTGGCGGGCTACCGGCTGACTGAAAACACGCTCTACGGCCGCTTCATCTATGTGGATGACCTGGTGGTGGACGCGTCGTTGCAACGCCGGCGCCTGGGCGAGCAATTGCTCGACCGGGTGCGCGAAGAAACCCGCGCCCTGGGCTATCGCTGGCTGGTGCTCGACACCGGCATGCACATGGCCCTGGCCCAGCGGTTCTATTTCCGCCAGGGGCTGTTGCCGTTGGGCATGCACTTTTCCCAGGACTTGAGCCAATGACCCGCGCCCTGCTTTTAAGCTTCAGCCCCCACGGCAAGGCTGCACAGACGTTCAAACTGGCCCGCGCCTTGCTCAAGGACCTGGTGCCGGACGCCGAAGTCACCGAGCGTGACTACGGCGGCCAGGCGCTGCCGCCACTGACCCGCGAATACGCCAATGCCCTGACCACACCGGGCGGCCTCAGCGGCTGCGCGACGCAATTGTCCGAGCGATTGATCGTGGAGCTGGAGGCCTGCGACCTGCTGATCCTCTGTACGCCGGTACACAATTTCACCGTCCCGGCGGCGCTCAAGGGCTGGATCGACCATGTGGTGCGCATCCAACGCAGCTTCACCGTCACGTCACAGTTTGAAAAAGTCGGCCTGCTCGACGACCGGCGTACGTTTGTTCTGGTGAGTTCCGGCAACTCGCGCAAGGGCCATGAACCGGACTTTTTGACGCCTTACCTGACCGCCATCCTGTCTACCGTGGGCATCCACACCGTGGATTTTGTTTACCTGGGCGCCATGGTGCGCGGTGAAGAAGCCGTCAACCGCTCGCTGGAACGGGCACATCGGCAACTGTCGGCGGCAATCAGCACTGGCCTATAAAATTAATGGCGCTAGAATCGGCGCCATTCTTTGCCCGCCTCCCTGATACGAGCCCCCCATGAGCTTTGATTTCGACACGATCCACCCACGCCTCGGCACCGGCAGCACCAAGTGGAACCGTTACCCGCAAGACGTTTTGCCGATGTGGATCGCCGACATGGACATCGCCGCGCCACCCGCTGTGCTCGCGGCCCTGCACGCGCGGCTTGATCAGCAGGTCCTGGGCTACAGCGTGGCGGGCCCGGATGTACGCGAGGCCATCGTGGCCGACCTGTGGGCCAAGTACGCCTGGCGCGTGCAGCCTGAAGAGCTGTTGTTTTTGCCTGGCGTAGAACCCGGTTTCAATATGGCCCTGCATGCTTTTGTAAAACCCGGCCAGACGGTGGTGCTGCAAACCCCCAACTACCGCCCGATCCGCCTGGCGCCAGGCCACTGGAACCTGCCGCGCATCGAAGTGCCGTTTGGGCTGATCAACGGTGAATTCGTCACGCCAATGCCTGCGATGCGCCAGGCACTGAGCGGTGCCGGCGCGCTGCTGCTGAGCAACCCGCACAACCCGGTGGGCAAAGTGTTCCCGCGTGAAGAGCTGCTGGCCGTCGCCAACGCCTGCCTGGAAAACGGCGCGCTGATCATCAGCGACGAAATCCACGCCGAGCTGTGCTTCGACGGCCGCCGCCACATTCCTACCGCCAGCCTCAGCCCCGAAATCGCCCAACGCACCATCACCCTGATGTCGGCCAGCAAGGCCTACAACGTGGCCGGTTTGAAAACCTGCTTTGCCGTGGTGCAGAACGCCGAGGTTCGCGAGCGCTTCAACAATGCCCGCTGCGGCATGGTCGACAGCGTCAGCCCGCTGGGTCTGGAAGCTACCCGTGCGGCCTACAGCCAATGCAGCGACTGGCTCGACGCGCTGGTGCAGTACCTGCAAGCCAACCGCGACTACCTGCACAACGCCGTGCAAACCCGCCTGCCTGGCGTTGTGATGCACGTGCCCCAGGGCACCTACCTGGCCTGGCTGGACTGCAGCGCTCTGGGCCTGGCCGACCCGCAGCAGTTTTTCCTGGAACAGGCCAAGGTCGGCTTGAGCGCCGGCATCGAGTTCGGGGATGACAGCCAGCAATTTGTACGCCTGAACTTCGGCTGCCCACGGGCAATGCTCGAAGAAGGCCTGCAACGCATGGAGCGTGCGTTGCATCACCGTTAACCGTCAATTCACAACTTTTCGCAACGTGTGCCGAACCCCTGCTGTTAGTGTTTTCGCCGAATAGTCCCACCGGAAACAGCAGGAGTTCCACGGCATGTCGACCCAGCCGCTTGATCGCTCGTCCGAGCCTAAAAGCCTACCCCGCACGCCGACCACGTCGAGCGCGGAATTCCATGTGCTGCTTAACAAGAGCGCCCATAAAAAGGCCGAAACCCAGGACAAAAAGCCCTCCGGGCTGGAAGCCAGCAAAAAGGACGGCTATGAACTCGCCGGCAAGGACGCCACACCTCCCCCTGCATTGTCCGACTACAAAGCCATCGGCCCGCCCGATGAAGTCGGCCCGGGGCTGATCCGCTACGAAACCCGGGATGGCAAAAAAGTCATCGTCAGCGAACATGACAGCCCGGACCTGTTCAAGCAGGTCAGCGAAGACTTCAAGTCACTGGGCGGCGTGAATGCCAGCCAGAACGCCGGCTACCAATACCTGGGCGCCGACGGCAAGGCCCCCGACAGCCTCGCGGACTATAAGGCGCTCGGCCCGCCGGACGAAACCGGCCCCGGCGTGATCCGCTATGAAACCCAGGACGGCACCAAGGTCGTCATCAGCCAGCGCGACAACCCCGAGGCCTTCGAGAAAGCCAAGGAAGCCTATGAAAGCTTCACCGGCCTTTCCAGCAGTGAAGCGGCCGGTTACCGGCGCGCCACCGACAACGAAGTGTGGCCACCCTACGGCGGCACGACGGTGGGCCCCGTGGATGAAGTCGGCCCCGGTTTGATTCGTTATGAAAGCAATGGCGAGAAAGTCGTGGTGGCCCGCGACGACAACCCCAAGCTGTTTGACTACCTCGCAGGCCTGAATACGGTCTACACCGATCCGGGCAAAAAGGCCGTTATCGAAGGCGAACTGAACAACGGCGCAACCCTGGCCGATGCCAATACCCCCGTGCCCGGCCTGAATGACTACAAAAACTTCAGCTGGAACAATGACCAGAAAGACAACATCCTCACTTACGAGCTGCAGGACGGCACCAAGGTCGTCGTGTCCTCGGACATCAGCCCCGAACTGTTCAAGAGTGTCGCCACCGCCAACGACACCTGGGCCAAAATCCACACCAGTGAAGACGCCGGCTACAAACTCGCAGGCCCCAATGACTTCCTGAAAAACACCGACATCACCTTTGGCTCGCCCGATGAACTGGGTGACGGCCTGATCCGCTATGAAACCAGCGAAGGCAAAGTGATTGTCTCCAAGGAGCTCAGCCCGCAGCTCTACGACGATGTGAAGGCCAAGTGGGATGCCTTCAGTGCCGCCGGGGTCGACGACACGCGCGCCAAGCACAACCTGCCGCCTGCCGGCGACCTGGATGTGCTGAACATGGACACCGGCGTGCACGCGGATGACAAGGACGACAAATCGCCGACCCTGACCGTCAGCGAATTGGCCACCACCCAACTGATCGATACTTATCGCGCCGGCGTCAAGGACGGCTCGATTCCCAAGGACGATCCGCGCGCCAAGCTGGTGCGTGCCCTGGAAGCCCAGGCCGCCTACCAGAATGGCCACGGCATTACCGGTTACGAGGAAGCCCGGCGCCCGTTCAACACCACCTGGCGTGAATCCGACAGCAAGCAGACCGAGCTGACGTCGGCCGACATGCACGACATCATCGACGGCAAGGCGGTGCAGCAACAGATCGGCGAGCTGTTCCAGGACCCGACCGTGCAGGCCGACTACAAGGCGAAGATGGACGACGCCATCAACAAGCTGCCGAACAAGGACGAGATCAAGCAAAAGCTGCTGGACCTGACTTCCAACCCGGATTACGTGCTGTACCTCAAGGACCTGCAAGACCAGGGCAAGACCTCCGAGGCGCAAAAAGACCTCAGCGACACCCTCACCTCGCTGTCGCTGTTCGACCCGGACGCCGCGACCAAGGCGGCGCAGAATATCCAGGCCGACGGCTTGACCACCGACCTCAACGCGATTCTCTCGGACCCGAGCAAAATCTCCGACGAGAACAAGGAGCTGGCCACCAAAGACCTGTTCGGCCTGCTCAAGGGCGTGCTCAAAGGCACCCTGCTCGACCTGCCGCGCCGCTCCCAGGAAACCCTGGAAAAATTCCTCAACGAGGGCCTGCAAGGCAAGGAAAAATCCGCCGCCGTGACCAAGGCCCTGGAAGAACTGGGCAATGTGTACAAGAGCAACGGCGTGATCACCGAAGCCGACCTCAAAACCGCGTTGAGCAAACCCTACATTCCAGTCGCCGACCGCGGCATGCTCGGCGAGGTGTTCCACACCCTCAACAGCAAGGGTATTCTCGGCTCGCTCGGCGCCGGTGTAACCATGTTCTCGGCGATTTACCAACTGGTGGGCAAAGGCGGAAAGCTGGGTGAAACCCCGGCGCAGCGCATGACCATCGCCAAGGATTTCATGAGCTTTGCCGGCGGCTCCAGCCACTTTGTGCGCCTGGGCGACAAGATCGGCGAGAGCCTGGGCAAAGGCGGCCTGGTGGACTTCCTCGGCCTGGACAAAAGCTTGCCCGAGATTTGGGGCAAGGAAGGCGCGGCCGGCAAAACCCTTGACTTCAGCAAGGCAGGCGATATCGACCCGAAGATCGGCAAGGAAATTTCGTCGGCCCTCGACGCGGTGCCCGACAGCCAATACGACGGCATCTCGAATCTGTTCGGCGACAGCGACAAAGCCGTCACCGAAGCCACCGACGGCCTGGCCACGCACCTGGATGACGGCCTGGCGGCCGCCGGCGCGGCCAAGCTGGGTGCATCGAAATCGGCAAAAATTGCCGGCTCGGTGATCAAGGTATTGGGCCCGGCCACGGACATCGCCGGCGGGTTTGCCGACATCGTACTCGGTGCGCTGGCGATCAAAAGCGGCGTGGCGAGCAAAGACCCGCTGGCGCAAGCGGCCGGCGGCCTGCAGGTGGCGGGCGGCGCGTTCGGTGCGTCGGCCGGGGTGCTGGGTGCGGCTGCGCTGTTTGGTGCAGGCACGGCGGCGGCATTGACCGGGCCACTGTTCCTGGTGGGTGCGGTGCTGGCGGTGGTCGGCGGGATTATCGGGTTCTTCGTCGATCACAACAAAAAGCAGAAGGCCACGAACGCGGAAAACGACTGGTACCGCGACCTGGCGGGCGATGGCTTGCTGCAAAGTGACTGGGCGGAAAAGGTCGAGTACGCCCACTACGAGATCCACCATTACCACGGCCGCGATACACCCACCGATGACAGCCTGTTCCGCTTCCAGCAATCGGAATGGCAGCACTTCGAGGAAACGCCTGGCAAAGGCGGCTCATCGAGCAACCGGCTGGATGGGTCCTTGCACAAATCCTACAAAGACCCGGACGCCCCGCCGCCGAACCTGCCAAGCGATGCACCACCGGACAAACCACAGCCGCATCAACCGGGAGGCAGCGGGCCGAGAATCAACTGATGGCCTGAAAGCTTCACACAAATCCATGGGGGAGCTGGCTTGCCTGCGAAGACGGCGGCACTGCCAACAAAGATGCCGCCAGACCCATCGCCATCGCAGCCTCGCTAAAGCTCGACAGCTCCCACAGGAGACCGCGTCCATCCTTTGAAATGCAGCCAGCTCCCGCATTGAATCAGCGTCGCCTTCGCGCATTGCGCCCGACAGCCCTGCGGTAGATGCCGGTCAGGCATTTCACAGCTACAATGCGCGCCTCAACCGTGACAAGCCTGACTAAAAAAACTATGTCCTTGCCCAAGCATCACCTGGAATTGCTCAGCCCTGCCCGCGATGTGGCCATTGCGCGCGAGGCTATCCTGCATGGCGCCGACGCCATCTACATCGGTGGCCCAAGCTTCGGCGCCCGCCATAACGCCTGTAACGAAGTGAGCGATATCGCTCAGTTGGTGGAATTCGCGCGCCGTTACCACGCCCGTGTGTTCACCACCATCAACACCATCCTGCATGACAACGAACTGGAACCCGCGCGCAAGCTGATCCACCAGCTTTACGACGCCGGCGTCGATGCGTTGATCGTGCAAGACCTGGGCGTGATGGAGCTGGATATTCCACCCATCGAGCTGCACGCCAGTACCCAGACCGACATTCGTACCCTGGCCCGTGCCAAGTTCCTCGACCAGGCCGGTTTCTCGCAGTTGGTGTTGGCCCGCGAGCTGAACCTGCAGGAAATTCGTGCGATTGCCGACGAAACCGAGGCCGCCATCGAGTTCTTCATCCACGGCGCCCTGTGCGTGGCTTTCTCGGGGCAGTGCAACATTTCCCACGCGCAAAATGGCCGCAGCGCCAACCGTGGCGACTGCTCCCAGGCGTGCCGCCTGCCGTACACCCTGAAAGACGACCAGGGCCGCGTCGTGGCGTTTGAAAAGCACCTGTTGTCGATGAAAGACAACAACCAGAGCGCCAACATCCGCGCGCTGGTCGAAGCCGGTGTGCGTTCATTCAAGATCGAAGGTCGCTACAAGGACATGGGCTATGTGAAAAACATCACCGCCTACTACCGCCAGCGCCTCGACGACGTGCTCGAAGACCGCCCGGACCTTGCCCGTGCCTCCAGCGGCCGTACCGCGCATTTCTTCCTGCCCGATCCGGAAAAAACCTTCCACCGCGGCAGCACCGACTATTTCGTCACCGATCGCAAGATCGACATCGGCGCCTTCGACACCCCGACCTTCACCGGCCTGCCGGTGGGTGTGGTGGAGAAAACCGGCAAGCGCGACTTGCTGGTGGTCACCCATGAGCCGCTGTCCAACGGCGACGGCCTGAATGTGCTGGTCAAACGCGAAGTCGTGGGTTTCCGCGCCAACATCGCCGAGCCCAAGGGCGAGTTCGAAGAAGACGGCGAGAAGCGCTACCGCTACCGTGTCGAGCCGAATGAAATGCCGGCCGGCCTGTACCAACTGCGCCCGAACCATGCACTGAACCGTAACCTGGACCATAACTGGCAACAGGCACTGCTCAAGACCTCGTCCGAGCGTCGTATCGGTTTGTCCTGGGCGGCACGCCTGCGCGAAGACCAACTGGAAGTCACCGCCACCAGCGAAGAAGGCATCAGCGCCAGCGTCACCCTGCCCGGCCCGTTCGGCGTGGCCAACAAGCCGGAACAGGCGCTGGAAACCCTGCGCGACCTGCTCGGCCAGCTCGGCACCACCGAATACCATGCCATCGATATTCAGCTGGACGCGCCGCAAGCGTTCTTCATTCCCAACTCGCAGCTCAAGGCCTTGCGCCGCGAAGTGATTGAAGCGCTGACGGCCGCCCGTGTGGCCGCGCACCCGCGTGGCGGACGCAAAGCCGAGACCACGCCACCGCCGGTGTACCCGGAAGCGCACCTGTCGTTCCTGGCCAACGTCTACAACCAGAAGGCCCGCGACTTCTACCACCGCCACGGCGTGAAGCTGATTGATGCAGCCTTCGAAGCCCACGAAGAAACCGGCGAAGTGCCGGTGATGATCACCAAGCACTGCCTGCGCTTCTCGTTCAACCTGTGCCCCAAACAGGCCAAGGGTGTCACGGGCGTGAAGACCAAAGTGGCGCCGATGCAGTTGATCCACGGCGACGAAGTGCTGACCCTGAAGTTCGACTGCAAACCCTGCGAAATGCACGTGGTCGGCAAGATCAAGGGCCACATCCTTGGCCTGCCGCAACCGGGCAGCGTGGTGGGCTATATCAGCCCGGATGACCTGCTCAAGACCATCCCGCGCGCACCGCACTGAGCCCTTGCCGTTTGCGCACCGAGAGGCACCACAGCGGAAACGGCAACGTCACCAGCAGCAGCAACCAGAGCAAGGCGTAGACACTGTCTACGCCTTCGTTTTGCAGATTGACGAACAACTTCACCGGTATGCCCTGCGGAAAGTAGGCAAACACCATCACAATCCCGAATTCGCCGATCACCCGCACCCACACGATCGCCAGCGCACTGGCCAGGGCGCGCCGGGTGACGGGCAATGTCACACGCAAAAACACCTGCACCGGCGAGCAGCCCAGGCCTCGAGCGGCATCCTCGACCGAGCGCGGCACCGACTCGAACGCCGTGCGCGCACACAAGATGTAATAGGCCAAACCGCCATAAAGCTGCGCGAGCACAAACGCCGGCCAATTGTTGTTCAGAGTAACGCCCAAATGACCGAGCGCTTCGCCCAAGGTGGCGTAAGGCCCGTAGGCGGTAACCAGCAAAATCCCCATCGCCAGCGGTGGTGTCAGTAAGGACACCAGCAACAGCGCCTCCACTGCCCGGCGCCAGGCTGAACGGCTGCGCGCCAGCCACAAGGCCGGCGGCGTGCCAAGCAACACGATCAACACCGTCGACACACTGCTCAACCCCAACGACACCCCGACTGCCGCGCCGTCGCCATAGGCCAGGTGCAAATGCGCCCAGGACGTGGCGCCTATCAGCGCCGCAAAGGGAATCGCCAACAACACCGTGGCGGGCACGCCCAGCCAGAGCGCTCGACTCAAAGCGCCCCGCCTTTGGGCTGGCCGTAACCATTGGCTTCAAACAACTTCTGGCCGTCGGCCGACTGCAGGAACTTCACGAAATCCTCGGCCTGTTGTGGATGCGCAGCGTTTTTCAGCACCACGGCGTAGAACACCAGCGGCTGGGGTTTGAGGGTTTGTGGCTGGCCGTTTTTGTCCGGCAGTTGCAGGTCGACAGTGTCGTACCAAGCCTTCGCGAAGGTCGGGTTGCTCAAGTTGATTTCATCGGGGAGCGCAACGTAAGGCAGATTCGCAGAAATCGTGGCGCTCTCGTAGCCAGAGGCTGCGTCGATTTGCCCGGCTTGCAGGCGCGTCAGCAAACCACCTTCGCCGAAGACCTGCTGCGGGTTTTGCACGTCACCGAGGATATGCCGAGCCAGGCCCGGTTGTTGGTAGTACTTCTCTGCGAGTTTCATCGTGAAGACGATGTTTTGCCCTTGAGGGTCAGTGCCCGCATCCGTGCGGCCAAACCTCAGGCCGGGCGTTTGCAGCACCTGCCACCAGGTGCCGTTGGCCAGTTGCGGTGCGAAGCTGCTTTTAGGGTTGTAGGCGATGACCATCCGCGTGCTGGCCACCGGAATCGCATGGTCGGCCAAGCCAGCCTTTTGCAGAATCTCGATCGGCCCCGGCGTGATCGACACAAACACATCGGCCTGCAACTTCTTTGACGCCAACAGGCGCGCCAGCCCGTAGGCACCCTCGCCCTGCCCCTGATACGTGACCTTTTCACGCTCGGCAAACGCGGGGCCCAGCGCCTTGTCCATCACCACGCCCATAGAGCCGGCGTAGGTCACATGAACCTGCCCTTCGGCATGGGCCGCAATCGCGGCGCTCAACAGCAGGCTACCGAGTAGCCACCCCTTGGTTTTGCTCAGCATCGGCTCGCTCGCTATAACAATTAATATATAGCGGCGAATAGTAACGAAGCGGCCAGCGGCGCTTCATGAAACCTGTTGCAGCGGTGCCTTCGCGCGCCACCACCAGCCGCGCTGCAAACCGGCTGCGGCCAGCAAAATCGCCGCCACGCCCAGCCATTGCAGCCAGCCGAGGCGATGGCCGAAGGCAAACCAGTCAACGAAGATGGCGGCAATGGGGTAGATAAATGACAGCGCCCCGGTAATGGCCGTCGGCAATTTCTGGATCGCGCCGTACAGCAATACGTACATCAAACCGGTATGCACCACGCCTAACGTGGCCAGCGCAGCCCAGGCATTCGTCGAGCCGGGCAGGCTGCCCCAAGGCACCAGGGGCGCCAGTAACACCGCGCCGGTCGACACCTGGATCAGCGCCATCAGGTGCGGCGGCACGGCCTTCAAACGCTTGATGATCAGCGCGGCAATCGCATACAAAAACGCCGCGCCCAACGCCAGCGCAATCCCCGCCAGGTAATCGCTGCCACCGCTCTGCTCTTCACCATGGGCCGTCACGATAGCCAGCATGCCGAGGAATGCCACGCTCAACCAGGCCATTTTCTGCAGGGTGATTTTTTCACCCAGAAACACCGCCGCCAGCAGCACCAGCATGAACGGCTGCACGTTGTACACCGCCGTGCTGATGGCGATTGAGGCGTGGGAATAGGATTCAAACAGCAACAGCCAGTTACCGACAATGGCTACACCGCTGAGCATGGCCAGGCCGAATGTGGCCCAGGTCAGCAGTTCCAGGCGCAGGTAACCGAGCAAGGCACACACCAGCAACAGTGCCAGCCCGCCGATGACGCAACGCCAGAACACCACTTCGATCACCGACACGCCGGACACCAGCACGAACCAGCCGATGGTGCCCGAAATCAGCATGGCGGCGACCATTTCCCACGAACCGCGACGAATTGATGTGTCCACGATGAAGGCTCCTCAAATGAGGCCCAATTATGGCAATCTGCAGCACACCGGCTCCAGCGGCTAAAAAAGGCAAAACCCGATTATTTCCTTTTCTAATTAGGCAAACGCCATGATTGACACCATCGACCAGCAACTGATCGCGGCCTTGATGGACGACTCGCGCCTATCCCTCAAAGCGCTGGCGGCTATCTCCGGGCTGTCTTCGCCCAGTGTGGGCGAACGCCTGCGTCGCCTTGAAGAACGCGGCGTGCTGACCCATTACACCGTCGACATCGACCCCAAACATTTCGGTTACCTGTTGCAGGCCATCGTGCGTATCCGGCCCTTGCCCGGCAAATTGCAGGAAGTGGAACGCCAGATTCAGGCAATTCCCGAGTTCACCGAGTGCGACAAGGTCACCGGCGATGACTGCTTTATCGCGCGGTTGCACGTGCGCACCATGGAACAGCTGGATACCCTGCTCGACCGTCTGAATGTTTACGCCGAAACCAACACCGCCATCGTCAAGAAAACCCCGGTGAAACGACGCCTGCCACCGCTGGCTGATTAGTGACTTGAAGTCATCCATTCAGTGACGTAATCGCTATTCTGTCATCGCTGGGCGAACTTTATGCTGGGCTCCACTCATTGGAACCCACAGGTGTAAAGCGCATGTATGTCATTACCGGGATAACAGGCAAAGTCGGTGGCGCGCTGGCGCGAAACCTCATCAAGGCGGGCCAGCCGGTTCGCGCGGTAATTCGCGACGCCGCCAAGGCTGCTTACTGGGCCGACCAGGGCTGTGAAGTGGTGTTTGCGCAGATGGACGATGCCCACGCACTCACTGAAGCCTTCAAGGGCGCCACCGGCGTGTTCATCCTGCCGCCGCCAGGGTTTGATCCCGGGCCCGGTTTCCCCGAAGCCCGCGCGGTAATCGCCGCCGTCAGCCAGGCACTCAAGGCCGCAGAGCCGAAAAAGGTGCTGTGCCTTTCCACCATCGGCGCCCAGGCCGAACACCTCAACCTGCTCACCCAGCGCACCTTGATGGAACAGGCATTGATCGCCCTGGACCTGCCGGTGACGTTCCTGCGCCCCGGCTGGTTCATGGAAAATGCGCTGTACGACGTGATCGCCGCCCGTGAAACCGGCGTGATCAACAGCTTCCTGCAACCGCTGGACAAGGCCGTGCCGATGATCGCCACGTCCGACATCGGCGTGCTCGCCGCGCAATTGATCCAGCAGGATTGGGCAGGCTGGCGCGTGGTCGAACTGGAAGGCCAATGGGTCAGCCCGAACGATATCGCTCACGCCCTGGCGCAGATCCTTGGCCGCGACGTACGCGCCCAAGCCGTGCCCCGCGACACCTGGGAAACCTTGCTACGGGGCCAGGGCGCGCAAAACCCGATGCCACGCATGCGCATGGTCGATGGGTTCAATGAAGGCTGGATTTGTTTTGAGCATGAACACGTGATCAAGGGCACCACGCCGTTGATCACCGTACTGCGTGACCTGGCAAACCAAACGGCGGGAGAACAGCACCGATGAACATGCCTGAATTGGGTTTCGGCACCTTCCGCATGCCGGGCGATGACTGCCGCGCCGTGGTCGAAAGCGCGCTGGCGCTGGGCTATCGGCATATCGACACCGCCGCGATGTACGACAACGAGGCCGCCGTCGGCCAGGCCATCAAGCACTCGGGCATTCCCCGTGATGAGGTCTTCCTGACCACCAAGGTGTGGCACAACCAATTGGCGCCGTCGGCCTTGCTCAATGCGTTTGAAATGAGCCTCGACAAGCTGGCGGTGGATTACGTCGACCTGTACATGGTGCACTGGCCGACGCCCGAGATGGACCTGCCGGGCATGATGAATGCCCTGGTGAGCCTGCGCGACAGCGGCCGCGCCAAGGCCATCGGCGTGTGCAACTTTACGCTGCCGATGCTGCACCAGGCGATTGACGTGCTCGGTGCACCCATCGCCGCGGTGCAGGTGGAATATCACCCGTTCCTCGACCAGCGCCGGCTGCTTGATTACCTGCGTGGCAAAGGCATTCCCATGGTCGCCTACGCCCCCCTGGCCCAGGGCCGCGCTGCCACGGACCCGGTCTTGGCGCAGATTGGCGCCAGGCACAGCGCCACCGCCGCCCAGGTCGCCCTCGCCTGGCTGCGCCAACAAGGCGTGGTCGCGATCCCCAAGGCTCAGCGCCCGCAAAGCCAGCAAGCCAATCTGGATTCGCTGCGCGTCACGCTGGATGAACAAGACATGCACGCCATCGCCCAACTGCCCAAGGACCAGCGATACGTGCAACCGCCGTTTGCACCGCAGTGGGACGCTGCGTAAAAATGCCTGTCGCTGAGCGGGCCTCCGGCGGCGAGCGGGCTGGTCGAATCGCCGCAACGCCCGCTCACCACAGAAGCACTACATGGCGACGCTTCGCTGCCAGTACTCATAAAAAGCCTGGGACGCGACGTTCTTGTCCTTGGCTTCAATCATGATGTCGAAGCGGTCAAGAAACTGCAGCGCGTAATCGTTGGTCCAGCGGTTCCACATCTGCGCACTGTGAGCGTAGAGGTCGCGCTTGGAGACCACCTTCAGCAGCGCATCCATTTCCAGCTTGTGCTCGGCGTCAAACCCCAACGCCTGCAGGCTTTCCGGAGGCTGGGAGTAGTGCATCGTCGGGCGTACGCCGCGCCAGCTGTCGATCACCTGCGCGACCCGCGAAGCATGCGGGTCGATGTAGTCGTCTTCGTGGATCCAGCAATGGTGAATATCCAGCACCACCGGCGCCAGGTCGGCAACTTGCAGGCAGTGGTCGAGGCCGTAGGTTTTCTCGTCATTTTCAAAGGTGATGCAATTGCGTGCTGCCTCGGACAAGCGCGACCACACCGCGCGGGTTCCCTCCACGCCCAAACGCCCGGCGATGTGCACGTTGCATTTGAGGTCCTGAAAACGCCGGCCATAGCCCATCATGCGGATCATGTCAGCGTGGTATTCGAACTCGGCCACACTGTTTTCCACCACGCCGGGGTTGTCCGAGCCCAGCACGCAGTATTGGCCGGGGTGGAACGACAGGCGAATGTCCGAGGCCCGCGCCAGCTCGCCGATGGCGGCGAAACCTTCGATCAATTGCCGTTCGATGGCCGGGTCTTTGTACACATGCGCGACTTTCGGGTGGCTGTAGAACGGCAGCAAATCACTGCTTACGCGCAGCATGCGCAACGTCGGCGGCAGCGCGGCCACGTACGCCAGCAGGCGCAATTGCGCAGCCAGGTTGTGGGTCACGATTTCCACCAATTTGTCGCGGGCCATCTGTGGCGTCACGCTTTCCATCCAGCGCAGGGTGGTGGTGCGCGGGTTGAACGGGCCTTCGATCAGCTTCAAGGCATTGGCTGAAAGCTCACGCTCGGAATGCCGGTATTGGCAGACGAAGCCGATGCGGGGATGGGTCATGGGAAAGCCTGGCGGTCAAAAGGAATGGATGATACGGGGTTAGGCCCGGGCTTGACGGGCCGGTTCATAATATTTCGACACGAATCCGGCTGAACTTTCCTACAAATCCCAAGCTCCTTTCCTATGCGCTGCCCCAACCCCAGGGGCGTTGTACAACAAGGAGCCGCCACCCCATGACCACCCTTCCCGTCTACCGCTACGCCCCCGGGCCGCTGCACGCGACCCTGCTCGCCGGCACCGTGCCGCTGTTTCTCGGGGCCTTGCTCAGCGACATCGCCTACACCCAGACCTACCAGATTCAATGGGCCAACTTCGCCTCCTGGCTGATCGCCGGGGCCTTGGTATTCGCCGGTTTTGCCTTTCTGTTCGCGCTGGTCAACCTGCTGCGCGCCGAGCGCAAGGCCGGGCAGCCCACCGTCTATGTGCTGTTGTTGCTGGCCACTTGGGTGCTCGGGCTGATCAACGCCTTCCAGCATGCCAAGGACGCCTACGCCGCCATGCCCGCCGGGCTGGTGCTGTCGGCGATCGTCATGGTGCTGGCGTTGGCCGCCACCTGGACCGGCCTGCGTGCGGGAGGTGTCAAATGAAAACATTAGGCACACTCACCCTGTTAAGTGCCGCGCTGTTGCTCAGCGCATGCGGCGGCGAAGGCGATAAAACCCAGGCCCGTGGCCCCGACCCCAAATTGCCGGAGCAACAAAGCAGCCTGCTGCCGAGCATGAAAATTGCCGAGCCCACCCCGTGGGGCAACGAGAAGCCCACTGTGCCGGACGGCTACAGCGTGACCGCCATCGCCACCGACCTGGCCATTCCGCGGCAAACGCTGGTGCTGCCCAACGGCGACATTCTGGTCGCCGAAGGCCGGGGCGGCAGCGCGGCCAAGCTCAAGCCCAAGGACGTGATCGCCAGCGTGATCAAGGCCGAGGGCAACACCAAGGTCAAAGGCGGCAACCGCCTGACCCTGCTGCGCGATGCAGACGGTGACGGCGTGTATGAACTCAAAACCGTGTTCGCCGACAACCTCAACGCGCCCTACGGCCTGGCCTACGCCAACGGCAAACTCTATGTGGCCAACCAGGACGCGCTGGTCAGTTTCGACTACGCCGACGGCCAGACCAAAGCCGGCGGCCCGCCGAGCAAAGTCACCGACCTGCCCGCGCAGATCAACCACCACTGGACCAAATCCCTGGCCATCAGTGCCGACGGGCGCCAGCTGTATGTGGGCATCGGCTCCAACAGCAACGTCACCGAACGCGGCATGGAAGTGGAGATCGACCGCGCCATGGTCTGGCAGATCGACGCCGCCACCGGCGCGCACAAGCCCTACGCCACCGGCTTGCGCAACCCGACCGCGCTGACCATCCAGCCGGGTTCCGGGCAGCTGTGGACGGTGGTCAACGAACGCGATGAACTCGGCCCGGACCTGGTGCCGGACTACCTGACCTCCGTACGCGAAGGCGCTTTTTATGGCTGGCCTTACAGCTACTGGGGCCAGAACGTCGACCCGCGTGCACAGCCGCAGAACCCGGCAAAAGTCGCCGCCGCGATCAAGCCGGATTACAGCCTGGGCTCCCATGTCGCGGCATTGGGTGTGGATTTTTCCATTCCGGCAATGGGCGAAAAGTTCGCCGACGGCGCGTTTGTGGGCGAGCACGGCAGTTGGAACCGCAATCCGCCGGTGGGCTACAAGGTTATCTTTGTGCCGTTCAGCAATGGCAAGCCGGCCGGCGAGCCTGTCGATTTCGCCACGGGATTCCGCGGTGAAGACGGCAAGACACGCGGGCGCCCGGTGGGCGTGACGGTGGATCCAAAAGGCGCGCTGATCATCGCCGACGATCTGGCCAATACCATTTGGCGGGTGACGCGTAACCGCTAGACGAAATGTTTTGACATGATTGCCTGAGGCAACAATATAATTGCCTCAGGCAACCATCAGAGCACCCTCATGTCTACCACCACCCTTGTGGAACGCGCCGGCATCATCCGTGGCTTCAACCGTTTTTACACACACCAGATCGGTGTGCTGCAGGAACACTTGCTGCAAAGTGACTTCTCCCTGACTGAAATCCGCGTGATGTATGAGTTGTCATCCCATGGCGACCTGACCAGCGCCGATTTGTGCCAGATGCTTGGCCTGGATGCCGGCTACCTGAGCCGGCTGATCAGCGGGTTCGAAAAGAAAGGCCTGATCCAGAAAGTCCGCTCCGTCACCGATGCGCGCGCGGTGCAACTGCACCTCAGCGACCTCGGCCGTACGGTACTGGCCCCCCTGGAGCAGAAAACCCAGCAGGAAGTCATCGCCTTGCTGGAAAGCCTGCCCGAGCAGCAGCAACAGCAATTGACCGGCGCCATGCAGCGCATTCAGACACTGTTGCAAGGCGGCACCCCGAGCTACTTGCTGCGCGACCCGCAACCCGGCGACATGGGCCGGGTGGTGCAGCAACAGTCGGCGCTGTATGCCCGCGAGTACAACTGGAACTGGGAATTCGAAGCGCTGGTATCGGAGATTACCGCCAGGTACCTGCGTGAGTTTGACCCGGCGTGCGAGCGTTGCTGGATCGCGGAAAAGGATGGCGAAGTGGTGGGTTCGGTCTTCGTGGTGCGCCATGACGAAACCACCGCCAAGCTGCGCATGCTCTACGTGGACGCCAGTGCCCGAGGGATGGGAATCGGCTCGCGCCTGGTGGACGAATGCCTGCGCTTTGCCCGGCAGGTGGGCTACAAAAGCATGATTCTGTGGACGGTGGACGCGCTGACGGATGCCCGCAAGCTCTACCGCAAAGCCGGGTTCAACCTGGTCAAGGAAGAGCCCACGGTGAACTTCGGCAAGTCGCTGATGGATGAAACCTGGAGCCGCGAGCTGTGAAGCGCTCCCGCGCTGCCCGGCAGCGCGGGATTTTACGCATTACAGATCAGTGATTTCCTTGTGGCGCGGCACCAGCGCTTTCATCACGCTCCACGCCACCAGGTACGCCAGCGCACAGATCGCAAACATGATCATGTAGCCAGTGTGAATGTCGTTGATCGACTTGTAGTAGTCGAACACCCAGCCGCCGATCTTGGTCATTACCACGCCGCCCAGGCCGCCGGCCATGCCGCCGATCCCGACCACCGAGGCCACGGTTTTCTGCGGGAACATATCGGACACGGTAGTAAAGATGTTGCACGACCACGCCTGGTGCGCCGAGGCGCCCACGCCGATCAACAACACCGGCACCCAGAAGCTCAGATAGCCGAGCGGTTGCGCCAGCAACACCACCAACGGGAACAGCGCGATCACCAGCATGGCTTTCATGCGGCCATCGTAGGGCGCATCGCCACGTGCCATGAAGTAGCTGGGGAACCAGCCGCCGCCGATGCTGCCGACCATGGTCATGCTGTACAGCACGGCCAGCGGCATCACGATATCGGCGCCTTTCATGCCGTACTGCGCCGACAGGTAGGTAGGCAGCCAGAACAGAAAGAACCACCACACGCCGTCCGTCATGAACTTGCCGAAGGCAAACGCCCAGGTCTGGCGGTAGGTCAACAGCTTGAACCACGACACCTTTTTCTCAACCGCCCCCGCAACCGGTGGCGTGAAAGGTTGTACGGTCTGGTCGCTGCGGATGTAGGCCAGTTCCTCAGCCGACAGGCGCTTTTGCTGCTCGGGTTTCTCATAGAGCATCGACCACACGGCCACCCAGACAAAACCGAGCATGCCGATCACGATGAACGCCGCTTCCCAGCCCCACATTCCGGCGATCAACGGCACGCAGATCGGCGCCAGGATCGCGCCCACGTTGGCCCCGGAGTTGAAAATACCGGTGGCCAGCGAGCGTTCTTTCTTGGGGAAATATTCAGCGGTGGCCTTGATCGCGATGGGAAAGTTACCCGCCTCGCCAATCGCCAGCACCGCGCGTGACAACATGAAACCGGCAATCGACACCGGAATCACCGCCAGGCCGATGGCACTGCTGACGGTGGCGATACCTGCGCCCATCGGCACCGAGAAGGCATGCATGATCGCGCCGGTGGACCAGATGCCGATCGCGACCACGTAAGCGGCCTTGGTGCCGATCTTGTCGACAAAGCGCCCGGCGAACAGCATGGAAATGGCGTAAACGAACTGGAACACCGCCGCAATGTTGGCGTAGTCGGTGTTGCTCCAGCCAAATTGCGTGGACAACTGCGGTGCCAACAGGCTGAGCACCTGACGGTCAAGGTAGTTGACGGTGGTGGCAAAGAACAACATCGCGCAGATGGTCCAGCGATAGTTGCCGACGGCCTGGCCGACGCGATGGGCGTTGATGGGCTCATTCAAATTCATGGCATCACTTTTTATTGTTTTTAGTCAGGACACATGTAACGTCATATGTCGTCGTACAACTGTGACTTTTATATCGAGGTCCCTGTACGGTGTCAATCGCAAAGATTGCCGCTTATTGAGGTTTTACACCGCCTGATAAAACAGAAGTCATAGGACAACATTCTCATTGTGGCGAGCGGGCTTGCCCCGCTCGCCACAAAAAAAGCTGCTTCACGCCGGGACGGCGCCATGGCCTGCAAAAAAACGCAATTAGTGGTGAATTATTTCGTGTCGGCTTGTATCTGAACTGACAGAGCGGTGCCATCGCAGCGATGGCACCTCCCCTGTTCAGTTTTAGAGTGGCCTGCATGAAATCACGTAAGAAAAGCGTCAATCCCATCGGATTGAAAGACATCACCATCGTCGACGATACCAAAGTGCGCAAGGCGATCACCGCCGCCGCGCTGGGTAACGCCATGGAGTGGTTCGACTTCGGCGTCTACGGGTTCGTCGCCTATGTACTCGGCAAGGTGTTCTTCCCGGACGCTTCACCCAGCGTGCAAATGATCGCGGCGCTGGGCACCTTCTCGGTGCCGTTCCTGATTCGCCCCCTTGGCGGTCTGTTCTTCGGCGCATTGGGCGACAAATACGGGCGACAGAAAGTCCTGGCCGCCACCATCGTGATCATGTCCCTGAGCACCTTCGCCATCGGCCTGATCCCGTCCTACGCCTCGATTGGCATCTGGGCGCCGATCCTGTTGCTGCTGTGCAAAATGGCCCAGGGCTTCTCGGTCGGCGGTGAATACACCGGTGCCTCGATTTTCGTCGCCGAATACGCCCCGGACCGCAAACGCGGGTTCCTCGGCAGTTGGCTGGACTTCGGCTCCATCGCCGGTTTCGTGCTCGGCGCGGGCGTGGTGGTGCTGATTTCCAGCGTTCTCGGTGAAACCGATTTCGAGGCCTGGGGCTGGCGCCTGCCGTTCTTCCTCGCCCTGCCCCTGGGCATCATCGGCCTGTATCTGCGTCACGCATTGGAAGAAACGCCAGCTTTCCAGCAACACATGGACAAAATGGAACAGGGCGACCGCGAAGGCCTGACCCATGGCCCGAAAGTGTCTTTCAAGGAAGTCGCGACCAAACACTGGCGCAGCCTGTTGACCTGCATCGGCATCGTTGCGGCGACCAACGTGACCTACTACATGTTGCTCACCTACATGCCGAGCTACCTGTCGCATAACCTGCATTACAAAGAAAACAGCGGCGTGCTGATCATCATCGCGATCATGGTCGGCATGCTGTTCGTGCAGCCGTTCATTGGTTTTGTCAGCGACAAGATCGGGCGCAAGCCTTTCATCATCGCGGGCAGCATCGGCCTGCTGTTACTGTCCATTCCGGCCTTCATGCTGATCACCAGCGGCAAGATCGGGCTGATCTTCGCCGGCTTGCTGATCCTCGCCGTGATCCTCAACTTCTTCATCGGCGTGATGGCCTCCACCCTGCCGGCGATGTTTCCCACCCATATTCGTTACAGTGCCCTGGCCAGCGCGTTCAACGTCTCGGTGCTGATTGCCGGTGTGACACCAACCGCCGTGGCCTGGCTGGTGGAAAGCACCGATAACCTGTACATGCCCGCCTACTACCTGATGCTGTTCGCGGTGGTCGGCCTGATCACCGGCCTGACCATGAAAGAAACCGCCAACAAGCCCCTGCGCGGCGCGGCACCGGCGGCGTCGGACATGGAAGAAGCCAAGGAATTGCTGCAGGAACACCACGACAATATCGAGCAGAAGATCGAAGACATCGACGCCGAAATTGCCGAGCTGGAAGCCAAGCGCAAGAACCTGGTGCAGCAGCATCCACGGATCAACTGAACCGGCTTGCTCGTTCAAAACTGTGGGAGGGGGCTTGCCCCCGATGACGGTGGGCCAGTTAACACCTATGTGACTGAAACACCGCTATCGGGGGCAAGCCCCCTCCCACAGTTGATTCAGCCGACATCTGATAAACCCCCGCCCTAGCGAAAAAACTGGCTGGGCGTTTTGCCGAATTGTTTCTTGAACATGCTGGTAAAGGCGCTCGGGCTTTCATATCCCAACTCAATCGCTACATCGATGATCTTCTCCCCCACCGCAATACGCTCCAGCGCCAACAGCAGCCGCGCCTGTTGCCGCCATTGGCCGAAGGTCAGCCCGGTTTCCTTGCGAAACAGACGCTGGATGGTTTTCTGGTCCAGCGCCAGCCGGTCACTCCAGTCCGCCACCGTTGAAGCGTCCCCCGGGTCGGCCTGCCAGGCCACGCAGATTCGGTTGATACGCGCATCGGCAGGCTGCGGCAATGACAGCGGCAACGCCGGCAGAATCGCCAGCTCGTCCAGAATCAAATGCATGATGCGCGCTTCGCGAGAATCCTCGGCATACGGCGGCTTCAAGCTCACGGACGCCTTGATCAGCTCACTGAGCAACGGCGACACACTCACCGCCTTGGTTTCAGTCGGCAAATTCGGGAAGCTGTCCGGGCGCACAAACACGCTGCGCATCTTCAGCGGCCCCACACAACGCAGCGAGTGAACCTGGCCCGACGGCATCCAGAAGCCGCGATTGGGCGGCACGGTCCACTGGTTCTGCACGGAGTGCACCACCATCACGCCCTCGATGGCGTAGAGCAATTGGTGTTTTTCGTGGCTGTGGTCGGGGATCACCCAGTTTTCGGGGTAATCGGTGGCGGAACTGATGACAGCCCAGTCGCCTTCATCAATCTCACGCAGAAATGTATCCAGTGATTTAATCATTTCGCCCTTTTTGCGACGGTTGTTGCCCGAATTTCGCGAGACAGGCATTTTTACTGAATCTAGCATGAACGCCGAAATATTTTGAAATGGGCAAACGGCTTAAGTACCGTTTGCCTCTGATAGCTGCCTTGTATGGAATGCCTGCATGTCGACCCTGACCGCGTCACCCGCCGCTGCAACCACCACACCCCAGGTAAGCCCTTTGGTCATGCGCGTCCTCGGCGCCTGCGCGCTGGCGCACATGATCAATGACCTGATCCAGGCCGTGCTGCCTTCGATCTACCCGATGCTTAAGGCCAACTACGGCCTGAGCTTCACCCAGGTCGGCCTGATTACCCTGACCTTCCAGCTGACCGCGTCGCTGCTGCAGCCGTGGATCGGCTACCACACTGACCGTCACCCCAAACCCTGGCTGCTGCCGGCGGGCATGATCAGCACTTTGATCGGCATTTTGATGCTGGCGTTTGTCGGCACCTTCCCTGCCATCTTGCTGGCGGCGGCGCTGGTCGGCGTGGGCTCCTCGACCTTCCACCCGGAAACTTCCCGCGTGGCGCGCCTGGCGTCCGGCGGCCGCTATGGCCTGGCGCAATCGACGTTCCAGGTCGGCGGCAACACCGGCAGCGCGTTCGGCCCGCTGCTCGCGGCGGCAATCATCATTCCTTACGGCCAGAGCCATATCGCCTGGTTCGGCCTGTTTGCGGTGTTCGCGATTCTGGTGCTCTACGGTTTGAGCCGCTGGTACCGCAACCACCTCAACCTGTTCAAACTGAAAACCGGCGGCAAAGCCACCCACGGTCTCTCCAAAGGCCGCGTGACTTTCGCCCTGGTGGTGCTGGCGATGCTGGTGTTCTCCAAATATTTCTACATGACCAGCCTCACCAGCTACTTCACCTTTTTCCTGATCGAAAAATTCCACCTGTCGGTCGCCAGCTCCCAGATGTACCTGTTCCTGTTCCTCGGCGCGGTGGCCGTGGGCACCTTCGCCGGCGGGCCGATCGGCGACAAGATCGGCCGCAAGAAGGTCATCTGGTTCTCGATCCTCGGCGCCGCGCCCTTCACCCTCGCCCTGCCCTACGTCGACCTGTTCTGGACCGCCGTGCTCAGCGTAATCATCGGTTTTGTGCTCGCCTCGGCGTTCTCGGCCATTGTGGTATTTGCCCAGGAACTGGTGCCGGGCAACGTGGGCATGATCGCTGGCATCTTCTTCGGCCTGATGTTCGGTTTCAGCGGGATTGGCGCGGCATTGCTGGGCTTGCTCGCTGACAGCCACGGCATCGAGTACGTCTACACGATCTGTTCGTTCCTGCCGCTGGTGGGCATTCTGACCATCCTGCTGCCGTCCACCAAAGGCGTCTGACCCCGCCGATCATCGGCTGGCCGTGTGCCAGCACGATGAGGGCTCCGAAAAACCTGCGTGTGCGCTTACAATCCCGATTTAAACGCACACCCAGGCAGACCCGGCACCACATGACGCTCGACCCTCCCACGATTCTGGCACTCACCGTTGCCCTCGCAGCCGCGGCTGCCCTGTACCTCGCCGTCGAATGGCGCAGCGTGCGCGAACCTTCCTTGCTGTTCTGGGCGGCGGGTTTCGCCACCATCAGCATCGGCTCCACCCTCGCCCTGCTGCGCAGCAGCGGTTTTTTGACGATCGGCATCTGGTTCGCCAACGGCCTGCTGGTCACGGCGCACTTTCTGTTTTTGCTCGGTGTGGCGCGTTTCACCCAAGCGCGGTTGTCGCCGCTGTGGCTGTTGATGCTGGTGATCTGGCTCGGCATGCTCGCGCTGCCCACTGACCTGCCCTGGTCCAAGGCCATGCTGGCGGTGCAATCGCTGCTGGTGGCTCTGCCCACGCTTCGCGCCAGTTTCCTGCTGCGGCCCCACGGCAAATCCTTGAGCATCGGCGCGGTGCAGCTGCGTTATGTACTGCTGATTCACGGCGCGTTTTATGTCGCCAAGGCGTTGTCGGTGCTGATCCCCGGCACCTTGATCGACCTGGCCGCGTTCAAGGGCGAAATCATTCAGGTGTCGTTGGTGGAAGGCGCGATGGCGATCATGCTGATTGCACTGTCCATGACCGGTTCCGAGCGCTACCGGCGCGAACAGCAAATCGCCCGCCTCGCCGCCCGCGACCCGCTCACCGCCCTATACAACCGCCGCGCCCTCGACCTGCGCGCACCGCGTCTGCTGGAGCAAGTCTCGGCAGCCCAACCGGGCGCGTTACTGCTGATCGATATCGACAATTTCAAAGGGGTCAACGACCTCTACGGCCACACGGCCGGCGACCGCCTGTTGATCGCTTTGAGCGAGATGATTCGCAGCGTCCTCCACCAGGGCGCGCTGGCGGCACGCTTGGGCGGCGACGAATTTGTGATCTTGCTGAACAACGCATCGACCGCGCAGATCGTCGACCTCGGCAGCCGCTTGCGCGAGCAGTTCCAGCAACTGGCCGCGCAGACCTTCACCACCCCGGCGCCGGTCACCCTGAGCATCGGCGCGCATTTGTTCGACCAACCACCGGCCAACCTCGCGCAGTTGATCGAACAAGGTGACTCCACACTCTACGAAACCAAGCGCGGGGGGCGAGACAGCATTCGGTTGGTCGACCGCACGGGCTTCGCACATTACGCCCAAGAACCGTAGGACTCATGCCGCCACCGGGCAATGCGGCTCGGCTTTCTTGCTTGCCGCAGGGTAACTGCCTGCTTCCACGGGAACTGAATCTGCTGCTGGGCCACCTATTTGAGGCTGATAGACAGTGACTTGAAGAGGCCATTGCATGATTACAACCTCGCCAGCAGTGAATCACACCCCCTATCCGATTGATCCAGACACTACGCCCCAGCACGTTGAAACGGCCGAGGCGCAAACAGTCGTACGTAATAAACGCGGTGTCGCTAAGCATTCCAGACTATGGCCTCAGAACAAAACCATCACCATTTCCTTCATGGATGTGGCGGGAAAAGATAAAGAGATTTTCAAAGAAGCCATTGGGTCAATTTCCCCGTACGTGAACTTGCAGTTCAAGTTTGTGGATGGCAATGACGGTGAAATACGCATTGCTACTGAAAAAAACGAAGGGGACTGGTCAGAGCTGGGCGTTGCGGCCCTGTATGGTCCGCCTGATGAGGCGACCTTGAATGTGGACACCCACGGGTTTGACGACAACAAAATCAGAAGCAAGATACTTCATGAGTTTGGGCACGCCTTGGGCCTGGAGCACGAACATCAGCATCCGGACCGGTCTTTTTCTTTAAACATCCCTGACGTGTACAGGACCTTTGGAGCAGGGGGCGCCTCCACAGCAGTGATTGCCTCGAACATAATCGCCCCTCTCAACCCTGCTGACGTGACAACGTCTGACTATGATCAGAAATCAGTGATGCACTACCCATTTCTGGCAAGTTCGACTTCCAACAACGTGGCGATTCCCGCCAATGACGAACTTTCACAGGGCGATAAGGATTTTCTGGCCTCGCTGTATCCACCGCCCCGCAAGGTTAAGAGAAAATGGCCGTCGGCGGAAGAGCTTGTTGCCTATCGCATCTTCTCCAAACAAGCTCAACAACACGAGTAGTACGGCAGCCAATGGGCCTGGAGGCTGCCACTACACCTCATAGCTCATAATGAACTTTCACGCTCCTTCCGGTCTTCACCGACTCCAGCGCACAATCGGCCAGATGCAAGGCATACAACCCGTCGCGCATGCCGGTCGGCAAGGTTTTGCCGCCGTTCAGCGCATGAATGAATTGCGCCAGCTCATTACGATAAGCATCGGCGTAACGCTCCAGGAAAAAGTGCTGCAACGGTTCCAGCGCCTCGGTGTGTTCGGCGCTCCAGTGGCGCAGCGTGCTGGGGCGATGGTTGTCGGTGAGCAGCACGCCGGTGACGCCGGACACCTCCACGCGCTGATCGTAGCCATACACCGCCTGGCGGCAGCAGTTGATGTGGCATTGTTTGCCCGAAGCGGTGCGCAGCAACACCATCACGCTGTCATAGTCGTCGATGTCTTCCAGGCTCGGGTCCACCAGGCGGCTGGCAAAAGCGCTGACTTCCACCGGCTCTTCACCGAGCAAGTGGCGGGCGGTGTCGAAGTCGTGGATGGTCATGTCGCGCAGGATGCCGCCGGAGTGTTTCAGGTAATCACGCGGGGCAAGGCCGGGGTCGCGGCTGGTGATGATGACCTGGCGCACGGCGCCGATCTGTCCGGCATCCAGCGCCTCGCGCAGGCGCAGCATATCGGGATCGAAGCGGCGGTTGAAACCGAGCATCACTTTGCCGCCCTGACGCTCGACGGCTTGTGCGGCGTTGCGGGCCTTGGCGATATCGAGGTCGATGGGCTTCTCGCAAAGCACCGCCTTGCCCTCGGCCACGGCAGCCAGCAACAGGTCAATATGGGTGTCGGTGGGCGTGCCGATCACGACCGCGTCGATGTCCTTGCGGGTGAGCGCGGCGGCGCAGTCGTAGGCCGCCTCGCAGCCCAACTGCGCGCTTAAGGCATCAACGCCTTCGCGCCAGGGGTCGGCCACCAGCACCAGCGTGGCATTGGGGTGGGCGGCGACGTTGGCGGCGTGGATCCTGGCGATGCGCCCGGCACCCAGAACGGCGATACGTAGCATGGTCGAACTCCTGATGTTGTTTTTGAAGGGAGTAGTCAATCCGGCAGGTTGAACGGTGTGACGATCTGCACCTGTGACGGCGCAATGGGCCCGGTTTTCCACAGCCGGTGGTGTTGCAGGATGTGCAGAAACACGCTGCGGGCATCGATCTGCAGGTTGTGATCGATGATCGCGGCGACTTTTTCTTCCAGCAGCAACTGGCGGTTTTCTTCATCGAGGTCGTGGCCGATAAATACGTCGAGCCCGCGCCCCTGTGCAGCGAACGCGTCGACAATCGCGCGATTGCCACCGCCGACGCTGTACACCGCCTTGAGGTCGGGGTGCTGTTTCAGCGCCTGGCTGACGCGCTCGAAGGTGCGCTCGTACACGCCGTAACCGCCACTGATGTCCAGCACCCGCAAGTGCGGCGCGCGCCCGCGCAGCCAGGCACGAAAGCCCATCTCACGCTCTTCCTCACCGCGAAACAGCTCGCTGCCGATGACCACCGCCACGTCCTGAGGTTGGGTGGGCAGCCAGCGTGACATCAGATAAGCCGCCGTCTGGCCGGCGGTGCGGTTGTCCATGCCCACATAGCCGATGCGTTCGCTTTGTGGCAGGTCAGTGACCAGCGTGACCACCGGAACGCCCGCCGCCATCAGTTGCTTGACTGCCTGGTTCACCGCCGGCTCATCGGCGGCCTTGAGCACCACGCCCTGGCTGCCGGTGTCGAGGCAGCGCAGCAACTGGTCGTGCATGGCCTGGGGCTCGATTTCTTCGAACAGGTGAAAACGCGGCGCGATGCGAAACGGCGCCAGGCTGGCCAACTGCGCGACGATCGCGGCCTGCACCGCCGCACTGAAGCGCTTGGGCGTGTGCATGATCACATCGACATGAAAGGTGCGCCCCACCGCCAGGCCGTTTTTTTCCTGGGCTTCCAGCTCGTCGAGCGCCTGCGCGATACGACGTTGCGTCTGTGCATGCACGGCGCCGCGCTGATGTAACACGCGGTCGACCGTGGCCTTGCTCACCCCGGCCTGGGTGGCGAGCTGCTTGATGGAAAAGTGTTTTGCGCGTTCGAGCATGCGGTTCGCCTGAGGTCTTTTTGAGGTGTTTTTTGGGCGTTACTGAGGTTTTGCAATGCTAGTCTCAGTTTTGCCCGCCGTCGAGCCGGGCGATGAAAACAACAAAAACTCAGGAGAACTTCATGCCTCACACTGATCTCGCCACCTCGTTCAGCGGCCAATACTTTGTGGTCACCGGCAGCACCCAGGGGCTGGGCGCGGCGGTGGCGCATACCCTCGCGCGGCGCGGCGCCGCCGGGTTGATCATCTGCGGGCGCCGCCGCGCCGAGGGCGAAGAGCAGGTGCGCCAGTTGACCGAACTGGATTGTCAGGCATTTTTTGTCGAGGCCGACCTGGAAGGCGTCGAGGACTGCCGCGCAATCATCGACGCGGCACGCACGCATTTCGGCACCTTGCACGGGCTGGTGAACTGCGCCGGCATGTCCGATCGCGGCACCATTCTGGATACCTCGCCCGAGCTGTTCGAGCGCCTGTTTGCAGTGAACGTGCGCGCGCCGTTTTTCCTGATGCAGGAAGCGTTGAAGCTGATGATCAGCCAGGGCGTGGAAGGTGCGGTGGTGAACATCCAGAGCGTCACCGGGCATGGCGGCCAGTCGTTCCTGAGTGCTTACGCGGCGTCCAAGGGCGCGCTGGCGATCCTGACCAAGAACGTGGCCTTCAGCGCCCTGCGCAACCGCATCCGCGTCAACGGCTTGAACATCGGCTGGATGGACACGCCTCATGAAGACCAAATCCAGCGCCAGTACCACGGTGCGCAGGACGGCTGGCTGGAAAAGGCCGAAAGCGCGCAACCGTTCGGCCGCCTGCTCAAACCCGAGGAAGTGGCGCAAAGCGTGGCGTTTTTGCTGTCACGCGAATCGGGAATGATGACCGGCTCGGTCATCGATCTGGAGCAAGGCGTGGTCGGCTGCACCGACAGCAGCACCCCGCAGCCCCATCAGGCGTTGAGCCTGCCGGGAGGTGCGTGATGTCGGCTTTTGTGACAAGCGAGGCGGTGCGCCTGACGGACTTCAGCCGCATTTGCGCACAACGGGCGAGCGTCGAGGACTATCCGCTGAGCGCAGAGGTCGTCAGCAACGTGCCGATCTATCAGGCGCGGACCCTGCGCAACAGCGAGCGCCTGGTCGTGATGAACGAGCTGCACCACCTGTTCCGCGACGGCCCCGGCGTGATGGTGGTGCGCGGCGCCTATGAAGACCTGGAAGTGGTCGACCGCCACAGCCAGGTGTTCGAGGCGATCTTCGCCCAGGAGGCCGCACGCGGTGTGGCCGCCGACCACTTCGCCAAGGCGGGCAGCAACGGGCGCATCTGGAATTCATTGCAGAAGGCCGCGCTGGAATCGCCGGCCTCCTTCGTCGAGTACTACGCCAACCCTCTGCTGGGGCTGATTGCCGAGGCATGGCTGGGGCCGGGCTTTCAGGTGACGGCACAGGTGAATGTGGTGCACCCCGGTGGCCAAGCGCAGCAGCCCCATCGCGACTATCACCTGGGTTTCCAGACCAACGATGTTGTGGAGCGCTTCCCCCTGCCCCTGCACCTGTTGTCCCAATACCTCACGCTGCAAGGCGCCGTGGCCCATTCGGACATGCCACTGGAAACCGGCCCGACCCAACTGCTGCCATTCTCCCAGCAATACGCGCTGGGTTACCTGGCCTGGCGGCGCGCGGAATTTATCGACTACTTCCAGCAGCACGCCGTGCAGTTGCCGCTGAACAAGGGCGATTTGCTGTTCTTCAACCCGGCCCTGTTCCACGCCGCTGGCACCAACCGTACGCCGGATAAACAGCGCATGGCCAACCTGCTGCAAATCTCTTCGGCCTTCGGCAAACCCATGGAAGCCCTCGACCGTGACCGCATGATGCTGGCCGTCTACCCGGAGTTGCTGGCCAATACGGCGCTGAATGCCGAAGCCATCAGCGCGGTTATCGCCTGCACCGCCGACGGCTACTCATTCCCCACCAACCTTGACACCGACCCGCCCTTGCAAGGGTTGGCACCGCAAACCGGGCAGCAACTGATGCAGCAGGCCCTCTCAGAACGCTGGGCCTTGTCGGATTTTGCCGCTGCCGTCACGCAGATGCGGACCAAGCGCCAGGCGTGATGCTTTGACAACAACAAAAATAACGGAGCAACAGCATGAAAAAGCACCTCCTCGCAGCACTCTTTACATTGGCTGTAACCCCATGGGCCATGGCCGATATTCGCATTGGCGTGAGCATCGCCCAGGTTGACGATGTGTTCCTCGCACAAATGCGCGACTACATGGCCGCCCACGCCAAGGAGCTGCCTGGCGTGACCCTGCAATTTGAAGACGCCCAGGGCGACGTGGTGCGCCAGCTCAACCAAGTGCAGAACTTCACTGCTCAGGGCATGGACGCGATCATCGTCAACCCGGTGGACACCGCCGCCACGCAAAAAATGACGGTCAATGCCCAGCAGGCCAAGACGCCGCTGGTGTACGTCAACCGTCGCCCCGATGCCCAACAGCTACCGCCGGGCGTGGGTTATGTAGGCTCGGACGAGATCAAGGCCGGTGAAATCCAAATGCGCTACCTGGCGCAGCAAATGGGCGGCAAGGGCAACCTGGCGATCATGCTCGGCTTGCTCTCCAATAACGCCACCCACAACCGCACGCTGGGGGTGAAAACCGTGCTCAAGGAGTTTCCCGACATCAAGATCGTCGAGGAACAAAGCGCGGAATGGCAGCGCAGCAAAGCCATTGACCTGATGAACAACTGGATCGTGTCAGGCAAGAAAATCGACGCCGTGGCCGCGAATGCCGATGAAATGGCCATCGGCGCCGCCATGGCCATCAGTCAGGCCGGCATGCAACCGGGCAAGGACATTCTCGTCGCCGGCAGCGACGGCGGCCCAGCCGGGCTGGATGCAGTGAAAAAAGGCCTGCTGCTGGTGACGGTGTATCAGGACAACAAGGGGCAAGCCGTGGGCTCGATTGACCTGGCGGTGAAGATGGTGAAGAAGGAGCCGTACAAGGCTGAGTTGACGATCCCTTATCAGCAGATCACCAAGGAAAACTACCAAGCCTTCCTCAACCCTTAAAGGCAGGGCTACTGTGTTTGGCGAGCGGCTTGTTGTGGCGAGCGGGCTTGCCCCGCGTTGGAGCGCGAAGCGCTCCCAATTCCAGCGCCGCTGGTATAACTGTTGTACCGCGTTGTGAGGTTTTGGGGCGGCTTCGCCGCCCAACGCGGGGCAAGCCCGCTCACCACAAGGAACCCGAGTCAGTTTTGGCGTTTTGAGCTGCGCGCAAACCCATTCATCACGATGTAGAGCAACGGCCCCACCGACACGAACACCGCCGTCAGCAAAAAATAAGGCAGCACGGAAACCACTGAGCGCCCCCTTCCCCGCGCGTCCCGGTACATCCACACACACGCCAGCGCCGCCATCAGGTACAGGTCAATCACTACCTGCGCCGTGTCCGGCCGTGACAGTAATTCCCGCCCAAACGCCAGCAGCGATTGCTCGGCCGTCAGCATCGTCGACACGGTATACAGCGAAAAAGCGACCAAACCGGCCAGAGCAAGATAGGGCCTCTGCATATTCCTCTCCTTGGAGTACAACCTCGATCATCGGATTGCCACCTTACTCGGCGCGCTGGTCTTGTGAAATATCTGTACGTAGACTGCCGCCATACCTCCCACTTGAAGGCGGCGAAAAAAACGTGATGCAAGTTACCGAAGTCTCCATTGCCCAATTGCGCGCTGCGCTGGAAAGCGGCCAGACCACGGCCGTTGAGCTGGTCCAGGCCTACCTCGCGCGGATCGACGCCTACGACGGCCCGCAGACCGCCACCGCGCTGAACGCCGTGGTGGTGCGCAACCCGCAAGCCCTGGAAGAAGCCAGGGCATCCGATGCGCGCCGGGCCAAAGGCGAAACACTGGGGCCTCTGGATGGCATTCCCTACACGGCCAAAGACAGCTACCTGGTCAAGGGCCTGACGGCAGCCTCCGGCAGCCCGGCCTTTGCCACACTCACCGCCCATCGCGACGCCTTCACCATTGAACGCCTGCGCGCCGGCGGCGCCATCTGCCTGGGCAAGACCAATATGCCGCCCATGGCCAACGGCGGTATGCAACGCGGTGTGTACGGCCGGGCTGAAAGCCCTTACAACGCCAACTACCTGACGGCGCCATTTGCTTCCGGCTCATCCAACGGCGCCGGCACCGCAACGGCGGCGAGCTTCGCCGCGTTCGGCCTGGCGGAAGAAACCTGGTCGAGTGGGCGCGGCCCGGCGTCCAACAATGGCCTGTGTGCCTACACGCCTTCACGCGGGGTGATTTCGGTGCGCGGCAACTGGCCGCTGACGCCGACCATGGACGTGGTCGTGCCGTACGCGCGCACCATGGCCGACCTGCTGGAAGTGCTCGACGTGGTGGTCGCCGAAGACCCTGACACCCGTGGCGACCTGTGGCGCCTGCAACCCTGGGTGCCGATCCCGAGCGTGGCCTCGGTGCGCCCGGCCTCCTATGCAGAACTGGCCGTGGGCAGTGAATCCCTGGCGGGTAAGCGCTTTGGCGTGCCGCGCATGTACATCAACGCCGATCCGGACGCGGGCACCAGCGAAAAGCCCGGCATCGGCGGCCCGACCGGGCAGAAGATCAACACCCGCACGACGGTGATCGCGCTGTGGCAAGCCGCGCGCCAGGCCCTGGAAGCGGCCGGTGCCGAAGTGATCGAAGTGGATTTCCCGCTGGTCTCCAACTGCGAAGGCGACCGCCCCGGCGCGCCGACTGTGTTTACCCGTGGCCTGGTCTCCAAAGAATTCCTGCACGACGAGTTGTGGGAACTGTCGGCCTGGGCCTTCGATGATTTCCTGCGCGCCAACGGCGACCCGAGCCTCAACCGCCTGGCGGATGTGGACGGGCCGAAAATATTCCCCCACGACCCCGGCACCCTGCCCAACCGCGAAGACGACCTGGCGGCCGGCATGGACGAATACGTGCGCATGGCTCAGCGGGGCATCACGCCGTGGAACGAGATCAGCACCGTACCCGACGGCCTGCGCGGCCTGGAAAAAACCCGGCGCCTGGACCTGGAAGACTGGATGGACACGCTGGGGCTGGACGCGGTGCTGTTCCCGACCGTGGCGGACGTGGGCCCCGCGGATGCCGATATCAACGAAGCCTCCGCCGACATCGCCTGGAGCAACGGCATCTGGGTCGCCAACGGCAACCTCGCCATTCGCCACCTCGGCGTACCCACCGTGACCGTGCCGATGGGTGTAATGGCAGACATTGGCATGCCGGTGGGCCTGACGTTTGCCGGGCGTGCTTATGATGATTCGGCGTTGTTGCGGTTTGCGGCGGCGTTTGAAGCGACGGGCAGCAAGCGGCAGATTCCGCCACGCACACCGCCGCTGGCAACCGACTAAACGCGGTGTAAAAAATGTGGGAGCTGGCTTGTCTGCGATAACGGTGTATCAGCGAAATAGTTGTAAGCTGGCCCACCGCTATCGCAGGCAAGCCAGCTCCCACAGGGGAATGTGTTTCAAGTGATGGGCACCGCAATCAACAGGATGGCGGTGCCATGTGCCAGGATCGCCGGCAGCACGCCGTAACGCATCCTCACCAACCCACATGCCAACCCTTCAATCAACGTAAACAGCAGCACCGGCCAACCCAACTGGGTCACGCTCAACGCCAGAAATGTGTGACACGCCGCAAACGCCACACCACTGATCAACGCTGCCCGCAACGGGCTGACCTGCTGCTCCAGATATCCCTGCAAAAACCCGCGAAACAGCACCTCTTCCAACGCATTGGCGCCATAGGCGAGCACCACCATGCCGGGGAGCCAGACCCAATAGCCGTGAATATCCGCCGCCTCGATGCCCTGGTAAAACCGCAGCGGAACGCCAATCGCACACCCCACCATCAGCCCCGCCAGCATGCCGGTGCCCGGATGGCCAAGGGTCCAACGCATCAATCGCCACAACTGCGGCGCCAGCCGTGAAAGCACCATCACCAGCAGCGCCGAAAGCCCACCCAGCATCGCCAGCACAAAGGCATTCGAGCTGAACGCGATCTGCACGTCGCTGCCAAGCTTCCACATTCCGAGCGGCGTCATCACGTCGCGCATCAACACGAAGGCCAGCAGCAGAATCAGGATGCGCAGCGCCGTCTGGGTTTTTGGCGTGAGTGCGAACCACGCCCCCAACAACACCAACCCCGGCGCCAAGTGGACGCCATAGTCGATCAAAACCGCCATGCCTTGAGTGATCATGGGCGACTCAACCGTAGGTCGAGCCTGAGCCCGAGGCCGCAGTGTTCAAGCATGAAACGGCGCACATTTTGGGTATTTTTATAGTCGGCAGTCACGGGAGTGGCGCGAGTGATGGCGTCGCGGTGCCAGTCAACATCCATTTTGGCCCTCGGGGCGATTTATTATTTGGCCGCTAGCATAGCGATGTGCCATTCGCACAGGAAGTAGCCGGCAAAAACGGCGCCAAGCAAATAAGCGTGTTGGGACGTCGTACAAGAACAGCCACGACTTAGAACGCCTTTATCGCTAATCTTTTCAAGATATTTCGAAATTTCACTTTCCTTACCCACCTGAAATATTGCATGGTTGTACGACGACTTAAGCGGTCGTCATCGCCCCCAACAAGAATAAGGAAACACCCATGCAAAACGTCAAAGTGCTGATCGGTTTTCTGTGCCTGTTCACCGGTTACGTCGCAGCTGCGCCTGCCCCGGCCGAGAAGGATGTGGCTCAAGCGGTCGACCAACTGACCCAAGCCATGCTGCACCTGGACCTCAAACAGTTGCACGCGTTGACGTCCGACAAACTCACCTACGGCCATTCCAGCGGCAAGGTGCAGAACAAAGACCAATTCATCGCCGACCTTGAGTCCCACACCAGCGCGTTCAAAACCCTGGAAATGCAAAACCAGACCATCACCCTGGACGGCGATACCGCCCTGGTGCGCAACCACTTCCACGCATTGGCGGTGAACAGTGGCGTCGACACGCCCACCGATATCGATAACTTCCAGGTCTGGCAGAAGCAGAAAGGCAAGTGGATCCTGATCGGTCGTCAGGCTTACAAGTACTGATCACCACGCCACGACCCGGCGTATTGTCAACAGCGCCTGGCGCAAGGCCGGCATGTCTACCGAGCCCAGCGCCAGGCGCAACGCATGGGGCACAAACGCCGAGACCGCAAAGGGCTCGGCGGTGGACACCGAAATATTTTCCCGCTGCAACGCCATCGCCATTTGATCTGCCCGCGCGTCCTCGGCCAACGGTAGCCACAAAAAGTAGGATGAGGGGTGGCTGATGTAGCTCACGCCCTGCAACACCTGCGCCGCCAATACCTGTCGGGCCCTGGCATCCTCGCGCTTTTGCGCTTCCAGTCGGGCCACAGTGCCGTCCTCGATCCACGCCACGGCAATCGCACTCATCACCCCCGGCACGTTCCAGGTGGTGGCCATGATGGTGCGTTCCAGCCTGTTCACCCACGCCGGCGGGGCTGCAATAAACCCGACACGCAAACCCGTCGCCACGCTTTTGGACAGCCCGCCCACATACACCGTGCATTCCGGGGCCAGGCTCGCCAGCGGCGGCGGCGCGTCATCGGCGAGGAATGCGTAGGCCGCGTCCTCGATGATCGTCAGTTGGTGCTCACGGGCGATGGCGACCAACTGCTCGCGTTGCGCCAGGCTCATCACCCAACCCAGTGGGTTGTGCAAAGTGGGGATGCTGTACACCGCACGCACCGGGCGCTTGCGGCACAAGCTGCGCAAAAACTCCAGGTCGGGGCCATGGGCGGTGACCGGGATGGCGACGATTTCCAGGTGCAGGGTTTCGGCCAGCACCTTGAAGCCTGAATACGTCAGCGCATCCACGGCAATCACATCACCGGGTTTGAGCAGCGCCATCAGGGTCACGGCCAAACCATGCTGGGCACCGCTGACCAGCAGCACCTGATCGGCACCAACCGTCAGCCCGCGACGGAGCAAATGCCGCGCCATCACGGCACGTTCATGGGCGCGACCGGCGTGGGGCTGGTAACGCAGCAAGGCTTCGAGGTCGCCCGACAGTGCCAACTGGCGCAAGGCGGTACGCAGCAAATCAGCCTGACCCGGCAACGACGGGTAATTGAAATTCAGATCGAGCATGCCCGAGGCGAGGTTCATCTGGCCGCTGCCCTGCCCCGGCGGCAAGGCGATTTCGCGCACGAAAGTGCCGCGACCGGTTTCGCCGCTGACCAGGCCCATGCCTTCAAGCTCGATGTACACGCGGCTCGCGGTGGCCAGCGCCAGGCCGTGGTCGGCGGCCAGTTGGCGATGGGTAGGCAGGCGCGTGCCGGGCGGCATTGCACCGCTGCGAATGGCTTGGGCAAACGAGTCGACCAGCGTTTTATAGCGCGCGCGGGGCATAAGCGATGTATCCATGACAATTTTTTGATTGTCTTGATTTTCACCCTCAGGATGCCGGGCACACAACGACTATTTTCAGGCCCTTTCCCATGGAACGCACCTCGCGACTCGGCACACTCGACAGCAGCACTCAGGGCTGGATCAACGGTTTTATCGGTGTGGTGATTTTCAGCGGTTCATTGCCGGCCACGCGCCTGGCAGTAATGGAATTCGACCCGGTATTTCTCACCATGATTCGCGCCGCGATTGCAGCAGTGCTCGGGCTTGGTCTGTTGGGGTTGTTCAAGGCGAAACGCCCGGTGCGCAATCAATGGGCGTCGCTGGTGATTGTCGCCCTCGGCGTGGTGATCGGTTTTCCGTTGCTCACCGCCCTGGCGCTGCAGTACGTGACTTCCGCCCATTCCATCGTGTTTGTGGGGCTGTTGCCGCTGGCGACTGCACTGTTTGGCGTGCTGCGGGGCGGCGAACGTCCGCGCCCGGTGTTCTGGCTGTTTTCCATTCTGGGCAGCATGCTGGTCATGGGCTACGCCTTCGCCCAGGGCCTGAGCGCTGCACCTGTTGGAGATATGTTGATGCTGCTGGCGATTCTGGTGTGCGGTTTGGGCTATGCCGAAGGCGCCAAACTGTCACGCAGCCTGGGCGGCTGGCAGGTGATTTGCTGGGCGCTGGTGGTGTCGCTGCCGGTTGTGGCGCCCTTGAGCGTGATGCTGGCGCCGTCGAGTGTGGCCGGCATCAGCCTGCCCGCCTGGCTGAGCCTGGGTTATGTGGCACTGTTCAGCATGTTGATCGGTTTTGTGTTCTGGTACCGCGGCCTGGCCCAGGGCGGCATCGCGGCGGTTGGCCAATTGCAGTTGCTGCAACCGTTTTTCGGACTGGCGCTGGCGGCGGGCCTGCTGCATGAGCAGGTCAGCCTGGGCATGCTGCTGGTGACGGTCGCGGTGATCGGCTGCGTGGCCGGGGCGAAAAAGTGTGCGCGTTAGCGTTGCGGCGCGACCATCTTGAATTTGATGTCGATGTCGTTGGACACCACGCTGTTCCCGGCCCATTCGCCTTCGCCGATCTTGAAGTCGTCGCGCTTGAGGATCAGCTCGCCGTCGAACACGCCGATGCCGCTTTGCTCCTTGAGCACCACATCCACATCCACCGGCCGCGTGGTGCCTTTGATGGTCAGGTTGCCGCTGATCTTGTAGCGGTTGTCGCCCAGCGGCTTGACGGCTGTGGACTCATACACGCCCACGGGGTAAGTCGCGGTATCGAACCAGGAGGCGCGTTGCAGCTCGTCGTTGGCGTCGGGGCTGCCGGCGTCGATGCTCGCCAACTGAATCTTGAGCAACGCATGCCCGGCTTCGGGCTTTTGCGTGTCAAACGTCAGCGTGCCTTCAAAATCGCTGAAGGTGCCGTATACGCGCTGGCCCAATTGTTTGTAGGTGAAGCTGATCTGGCTGGCCGTGCGGTTGACGTCCTTGTACTCCACCGCCTGGGCGCTGGTGCAAAAACCGAGAAGGATGGCCAGGTAAACGAGAGGCTTCATGCAACGCTCCGTATAGGGCAGGAAACAGGTACTGAGCTAACACCCCATGCCACAGGTTTATTCCCATTCGCCCTGTTGCCTGCTAAACAGAGTAGTCGCCCCACAACAATAAGGACGCTGCATGCACACCCCTGCCCTACAGGACATCACCGCGCCGGAAGGCATCTGCTACGGCTGCGGCGCCAGTAACCCCCATGGCCTGCACATCAAGAGCCGCTGGGACGCCGATGGCATCCACCTGATCGCCGAACACCTGCCCGACGCGCAATACAGCGGCTGGCCCGATCTGGTGTACGGCGGTTTAATCGCCATGCTGGTGGACTGCCACTCCAACTGGACCGCCATGGCTTACCACTACCGCGCCGAACAGCGTGAGCCCGGCAGCCTGCCGCGCATCGACTGTGTGACCGGCAACCTGGGCATCAAATTCATCAAACCGACGCCCATGGGCGTCACACTCACCTTGCGCGCCCGTGTGGAAGGCGACGTGGGGCGCAAAAGCCGCGTGGTCTGCGAGGTGTATGCCGGGGATGTGCTGACCGCCATCGGCGACTCGATATTCGTGCGCGTCGACACCCGGCAACTGTCGGACGCCGCCCATGGCCGCGAAGGTTGAACCTGGTCTACAGTGACGGCCACCGCCAATCGAGGATTGCTCCGATGACTCGTCTCACCGCGAAAGACTTTGCTCCCGAATTGCTGGAACTCTACGACGGCTACGCCCACGGCAAGATCAACCGCCGCGAATTTCTCGACCGCGCCGCGCTGTTCACCTTCGGCGGCCTCACCGCCTCGGCCCTGCTCGCGGCCCTGAGCCCCAACTACGCGCTGGCCGAACAGGTCAAATTCACCGACCCGGACATCGTCGCCAACTACATCACTTATCCCTCGCCCAAGGGCAACGGCAGCGTGCGCGGCTACCTGGTGCGCCCGGCCAAAGCGGCCGGCAAGTTGCCCGCCGTAGTGGTGGTGCATGAAAACCGTGGCCTGAACCCCTACATCGAAGACGTCGCGCGGCGCCTGGCCAAAGCCGGCTTTATCGCCCTGGCGCCCGATGGTTTGAGCTCGGTGGGCGGCTACCCCGGCAATGATGAGAAAGGCGTGGCGCTGCAACAGACAGTCGACCCTGAGAAACTCATGAACGACTTCTTCGCCGCCATCGAATGGCTGATGCACCACGACAGCAGCACCGGCAAGGTCGGCATTACCGGCTTCTGTTACGGCGGCGGTGTGACCAATGCGGCGGCCGTGGCCTACCCCGAACTGGGCGCGGCGGTGTCGTTCTACGGGCGGCAACCCGACGCCAAGGACGTGCCGCGCATCAAGGCGCCGATCATGCTGCATTACGGCGAGCTGGATACCCGCATCAACGAGGGCTGGCCGGCGTATGAAAAGGCGCTGAAGGCAGCGGGTACGACGTATGAGGCGTTTATCTACAAGGGCGCCAACCACGGTTTTCACAATGATTCGACGCCGAGGTATGACGAAGCCGCGGCGAACCTGGCGTGGGAAAGAACACTGGGCTGGTTCAACAAATACCTTGCGTAGACGACCAGCCCAACGGTGGGAGCTGGCTTGCCTGCGATAGCGATTTATCAGCTGAACATTTGCTCGCTGACACTCCGTCATCGCAGGCAAGCCAGCTCCCACAGGGGTTGTTTGTTGTTTTCCGGGTCAATGTTCCAAGGCATACCGCCGGCAATGGTTCAGATACCCCTGCTCATGGCTGCCCACCAACTGCACCACGCTGGTCCATAACCACGACGGCGCATCCAGTTGCTTCGAACGGTTTTCCTGTAGCGTCGCCATCCACTCCTTGCGCGTATCCCGGTCCATCTGCCGCGCGTGGGCAATGCCGACTACGCGAGCCAGGTAACCGGCGGCGTGCATGGCGTCGATTTCACTGAGTTCATCCAGCTCCAGCTTCATGTCCTGGGGCAGCAGTTCGCGGATGAAAAAACCGTGGTCCAGCATGCGCGTGGCGAGCATGCGTTCGCCCAACCCCGGTGACAACTGGCGCGCGCCCTCCACCACCCGACGGCCATTGTCCCGCGGCATTTTGGCCCGCGCCACGCGGGGTGCAGCGGCGCCGACGGCTTCCTTGATGTCGATCAGGCAGTATTCCTGGTCATCCTTGTCGCCGACGCCGAGCAAGGCGGCGTAACGCATCAGGCCCAGGGAGCTGCAGCCCTTGACCCAATAGGCCGAGTCCAGCAGTTCGACCCTGGCGTCCTTGGGGCGGCCTTTGAGGGAGGTGACCAGTTGATGGATTTCGTCCGACGCGCAAAGGTTTTGGAGTGCGCCCTTCTCTGCCCGCGACAGCGACCAGAAATGCTTGCCCAGCGGAATGCTCGGCCGGGCATTTTCGATACGTTCACGCGCCAGGTTTTTCCACGTGCGTTCCACTGCACTGCGCATGCCCGCCTTGACCTGGGACGGGCGCGGTGGCACCTCATCAGGCTTATCTTTAAAAGCCTGCTCATAGCCCACCATCATTTCTTCGAGCATGCGTGCGGTGGTCACGCCGGGCAGGTCGGAACCCCGCGCAGCGGTGGCCAGTGACAGCGCCAGGCGCACCAGGTCGTGGGCCGGGTTACCGATCACAGTCTGGTCGAGGTCGCGGATATGCATGTCGATGCGGCCCTTGTTGTCACCGGTCGGGCCAAGGTTGCCGGCGTGGCAGTCGCCGCAAATCCAGATCGCAGGGCCGTGGGGCAGACGGCGACCCGGCTGGCTGTGCAGCCACTCGTAGAATTGCACGGTGCTGCCCCGCACGTAGGCGTGGGCCGAGCGCGCCATCTTCAGGTTGCGCAGTTGGGTAAGGTGGGGCATGCGGTCGGAGGGGCGCGGAATTTTCATGAAAGCACTCAGGACGGGGTACGGTAGAGGTTAGCCCGTCACAAATGTTTCATTTTGTTTCAGCGATAAACATTCACCCTCTTTCCGCCACCTCCTTCAACCAGCCCTTGAATGCCGCCATCGCCGTGGTTTCCGTGCGCGACTGCAAGCGCGTCAGCCAGTAGCTGCCGGTGGTGATACCGGTCTGGAACGGTTGACGAATCACATCGCTTTCCAGTTGGCGCGAGAACATCATCGCCGGGGCCAGCGCCACGCCGATGCCTTGCAGAGCGGCTTCCATCATCGCCAGCGACGAGTCGAACACGATGCTGCGCGGCACCAGGGTATCGGCGGGCAACCCGGCCGCCTGGAACCATTGGCTCCACTCATCGGCACGGTAGGAACGCAGCAACGTGTGTTTAAGCACATCCGCCGGGGTGTGCAGTTGCTCGGCGATAGGGGGCACACAAAGCACGGTCAGTGGGGCCGCCAGCAGTTCGCACGCCTCCGTGCCATGCCAGGCACCGGCGCCGAAGCGGATCGCGTAGTCCAGACCCTCGGCGGCTACGTCCACCCGGTTGTTGTGAGTGGACAGGCGCAGGTCGATAAACGGGTAACGCGCCTGAAAGTCCGGCAAGCGCGGCAGCAGCCAGCCCACGGCAAAGGTGCCCACCGCGCCAACGGTCAATACCTCGCGGTAATGGCCGCCTTCGAACTGGCTGAGGGTCTGGGCAATACGGTCAAACGACTCGCGCACCACAGGCAGCAGGGTTTCACCTTCGCTGGTGAGCATCAGCCCGCGGGGCAGGCGCTTGAACAGCGTCACGTTCAATTGCGCCTCCAGGCTTTTCACCTGATGGCTGACGGCGGCCTGGGTCACGCACAACTCAATGGCCGCGCGGGTAAAGCTCAAATGACGGGCCGAGGCCTCGAAGGCACGCAAGGCATTGAGGGGCAAATGGGAGCGCAACATGCTTGACCCTTAATTTTTCTAATGGCAGGTGCGAGATATCATCGTTTGCCGCCACCACAAAATCCACCTAGATTTGCCGCACCTGCGCAGGCCTTGATCATCAGTACATCCTTTACAGGGAAGCGAACCACCATGAAACACAACCTACAAAAAATGCTGATATCAGCTTTGTTGCTGGGCTCCGGCACGGCCATGGCGGCCACGGACCTGCGTGCCCTTGTGGATAGCCGCGTTGAGCCACTGATGCAGCAACAGGGTATTCCCGGCCTGTCAGTGGCCGTGGTCAACAAAGGGCAAGTGCAATACTTTAATTACGGCGTCGCCGCCAAAGACACCCAGCAGAAAGTCACCGAAGACACCCTGTTCGAGATCGGCTCGGTGAGCAAAACCTTCACCGCCACCCTCGGCGGTTACGCCCAGGCCACCGGCAAGCTCAAGCTGTCGGACAAGGCCAGTGAACACTTGCCGGCGCTGGCCGGCGGCGTGTTTGATCACATCAGCCTGTTGCAGTTGGCGACCTACACTCCCGGCGGCTTGCCCCTGCAATTCCCCGATGCAGCTGATAACGCCGAATCCATGCTCGCCTATTTCCAGCAATGGAAACCCAAGTACGCACCTGGCGAGCAACGCCTCTATTCCAACCCGAGCATCGGCCTGTTCGGCTACCTCGCCGCGCAAAGCCTCGGGCAGCCGTTCAATGTGGCGATGGAGAAAACCCTGCTGCCAAAGCTGGGTTTGAAAAACACCCACGTGAGTGTCCCCGCCGACAAGTCAGCCCAATACGCCCAAGGCTATGACAAAAACCAGAAACCCATACGCGTCAGCCCCGGCGCACTGGACAGCGAAGCCTACGGCATCAAAACCAGCACCCAGGACCTGGCTCGCTACGTAGTCGCCAACATGCACCCCGGCACACTGGACAAGCCTTTGCAGCAGGCCATCGCTACCACCCACACCGGCTATTACACGGTGAATGGCATGACCCAGGGCCTGGGCTGGGAAGCCTACCCCTACCCGATCAAGCTCCAGGCCTTGCTGGACGGCAACTCCACCGAAATGGTCATGCAGCCGCACAAGGTCAACTGGCTCAACCCGGCAAAGACTGAAACCGCCGATATTCTGTTCAACAAAACCGGCTCTACCGGCGGGTTTGGTGCGTACGTGGCGTACGTGCCGAGCAGGGATATTGGCGTGGTGATTCTGGCCAACAAGAACTACCCGAATGGTGAGCGGGTGAAAGTGGCCCATGCGATCTTGAGCGCGATAGATCACTAACGTCGAACAAAACCCAAATGTGGGAGCCGGGCTTGCCCGCGATGGCGGTGTGTCAGTCAATACGTCAGGTGACTGATACACCGCCATCGCGGGCAAGCCCGGCTCCCACATTCTTTACGGCGTGGCTTACATGCCGAGCCAGTGCGGCAGCGCCAGCGAAATGAACGGCAGGTAGGTGACCATGATCAGGAACACCAGCAAAATCATCAGCCACGGCAGCGCCGCGCGAATCGTCTGACCCAGGCTCAAGCCCGTCACCGCCGAGGTCACAAACAGGTTCAACCCCACCGGCGGGTGCACCAGGCCGATTTCCATGTTGACCACCATCACAATCCCCAGGTGAATCGGGTCGATCCCCAGCTTGATGGCAATCGGGAAGAAGATCGGCGCCAGGATCAGCACAATCGCCGAAGGCTCCATAAAGCTGCCCGCTACCAGCAGCACGATGTTGACCATGATCAGGAAACCAATCGGCGTCAGCCCTTCAGAGATCACCCATGCGGTGATTTCCTGGGGGATCTGCTCGGTCGTCAGCACATGGGCAAACAGCATGGCGTTGGCGATGATGAACATCAGCATGATCGCCAGCCGCCCGGATTCCAGCAGCACCTTGGGGCAATCGCGAAACTTCATGTCCTTGTAGATGAACAGGGCCACGAATGCCGAATATACCGCGGCCACTGCGGCCGCTTCCGTTGGCGTGAACATGCCGCTGTAGATGCCGCCGAGGATGATCACCAGCAGCAGCAACCCCCAGAATGCACGGCGAGCGCAGGTCAGCCATTCACGAAAGGTAGCGCGTGGCTGGGCCGGCAGCTTCTTGATGCGCGCGACGATGTAGATCGCGACCATCAGCATCAGGCCCAGCAGCAACCCCGGAATCACCCCGGCCATAAACAGCTTGCCGACCGAGGTTTCGGTGGCGGCCGAATACACCACCATCACAATCGACGGCGGAATCAGAATGCCCAACGTCCCCGCGTTGCAGATGATCCCCGCACCGAATTCCTTCGGATAGCCGGAACGCACCATGCCCGCCACCGCAATCGAACCCACCGCCGCCACTGTGGCCGGCGATGAACCGGACAGCGCGGCGAACAGCATGCACGCCAGCACCGCCGCAATCGCCAGGCCGCCACGGATGTGGCCGACACAGGCGTTGGCGAAATCGATGAGCCGTTGTGCCACGCCGCCGGTGGTCATGAACGCGCCGGAAAGCAGGAAGAACGGAATCGCCAGGAAGGTGTAGGCGTCGGAGGTTTCAAACAGTTTGATCGCCAGCGAGCTTACCGAGTCCTGGCTGAACATCAGGATCGACACGGCGCCGGACAGCCCCAGGGAAATCGCGATCGGCACGCCGAGGAACATGAACACGAACAACAGCAAAAACAGACAGAGCACGGCCATCAGTGACGCTCCTCATGGCTGCCGGCCAACTTGCTGGCCTCGCCGGCTTCATCGGCCAGCCCCAACCCGACCTGACGGTGGGTAAAGATGCGGTAGAAAATTTCCAGGTAGCGCACAAACACCATGGCGAAACCGATGGGGACGATGAGCACGATGTCGCCGACGTCGATGCCATACTGGTCAAGGTCTTCGGCGCCGATGTGCGCGCTCATGACCGCGCTGACCCACTTGTAGCTCGCGACCATGAACAGCCCGGCGTAAGCCAGGCAGCACAGGCAGGCGAGCATGCCGAGGATGCGTTGCACCGGGCGTTTGGTCAGCTTGACCAGCGCGTCTACGCCGAGGTGGCCGGCGGTGCGCACGCCGTAGGAAATACCGAAGAAAATCAGCCAGCCGAACATGGCCTTGGTCAGCGCCACGCTCCAGGTCATGTCCTGGGCCCAGGTCATGGTGTGGTCGCCCAGGGCGTTGAAGAAGGGGCTACTGAAGGCCCACTTGTCGGCCAGGGAAAAGAACAGCGTGTAAATGTTGTTGAGCATGACGTAAACGAACGTCACCAGGGTCATGGCGGCCAGCAGGAAGGCGATAAAACCTTCCTCCAGGTGCTCCCAGATGCGCCTTGGCGTTTGCATGGCAAAACCTCGCGAAGCGGGAATGATGTCAGGGTGGAAACCGGGTCAAACTGTGGAAGAAGATCTCTGTGGGAGCTGGCTTGCCTGCGATAGCGGTGCATCAGACAAACCGCTATCGCAGGCAAGCCAGCTCCCACATTTGCCCCGTGTCGTTCAAGCGATCACTGGTTGGACGCGTCGGCCGCCTTGATCAGGTCAGCGCCGATCTCACCCTCGAACTTCTGCCACACCGGGCGCATGGCTTCGCGCCACAACTGGCGTTGCTCGGGGGTCAGTTCGATGATTTCGCTGGTTTTGGCGTCGATGATCTTCTGCTTGGCCGACTGGTTCAGCGCCTCGGCCTGCTTGTTCACCTCGACGGTGACCTCACCCATGATCTGCTCCAGCGTGCTGCGCACATCCGGTGGCAGGCCGCTCCAGAACTTGGCGTTGGTGATCACCATGTAGTCGATCAGGCCGTGGTTGGACTCGGTGAAGTACTTCTGCACCTCATTGACCTTCTGGCTTTCATAGTTCGACCAGGTGTTCTCGGTGCCATTCACAGTGCCGGTCTGCAAGCCCTGGTACACCTCGGCGAAGCTCATCTTGCGCGGGTTGGCGCGGATCGCCTTGAACTGCTCTTCGAGTACGCTGGAGGCCTGCACACGGAATTTCAGGCCACGGGCGTCCTTGGGCTCATGCAGGGCCTTGTTCGAGGAAAGCTGCTTGAGGCCGTTGTGCCAATAGGCCAGGCCGAGGATGTTCTTGTCCTGCATCGAGGTCAGCAGCGCCTTGCCCTGGGCAGCCTGAAAACGGTCGACAGCGGCGAGGTCGTTGAACAGGAACGGCAGGTCGTAAATCTGCACTTGCTTGGTGTATTGCTCGAACTTGGCCAGGGACGGCGCCAGCATCTGCACGTCGCCCAACAGCAGCGCCTCCATCTCCTTGCCGTCGCCAAACAGCGACGAGTTGGGGTACACCTCAACCTTGACCCGGCCCGGCAGGCGCTCTTCGGCGAGTTTCTTGAACAGCAGCGCGCCCTGGCCCTTGGGGGTGTTTTCCGCCACGACGTGGGCGAACTTGATCACAATCGGGTCCGCCGCCTGGGCCAGGCCCGCAACGAACACACTGGCGGCGCACAGCAGCGCCCGGGAAAGCTTGAGCATGGAAAATCACCTTCTTATTGTTGTGTTGTAAGGCAAGGTGCCTGATGTGGTGCGTGTAGTGAATTTCGATTTTTTGATACCTGCGTTCGGTCTGGCCGAACGCAGATCCGAAGCGCAACATCGATCCAATGTGGGAGCTGGCTTGCCTGCGATAGCGGTCTGTCAGACCCAGCAGTTTTTGGCTGATACACCGCTATCGCAGGCAAGCCAGCTCCCACATTTTTAGAGCCGGGCGGCGAGCAACCTCTGGGCGCGCAGCAGCACCGGCGCATCCACCATCTGCCCATCAATCTGATAAGCCCCTGCCCCATGGGCCCCGGCTTCCACAACCCGCTTCGCCCAGGCCAGTTCTTCGGCACTCGGCGCCAGGGCTTCATGAATCACCGCCACCTGCTTTGGATGAATACACAGCGCGCCGGCAAAGCCCATCTCATAGGCATGCCGGATCGAGCGGCGCAGGCCTTCGGGGTCGTCTATCGCCGGGTGCACGCCGTCCAGCGGCGCCACCAGGCCTGCAGCACGGGAGTGCACGATCAACGCCAGGCGTGCCTGGTCAAGGGCAAACCGGGCGGCCGGGGAGTCAGTGCTCAGGTTCAAGTCCAGTGCCAGGTCCAGGCCGCCGAACGACAGGCGCTCCACCAGGGGGGCCTGGGCAATTTCAGCCACTGCCAACAAACCGCGCGCGCTCTCGATGATCGGCCAGATGGCTTTGCCGATAGCCGCCACCACAGCCACTTGCGCCGCGCTTTCAACCTTGGGCAGCAGCACGCCGACCACATTTGAATGGGCCTTGCAAAACGCCACATCTTCAAAATGCCCGGCATGCTCCGGCGCGTTGATGCGCACCCAAACCTGAGCGGCGGGGTTGCCGGTTAAAAACGCACCGAGGTTGTCCCGCGCCTGGCGCTTGAGCGGTTCTTCCACCGCATCCTCAAAATCCACAATCACGGCATCGGCACCACTGGCCAGGGCTTTGGAGAACCGCTCCGGGCGGCTTCCGGGTACAAACAGGGCAGAACGCACAAGAGGAGTAGGCATAACTGAATATCCTTGTGATCACGGTCCATTGTGGGAGCTGGCTTGCCTGCGATGAGGGCCTTGAGGCTTACACTGCTCTCTTGGGCGCCATCGCAGGCAAGCCAGCTCCCACAGGGGTCAGATGACACCGCGTGTTTTGAGGTTGGCGATGGATTCGGGGGAGTAACCCAGCTGATCCAGAATCCCTTGGCTGTGCTGGCCCAACGCGGGAACGGCATCCATGCGCGGGGTAAAAGCCGCATTGCGCGCCGGCGGCAAGAGTGACGGCAGCGACCCGGCCGGGCTGTCGACTTCACGCCAACTGTCGCGAGCCTTGAGTTGCGGGTGGTTCCACACGCCCTGCATGTCGTTGACCCGCGCACTGGCGATCTGCGCGTCTTCCAGGCGCTGGATTACCGCCTCGGCGTCGAGCCGGGCGAAACTGTCAACAATGATCTGGCGCAACACTTCACGGTTGGCCGAGCGTTTGAAGTTGGCCGAGAAACGCTCATCGACCGCCAGTTCCGGCGAAAGCAGTACCTTGTCGCAGAATGCCGCCCATTCGCGCTCGTTCTGCAAACCCAGCATTACAGTACCGCCGTCACCGGTGGGAAACGGCCCGTAAGGGTAGATCGTCGAATGCGCAGCGCCCGCGCGTGGCGGTTGTGGCGCGCCGTCGAACGCGTAATACATCGGGTAGCCCATCCATTCCACCAGGCTTTCGAGCATGCTCACGTCGATGCGGCTGCCCTTCCCGGTTTTGCCGCGCAACAGCAGCGCCGAAAGGATGCCGCTGTAGGCGTACATGCCGGCAGAGATGTCGGCAATGGAACACCCGGCCTTGGCCATCTGGTCCTCAGCGGGGCCGCCGGTCACCGAGAGAAAACCGCCCTCGCTCTGGATCAGCAGGTCATAGGCTTTCTTGTTCTCGTAAGGTCCGCCTTCGCCATAGCCGGAAATATCGCAGACGATCAACCGTGGAAACCGCTCATGCAGCGCCTCGAACGACAGGCCCATGCGTGCCGCCGCGCCGGGTGCGAGGTTCTGCACCAGCACATCCGCGTCGGCCAACAGTGTTTCAAGGATATCGCTCGCCTCGTCCTGCTTCAGGTCCAGGGTCAGGCTTTCCTTGGAGCGGTTGGTCCACACGAAGTGTGACGCCAGGCCGCGCACGCGTTCATCGTAGCCACGGGCAAAGTCGCCGGCGCCGGGGCGCTCGACCTTGATCACGCGGGCGCCCAGGTCCGCCAGTTGGCGGGTGCAGAACGGCGCGGCAATCGCGTGTTCAAGACTGACGACGGTAATGCCGTCCAGCGGTCGTTGGTGAGTCATGACAGCTCCTTAAAGCCAGTGGGCCATGGACGCGACGTCGCGCAGGTTCCAGACCTTTTCGATCAGTGCGTCGGCCTGGGCCGGGGTGCACGCGCGGCTGAATTGGGTGAGACGCTGGAATTTGTCGGCCAATTCGACGCGACTCAAGGTGTTGCCCGGGTCGCCCTTGGGCTCGTCGATGGCGCCCTGCAGCGTGCGGCCATCCGTGGTGGTCACCGTGACACGGCCCAGCCAGCGTTGCGGGTAGGCGCCATCGACTTCGGGGTCGAGGCGCATGCTGACCTTGTCGCGGAACGCCGAAACCGCAGGATCAGTCAGCGCCCGTTCATGGAATTCCGTAAGCCCGGCCTTGCCATGCACGGCTATCAGGCCCAGCACGGTGCCCATGGAGAACTTGGCCTGATGCACGGAGGCCGGCACGTTGACGCGACCGAGCACGTCAATGGCGGCCTGATGCACGCGGGTTTCGACCCGTTCGATCTGTTCGACGTGCAGGCCTTCGCGCTGCATCAGGTGCAACAACGCATCCGCCGCCGGATGGGTATGGCGACAGGATGCATGGAACTTGAACGAGGTTTCCAGCAGCGCCCAACGGCTGCCCAGGCCTGCAGACAATCTGGCGGGCTCGGCATCAGTGGACATGCCGGCGGCCAACCCCTGGTCGCCTTCGAGAATATTGCGGGCACCGGTCAGGCCGTCGGCAGTCAGGTAAGCGGCGAGCAAACCATCCGCCGCCGCTTTGGCCGTGTGCAATTGCTTGGAGTCCGCCGCATCACGCAGGAATTCCCAGAGCCCGGCGGCCTGGGTGCCGGCGCTGCCGAGCAGGTTGATGAACTGCTCCTGGTTGAAATCCAGCAGTTTGCCAACCGCAACCGCCGCCGCCAGGGTGCCGACGGTGGCCGTGGTGTGAAAGATGCGGTAGTGGGAGCGGCCCATGAATTCGCCGATGCGAATGCCGGCTTCATACCCGGCCACCGAGGCCAGCAGTAAATCACGGCCGGATTTGCCGAGGTCTTGCGCGGCGGCCAGCGCAGCGGGAAACACCACCGTCGCCGGGTGCAGCACGGAGCTGTTGTGCAGGTCGTCCTGCTCCACCAGGTGGGATGAAGCAGCGTTGACCAACGCGGCGAAATAGGCGCTGCTGCCGCCGCCACTGACGATTATTTGGGAGGGGCCGTTGGCGGGGCCCATCTTTTGCGCATAGCGCTCAAACAACGGGATCGGGTGTGCGCCCTTGCTCGCCAGCGCCGAGGCGAGCCAGTCCAGATACAGGTCTTCGGTGCGCGCCAGTACATTTTCGGGCAATTGCGCGTCGTTCAAATCGGCCAGAAACCGACACAGGGCTTGGGTATGGCTCATGGTCGTTGCCTCAGAAGCTGCGTGGCAGTTCGAGCAAATGCTCGGCCACGTAAGACAGGATCAAATTGGTCGAGATCGGCGCCACCTGGTACAGGCGCGTTTCGCGGAATTTGCGCTCAACGTCGTACTCGCAGGCAAAGCCGAAACCGCCGTGGGTTTGCAGGCAGGCGTTGGCCGCTTCCCACGACGCCTTGGCCGCCAGGTACTTGGCCATGTTGGCGCTGGCCCCGGCGTTGGCGCCGCTGTCGTATTCCTCGCAGGCGCGCCAGCGCATCAGGTCCGCCGCTTCGATTTCGATATGGGCTTCGGCAATCGGAAACTGCACGCCCTGGTTCTGCCCAATCGGCCGGCCGAACACCACGCGGTCGCGGGCGTAGGCGCTGGCCTTCTCGATAAACCAGCGACCATCGCCGATACATTCGGCGGCGATCAGCGTGCGCTCGGCGTTGAGGCCGTCGAGGATGTAGCGAAAGCCCTTGCCCTCCTCGCCAATCAGGCTGTCGGCGGGCAGTTCGAGGTTGTCAAAGAACAGCTCGTTGGTTTCGTGGTTGACCATGTTGGCGATGGGCTGCACGGTCAGGCCGTTGCCGATGGCTTCGCGCAGGTCCACCAGGAAAATCGACATGCCGTCGGACTTTTTCTTCACCTCGGCCAGCGGCGTGGTGCGTGCCAGCAGGATCATCAGGTCGGAATGCTGGATGCGCGAGATCCACACCTTCTGGCCGTTGATCACATATTTGTCACCACGCTTGACGGCGGTGGTCTTGATTTTGGTGGTGTCGGTGCCGGTGGTGGGCTCGGTCACGCCCATCGACTGCAAGCGCAGTTCGCCACTGGCCAGCTTGGGCAGGTAGAAACGCTTTTGCGCTTCGCTGCCGTGACGCAGCAGCGTGAACATGTTGTACATCTGGCCGTGCACGGTGCCGGAGTTGCCGCCGCAGCGGTTCACTTCTTCCAGAATAACCGAGGCTTCGGCCAGGCCCAGGCCGGAGCCGCCGTATTCTTCCGGGATCATCGCCGACAGCCAGCCGGCGTCGGTCAGGGCTTTGACGAAGGCTTCGGGGAAGCCTTTTTCTTCGTCGATCCTGCGCCAGTAGGCGGCGTCGAATTCGGCGCACAAGGCGCGTACGCCTTCGCGGATGGCGTTGAGCTCTTCATTGTTATTGGGGTTCATGTTTCGGCTCTCCGCCTTTATTTATTCGAAGTGGACGTTTGCTGTCTGCGCCAGGCCGTCCGCATTGCCCGCCCACAACTCGGCCACGCCGTTTTCGGTGATACGCCCACCGACTTCAAACGGCTGCGGCGCAATCAGCGGACGCACGCCACGATAGGCAAACCGGCGTACCGTGGCTTCGGGGTGGGCGCGGCAAAACGCGCGCAGGCTCAAGGTGGCGGTCAGCGGCCCGTGCACCACCAGGCCCGGATAGCCTTCGGTGCCGGTGACGTAGGGGTAGTCGTAGTGAATGCGATGGCCGTTGAAGGTCACGGCGCTGTAGCGAAACAACAGGGTGGGCGTAGGGTCGACGGCTTCACGCCATTCGCCCTGCGCGAGTGCTTCGCCACTGCCCTGTTTGGGCGGCGTGGGCTCGCGGTACACGATGTCCTGCTCTTCGCGGATGGCCAGGCGGCCGTTCTGCGAATAGTCGTGACGCACGGTGACGAACAGCAGCGAGCCGGTGCGGCCGGTCTTCTCTTCCACCTGGGTGATGGTCGACACGCGAGTGGCCGCTTCACCGGCACGCAGGGCATGAAAGAACTCGATACGCCCGCCGGCCCACATGCGGTTGCGATTGTCGGCGGGCGGCAGGAACCCGCCGCGGGCCGGGTGGCCATCGGTGCCCAGTGCCGCTTCAGGCACCGGGTCCTGAAAGAAGCACCATTGCCACAGGTGCGGCACCTCGGCGCCGTCTTCAGGCACGGCTTCACCGAAGGTGGCGGCAATGCGCTTGAGCAGGTTGTGGCTCAGGTGGTCGTGGGCGGTCTCGCTTCGGCCGATCCAATCGGTGGCGCTCATCGGGGGCAGGTCCTCGGGCAGTGAGTGTCTGCCCCGGATCATGCAAGCACCCGCCCGTTCTGAGAATTTGCATTTCAATAAACCGGCGTTCGGCTATGCTGAACGCCATTCCCTGTGGGAGCTGGCTTGCCTGCTCCCACAGGTGATTTTCATCGTTGCCCAAATAGGTGTTTTGCATGCACTTCGATCTGGCCGACCTGCGCCTGTTTATCCATATCGCCGAATCCCCCAGCCTGACCCAGGGCGCCAAGCGCGCGTTTCTCTCGCCGGCAGCCGCCAGTGCGCGGGTCAAGGCGTTGGAGGGGCAACTGGACACGCGTCTGCTGTACCGCGACAGCCGTGGCGTAGAGATCACCCCCGCAGGCGAACGCCTGCTGCACCATGCGCGGCTGATCATGCGCCAGGTGGATTACCTCAAAAGCGAGTTCACCCAGTACGGCGTGGACTCGGCCGGGCATATCCGCATTTTCGCCAACACCACGGCGGTGACCGAGTTTCTGCCGGAAGTGCTCGCCGGCTTTTTGTCCGCGCGGCCCGGCGTGACCGTTGACCTGCAGGAGCGGTTATCACGCGACATCGTGCGCGGCGTGCTCGACGGCACCAGCGACATGGGCATCATCGCCGGCCCCGTGGAAGCCTCGGGCTTGCAGGTGCTGCACTTCAGCACCGATCAACTGGTATTGATCGTGCCCGCCGGGCACCCGTTGGCCGACCAATCCAGCGTCACACTGGAGCAAACCCTCGCTTACCAGCACATCGGCCTGCATGAAGGCAGTACGTTGCTGAGCTTTTTGCGTGAACACGTAGAGCGGCTGGGCAAGCACTTGTCGTTGCGCATTCAGGTGTCGAGCTTCGAGGCGATTTGCCGGATGGTCGAGGCCGGCGTGGGCATCGGCATCATTCCCGAATCCGCCGCGGTGCGTCACAGCCGCACCATGCAGTTGGTGACGGTGAAGCTGGATGAGTCATGGGCAATTCGCGAGCGCAGTATCCTGGTACGCGAACTGGAAGCGCTGCCCGGCACCATTCGGGCGTTGATTGCTACCTTGATGCCCGAAAGCACCTAAGCTCAACAGTCACCTTGCCAGAGGAGACTCCCCATGCAGTTAGAAGGATCCTGCCATTGCGGCGCCGTAACGTTCAGCCTCGAGAGCGCCCACCCTTACCCGTACCAGCGTTGCTATTGCTCGATCTGCCGCAAGACCCAGGGCGGCGGCGGTTATGCGATCAACCTGGCCGGTGATACGGCCAGTTTGAAGGTGCGCGGGCGCAAGCAGATTTCGATCTACCACGCCCGGCTCAAACCGGACGGCGCCAGCCGTGCCCATGCGAGCACCGCCGAACGGCACTTTTGCTCGCAATGCGGCAGCGCCCTGTGGCTGTTCAGCCCGGAATGGCCGGAGTTAATCCACCCGTTTGCCTCGGCCATCGACACGCCGCTGCCGGTGCCGCCGGAGCACACACACCTGATGCTTGGCTCGAAAGCGCCGTGGGTTGAAGTCAGCGTGCGCAAGGGCGACCTGCAGTTCGACGAATACCCCGAAGAATCCATCGCCCAATGGCATGAGCGATTGGGACTGGTGCGTTAACAGTCTTTGACAGTTTCCCGACAAAGCTCTCAAAGACCGCTGTACGCCTGCGCCCTAGCATTCGAGCATCCAAACCACCATTCGGGTGCTCTTCATGTTTCGCACATTGCGCGGTATTCCGCTGCTGGGTTGTCTGCTGGGCAGCATGGGTTGCCACATGCAACCCCCTGCCCCGCCGCCGATTCAAAAGGGTGACTACAGCGCGATCATCCGTTACCTGCAGGCGCGCATTCCCAAGGACATGGCCCGGGAGAATGTGGCCGGGCTGTCGATTGCGCTGGTCAATGGCCAGGAGCTGATCTGGGCGCGGGGTTTCGGCCTGGCGGACAAGGCCCAGGGTGTGCCGGTGACGGCCAACACGGCATTCCGCGCCGGCGGCATCTCCAAACTGCTCACCGCGACGGCGGCGCTGCAGTTGGTGGAGAAACAACGACTGCGCCTGGATGATCCCATCCAGCAAACCCTGCGCGAGTTCTACGTGCGCTCGCGCTTTCACACCGACCAGGCGGCCGCCGACCGCGACATCACCCTGCGCCGTCTACTCAGCCACCAATCCGGCCTGCCCAGCGAACACCTGCGCGACCTGCGCAGCAGTTACGCCATGGGCCAGATGCCGATGCGCGTCTCCGGCGTGTGGCTGAGCAGTCCACCGGGCTCCCAGGTGGCGTACTCCAACCTTGGCTACTCGCTGGTGGGCGCGGCCATCGAGCGCAGCAGCGGCAAAAGCTTCGAAGCGCAGTTGCAAAGCGGCCTGCTCAAACCGCTGGAAATGAACCAGTCGAGTTTTGTCGGCACCGGCACGCAACTGAGCTTTCGCGCCATGGGTTATGAGGATGGCGTCGCCAGCACCGACGCCCAGGTGCGCGATCTCGCTTCCGGTGGCCTGTGGTCCAGCCCTAAAGACTTGAGCCACTTCGTGCAGATGCTGTTCGCCAATGGCTTCTATAAAGGCAAGCAACTGGTGAGCAACGCTTCAATCGACGAGATGTTCACCCAGCAGAACACCGGCAACGCACTCGACTTCGACTGCCAGATGGGCCTGGGCTGGTTTCTGGCGCCGTGCGGTGACGAGCCGGTGGGCCCCGGCGTACGGAGCTTCCAGCACAGCGGTGGTGGTGATGATTTCGCCGCGCAATTGACGGTGCTGCCGGACCAGCAACTGGCGGTGATCATCATGGCCAACGACAGCAACGCCGAGGACATGGTGGTGTCGTTGTCCACCGAAGCCTTGCGCCTGATGTTGCAGGCGCAAACCGGCCACGCCGTGTGTGCCGAGGACTGTCACAAGCCGGGCCTGGGGCTCAAATTGCGCCAGGTCCCGGCCGCGGTCGACCGCAAGCGTCTGGCCGGGTTCTATGCCACGGCCTGGGGGGTGTTCCGGATCAAGAACGAGGGTGACCGGCTGTCCGGCGAACTCGCGGGCTTTGATTTCGAGCTGGTTCGTGACGACCAGGGCTGGCTGCGCGCGCAGAAAAAAGTCCTCGGTTTCTGGCACAAGGACCTTGGCGAACTGGGGCGCGTGCAGTTAGACGTTGTCACCGTGCAGGGCCGGCAGATGCTCACGGCCCGCAGCAACGGTCAGCGCATCGCCATTGGCGAACGTGTCGACGCCCAACCGCTGCCCTCCGCCTGGGCCGACACCATCGGCACCTACCAAGTGCTCAGCACCCATGAGCCCGACGCCCCGTTGAGCGGCATCAGCGTGAGGCTGGAGGACGGTTTTCTGGTGATTCGCGGCCAACTGCATGGCGAGCCGCTGACCGATTACATCCTGCTCCCTGTCGACAACGCCCACGCAGTGCTGGCCGGCAATGGCTACGGCCTGGGCGACACCGTAAGCCGCCAGATCAACGGCCTCAGTGCTTCAGGCTACTCCTTCAAACGCACGAACTCCCTGCAAAAAAACCTGATTTTCTAACCCGGACGAACACCTGATGCGCTCAAAAAACCTCTGCCTGTCTTTCACCTCGTTGTGCCTGCTGGCCGCCGCCGACACCGCGATTGCCGAAGACTGGCAATACAGCCTCCAGGCGGGCATCGCCAACGCGCCGCGCTACAGCGGCAGTGACGAACGCACCACCGCACCGCTGCTGGGTGGCAAGGTGGTCAGCCCCTGGGGAGTTTTCCTCGACACCGACAAAGGCCTGGGTTGGGGCTATGAAGGCCACGCCTTGAGCTTTTCTGCCTATGTGGGCGCCAGCGACTCACGCAAGGATAAAAACCAGACCCTGCATGCCGGCTCAAAGCGCCTCAAGGGCATGGGCGAGATCAAAGCCCGCCCGCAACTGGGGGTCAGCGCCAGCTATAACCTGGGCGGCGTGATCGCCGGCGCAACGCTTGAGCACGCGCTGAAAGAAGACGACCACAAAGACACCGGCAAGGCCTACACCCACCTGGAACTCAGCCTGGGCACCAACCTGTACGAGGGCCGCTACGGCTCCCTCGACGCCAGCCTCAACAGCCACTTCGGCGACCGCAACTACTTGCAGACCTGGTACGGCGTGACCACCGGCCAGGCGGCGCAAAGCCGCTTCAAGGCCTACAAGGCCGGTGCAGGCAATATCAGCAATGGCATGAACCTGGTGTGGAGCTTGCCGATCAGCGAGCACACCCAGTTCTCGACTTTGCTGGATGTGCAGTACCTGGCGGATGAAGCGGGCAAAAGCCCGATTGTGGAGCGGCGGTTGCAGACGTCGGTGATGGGGATGGTGGAATACACCTTTTAATCAGCTGGCCCAATTAAACCTGTGGGAGCTGGCTTGCCAGCTCCCACATTAGAGTTTTCACACGGTTATTCGGCATACGCCCACGTCATCCGGAACGATGCCCCGCCCCACTCCGAGTCCAGCACTTCGACCTGCCCGCCATGCCATTGGCTGACCCGCTGCACCAGCGCAAGCCCCAGCCCGAACCCGCCCGTGCGACGGTCGCGGCTGGCATCAAGGCGCATAAATGGCTCGAAAATCTTCGCCCGGCCTTCCAGCGGCACTCCCGGGCCATCATCACTGACGCGCACTTCATAACCGCTGCCAAATTTGACCAGCGACACCTCTACCCGTCGCTCGGCGTAGCGAATCGCGTTGCGCAGCAGGTTGATCACCGCGCGCGCCATAAAACGCGGTTCGATCTGGATAAAGTCGACCTCACACGTGCGCAGCGACAACTGCACCCCTGCAGCCTCGGCTTCCAGGGCCACGCTGCCGATCACGCTGTCGAGCCAGCTGTGGGCTTCGATATTCTCCCGGGTCACTTGAGTGGCGCCGCGCTCCAGGCTGGCATACGTCAGCAGCTCGGAAACCATTTCTTCCAGTTCGCCGAGGTCGGCGTACATGTCGGCAATCAGTTCGCGGCTTTGGCGCGGGTCAGCCTGCTGCTTGAGTTGGTCGAGTTCGAACGACAGTCGCGCAATGGGCGTACGCAATTCATGGGACACCGCGTTGGTCAGTTCGCGCTGATTGGCGATCAGGCTTTCGATGCGCTCGGCCATCTGGTTGAAGTGCCCGGCCAGCTCGCGCACGGTCGAGCGGCGTGGCAGCAGGATGCGCGAGCCGAGGTCGTTGTCGCCGAACCGTTGCGCGGCCAGGCGGATATGCTCCAGGTCGCGCCAGTGGGGCCGTACCCAGAAATACAGCACAATCGCCAGGCTCACGCCGAGGAAGCCGTAAGCCCACAGGTACAACCACTTGGGTTCCTCGGGCAACTTGATGTCCAGCAGTTGCGGGCCGCCGTCAATGTTGGTGATGAACTCCATGAAGTCTCCGCGCACCACCAACTGGCCATCGGCGAGGAGTTTCTGCTCGCGCTCCGTCAACGCCAGGCTGTCGCGCTGCACCAACTGCAGGTGCAAACCGTAATGGGGCTGCAGCTCGGCCAGGCGTGCCTCGCGTGCGGCACCCTGCAGCGGACGCAGTTGCTCCACCACGCCATACGCCGGGCCACGCAGGGCCTCGCGGTTATAAACCTCATTGGCCTCCGGCAGCAGTTCGTCGAAGGTGTAGTTGACCAGCCAGATGGCCCCTGCCAACCCCAGCGCCAGAATCACATAGAGGCGCAGAAACAGCCGCAGCATCTAGACCTCCCACGCAAACGGGTTGAACAGATACCCCTTGCCCCAGATGGTCTTGATGCACACCGGTTCGCGCGGGTTGTCATTGAGCTTGCCGCGCAGCTTGCTGATGTACACGTCGACACTGCGGTTCAAGCCGTCGAAGGCAATGCCGCGCATGCGGTTGAGGATGTCGTCGCGCGAAAGAATGGTGCCGGAATTGCTTGCCAGCAGCCACAGCAGCTCGAATTCCATGGTGGTGAGGTCGATCTTGTCATCGCCCAGGCTGACCACCCGGCAACTGCGGTCGATCGACAAACGCCCAAACTCCAGGGACCCGCGCACCGTCGGCTCGGGCACCTGGCGGCGCTGCAGGGCGCGCAGCCGGGCGAGCAGCACCGGTGGCTTGATCGGTTTGATCACGTAGTCGTCGGCACCGGATTCCAGGCCGAGAATATGGTCGAGGTCGTCTTCCTTGGCGGTCAGGATGACAATGGGCGTGTCGGACACGTTGCGAATTTCACGGCACACGTGCAGGCCGCTCTGGCCCGGCAACATCAGGTCGAGCACGACGATTTTCGGTTTGAAGTCCAGAAACGCCGCCAGGGCTTCATCGCCCCGGTGCACCACGCGCACCTCGAAGCCGTGTTGCGACAGAAAATGCGCGATCAGCCCAGCCAGCTTTTCGTCGTCCTCAACGAGCAGGACCTTGCCCAGACCCAGGTTTTCCATAAATTCTCAGTGTGCAAGCGCGGATTGAAGTGCAGGCATTATAGGTGGCAAGCTGGCCAACAGAAGCCGCCGGCCATTGCGGCCCGACGAAGCTTCATGCTTTTAAGAGTTTTTAACAAAAAGCCCGCAGTCTTTAACGCCACTGACAGGGAGAGGTATGCGCAAAGATTACCTGGCGTTCTTTGTTTCGCTGTTCCTGTCGCGCCTGGCGGATCAGATTCTGTTGTTTATCGTGCCGCTTATCGTGTTTCAAACGACCCACAGCGTCTCGTGGGCGGGCCTCGCGTTTTTTGTTGAATCGCTGCCACGCTTTTTGGCGTTTCCGGTGTGTGGCGCGCTGTGTGACAAGTTCTCCCCTGTGCGCATCCTGCATATCAGCCAGGTCTATCGGGCACTGGTGTGTGTGGTTGCGGTCGCGCTGCATGCCGCGTTCGACGGCATTTACTGGCTGGTAATGCTGTCGGCCCTGTGCGGCGTATTGACGACCCAGGGCATCATGGCCCGCGAAGTGCTGATGCCGCACATTTTCAAACAGTACACCTACGCCAAAACCTTGTCGTATTCACAGATCGCCGACCAGAGCGGCCTGGTGCTGGGCCCGTTGGTGGCCGCGCTGATGCTGCAAGCCTGGGCGTGGAACTGGGTGGTACTGGGCGTCGCCGGGCTTTTTGTGCTGGCCGATCTGGCGATGAGCCTGTGGCAGCGCACAAGCGCGGTACAGCTGGAAAGCTTCGAGCAGCATCGCGACATCTGGCTGCAGCCTCTGCGCGTCGCCTTCCGGCACATCGGCAACCTGGCCGAGTTGCGGCGGATCGTGACCCTGGCGGCCGGCGTCAACCTGGTGTTTGGCGTCACACTGGCAACATCTGCCGCCATGTACACCGGCCAGTACGCCGCCAGCGAACACGACTACGCTCTGCTGCAAACCGCCGGGGCGTTGGTCACCATCGTGATTCTGTTTTATCTGGCGCGCACCACCCTGACGCTCAAAGTGCTGGGTGGCCTGTCTTACGCCATGATGACCCTCGGGGCCTTGCTTACCGCCCTCGGCACTGAGCTCTGGGTGTACACCCTCGGCTTTTTGCTGGTCATCGGTTTCGACAAAATGTTCAGCGTGTACCAGCGCAGCATCCGGCAGCGGGTCATCCCGGTGCAGGATTTCGGCAAGACCGTCGGCGTGATCACCTTGCTCAACAACCTGTCCCAGCCGCTGGCAGGCTTGCTGGTGGCGGTGCTGGCAGCGCCGCTGGGCACGCAGACGGTGATCCTGCTGCTGGTGGGGATCACCGCGTTGATCGGCGTGGCCGTCGCTTCAGGCTGGCACGCCACTGTGAAAGCGGAACTCGATGTCGGGTGACTCGATCAGTTCCTGCTCGGCCGCCCTCACCCGCTCGATCACCTGGGCGATGTCTTTGACGTCGCCATACTGGTAAGCCAGTTTCAAATACCCCTGAAAGTGTCGCGCTTCGCTTTTGAGCAGCCCAAAGTAGAACTTGCCAAGTTCTTCGTCCAAATGCGGCACCAGTGCTTCGAAACGCTCGCAACTGCGCGCTTCGATAAACGCGCCGACGACCAGCGTGTCCACCAGCTTGACCGGCTCATGGGTGCGCACGACTTTGCGCAAACCCGAGGCGTAACGCCCGGCGTGCAGCTGGCGCAGCTCGACCTTGCGTTTTTTCATCAGGCGCATGACTTGTTCGTGGTGCACCAGCTCCTCGCGGGCCAGGCGCGACATCATGTTGATCAGGTCAACATGGCCGTGGTACTTGGCCATCAGGCTCATGGCGGTGCTGGCGGCCTTGAATTCGCAGTTCTTGTGGTCGATCAGCAGGGTTTCCTGATCGGCCAGCGCGGCCTGGACCCAGGCGTCGGGGGTGCGGCAACCGAGGAATTCGTGGATTTCGGGCAGGTTCATCGGGCTCACGGGCAAAAGGATCACAAAAGGGCGCCGATTATACCGACCACGCCGCAGACCACCAGCCACCGGCCTTGATGTGTATCAACATGACGACTGGCGGCGAGCAACTATAGTTGTTCCACGTCCCTTTTCTGGAGAGCCCGACCATGCAAGCCATCCGCAGCATTTTGGTGGTTATCGAGCCCGAGCATTCGGAAAGCCTGGCCTTGAAGCGCGCCAAGCTGATCGCCGGGGTCACCGGCGCGCACCTGCATTTACTGGTGTGCGATAAAAAGCATGAACACTCGGCGATGCTCAGCCTGCTCAAGACGGGCTTGCAGGAGGACGGCTACGGTGTGACCACCGAGCAGGCGTGGAATGACAGCCTGCATGAAACCATCATCGACGTGCAGCAAGCCGAAGGCTGCGGGCTGGTGATCAAACAGCACTTCCCCGACAGCCCGCTGAAAAAAGCCCTGCTGACACCGGCGGACTGGAAGCTGTTGCGCTATTGCCCAACCCCGGTGCTGTTGGTGAAAACCGCGACGCCGTGGGCAGAGAAAGTGGTGCTGGCGGCAATTGATGTGGGCAATAGCGACAGCGAGCATCAGGCGCTGCACAACACCATCATTGATCACGGCTTTGACATTGCACGGCTGGCCAAGGCGCAGTTGCATGTGATCAGCGCCCACCCGTCGCCGATGCTGTCGGCGGCGGACCCCACCTTTCAGCTCAAGGAAACCATCGAGGCGCGCTACCGCGAACAGTGCAAGGCGTTTCAGGCCGAATTTGATATCGACGACACCCATCTGCATATCGAAGAAGGCCCGGCGGACGTGCTGATCCCCCACGCGGCGCATTCGCTGAACGCAGCGGTCACCATTATCGGCACCGTGGCGCGCACCGGCATTTCGGGGGCGCTGATCGGCAATACGGCGGAAGTGGTGCTGGATGCTGTGGAAGGTGATGTGCTGGTGCTGAAGCCGGAGGATCTGATGGATCATCTGCAAGCGCTGGCCACCAAGCCCTGACGCCGAGCGTTCAAACAACGAAGCCCCCTGTGGGAGCTGGCTTGCCTGCGATAGCGGTGACTCAGCAAGCACTGAGCAGACTGACAGAACGCCATCGCAGGCAAGCCAGCTCCCACCTCGACCGGTTCAGTCAGGGAGCCAGTGCATCGCGCAAGAAACCCGGCGCGATATAGCGCTGGTAATGCGCCTCGGACAGGATAAAAAACTCCCGATCAATGGCGTCGCGCAAATCCGGCAAGCTCCAGTCGCGAAACTCCGGCAACAGCACCATGCCGTAAGCCTCCAGGTTGGAAATCACCCGTGCGCCACGGGCGATCAACTGGTAGGCCCAGCAGTACTCGGACTGGTGCGGCACAAAGCGGATCTTGCGTTGCTCCAGCTGCCCGCGCAGGGCCTTGGGGTCGAAAACCTCCACTTTTCCGGCCATCACCTGCACCAATAATTGCTCAAGCCTGAGCCAGACGGCGCGCTTTTCTTCTTCGTTGTAGCCATTCCACTGAATCACTTCGTGGTGGAAGCGCTTGCAGCCGCGACACACGAGATCGCCGTAGACCGTGGAGCACAGGCCGACGCAGGGGGTTTTGATGGTTTGGTTGGACATGGGCGGCAACACGCAAATCAGCGAAACAATGCGCCATGTTAGCCCTTTGTCTAACCTTCATCACCCTGCAAACTTGGCGAGGCAACTTACCTTTAGAATTTTTTTGCCGTAGAATCATCCGGCCTTGTAAGGCGCCAATAGTCCATTGGAAGCTGTTTTCAAAGCGTCACGAGCACAGTCGTTCCTTCAGAGCGGTGTTGGCGACGGTTATTTACGCGGTAAATAGCCAGCGCCAACCCTCATCAGCTCCGCTCTGCAGGCGTAAAACTTTGAAAGCAGCTTCTGTGAGAAATGCCGGCAGCGCTGGCTTTGCGGCCCAAAAAGCCCCCGAGCGCATGCGTGCCGATCATTTCTGGATGAGCGTCCCGTGGGACCACTGATGAGGGTAATAACTGTGCTTGAAGCCTACCGCAAACATATCGAAGAGCGTGCAGCACTGGGTATCGTTCCCCAGCCGCTTAACGCCGAACAAACCGCAGGCCTGGTCGAGCTGCTGAAAAATCCCCCGGCTGGCGAAGAAGAATTCCTCGTTGACCTGATCACCAACCGCATTCCACCAGGCGTTGACGAAGCAGCCTACGTCAAGGCCGGTTTCCTGTCCGCCCTGGCCAAGGGCGAAGCCACTTCCCCTCTGATCGACAAGAAACGCGCCGTTGAACTGCTCGGCACCATGCAGGGCGGCTACAACATCGTGACCCTGGTCGAGCTGCTGGACGACGCCGAGCTAGCACCGGTCGCCGCTGCCCAACTCAAGCACACCCTGTTGATGTTCGATGCCTTCCACGACGTGGCTGAAAAAGCCCGCAACGGCAACGAGCACGCCAAAGCCGTGATCCAGTCCTGGGCTGACGGCGAGTGGTTCAAGAACCGCCCTACCCTGGCCGACAAGATCAGCCTGCGCGTGTTCAAGGTTACCGGCGAAACCAACACCGACGACCTGTCCCCTGCCCCGGACGCCTGGTCCCGCCCTGACATCCCGCTGCACGCCCTGGCCATGCTGAAAATGGCGCGTGAAGGCATCGTGCCGGACGAGCAAGGCAAGACCGGCCCGATGAAGCAGATCGAAGAGATGCGCGGCCAAGGCTTCCCGATCGCCTATGTGGGCGACGTGGTCGGTACCGGTTCGTCGCGTAAATCGGCGACCAACTCCGTGCTGTGGTTCTTCGGCGACGACGTGCCATACGTGCCGAACAAGCGTGCCGGCGGCTTCTGCTTCGGCAGCAAGATCGCTCCAATCTTCTACAACACCATGGAAGATGCCGGCGCACTGCCAATCGAATTCGACGTCACCAACATGAACATGGGCGACGTGATCGACCTGTACCCGCATGCTGGCAAAGTCTGCAAACACGGCACCGATGAAGTCCTGACCACCTTCGAAATGAAGACCCCGGTCCTGTTGGACGAAGTTCGCGCCGGCGGCCGTATCCCGCTGATCATCGGTCGCGGCCTGACCGACAAGGCACGTGCTGAACTGGGCCTGGGCCCAACCGACCTGTTCAAGCTGCCAGAAGCACCTGTCGATACCGGCAAGGGCTACACCCTGGCACAGAAAATGGTCGGCAAGGCCTGCGGTCTGCCGGAAGGCAAAGGCGTTCGTCCCGGCACCTACTGCGAGCCGAAGATGACCACCGTGGGTTCCCAGGACACCACCGGTCCAATGACCCGTGATGAACTCAAAGACCTGGCGTGCCTGGGCTTCTCGACCGATCTGGTGATGCAGTCCTTCTGCCACACCGCGGCCTATCCAAAGCCGATCGACGTGACCACCCACCACACCCTGCCTGACTTCATCATGACCCGTGGCGGTGTATCGCTGCGTCCAGGCGACGGCATCATCCACAGTTGGCTGAACCGCATGCTGCTGCCGGACACCGTCGGCACCGGTGGCGACTCCCACACCCGTTTCCCGATGGGCATCTCGTTCCCGGCCGGTTCTGGCCTGGTCGCGTTCGCCGCAGCCACTGGCGTGATGCCACTGGACATGCCGGAATCGATCCTGGTGCGCTTCAAAGGCAAAATGAAACCTGGCATCACCCTGCGTGACCTGGTTCATGCCATTCCTTACTACGCGATCCAGTCGGGCTTGCTGACAGTCGAGAAGAAAGGCAAGAAAAACGCCTTCTCCGGCCGCATCCTGGAAATCGAAGGCCTGAACGACCTGACGCTGGAACAGGCGTTCGAGCTGTCCGACGCCTCGGCTGAGCGTTCGGCTGCCGGTTGCACCATCAAGCTGTCGAAAGACTCGATCACCGAGTACCTGAACTCCAACATCACCCTGCTGCGCTGGATGATCGGCGAAGGCTACGGCGATGCGCGTACTCTGGAACGTCGCGCCCAAGCGATGGAAGCCTGGGTCAAGAACCCGGAGCTGATGGAAGCCGATGCCGACGCGGAATACGCCGAAATCATCGAAATCGACCTGGCCGACATCAACGAGCCGATCCTCTGCGCACCGAACGACCCGGACGATGCCCGTCTGCTGTCGAGCGTTGCCGGCGAGAAGATCGACGAAGTGTTCATCGGCTCGTGCATGACCAACATTGGTCACTTCCGCGCTGCCGGTAAGCTGCTGGAACAGGTCAAGGGTCAGCTGCCAACCCGTCTGTGGCTGTCGCCGCCGACCAAGATGGACGCTCACCAACTGACCGAAGAAGGCTACTACGGCATCTACGGCAAGGCTGGCGCGCGCATGGAAATGCCGGGTTGCTCGCTGTGCATGGGTAACCAGGCACGTGTAGAGCCGAATTCGACCGTTGTGTCGACGTCGACCCGTAACTTCCCGAACCGTCTGGGTGACGGCGCAAACGTCTACCTGGCCTCGGCCGAGCTGGCGGCTGTTGCTTCCACCCTGGGTCGCCTGCCGACCGTCGAAGAGTACATGGGCTACGCAGCGAAACTGGACACCATGGCCAGTGACGTTTACCGCTACCTGAACTTCGACCAGATCGCCGAGTTCCGTAAAATCGCAGCAAGCGCCAACATCCCGGTGATTCAAGCCTAAGCTGTTGATGCAATAAAAAACGCCGCGTATCTCACGATACGCGGCGTTTTTTATGCCTGAAATTCGCTATCGGCAACACCCTAAAACAAATGTGGGAGCTGGCTTGCCTGCGATAGCGGTAGGTCAACCACTCTCTTTGGCGACTGATACACCGCCATCGCAGGCAAGCCAGCTCCCACCTTCGAGCGCATTTCAACGGATGGACTCGGTTCCCTGTGGGAGCTGTCGAGCTTTAGCGAGGCTGCGAAAGCGGTGGGTCAGGCGGCATCTTTGTTGGCAGTGCCGCCGCTATCGCAGGCAAGCAAGCTCCCACATTTTCAGATCTGTGCAGTCATGCAAGCCGCATCAAGCTTCAAGCAATCAACGAATAGACCAACGCGGTAATCGCCACCAGACCGACCGCTGTCACAAACACATTGGACGCCTGCCCACGGTACTTGGCCATGGCCGGCACCTTGCGGATGGCGTACATCGGCATCAGGAACAGAATCGACGCGATAACCGGGCCACCCAGGGTCTCGATCATGCCGAGAATACTCGGGTTGAGCGTAGCGACCAGCCAGCACACCACGAGCATGAACGCTGCGGTCATGCGGTCGAGGGATTTGGCCCCTGGGCGGCGACCGGTCTTCAGTACCAGGCCTTTGAGGCCTTCGCTGGCGCCAATGTAGTGCCCCAGGAACGATTTGGCGATGGCCACGAACGCAATCAACGGCGCAGCGAAGGCGATGGTCGGGTTGTCGAAGTGGTTGGCCAGGTACGACAGGATCGACAGGTTCTGCGCTTTCGCCTCAGCCAGTTGCGCCGGCGACAGGGTCAGCACGCAGCTGAACACGAAGAACAGCACCATCACTACCATCAACAGATGCGCGCGAGAGAGGATCTGCGAGCTGCGCTGGTCGGCATTCGCGCCGTACTGGCGCTTCTGGTCAACCGCAAACGCCGAGATGATCGGCGAGTGGTTGAACGAGAACACCATCACCGGAATCGCCAGCCACAACGTATTGAGCAATGCCGATGGCGCCGGCACTTCGCTTGCCGTGCTGAGGATGCCGCCGGTCCAGTGCGGGATCAGGTACACCGCCAGGAACAGCAAGGCCACGATAAACGGATACACCATCAGGCTCATGGCCTTGACGATCACTTGCTCACCACAACGCACCACAGCCAGCAGCCCGAGGATCAGCACAAAGGCCAGGATCGCACGCGGCGGCGGCATGATGTGCAGTTGGTGTTCCATAAAGCTGCCGACGGTGTTGGTCAGCGCCACGCTGTAGATCAGCAGGATCGGGAAGATCGCGAAGAAGTACAGCAAGGTGATCAGCGCACCGGCCTTGAGCCCGAAATGCTCTTCAACCACGTCGGTGATGTCGGAACCTTCACGGCCGGACAGTACGAAACGGGTCAGGCCACGGTGGGCAAAAAAGGTCATCGGGAATGCCAGCAGCGCCAGAATCACCAGCGGCCAGAAGCCCCCGAGGCCCGCGTTGATCGGCAAAAACAGGGTACCGGCGCCAATGGCGGTGCCGAACAGGCCAAGCATCCAGGTGGTGTCCTGGCGGCTCCAGCTTGTGAGGGTTGCAGGTGTCGTCTGATAGCGTTCGTCGAAGCTATTGGCCTGATCATTCATCCGGTCGGATCTCCGCATAAACATGGCCAGGACGAGTCAGAAAAACCTGACAGGCAGCGTCCCAGCCATAGAAGGGGCCGGATTGTCCGGGATTCTTCTGAATAAGCAAAGACTTAGCTGAGGAACGGTGTACCGGTGCAGGCGCTCCGGGTCGAGGCTACGCGGCGATTTTAAAGGGCTGCAGCACCCCACGAATAATAAATGCCCAAACAAATCTATTTTGAATTCGCCGCAATTCCTGTACTTTTCAGCCATTGCCCGTCGTTATTCTGAGAGCCCGCCATGCCGCGCGTATCCCGCAAACAAGCCGAACTGAACCGTGAAATCATCGTCGAGGCTGCCACGCACTTGTTTCGTGAGCGTGGGCTGCACGGCATCAGCCTGTCGGACGTCATGGCCGCTGCCGGCCTGACCCATGGCGGTTTTTACGGGCACTTTGCGTCCAAAGAGGCGCTGGCGACCGAAGCGTGCAACAAGGCCTTCGAGCAATCAAACCTGGGCTGGCAGGAAAAGATCAACCGCAGTGCCGATCAGCAGGCTGCGCGCGAAGCGATCCTGCGCCCCTATTTTTCGGCCAGTCACCGCGACAACCCCGGCGATGGCTGCCCGATTTCAGCATTCACCCCGGATATGTGCCATGAACCTGCCGACACCGCGTTGCAGCACGCATTCATCGACGGCGTGGAAGTGTCGCTGGATATTTTTGCGCACCTTCACGATGACGATCGCCAGGCGCTGTTGGCCAGGTACGCGATGATGATCGGCGCTCTGACACTTGCCCGTGCGACGCGGGGAAATGCCTTGTCGGATGAATTCCTGGCAGCGGCACGAAATACGCTGCTGGCCGAGCGGGAATTGACTGAAGGCGTTGACAGCAAAACGCCTGTGCCAGCATGATCCGGCCATGAACCTTATTCAGCACGACCTCACCCGCACCACCACGACCGCCTCCGGCGGGTCGTGTGGTTGCCGTGGAAGCTGAACAGCCCCCGGAATACCCCAAGGCCCCGCCAGCAATGGACGGGGCCTTTTTATTGCTCCGCCCTCTGGAACCACAAGGAGCACCACCATGAACACAGCCCTGTTGATCATCGATATGCAAAACGGCCTGTACGACGGACCGGAAAAACCCTTCGAACGCGAGCGCGTACTGGAAACCATCAACCAGCTCATCAGGCGCGCACGCAGCGCTGGTGCGCCGATCTTCGCCGCCCGCCACACCGGCCCGGCGGGTTCGCCCATCGAAGCGGGGAGCCCGTTATGGCAACTGTGCCCAGGCCTTGAGGTCGACGCCGAACGCGACACCCTGTTCAATAAAACTCGCCCGAGCTGCTTTCTGGGCACTGACCTGGCGCAACAACTGGCGGCTGCGCAGGTTGAGGCATTGGTAATCGTCGGGATGAAAACCCAGTTTTGCATCGACACCACGTGCCGCGTGGCGGTGGAGCTGGGGTTCTCGGTGGTACTGCCGGAAGACGGCCATACCTGCATGGACACTCCGACGCTTAAGGCCGAGGCGATTATCGAGCATCACAATGCGACCCTGGCGGGCGCGTTTGTGAAGCGGGTAAACGCAGTGAATATTGCGTTTTAACAGGGCTCATGCGGGAAATTTTCTGATGGAACAAATCGTTCCGTCTTACAAATCCCGCATACTCCCTCCTCTCAAACCCTTCAGGAAGAGCCTTGCGATGTCCACCACCGTTCTGGTCCTGGTTGAAACCATCAACGAATACCTGCAAATCATCGAGAGCAACGACTTTCACGTGATTTTGGCGCCGACGCCCGCCGAACGCGCTCAGGCCATCAAGACCCATGGCGGGCAGATCAAGGCGGTGCTGACCCGCGGCCCGCTGGGGCTGTATGCCGAGGAAATCGCTGCGTTGCCGTTGCTGGAGATTATCTGCGTGATCGGCGCCGGGTATGAGCACGTGGATCTGCAGGCCGCGAGCAACCGGGGGATTGTGGTGACCAACGGCGCCGGGGTGAATGCGCCTTCGGTGGCCGACCACGCCATGGCGCTGCTGCTGTCGCTGGTGCGCGGCATCCCGCAGACCGACGCGGCTGTGCGTCGGGGCGAGTGGCCGAAAGTGATGCGCCCGTCCCTGGGCGGCAAGCAACTGGGCATTCTCGGGCTGGGCGCAGTGGGCATGGAGATTGCCAAGCGCGCCTCGCTCGGGTTTGGCATGGAGGTGAGCTATCACAACCGCCAGCCCCGTGACGATGTGGACTACACCTATTGCGCCACCGCCGTAGAGCTGGCGCGCACGTCGGACTTCCTGATCCTGGCCACCCCCGGCGGCGCGAGCACCCGCCACTTGATCGATCGTCACGCGCTGGATGCCCTCGGCCCAAATGGTTACCTGGTCAACATTGGCCGTGGCAGCGTGGTGGTGACCGCCGACCTGGTGGCCGCCCTTGAGCAACGCCGTATCGGTGGTGCGGCGCTGGACGTGTTCGATGACGAGCCCAAAGTGCCCGACGCGCTCAAGAAGCTGAGCAATACCGTGCTCACTTCCCATGTGGCCGGCCTGTCCCCGGAAGCCGCCCACGATACCGTGCAACGCGTAGCGGACAACCTGGTGGAATATTTTGCCGGCCGCCCGGTGCTGACCCCGGTAGCGCTGCCGCCGCGCAACTAATAGCGAATAGCCAGCGCCGACGCAAAACCTGACTACACTGCTTGCGGGGATGCTCAGGACGTCGGTGCATGACCGGCGAAGGAACGCTTGAATGTTTGGCCATGGACCCGGCCCGGCCCGCCAGCGCGGCGCTATCGGCTTGATCGGCGCGTTTACCCTCGCAATTGCGCTGTTGTTTCTACTGTTGGTGGTCGACAGCGGCCGCCTGTACCTTGAGAAGCGCAAATTGCAGCGCGTGGCCGACACGGCGGCGCTGGAGGCCGTGAGCCGTGGCGGTAAATGTGTGGCGCCGAACAACAACGCCGCACAAATTGTGATCGAGAGCGCCCAGCGCAATGATTTCACGGTCAGTGCCGACCGCACCCTGGCCACGGCCTGTGGCACGCTCGCCACGGGCGCCGACTTTATGCGCACCTTCAACCCGGACCCGGCCAGGGCCGACGCCATTCGAGTGATCGCCACCCATCGCGTTCCCACCAGCCTGGCCCACGGCCTGTTCACATTGTTTTCAACCCAACCCGTCAGCCTGACCACGCTGTTGAGCGCCACAGCCGTCGCGGCCGCGCCCTCCCCACCCGTCGCCTCACTTACCATTCGCAGCACATTGTTAACCGTGGACAGCACCAAGTCAGCGGCGCTCAACGGCCTGATCGGCGGTTTGCTCGGCGGCAAATTGCAGCTCGATGCCGTGGGCTGGAATGGCCTGATCAACACCAACATCAGCCTGCTCAGCTACCTCGACGCACTGGCCATCCGCCTGAATGTCAGCGCCGGCAACTATGACCAGTTGCTCAAGACCGACGCCACGGTCGGCCAGTTGATCCAGGCCGCCATCGACGTACTGAAATTGGGTGGCGATGCGGTCAAGGTGGTGATCAACAACCTGGAAGCCATCAAGCTGATTGCACCGGGAACGGAAATCCTGCACCTGGGCGACCTGATCAAGATCCAGAACGGCACCGACAAAACCGCATTGAATGTGGACCTGCAGTTGTTCAACCTGATCCAGGGGTTCGTGCAACTGTCGAACAAAGCCAGCGCGGTGGCCGTCGAGTTGCCGGTGGATGTACTCGGGTTGCTGAATATCACGGTCAAGACACGGGTCATCGAGCCGGCGCAGATTTCCGCGGTGGGCAACCCGCAACTGATCGCCACCCAACCGATTACCGTCAGGACCGCACAGGTCAGGACCTGGATCTCCATCAAGCTGCCCGTCATAGATGTGCTCAACAAAGTGGTCGAACTCGTCACCAACCTGGTGAGTTTGCTGCTGGGCAGCTCCCTGGACCCGGTGATCGGCACGCACATCGACATTGCCCTGGAAGCCGCCAGCGGCAGCAGCACCGTCACCGGCTATCGCTGCAACGGCCCGGAAGACAAATCCCTGACTGCGTCGGGCACCACGTCGGCGGTCAGGTTGATGGTGGGTCAGATCGATCCCAAAAACCTGTTTTCGTCAGTCGACCCCTTGAAGGTCGACGATTTCCCCCTGCTCGATCTTGGCGTAAAAGCCTGCGCCAAGGGCGTATGCGACCCCCGGCAAGCCTATGCCGTGGGCGGCCTCAGCCTGCGGGTGGACAGCAGCGTGGCCAAGACCACACGCGCCCACGTTTACGTGTCGCCACCCGACATCAAGCAGCCGCCGAACTTTTACAGTTTCAGTGCCAACAACGTGGTCGGCAGTTTGAGCGACACCCTCAAGGGCATTCAATTGACCAGCCATACACCGACCCTGGGTGGCTTGCTGGGCCTGGTACTGGGTTTGGTGGTCGACATACTGACCGGCGTGCTGAGCCTGCTCAGCGGCATCATTTCCAGCCTGCTCAGCCCTTTGCTCGACCCGCTGGTCAACAACCTCCTCGCCGGCCTGGGCATTGACCTGGCGAAAGTCGAAATCGGTGCCAACCTGTCCTGCAACCCCGGTGGTCGCGCCGCGCTGGTGATTTGAGCGCATCAGGCCCACTGATCATCATCCAACACGCTAACCTATTAAGCCGCCGCGACCTTGTCGGCTCGCGGCGGCGCGCATTAGATTAGCCAATAGTCCAAGGCCTTTAGAATAAGCAGAAGGGATAAGCATGGCGCTTAACGACCAATCCACCCAGATTCGCCCCGGCGAAGAGCTGGACGCCAACCTGATCGACCCTTATCTCAAGGCCCATATTCCGGGCTTGAGCGGCACGCCCACCGTCAGCCAGTTTCCCGGCGGCGCCTCCAACCTGACCTACCTGCTGGAATACCCCAGCCAGGAATTCGTGCTGCGTCGCCCGCCGTTTGGCCACAAGGCCAAATCCGCCCACGACATGGGCCGCGAGTACCGCATTCTCAACCAGCTCAAAGACGGCTTTCCGTATTGCCCCAAAGCCTACGTGCATTGCACCGATGAGTCGGTAATCGGCGCGGAGTTCTATGTGATGGAGCGCGTCAACGGCATCATCCTGCGCTCCGACCTGCCCGCTGAGCTGGGCCTTGACGCCACCAAAACCGAAGCCTTGTGCAAAAGCTTTATCGACAAGTTTGTCGAACTGCATCAGGTGGACTACAACACCTGCGGCCTGGCCGACCTCGGCAAGCCGGAAGGTTATGTGGAGCGCCAGATTCGCGGCTGGAGCGACCGTTACGAAAAAGCCCTGACTCCCGACGCCCCGAGCTGGGAAGCCGTGCGCGCGTGGCTCAACGACAAAATGCCGGCCGATCACCCCACCTCCAGCATCGTGCACAACGACTATCGCTTCGACAATGTGATCCTCGACCCGCACAACCCGATGCAGATCATCGGCGTGCTGGACTGGGAGCTGACCACCCTCGGCGACCCGCTGATGGACCTGGGCAACACCCTCGCTTACTGGATCGAAGCAGCAGACCCGGCACCGGTGCAACTGATGCGCCGCCAACCGAGCAATGCCCCCGGCATGCTCACCCGCCGCGAATTCGTCGACTACTACGCCGAACGTGCAGGCATCCAAATCGACAATTTCGATTTCTACTACACCTACGGCCTGTTCCGACTGGCTGGCATCGTGCAGCAGATCTATTACCGCTTCTTCCATGGCCAGACCCAGGACAAACGCTTTGCGCAGTTCATTCACATGAACAAGCTGCTGGAGCAAATGAGCCTGAATGTCATCAGCAAATCGTCTCTCTGACTAAAAGAACAAGGAACCGCTATGTCCAAGACCAACCTGTTCGACCTCGACGGCAAGATCGCCTTCGTTTCCGGTGCCAGCCGCGGTATCGGCGAAGCCATCGCCAAGTTGCTGGCCCAGCAAGGCGCCCATGTGATCGTGTCCAGCCGCAAGCTCGAAGGTTGCCAGCACGTGGCCGATGCGATCATCGCCGACGGCGGCAAGGCAACGGCCGTGGCCTGCCATATCGGCGAGATGGAACAGATTACCCAGGTGTTTGCCGGCATTCGCGAGCAGTTCGGGCGCCTGGACATCCTGGTCAACAACGCCGCGACCAACCCGCAATTCTGCAACGTACTGGACACCGACCTCGGCGCCTTCCAGAAGACCGTCGACGTGAACATTCGCGGCTACTTCTTCATGTCGGTGGAAGCCGGCAAGCTGATGCGCGAGAACGGCGGCGGCAGCATCATCAACGTGGCGTCGATAAACGGCATTTCACCTGGCGTGTTCCAGGGCATCTATTCGGTGACCAAGGCCGCCGTGATCAACATGACCAAAGTCTTCGCCAAGGAATGCGCAGCGTTCGGCATCCGTTGCAACGCGCTGCTGCCGGGCCTGACCGACACCAAATTCGCCTCGGCGCTGGTCAAGAACGATTCGATCCTGAAAATGGCCCTGGCGCAAATCCCGCTCAAGCGCGTGGCCGACCCGAGCGAAATGGCCGGCGCGGTGCTGTTCCTGGCCAGCGATGCGTCCAGCTACACCACGGGCGTGTCGCTGAATGTGGACGGCGGTTTCCTGTCCTGATTGTGCAGCTTACCCCCCACTAATGTGGGAGCGGTGGTGTGCTCAAGCGTTGGGTGGTTGCTGCCGAAAACTGACCGCCAGGCGGTTCCAGCCGCTGATGCTGGACACCGCCATGGTCAGGTCCACCAATTCCTGCTCACTGAACGCCGTTCGCACCGCCGCGTAGAGCTCATCTGAAACGCTGGAGGTCGGCAGCGTCGCCACCGACTCGCACCAGGCCAACGCCGCCTTCTCCCGCGCCGTAAAAAATGGCGAATCACGCCACACGCACAGCGCAAACAACCGTCGCTCACTCTCACCTCGCTGGCGTGCCGCCATCGAGTGCATGTCGGTGCAAAAGCCGCAGCCGTTGATCTGTGACACGCGAATCTTGATCAACTCCAGCAAGGGTTTCTCGATGGACAGGCCAAAGGTCGCGGCCTCGAGCATCAGCATGCCCTTGAGTGCCTGCGGCGAGGCGGTGTAGTAGTCGAGGCGGGGTTCCATGGGGGCATTCTCGGGTAACAGCTGCAATTGCCGTACAGCCTAGAGCCCGCGTGCGGCAAGCCCTATAGCCAATCAGACGGTTTATGCAGAGACCATTTTGAGGCCACCCCGCGAGCGAGTAACCTTGGCGCAGATCGATTGCATCAGGGGGAAACATGGAACTGCACGTGGTGATCAAAGGCCGCAAGGACCTCGCCGAACAGCTCTACCGGCAGTTGCGTGAAGCCATCGGCTCCGGGCGCCTGGCCGCCGGTGCGCAATTGCCGCCCAGCCGCCTGCTCGCCGAGCAATTGGGTGTATCGCGCAAGACCGTGTCCGACACCTACGCCACCCTGACCTACGAAGGCCTGCTGGTGGGCAAAACCGGCAAGGGTACCTTCGTCAATGCCCATTCACCCCAGGCCGAGCGCGTGCAAACCGCCACCGACCTGGCCTGCGCCGCCAACCTGGCAAAGTGGGCCGCGCTGCCTTCGCCCATGCGTCACCCAACGCGCGACAGTACCTTGCGCTACGAATTTATCGGCGGCGCCACCTCACGCCAGCAATTCCCTCAGGACGAATGGCGACGCTGCACCCAGGACGCCTTGCGGCGCATCGCTCAGAACAGCGGCTTCTACAGCCAGCCCGAAGGCCTGCCGGCATTGCGCGAGGCCATCGCCGGGCATATCGCGTTTTCCCGCGGGGTGAAATGCCGTGCCGACAGCATCGTCGTCACCAACGGCGCGCAACAGGCGCTGGATTTGATCGCCCGCGTGGTGCTCGAAGCCGGCAGCATCGTGGCCATGGAAGACCCCGGCTACAGCCCTGCGCGCGAGTTGTTTGCGGCGATGGGCGCGCGTGTTGTCGGCGTGCCGGTCGATGGCGAAGGCATTCAGGTCGATCACATTCCCGATGGCACGCGGCTGATTTACGTCACCCCCTCCCATCAGTTCCCGCTCGGCATGCCCATGAGCGTGCCACGCCGCGAAGCCTTGCTGGCACGGGCCTTCGCGATGGGCGCGATCATCATCGAAGACGACTACGACAGCGAGTTCCGCTACGAAGGCCGGCCCACCGACTCGTTGCAAAGCATGGACGCCCGAGGCGTGGTGACCTATGTCGGCACTTTCTCCAAAACCCTTTTGCCCGAGCTGCGCCTGGGGTATGCCGTGCTGCCCCCCGCCATCCATGCAGCCGTGCTCAAAGCCAAGCAATTGACCGACCAGCACAGCTCCACGCTGCCGCAATGGGCGCTGGCCAAGTTCATCAGCGAAGGTTTTTTGCTCAAGCACATCCGGCGCTGCCATGCCGTGTATGCCGGGCGCCGCGAGCGCATTCTGCAGCGCCTGGCCGGGGATTTGTCGCCGTGGTTTGAAGCGGTGCCCACCGTGGCCGGATTTCACTTGGCGGCGCTGTGCAAGGTGCCGGTGAATATCCCGCTGCTGATCGAACTGGCGCGGCAGGTCGAGGTGGGGCTGTACCCGGTGGACGTGTTCTTTCATGAGGCACCGGTCAGGTCGGGCCTGGTGATCGGTTTCGGCGCCATCGAATTGCTCGACATCGACCCGGCGCTGGACCGGGTGCGCGACATCCTCCAGCAGATTGGCTAGGCGGTTTTCCGCCGGATTGGTCATTGGTCGCGCACACCCTCGGGCGTAGGGTGAAGAGGTCTCGAATCACTCGGAAATCTCATGATGAAACGACTGCTCGCCACCACCCTGATGCTCGCCTCTCTCAGCGCCTTCGCCCACGAGCCGGTGTACAACCAGGAATCGATCAAGGTGCTGCAAGAGCACCCCTTGACCAACGTGCCCGGCAAAAAAACCCTCATGCTCACCGTGGACTACGCCCCCGGCCAGGCCACCGTGCCCCATAGCCACACCGGCACCGCCGTGGCGTATGTGCTGGAAGGCGCGATCACGTCGCGGGTCAATGACGAGAAGGCCAGAACCTACCAGGTGGGTGAATCCTTTTACGAACCGGCCGGCTCGCGGCATTTTGAATCGAGCAATGCCAGCCAGACCCAACCGGCGAAAATGCTGGTGGTGATGGTGCTGGATGAGAAGGCCGAGGTGCTGACGCCCCTGCCCAAATAATCAGCCCCCCAAATAACCTGTGGGAGCTGGCTTGCCTGCGATAGCGGCGGGTCAGCCAACTAATCTGTGTTTGATGTACCGCTATCGCAGGCAAGCCAGCTCCCACAGTTTTAACGGTGTTCAGGGCCGTTTGAACTGGCGGCGCAGGCTCTCGATTTGAGGGCGACAAGCACACCCTTCCAGATGATCGTTCACCATTCCCGTTGCCTGCATCAACGCATACATCGTGGTCGGGCCCACATAGCTCCAACCACGCTTCTTCAGGGCTTTGGACAAGCGCGCCGAGGCCGGTGAGGTCGGATTTCCTTTCCAGTACGCCAAATCAACCACCGCCGGGCGCTCCGTCTCGGCGGGCTCGAATGCCCACATCCAGTGAGCCAGCGAGCCGGTTTCATCCACCAGTTCACAGGCCCTGCGCGCGTTGGTAATCGTGGACACGATCTTCGCGCGGTTGCGCACAATGCCTGGCTCGCCCATCAACCGTTCGATATCTGCCTCGCCGTACTGCGCGACCTTGCGAAAATCAAAGCCGTCAAAGGCCAGCCGGAACTGCTCGCGCTTGCGCAGGATGGTGATCCACGCCAGGCCGGCCTGAAAACCTTCCAGGCAAATCTTCTCGTACAGCAGGATATCGTCCGCCACCGGCACGCCCCACTCGTGGTCGTGATAGTGCGGGTAATCTGCCGCGGCGGTGCGCCAGGTGCAGTAGGTGCGACCGGTTTCATCTGTGCTCAGCCCTGCTGTGTCCATCCATCACCTCGTCTTTCAACCGGCGGATGATAAGCGAAAAAATTTACGCCCCGCCAACCGCTCAAGCATCGCCCTTCGCGACCAACTGGTCAGACCGGGACCTGTCAACCGACTAATATTTACTTGTGATTTCAAAAAACCCAGGCGTAGACTGGCCCCGCACTGGACTTACCGGTATGACCACAACAATTAAGCCCTGGAACCACCGGGGCACCGAATAGAGATCCCTCCCATGCTCAGATGGTGCTCGCGTTCGATTTTCTTGCAAGTCGTGATTGGCCTGATGCTAGGCATCATCTGCGGCCTGGCCCTTCCCGAATTCTCCTCGCAACTCAAACCCCTGGGTGACGGCTTTATCAAGCTGATCAAAATGCTGATTGGCCTGATCGTGTTCTGCGTGGTGGTCAGCGGTATTTCCGGCGCCGGCGACCTGAAAAAAGTCGGGCGCATCGGCCTCAAATCCGTAATCTACTTTGAAGTGCTCACCACCGTCGCCCTGGTGATCGGCCTGATCATGGCCTTCAGCACCGGCATCGGCCAGGGCGCCAATATTCATCTGGAGCAATTGTCATCGGCGGGCCTCAATGAGCTGGCTGACAAGGGCCAGCACATTCGCGGCACCAGCCAGTTCCTGATGGACCTGATCCCCAACTCGGTGATCGGCGCCTTCGCCGACAACAACGTGCTGCAAGTGCTGTTGTTCTCAGTGCTGTTCGGCAGCGCGTTGAACCTGGTGGGTGAATCGGCCTCGGGCATTTCGCGGCTGATCAACGAGCTGAGCCATATCATCTTCCGCATCATGGGCATGATCGTGCGCCTGGCGCCGATCGGCGTGTTTGGCGCGATTGCCTTTACCACCAGCACCTACGGCCTGGATTCGCTGCAACACTTGGGCAGCCTCGTGGGTTTGTTCTACCTGACATGCTTTGCCTTCGTGGGCCTGGTCCTCGGCCTGGTGATGCGCCTGTCCGGCCTGCGCATGCTGCCGCTGCTCAAATACCTGCGTGAAGAACTGCTGATCGTGATGGGCACCGCCTCCTCCGACGCCGTGCTGCCACAGATCATGCGTAAACTGGAGCACCTGGGGATCGGCAGCTCTACCGTAGGCCTGGTGATTCCGACGGGCTATTCGTTCAACCTCGACGGCTTCTCGATCTACCTGACCCTGGCCATCGTGTTTATCGCCAACGCCACCGGCACGCCCCTGTCGATGACCGACCTGCTGACCATCCTGCTGGTGTCGTTGATCACCTCCAAGGGCGCCCACGGCATTCCCGGTTCGGCGCTGGTGATTCTGGCGGCGACACTCACGGCCATCCCGGCCATTCCCGTGGTAGGCCTGGTGCTGGTATTGGCGGTGGACTGGTTCATGGGCATCGGCCGCGCGCTGACCAACCTGATCGGTAACTGCGTGGCCACCGTGGCAATCGCCCGGTGGGAAAAAGACATTGATATACAGCGCGCCAACAAGGTGCTTGAAGGTCAGCAAGGCTATGCCTTCCAGGCCAAGAAGCCGGTGGTGCCGGCGCATCAGGAGTTCTGATGCGCGCCTGAGAGCAACACCTGTCAAGGTGGGAGCTGGCTTGCCTGCGATAGCGGTGCATCAGATACCGATGAGTTGGCTGACCCGGCGCCATCGCAGGCAAGCCAGCTCCCACATTGAGATCCCGCAGGATTCACTACCGTATTTGCACCATCAAGGAGACGCAGACGTGATCAGCACCTCAACCGTCGTCAATTCAGTCGTAGAAAAACTGCGCGCCGCACTCAAGCGCGGCCAGTGGCGCCAGGGCGAGATGCTGCCGGGCCAACGCGAGCTGGCCGAACAGATGGGCATCAGCCGCCCGAGCCTGCGCGAAGCCGTGATCGTGCTGGAAACCCTCGGCCTGGTGCGTTCCATGCCGGGCAAAGGCGTGGTGGTACTGGAAACCAGCGTCAACGAAGCACACTCGGGCGACGCCGTCGCCGACGCCAGCCTCGAAGACATCCTGCAACTGCGCTACACCCTGGAACCCTTCATCGTCGGCCTGGTGGCCCAATCCATCAGCAGCAAGGAAGTCGGCCAGTTGCGCCTGACCCTGATGGATATGCGCGAAGCCCTCGACGCCGAAGATGCCGAAGCGGGCATGAACGCCTATATCGGTTTCCACGAAGAGCTGTTCGCACTGACCTCCAACCCGATCTTCCAGAACGTGGTGCAACAGACCAGCAACGCCCTCAAGCAAAGCGCCCAGGTGCTGCGCAACTCCCCCGAACACCTGGCTGAACGCCTGCAGGAAAACGAAGCCGTGGTGCGCGCCATCCGCAACAAGAACAGCGCCCTGGCCAGCGCCGAGATGCGTCGGCACATCCTCCAGGAAGGGCTGCGCATGGGCATCCGTTTGAACATCCCCGACGACCATCTGGGCAGCTGACTTTAGGAGACAGGCCATGACCGCTCACGCCCTGCAACGCAATTCCGTCGTCACCACCCTGCCCGCCATCCGCCTGGTGGCCGGCAAAAAGCCTTCGGTGGATGACATCTACCCGCGTCTGTTCGACGCCATCCTGGAACAACGCATCGCCCCCGCCAGCCGTTTTACCGAAGAAAGCCTGGGTGAAACCTTTGGCGTGAGCCGCAGCGTGATTCGCCGGGTACTGGCCAAACTGTCGCACCAGCAAGTGATCATTCTGCGCCCCAACCAGCGCGCCCAAGTGGCGGCGCCGGATGCGCAGCAGACGCGGCAGATCCTCGAAGCGCGGCGGATGACCGAGATTACCGTTGTGCAACTGGCCTGCGCCCAGGCCACACCGGCGCAGATCCGCCAATTGCGCGAGCTGATCGGCCGCGAGCGTGACTGCATCGAGCGCGACCAGCGCGGGCCGGCGATTCGTTTGTCGGGGGAGTTCCATCTGCACTTGGCGGCGATTGCCGGGAATGGGCCGCTGGCGCAATTTCTCAATAGCCTGGTGCCATTGACGTCACTGGTCATTGCCCAGTTTGAAGCGAAAGCCTGCACCTATTGTGCGTGGCAAGAGCACATGGCGATTGTCGAGGCGGTCGAGCAAAGGGACTCAGCCACCGCAATAGCGCTGATGACCCAACACCTGGACCACCTGGAAAGCAAATTGCTGAAACACCACTGACTCCCAAGTGAATATGAATCCAACTGTATTTGATAAACAGTGTTCCAACAAAAAGCCCCCGTATCTCACGATACGGGGGCTTTTGTCTTACTGCAGCATCAAGCCGGTTGCAGCACCGACTGACCGCTCAACGCCAGGTCCAGCAACTCACGGTTAGCCACCGCGTACATGGCGTAATCCGTGCCGACCGCAGCACGAATTTCCACCATCATCGCCACCCAACGATCAGCCATGTCCTTGTGCTGTTCAAGCCACAGGGCCACGCGGGCTTCCATGTCTTGTGGCGCGTCGGCCATTTGCAGGACGGAGATGGTGATCGCGCGTTGCTGCCAGTCCACGTCATCACGGAAGGCTTCACGGGCCTGGGCCTGCCAGTTGTTGGCCACCGGCAAATCGCTGATCTGCTGCAGGTACCACGGCAAGTCCAGGGCGCTGCCGACGGCAAAGTAGGCCTTGGCCACTTCGGCGGCGTCATGCCCGGTCACGTCGGCGGCTTCGATGATCGGCAGCAGGGTGTACAGGTGAGTCGTACCTGCAACCATGCGCGCCAACAGCTCAGGCACACCGGCTTCGGTGTACTTGCCGTAGCGGTTTTGCCAGCCTTCGCGGGTCGGGCCTTCCAGCAGTTCGTCGAGCTTGAGGCCCAACGCCGCCAGGTGCGGACCGAAGTGCGCGGTGTCGCGACCAGCGTCCTGCTCGTTGCGACGGCTACGCAGGAACCAGCGTGTGGCACGGCGACCCAGGCGCATCAGCTCGTCCATCAGCTCCAGTTGCACGTCAGCGGAAACCTGGTGGTCCAGGGCTTCGATCTGACGGAACCAGTGCGGGAGGTGGAAGATGTCACGCACGATCACATAAGCACCCGCCACGTTCGCCGGGCTCATGCCGGTCGACTCTTTGAGCCGTTGAACGAAGGTGATGCCCATGTGGTTGACCAGGTCGTTGGCGATCTGGGTGCTGACGATTTCACGCTTCAGGCGGTGGCGGCGCATGGCCTCGCCGAACTTGGCGACCAGGCTCGGCGGGAACGCGGTTTCCATGTCACGGGTCAGGTAGTCGTCATCCGGCACCAGCGACTTAAGCAGCGCTTCCTTGAGGTCGATCTTGCTGTACGAGATCAGCACCGACAGCTCCGGACGGGTCAGGCCCTTACCGGTTGCGGCGCGCTCGGTCAGCTGCTCCTCGGTCGGCAGGTACTCGATGGCGCGGTCCAGCTTGCCACGGCCTTCCAGGTCGCTCATCAGGCGCTTGTACTCGGCAGCACGCTCGTAGGCACGGCGCGCAGCCAGGGACAGGGCCTGGGTCTGCTTGTAGTTGTTGCCCAACACCAGGTTGCCGACTTCGTCGGTCATGCTCGCCAGCAACTGATTGCGCTGCTTGTCGGTCATGTCACCGGCCTGCACCACTTCGTTGAGCAGGATCTTGATGTTCACTTCGTGGTCGGAGCAGTCCACGCCACCGGCGTTGTCGATGAAGTCGGTGTTGGAGCCGCCACCATTGAGGCCGAATTCCACACGACCCAGTTGGGTCATGCCGAGGTTACCGCCCTCGCCCACCACCTTGCAGCGCAGCTCGTTGCCGTTGACACGCAGTGCGTCGTTGGCCTTGTCGCCCACGTCGGCATGGCTTTCGCTGCTGGCCTTGACGTAGGTGCCGATACCGCCATTCCACAACAGGTCCACCGGCGCCTTGAGCAAGGCGTTCAGCAGTTCGGTCGGGGTCAGCTTGTCGGCCTGGATGTCGAAGCGCTCTTTCATCTGTGGCGAGATGGCAATGCTCTTCGCGCTGCGCGAGAAGATACCGCCGCCTTCAGACATGATGCTGGTGTCGTAGTCGGTCCAGGCCGAACGCGGCAGCTCGAACATGCGCTGGCGCTCGACAAAGCTGGTGGCCGGGTTCGGGTTCGGGTCGATGAAGATATGCAAGTGGTTGAAGGCCGCGACCAGTTGCAGCTTGTCGGACATCAACAAACCGTTGCCGAACACGTCACCGGCCATGTCGCCCACGCCCACCACGGTGATGCTGTCTTCCTGCACATTGATGCCGCGCTCACGGAAGTGACGTTGCACACCGACCCACGCGCCCTTGGCGGTGATGCCCATTTTCTTGTGGTCGTAACCGGCGGAACCGCCGGACGCAAACGCATCACCCAGCCAGAAGCCGTAGTCGATGGCAATGCCGTTGGCGATGTCGGAGAAGGTCGCAGTGCCCTTGTCCGCGGCCACCACCAGGTAGGGGTCATCGTCGTCATGACGCACGACGTTGGCCGGTGGCACCAAAGCGCCGTCTTTCAGGTTGTCGGTGATGTCCAGCAGGCCCGAAATGAAGATGCGGTAGCAGGCGATGCCCTCGGCCGCGATCTCGTCACGGCTGCCGCCCAATGGCAGGCGACGCGGCAGGAAGCCACCCTTCGCCCCCACCGGCACGATGACCGAGTTTTTCACTTGCTGGGCTTTTACCAGGCCGAGCACTTCGGTACGGAAGTCTTCCTCACGGTCGGACCAGCGCAGGCCGCCACGGGCGACGTTACCAAAGCGCAGGTGCACACCTTCAACGCGCGGCGAGTACACGAAGATTTCAAACTTCGGCACCGGCTTCGGCAGCTCGGGAATGGCACGCGGGTCGAACTTGAAGCTGAAGTACGACTTGTTCTGGCCGTTGGCGTCGGTCTGGTAGAAGTTGGTACGCAGAGTGGCCTTGATCAGGTCCAGGTAGCGACGCAGGATGCGGTCTTCGTTGAGCACCTGAACGTCGTCCAGTGCCGTGAGAATCGCTTGCTCCAGGCGTTGCTGCTTGTCTTCCAGGTCCTCGGCGGTCAGTTTGCGCGCCAGGTAGAAGCGGGTCTTGAACAACCGGGTCAATTCGCGGGCGATATCGGTGTGGTTGTTCAGGGTGCTGGCGATGTAACCCAGGTCAAAGCCCAGGCGGATCTGCTTCAGGTAACGCGCATACGCACGCAGCAGCGCCACGTCGCGCCACGGCAGGCCGGCGGTGAGTACCAGGCGGTTGAACGCATCGTTTTCGGCGTCGCCATGCACGATGTGCACGAATGCGTCCTGCAGGGTGTCGTTGAGCTGCTGAATGTCCAGGTTCACGCCTTCGGCAGCGATGAACGCAAAGTCATGGATCCAGAACTCACGGCCATTGGCGTGACGCAGGCGGTACGGGAACTCGCCCAGCACGCGCAGGCCGAGGTTTTCCAGGATCGGCAACACGTCGGACAGTGCCAGCGGGGTATCGGCGTGGTACAGCTTGCAATGCAGCTCGCGCTGACCGGACACCTGGCCCAGCGGCTGATAGAAGCTCATCACCAACGGGTTGGCTTCGGTCAGGCTGTTGAGGTGCTGCATGTCGACCACCGCCGAATGCGCCGCGAAACGCTCGCGGTAGCCGGCCGGGAAGCCTTTCGGGAAGTCGGCCAGCACGTTGGTGCCTTGCGCTTCGCCAAAGCTTTCCACCACCAGGCTGGCGTAGTCGTCCTGCCAGCTGCGGCAGGCCTGTACCACTTCTTTTTCCAGTTGCAGCGGGTCGATGTCGAGGCGGTTCTTCGGGTCAACCCGCAGAATCAGCTGTACACGGGCCAGCACGGACTCGGAGAAGAACGTCCAGAACTCGCAGTCCGAGGCTTTCAGGCGATCCATCAGCACTTGCTGGATCTTCTGGCGCACCTCGGTGGAATAGATGTCGCGCGGCACATAGGCCAGGCAGTAGCAGAAACGACCGTACGGGTCTTTGCGCAGGAACACGCGAATCTTGTTGCGTTCCTGGATCTGCACGATCGACATCACGGTGCTGAACAGCTCGTCGACCGGGGTCTGGAACAGGTCGTCACGCGGCAGCACTTCAACCACCTGCGCCAGCTCTTTGCCCAGGTGAGCCTTGGGCTGGAAGCCCGAGCGGCGTTCGATTTCCGCGACCTTGCGACGGATGTACGGGATCACCCGCACGCTTTCGCCATACACCGAGGAGGTGTAGAGGCCCATGAAACGGTGTTCCTTGATGACCTTGCCGTCGGCGCTGATTTCGCGGATCGACACGTAGTCCGGGTAAGCCGGGCGGTGCACGCGACTTGGGTGCGCGGCCTTGGCGAACGACAGCACGACCGGCTCGTTCAGGTAGGCCACGGCGTAATCTTCGATGCGCAGGTCTTCGGCGGTGAGGCCGGCGCGCAGCAGCTTGGTCAGGCCGAGGAAGGACTTGGCGTCATATTCGATGTGACCGCCGTCCTTGCCGTCACGTACCACGAACTCTTCGTAGCCGAGGAAGGTGAAGTGGTTGCCCACCAGCCATTCGAGGAAGTTCTTGATCTCGGCTTTTTCTTCGCCGTCGATCACGAACTTGCTGGCGTCGATACCGGCCAGCAGGTCCTGGACCTTGGCTTTCATCGGTTCGAAATCGGCCACGGCCACGCGCACTTCGCCCAGCACCTGCTCAAGCTCTTTGCTCAGCACGTTCAGTTCGGCGGCATTGGCGCAGCGGTCGATTTCCAGGTACATCAGCGATTCTTGCTGGATGCCTTCGCCCTGGGTGCCTTTGGGCAGGATTTCCAGCAGCTCGCCCTTGGCGCCACGGCGCACGCTGAGCACGGTGGTCTGCAGGGTATGGATGCTGTAGCCACGGCGGTTCAGCTCGGTGCGAACCGAGTCCACCAAAAATGGCAGGTCATGGTGCAGCACTTCGACCGCGGTGTGGGTCGACTGCCAGCCATGACGTTCGTAATCGGGGTTGTACACCCGTACCTGCGGTTGGTTGTGATCAAAGCGCTCAAGCAGGCGCCAGGCAGAAAGGGTGCAACCGGCCAGGTCGGAGAGGCGACGTTGGGTCAGTTCGTCGAGAGAAATGATGCCGAAAAATTGTTCCGCGAACAGCGCCACTTGTGGCAGTGCCTGTTCACTGATGTGCTGCGCCAGTGCCGCTTGCAGTTGGTGCTGGAAGTCGGCCTTGCTGGCTGCGGTGAAGAACGCCATCTGTGGTACTCCGCTTGGGCTTGTTATTGATGAAAGCGTCGCGTGTTATCCCCTTGCGGGGAGACCGTCGGCTCCGTTCGCCGGTTAACCATAGCGAATCGGGGTGACAGGTGGGTGAAGCTGGAAGAGACAGTCAGGTCACATACAACTTCCACGGGATGCACACCTTGCCGGGTGACGATACGACGGGCAGGTCAGACGCTCGGCACAAGGCACATCCGTTGCGCAGCTTAACGAGTGTAGGAAGACAGCTGCTTGCGACGCTGCGACATATTCGGTCATCGGTACGCAGGCTGGGGGTTGCGACTTGGGCAACCCGGATTTTCCGACAGAAAAACCGGCTATTTCCGAGCCTGCGAGTACCAGAAATGACCGATACAGCCCGTCAGGTCATGCATTGGGTCTGACACAGGAAGCAGCACAAAATTCGCCGCGATGGCACAATTGCCGCGCCGCACCCTCCCCCAGACAGGATTTCCCATGCTGCAACTGAACACCGACGCACTGATGGCTACCCCGTGCGATGACGAAGAAGACAACATGGCCATGCTCTGCTGCCACGGCAAAAACGGCGAGATGTTCATGCTCACCCGCTACCCGGACGAAGACGAAGTGGAGCTTACCTGGGATTACGAGCCATCGACTCTGGACGGGCTGAAAGTCACCCTGGGCGATACAAAACTGCTGGTGGAACTGGCTGCCGGGGACGCCGACGCACTGGGCGGCAAGGATCAACTCGAGATCAGCCACAGCACTGCCGCGTCGGACATGGCTGAAGTTGAAGAAACCCTGCAGAACATTCTCAAAGGCACCGGCACCTTCACCCGGATCTGAATGCACCGAAGATCAAATGTGGGAACTGGCTTGTGTGGGAGCTGGCTTGCCTGCGATGCTGGCGACTCGGTCCTCCAGATTGACCCAGTTGATGCCATCGCAGGCAAGCCCGCTCCCACATAAACAGCGCAAGCCTCAGCACCATTTGTGCTAAACACACAAAATTCCTACAAGTTTTCCCAAAAATACCCCTCGCGCCGTTAGTCGCTGCCCCCCGCGATGCATTAAAGTAGACCTCCCAGGCCCGGCGCCCTCCTCAACGCTCGGGCTCTTCTCTCCAGGAACCGTCATCGATGGAACATCGTGAAGCGCTGCTTGCGCTGCGAACCTTTCTTTCTACGCAGATTCTCGGCCAGGAAAAACTCATCGATCGCCTGCTGATCGCCCTGCTCGCCGATGGCCATATGCTGGTAGAAGGCGCGCCGGGGCTGGCCAAGACCAAAGCCATCAAAGAGCTCGCCGAAGGCATTGAAGCGCAGTTCCATCGTATCCAGTTCACCCCCGACCTGCTGCCCGCCGACATCACCGGCACCGAGATCTATCGCCCGGAAACCGGCAGTTTCGTGTTCCAGCAAGGTCCGATCTTTCACAACCTGGTGCTGGCGGACGAAATCAACCGTGCCCCGGCCAAGGTGCAGTCCGCGCTGCTGGAGGCCATGGCCGAGCGCCAGGTCAGCGTCGGGCGCAGTACCTACGACCTGTCACCGCTGTTTCTGGTGATGGCCACGCAAAACCCCATCGAGCAGGAAGGTACCTACCCGCTGCCCGAAGCCCAGCTCGACCGCTTCCTGATGCACGTCAAAATCGGTTTTCCGGACGCCACCGTCGAACGCCGTATCCTGCAACAGGCCCGTGGCGAGGCCCTCAACGGCGAAACCAAGCCCGAGCGCCGTGTCAGCCAGCAGGCCATTTTTGCCGCGCGCAAGGAGATCCTTGGGCTGTACATGGCCGACGCGGTGGAGGAATACCTCGTGCAACTGGTCATGGCCACCCGTACCCCGGCCAAATTCGACCCGGAAATGGCCGAGTGGATTGCCTACGGCGCCAGCCCGCGCGGTTCCATCGCCCTCGACCGCTGCGCCCGCGCCCATGCCTGGCTGGCCGGTCGCGACTTTGTGAGCCCCGAAGATATCCAGGCCGTGCTGTTCGACGTGTTGCGCCACCGCATCATTCTGTCGTTCGAGGCCGAAGCCGCCGGCATTGACCAGGACCGCGTGGTGCAACGCATTCTCGACGTCGTTGCCGTCGCTTGAAACCCATGAATGCCAGCGCAGGAATCCGCGTCACACTCAGCGAGCTGATTGAGATGCGCCACCGCGTGCGCGAAGTGCAGCTGTTTTCCACGCCGAGCCAGCGCAGCCCGTTGATCGGCCTGCACCACTCCAGGCTGCGCGGGCGTGGTGTGGACTTCGACCAGGTGCGCGTGTACCAGGCCGGCGACGATGTGCGCACCATCGACTGGCGCGTGACGGCGCGCACCCAGGAGCCGCACACCAAACTGTTCCATGAAGAACGCGAACGGCCGATTTTCATCATGGTCGAGCAAAGCTGCCGGCTGTTTTTCGGCTCGGGGCAAATGTTCAAATCCGTACTCGCCGCCCAGGCCGCCAGCCTGATCGGCTGGGCCGCCCTGGGCCACAACGACCGCGTGGGCGGGCTGGTGTTCGGTGACAGCGAGCACTATGAAATCAAGCCCCGGCGCAGCAAGCAAAGTCTGCTGCAGCTGCTCAACCGGCTGGTTCGCGTGAACCAGAGCCTGAACACCGAAAGCCGCCCCGAAGCCGACGCCCTGGGCATGGCCTTGCGCCGTGGCCGTGAAGTGCTGCGCCCGGGCAGCCTGGTGATCGTGATTTGCGACGAACGCGCCCTCACCGAAGGCGCCGAGCAACAGTTGAGCTTGCTGTCGCGCCATTGCGACCTGTTGTTGCTGCCGATCTCCGACCCTCTCGACCACGCCCTGCCCGCCGCCGGGTTATTGCGTTTTGCCGAACGGGGCGCGCAACTGGAACTGGACACCCTGAATTTCGACTTGCGCCAGGCGTATAAAGCCCAGGCCGAGGCACGCATCGCCCGCTGGGAACTGCTCGCGCAGAAACTGCGAGTGCTCTTGATGCCCTTGAGCACCCAAAGCGAAATGGTCGAGCAACTGCGCGAATACCTCAACCCGCAACGCCCGGTTAAAAAGCAATGAGCAGCCTGGACCAACTGCAACCGCTGATCGCCCCGCCGTCGATCGGCTTCTGGCCGCCCGCGCCGGGCTGGTGGCTGTTGTTGCTGATCATTCCTCTGATCGGTTGGGGCCTGTGGTGGCTGCGCCGTTTCTTGCCCAAACGCCAACCGGTGGCCCGCGCCGAACAACCGCTGGACCCGCTGCGCATCGCCGCCCTCGCCGAACTGGCACTGATGCCCAAACCCTATGACGGCGCCCCCGCCGGTGCCTGGCTGCAACAGCTCAATGGTCTGCTCAAGCGCCTGTGCCGCAACGACTACCCCTACAGCCAGAGCCACACCCTCAATGGCCGCAAATGGCTGGCGTTTCTCGACAACCGCTGCCCCGCCGCTGGCCTCACGCGCTGGATGGTGCTGGTGGAAGGCGCCTACAAGCCCGAGTGCAAACTGGATGACAAAGCCATCGCCGGCCTGACCCAAGCCGTCGACACCTGGATTCGCAAACATGTTTGAATTCGCCTGGCCGTGGATCTTCGCCCTGTTGCCATTGCCCTGGTTGATGCGGCTTATCCTGCCGGTGGCCGACAGCGGCGAACCGGCGCTGAAAGTCAGCTACCTCGCCGACCTCGAAGGCCTCGCCCGCCGCCGCGCCCGCATCAACTTGCCGGGCTGGCGCCAGCAAGCGCCGTTCGTGGTGCTGTGGCTGCTGCTGTTGACCGCCGCCGCGCGTCCGGAATGGCTCGGCGAGCCTCTGCCGATTGCCGCCAGTGGCCGCGACCTGCTGGTGGCGGTGGACGTGTCCGGCTCCATGGATTTCCCCGACATGCACTGGCAGGACGATGACGTCAGCCGCCTGAGCCTGGTGCAACACATGCTCGGCGATTTCCTGGAAAGCCGCGAAGGCGACCGCGTGGGCCTGATCCTGTTCGGCAGCCAGGCTTACCTGCAAGCGCCGCTGACCTTCGACCGCCACACCGTGCGCACCTGGCTCGATGAAGCGCGCATCGGCATTGCCGGCAAAAACACCGCGATTGGCGATGCCATCGGCCTGGCACTCAAACGCCTGCGCCAGCGCCCGGCGCAAAGCCGCGTGCTGATTCTGGTCACCGACGGCGCCAATAATGCCGGGCAGATCGACCCGCTGACCGCCGCACGCCTGGCCGCTGAAGAAGGCGTGAAAATCTACCCGATCGGCATTGGCGCCGATCCCGAGCAGAACGGTTCGCTGGGCATTCTGGGGGTAAACCCGAGCCTGGACCTCGACGAGCCGGCGCTCAAGGCCATCGCCGAAGCCACCGGCGGCCAGTACTTCCGCGCCCGTGACGGCGACGAGCTGGAAAAAATCAGGGACACCCTCGACCAGCTCGAACCCGTCGCGCAACAGCCCACCCAGGCGCGCCCGGCCCAGGCGCTGTACAGCGCGCCCTTGGCGCTGGCATTGGTTTTGAGCATGTTGCTGGTGATTCAGGAGCGCTGGCCCGATAACGCGTTGCAACGCGCCTTCAACAAACTGTCGAGCAAGGGGATTTTCCTGCAACAGCACCCGGAATGGCGCCAACGCCTCAAACGCCTGCGTTTGCGGAGGCGTCGATGAGCGACTTGTGGCCGCACCTGTTCCGCCCCGGGTGGCTGTTGCTGTTGCCGCCGCTCGGCTGGCTGCTGTGGCAATTGTGGCATCGGCAAAAGCGCGCCGGGCGCTGGCAGATGATTTTGCCGCCGGCCTTTCATGCCGTGCTGCTCAGTGGTGGCAGCGGCCGCGAGAGCAAATCGCCATGGGTGGTGCTGGGCATCGCCTGGCTGCTTGCGGTGCTGGCCTTGCTCGGGCCGAGCTGGCAAAGGGTTGAGCAGTCCAGCCAGAAACCGTCCGACCCGGTGGTGGTGCTGCTGGAGCTGACCCCGGAAATGCTCGCCACCGACAGCCCGCCCAACCGCCTGGAACAGGCACGGCGCAAGCTCTACGACCTGCTGCAAGCTCGGGACAATGCGCCGACCGCCATCGTGGTCTATGCTGGCAGCGCCCACACGTTGGTGCCGCTGTCGGACGACCTGGCCACCAGCCGTAATCTGCTGGAAGCCCTGCGCCCATCGATCATGCCCGAGCCCGGCCATCGCGCCGACCTGGCGGTCGAAAAGGCCATGACCCTGCTCAAGCAAGGCGGCTTGGGCCAGGGCCGTTTGCTGCTGGTGGGCTCCTCGCTGTCGAAACAGGAGCGCCAGGGCATTCGCCTGCAACTGCAAGGTGCACAGGCGCCGACCTTGTCGATCCTCGGCATCGGCAGTCGTGAAGGCACGCCGGTGACCCAGGAAAGCGGCGAGTTCCTCAAGGACGAACAAGGCGCGATCCTCGTTCCGCGCCTCGACAGCCCGACACTCAAGGCCTTCGCCAGCGAAATGGGGGGCCGTTACCGCGCCGCGCGCCTGGACGACAAGGACCTGCGCCAACTGAACCTGCTCGACGGCCCGCAAAGCCTGCGCAACGACGGCCAGTTGCTGCACCTCGACACCTGGGCCGACCAGGGTTACTGGTTGCTGCTGCCCTTGCTGCTGCTCGCCGCCTGCGCCGGGCGCCGCGGCTGGCTGTTTTGCCTGCCGCTGTTGTTGCTCGGCGCGCCGCAGCCCAGTTACGCCTTTGAGCTTCAGGATTTGTGGCTGCGCCCCGACCAGCAAGGCCAGTACCTGCTCAAGCACAAGCGCCCGGCCGAGGCTGCCGAACACTTCGAAGACCCGCAATGGCAAGGTGTGGCGCTGTACGAAGCCGGCAACTATGCCGAAGCCATCAAGCGCTTTGCCCAGGGCAACGACGCCTACGCTCACTACAATCGAGGGAATGCCCTGGCCAGATCGGGCGAGCTGGAAGCGGCCATCGACGCCTACGAACAGGCGCTGGAAGCCCAGCCCGACCTGCAGCCGGCCCTGAAAAACAAGGCACTGGTGGAAAAGATCCTGCAGGAAAAGGCCGAGCCCGAACCGGCCAAGCCTGTCAAAAATGAGGATGACGAAACCACCCAACCCGGCCAAACTGCGCAACCGGGCGCGAGCGGGCAAAACAGCACCGGTGGCGAACAGTCGGAACAAGGTCAGGGCGAAGCCGGCAAGGGCGACACCCAGACAGGTGCCACGCCACCGCCGGGCGGCAATGAAGTGCCGGGCAGCGAGTTGGGCGACGAACACACCACCACGCCGCCGCTGCGCCCTGCCGATGCCAGCATTGATGGCGAACACCGCCAAGCGCTGGAGCAATGGCTGCGGGAGATCCCGGACAACCCCGGCGAGCTGTTGCGCCGCAAATTCTGGTACGAACAGCAACAACATCAGGACAAGACTCGATGAGCCGCCGCACCACCCTTCTGCTTCTGCTCGCGTTATCGGCAGGCCACGCCCAGGCGGCGAACCTGACCGCCAGCGTCGACCGCAGCCGCCTCAATTCCGGGGAAACGGTGGAGCTGACGGTGGAATCCAGTGACGTCACGCAGTTCGGCAAGCCCGACCTGTCGCCGCTGGATGCGCAATTCGAAGTCAGCGGCACGCGCCAGATCAACCAGCTCACCACCCTGGGCGGCGACAACCACGCCACCACGCGCTGGATCATCACCCTGCTGCCCAAGGAAAACGGCACCGTGGTGATTCCGCCGCTGCAAGTGGGCGAACTCAAGACTCAGCCAATCAACCTGCAAGTGGTGGAAACCGCCAGCCAGAACACCAGCGCCGAACTGGCACCGGTGTTCATCGAAACCAGCCTCGACCAAAGCAGCGTGTACGTGCAGGCCCAGGCGTTGTTGACCGTGCGTGTGTACCACTCGGTGTCGCTGTACGACGACAGCAGCCTCACGCCCTTGCAGATTCCCGACGCGCGCATCGAGCAATTGGGCGAGTCGCGCACCTACGAGAAGGTCATCAACAGCATCCGCCACGGCGTGATCGAAACCCGCTACGCGATCTACCCGCAACACAGCGGCGCGCTGGTGATTCCCGCGCAGACCTTCAGCGCCACGCTGGTGGAGTCGCGCCCGCCCCAGGACAACACCTTGCAGGGCACCAAGCCGGGCAAGCTGATCCACGTCAGCTCCGCCGAATTGCCGCTGACGGTCAAAGCCAAACCTTCGATCTACCCCGCCGACGCACCGTGGATACCGGCGCGCAGCCTGACCCTCAGTGAAACCTGGAACCCCGAACCGGACCACGTCCAGGTTGGCGATTCCCTGACGCGCAGCCTCACGGTCAAGGCCGAAGGCCTGTCCAGCGCACAACTGCCGGCGCTGCCGAGTGCCGACATCAATGGTCTGCGCCGCTACCCCGACCAGCCCGTGCTCGGCAACCAGAACAATGACCGCGGCCTGATCGGCAGTCGCGAAGACCGCGAAGCGCTGGTGCCCACCCGCGCCGGTGCCGTGGAACTGCCGGCGGTGGAAGTGGTGTGGTGGAACACCCACGAAGACCACCTGGAACGCACGAGCCTGCCCGCTCGCACTCTGCAAGTGGCCACCAACCCGAGCCTGGTGGTGGACACCCCGGCCACGCCCACGGTGATCACCGCCCCGGACGACAACCGCCTTTGGCTGTGGCAACTCAGCACACTGCTGCTGGCCTGCACCACCCTGCTCGGCTTCAGCCTGTGGTGGCGCGCCCGTCGGCAACCGGCCGTGCAACGCGCCGCACAAACCGGCCCGAGCCCGCGCACCCTGCTCGACGACCTCAAGCGCGCCACGCAAGCGAACGACCCCCAAGCCACACGCCAGGCGCTCGATGCCTGGGCACGGCAACAGCCGGAAACGTTGGCCGATATGGCAGCGCGCTTTGTGCCGCTGTCCGACGCCCTGGACGGCCTCAACGGCGCGCTCTACAGCGAAAGCGGGCACTTCTGGCTGGGCGAAGACCTGTGGCGCGCGGTCAAAGCCATCCCCGTGGCCGAACGCGAGCAAGACCCGGCGACCGACACCACCAGCCTGCCGCCGCTCTACCCCAAGTAACCCAATGCTCTGAAACGCCACAAAACCCTGTGGGAGCTGGCTTGTCGAGTCGTCGCACCGCTGCGATGGCATCCCCTCGGTATGACTGAAAAACCGAGGTGGCCGGATCGCAGGCAAGCCAGCTCCCACACTTGATCGGCGGTGTCTGGGCGACATGCATTGTTAAAGGCCAGCAATCCCTGTCCCTTTAATTTGCGGGAAGTTTCCTAGACAATCCCACGGCCTTGCGCCTGCTGACTTCACTGGCTAGCCTTCGCTCCGTCGCTGCATATCAGCGATCGGGTGTGAGAACCTGTGAACCAGTAGGCGCCAAGCGCCGCAACCGCGAGCAACACGCTCTATGGCGGCTGTGTGCAGGCAGACTTCGGTCTGGCTGGAGTCCTACTGTCCAGTTTTCTCACCCTGCACATAGCTGCCACCCTTTTGTCGAGTGAGACCGACACTCGGATGGCTCCTTTTTCAGTAGGAATTTCCAAATGAACAAAATCGTCCCAGACCCACCACCCGCCTTCACCGTGCACCACGACCTCAGTTTCGAAGACGCCCTGATCCAAATCTGCGACCTGCTGCGCTGTGCCGCCGCCACGACTGCCGTCACAACCCAGGCGCTGACTGACGAGCAACGCCACCTGGCCGGCGCCACCGAACACCTGATCGACAACGCCAGACTCCTCGCCGACCGCGCACTGAACTGCCTGCAAGCAGCCTAACCCCTGTGGGAGCTGGCTTGCCTGCGATGCAGCCACCTCGGTTTTTCAGTCATACCGAGGGGATGCCATCGCAGGCAAGCCAGCTCCCACATTGGATTTGTGTTGTCTGGGGCACTGCATCCTCATTTATAGGTAAACTCCCCTCCTTTTCATCTTTTGCACGGAGTTCGCCTTGCGTCTGTTTCACACCTCCGACTGGCACCTTGGGCAAAACCTGCACGGCCAGGAACGCGACTTCGAACATGCCTGTTTCCTTGCGTGGCTGCTCGGCCAGTTAAAGGCCGAACAGCCGGATGCGTTGCTCATCGCCGGCGATATCTTCGACACGGTCAACCCGCCGCTCAAGGCCCAGGAGCGCCTGTATGACTTCATCATCAGCGCCCACGAACAAAACCCCAAGCTGACCATTGTAATGATCGCCGGCAACCACGATTCCGGCTCGCGCATCGAACTGCCCGCGCCGTTGATGCGCCGCTTGCGCACCCACGCGCTCGGCCGCGTGCTGTGGCTGGATGATGGCCAACTGGATGCCGAACGTTTGCTGATTCCACTGCCGGATGCCAAAGGCAAGGTCGCCGGCTGGTGCCTGGCGCTGCCCTTTTTGCGCCCGGCCGAAGTCACTGGCGCGCAGTTGGGTGACGACTACCTGGTGGGCATTGGCCAGGTGCATGAGAAGTTGATTGCCGCCGCCAATGCCAAGCGCAAGAGAGGCCAGGCACTGATTGCCGTCAGCCACGCACACATGGCGGGCGGGTCGGTCTCGGAAGACTCCGAGCGCAGCCTGATCATCGGCAATGCCGAGGCGCTGCCCGCCAAACTCTTTGATAGAACCGTCAGCTACGTGGCCCTCGGCCATTTGCACAAGCCGCAAAAGGTCAATGGCGAGGAGCGCATCCGCTACAGCGGCTCGCCGATTCCGCTGTCGTTTTCCGAAATCGGCTACAAGCACCAGATTCTCGACGTGACGTTTCAGGGCGAACGGCTGGTGGGCGTCGAACCGCTGTTGATTCCGCGCTCGGTCGACCTGCGCCGCCTGGACGCCGCGCCGCTGGCGGACATTCTCAAGCAACTGGCCGACTTGCCGGATGTCGACCTGCTCGCCGAAACCCAGCGCCACCCGTGGCTGGAAGTGCGTGTGCGCCTCGACGAGCCCCAGCCGGACTTGCGCCAGCAAATCGAAAGCGCCCTGCAAGGCAAGGCCGTGCGCCTGGTACGCATCGCCGCCGAGTACGCGGGCAAGCGTGGCAGCGAAGAAACCGACGACGAGCGCCTGATCGAACTTGACCAGCTCACGCCCCAGGAACTGTTCAGCCGCGCCTGGCAGGACAGTTACGGCAGCGACGTGGACGAGCAAACCCTGAAGGACTTCGCCGTGCTGCTTCAGGAAGTGCAACAGGAGGGCGAACAGCCATGAAGATTCTCGCCATTCGCCTGAAAAACCTGGCCTCCCTGGCCGGCCCGTTTGAAATCGACTTTACCGCCGAGCCCCTGGCCAGCGCCGGGTTGTTTGCGATTACCGGCCCCACCGGCGCGGGTAAAAGTACCCTGCTCGACGCGCTGTGCCTGGCACTGTTTGGAGCCGTGCCGCGTCTGGGCGACACCGGCCAGGCCAAAATGCCGGACGCCGACAGCGACATTTCCATCGGTGACCCGCGCACCTTGCTGCGCCGTGGTACGGGCGGCGGGTATGCCGAGGTGGATTTTGTCGGCGTCAGCGGCCGTCGCTACCGCGCACGCTGGGAGGCCAATCGCGCCCGCGACAAAGCCAGTGGCAAGCTGCAAAACAGCCGGCAGAGCCTGACGGACCTGGACAGCGACCAACTGCTCGCCAGCCAGAAAACCGAATACAAGACCCAGTTGGAGCTGGCCCTGGGCCTGAACTTCGAGCAGTTCACCCGCGCGGTGTTGCTGGCGCAAAGCGAGTTCAGTGCATTCCTCAAGGCTAATGACAACGAGCGCAGCGAACTGCTGGAAAAGCTCACCGACACGGCGCTTTACACCCAACTGGGCCGCCGCGCATTCGACAAGGCCAAAGACGCCAAGGACGCCCACAAACAACTGCAAGACCAGGCCACCGGCGTGACCCCCATGGCCGCCGAAGCCCGCGCCGAACTCGACCAGCAACTGGCTGACGCCCAGCAACAATTCAAGCGCCAGCAAGCCCAACTCAAACAGCTGGAGGCGCAACACACCTGGCTCAAGGAATTGCGTGAGTGGCAAGAGCGCCAACGCAGCGCCGCCGAGCAGTTGCAGCAGGCCCAGCAACACTGGGACAGCCAGGGCCAGCAACGCCAGGACTTGAGCCGCCTGGACCAACTGGCGCCGCAACGGCATCAGTTTGCGCGCCAGGCCGAGGTCGCCTCATTGCTGACACCGCTTGCCGAGCACATTGAGCAACACATCGAGACACAAACAGCGCTGCACGCCCGTCAGGAACAGGCCCAGGAGCAACAGTCTGCCGCGCAGACGGCACTGGCCGACGCCCTGAAGAACCAGACAGACGCGGCACCACAGTTGCGTCAGGCTTTTGAAGAGCACAACACCCTCGCCCACCTGACCAAAGAACTGACCAAGCGCACCGAAGACCGGCAACAACAGGCAACCGCCTGTACCGAAGGCCAGGCACTGCTCAAGGGCTTACAGGACAAGCACACTGAAGTTGCCGAGCGCCTGCAACGCCTGGCCGCCGAACTGGAACGCAGCGCCGTGCTCGCGCCGCTGAGCGACGCCTGGGCCGCCTACCGTGAGCGCTTGCAACAACTGATGTTGATCGGCAATCGCCTGAACAAGGGCCAGGCCGAGCTGCCGCAGCTGGAACAGCGCGCCACCGCCGCCGCCGAGCAATTGGCACAACAACGCAATGCACTCGACCTGCTGTATCAGGAAGCCGGGGCCGAACCCCAGGCCGTGGCCGAGCAAATCCAGTTGCTCGCCAGCCTGTTGCAGGACAATCGCAAACAGCAGCGTGGGTTTGAAGACCTCACGCGTTTGTGGGACAGCCAGCAACAACTCGACCAGCAAGCCGCACTCATCGCGCAAAAACTGGCGGACGCCGCGCAGCAGCGGGAAAAACTCAACGGCAATGGCCTGCAAACCAAAGCCGAGCTGGCGGTTGCCGAACAAACCCTGACGGTGACCAAGCAGCTATTGGAGCGCCAGCGCCTGGCGCGCAGTGCCAGCGTCGAAGAATTGCGTGAGCAATTGCAGCACGACCAGCCCTGCCCGGTGTGCGGCAGCCATGAGCATCCGTATCACCAGCCTGAAGCCTTGCTGCAAAGCCTTGGCCGCCATGACGAAAGCGAAGAAGCCAACGCGCAGAAAACCGTCGACGCCCTGAAGGAAAAACTCACTGAGTTGCGCGGTGAGGTCGGCGGCTTGATTGCCCAACAAAAAGAGTTCCTGCAACAGCAGGAACAGCTGGGCATTCAACAACAGGGCCTGGCGACCAGCCTGGAGGCGCACCCACTCTGCGCGTCGCTGTTCAATCAGGACGCCGCCCAACGCAGCACCTGGCTGGCCCAGCAACTCAGCCAACTGACGCAAAGCATCACTCAGGACGAACACCGCCAGGGCGCCCTGCTCAACCTGCAACAAAACGCCGGGCGCTTGCAGCAGCAACTGCAGGCGGCGCAGGAGGCCAGCGGGCAAGCCCGTCAATTGCTGGTGGACCAGCAACGCGAGCTGGCCAGCGACCGCGAACGCCTGGACGAAGAACTCAATGCCTTCGCCAGCCTGCTGCCGGCGCAAACACTGGATGGCCTGCGCCGCGACCCGGCCAACACCTTCATGGCGCTGGACCAGCAGGTCAGCCAGCGCCGCGAACAGCTGGATCGCCAGCGCGAGGAGTTGGAAGAACAGCAACAGCGCCAGCAAACCCTCGACAAGGAACACGGCAATCAACAGCATCGCCAACAACAACTGGAGGCTGCGCAACACGCCGTGACCGAACTGGCGACACAGCAACAAGCGGTACAGGAAACACTCCGCGCCCTGCTCGGCGGGCACAGCAGCGCCGAACACTGGCAGCAGCAGCTCGACACGGCCGTGGCGCAATCACGCCAACGTGAAACCGACGCCAATCAGCAGTTACAGGAACTGCGCACCGCGCTGGTCCAACTGGCCGCCGACCTCAAGGCTCAGCAGGAGCGCCGGCAGGCGTTGCACGAGGAACAACAGACCCTGGAAACGCGCCTCGGCGAATGGCGCGCACGGCATCCGGAGCTGGATAACGACGGCCTTGATCGCTTGCTGGCCTTCGATGACGCCCAAGTCAGCGAGCTGCGCCAACAGTTGCAGAGCAGCGAAAAAGCCGTCGAGCAAGCCAGGGTTCTCCTGCAAGAGCGCGAACGCCTGCTCGCTGATCATCAGGCCCAGCACAATGGCGGCCTGGAAGCCGAACAACTGGACAGCGAACTTGCCGCGCTCAATCAGCAACTGGCCGAAGGTGAGAAACTCGTCATTGAGCTGAGCGCGCGCCAATCCGAAGACCAGCGCCGTCAGGACGCCAACCACGCGCTGGCCGGGCAGATCACTCAGGCGTATGAAGAATGGCAGCGTTGGGCACGGCTCAACGCGCTGATCGGCTCGGCCTCCGGCGACACTTTCCGCAAGATCGCCCAGGCCTACAACCTTGACCTGCTGGTGCATCACGCCAACGTGCAACTGCGCCAACTGGTGCGCCGCTACCGCCTCAAGCGCGGCGGCAGCATGCTCGGTTTGCTGGTGCTGGACACGGAAATGGGCGATGAGCTGCGCTCGGTGCACTCGTTGTCAGGGGGTGAAACGTTCCTGGTGTCGCTGGCGTTGGCCTTGGGCCTGGCGTCGATGGCATCCAGCACGTTGAAGATCGAGTCGTTGTTTATCGACGAAGGGTTCGGCAGCCTTGACCCCGAGTCCCTGCAACTGGCGATGGACGCCCTCGACGGCCTGCAGGCCCAGGGCCGCAAGGTGGCGGTGATTTCCCATGTGCAGGAAATGCACGAGCGTATTCCGGTACAGATTCAGGTCAAGCGCCAGGGCAATGGCTTGAGCACGCTGGAGGTCAAGTGAGCGAGGCGCTGCTGTATTCGTTCCGGCGCTGCCCGTATGCGATGCGCGCGCGGTTGGCGCTGCGCTATTCGGGCGTGCCGGTGCAGATCGTCGAGGTGAACCTCAAGGCCAAGCCGGCCGAGATGCTGGCGCTGTCGTCCAAGGGCACGGTGCCAGTGTTGAGCGTCGATGGGCGGGTGATTGAAGAAAGCCTTGAGATCATGCAATGGGCTTTGGCCCAGCACGATCCGGATGATTGGTTACTGCAGGGTGACCCGAGGGTGGCGCAACTGATCACCGAGAACGATCAGGTGTTCAAACATCACTTGAATCGATACAAGTACGCCGAACGCTACCCGGAGCAGTCGATGGAACACTACCGGGCCGAGGGCGAGGTGTTTTTGCAAAAGCTTGAAGGGTTGTTGGCCGAGCGGGATTACCTGTTGGCCAACCACCTGACCCTGGCGGATGCTGCACTGGCGCCGTTTGTGCGCCAATTTGCCCATGTGGATCGAGTGTGGTTCGCCGGCACTTCGTACAAACGGTTACAGGTTTGGCTTGAGCGCTTTCTGGAATCGCCACTGTTTATTGCGGTAATGGCGAAATCCTAGAGCTGAACACAAATCAACATGTGGGAGCGGGCTCGTGTGGGAGCTGGCTTGCCTGCGATGCCCACGACTCGGTCCAACTGATACACCGCGTTGATTTCATCGCAGGCAAGCCAGCTCCCACATTTGACCGTCGCTTGGCTCAAGCTCACTGCTGAGTTTTGTGATCCAGGGCGGCGTAGAAGTTGGCGCTTTGTTGCAGGTATTTCTGGGTGTAGGCACTGGTGCTGGATTTTTTGCCGGTCACTTCGACGCTGGCAGCGGCAGGCAGGGCTACGGTAGCGGAAACAGCGGAAGCGGCGATGATGGAGAAGAGGTTCAAGTTCATGTCGGTAACCCTTGTGTTCGTTTGGTTAGGTGGCCGGTGAAGGCCTTGGAACCAAACTTACGCCCGGGGGCTGAACCTTAGAAATGCTTTGAAACAGTAGCCGCTATTAATAGAATTAATAGAAAGGCTCAGGCCCCGCACGGCGGGGCCTGTGGCTTATTGACGCACCAGGAACTTGAGGTCGCTGGGGGCATCAATCGCCAATTTCTGCACGGTTTTACCCAGCAGGCCGGTTTTCGGGTCGCGTTCAACCACCACGATTTCGTTGCTTTTCTGGTTGGCGATCAACAGGAACTTGCCGCTCGGGTCCAGGCTGAACTCGCGCGGGTGGTCGCCTTCCACGGAGCGGCGTTGCAGCTCCTTGAGGTGTGCGGTGGCCGGGTCGATGCTGAACACCAGCATCTGATTGGCGGTACCGCGGTTACTCACGTAGAGGAATTTGCCGTCGCTTGAGGCGTGCAGCGCGGCGCCGGCCTTGTCGGACACCGGTTGCCCGGCGGCGAAATCCACCAGTTGGGTCTGGCTGAGTTTGCCGTCGTTGTAGTCGAACACGGCGATCTGCGCACTCATCTCGGTGGTCAGCCAGGCGTGCTTGCCGTCCGTGCTGAACAACAAGTGACGCGGGCCGCTGCCCGGTGGCAGTTGAACCGAAGCCGGGTTGGCCGGGGTCAGCGGCAGTTCATGATTGGCCTTGGGGTCGTAGTGGTAGGCAAAGATCCTGTCTGCCCCCAGATCCTGCACAAACACGTATTTGCCATCCGGCGAAGACACCACCGAATGCACATGGTTGGACGCCTGACGCTCAGGGTTCACGCGGCTGGCCGGGTGCGCACTCAGTTGCACCGGCGGCGACAACTTGCCATTGGCGTCCACCGGCAACACCGCCAGGCTGCCGCCCGGATCTTCCAGCACCGAATAGTTGGCGACAAACAGGTAACGACCATCGGCCGCGACACTGGAGTGGGTTGGCTCGTTGCCCAGGCTCTGCACCTGGTTGATCAGGGTGAGCTGGTGGTTCTGCGGGTCGATGCTGTAGCTGCTGACGCGGCCAACCGGGTCTTTCTGGCCGGGGCCGTTTTCATTGACCACGAACAGGTGCTTGCGGTCGCTGGAAATCGTCAGCCAGGACGGGTTGGCCGCCTTGGCCGCCAGCACCGGCTTACCGCTGAACTGGCCGGTGCGGCTGTCGAATTGCAGGCGGTAGATCCCTTCGCTGGTGTTGGCGGTGTAGCTGCCGACCAACAATTCATAGGTGTCCGCCGGTGCGGCTTGCACCGACATGGCACCGACACTGCCCGCCATCAGCAGGGGCCAGAATTTACGCATCATCATCCGCTTCATCCTCGTCGTTATTGTTGCCGGTGAATGCGTTGAAGCAGATCAGGCGGTGTTCGCCCGAATCACCGGTTAGGGTCCAGCTTTGCAAGGTGTCGTCGAAGGTGGCTGCCTCTACTTGCGCCAGGCTGAAACTCCAGCGTTTCTCGGCACGGCCGTCCATGGCGATGACCAGCAGCTTTTCAGCATTGAGTTCGAAGTCAAACGCGTGCAGCCCATCGATTTCAAGCATGTCGCTGGTGGCAAGGACAGAGGTCAGGGTGTCGGCAGTCATGGCAGTCAATCATCTTCGGGAAAGCGCCAATGATAGCCCAGCAAAGAACGTGGAGCGGCGTTTTAAGCAGCGACGCGGTTACAAATACTCCGAAACAGACAGGCCAAGCCCGCGCCCATCAGCGCTTCGAGGCAGGTTGAACGCTCGGGATGAAACAGCTGATTACGCATTCTCGGCCTCGCCGGGCGACGGGGCGGGTATGTTCGCCGGCATCTGTTTTATCTCCCAAGCAAAGGAAGCGCTTGCATGTTATCGGTAAGTCATAGCCCTCGCGTGTATACGGTCTCACTGCCCGTCGAAACCCCACCCTCCTCCGACACCTCCCCGGTTCCAGAATCCGATGCGCCTGCGGCGCCCCGTTCGCCCGCTGCCCCTCTGGGCAGTCAGCACCCGTTAAACGCACCGGCCGCCGGCAACCCGGCAGAAATCGTGGCCGCGCACTTTGCCGGCCGTCCTACGGTGCGCTCCGTGGTCGCCGGCATGCTGAACGACGCGTTAAAAGCACAGCACCCGACGCTGACTATCGATGTCGCCAACACCTCCCTCGCGGTCCCCATCAGTGCCGAGCCATTACAGTATTCTCTGACCCCGCTGTTGGACCTCGCCCTTGATCATCTGGCGGCGGGCACCGAATTAGACTTCTCGGACCGGTTCAGCCTGCTCTGCGAGTGGATGGACACGGCTCATATGAAATTTGTGAAGGTCACCGAAGGGGCCAATCCATACCCCCGGCCTTTGGATATGCAGGCGGTGGAACTGGCCATTCGCGCGCTGCGCCCCAACCTGAAGGGGGCTTACGCCGATGCATTAAGCCAATACTGGGGGCAAAACGCTTTCACCCGTGACCCCAACACCGAAGCACCTGCGAGCCACTGGTCTTGGCTCAGCGACACCCTGCGCAACAGCCTGCGTGTTTCAACGCTCAAACAAACCGGGCTGGATGATCTACAGCGTGAAACCCTGGACCAGGTCACGCGCTTTCCGGATACCAACGACCGCTCAGCGGCTTGCGGCGCGTCGGCAGCCAAGGTGCACAATCTGGAAACCACGCTGAGCAAGGGCGGCGTCACTTCCAGGCTTCTGAGCCCCGACCTGCTGATCACTCGCGAGGTCGATGGTCGCCAGGTGGTGTTGCACGCTTCTGCCGCAGGCGTGGTCACGCCTTACGACTCCGTGCAAGCCTTTGTCGCTGCCTGGGAACGCCAGCTCAGCGAGCGCTTCGTCTTTGACCAATTGAACTGGAGGCAGCTCGCGCTCGACGGTTCAGCGTTTGATGCCCAAGCGGCCACCCTGCTCAATCAGCAATTGCAAAACCTGGAAGCCATCCAGCTGCCTGCCCAGAGCACCGCCGAAGCCCTGGAGCAGCTTTTCGCCCAGGCCAGCGCCACCGGCCCGGCATTCAAGGGCGCACTGCAACCGTCCGCCGCCACACTGGCCGCCATGGCCCCCAAGGTGCCGGCCTGGCTCACACGCGCCAGCTCAGCGCAGCGCTTTGCCTATCAGCAGAACACGCTGGCACTCGCCGCCAGTGTGCAACGCCATCAGGGGCGTACTTTCCTCACTGATATTCCGGACATACAGACCTACACCGAGCAACAACTGGATGCACGGCTGGCGTCCAAAGGCTATAGCGCCAAGGACCTGGAAATCACCTTCAACGTCGCGGTCGGCACACTGGCCGGCGGGTACATCGAACCGGTAAAAATGAGCCTGGTGCAAATGGCCCTGGAAAACCTGGCCGGATTGCCCAAGGGCGATATGGAAGTGCGACTGCGCGGCGAGCTCGTCAAAGACGCCTCTTTGGCGGGCCAACTCAAAGACCTGATCAGTGAAGTCGACATCGGCAAGCACTATCCGGCGTTGCTGCAACAACAGTTGCTGGCTGGCACCCCGCAGTCCCGGGCGCGCGAGGCGCTGTTCATCGAACAGGTCCCCCTCCAGCTGGCGATGCAGGCTGCCGAACTCAGGCTCAAAGGTGAGGCAGGTCTTACCGCCCGTGGCTTACGGTTTGTCGAAACCGTCATCCAGCCGGGTCCGGGTCCGCGACACGTCGATGGCATGGAGATAACCGTGCGTCCGCTTGCGTTTTTACGCAAGCCTGGGGCCATACCGGATGTGGTCGAAAACATGTTCTTGATTGAGCCCAGGGACGCAACCAAAGGCCCGCACATTCTCTATCGCCCTCAACTTTCACCGCCCTTGCAGGAGTTTGCCAGCCGCGAAGCCCTGCTGGCTGCCATCCAGCAAGCCGGCCCCTTGCAACAAAGCATTCTTGCCTGGTTACCGGACGCCAAAGCGCGCGCGGTGTATGGCAATGGCGGCTTTAAAACGCCGCATATCGCTCATTACGGTGTATTCAACGAGTTTGACGCCCCCGACACGCCAAAACCCACAGCGCTGGCAGTCGACGGCTTTGGCGCAGCCACGGAGCTGGCGCAGGCCTTGAACGACGGTGAGCTGATGAAGCACCTGTTCACTGCCAACGCCCGCAGCCTGGTCAACCTCGCCAGGAATCAATCCACATCCGATGCCGAAAGCCGCTGGGCGTCCCACAAGGAACTCGGCTGGTTGCTGTTCAATACGTTGCTCCCGGTGCTGCAAGGCCCGGGCGCCATGGCGGGCTGGCTGTTGCAACTGGCGAATGTGGAAAGCGATATCCAGCGCCAAAGCGAATCGACTGACCCCGACCCCACTGCCACGTTGGTGGATTTGCTGGTCAACGTGGGTACGTTGCTGAGCCATTCAACCAGCGGGCCTGCACCACGTCGCAAGGTCGGTGAGATCCCGTTTTCCGAGCGTGCCGACGTTAATATCCCGCTGAATCGTGACGCCAATACTGCGCCCGGCAAGCCAGCAGCGATTCATCAGCTGCCAACCGGCTCCGTGACAGAGACAGCATCCGCGTCGTTTGATTTTGCCTTCTCCAACCCGCGCAGGCTCACTGCGAAACAGCTTGCCCATATCGAAAGCTTCAGTGTGCCCGCGCCGACGGGTCCGGCTTCGCCTATCGCAAGCGGGCAATTGAAAGGCCTGTACACCATCGGTGGAAAACTGCTCGCCTGTATTGATGACCACTGGTACAGGATTGCAAGGGATCTGGACGGCGTGTTTGTGATTGACGAACACGACAAGTCACGCACCGGCCCGCCGCTGACAACCCGCACCCCAGGTGACTGGCAATTTGATATACGGCCCAAGCTCAGGGGAGGCATGCCCCGAGGGGGGGGCCGCATGAAAGCCACTGTCGACCGAAATATCGAAGTGACCAACTCGATGTTGAGAAAGTACGCGGATGAAATGGTAGCGATACAGCCTGCGGCGATTGCCACAGAGGACGCTGACCAGCACCTTGTAGAGACCGAGCGCTCATTGCACAAGTCCGATACGGCCCTGAAAACCCTTTGGGGTCTGTACAACCATCCCGAACGTGGCCAGGAGTTCGCCGAGCGGTACCACAAAGAGTTGAAGCAAAACACCTTGTTGAGATCGATGCACCGAACACGGGTGACACTCTACGAGCAGCAAGCCGAGCAACTCATCACACTGCGTAAAGACGCCATCAAGGCCCTCACCCCTTCAACCCCGGCGATGGACTTCAATGTTTTCAAGGAAAAGCGCGCGGAGGAATACAAGGAGATCGCCGAAACCTTGCGTTCGTTGAACACCGAGTACTTGTACCTGGATGAGGAATTGACGCACGCCCGTACCGGTGAACCCATGCCTGACCTGATCGGAAGGACACGAGTGAACGCGCCCGGGGCCTACGCGCTAATGATTGAAACCCTCGGTGAGCGTGTCGAGCACATCGAGCGGCTGATACGTTTTTCTGATGCTTACTCCGCCCTGCTCGACGAATGGAAAAACGATTCCCCGGCGAGCAAAAAGCAGGCTGAAACCTTCATCAAAGACACCCAGCAGCCGCCGGAACATCAAGCGCTGTACGCCAGGCTGGAGCGCCTGAGCACTTTGCGTGAATTGAGTGTGGACCGCGGTACGCAGAACCACTCTGTCGAGGAAGAATTCCTCATGCAACGGTTCAACCGGGCCGAACTCAACAGCATCGCAAACTCCCATATCGAGTTGCAGGAGCACGAAGGCTATACCGCGGATGAACGTATCGACGTACTCACCAGCCTGATCGATCAATACAAGTCCGAACTGGGCATCAGCCAGGCCCTTCAGGACATGGGCTCGCCACGCGTACGGCCTTTTTATGGCGAGCGTTACACCGAGTGTCTCAACCAGGTCATTGCCCAGGCCCAGTCCGAATTGGCCGACCTGATCCGCGAAGATCAACACCTGCCGCCCACCGTAACAGTACGCAAGGAGCGCCCTCGCCGCCTGCAAAACAAAAAAGTCTTCAAAACACGCGATAAACAGACGCTTGTCGGCACCTTGCGGGCTTCACAGCCCGGCCAGGACATTCCGATCATCGATGTGCTTGATTCCAAAACCGGACAAGCCGTCACCAGCTACAGTTGGCACGTCAGCGAAGGAGAATGGGCGCAGATAGTCGAGGCACCACCCAAGAAACCCTCTACGCCACCACCGGTCAAGCCGCTGGCTTCCCTGTCCAGTGATGCACAAAAACTGATAGAGGGGCAGGCTGCTATCGAGCGTTCAATTGAGTTTCAGAAAAAGAAACTCAATGACCCCGCCCGTCGCGAAAGCCTCAACCCCAGAGACTGGAGCGACATGCTGGAACACCAGGCCCTGCGTCTTGAACAGCTTACCCAGCAGGCTCAGGCCAACCATGCCAACAACAGCGAAACGGCGGCATTGGTTGGGCAGTGGCAGAAGGCAGCACAAGACATGCGCCAGCGGGCGATCACACACCGTTGTGAGGGTTACCTGCGCCAGGAGCCCCGCCCGGAAAACGTCGACTATCTTTGGACCCACGGCCGTGTAGATATCGGGCTGGTCAACCGGGGGAAACAGCTCAAGGGCGGCGACTTTCTCACCGAATACGCCGTACGCGAAAAAAACGGCCTGGACGTCTTGTGGTATGCGCACTTCCATTACCCGACCCTGGCCACCTCGCGTAACGAATACAGCGCCGCGCACCTGAAATTGCCTGAGCAACGTTACCTGACGCAAAAAGACCTCGTGACCCAGGCTGGCAAGGACAACAAACGCGTCAACAGCATTGTTCACGCCAAAATCGGCCCGCCGTTGGATCAGAAGCTGTTTCTGAATCTGTAAACGACAAAGGGGAAGCCGGCCGGCTTCCCCCTGTACAAATTTGACGCTGACCCGCCGGTGTCAGTGGGCAAACAACGAATTGCCCTTCTGCCCCGCGAGCTTCTCCGGTTTGATCAGGAACCGCGCCAGTGCCGGCAGCAGCCACAGCGCACCGAACATGTTCCACAGCAGCATGAAGGTCAGCATCAGGCCCATATCGGCCTGGAACTTGATGGCCGAGAAGATCCAGGTGCACACGCCGATCGCCAGGCACAGGCCGGTGAACAACACGGCTTTACCGGTGGACTTGAGCGTCTGGTAATACGCCTCTTGCAGCGGCAGCCCCGCGCGCAGGAAGCTTTCCAGGCGGCTGTAGATGTAGATGCCGTAGTCCACGCCAATCCCCACGCCCAAGGCCACTACCGGCAAGGTCGCGACCTTGACGCCAATGCCCATGAACGCCATCAGTGCGTTGCCCAGTACCGAGGTCAGCACCAGCGGCAGCACGATGCACAGGGTCGCCGCCCAGGAGCGGAACGTGATCATGCACATGGTTGCAACACACAGGTACACCAGAATCAGGATGGTCAGCTCCGACTCTTTGATCACCTCATTGGTGGCCGCTTCGATCCCGGCGTTACCGGCGGCAAGGATGAATTCCAGGCCGTCCTTGTTGTTCTCCCTGGCGAAGTCCTGCACCGCATGCACCGCGCGGTCGAGGGTTTCGGCCTTGTGATCGTTGAGGAACACCAACACTGGCGCCAGCGAGCAGTTGTTGTTGTACAGGCCGTCGGCGCGGGCGATGGAGTTGTTCAGCACATCCGGGTTGCGCGACAGGGTTTCCCATTTCAGGTTGCCCTCGTTCATGCCCTTGATCATCTGTTTGGACACGGTCACCAGTGAGATCGCCGATTGCACGCCCTCGGTGTTCTGCATCTTCCACATCAACTGGTCGATCGGGTCCATGGCTTCGTAGCGCGAGCAGCCTTCGGCCTTGGTCTTGACCATCACCACCAGCACGTCGGAGCTGGTGGAATAGTTGCTGATGATGAAGTTGTTGTCCTTGTTGTAGCGCGAGTCGGGGCGCAGTTCCGGCGCGCCCTGGTCGAGGTCGCCGATCTTGAGGTTCTGGCTGTACCAGAGGCCGCCGCCAAAGGCGATCAGCGCCAGGAAGATCGACACCGGCGCGACTTTTGGACTGGCAAACTTCGACAGCAGGCGCCAGAACGCATGCTCGCGGTTTGCATCCTTTTTACTCTTGGCGATCGCGCGTTTGCTGATGCCCACGTAGGAAATTGCCACAGGCAGCAGGATCAGGTTGGTGAACACAATCACCGCCACACCGATGGACGCGCCGATGGCCAGCTCGCGGATCACGCCGATGTCGATGATCAGCAACGTGATAAAGCCCACGGCGTCGGCAAGAATCGCGATCATGCCCGGCAGGAACAGTTGGCGGAAAGTGCGGCGCGCGGCAGTCAGCGCGTTGTCGGCCTCGCTGGATTGCAGGGCGATGCCGTTGATTTTCTGTACACCGTGGGAAATGCCGATAGCGAAGATCAGAAACGGCACCAGCATCGAGTACGGATCAAGCCCGAAGCCTGCCGCATGCATCAGCCCCAGTTGCCAGACCACCGCCACCAGCGTGGTGCTCAACACCGCGATGGTGCTGCGCAGGCAGTTGGTGAACCACAGCAGCAGCACCAGAGTGATGGCGAATGCCACGCCGAAGAACAGCACCACCATGATCAGGCCATCGATCAGGTCGCCGACTTTTTTGGCGAAGCCGACGATGTGGATCTGCACGTTGGGGTTCTGTTCCTGAAACTTGGTGCGAATCTTGTCTTCAAGCTCGTGGGAAAACTTCTGGTAGTCGAGGGCGAGCAGCTTGCCTTGGTCTTGCGGGTCCGGGTAGGACTCCAGCAGCGGAATATCGACGATGCTCGATTTGAAGTCGTTGGCCACCAGACGCCCGACCTGGCCGGACTTGAGCACGTTGTTGCGCAGTTGATCGAGGCTCGCCGGCGAGCCGTTGTAGCTTTGCGGGATCACTTCACCGCCGGCAAAACCTTCTTCGGTCACTTCGGTCCAGCGCACGCTGGGGCTCCACAGCGACTTGAGGCCCGAACGGTCAACGCCGGAGATGTAGAACACCTCGTCGTTGATCTGACGCAGGGTCTCCATGTATTCCTTGGTGAAGATGTCGCCGTCCCTGGCCTCCACCGAAATGCGCACCGTGTTGCCCAGGTTGGCCAGGTCATTGCGATGCTCCATCATCTTTTCGATGAAGGGGTGCTTGAGCGGGATCATCTTTTCAAAGCTGGTGGACGGGCGAATCAACGTCGCCTGCCAAAACAGGAAAATGCTCACCAGCAGGCAGATGACAATCACTGCCGGACGGTTGTTGAAGATCAGGCGCTCAAGAAAGGTCGCTTTATCGTTGTGATGACTGCTCATTGAAACCCCGCCTTCTTATTATTTTGAGAGCTCAGCGCCGGCTGGCGTGGCGACACGAACACCGCCCTGCCCGGCCAGAATCAAGTTGCCGTTGCCTGCCGCCGTGACGGAAGAAAGCGAAATGCGGTCCGGACGGTTGAACACGCTGAACGTCTGGCCGTCATCGTGGCTGACCACCACGCTGCCGCCATTGCCGACGACGACAATTGAGCCGTCCTCCAGCAAGGTCGCCCCCGACAAGCCGAACTCCAGCGCTCCCCGCGCCGCGTTCAACTCGACCTGCTCCCAGGTGGTACCAAAATCAGTGGAACGGTACAGATTGCCCCGCAAACCATATGCCAGCAGGGTCTGAGGCTGGGCGGTGCTGATCACGCCAAACAACGAGCCCTCGTAAGGCCCTTCGAGCTTTTCCCAGGTCTGGCCGTCGTCGCTGGAGCGGAACATGCTGCCCTGCTCACCGACGATAAACAGGCCAGCATCCTTGATGTAGGCGATGGCATTGAGGTGGAACTGATCTTCGTTGTCGAGGCGATCGCTGACGTCTTCCCAGGTTTTGCCGCCGTCATCGGTTTCAATCAGCGCACCGTAGGCACCCACGGCCAGGCCGTGGGCGGCGTCCTTGAACCAGATGTCGAGCAACGGCGCTTCGCGCTTGAGGTCTTGAAATTGTTGGGTCCAGGTGGCGCCGCCATCGGAACTGGCGAGGATTTGTGCGTCATGGCCCACGGCCCAACCCTGCTTGTCATCGACAAAGAACACGGCGGTGAGCAACTGGCGGGTCGGTACTTTGGCTTGGGCCCAGGTACTGCCCTGATCATCGGAATAGAGAATGTGCCCGCGATCACCGACCGCCACCAGGCGTTTGCCCGCATGCACCACGTCGATCATCAGGCCCTTGGCGGCCTTGGGGGATTCAATCGCAAACACGGGTGTTGCAGCGGTATCGCGGGCTGCCGGCACCGGCGTCGCCCACGCCGCACCTGCAAGCAGCGAGAGCGCTGTGGCCAGCAACGCAGCCTTGCGTGCGGCGCGCGGGCGGCAGACATGCCAACCCATGACAGGCTCACTCATAGACCTTTCTCCCTATTTATTATTGTTAGGTCGTCTTGCCTGCCCGGGCGCTGAAACCTGCAATCTAGAGCGCCTGAAGGAAGCAGGGGCCATCCTATCGGGCTTTCGAATCGTCTGACAATCGGCGCTACGTTATCTTTTGTTAACTGATGGCCTTTCGTCACGGTCTGAATGTAGCCGCATTCGTCGGCGTGATTATGCACTCGGAAATGAATTTTTGTTCCATCTATTGAAATTAGAGAATAATTATTCCATTAATAGGCTTCCTGAAAACAATAATCCAAAGGACCACGGCGATGCGTGAACTCGGAATCGGCTTGATCGGCACAGGCTTCATGGGACGCGCCCACGCGCTGGCATTCAATAACGCCCGGGCGGTGTTCGAACTGCCGGTGACCCTCACGCTGGCCGCCCTGGCCGACGCCGACACCGAACGCGCCCAGCGCTGCGCCAAGTTCTGGGGATTTGCCCAGGCCCACGGCGACTGGCAGGCGCTGATCAATGACCCCAAGGTCGACGTCGTGGCCATCACCACCCCCAATCACCTGCACTACCCGATGGCCATGGCCGCGATTGCCGCGGGCAAGGCGGTGTATTGCGAAAAACCCCTGGCTGTGAGCCTGGAGCAGGCCGACGCCATGCGCCGCGCCGCCAGTGCTGCCGGAGTGGTCACGCGGGTGGGTTACAACTACCAGCACAACCCGATGATCACACTCGCACGACAGATGATTACCGACGGCGAGTTGGGCGACATCATCAGCTTTCAAGGCGAATTCAGCGAAGACTTCATGGCCGACGCGGCCTCGCCGTGGTCATGGCGTTGCGAAGTGGAGCATGCCGGCGGCGCGCTGGCGGACCTGGGTAGCCATTTGCTGTCGATGGCGCGTTACCTGGTCGGCGATGTAACCAGCGTCTGCGCCGACACCCAAACCGTGCATGCCCAACGCCCTGCCGTGAAAGGCAGCCGAGACCTTAAACCCATTGCCGTAGATGACCAGGTCCACGCCCTGCTGCGCTTTGCCAATGGCGCGCGCGGCACGGTGAGCAGCAGTTGGCTAAAGCTGGGTTACAAAAACCACCTGAGTTTTGAAATCAGCGGGACAAAAGGCACGCTGGCCTTTGACCAGGAACGCCTGAATGAACTGCGCGTGTGTCGCGTCGGCCAGGAAGGTTTCCAGCGCCTGCTGGCCGGCCCCGCCCTGCCCGGCTATGCCGCGTTCAGCCCGGCGGCCGGGCATCAACTGGGCTACAACGAGTTGAAAACGCTGGAAGTGCAGGAATTGATCATGGCGCTGGCCGGTCAAGGCGCGGACGGCACTGACTTTGAGGCTGCGTGGGAAGTGGAGCGGCTGGCGACGGCGATTCGTGTGGCCGCCCAAGAAGAGCGTTGGGTCAATATTCACTCACTCTGAACAACACCACCGATCAAAAATGTGGGAGCTGGCTTGCCTGCGATAGCAAGGGTGAATCACACACCGCCATCGCGGGCAAGCCCGGCTCCCACAGGAGGCGGTGTTGGACCTCAGCGCAACGCCCGGCGCAGCACTTTGCCCACCGTGGTTTTGGGCAGTTCGATGGTGCGAAACTCCACGTACTTGGGCACCTTGTACCCCGTCAGGTATTCGCGACAGTGGGCCAGGAGCTGCTCCTTCGTGAGCGTAGGGTCCTTGCGCACCACGATAATCTTGACCTTCTCGCCGGTCACGCCGTCCTCGACCCCAATGGCCGCCACTTCGCCCACGCCGGGGTGCAGTGCCACCACGTCTTCGATTTCATTGGGGTACACGTTGAAGCCCGAGACCAGGATCATGTCTTTCTTGCGGTCCACCAGGCGGATGTAACCGCGCTCGTCCATCACGCCAATGTCACCGGTCGACAGCCAACCCTCGGCGTCCAGCACCTCGGCGGTTTCCCTGGGGCGTTTCCAGTAACCGCGCATCACCTGTGGACCGCGCACTTGCAACTCGCCCTGCTCGCCGATTTCGGCCAGTTCGCCGTCCTCACGGACAAAACGCACCCAGGTCGACGGCAACGGCACGCCGATGCTGCCGGTGAACTCCATTTCGCGCATGCGTGCAATGTCGATGGGGCTGATGCTCACCACCGGCGAGCATTCGGTCAGGCCGTAGCCTTCGATGATCGGCAAGCCGGTGACTTCTTTCCAGCGCTTGGCCACCGCCGTGTGAGTGGCCATGCCGCCGGCAATCACCATGCGCAGGTCAGAAAAGTCTCGCGCGCAGAACGCCTTGTTTTCCAGCAAACCGTTAAACAGCGTGTTGACCCCGGCGATGCCATTGAAGCGCTCCTTGCGCAGGATCATCTGCACGCGCTTCACGTCCCGCGGGTTGGCAATCAGGATGTTGCGGCCGCCCAGGCACATGAACATCAGGCAATTCACCGTCAGGGAAAAGATGTGATACAGCGGCAGCAAGGTGACGTTGGTTTCCTGTTTGTTCTGATCCAGTTGGTCCCCGACCCAGGCCTTGGCCTGCAACAGGTTGGCGATGATATTGCGGTGGCTGAGCATCACGCCTTTGGCGTCGCCGGTGGTGCCGCCGGTGTACTGCAGAAAAGCCAGATCATCCAGGGCCATGGCCACCGGGAAGTGGTTCAACCCGCGTCCCCGCTTGAGCGTCTGATTGAAACGCACCGCGCCACGCAGGTTGAAGGCAGGCACCTGTTTTTGCACACGCCGAAGGATGAAGTTCATCGCCGCGCCTTTGAAGGTACCCAGCAGGTCGCCGATGGCCGCCACCACCACGCGCTTGATACTGCTGCCCTCAATGGACTTTTCCAGGGTGCGGGCGAAGTTTTCAAAGATGACGATGGTTTCGGCGCCGCTGTCCTTGAGCAAATGTTTCAGCTCATGGGAGGTGTACAGCGGGTTGACGTTGACCACCACGGCACCGGCCAGGATGGTGCCGAGCAGGCAGATCGGATACTGCAAGCAATTGGGCATCATCAACGCCACCCGGTCGCCCTTCTTCACGCCCTGACCCTGCAACCACGCGGCAAACGCGAGGCCCTGCACCTGCCAGTCGGCGTAGGTCATTTCGGTGCCGATGCTGACGTAGGCGACGCGCTCGCGGAATTTTTCCAGGTGTTCCAGGAATACCTCGCGCAACGACGGGTACGCCTCGATCCCGCTCTCAATGTCCGCCGGCACCCCCGGCAGGTAAGCGTTCAACCAGACCCGTTCGGTGTGTTCCTGGCTTACAGCGTTCATGGCAGTCTCCTTGTTGTTATTGTTTTGGATCACGCTACTTTTCGACGATGGCGGTAATGCCCAGCCCGCCCGCCGCACAAATCGAAATCAGCCCGCGCCCGCCGCCGTTTTCGTGAATGCTCTTGGCCAGCGCGGCCAATTGCCGGCCGCCGGTGGCGGCGAAAGGATGGCCGCACCCGAGGGAGCCGCCATTGACGTTCATCTTCGCGCGGTCAATGGTGCCCAGAGGTGCGTCCAAGCCTAGACGCTCGCGGCAATAGTCGGCGTCTTCCCAGGCCTTGAGCGTGCACAACACTTGAGCCGCAAAGGCCTCATGGATTTCAAAGAAGTCAAAGTCGGCAAAGCTCAGGCCTTCACGCTTGAGCATGCGCGGCACGGCATAGGCCGGTGCCATCAGCAACCCTTCGCTGCCGTCGACAAAATTTACCGCCGCCGTCTCGCCGGTGCGCAGGTACGCCAGCACCGGCAGACCGTGCTCGGCAGCCCATTGCTCGCTGGCCAGCAGCACCACCGAAGCGCCATCGGTCAAGGGTGTGGAATTGCCCGCCGTGAGTGTGCCGTTCTGTCGGTCATACGCCGGCGACAGGCCCGCGAGCTTTTCCAGGCTGGCGTCGCTGCGCAGGTTGTTGTCTCGCGCCAGGCCGCGATGGGGGCTGATCAGGTCATCGAAGAAGCCGCGTTTATAAGCAGCGTCCAGGCGTTTGTGGCTGGTGAGGGTCAACTCGTCCTGGGCCAGACGCCGGATCTGCCAGCGCTTGGCCATTTCTTCGCAATGCTCGCCCATGGACAACCCGGTACGCGGCTCGCCATTGCGCGGCAGCAAGGGTTTGAAAAACATCGACGGACGCACCTTCAGCAACGCCTTCAATCTGGCGCCCAGGCCCTTGGCGCGGTTGGCTGCCAGCAAGGTGTGGCGCAGGGACTCGTTAATGCCGATGGGCGCATCCGAGGTGGTGTCGGCCCCTCCGGCGATGCCCACGTCGATTTGGCCGAGGGCGATTTTATTCGCCACCAGCAACGCGGCTTCAAGGCCGGTGCCGCACGCCTGCTGCACATCGTAAGCCGGTGTGTCCGGCGATAGCGTGGTCGAAAGCAATGACTCGCGCGCCAGGTTGAAATCCCGCGAATGCTTGATCACCGCCCCTGCAGCGAACTCGCCCAAACGCTGGCCGTGCAAGTTGTAGCGGTCGACCAGGCCTTGCAGCGCGGCCACCAGCAAATCCTGGTTGCTGTCGTGGGCGTACACCGTGTTGGAACGGGCAAAGGGAATGCGGTTGCCGCCGATGATCGCCACGCGGCGGGTCGGGGCCGGGGTGAAGCTGTAGTCACTCATCGACGGTTCTCGTTCCAGACAAACAGGCCGCGCATGTGGGGTTTGTCCCCCGCGACATTGCGCACTTCGAATTCACGGCGCGGGCCGGTTACGGGGTGGCTCCACAGGGCGACCTGGCCGGGCAAAAAAATCGGCAGTTTGAAGTCGCAATGGGCTTCGGCCACGGCCAGGCCACCGGGCGGTTGCTGGGCCGCCAACGCGCGCCCCAGCGTCCACATGCCATGGGCGATGGCGCGGCGAAAGCCGAACAGTTTTGCCCCGATGACCGAGGTGTGAATCGGGTTGAAATCTCCGGACACCCTGGCAAAACGCCGGCCCAGATCGGCAGGCAATACCCAGCGTTGGGTGCGCAAAAGACCGTCCTCCTGCAAGGGCAGCGAGTCAGCCCACGCTTCGCCTGTGGGATTTTTTACATCACGGCGCAAGTAAAGGCTGTGGCTTTCCCACACTGATTCGCCTGCACTGTAGGCCCGGGTGGCGATGCTCAATGCCTGGCCCTTGGGGTGAGCCACCCAGCGTTCGCAAAATACTTCCAGACGCAGGGTCTGGCCCGCTTCCAGTTGCTGATGCTGACGGATGCGATTGGCCAGGTGCACCATGCCGCTGGCCGGGTAAGGAAAACTCGGGCGGGTCAGCAGCATCAGGTGCAGGGGAAAGGCCAGCACGTGGGGATAAGACAAAGGCACGCCCTGCTCGCGGCGAAACCCGCAGGCACGGCCATAGGCTGCGATGCCGTCGGCGGACAATTCCACGGCAGACCGCACCAGGCGCTCAGCCGGCAGGTGCGGCGCGCCATCGAACGGGGGTTTGCGCAGGGCGCGCAGACCGTCGAGCATCAGCTGCGCGCGCGACGGCGGTGGGTCGATGATCTGTGTCACGTAGTCCATGGCTCAGGCCCCCAGCAGACTTTGGCCGCACACGCGTACGACCTGGCCGTTGACGCCGCCGGACGCAGGGTGCGCCAGCCAGGCGATGGTTTCGGCCACATCGATCGGCTGGCCGCCCTGGGACAAGGAGTTCATGCGTCGCCCGGCCTCGCGAATCATCAACGGAATTTTCGCGGTCATCTGGGTCTCGATAAACCCCGGCGCCACCGCATTGACCGTGACCTGCCGCGCCGCCGCTGCCGGCGCCAGCCCTTGCACCAGCCCGATCACACCGGCTTTGGAGGTGGCGTAGTTGCTTTGCCCAAGGTTGCCGGCAATGCCGGAAATCGACGACACACAGACGATACGCCCGCCGGGATTGAGCCCCTGCCCATCGAGCAAGGCGTTACTCAGGTGCAGCGGCGCTTCAAGGTTCACCGCCAGCACACTGCGCCAGGCGGCCTCGGTCATCTTGGCGATGGTTTTGTCGCGGGTGATGCCGGCGTTATGCACCACCACGTCAAAAGCTCCGTATTGGCTGGCATGGGCCAGCAACAGCGAGGCCGCGTCGGGCGCGGTGATGTCCAGCGGCAGCGCCGAACCGCCCACGCCGGTTGCGGCGTGTTGCAAGGCCTCCTGCGCCTGGGGCACATCCACGCACACCACATGGGCGCCGTCGCGCGCCAGCACCTGGGCGATGGCCAGGCCGATGCCACGGGACGCGCCGGTCACCAGTGCGCGGCGGCCGGCGAAGGGTTTGTCCCAATTAACGGCCACCTGCCCGTCTACCGGTTTTTCCAGGCGCACCACTTGCCCGGACACATACGCCGAACGCCGCGACAGGAAGAAACGCAGGCTGCTGTCCAGCGCTTCTTCAGCCCCCGGCGCCACGTAGATCAATTGCACGGTAATGGCGCGGCGCAACTCTTTGGCCAGCGAACGCACCACCCCTTCGAGGGCGCGCTGGGCGATGGCCTGGGGCAAATCCTTGCAGTGCTCGGGCGCGGTGCCGAGCACCACCACCCGGCCATGGTGGGCGAGACGTTTGGCGTTGGCGTGAAAGAACACATACAGCTCATCGAGCTGTTGCAGGTCGACCACGTTGCTTGCGTCGAACACCGCGCCTTGGACTTTCACCGTGGATGGCGCCTTGAGGGTGGCCGGGGTGGCGGTGACCGTGTCGGTGTCGCTGAACACCTGCTGCACCTGCGCAATCAGGCGCCCTGCCCCGGCGACGATGACCGGGTTGGCCAGGCCATGCTGCCCGCTGCGATGGCGTTGCAACGGCAGCGGTTGCGGCAGGCCGATGGCCTGGGCCAGGCGGCGGCCCAGGGGGGAATTGACGAAGGAAAGGTAGCTGTCACTCATAGTCGAACTCACTCAAAACGCAGCCTTGCTGTGTGAACGCTGTCAGTGTGGGAGCTGGCTTGCCTGCGATGGCGGCGGTGACTGATACACCGCCATCGCAGGCAAGCCAGCTCCCACATTGGATCGGGTTTTTCCTAGTTGACCGAGGCGCTTTCGCTTTGGGTCGTGCGACGCTTCGCTGTCGGCTCCAGCGCCTGCTTGCGCTGTTGCAAGGCCTCGAGCAAACCAAAGTCCTGGGGAAAGTCATCCACCTGGATGCCGTGGTCGGCGTATTCCACAAAACGGCCGAGCACGCTGTCTTCGTCATCGCTGATCAGGTCCAGTGCGCGGGCCTTGACGCGCCAGGCGGTAAAGGCCGTGGCGGAAATCGGCATGGGTTCGATCAAACCGCCCTTGATCGCAGGCTTGAGCCGCGCCTCGATCAGCTCCACTTGCGGCAACAAACGGAAACCCAGCTCGCCGTAGGCCAGCTTGTCGATTTCCGGCCGCGGAATGTAGGAATTGGCCAGCAGACGGTCGCGGGTTTCGCCCGGCGTCTGCACCACGTCTGCGACTTGCGCCAGTAGAGGGTCCGAAGGTTTGCGCAGGGGAATGCCGAACGGGAAGCTCAAACCACGCACCACCGCGGCGGCGGCTTTCGACGGGTAGTTATCGAGCACTTCAGCCAGGGCTTCATGGGCGCGCAGCAAGGCGTCCTGAGCCGCCCAGTGCACCAACGGCAGATCGGCCTGGGGCCGGCCGTCATCCTCAAAGCGCTTGAGCACGCAGGAAAGAATGTACAACTGCGACAGAATATCCCCCAGGCGTCCGGTGATACTTTCCTTGCGCTTGAGGGCACCGCCGAGCACGCCCATGGACACGTCCGAGATCAAGGCCAGCACCACCGACAGGCGATTGGCCTGGCGGTAGTAGGTCGCCAGCGCAGGGTCGGTGTTGGCCGGGGCGGAAATCAGCCGCCCGCCGGTCAGCGCATGCACCGCCGCACGTACAGTGTTGGCCAGCACGAAGCTCAGGTGGCCGAACATCGCACTGTCGAAGGCCTCCTGCGCCTTGCGCCGGTCGGGGTTGCGCGCCGCTTCCATCTCGCGGAACACATAGGGGTGGCAGCGAATCAGCCCCTGGCCAAAGATGATCAGGCAGCGGGTCATGATATTGGCGCCCTCCACCGTGATGGCAATGGGGCTTTGCTGATAGGCACGGGCCAGAAAGTTATTCGGGCCCATGCAGATGCCTTTCCCGGCAACGATGTCCATGCCGTCATTGACGATGATCCGCGCGCGCTCAGTAACGTGGTACTTGGCGATGGCCGAGATCACCGAGGGTTTTTCGCCCGCATCCAACGAGGCTACCGAAACCTTGCGCACCGCATCGCAGGCATACAAATGCCCGGCCATGCGCGCCAGTGGCGCCTGCACGCCTTCGAACTTGCCGATCGGCAGGCCAAACTGTTTGCGCATCGCGGCATAGGCCGTAGTGCCGCGCACGGCCACTTTGCCAAGGCCCACATTGGCGGACGGCAGGGAAATGGCCCGCCCCGCTGCCAGGCATTCCATCAGCATGCGCCAGCCGTTTCCGACCTGCTCGCGGCCGCCGATCACCCATTCCAGAGGAATGAAGACATCCTTGCCCGTTGTAGGACCGTTCTGGAATACCGCATTCAAGGGCCAGTGACGCCGACCACTGTTGACGCCAGGGTGCGAGGTGGGGATCAGCGCGCAAGTGATGCCCAAAGAGCCGGGGGCGCCGAGCAAACCTTCGGGGTCTTCGGCGCGAAACGCCAGGCCGAGGACTGTCGCAATGGGGCCCAGGGTGATGTAGCGCTTGTCCCAGGTGACGTTGAAACCCAGCACTTCTTCGCCTTCATGCACGCCCTTGCAGACGATGCCCACGTCCGGGATGGCCCCGGCGTCGGAGCCGGCATAGGGGCTGGTCAGCGCAAAGCACGGGATGTCTTCACCGCGTGCCAGCCGTGGCAGGTAATAGTTGCGCTGGGCGTCGGTGCCGTAATGCAGCAGCAATTCCGCCGGGCCCAGGGAGTTGGGCACCATCACGGAAATCGCCGCCGCCGAGCAGCGTGTCGAGAGCTTCATCACCACCTGGGAATGGGCATAGTGGGAGAAGCCTTTGCCGCCGTATTGCTTGGGAATGATCATGCCGAGGAAGCCGGCGTCCTTGGTGTATTGCCAGCCTTCGGGGGACATGTCCTGCCAGACCTGGGTGGTTTCCCAGTCATTGGCGATGTCGCACAGGGTTTCGACTTCATTGTCGAGGAAGGCCTGCTCTTCGGCGCTGAGGCTGGCCGGTGCGGCGTGCAGCAGGCGCTGCCAATCGGGCTTGCCACTGAACAGTTCGGCGTCCCACCACACGGTGCCCGATTCAATGGCGGCGCGCTCGGTGTCGGACATCGCCGGCATGATGCTGCGAAACAGCGCCAGGGCCTTGGTTGTCAACAGCGCGCGGCGCAAGGGCTTGATCGTCATCAACAGCGCGGGCAACACCACCAGGACCGCTGCGACTACCGTCCCGAAACCTGCCACCACGTTGAACAGATAAGCCAGCGCCAGCCAGATCACACCAGCCCCCAGCCACAATGCAGCCGCCGCTTGCCGATACGCCAGGGCAATCGCTGCTGCAACGCCCGCCAATAACCAGATAACCATGGGATACCTCTACTCAATTCAGGGTACGGCCAACGCACGGTCAAGCCGAAATGGCTTGCGGCGTACAACCACACTACAAACTTGAAAGCGACAATTCAAATTTTGTTTTGAAATTTTTATTTAATGCTGAGGTAAAAAAATAGGCTGAACAGATCAACCGGTTTCAGCCTTGAAAACCGCCCCAGTGTCGAGCCTCATACCGTGCAGGCATGAAACGGCAGAAAGATGCGCTGACTGCCGGCTTCATACCTGCCCCTGTACAGGCTGCGGGTCAGAACTTGTACGTGGCGCCCAGGCTGACCACCTCCCCTTTGCTGTCGACCTTGCCATCCAGGCGTGCCGCGCCCAGGCGGTCTTCGTTGACGGTTCTGAGTTTGACCTTCTCGACGAACTGGCGTGAGTAGGCGCCGTCGATGCTCAGGCCCGGCACGGCCTTGATGTTGTAGCCAAAGCCCAGGGAGGCGAAGTAGCGATCACCGTCCGGGATGCGCGGGTCGCGTGTGGAGTTGCGGGTCGGCGTCTGGTCATAGGCGACACCGGCACGCACAGTGAAGTCGTCGGTGAGCTTATAGTCGCCGCCCAGGGAGTACATCATCACGTCCCGGTACTTATACGGAATCGACACAATGGTGTTGCCGTCAGACTTGAGCGTCAGGGACTTGAACGACGACCACTGGGTCCACAACGCACTGGCGCCGAGGGTGAAACGGTCGTTGAACACGTGCACCCAGTCGATGGCGGCAGTGGCCGGGATGTCCAGTTGCGTGGTGGCATTGGCGCCATCCGGGAACAGCTTCAGGCCGGGGTAGGCGCGTTCGGGCAGGGTCAGGCCGTCGCCGCCGTCATCCGTCATCAGCAAACGGCTGCCGGGGTCAGCGTTGAACTTGTACTTGCCCTCCAGCTTGTTCTTGATCTTGGCGTGGTAGTTGAAGCCCACGGTGTCCTGGTCGGTCGGCTTCCAGGCCATGCCGGCGAACCAGCCCACGGAGGTGTTATCGACCTTGACCCGAATCAGCGACTGCCCCACCCCGGACGGATAGGGAATACCGAAACCGCCCAGGCCCGGGGACACCGCCGCCGAGGCGTACAAGTCGACGTTCTGGCTGACGAACCCGCTGGTGTGTTGAACGATGGCGCCGCCGCCGATGGAGAACTGGTCATTGACCTTGAACGACAGCGAACCGGTCAGGCCCACGGTTTCGATTTTAGTATCGACGGCAAAGTCGCGGCCTTTCCAGTCGTTGTCCCAGGTGGATTTCATGCCCTGGGGCACGACCTGGCTCAGGCCGAAACTGAAGCGATCATTGATCGGTATGACCAGGAACCCGGTAGGCAGCCACGCGGTGAAACCGCCTTCGCCGCCGTCGCCGGTACGCGGTGTGGAGGTGACCCCGCCAAATTCGTCGATCACGCCGACGGAAGCCGGATCACCTTTGTAATCGTAGGCATTGCCTTTGAACTTGATATTGACGCGCGCATAGATGACGTTTTGTTGCGCGATGGTTTGATCGATAAAGGCCATGGCGGCCGGGTTGTTGTAGGCCGAGGACGGGTCGTCCTTGAACAACGAGCCACCCCCGAATGCACGGCCCCACCCTTGGGCGCCAAACGTAGGAGTCGAGTAACCGCCAGCGTGTGCCGGCCCGGCCGCGACTATCAGCCCGCTCAACAATGCCAGGCCAAGTAATGCCTGGGCCGGTTGTTTCTTATTATTCATGCTCCACTCCTTATTATTTTTTCCACCACGGCCGGGCTTGCCGTCCCTGGGTTCACTCAACAGGTGCCCCGCTTGGGGCACCTGCATTTCAACGTGTGATCATCACGTCAAGCACTTGGCAATCAAGGGTTTACGGTGAGCACTGGCGATGGAGCGGCGTTCAGGGCGGTAATTTTGCAGCTGCCCACGGTCTGGGCCGAAGGAACGGTGATGGCGTGGGTATTGTTGTTGTAGAGCACGTTGATCGTGGCCGGGCCGCTGGCGCAGTTGCTGACGATCTTGAAGTTCACACCCGACACAGTGCCTGCGTACACGCCGGCGCCGGTGGAGGTGGAGGTTGGCGTCAGGGTCCATGGCAGGCCGAGCAGCACCGGTACGCCGCAGAGTGGGTTGGCGCCACTGACCGACGCGCCAGTGATGGAGGCGGAGGAACCGTCGCCCGCCACAGTGCCGGTGAACACGATGCTGCAGGAAACAGCCGCACCGAACGACGCTGGCGACGACACCGCAATGGTCCCGGTAGGCGTGGAGAAGCTGGTGCCCGCCGGAGAAATGGTGGCGGCATTGGCCATGGAAGCAGCACCCATGCACACAGCCAGAGCAGTCAAGGACACGAGAGTTTTCAAGCTTTTCATTGTTTTTCCTCACATGTGATGGCGAGTCAGTTCGCCAGGGGTAATGGCCATGATCGAGAGGTCACGGTGAAACTGCAGAACTTCCCTTTCCAGCCAAATTTCAATTCATTTACCGCTGCAACATCAGGAACAGGTATTACTCAACAACTTTGAAGTTGGACGGCATCTTGATCGACACCGTTTTGATCTTGCAGTCTTCGCCAATCGGTACATTGGCCGCTTCCAACTTGCCGGTGGCATTATCCCAAGTACCGTCAGCCGTGGAGGGGCCACACTTGCCACCGAGACCAAAGGCATGAACATCCACACTGATCTTTGACATCGAGCCACTTTTCGTATCTTTGGCAATCAAGACCCACGGCAAGTTGATGGCCTCGACACGGCTGCACTTGAGGCCGCCGTCGAACTCGACCTTATCGACATTTACCGATGAACCATCTGCGGCAACTTTGCCGGCCACCTTGATGGTGCAGTCGGCGCTGATCAACGCGCCTTTGGAAAAGCTTATCGGTCCCTGGGCAGTGAATGCGCTGCCGGCAGGCTCGATACGGGCGGCCTGGGCCTGGTGGTACACAATCAGCCCGAGGGCGGCCAGGACAATATGTGCGGTGAACGTGACAGGGCTTTGCATGGTGTACGTCCTTCCCTTGAAATTATTGTTGTAGGGTCAAACAACTTGCTTGCAACGAAACCGCTTAATCGTGGGCGATGAAAACCACCACGGCCATTAAACCGCGTGCCCCGCAACGTGCCTGATTCAGGTTAAAACGGTTTTGCACCGTTGCTGTATTTCTCCAGATACTTCAAACGCTGTGACGGTTGAAGATTGGTCAGCGTGATATCGCCGTCATAGTGGTTCAATACCCGGTGATCCATACGGCGGCGCCACAAGTACGGCACATACGCCCAGACAATCATGCTTGCGTAGCCGTAAGGAAGTTGCGGTGACTCATCAAAATGACGCAACGACTGATAACTGCGTGTGGGGTTGGCGTGGTGATCGGAGTGACGCTGAAGTTGGAACAGAAAGATGTTGGTCACAATACGGTTACTGTTCCACGAGTGCCGTGGTGAACAACGCTCATAACGGCCATTGGGCAACTTCTGGCGTTTGAGGCCGTAATGCTCGACATAGTTGACCACTTCCAGCAACGAGAACCCGTAGATGCCCTGGATGATCAGGAACGGAATCACCGCCGCCCCCAGCCAGACAATCATCGCGCCCCACAGCGCCACGCTGTACATCCAGGCGCTGAGCACGGCGTTTTTCCAGTGCAGGGCCGGCAGGCCGAGTTTGCGCAGGCGTTCACGCTCCAGGTTCCAGGCCGAACGTGCGCTGAACCACACCGAGCGCGGCAGGAATGCCCAGAAACTCTCACCCAGACGCGAGCTGGCCGGGTCTTCCGGCGTGGCGACACGTACGTGATGGCCACGGTTGTGTTCAGTGTAAAAGTGCCCGTAGAACGTCGGCGCCAGGGTGACTTTGGCCAGGAACACTTCCAGCGGCTTGGGTTTGTGCCCCAGTTCATGGGCAGTGTTGATCGCGATGCCGGTGGCGGCGCCGGTGGACATTGCCATGCCCAGGTAGGTGAACCAGGTCACGCTGCCATGCAACTCGGTGCGCGCCGTCAGGTAAGCCGCCGCTTTCGCCAGCCAGCTTGATGGGTCCAGGTGTGCGGTGGCGTTCAGCAGGCCGCCACTGATGATCCAGTCGATACCGCCGGCGGCGAGCCAGCCGGTGATCACCACCGAGGAGATAACAAACACCACGCCGGTGTAGACGATCCAGCGGTAGTAGCTTTGGGATTCGAGGTTGCTGACAGCGGATTCGGGCGGGTTGCTGACGTCCTCACCCAGCAGGCCGTCGATCAACGGGATCAAGCCGAAAATCACCAGCACACCGACCCACCACAATTGCTGCAGGCCAGTGGTAATAGCCAATGCGCCCGAGAGCAGGGGAGTGGCCAGCGGCATGATGCCCAGCCACCAGAGGTGGCGTTTGCCGTCGGTCCAGGTGCTTGCGGTGGCCAGGGTCTGATTCATGGCAACCTCCGCACGTGACGGGTTGGCAGGAATTCGACACACGCCATAAACAGGTTTGCGGAGCGCTGAATGCTCCGGGAAATCAACGATGCGATAAAAGACGTTTTTTTCATTATTTTATTCGCTCTTAGGCACTGCAAAAACTGTTTCAAATAAGACATTGAAATAATTTTTTTAAATAAATAGCGCGGAATCGTTAGGTCGTCAACTAGTTTCTTGAAGCCTTTTTGACGTGACCGGGCAGTCTCTTTTTCAGCCGTTTGGTCAGGTGTCTAAAGCAGGCTTCGACGCCCCTCAACCGCGAGTCGGGTGGCACAACTATTTGCTCGCCAGGGCAAATGGCGGGTGCAGCAACGTGGCGTTTTGCGGTGGCCGAGCGCGTTTGGCCACCTGCTCCACCACGGCCGCCACACGCTCTGTGGCGGTGATCGGCAACATATGCCCTCGCCCTTCCACCACCTGCAGCTTCAGCCCTGGCACCTTGCTGGCCAGGGCCTGGCCGTGTTTCTGGAAATCGAGCACCTTGTCGCGCGCGCCGTACATCAGCCCGATCGGCAGGGTCAGTTGCGCGTAGCGTTTGACCATCTCCGGCAGGTGAGCGTTGACGGTGTTGATCTCGGTGGAGGCGGCGTAGAAGTTATCCGGGCGCATGCCAAGCAAGCCGCCACCGCGGGTGGCGAAGTCTGCGGGCGCCGGGTCCGGGGCGAAAACGCCCTTTACTACCGAACCTTTGGTCAGCAGCCCGATGGGCAGGGTCAAGGTATGTGACACCCAACGGCGTAACCAGACCGGGCGCACCGCCAGGGACAAAAACACCCAGGGCAGCAGACGTTGGGGATGGGTCAGCGGTGCCACCAGGATCAACCCCGACACCGCATGAGGATGGTCAAGGGCCAGCGCCAGGGCAATTGCCCCGCCAAGGGAATGCCCCAATACCAGGGGCTTGTCCAGGTCCAGCGTCTTGATAAAAGCGGCAATCTGCCTGGCCTGGGCCGGCAAGTCGGCTGCGGTGCCGGAATGCCGGGTGGAATAGCCCGACCCCGGGCGGTCGAGAGTGATCACCCGAAAGCGCTCGCGCAACTGGCCGGACAAGGCATAGGTCAGGTTGCGGCTGCTGCCCATCAGCCCATGGATCATGACCAGCGGCGGGCCCTTGCCCTCGTCTACATAATGAAAGCGCTCGCCCTCTACCTCCACGAAGCGCCCGTTGATGGGAACAGCGGTTTCGATACGCCGCGTCATCAGGGCACTGAAAGCCCACAACAGCGCGCTTGCACCCACTACCACACCCGCAGCGACTACCCAATCGACAGCCATAGCTCGGTCCTCTGCTTCCCTGCCGCTGGCGACCCGACCGGAATTGATCAAGGCCTCAGCCATCGTCCACACCCTGGACCAGACTTCATGCATGCCGCGCGCGTCCGTCGGACAAATCGCACATGCGGAACAAGGTCCTAGCGTAGGCGAAATTTTCAGGTAGATTATTTAAAATCTTTTTTAAAATAAATAATTCAATTTTCCTTTGCAATGGTGTTTTATCTAAAAGACCCACAAAAAACAGGAGCACGTCCGATGCCCTCCAAGCGCTCTCGCCATGAGGCCGGTTTATGAATGCCCACGCTGACTCAATCGACATCGCCATCATTGGCTCGGGCTTCGCCGGCTTGTGCATGGCCATCAAACTCCAGGAAGCCGGGCTCACCGACTTTCTCATCGCCGAACAGGCCGACACCCTGGGCGGCACCTGGCGCGACAATCACTACCCCGGCTGTGCCTGCGACGTGCAGTCCCACGTGTATTCGTTTTCCTTCGCGCCCAACCCGCACTGGACGCGGCAATTTGCACCGCAGGCCGAGATCCGCGCTTACCTTGAGCACTGCGCCCGGCGTTTCGGGCTGGCGCCCTACCTGTGCTTCGGCATGGGCCTTGAGCAGGCGGTATTTGATGAGCAGCAGCAACGCTGGCAACTGCGCTTCAGCAATGGCCGACGGGTCAGTGCGCGGGTGCTGGTGTCGGCCATGGGCGGGCTCTCGCGCCCGGCACTGCCGGATATTCCCGGGCTCGAACATTTCAAGGGCAAACGCTTTCACTCCCAGCAGTGGGACCATGACTATTCGTTGAAGGGCAAACGCGTGGCGGTGATCGGCACCGGCGCCAGCGCAATCCAGTTCGTACCGCAGATTGCACCGCAGGTGGCTCATCTGGATCTGTTTCAGCGCACGCCGCCGTGGATCATGCCCAAGCCAGACCGCGAGATTTCACGCGCCGAACGCTGGGTGTTCAGGCACCTGCCATTCACTCAGCGTCTGGTACGCGCTGCGTTTTACTGGGCACTGGAAGGCCGCGTGGTCGGTTTTGCCCTGCACCCGCGGCTGATGAAGATGGTGCAGAAAATTGCCAGGCGTCACCTGCACAAACAGGTGGCCCGCCCTTCCCTGCGCAAAACCCTGACGCCCGACTACACCATCGGCTGCAAGCGCGTGCTGATCTCCAACGACTATTACCCGGCGCTGTCGCGCAGCAACGTCGAGGTGGTCACCGACAAGGTGCTGCGCATCGAAGCCGACGGTGTGGTCACCGCCGATGGCATCAAGCACCCGGCTGATTGCCTGATCTTCGGCACCGGTTTCAAGGCGGCGGACCCGGTGTTGCGCGGTTGCATCATCGGCCGCGACGGTCTCGACCTGATCGACGCCTGGCACGACGGCGCGCATGCCTATAAAGGCACCACAGTGCCCGGCTACCCGAACCTGTTCCTGATTGTCGGCCCCAACACGGGGCTGGGGCATAACTCGATGATTCTGATGATCGAAGCCCAAGTCGCTTATATCCTCGATGCCCTCAAACAGATGCAGCGCCAGCACCTGGCCACTGTCGAGGTCAAACCCGCCGTGGAACAGGCCTACAACGAACAGTTGCAGGCACAACTCAAACGCACCATCTGGAACACCGGTGGCTGCCAGAGCTGGTACCTCGACCCGCGCACCGGCAAGAACACCACGCTGTGGCCCGGTTCGACCTGGCGCTTCAAGCGCGTGACCCGGCAGTTCGCCCTCAAGGACTACATCGCCAGCCCGCTGGCGAGCAGCCCGTCGCCCCGCGAGGCGGCGGCACCTCACCCCAACGCAGAGGGGAGCCTGTCATGAACTCTTTCAACGGCCGCGTGGCGGCAATTACCGGTGCGGCGTCCGGCATGGGCCGCGCCCTCGCCCTGGCATTGGCGCGCGAAGGCTGCCACCTGGCCCTGGCGGACAAGAACAGCCAGGGGCTGGAACAGACGCTGATGCTGATCAAGACGTCGACGCTGTCGCCGGTGCGCGTCACCACTTACGCGCTGGATGTGGCTGATCGTCAGGCCGTGGAAAACTGGGCTGCGCGCTGCGTGGCGGATCACGGCAAGGTCAACCTGGTGTTCAACAACGCCGGGGTGGCGCTGTCGAGTACGGTTGAAGGCGTGGACTATGCCGACCTGGAATGGATCGTCGATATCAACTTCTGGGGCGTGGTGCATGGCACCAAGGCCTTCCTGCCGTACTTGAAAGCCAGCGGCGATGGGCATGTGGTCAACACCTCCAGCGTGTTCGGCCTGTTCGCCCAGCCCGGCATGAGCGGTTACAACGCCACCAAGTTTGCGGTGCGTGGCTTCACCGAATCCTTGCGCCAGGAGCTCGACCTGCAAGGTTGCGGGGTATCCGCCACCTGCGTGCACCCCGGTGGCATTCGCACCGACATCTGCCGCAGCAGCCGCATCGACGCCAACATGACCGGCTTTCTGATTCACAGCGAGCAACAAGCCCGCGCCGACTTCGAAAAACTGTTTATCACCGAGGCCGACCACGCCGCCAAAGTGATCCTGCGTGGCATACGCAAGAACAAACGTCGCGTGCTGATTGGCCGCGACGCCTACTGTCTCGACCTGCTCGCGCGCCTGCTGCCGGCGGCCTATCAAGCCTTGGTGGTGTTCGCCAGCAAGCGCATGGCGCCCAAACCGCGCACGCCGGTGTTTGAAACCAACGACGAACCCCGCCCCTGAACAGGAGAGCGCACCATGCTGCCGATCCGTCGCGATATCCGTTTTGCCTTGCCCGCCGGGCGCATCAAGGACTGGCATGAACAAGGCCCGTTCATCACGCACTTTTTCAACGCGTTGTCGCTGCTGTTTCCCCAAGGCGAGTTGTTTTTCATGGACAGCGTGCGCCACTATCGCCAGCGCATCGATGACCCGGCATTGAAAAAGGAAATTCAGGGGTTCATCGGCCAGGAAGCCATGCACAGCCGCGAACACGTGGCCTATAACGACTTGCTGCAAGCCGCCGGCCTGCCCGCCCACACCCTGGACCGACGCCTCAAGTTCATCCTCGACCTGCAAAAAAAGCACCTGCCGCCCGCCTTCAACCTGGCAGTGACCATCGCCCTTGAACACTACACGGCGATGCTCGCGGAAATCCTGCTGAGCGACCCGACGCGCTTTGGCGAATCACTCAAGGGTTACCAGCAAATGTGGTACTGGCACGCCCTCGAAGAAACCGAGCACAAGGCCGTGGCCTTCGATGTGTGGAACACGGTGATCAAGCCCGGGCCGGGAAGGTATCTGCTGCGCACCGGGACGATGCTGACCACCACGCTGTTTTTCTGGCTGGTGGTGTTTGACTTTCATGTGCGATTGTTGATTGCCGATCGCACGTCCGATGGATATCTGAAGGGCTTCTGGCGAATGCTCAAATTCCTGTACGGGCCCAAAGGGGTGTTTCCGCGCATGCTTCGGCCGTGGTTGCATTACTTCAAACCCGGCTTTCATCCATGGAACCACGATAACCGCACGCGCCTGGAGCGGATCGACGGGTTGGTCGAAGAGATCGAGCAGACCCGGCGTGAATACGCGTCCGCCCAGACTTAACGCTGCGCCAGTGCGCGCTCGCGGACAAAGCCCTGCACCTGATCGCCGGGCAGTGCCTTGCTGAAATACCAGCCCTGGATAAACAACTCGGTGCCAGTATTCAAGAAGGCCAACTGCTCGGCCGTCTCCACGCCCTCCACCACCACACCGAGGTTCAGCGCCTCGCAAAAACGCAGCATGCCGGTCAGCACCTGGGCGCCTTTGGGATCATGCTGGGCCACTACGAAACTGCGGTCGATCTTGATGAAGTCCACCGGAAACTGGTGCAGATAACTCAGCGCGGAAAACCCGGTGCCGAAGTCATCGATGTACACCTTGGCGCCAATCGCCTGAAGTTTCTGGATGGTCTGACGCGTGGCCGGCACGTCACTGACCAGCGCATCTTCGGTGATTTCCACCGACACCTGCCCGTGGGCCTGAGCGAGGATTTCCACCAAGCGCTCACCGTGGGCGGCGTTGGTCAGGGTGGTGCTGGAAATGTTGATGGTCATGGGCAGGGCAAAGCCGGCCTTCTGCCATTTCTGACACTGACGTACCGCCTGGGACGCCACCCACACATCCACGTCCGGCATCAGCCGCGCCTGCGCCAGCCATTGCAGAAACTCCCAGGGCGAATGCACCTGGCCCTTGTCGTCCCGGGCACGCATCAGGGCTTCGCAACCGGTGCACAACCCTGTACGCGTAGAGACCTGAGGCTGAAATTCAAGGTAGAACTCATAGTCGCAGATCTGCTGGATGTGGCTGAGCTCGACTGCCTGGCGGGCCAGGGTTTTGTGGGAGGCGAGCACCGGGTCCATCTCGCGCAGCCGGCCCTTCTCTTCGAGGCCGCGAAAGGTCATGTCCAATGATTTGAGATACACCGTGCTGCCTTCCGTGGCCTCGCGATGGATCGCTCGCACATAGGGCGCGTACACCAGCGTGCCCAGCCCCAGCAGCGCCAGTTGCAACACCACGGCGGCCCAATCCCCATGGGTGCTGAGGTAGGCATTGAGCAGCACGGGTGCAGTAAACGGCACGCTGGCCACGGCGGGTGACACCCATCCCAGCAACACCGCGGTCAATGCCAGCATAGCGTTGAACGCCGGCACCAGCAGAAAGGGCATGAACAGGCGCGGATTGAGAATGATCGGCAGGCCGAATAACAGCACTTCGCTGACGTTGAACAGCGACAGCGGCACACTGGCCATCGCCAGCAAGCGCATGGACTGGCTTTTGGAAAACAGCAGAATCGCCAACAGCAGGCACAACGCACCGCCCGAGCCACCGATAAAAGCGAAACAGCCCAACAGGCCGCTATTGAGCACATACGGAATCGATTCACCCGCTGCCGAAGCGGTGCCATTGAGCACCACGGCCTGGTCCAGCACATCAAACAACGGCTGCATGGCATACACGCCGTGAATGCCGAAAAACCACAACAGCGAATTCATCAGCGTCACGAACAAACCGCTGCCATAGGGCGATTGCAGTGCATCCAGCACTTGCGGCCCCTGAAGCTGCGCCACATAAGGAATCTGCAGCAGCAACGACAGCACCACCACCAGAGACAGCGCGGTGATGGCGCCAGGTATTACCATGTTGATGGTGCCGCGCAGGTTATGCCCGACCAGATTCTCATTCACCAGGCGGGTCCAGCGAAAGCGGTGCAGCCACGCGACTGCCGGCACATTGAGCAAGGGCGAAGCGATGGCAATGAACAGCACGAACGTAGCCGAGGCTCGCGGGTACTCACGCAACACAAACGTTGCAACCACCACGTGGGCCAGGCACAAAAAGGCCACAGGCAATTGGGGCAAACGGTACTGGATCGCCAGCATGTAACCGATTGAGGCGGCCACCAGCAGCGGAATCACCGAGCTGATCTGGTTGTGCAACCCGGACAAAAACGTCACGACTTGCGGGTCGAAACCCAGCACTCTGGCGCACTCGGACAGAATCAGAAAACCGGCCGACACCAGCAGGCATGGCAGGATCCACAGCAAACCTTCCCGTATCGCGCGCAGCGAATCGGTGCTGGCCAACGCCGCCAGGCGCTGAGTGAGGAAAAGTTTGAACAGCGTTTGCGCCATGACCCGCCCCTCTGCCCTTCGCTCTCTGCCAGCAGGCAGGCCCGAAACTCCCTGGTAACGCTGGACATTCAGGAACCGGGAGCAAAAGATTTTGCCGCAACACTCGTAATTATTCAGAATTAATTTCGACACGCTATGCTTGTCGATTGTCGTAAAGGAGCCAGAGATCAAGGAGGTCCGTTCAACATGCAACTCAAGCTGTCAAACCCCGTGCCCCCCATCGTATTCAATGCCGTGGTGTGGCTGTGTGGCGTTACGCTACTACTTTTGCTCAAAAATGCGCTCGTAGCGTTCTTCGAGGCCATCGACGATGACTCGCTGGAACTGAACCTGGCCATGGCGCTGTGCGCCTACGTGCTACTGTTTTTGCTGGAGCCCATGAGAAACCGCATCGATCGGCGTCTGAAAAAACGCAACCGGCGCCGAGCCAATCGTCACAGGAGTTAGCCTTTGTCAGACCCCGGCGATAACCACCAGCGCGCCCTGGACAAATTTCTGCTCGAACACCCGGACGTGCTCGCACAATTGGACACGCTGAACCCGTTGGCTGCCCAGGCCAAGAAAGAAACCCTTGCGCAGTATCGCGCCGAACGCCTGCATGAAGCCTTCGAGGCGGAAGCGGAACGTCTGCACCTGTTTGCGTGGGAACTGACCCTGAAGTTGACGGCCGAATCCCCGCAGGCGTTTGAAGCCCAGCGGCTGGAGGTGCATAAGGAAGTCGCTCAGATGGCGGGGATGAATTGGGCTGAATATTGCCAGTTGCATGATTTGGTGGAGTAAGGGTTGGGCTACAGGTGCCAAAAGCGCCGGCGACAACCCATCGCTTCAGCCAACTCCGCAACGGTAATGGTTCTTCGCTCGGGGTCGGCGGCCAGGGCTGAACGTAATGCTGGCCAGCAACCGCTCGGCAACTGCCGGGGGCGTGCTGTTTTTGGCAGGGTTTGATGGCTCTCCAGGCGCTTTGCGCAGGCCATTTCGTACACCACGCGCGCGGCGGCATACAGGTCGGCGGCAACCGTCAGCTCACCTCCCTCGAGCAACTCCGGGGCTGCATAGGTTGGGGTCCATGCGTTGAACCGGCTGCGATTCAAGCTCGGCAGGCCCGTTTGAACACTGCCCAGGCCGAAATCGAACAGGCGCACACCCTGTTCGCCCATCATCACGTTGGACGGTTTTATATCGCCATGAAGCACCCGTTGCCCGTGGGTGTAGTCCAGAGCGTCCAGTAGCTGCACAGCCGCAGGCTGCAATTCTCGCCAAGGCAACCCTGCGGGGCACTCCTGAAGCAAACGATCCAGGGTGATGCCATGCATCAATTCCATCGTGAAAAAAGCGGTTTGACGAGGCGTGTCGACCTCGAATGAAAACGCGCGAACCACACCTTCGTGATGCAGGCTTCGGGTCAGCGAAAACTCGCTGTACAACAACACGTGGGCATCGGTGCACTCGGACATGCTTTCACCCAACATCTTGAGCGCCACATTGGAGCTTGGCTCACCAAACTGCTCGTGCAGGAGGTCACGGGCGCGATAGACCACGCCCATTCCGCCCCTGCCCAGCTCACGTTCCAGCTGATAACGCCCGGCAAGCAGGTTGAAAGGGAGTGATGCTTCACTCATGGCCGCACCACCACCGCCGTGAAATCATCCCGCGCGGCGCCACGCAATACGCCAGTGAACAATCGATCCACGCTCTGTTGCGGCGAGCCGTTACTCAGGGCCCGCACCAGATCGTCATTACCGAGCAGTTGATACAGGCCATCAGTGCACAATAAAAACACATCGCCTGGCCGAGTCCCCAGCTCCAGGGTTTCAAGGCTCAACGACGTACCGGCGCCAATGGCACGCGTCAGAGCCCTGGCATCAGGATGGGCCCGCGCTTGCGACAGACCCAGCCGACCTTCATCCACCAGACGCTGCAACAGGGTGTGATCCTTCGACAGTTGGTACAGGCGTCGCCCACGCCACAGATAGCAGCGACTGTCCCCTGCCCATATGCACACTGCGCGGTGCGCCTCCACCAGCAAGGCCACGACGGTACTGCCCATCGTGACATCGTGACCCGTGGTCAATTGTGCCCCGGCACACACCAAACGCCGGTTGACGTCCTGCAAACATCGCAGGGCTGTCTGGACACGTTGATCCAAGCCACCCCGAGCAGGCAACGAAGCCAGGCTGTTGATCACCCAACGGCTCGCCACATCACCGGCCTGGTGGCCGCCCATGCCGTCCGCCACTGCCCAGCAGCCACTCTGCGGGCAGTCGAGGTACGCATCCTCATTGCGAAGCCTGGCATGGCCCTGCTGCGTGCGCCCGGCACTGCGCCGATGGGTTTGCCCGAGATTCATAGCTGCTCCGGCAACCGGAAAGTGCGCCAGGCATCCATCTCAAACGGGCTGGGAGTGCGCGGGGTCGTCAGCAGGTAATTGGCGCGCAACCCCGCGAGGTCTGCCTTGACGACTTGCGCGTTGCGCCCACTGGCTGACTCCTTCTGCAACAAGTCGAAGAACCTGAACAGCGACCAGGCGCCGGCGTTTTTCTCAATCCCCAGCGGCCGTTGTTCCGTCCCTCGTTCAAGCACCAGGCTGCTGCGCCCATTGTCGGCTTCCGTGGGCCAATTAAACGTCATGGGCACAATCGGGCCATGTCGATATTCCAGTTGCTGATCGCCCAGGCTAAGGGTCGCACGGCTGACCGAGGGGTCCAGGCTGTAGGGAGCCAATGTGAATCGAATGGCTAATTCGCCATGTTCCTCGAGGAAAAAGCTGCGACGGATAACCTGCGCTTTCGTCAACTGGTCCAGCAATGAACGTGTAACCGGCAGGCTATTACCGTCCAGACCGCGCAGCCTGTATCGGCTGCCATCAACGCTGATAAAGGGTTTGAGGTACCCCTCATAAAAGCGTGCCATGACGCCTTGCGGCTTGAAGAACTCTTGAAAGTCGTGAAGGCCGACTTCACTGGTCGCATGGGCGTTGAAGGGATAGCGTTGACGCAATGCTTTGGCATAAAGACTGTACACATCACTTTGATAGCGCTGGTTGACGTGCGAATAGGCGCCCTCCAACAAGTGCCTCCAACTATCGTCAGCCACCCCTTCGAACCAACCCGCTAGCGGCAGTGGCAAACGCGAAGCGGCGTCCCGCAGGTTGCCCAGTACATCCTGCTGCCCCTCCATTCGCCGCTTCACTCTTTGGAACGCTGCCTGTTCCGGGGAACTCTCCCGGTTCAGCGACGCCAGTTGCAGGTGCAACTCGTCAAGCAGTCGCAACGCTTGAGTAAGCTCGGCACTCGGGTTCTGCTGTTCATCCAGCAACTGATGCAGCGGCTCAAAACGCCGTTGCAGTGCGCGGCGAGCCGTGTCAGGAAATGCGGCTGTTTGCACTTCAGTCGCCGCCGACTGAATCATCCCGCCCAACGCGCCTGCTTGCGAAGCGGCTTTGTCCAACAGCACGTTGGCAGGCAGCAGACGGGTATTTTCGGCAATCACCTGCAATAGCTGCATCAAGGGTGACTGGGCGGATGTCAGGTGCGCAAGCTGCTCGGCATTCTGCCTGAGGTTATCCGTGCGACGCAGGCTGACACGACCAAGAGCCTCGCTCCAAACATCGGCATATTCACTGAAATAACGTTGCTGAAGCTCGGTCATCAACCGACGCAGATCCATGGCGCTCAAGTCACCGGCTTCGCCCATTATCCAGTTGTCCTGTGCAATGGCATTCACCAGCCTCGGCCCCTGAGCCTCGAAATACTGCCAATACCGTTTTGTGTAAAAGCCCGGTACAGGTGGGTCGGCCGCCAATAACCCTTTACCCTCGCCAAGACGCAGCGGTTCCAGGTTTCGCGATTGTTCGCGCAGTACCCGGTAAACGCCATCAGCCAGTGATTCGCCTCGCAGTTCCTCACGGGCCATCGACACCAGCGTCGCGTCGAGCGGCACCACAAACGGGTGCTCCAGCAGCCGCGCAAAATGCGTATTCAGACGCTTCTGCACGGATGCATCGCCCGGATGACGCGCAGACCAGATACCCGCCATATGCTGCGCCAGCCAACTGTTCTCGCGACGCTCACGCAAATTGAGCATCAGATAGGCGCGCAGATCGTCGAGCCGCTGCTCCCGGCTCCCGTGATGGGTGCGCACCTGCTGCTCAACCTGTGCAGTCATTTTGCGCAGGAACTGCTGTTGCAGCGCCTGCTCATAGGCGCGTGTGACGATCGGGCGGCTCAAATCCCCCTGGTAAAGACCGGCTCGCTCCATGAACCCGGCGCCCCCTGCCGGCGGGAACACCTGAGTCGCCGCCAGACGCGCATCCAGCAACGCCAGGAGCGCCAGGACCGGGTCGGCATCTGCTGCAGTATCGGAAGGATGGTCGGCCAGTGTTGCCAATTGCGACAGCCGATGCTGGTTGACCGAATAACTGTGTGCCCACAGCCATCCTGCCCCACCGACAAGCAATGCCGCCGCCGCCAATTGCAACCCCTGGCGCCTGCGAAGTCGACGTTGCTCCTGAACCTGGAGGCCGGCGAGACCGGCTTCGGCGAAGATAACCCGACTGAACAGCCCTTCGGCAAAGCGACTCTGCCCAGGGTCTGCGCAGGTCAAGTAAAACCCGCGCAAACCATTGATGCGCCTGTTTCGATGCGTGGAAAAAGCCGATTCGACAAAGATGCACAAACGCTCGCCGATTTGCGCTGCTTCCTGCGCAAAACCCAGCATTTGTCCGCGACGCTCCACACTGCGCTCCTGATGCAACCGTGTAATCAACTGCGCGCTCAATCGTTGCAACAAGGTCTCGAAGGCGTGGCGCACCTGGCCAATGTCAACACGGGTGTGGCTCTCATCAAGACGTTGCCCGAACACGTTTTCGGCGGTATCCCTGGGGGACGCTTCGAAGAATTGATTAAACCCCGGAAGCCGGTCGGCCTGGGTCAACACCAGATAGAGGGGAACGTCGGCATGCAATGTCTGGTGAATTTCCTGCAGGCGCGAATGCACATACCGGGCGTGACGCTCCACTTCGTTTTCGTTGTTGCTCAGCAACCTCTCCATCGACAGCGCGACTACCACGCCGTTAAGCGGGCGCGCTCGCCGTCGCACGCCAAGCTGGCTCAACAATGTTGACCATCCTGCACCGTCCACAGCACTGTCAGGCTGCATCAGGTAACGTCCCGGCACATCAATCACGACGCCCTCATCGGCGATATACCACTCGCAATGCGCCGTTTCCCCCTGTGGCACCTCATCTGTTTGATCGAATGGCAATTGCAAGCCGGCTGCCGTCAGCAACTGTGTCTTCCCGCTTCCAGGTTCCCCTATCAACAGGTACCACGGCAGTTCAAGACTGCCTGGATCACGCGGGGTGGATTTGAGCGTCCGGATCGCCTTCTTGAACAGCTCACGTACACGCACCTGTTCTGCGTCTACCCGTGCCGACTGTTGCTCGCGCTCCGCGCGCTCGTACTGATCAACCGACGTTGTGCGGCGTCCGCCAAAGAGGGCCATTGCCAACCCCCATAAAAAAAACAACGTGCACATAGTGACAAGGCGGGCCGTAGTACCCTGCAAAAACCGGTAGTCGTTCACAGCCAGCAACGGCCCGACCCACCACACCAACACCGTGCAGGCAAGCACCACTAACAGGCTCCAAACCCAAATCCTGCTCAGCACAGCGCCCGCCTTCTTGAAGAATGCGTTCATTCATTGCTCCCAGCGTTTACGAAGGCGTCTGAATCGGTTCAGGCGCCGAAGATAGAAAAGGTTGCAGCGCATGCCCTCGCAGCTCACCCAACTTCCAGGCAAAACCGATGTACAGACTCACCCCGCAGGCCAGGGCGAACGCTGCGATCCAGCGAGCCGAGATGACGCGGAACCTTTTGCGCCGTCCCGTCAACGGCGGGGCGGGATCGTTCGGCGGGTCACCCCGTACTTGCCTGATCTGACGATGCAAGGCATCACGAACGGCTTCGAGCTCGCAAGCGCCTCTCTCCAACACCCGGTACTTGCCTTCAAACCCGATGGCCAGACACAGGTAAATCAACTCAAGCATTGCCAGGTGCCTGATCGGGTCGCGGCACAGTCGCTCCAACAGCTGGAAAACTTTCTCGCCGCCAAAGGTTTCGTTGTGAAACCGGCTTAACAGGCTCATCCTGGACCAGTCACTGTGATTGCCCCACTCAGTCGTGACGACCGCTTCATCAATGACGCTGCAAAGCACGTAACGAGCAGAAATAACCTCACTGCCTTCAACGCCGGACTGCAGGGCGCACGCTTCAAACTGGTTTACCGCTGATGACAACCGATCGTTGACCGCCGCGATGCTGTCGCGCCCCGAACTGCTCTTGAGTTCGACCACTTGCAACAACAATGGCCACGCCGCAACAACCAATGAATTGGTGCTCGTCTTGAAGCGGTGCACGTCCTGAGCACGGGCGGCATAGACCATCCGGCCCTCCAACTGCTCAAAACGCGGCGCAGAAGGGAAGTCCGTGATCGGCACCTGCAAAGGACCGCGCCCCTCACTGTCAAGCAGGATGGTTTTTTCATCCTGCGGATATTCGCTGTCCATGATGTTCAGTCCCTGATCGCCCAGAAGTTAAGTTCGAGTGCCGCGAATTCACCGCTGACATGAAAGGCAAAACCACCTGACTGCTCCAGTTGCGCGATGTCTTGGGCGGTCAGTTCAAGGAGAAAATAGGTTTTGCCTGCGTGAAACGGAATCTGGCGTGGCGCTACGGGCAGCGGCTTGATCCTGATACCCGCCAAGTGCAGGTTGACCAATTCGCGAATGCGCTCTACAGGCCCGATTTTCAGATGCGCCGGCAGGCGCTGGCGTAACGTCTCGGAGTCACACTGCGCGGCAGCCGCCAGAATGAAGGTGGCAGCGCCCAACAACTTCAAGTCGCCAACCGGGCACACCATCACCCCGTACTGGCGCTGTTGCAGTGCCAGTTCGATGGCATGTTGCTCCAACACCATCGACAGTGCCGTACGAACCCCATTCATCAACCCGCGAAAACTCTCACCCTGGTCACCATGGCTGTAACGTATGCCCGGAGGAATCCGCCTGCTTTCGTTTGAAAACGTCGAAAGCTCTCCAAGCATCGACAGCAAGGTTCGAAACAACGTTTCGGGGCGCACCTGGGCCTGGCTGAAGTAATGACGCAGCTCCAACTCAGCCCGGTTGATCAGTTGCAGCATCAGGAAATCACCGACTTGCGAACTGGCCGCAGCCCCCTCTCCCCGCACGCGCGCAGCAATGGCGTCACCCCGGCTGGCCAGCAGACTGATCACCTCTTTGAGGCAGGACGACACGTACCCGTTGCCCTGAAGAAAAATAAACGTTGGCACGTAGTCCGTATCCAGATTCACGCCGCCCTCGTTCGTGGAATCCAGAAGCTGTGCAACCTTGAGCGTCACAAAACCAGGGGCACTCTGATGGTCTCCCAAAAGAAGGCGTAGATCCGGGCGTCCGGCGCTGATCCGGCAACGGGAGTCCACACCGGCATTGGAATCACCCACCTCGACATCACAGGCAACATAACGCGCTTGAACCTCCGTTTGATCCTGCCGGCGAACCTCAGTCTGGTTAGCCGTCGCCAACGGCAACGCAAGGTAAATCGATTGCCCGCCGGAATTGGCGGGCACTTGCAGAACCAGAGGCTCCATGACGGCACCCAGTTCAAACCAGCTTCCGTCGGGTAAAATACCGCTCGCCTGATTGACCACTACCTTGCCCAGCTTCAGGTATTGCAGATCAAGCTCCAGCGTCAGAAAACCCCACGCATCGGCGTTCAACAAACGCGCCCGGTTGAGTTGCTGGTGGTAATAACGGTCGTTGTGCTGCAAATGCTGAGGCCGCAACAACATGCCTTCCTGCCAGATGACTTTATCAACGCGCATCTCACTCAGCCTCCGTCAAGGAAGCGGGTAACGCGCAACGGATGCCCGCTTCGTCCAACACCCAGTCCGCACGGTTCAATTGCTGAGAATTCACAGAAATGACCCTGCGCCACTGAACATTGGGCAGGTTTCGGTAAGCCGCCAGCACGCCTACGAACCGGGTATCAGGCTCCAGCCTCAGTTTGAGAACCTGTTGTTCTCCGGGGCGCAGTTCAATTTCCTCGCTGTTGATCCAATCCTTGGGCAATACCTGCTCCGCATGGGTATACAGGCTGAAGAAATCCGCGTTCTCAAAGGCAGCGGCATGTCGTAACTCGAACAAGCGCACCACCACGGGCGAAGGCCGGCCATGCAGGTCTGGGTTGACGCGCTCATGAGCCGTCAATTTCACGTCCAGCTTGGTCAACGTGGAAAATGGCGAGATCGCACTGCAGCCGGTCAACAAACCGACCAGAAACAGCGTGAGTACTAGGTTGGCTCGGTACATGGACATCATCCTGGATAGTCGACGTGCAGCGTTGAAATCAGGCGCACCTGTTCTTCGTATGCCTTGGCGAAAGCCTCATCTGACGGGTGGCCCTTGCCGCGCCCCTGCGCAATGAGGCGTTGGTAGTACCGTTGATAGGCTCGCCAGCGCCCCCCGTCAGTGGAAAACCGAAACCTCTTTTCCGGTGTGTGAAAACACGCCAGCAGATGCCCCGGAGAGAAGACCGCCTGCGTACTGCGCACGGTGCTGCGACACGCGGCCAGCAATGCAACCTGGTGGGTCTGCAGATACCGATATGCCTGAGTAATGATCCGCTCCGCAGGCAATTGACTCGCGGCGGTCGCAGCGAGCATCGCTGACAATCCAGCCTCACTGCCCGCGTAGTCCTTCAAGGGGTTCCGGCTTGCGGGTTGAACGTCCGAAAGCGGCAGGTCGAGTTCGCTTTTCAGCTCGTCGCAGGTCCTCAGGCTGTGGTTCAACCCCTCAAACCCCAGGCGAAACAGGCGCGCTACCTTGATTGCCAGGGCCTCTCTGTCAGACAGTTCATAGGTTTCGATGCGAATGCCAAGTGCTGCTCCGAACGCTGCCCAAAAGACATCGTCATCTGGCGTTGAAGCAAGGGACTGAACTGCAACGGGCTCTTGGACGGACTCTGCCCGGCGAGGCAAGACCAGGTGGTCCCTGTCGATCACGCTGTGTCCTGCACCAAGCCCCGACTCTGTGGGCGCCATGGCCAACGCCTCCAGCTCCGGCGAGGTCTCCCGATGTTGCCGTTCGAGATCGAGCGAACGTATGGGGTCCAACGTGCGGAAAGCATCGTCGGGGATCGATTCGGTGGCGGTGTGAAGTCGTGTGTCACCAGACCGTGCGGACTCAGTCAATCGCGCACTGACCCTCAAGGATCCCAACCGATACTCGTCGCCATTGCTGATCAACCGCGCCAGCCCTTTCTGCAGGCGCTCAGAACTGCCCACCACGTCGATGCCATTCGTGCTGATATCCGTCAAAAAATATCGCCCCTCTCGGCAGGCGATCAGCCCGTGATGGCTGGAAAGCAGGCGACTGGAATCCGGAATGGTCCAATCACATCCGGCACCACGACCAATGACCCCGCCGACTCCGTCAAACGTTTTACGCAGCAGCGGCTGGGGGCCCGTTTCGCCGGCACTGATTACCTCTAACTCAAGCTTCATACCCAAGCTCCCCGCTCACTGACCACGCACGGTCGACTGCGGCTCACCTAATCGGCGGTAGTCGGCATCGTCAAAGGCATAGTTGGCGCTGCAGCCACCCAACAAACACAACACAAGCACAACAGCTTTCCACGGATGATCAGGCATTAGGTTTCTCACTCGGTAATGTGACCGCCCGGATGGCGGCAGGCGATGCGATTCAACGTTCGCCTTTGGCGTCGTCAAAAGGGATGTTCAAACGCGCCAGGCGATAGAGCAGCGTACGTCGGGCAACGCCCAGCTCACGGGCAGTACGGGTTCGATTGCCACGGTTCTTGTGCAGGCAATCAATCAAGACCACGCGTTCGACGCGCTCCATGCGCTGGCGTAGCGTCGCTTCTGCCGCGGCAACTGGATTCGACGGGTGCGGAAGCGACAGGTGTGCAGGCAAAATCACATCGCCTTCACACATCAGCACTGCGCGCTCTACAAGGCATTTGAGCTCACGAACGTTGCCGGGAAAGTGATGACTTGACAGTTGATCAAGCGCGCCCCCGGACCACTCGAGCGATGCCCTGCCCAGCGATGCGCAGGCCTTTTCCGTGAAATGCCGAGCCAGTTGCAACACGTCGCCATCTCGTTCACGCAAAGCCGGAAGTTGAATGGGAAACTGAGCAAGACGGTAATAGAGATCTTCACGAAAACTGCCCTGCGCGACCATGGCCGACAAGTCACGGTGCGTCGCGGCAATAATGCGAACGTCAACCTTATGGGCCGCACTGGCTCCCAGCGGCCTCACTTCGCTTTCCTGTAACACCCGCAATAACTTTGCTTGCAGTGACAGCGGCATATCGCCAATTTCATCCAGCAGCAACGTGCCGCCATCCGCGGCGTCGAACAGTCCCGTGTAGTTCCGTTCAGCCCCGGTGAAGGCCCCTTTGCGGTAACCGAACAGCTCGCTTTCCAGCAAACCCTCCGGGAATGCCGCACAGTTCTGTACGACAAAGGCCTTGCCGCTGCGCGGCCCGGACAGGTGAATGGCCCTGGCCACAACCTCTTTGCCGGTACCCGTTTCACCCTGCAACAGAACGGTGTAGGGGGTATGCAGGACCTTGGCGATCAGGTGGCAGGTTTCTTCAATCGCCGCACTGCTGCCTATCAAACCAAGACTCGGCGCTTTTCCTTCAGCGCGTGGCAACCGTTCGCACTGCACAGCAAGCTGCATGCAACGCACCATGAGCAATTGATTCAGGGCAAAACTGCCCAACCGGCCCAGTGCAACCGTATGGTCTTGCAGCGCCGAAGGTCGCCGACTGGCGCACAGAAGAACACCCGTGATCACCCTGCGTCGGTCGAACAGCGGCACTGTCAGCACTGAGCGCCAAGGTTTGCCTGCTGACGGCAGGAATCCAGCGTCATAAGGGCTGCACGCAAGGTCGTCGATACATAAAGCAATCCGGCGTTCCAGGACATAACGCAGTAATTGCTGCTCTTTCAGGTCTTCGCCCGAGGACCGATGGGGCGACGAAAACAACGCTGGCAAATGCTGGGCAACCAGGCTCGGTCGAGCAGTGGTTTCATCAAGCAGATACAACTGGCTGAGCTCGCATCCACTCAGTTGCGCGGCGCTCACCACGCAAAGATTCGACAATGCAGTCTCGTCACTCGCCAGCCCGATACGTATGAAGCTATCGAGCAAGGTATCCGCATCGGCCAATGGGCCATTCGTTTGTGTAATCTGGAAATCGCTCATTAGCTGAACTCGCAGATCGGATGATCGCTGCCGTCCAGACAAGCATGGGCCTGAGACAGCGACTCACCGGTGGCCATGGCAGCAAGAACCTGGTCGACCATCTGTGGCAATAAGTGCCGCTCGATCCATTGATCGATGTACCGCGCACCGCTGTCGCCATGGGCACAACGCTCGGTCATGTGGGTGACCAGTTCCGACGAGTAGGTAAATGCCAGTTTGCGTCGCAGCAGGCGCTCCCCCAGGCTTGCCAGCTTGAGTGCCGTAACGTCCTGCAGTACGGGGCCTGCAATCGGGTAATAGGGCACGACACGCATGCGAGCCAGCAAGGCCGGTTTGAAGTGCGCGCGCAACAGCGGATGGATGGCGTCCTGCAGCACTTGGGCATCGGGGCGTTGGCCATCCGCGCACAGCTTGTTAATGCAGTCGCTACCCAGGTTGGAAGTCATCAGGAACAGTGTGTTGCGAAAGTCAATTTCCCGACCTTCGCCATCATTTGCGCGCCCCTTGTCGAAAACCTGGTAGAACAGGTTCAACACTTCAGGATCGGCTTTTTCGACTTCATCAAGCAGCACAACCGAATAGGGCCGCTGACGCACAGCCTCTGTCAAAACCCCGCCCTCGCCGTAACCGACGTAGCCCGGTGGCGCACCTATCAGCCGGGACAGCGCGTGTTTCTCCTGGTACTCCGACATATTGATCGTCGTGATAAATCGCTCACCACCGTAGAGCAAATCCGCCAGGGCGAGGGCTGTTTCCGTCTTGCCCACACCGCTGGGGCCGACCAGCAAAAATACTCCCACGGGGGCATCGACCTTGTTCAGTCCGGCAGCCACTGCTCTCATGGCGCGGTCGAGTGCAATCACGGCCTGGTCTTGTCCCAGGATGCGTGCGCGCAAGGCGTCGGCAAAGCCAGAAATTTTCTCGTTGGGCTCAAGGGAAAGCTGCTCGACCGGTATCCCCGTCCACGCACTGACGACTTGTGCTATCAACCGTGGACAGACTTCGAGCCTGGTTGATGCAGGCACGTGCTGGGCCAACTCCTGCTCCAGTAAGCCGCACTCGCGCTCGATAGCCTCAAGCCTCAGGCTCAAGGACTGCAGTACCTGTGCATCCGCGGGTAGCCGCGCTTCAAGGTCACGGCTTAACGCATGGTGCTGCCGGCTGACTTCAGCCTGCTCTGCACGCAGTTGCTGCAGGGTTTGCGCAGGCATCGCCGCGCGGGTACGCACTCGCGCGCACGCGGTATCCAAAACATCCACCGCCTTATCCGGCAACTGACGCCCCACAAGGTAACGCGCGCTCAGGTGGGCTGCTGCGACGACGGCGTCGTCACGCACGTAGACACCGTGGCTTGCCTCATAGACAGGTACCAGCCCACGCAGAATGGACACGGCCTGCTCGACGCCGGGCTCCGTGACAAGCACCGGCTGGAATCGTCGCGCCAGCGCCGGGTCTTTTTCGATGTATTTTTTGTATTCCGACCAGGTAGTCGCCGCGATGGTACGCAGCTCTCCCCTGGCCAGGGCCGGCTTGAGCAAATTGGCCGCGTCAGACCCTCCCGCCGGCCCTCCTGCTCCCACCAGGGTATGAGCTTCATCAATAAAAAGGATCACTGCTTGCGGCGCGGCGTTGACTTCATCAATCACACCTTTGAGGCGTCGTTCGAACTCTCCCTGAAGACTGGCGCCCGCCTGCAACAAACCCAGGTCCAAAATCAGTACGCGAACGGACTTGAGGGCGTCGGGCACGTGCCCTGCGGCAATTTTCAAGGCCAGGCCTTCGACTACCGCCGTCTTACCCACGCCCGCCTCCCCCACCAGAATCGGGTTGTTTTTGCGTCGGCGCACAAGAATGTCGATCAACTGACAAATCTCTTCATCACGACACAGGACAGGGTCAATCAAGCCGTCCCGGGCCTGACACGTCAGGTCGAAGGTGAACCGTTGCAACAACGATTGCGTAGCAACCGGCTGGACATCAGGCGTGCGAATCACCAGAAAATCCCGCACGCGATCTGCATTCAGTCGACTCAAAAAACGGTAATAGCCGCTGCCTGCGTAAGTCGTTGGATGACGCAAGAGCGCCAGCAACAGAGCGCCGTGGTCAACCTGATGCCGCCGCAGTTCGACATGGGCAACCATCAGCGCCTGCTGCAGCCACTGCACCAATGCCTGGGCGAACACCGGGTTGCGTGTGGCGCTGTTCTCGCTTTTGGGCTGCAACACCCCATGCAGTTCACCAGTCGTTACGCCTGCATCCTCCAATGCACGGGTCAACACGCCATCCGGGTGCTCAAGCAACGCCAACAGCAGATCTTCGACCAGCACTTCTCGACCTCCGCGCATGACGCAACGCTCGGAGGAGCGTTCAAGATCAACGCGCGCATCAACAGTCAGGTTGTTTATCAGTTGTTGCAGATCAACATTTATCATGGTCATCAATCCCTAATGAAAACTGCTCCAAACGTGACGGCACCGTCAGCCTGTTCATGCCCCAGCCAACTGGTCCAGCCAAGCTGGCAAACATTGCACGCACCTATGCGCAGCGCCCTGGCTTGCCCTTCAGCCAATACCAACCGCACGTCGTACGCCAAAGGATCCCGCGCGGTTAAGCGCACCAGTGCACATAACGGCGGGTACCCCGTACCTGTTGGTAAAAACTCGTGTAAACGTTCCCAACTCAGCGAAAGCACATGCACCCTGAACTTCCCGCTGCGGTCATGAACGTGACGGCCCAGTACCAAATCCCTGCCAAGCTCACTGTTGGCGAACCCCAGGTCGTTGCGTTGCGAATGGACGATCTCCACGCTCCGCTCAACCCATTGTTCGATGAATATCGGCGGATGCTTGAAGTAATAACGCAGCACGGTCTCAATTAACGCAGCCGAATGTGCTCGCAGACTCAGAAGCCCCAGGTAGGGCAAAAGACGCTTGCAATCCAGTTGCGCAGCAGCCCGAATGGCGGTACTGCCCAGCCCGATAAGCGCAAACATCTGACGAGAAAAATCATCGTCGGCTTGCAGGTGAAAACGAGCCTGATACCGATATTTGCGCCAGACAGGCAGCATCAGCCGCTGCAAACGGTGGTGAAACAGGTCGAGAAAATCGCGGGTCGCATTGCCGCCTGGCTGTTCGGTAAAAGCCTGCTCACCATAAAATGCGGGCAGTGGTGAACCCGCACCAAACAAGCCCAATACATTGAGGCGCAGGCGAGCACGCAGCTGTTCACCCTCCAGAAAAAATTCGACACGTTCAATATCGTGCGCTGCGAAACCCAATCCTGGATTGGCCTGGAACTCCAATTGGTCGTACAACGCGTCCTCATCCAGTAACGGATGAGCATCACGCAACCGTTCGATCACCTGCAGTACCGCCTGGAAAAGCGTGTACTCACGGATCACCCGGCACACTTCAGTCAAAGCAGGGGCTGCTGCCCCATCCGGCAAGGCCATAGGTACACGTCTCCCTGTGTGCTGGTGACTCGCAACTCGTGATAGGAATTGAGGCTGGCGTAAAGCGAGAAAAACTCATTGAGAACCGACGCGAACACGAACACATCGCCTTGGCCGAGAAACCCCTGCGGGTCAACGATCAGGTCAACACGCAAGCCGCGAACGGGCAAGCCACGGTGCAAACGGTCTACGGCTTCATGACTGATGGAACGCAAAGCGCCCAACCTTGCCTGGCCGACCTTGTGCGCCTGTTGGTCGTGATAGCTCGGAAAGTCGTAGGTTTGGAGAATGACCTTCAAGGCATTGATGTCGGTCAGCGACAAGTAGTTGAGCGACATGTTGCTGATAAGCTTCCACAGGAAATCCTGATCCAGCGGTGGCGCGAAGCTTGACGTTGGCACGGTGATATTTCGAAATGTGAGTAACTCGGGAGCCTGCTCACAGGGCTGGTTGATGTCCCCGATACGCAACTGGCGAGGCAGGTTGCTGTTGGTACACGTCAGCTCGATCGACAGTGTTTCCTGATGCTGCCCCTTGTGGTCGCCAAAACCGATCCAGGTGTCGAGACCACTGTGCTGCAGCGATACGCGTTGACGGATGATGTATGACTGCGTGCTTTGGCCATCATGCACAAAGGACTCAAAGGGCACATAAGCTTGATACCCCAACCCGCCCGGGCGCCACCCCGTGACGCTGTCCACGGAAAACACCGCCGCGTTACCCGACGCATATTCGCCCGGAACCAACAGGTACTCGTCTTGTTTGCCATCCAGGCGAATAGGTACCGCATCATGCTTGAACAGGTTGACAATGGGTGTGCAGTACAACTTCACATTGTCCAGAGTCAGGTGCCGCGCTTCGAAACGCTGAGTGCGCAGCTCAAAGCGCATTACCATGCCGTGCGCGCGCTTGAGGAGCGCTTCGGGAAGTGTGTGCAACACGTCCAGGCCCTCTACATCGACAAACAAGTATTTGTCGGGAAAGGCGAAGTATTCCTGCAGGTGGCGATAGCCTCTGAATGTATTTTGCGGATAAGGAATCAGCGCCTGGTTCTCCGCAAACCCGACCGGCCGGACGTTGGCAGCCGACAGCCGCAATCCGGCTCGCTGCCCGTCGATTTCGTCGATTGGCATGCCATCGTGGTCCAGGAGCAGCAAGTGGATTGCGTCCAGATGCTGCAACAACCCAAGATACAATCCCTGGCTGGTATAGCGATCTCCGGACAAGTGCAGCCGAAGGGCATCGAAAGCCAACTCACTGAAGTTACCTTCCGCACTCATGGCGAGACGCAAATCCAGGTGTGCACCCTCGCCCTGACGCAGACTCTCTACGCCGGTCAGTTGCAGCGGCATGACATCAGTGGCGTAACAGGTCCGGAAACGGCAACGCTGCCCCCCTGCGCCCTCGCTTTCAATCGAAGTGTCACGCGGAACCTGAACAGGGGGCCCTACGCGTTTAAGTGGGTCAAACTGCAGGATGCTGAACGACGGTAGCGGCTGCATGTAGTTGGGCCACAGCAGGTGCATCAGGGAATGTGTCAACTCTGGCAGTTCGTCATCCAGTTTTTGACGCAAACGTCCGGTTAAAAAAGCGAATCCCTCCAACAGGCGCTCTACATCCGGATCCTGGCCTGGATGTGCAAGAAACGGCGCCAGGGCCGGGTTACGTTCAGCAAACCGCCGACCGAGCTGACGCAGAGCGCTGAGTTCGCTCTGGAAATAGTGATTAAACCCCATCGGCACACACCTCAACCCGACCGGTGTCCATTAACCGTGCGCGGAACACAACGGATTGCAGAACACCGTCAACGATCAGCGCAGCATCGATTGTGAAAGACAGGGCCAAAGGGTCGTCGCCTCGCGGCAAAAGGTGGACACGCACATTCGCCAGCCTTGGCTCGTAAGCCTGGATAAAACGCTCAATTACGATGCGCGACCGGGTCACGGATTCATGCAGGCTCAGCCGCATGTCATTAAGGTCGGGCAGTCCGTAGTCCGGCAATGTCTGGACGCTGCCCGCACGGGTGCCAAGCATTTTCGCCAGATGCGCTGCTACGGAGCTGACCCTGCACGTCCGGGACGACGTATCGCGATCAAGACGCTCGAAAAGGCTGGTGTTGTGGGAGTCCCCCTGGCCTGTTCTCATTCCTTGTCGAGCTTCCCAACCAGGGACAGCGTGAAGTCCGCTCCCATATATTTAAAATGAGGGCGCACACTCAGGCTAACCCGATACCAGCCAGGCTCCCCATCTACATCGCTGACTACAATTCTGGCTGCGCGCAAAGGTCGGCGCCCGCGGACTTCGGCGCTGGGGTTATCCTGATCAGCCACGTATTGGCGGATCCACTTGTTCAGCTCCAGCTCAAGATCCGTACGCTCCTTCCAGGAGCCCAGTTGTTCACGCTGCAGCACCTTGAGGTAATGGGCGAGACGGTTGACCACCATCATGTAGGGCAGTTGGGTACCCAATCGGTAATTCAATTCGGCGGCCTTGCCCTCCTCACTGTTGCCAAATGTCTTGGGTTTTTGCACGGAGCTGGCGGAAAAGAACGCGGCGTTGTCACTGCCTTTGCGCATGGTCAGGGCGATAAAACCCTCCTGGGCCAACTCATATTCACGCCGGTCCGAGATCAACACTTCGGTCGGAATCTTGGTCTCGATTTCACCCATGCTCTGGAAATGATGCAGTGGCAAGTCCTCCACAGCGCCGCCGCTTTGCGGACCGATAATGTTCGGGCACCAACGAAAACGCGCGAAGCTGTCAGTCAGGCGAGTGGCGAATGCGTAGGCGGTATTGCCCCAGAGGTAATGCTCGTGACTGTTGACCACATTTTCCTGATAGGCAAAGGTCTTTACCGGACTTTCAAGAGGGTCGTAGGGCGTGCGCAGCAGAAAACGTGGCACGGTGAGCCCGATGTAACGAGCATCTTCGCTCTGGCGAAAGCTTTGCCATTTGGTAAATTGAGGGCCTTCGAAGTGATCCTTGAGGTCCTTCAGGTCGGGTAACCCTGTGAAGCTTTCGAGTCCGAAGAAGCCTGGCCCGGCCGCCGCGATAAATGGCGCATGGGCCATACAGGCAACACTCGCAGCGTGTTGCATGAGTTTCACATCAGGCGCATTGGGTGAGAGGAAGTAATTGGCGATGATCGCCCCTACTGGCTGACCACCAAACTGTCCGTACTCGGCGCTGTAGATATGTTTGTATAACCCGGACTGGGTAATCTCCGGCGAATCTTCAAAATCATCCAGCAGGTCCTGCTTCGAGACATTCAACAGCTCGATTTTGATGTTCTCCCGAAAATTGGTTCGGTCCACCAACAACTGCAACCCTCTCCAGGCGGATTCAAGCGCCTGGAATTCGCTGTGGTGAAGGATCTCGTCTACCTGCTGGCTGAGCTTGGTATCGATCTCGGCAATCATCCGGTCAACCAGACGTTTTTTTACCGGTTCTGCGTGGTTATGTGGCTTGAGCAGTTCTTCGATGAATGCCGATACCCCGCGCCTGGCAATGCCATAGGCTTCGTCATCGGCATTGAGCAATGTCTGGGCAATGATGTTGTCGAGGATGCTGTGTTCAACGACGGTTTTTGCGGGCTGCGGGTTGTGCTGGGTAGAGATCATGGTGTCAGTGTCCTTTTACTGAAGTTGTCAGGCGCTGGGGCTCAATTCCAGTTCAGCCAGTACCCGCGCACGGGACTCATCATCGGCCAATGCCTGCTCGATGGCCTTGCGAAAGCTGGGGGTGTTGCCCAGAGGTCCCTTGAGTGCCATCAGGGCCTCACGCAATGCCATCAACTTGTTTAATTCCGGTATCTGCTCAACCAGGCTGGCGGGGTTGAAATCCTTCATGGAGTTGATGCGAACCTGGATGGCCAATTCTTCGGCGCCAGCCTGTTCCTGGAGTCGATTGGGCACGCTCAATGTCAGGCTCAACGCTTGCTTGGCCAGTACCTCATCAAGGGAATTCCGGTCGATTGCTATTGGCTTTCGGTCTTCGAGCTTGCGTAGATCTTCTCGCCCGCTGAATTCTCCCAACACCAGCAATTTCAAAGGCAGTTCTATTTCTTCCTGCGCTCCGCCCGTGGAGGGTTTGAAGGTGATATTGATGCGTTCCTTGGGTGCTACCGAACCGTCTTTGGCCATGGTGTTTCTCCTTTTTTTGGCTAGAAAACCTATTCAAGTACTGCTTCCAGGTCGAAATGACACAGCCTTCGATGAGTCATGTCCCTGCGTTCACGCATGGCGTGGTCTTGCGGCAAAAGGTCGTAACATCGATGCAGGAGCCGGGTCACCTCAAATGCCAATTCAGGCTCCCAACGATCCAGCCGCGCTTGTTGCAGTTCGTGATCCAACTGCTCAAGCTGAATCCTGCTCAGGTCATGCTTGCCCGCCCGCATGCACAACCGGGCAAGCGCCAATCGCCAATGAAACCTGGCTCGCTCACTGCGCGCGGCATGCAGGCCTCGTTTGAGTTCGGCTACGGCGGGCTTGAGCCCATTTGTGCGCAGGTTGAGTATTTGCTCCTGCAATGCAACCTCCCAGGGTTGCGCCGCAGCATCCCCCACAACATTGGGTACTTCGCCTTTTTGCAGGTGGTGTGCAACATGCAGCGCGATCCAGTTACCTGTTGCGGGGTCGACAAACGGCGTACCGTCAGCAAATTTGAACTCAGGCAAATCCGGTAGCCGCTGCAACAACAGGGCAAAACTCATCTCCAGTTCGACCTTCGCCATCCCCGCCTGCAGTGCCTCCAGGCACTCCCATGCCATGCGCAGTCCATCGAACCAGAACATTGAGTGGGTCAGGCTGACCTCCAGTTCCAGTAGCAGATCGCCATACTGTCCCTGGGCAAAACGACTCTCGAACCGCTTGATCTTGTCGGGCGCGGGCGCAAACAGTGCTGTTACTCGCTCACTGTTGGCGTCCGGGTAAGTGATGAGCATCAACCACGTCAGTGTCCGGCTCAAACGCATCGCACGCGGGTCAGCCACATTTTGGCGCATCCACCATGCGCATAACGGCCGAGCCTGGTCCTGCAACGCCCGCAGCAGTTTCTGAGCGTCTCTTTCGTTGCTGACCGGCTGTTCGGGCTTGAGCAACTGCGTAGCGACCTGCTTGACCTGGGCCATCACACCAGCAACACCGACCGCTTCGGGAGCCACTTGACTTGCAGCGACCAAACGTTCTGACAGCTGCCTGCGAACCGGCAGCAACAACGGCGCATCATCGCCAAGACGCTTACCCCATAGCTCATCAAGGCGCGCGATGTGATCCTGGAGCGCCTCAAACAGAGGCAACTGCTCACTCAGTAAAAGGTGCTGTGAAAAGAGCACGTCCAACCGCGACACCAGCCAACTCAACGCCGCGCAACGCGTACGTGCTTTGGCGGGATAAACAACCGCCCAATGCTGCTCGCACAGACCCAGAAGCAGACCAAGCCCCGCCAACAGCCCCGGAAATGAAAAACGCTGGTACAAAGCCCACGTCAGCCAAACAACCACCCGCAAATCCTTGGTATGAACGCGCAACATGCGCTCGGCAATTTCGTTGACTTTTTGCCAATCCGGCGAACTTGAAACATGCATGGACTGAGCCTTTCCAAGTTCAAATTCAAGAAGTTCATACTCTGTAGAAAAGCGCATATCACAGCCGGCAAACTCTTCTGCCGAGCAAGGGATTCGGGCCAACTCAACATAATGAGAGTAGAGCTTGTCTGAATAAACCATTCGATATCGCACATAACTTCACAAGATAAATTCGGCAGCCCAAGCGTAACAAGTTAAACATTCGGAATACCCTTAACCTCGGCCCACTTACAGGCGAGGCAGACGAACCTTAGCCATTCCAAAAGCGATCAGCAAGGGCAAGATTTTCACTTAAGCACTTTCCTACAAACCCTCTAAAAGCTTGTGTGCGCAGCGCCTTGCGCAACCATTTCAGAGAATTTCATTAACTACTGCGCTCAAGCTTTTATTTATCAAGTGAAAGCAACTGCGCAGATAAATGCGCACACCTCTGCAATTTAAAACATAAAACGCCCGCTTAAACCGCCACACACTTCAACACTTCCCAAACAAAAAACCACCGCACCCTATATTTCATTGACCACGACCAATTCAGGCACGCTTCTTGTTATAGGAAAACGCCCGATCGGTATTTTGCCGTTCGGTCTATCTACTTAATCAGGCAAGGAAACCACTTATGCCAACACCCGCGTACCTTTCAATCACCGGCGTTAAACAAGGCTTGATCACGGCAGGCACATTCACCCAGGACTCAGTAGGTAATATTTATCAAGAGGGGCATGAGGACCAGATTCTGGTACAGGCATTTGCCCACCAGGTCATCATTCCCCGCGACCCACAATCGGGTCAGCCAACGGGCCAGCGGGTTCACAAACCGATGATGATCAGCAAGGTCTTCGACAAGTCCTCGCCCCTGCTCTTCAGCGCGCTGACATCGGGCGAGGAGGTATCATGCCGCCTGGAGTGGCTGCGCACCTCCTCCGCCGGCACTCAGGAACACTACTTCACCATTGAACTGGAGGGGGCAACCGTCGTGGACATTCAGTCGCGCATGCCCAATTGCCAGGACCCGGACAACGCCCACTTCACCCATTTGGAGGATGTGTATTTCACCTACCGAAAAATTATCTGGACTCACGAAGTCGCCGGCACTTCCGGTTCGGACGACTGGCGTAGCCCGGTAGCCGGCTAAGGCTGGCGGATGCAGGAGCGGTCGCCACGGAGGGTGCCGCTCCTGTCCTGTGGCTACACCATCGCCAGCGGGTGCTTGCGTTTCGGCGCGCCGAATACCCGGTCGATTGCATCCAGATCGTGCTCATCGAGCACGAGTTTTGCGGCTCCGGCATTGAGCCGTACATGTTCGGGTGTGACGGCCTTAGGGATAGCGATAACGCCGTCCTGGCGCAACACCCAAGCCAGGGAGACCTGCGCAGGCGTGGCGTTATGACGAAGGGCAATTTGCTTGAGGGTGGGACTCGCCAGCAACTCACCGCCCTGAGCGATTGGGCAGTAAGCCATCAAGGGCAAATGGTGTTGTTGCCACCAAGGCAGTAAATCGAATTCGATGCCTCGCTCTTCAATGTTGTATAGCACCTGGTTCGTCGCGCATGTCGGGGATGCAAGTTCCTGCAGGTCCGCCACATCAAAGTTGGAGACACCCCAGCGACCGATCTTGCCAGCCTCCCTTAGGCGCTCGAAGGCTTCGACGGTTTCTTCCAAGGGATATTGGCCCCGCCAGTGCAACAGGTACAGGTCAATGTAATCCGTACCAAGGCGCTGAAGGCTGGATTCACAGGCACGAGGGGTGCCCTTTTGACTGGCATTGTGCGGATAGACCTTGCTCACCAGAAACACCTGATCGCGCTTGCCGCGTATGGCTTCGCCGACGACCTCCTCGGCCCCCCCTTCACCATACATTTCGGCGGTATCGATCAGGGTCATGCCCTCGTCAATGCCCAGTTGCAATGCGGCGACTTCGGCGCGTCGCTGGTCGGGGTTTTCGCCCATACGCCAGGTGCCCTGGCCGATAACAGGGACGGGAACGCCAGCCAGATCGATGGTACGCATGACAACCTCCTGATGAATTCGCGAATAAACAGTGTGGCACTGACCGGACAAAAGGGTTCAATCGAAGTATGGTTAGCCCCTCTCAGGTTACCGGGAAGAGGCTGCAATGCTGTTTGTCGTCATGCTCGGAGGAAAGCATCCACGGGCGAAAATTGAAGTTCACGATGTGGTGTTCGCTGTGGCGGACACGCTGCAAGGCACCTATGCGCAGTTGCGCGACGGCTGGTTTGGCAGCCCCAACGGTGTACACATCGACTCGTGGATGATGGTCGAGGGCGTCGACGGCTGGAAAGTCGAACTTAGCCATTTGGCGCCCCAGGCAGACGCGCATCGTTTGTATTTCATCAACCTGGGTGGTTACGAGGCCAATGCCTTTGGCGAGGCCCATCACTACCTGCTGGTGGTGGCCAAAACCCCGCGGGAAGCCATGAGCAAAGGCAAACGGCACATGCTGCATGACTGGACTCAGCCTCACACTGATGGCGTGATGGATATTGATGACTGCCTGCCCATCGACCTGGTAGACGGCCGCTATATTCACCTCGTACAAGGCGCGCACCGGCCCATCATCCAGCAGAATGACTACATCGTGTTGCCCTGAACCCTACCCGAACGGGGTATGGCGCCCACCCCTCACCTGCCTGACAGTGCAATCAGTCCCTGAGCCTGATAACAAGCACAACAAAGGTGGGTTCCCATGCACAAAGCCCTTATCGCCCTGTTCAGCGCCGCATTGCTGGCAACCAGTTCGCTGAGCCACGCCGCCGACGACCCCGCCAACACCTTGCGCATCTACAACTGGGCGGACTATATCGGCGACACCACCCTGGCCGATTTCGAGAGGGCCACGGGCATCAAGGTGATCTACGACACCTACGATTCCTACGAAACCGTGCAAGGCAAATTACTTTCCGGACGCTCCGGCTACGACCTGGCATTGCTGAATGCTTCGCTGGTGCCGCTGCTGATCAAAGGCAAGGTGTTTCAGCCGCTGGATAAATCGCAACTGCCCGACTGGAAAAACCTCGACCCCGTCGTGCTCAAGAGCCTGGAAACCCACGACCCGGGCGTCACCTACTCGGCGCCGTATACCTGGGGCAGCAACGGCGTGACCTACAACGTGGAGATGATCAAGGCGCGCATGCCGGATGCGCCGATCGGCTCGCTGGCGATGATCTTCGATCCGAGAATCGTGTCGAAATTTGCCGACTGCGGGATCACCTTCATGGACTCGCCCACCGACATGATCCCGCTGGCCCTGACGTACTTGAAGCTGGACCCCAACAGCGTCGCGCCCAAAGACCTCAAGGCTGCCCAGGATGTATTGATGGCCGTGCGTCCCTACATTCGCAAGTTCGACTCCAGCGGTTTCATCAATGGCCTGGCCAATGGCGACCTGTGCCTGGCCACCACCTGGTCGGGGGATTACGCCACCTCCCAGGCGCGAGCCACCGAGGCTGGGGCCAAGGTCAAACTGGACTACTTCATTCCCCAGGAAGGTTCGTTGATCTGGTTCGATAACTTCTACATCCCCGCCGACGCGCCCCACGTCGCCAATGCGCATAAATTCATCGAATTTCTCCTGCAACCGCAAACCATGGCCGGCGTCAGCAACACCATTCATTACGCCAACAGCAACCTGGCCTCCAAGCCGTTGGTGAACGCCGACATCCGCGACAACCCGGCCATCTACCCGGACCCGGCGACGATGCAGCGCCTGTTCACGCAAAAAAGCCAGCCCCAAGCTGCGGTGCGCCTGATCACCCGTACCTGGAATGCCGTGAAAACCGGCAAGTAAACCCAGCCATTGAAGGTAAACGCCATGACTCTGCCAAATCCCGCTTTCTTCGCCCAGTTTGACCACGACAAGCTGGACGCCGCCGACAAAGCTCACTACATGCACGGCTTTCATATGTTCGACGAGCACCGTGAACAAGGCTCGCTGAATATTGCGGTGGGTAACGGCGCCTACATCTACGACACTCATGGCAATCGCTACCTCGATGCCGTCGGTGGCATGTGGTGTACGAATATCGGCCTGGGCCGTGAGGAAATGGCCGACGCCATCGCCCATCAGGTGCGTCAGCTCGCCTACTCCAACCCCTTCTGCGACATGGCCAACGTCACCGCCATCGAACTGTGTGCCAAGCTCGCCAGCCTGGCTCCCGGTGACCTGAACCACGTATTCCTGACCACCGGTGGCTCAACTGCCGTGGACACGGCTTACCGGCTGGTGCAGTTCTACCAGAACAGCCGCGGCAAACCGGCCAAGAAGCACATCATTTCGCGCTTGAGTGCGTACCACGGCTCGACCTTCCTCACCATGTCGATCGGCAACAAGGCGGCCGACCGCGCCCCCGAATTCGATTTCATGAGTGATTTGTTTCACCACATTTCCTGCCCTAATTATTACCGGGCACCTGAGGGGATGAGCGAGCCCGATTTTCTTGACTTTCTGGTCAGCGAGTTCGAAGACAAGATCCTCACGCTCGGCCCGGACAACGTAGCCGCCTTCTTTGCCGAACCGATCATGGGCTCGGGTGGTGTGATCATCCCACCTGTCGGCTATCACCGCCGCATGTGGGAGATCTGCCAGCGCTACGACCTGCTTTACGTAGCCGATGAAGTGGTGACGTCGTTCGGCCGGCTCGGTGCATTTTTCGCCTCCGAAGACGTGTTCGGCATGCAGCCCGATATCATCACCACCGCCAAGGGCCTGACGTCCGGCTACTTGCCGTTGGGCGCGTGCATTTTCTCCGAGCGCATCTGGCAAGTGATCGGCGAACCGGGCAAGGGCCGTTGCTTCACCCACGGTTTCACCTACAGCGGCCACCCGGTCAGTTGTGTGGCGGCGCTGAAAAACATAGAAATCATTGAGCGGGAAAACCTGCTGGCGCATGTTGAGGATGTCGGCGTGTATCTCGAACAACGCCTGCAAACACTGGCCGACCTGCCCCTGGTGGGTGATATCCGTTGCCAGCGTCTGATGGCCTGCATTGAATTTGTCGCAGATAAACGCAGCAAGGCGCTGTTGCCGGACGCGGTGAATATCGGCGAGAAAATCCACTTGCGCGCCCAGGCAAAAGGCCTGCTGGTGCGTCCGATCGGCCATTTGAATGTGATGTCGCCACCGCTGATCATCACCCGCGCCCAGGTCGACGAAATCGTCGAAACCCTGCGCCAGTGCATCCTCGACACGACGGTCGAGCTGCGTGAAAGCGGCGAGTATCAAGGCCGATGAACCCTCGCGCCGAGCCTGTCTCGGCGTTTTTGCCTGGGTGTTGGCCTGCGGGTAGACTGGCCCGCATGACCACACCCAGCCCCGCGCCAACCCTGCAGCAACTGGAAGCCTGGCACCATGCATTGGCCCAGGCGTTTATCCACGTGGACGAGGCCTCGTTCCTGGAACACCTGGCGGCGGCGCTGTGCACGCTCACCCCCATCGAATCGATGATGATCAGCCTGGAGCGCCAGGGCCTGGCACCGCACTTGTTATATCAACAAGGCATTCCACGGGCTTATCAGGACGAAATCATCCACCGCTATTTCTCCCGTGGTTACCTGCTCGACCCGTTTTGCCTGGCGGTGGACAAGGGGCTTGCCGAGGGTTTTTACCACCTGGCACAAATCGCCCCGGATGACTTCTTCAACAGCGAGTACTACAAAACCTACTACCTGCGCAGCGGCGGCGCGCAGGAGAGCTACTACATCGTCGACCTGTGCCCGCAGAGCAAAATTTCCCTGTGCATGTTCCAAGGCCTGAGCGCCGGGCAATTCAGCAACGAGCAACTGGCACTGCAGAACGCCACTCAGGCGATGGTCCGCGAATTGCTGCGCCGCTTCGGCACCACGGGCGGGCTGGCCAAGGTGATCAGCGATGAAGCCTTTACCCAGACCCAGGCGCACCAGCAGATCGAAGCGGCGTTCATGGGGTTTGGCAGTGGCGTATTGACAGTACGTGAGCGGGAAATTGCCCACTTGATCCTGCGCGGCCACTCGGTGAAATCCACCGCGCAAGTGCTGGGCATCTCACCGGAAACCGTGCGCATGCATCGTAAGAATTTGTACACCAAGCTGGCGATCAACTCCCAGGCCGAGCTGTTTGCATTGTTCATCGAATGGCTGACCCGCAGCGGCGCCATGGCCCGCTCTTGAACCGATCTGCCAATCGGCGGGAACTTTGCCGGGAAATAACCACCTGAATCGGGTAGGCTCACCGTTTTTAATTCAAGGAGTTACTCCCCATGGCCAAAGCAACCGCCCGTCATATCCTCGTTTCCACTGAAGACAAGTGCAACGAACTCAAGGCCCAAATCGAAGGCGGCGCCGATTTCGCAGAAATCGCCAAAGCCAACTCCAGCTGCCCGTCCAGCCGTGACGGCGGCAACCTGGGTTCGTTCGGCCCAGGCCAAATGGTTAAAGAATTCGACACCGTGGTCTTCAGCGCCCCGGTCAACACCGTGCAAGGCCCGGTGAAAACCCAATTCGGTTACCACCTGCTGGAAGTCACCAGCCGCCAGGACTGATCCAGTCCGCGCTGATGCTCTAAAACAACGGCCCGCCTTTTGGTGGGCCGTTGTGCATGTGATGACTGGCGACGCTGGCGCCGTTAGCGTACAAATCCTTATTCCTGCTCACCCGGCGTTCAAGGCTGATAATGCGACTGGCTTTTCCTACAACACTGTTCGGTTCTGCCCTGGCCCTGCTGCTGGCCACTTCGGCTGTGATCGCAGCCCCGCAGACCTACCTCACGGTCTACGGCGAACCGGCCAAGTACCCCACCGGCTTCACTCATTTTGACTATGCCAATCCCAATGCGCCCAAGGGCGGCAGCCTCAAGCGCTCGGCCATCGAGATCGGGCGCTTCGACCATGTGCTGCCGTACATCGACAAAGGTATTGGTGTGTCTCAGGTCGACGGCTGGCTGTACGCGCCGCTGGCCCAGCGCTCGCTGGACGAGCCGTATACGGTGTATGGCCTGGTCGCCGAAAAGATGGAGCGCGCCGAGGACGGCCTGTCGCTGCGCTTCTATTTGAACCCCAAAGCACGTTTTGCCGACGGCACGCCCATCACCGCCGAAGACGTGCGTTACAGTTTTGACCTGCTGATGACCCAGGGCAGCCTGCGCTTCCGCACACTGTTCGCCGACGTCAAGCACGTCGAAGTCGAGGGTGAGCGCCAGGTGCGCTTTGATTTTTCCAGCAATGAAAATCGCACCCTGCCGCTGGATATCGCCACCTTGCCGGTGTTTCCCGAGCATTGGTGGAAGACCCGCGATTTTGCCAATGGCGGCGGTTATGAAGCGCCGCTCGGCAGCGGCCCGTACAAGGTCAGCAAGATCGACTCAGGCAGCACCATTACCTTTACCCGCGACCCGAACTGGTGGGGCAAGGATTTACCGGTCAGCCGCGGCCTGTACAACTTCGATCATCTGAGCCTTGAGTACTTCGGCGACACCGAAGTGGCGCGCCAGGTGCTGCGTGGCGGTGCCTACGACTTCAACCGCGAGTTTTCCGCCACCGGTTACTCCATCGGCTACAACGGCCCGGCGCTGGATGATGGCCGCCTGCAACGTGATCACCTGGCCAAAGAGATGCCGCAACCGGCCCAGGGCTATGTGTTCAACGTACAAAAACCGATGTTCAAGGACCGCCGCGTGCGCCAGGCCCTGGCCATGCTGTGGGACTTCGAATGGGCCAACCGGCAGATGATGCGCAATATGTACATCCGCCAGCAAAGCTTCTTCTCCAACAGCCCGTTGGCCGCGAGCCAACCGCCGACCCAGGAAGAACTGGCGATTCTTGAACCCTTGCGCGGCCAGGTGCCCGACGAGGTGTTCACGCAAGTGTTCAAGGCGCCGGTCACCGATGGCAGCGGCATGATTCGTGACAAGCAGTTGCAAGCTCTGGCCTTGCTCGAAGAAGCCGGCTGGAAACCCAAGGGCGACAAGCTGGTCAACGCCGAGGGCGAGCCGCTGGAGTTCACTTTCCTTAATGCCCAAAGTGGTTTGGAACGCCTGTTGCTGCCGTATAAACGCAATCTCGCGCAAATCGGCATTACGTTGAACATCCGCCGCATTGACTCCTCGCAGTACGTCAACCGCGTAATGGCCCGCGATTACGACATGATCGTCACCGGCTTCCCGGTGACCACCTCACCGGGCATGGAGCTGTATAATTTTTTCGGCTCGGACGCAGCGTTCGACCCCGGCGCCAACAACTACATGGTGCTCAAGGATCCGGCCGTCGACACACTGATCAAAGGCCTGGTCAAGGCCAACACCCAGGCACAAATGCTCACCTATGCCCATGCCCTGGACCGCGTGCTGCAATGGAACTACCTGTGGATCCCCAACTACTACCCGCCCGGCACCTCCGCCGCGTGGTGGAACCGCTTCGGCCGCCCGGCCATCGAGGCCAGGAACGACGAGGCGCTGGAAACCTGGTGGGAAATCAGCCCCACCCCACTGACGAATGAACAGATGACCGCCGAGCTGAAAAAACGCGGAGGAGCGCGCTGATGTTTGCTTACATTGTGCGGCGCCTTCTGCTGATCATCCCGACGCTGGTGATCATCCTGCTGGTGAATTTCGTGATCGTGCAGGCCGCGCCAGGCGGCCCGGTCGAACAGGCCATCGCCCACCTGCAAGGGATTGGCGGCGGTGCCGTCGGCGGTTCGGCTGGCGAGGGCATCAGCAGCGGCTCGCGAGCCAGCCGGGGGCTGGACCCCAAACTCATCAAGGACATCGAAAAACAGTACGGCTTCGACAAACCCGCGCCGGAACGCCTGTGGTTGATGCTCAAGAGCTACGCCAAACTGGATTTTGGTAACAGTTTCTTTCGTGGCAAAACCGTCATCGACCTGATCCTGGAGAAAATGCCGGTCACCATTTCCCTGGGCCTGTGGGCCACGCTGATCACCTACCTGGTGTCGATCCCTCTGGGCATCCGCAAAGCCGTGCGCCATGGCAGCAGTTTTGATGTGTGGAGCAGCACGGCCATCGTCATCGGTTACGCGATGCCGGCGTTTCTGTTCGCGATGTTCCTGATTGTGGTGTTTGCCGGCGGCACCTCGCTGAACTGGTTCCCGGTGCGCGGCCTGGTGTCAGAGAACTTTGAAGAGCTGAGCACGGTCGGCAAGGTTGCCGATTATTTTTGGCACCTGGTGTTGCCGGTCACCGCGCTGGTCATCGGCGGCTTTGCCACGCTGACCATTCTCACCAAAAACTCCTTCCTGAATGAAATCACCCGTCAGTACGTGGTCACTGCCCGCGCCAAAGGCTTGAGCGAGCGCCGCGTGCTGTATGGCCATGTGTTTCGCAACGCGATGTTGCTGGTGATCTCGGGAATTCCACAGGCCTTTATCAGCGTGTTCTTTGCCGGTTCGCTGCTGATCGAGGTGATCTTTTCCCTCGACGGCCTGGGGCGCATGAGCTACGAGGCTGCTGTGTCGCGGGATTACCCGGTGGTGTTCGGCTCGCTGTTTATCTTCACCTTGTTCGGGCTCTTGATAAAACTCATCGGCGACCTCTGCTACACCCTGGTGGACCCGCGTATCGACTTTGCCGCGAGGAACGCCTGATGCTAAATCTGTCTCCCGTGGCCCGCCGGCGTTTCGAACGGTTCAAGAAGAATCGTCGCGGCTGGTGGTCGCTGTGGCTGTTTATCGGCCTGTTTATCCTTACCCTGGGCGGCGAGCTGATCGCCAACGACAAGCCCTTGGTACTGAGCTTCAAAAACGAGCTGTATTTCCCGGTGTTCAAGCGCTACACCGAGCAGGAGTTTGGCGGGCAACTGCCGTTCCAGCCCGACTACCGCAGTGACTACGTGCAGAAGCTGATCAAAAAGGACGGCGGCTGGATGTTGTTTCCGCCGATTCCGTTCAGCGACGACACACCCAATTACGAATTGAGCCGCCCTGCCCCCAGCCCGCCTTCGTCGGTGAACTGGCTGGGCACCGATGATCAGTCGCGGGATGTGTTGGCGCGGGTGATCTTTGGCGCACGCGTGTCGATCCTGTTTGCCCTGGCCCTCACCGCCATCAGTGCAGCCATCGGCATCGCCGCCGGTGCGTTGCAGGGTTACTACGGCGGTTGGGTCGACTTGCTCGGCCAGCGCATTCTGGAGGTGTGGTCGGGGCTGCCGGTGCTGTATTTGCTGATTATTCTGTCGGGGTTTGTCGAGCCCAATTTCTGGTGGCTGCTGGGCATCATGGCGCTGTTTTCCTGGCTCGCACTGGTGGACGTAGTGCGCGCCGAGTTCCTGCGCGGGCGCAACCTGGAATACGTCAAGGCCGCACGGGCCCTGGGCCTGGGCGACGGCAAGATCATTCGACGGCACATCCTGCCCAATGCCATGACCGCCACCCTGAGTTACCTGCCGTTTATTTTGACCGGGGCGATTTCCACCCTCAGCGCCCTGGATTTCCTGGGCTTTGGCATGCCTGCGGGCAGCGCGTCGCTGGGGGAACTGATCGCCCAGGGCAAGCAGAACCTGCAGGCGCCGTGGCTGGGCCTGACGGCGTTTTTCACCCTGGCGGTCATCCTGTCGCTGCTGGTCTTTATTGGCGAGGCGTTGCGTGACGCCTTCGACCCCCGCTCATGAGTGCCGGCCTATGAACCTGATCGAAATCCGCGACCTCAGCGTCGCCTTCAACGGCCAGACCGTCGTGAGAAACCTGAGCCTGGACGTGCGCCCCGGCGAATGCCTGGCGCTGGTGGGCGAATCGGGCTCGGGCAAGTCGGTGACCGCCCATTCCATCCTGCAATTGCTGCCCGAAGCCGGCACACACACCACCGGCTCCATCCAATATCGCGGTCAGGAGATGATCGGAGCCTCGGCGGCCACCCTGCAAAAACTGCGCGGCAACCGCATTGCGATGATCTTCCAGGAGCCGATGACCTCCCTCAACCCGCTGCACAGCATCGAAAAGCAGATTGGCGAAACCCTGCTGGTGCACAAGGGCCTGGGCGGCAAGGCAGCGCAGGCGCGCATTCTTGAATTGCTGGAGCTGGTGGGCATTCAGAAGCCTCGGGAACGGCTCAAAGCCTATCCACATCAGTTGTCCGGCGGCCAGCGCCAGCGGGTGATGATCGCCATGGCCCTGGCTTGCGAGCCGGAACTGTTGATCGCCGACGAGCCCACCACCGCGCTCGACGTCACCGTGCAGCGCAAGATTCTGCTGTTGCTCAAATCCCTGCAACAGCGCTTGGGCATGTCCCTGCTGCTGATCAGCCACGACCTGAACCTGGTGCGCAGCATTGCCCAACGGGTGTGCGTGATGCGCGCCGGTGAGATTGTCGAGCAGGCCGATTGCGAGACGTTGTTTACAGCGCCGCAACATACCTACAGCCGCTTGCTGCTCGACGCCGAACCCTCTGGCGATGTGCTCTGCAGCGACGCGCGTGAAACGGTGTTGCAGGTGGATGACCTGACGGTGCAATTCCCCCTTTCAAGCGGTTTGTTTCGGCGCAAGACCTACCTGCGCGCCGTGGATGGCATCAGCCTCAGCGTGCAGCGCGGCAAAACCCTGGGGATTGTCGGCGAGTCCGGTTCGGGCAAGTCCACGTTGGGCCAGGCGATCCTGCGTCTGCTGGATTCCACCGGCAGTATCCGTTTTCAGGGCGAGGACCTTGACCCGCTGAACCACCAGCAGATGCGCCCGTGGCGCAAGCAGATGCAGGTGGTGTTCCAGGACCCGTTCGGCAGCCTCAGCCCACGCATGACGGTCGAGCAGATCATCAGCGAAGGCCTGGAAGTTCACGCGCCATGCAGCCTGGCCGAGCGTGATGCGCAGGTGGTCCAGGTGCTCAAGGACGTGGGTCTGGACCCGGACAGCCGCCACCGCTACCCCCACGAGTTTTCCGGCGGCCAGCGCCAGCGCATCGCCATCGCCCGCGCACTGGTGCTCAAACCGGCGCTGATGTTGCTGGACGAGCCCACGTCCGCCCTCGACCGTACGGTGCAGAAACAGGTGGTAACTCTGTTGCGCGAGCTTCAGGAGAAATACGGCCTGACCTACCTGTTTATCAGCCATGACCTGGCCGTGGTGCGTGCCATGGCCCACGACATGATTGTGATCAAGGACGGCAAGGTGGTGGAGCGCGGCCCCAGCCATGAGGTGTTTGAAACGCCGCAGCATCCTTACACCAAAGAGCTGCTGGCCGCCGCACACATTCCCCTGTAAACGCGCCCCATTGTGGGAGCGTGCAAGCCAGCTCCCACAGGGTCGCGATCTTATTCATATTTTGTGTTGGCGACGTGAACATGAATAGCAACGAAAGCCTCAAGGATTACCAACAGGTTCGCGGCCTGGCCATCCAGTCGCTGTTCGAGATTATCGAGCAGTCCAGCGAAGGCACGGTGATTGTCGACCGCGATGCCAATATCGTGTGGATGAACGAGCGCTATGCCCGGCGCTTCGGCCTGAAAAGCGCCGACGAAGCCATTGGCCAGCCCTGCGAACAGGTGATCGCCAACAGCCTGTTGCGCCAGGTGGTGCGCACTGATCAGCCGATTTTGCTGGACATTCAGGACACCCCCAGAGGCCCGCTGGTGGTGATGCGCCTGCCGATCCACGACGACGCAGGCGCGGTGATCGGCGCCATTGGCTTTGCCTTGTTCGATGAGTTGCGCAATTTGTCGCCGCTGATCGAGCGCTACTTGAGCCTGCAGCAGGAACTGGCTTCCACCCGCTCGCTGCTGCGTTCGCGGCAGAGCAAGTACAACTTTGCGCACTTTATCGGCACCAGCGCGGCCAGCCTGGAGGTCAAACGCCGCGCACGGCGCAGTGCGAGCGCCGAGTCGCCGGTGTTGCTGCTGGGGGAAACCGGCACCGGCAAGGAATTGCTCGCCCAGGCGATTCATGGCGCATCACCGCGGGCCCACAAGGCGTTTGTCAGCATCAACAGCGCGGCGATTCCCCATGATTTGCTCGAAGCCGAGTTCTTCGGCACCGCCCCCGGTGCGTTCACCGGCGCCGACCGCAAGGGGCGCCCCGGCAAGTTCCAGATTGCCCAGGGCGGCACGCTGTTTCTCGATGAAATCGGCGACATGCCGCTGCCGCTGCAAAGCAAACTGCTGCGGGTGTTGCAGGAAAAGGAATTCGAACCGGTAGGTTCCAACGAAATGCAGCACAGCGATGTGCGGGTGATTGCCGCCACGTCCATGGACCTTGAAGCGGCGATCAAGCGCGGCGAGTTTCGTGCAGATTTGTATTACCGGCTGAATGTGCTGCCGATCCGCGTGCCGCCCTTACGCGAGCGACTGGACGATATCCCGGCGTTGAGCGAAGCCATTCTGGAAGAACTGCGCAGCCAGCATGAACTGGATCGTGAAGCGCTGGCGCTGCTGGCCCGGCATGCGTGGCCGGGGAATATCCGCGAGCTGCGCAATGTGCTGGAGCGCGCGGCCTTGTTGAGTGATGACCTGGTATTGAATACCGAGGAAATTCGCGCGGCGATTGGCACCTTTACCCCGGTTGAGCGCAATGCAGTCGTCACGGTCGAGGACGAAACGTTCAGTGCGGCGCGGGAGCGGTTTGATCGGCAGATCATTACGGCGGCGTTGGCGGGGTGTGAGGGAAATGTGGTGGAGGCTGCCAGGCGGTTGGGGCTTGGCAGGTCGACGTTGTACAAGAAGATGGTTGCCTTGGGTATTGCACAATCTCAATAAAGAGACACAATTCCCAAATAATAGACAACCCAATGTGGGAGCTGGCTTGCCTGCGATAACGGTACATCAGTCAAACATATGAGGGCTGACACACCGCTATCGCAGGCAAGCCAGCTCCCACATTGGATTTTTATTTGTCTCTAAATAGAGATAAATCTTGAAATCGAACATTAAAAAACAGCTATTTCCCATATATTTCAACAAGTTAACTTCTTGGCACACATCTCGCTATAGCTCCTCCCCAAAGCACCACCTCACAAAAATAACAATCCGATCTGGAGACACACCATGAGTGTGATCATTGCCTTGGCAGCCCTCGCGCTGTTGATGCTGGCTGCCTACCGTGGCTATAGCGTTATCCTTTTTGCCCCCATCGCCGCCCTGGGCGCGGTACTGCTGACCGACCCGTCCGCCGTGGCGCCTGCCTTTACCGGGGTGTTCATGGAGAAAATGGTCGGTTTCATCAAGTTGTATTTCCCGGTATTTCTGCTTGGAGCCGTGTTCGGCAAGCTGATCGAGCTGTCGGGGTTTTCGCGTTCCATCGTCGCCGCGGCGATCCGTTTGCTCGGCACCCGCCAGGCGATGCTGGTGATCGTATTGGTCTGCGCCCTGCTCACTTACGGCGGCGTGTCGCTGTTTGTGGTGGTGTTTGCGGTGTACCCGTTTGCGGCCGAGATGTTCCGCCTGAGCAATATTCCCAAGCGCCTGATCCCGGCCACCATCGCCCTCGGCGCGTTTTCGTTCACCATGGACGCCCTGCCCGGCACGCCGCAGATCCAGAACATCATCCCCAGCACCTTCTTCAACACCACTGCCTGGGCGGCACCGTGGCTGGGTCTGATCGGCACGATTTTCGTGTTCTGCGCCGGCATGCTGTACCTGGCACGCCAGCGCAACAAGGCCCAGCGTGCCGGTGAAGGGTATGGCAACGAGCTGCGCAATGAGCCGGAGACCGCCGACAACCTGGCGCTGCCCAACCCGTGGATCGCGCTGTCGCCGCTGATTCTGGTGGGTGTGATGAACCTGCTGTTCACCCACTGGATCCCGCAGTGGTACGGCAAAACCCACAGCCTCGCGCTGCCCGGCATGAGCGCTCCGGTGACTACGGAAATCGCCAAACTCACCGCCATCTGGGCGGTGCAGGCAGCCTTGCTGGTGGGCATCGTCATGGTGTTGGTGTTTGGCTGGTCGGCGATCAAAAGCAAACTCGCCGAGGGCAGTAAAAGTGCGGTCAGCGGTGCGTTGCTGGCGGCGATGAATACTGCCTCGGAATACGGTTTTGGCGCGGTGATCGCCTCGCTGCCGGGCTTCCTGGTGCTGGCGGACTGGCTCAAGGGCATTCCCAACCCGCTGGTCAACGAGGCGATTACCGTGACGCTGCTGGCCGGTATCACCGGTTCTGCGTCGGGCGGCATGAGCATCGCCCTGGCGGCCATGTCCGAGAGCTTTATTTCAGCGGCCCATGCGGCCAATATCCCCCTTGAAGTGCTGCACCGCGTCGCGGCCATGGCCAGCGGCGGCATGGACACCCTGCCCCACAACGGCGCGGTGATCACGCTGCTGGCGGTCACCGGCCTGACCCACCGCGAAGCCTACAAGGACATTTTCGGCATCACGATCATCAAGACCCTCGCGGTGTTCGTGGTGATCGGTACTTTCTACGCCACCGGCATTGTGTGAGGTTTTCATGACGACATTGAACGGCAAGACCGCCCTGGTTACCGGCTCCACCAGCGGCATCGGCCTGGGGATTGCGTTGAGCCTGGCAAAGGCCGGCGCGGATTTGATCCTTAACGGCTTCGGCGACGCCAGCGCGGTGATCGCTCAGGTGCAGGCGTTTGGCGGCAAGGTGGGCCACCACCCGGCGGACGTCGGCGACCCGGCGCAAATTGCCGACATGCTCGCCTACGCCGAACGAGAGTTCGGCGGTGTGGACATTCTGGTGAACAACGCCGGCATCCAGCATGTGGCGGCGGTGGAGGATTTCCCGACCGAGCGCTGGGATTCGATCATCGCAATCAACCTGTCATCGGTGTTCCACAGCACGCGCTTGAGTTTGCCGGGCATGAAGGCCAAGGGCTGGGGGCGGATCGTCAACATTGCTTCGGTGCATGGCCAGGTCGGTTCGGTGGGCAAGGCGGCGTATGTGGCGGCCAAGCATGGCGTGATCGGCCTGACCAAGGTGGTGGGCCTGGAAACGGCGACCAGCAACGTGACCTGCAACGCGGTTTGCCCCGGCTGGGTGCTGACGCCGCTGGTGCAAAAGCAGATTGACGACCGCGCCGCCAACGGCATCGACCCGCAGCAGGCGCAGCATGATTTGCTGGCCGAGAAGCAGCCGTCGCTGGCATTTGTGACGCCGCCGCAGTTGGGGGAGCTGGTGTTGTTTCTGTGCAGTGACGCCGGCAGCCAGGTCCGCGGTGCGGCGTGGAATATTGATGGGGGCTGGCTGGCCCAGTAAACCGGTCACCCTCGTGCCCACGCTCTGCGTGGGCATGCAGCCCGGGACGCTCCGCGTCCCAAGAGCGGACGCAGAGCGTCCAATGAGGCATTCCCACGCGGAGCGTGGGAACGAGAAAAACAAGAGGCAACTGTATGTCCGACATCCTCTGGCAACCCTGCGCCGAACGCATCGCCAAGACGCGCATGGATCAGTTCCGTCGCTACATCAACGAACGCCACAGCCTGCAATTGGCCGACTACCCGGCCCTGCACCAGTGGAGCATCGACCAGCGTCCGGATTTCTGGCGCGCAATCGTCGATTTTTTTGACGTGCAATTTCGCAGCCCGCCAAGCGCGGTATTGATCGAAGACGCCGAGATGCCAAGCGCCCAGTGGTTCCCCGGCGCAACGTTGAATTTCGCCGAACACCTGCTGCGCCGGCGCGACGACCACCCCGCCGTGGTCGCCGTCAGCGAAGACGGCACACGTGAAACACTGAGTTACGCCGAACTGGCCGCCCACGTCTGCGGCCTGCAAAAAAGCCTGCGGGCCGCAGGCGTGGTCCAGGGCGACCGCGTCGCCGCCTGCATGCCGAACACCTGGCAAACCCTGGTGGGCATGCTTGCCACCACCAGCCTTGGCGCCATCTGGTCGTGTTCCTCGCCGGATTTTGGCACCCAGGGCGTGATTGACCGTTTCGGCCAGATCGAGCCCAAGGTGCTGATCACCTGCGCCGGTTACCGCTACGCCGGCAAGGCGATCGACCAGAGCGCCAAACTCAATGAGATCCTTGAACGCCTGCCGTCCCTGGAGCAACTGATCATCGTGCCCTACGCGCGGCCTCAGGCACGCGTTGAGGACTATCGAACCCAGGCCAGTGTGGCGCTGTGGAACGACTTCTACCTCCCCGGCGGCGAACCGGAGTTCGTCGCGGTGCCCTTCGATCACCCGCTGTACATCCTCTATTCCAGCGGCACCACCGGCGTGCCCAAATGCATCATCCACGGCACCGGCGGCGTGTTGCTCACCCATCTCAAGGAACACGGCCTGCACGCCGACCTGTCGCGGGACGACTGCCTGTTCTACTACACCACCTGCGGCTGGATGATGTGGAACTGGCTGGTCTCGGTACTTGCCCTCGGCGCCACGGCGGTGCTGTATGACGGCTCGCCCTTCCATCCGGGACCGGAGCGCTTGATCGACCTGATCGACGCCGAACACATCACGGTGTTCGGCACCAGCCCCAAGTTTCTTGCCACCCTGGAAAAGGCCGGGTTGCAACCACGCCTGAGTCACAGCCTGACAAGTCTCAAGGGCTTGATATCCACCGGCTCGCCGCTGTCGCCGCAGAGTTACGACTACGTGTACCGCGAGATCAAGGGCGAGCTGTGCCTGTCGTCGATGTCCGGCGGCACCGATATCGTCTCCTGCTTTGTGATCGGCAACCCGGTGTTGCCGGTGCGGCGCGGTGAAATGCAGTGCAAGAGCCTGGCGATGGCCATCGAAGTATGGGACGACAAGGGCCGGCCGCTGATCGGAGAAAAAGGCGAACTGGTGTGCACCCGGCACTTTCCGGCCATGCCCATCGGCCTGTGGAATGACCCGGACCAGCAAAAGCTGCGTGCCTCTTATTTCAGCCAGTTTCCCGGCGTATGGGCTCAAGGTGACTACGCCGAGCAACGGCCCAATGGCAGCCTGCTGATTCATGGGCGCTCCGACGCGGTGCTCAACCCCGGCGGCGTGCGCATCGGTACGGCGGAGATTTACCGGCAAGTGGAAAAAGTCCCGCAGGTGCTGGAAAGCCTGGCCATCGGCCAACGCTGGCAGGACGACGTGCGGGTGGTGCTGTTTGTGCGGCTGGACGACGGTGTGACACTCGATGAGGCCCTGGCGCAGCAGATTCGCCAGGTTATCCGTGCCAACACGACACCGCGCCACGTTCCGGCGAAGATTCTGGCCGTCACGGATATCCCCCGCACCATCAGCGGCAAGATCGTCGAGCTGGCGGTGCGCAACGTGGTGCATGGCGAACCGGTGAAAAATACCGATGCGCTGGCCAATCCGCAGGCACTGGCACAGTTTCGCGACCGCCCCGAACTGGCGAACGGATGAAAGGTTTCAGCTCTGAGGCACTCATTTGAAGACAAACCCCCAAGGCATGCTATTTTTCGTGGGGTAGTCAGCCGTTCCCGACTCGCGGGATAATCGGCTTTTGTCATATTTCAAAGCGTTATGCTCAGGGCTTTTCAATGAATGGAACATCCACCGCCAGCGCCGCCGCATTGATCGCGCGGCTGGACTGGGCAAAAAGCCCGCTCGGTGAGGCCAATGAATGGCCGCAAAGCCTGCGCACTGCGGTGGATATCGTCGTTCATTCGCCGATGCCGATGCTCCTGCTGTGGGGCAACCAGCTGACCCAGCTTTATAACGACAGCTTCGCCACCCTGGCGGGCAGCAAACACCCCGGCGCTCTTGGCCAGCCGGCTCACCAGACCTGGCCGGAGCTGGAAAGCTTTACCGCGCCCATCTACGACGCCGTGCTCGGCGGCCAGGTGCGCACCTTCAGCGAACAGCGTTTCGTCTTGCAACGCGACGGCCGTGACACCGACATCTGGCTCGACCTGACCTACAGCCCGATCCGCGATGAAAGCGCCCGTGTGGCGGGCATCCTGGTCACCGCCATCGAAACCAATGAGCGCCGCAGCAAGGCGCTCGAACTGCAACAGCGCTCCGAAGACAGCCTCAAGGCCCAGCACAACACCGAACAACGCCTGCAACTCGCCCTCGCCGCCACCGACGCGGTGGGCACTTGGGATTGGGATATCGGTGAAGACCGCTTTATCGCCGATGCCCATTTCGCCTACCTGCACGGCGTCGACCCCAACGACGCCGGCCTGTTGCCCATCAGCGACTACCTGCAAGGCGTGCACCCCGAAGACCGTGGCATGGTCGCGCGCAGCATCAAGCACTGCATCACGTTCGGCACCGAGTACGCCGAGGAATACCGTTTGCTGCAAGCCGACGGCCAGGTGCGCTGGGTATTTGCCCGGGGCCGCTGCTACAAGGACGCCCAAGGCCGCCCGGCGCGGTTCCTGGGCGCGGCGCTGGACCTGACCGAGCGCAAACACACCGAGCAGGCGTTGCGCCAAAGCCAGACCGAGCTGCAACTGATCATCAACGCCATGCCGGTGCTGATCAGCTATGTCGACCACGAGCAGCGCTTTCGCCTGAACAACAGCGCCTACCTGGATTGGTACGGCATGACGCCACAGGAGCTGTACGGCAAGACCATCCGCGAAGTGCTTGGCGACGAGGTGTATGCCGGGCGGGCGGACAAGATCGCCGCCGCCCTCAAGGGCAAAGCCTGCAGCTTCATGACCATGACCCCGCACCGTGACGGCCGCCCGCGCCATGCGTTGATGAAATACCTGCCGCGCTTCAGCAATGACGGTTCGGTGAACGGCTTCTACATTTTTGTGATCGACGAAACCGAACGCAAACTCACCGAAGAAGCCCTGCGCCACCTCAACGAGAACCTCGAAGAACGCGTGGCCCAGCGCACCCAGGCGCTCGCCGAAGCCAACCAGCGCCTGCAAAACGAGATGTTCGAGCGCGAGCGCGCCGAAGACGCCCTGCGCCATGCCCAGAAAATGGAAGCGGTGGGCCAGCTCACCGGCGGCATCGCCCATGACTTCAACAATATGCTCACCGGCATCATCGGCAGCCTGGACTTGATGCAGCGCTATATCGCCGCCGGGCGCAGCGATGAAATCGGCCGCTTTACCGACGCCGCCGTGTCCTCGGCCCATCGCGCGGCCGCCCTCACCCACCGGCTGCTGGCGTTCTCGCGGCGCCAGTCGCTGGACCGGCGCCCGCTCGACCCCAACCAGTTGGTGGCGTCTCTGGAAGACCTGTTCCGGCGCACCAAAGGCGCGCATATCGGGCTCAAGGTGCGATTGGGCCGGGATATCTGGCCAGTCAACACCGACGCCAGCCAGCTGGAAAACGCTCTGCTTAACCTGGTGATCAACGCCCGCGATGCGATGCCCGATGGCGGCGAAATCCTCATCGAAACGGCCAACAGCTACCTGGACGGCACCGACATCACCACCCTCGAACCGGTCAAGGCCGGTGATTACGTGATGCTTGGCGTGTGCGACAACGGCACCGGCATGGCACCGAAAATTCTGGCCAAGGCGTTCGACCCGTTCTTCACCACCAAACCCATCGGCCAGGGTACCGGCCTCGGGCTATCGATGATTTACGGCTTTGCCCAGCAATCCGGCGGCCACGTCACCATTCAAAGCGAACCCGGCCAAGGCACCTGCGTACGCCTGTATTTGCCGCGCCTGCATGGCACGGCGCTGGAAAGCGAGTTGCCCGCGCATTTGAGCGAAGCCCCGCTGGCCTTGGCGGGCGAGGCGGTTGTGGTAGTCGAGGATGACGCGGCGGTACGCATGCTGGTGGTCAACGTACTCGACGAACTGGGCTACACCGCCCACCAGGCCGCCGATGCCCGTGCGGCACTGCCGCTGCTGGAGTCGGATTTGCGTGTGGACCTGCTGGTGACCGACGTGGGCTTGCCCGGCATGAACGGCCGGCAACTGGCAGAGATCGCCCGCCAGCATCGCCCGGGTCTGCGGGTATTGTTCATGACCGGCTACGCCGAGAAAGCGGCCGAGCGTCAGGGTTTTCTGGAAGACGGCATGGACATGGTCGCCAAACCGTTTTCAATCGACCTGTTGGCCACCAAGATCCGCAGCATGATCAGCGTGGATGAATGAGTTCAGGCATAATCGCGCGCCCTTCCGTTTGACCGTTGCAAGGTAACAACATGAAAGCCCAAGCCCGTCACATCCTGGTAAAAACCAGCGAAGAAGCCGAACAGCTCAAGCAGCGCATCGCCAAGGGTGAAGCCTTTGATGTGCTCGCCAAGAAGTACTCCACCTGCCCGTCGCGCAAGCGTGGCGGTGACCTGGGTGAAGTGCGGCCCGGGCAGATGGTGGGGGCGATTGATGCGGTGATCTTCAAAAAGCCGATAAAGGTGGTGCACGGGCCGATCAAGAGCAAGTTCGGGTATCACCTGGTGCAGGTCTTCTACCGCGACTGAGGGGCTTGGCTGTAAACCGCTATCGCAGGCAAGCCAGCTCCCACAGACACCGCTCTAGTGTGGGAGCCGGGCTTGCCCGCGAACCGCCGCAGGCGGCCATTCAACGAGGAATCAAAGCCCCCGGCACCTGAATGACCCGGCTGGCCAGCTGATGCCCGGCCAGTGCGGCCTGCTCCGGCGAACCGCCCTTGAGCCGGCTGGCCAGGTACGCCGCGCTGAATGAGTCGCCCGCCGCCGTGGTGTCCACGACCTTTCCGACTTTCAACGCCGGCACCGCAAAGCGCTCGCCGTCGCAACGGATCAAACACGCATCCGCGCCGCGCTTGAGCACCACTTCAGCAATGTCCGGATACGCCGCAAATACCTGTTCGCTGTCTTCATAGCCAAACAGCGCACGTTCGTCGTCCTCGGTGAGCAAGGCGATGTCCACCTGGGCCAACACCGCGTGGTAGGCCGCGCGCGCGGCTTCAACCGTGGCCCACAGACGCGGCCGGTAGTTGTTGTCGAACACCACCTTGCCGCCTTGCCGACGGGTTTCTATCAGGGTTTGCAGCAGGCGCTCACGCCCGACTTCACCCAGCACCGCCAGGGTGATGCCGCTGAAATACACCACGTCATAACCCGGCAGCGCGGCCAGAATCGGTTCGGCGGCGGGCGTGGTGAAGCAGTCGCGCACGGCGGCTTCGTTGCGCCAGTAGAGAAACTTGCGCTCGCCGTTGGCGTCGGTCTGGATGCAATACAAACCGGGCAAGCGCCCGGCCAGGCGCTGGACCATGCCGAGCCCCAGGCCTTCCTCTGCCCATTGCTGGCACATGGCATCGCTGAAACGGTCATCGCCCAGGGCGGTGACGTAGTCGACGCTGCCGGTGTCGCCGAGTTCGCGGCGCAGGTACACCGCGGTGTTCAGGGTGTCGCCGCCGAAGCTCTGGTGCAGGCTGCCGTCGGCGCGGTGTTGCAGTTCGATCATGCATTCGCCGATGAGGGCGATGCGGGGTTGGCTGGTCATGACAGTTTCTCGGGTGTTCTTCAGGGCCCCATCGCAGGCAAGCCAGCTCCCACAGTTGAAAGTATTCACAATTCAACATGTGGGAGCCGGCTTGCCTGCGATGGCCGCGACACGGTTTAGAAGCAGGTATGAAGAGACTCAACCACCTGCAACTGCTCATCCACCAGGCAGCCCACCTGCCATTTGTCAAAGGTCAGGCACGGGTGGGAAGTACCGAACGAAATGATGTCGCCAATGCGCAATTCCACCCCCGGCGCCACGGTCATGAACGCATGCTGGTCCATCACCGCCGTGACCTTGCAGGCCGTCACGTCATCGCCGTCCGCCGCAATAATGCCCGCCTTGTAGCGCTTGAGCGGCACCGGTAAACCGGCGTCGTAGGCCACGTCGCGCTTGCCCAGGGCGATCACCGCAAACCCCGGCTCAGGCAACGACTGTACGTGGGCCCAGACTTCCAGCGCCGGGCGCAGGCCTTCGTTCAGGTCGCTGCGACGGTCGAGCACGCAGCATTGCGCCTCTTTGTAGATACCGTGGTCGTGGGCCACGTAGCTCCCTGGGCGCAGCACGCTGAGGAAGCGGCCGGCGGCATTTTGTGCTTCGAACGATTCGGCGATCAGGTCGTACCAGGCAGAACCTGATGCGGTAACGATCGGCTTGGGAAGGTCGAAAGAGCCGCTGTCTTGCAGGTCCACGGCCAACCGCACCAGGCTGGCGGCGAAGTCGCGGATGCCACTGATGGCGTGCTCGCCGTGGATCACGCCTTCATAGCCCTCAATGCCCGTGAGGGCCAGGGCCGGCTGGGCCTTGATCGCCTTGGCCAGTTCGCGCACTTCCTGCTCGCTGCGGCAACCGCAACGGCCACCGACCACGCCGTATTCGATCATCACGTTCAAACGAAGGCCACGGGCGGCGAAGAACAGGCCCAGGTCGGCGACGTTGTCGGGGTGATCAACCATGCAGTGGAAGTCAAAGTCCTTGTCGGCCAGCAAGTCGGCAATCAACGCCATGTTCGGCGCGCCCACCAGTTGGTTGGCCATCAGCACACGGCGAATGCCACCGGCATAGGCAGCGCGGGTCTGCACGGCGTTGGCCAGGGTGATGCCCCAGGCACCCGCCTCGATCTGACGCTGGAACAGCGCCGGCATCATGCTGGTTTTGCCATGGGGCGCCAGTTCTGCGCCGCTGTTGCTGACAAAGTCCTGCATCCAGCGAATGTTGTGTTCCAGCGCGTCGCGGTGCAGCACCAGGGCCGGCAGGCTGACGTCACGGACCAGGTGCGCGCCAACGGCGGCGGCGCCTTTTTCAACGGCATTGTGGGCAGACATGGAAAACTCCTATTCGTTGATGCGCCGGGCCAGGTTGTTGGCACTGTCGATCAACACCCGGCGATAGTCGTTGTAGTTTTTGATCGCATCGGCGCGCGGGGCGACGATGCACAAGGTCGCAATGCTGATGCCCTGTCCGTCCCGTACCGGGGCGGCAAAGCAATGGGTAAAGGTGTCGGCCACGCTGTCGAAGGAAAAGAAGCCATCGAGGGTGGCCTGACGGATTTGCGCCAGGAAGGTTTCCAGCGGCAAGCGCTGGCCATCCGGCAGGATGAAGTCGTCGTGGTCGATCAGGTCGATGATCTGCTGATCACTCAAGTGCCCCAGCAGCAGGCGCCCGGAGGCTGTCCACGGGATGGGGGCGTTTTCGCCAATGTCCGACGAAATGCGGAAATGCCGCTCACCCTCACGCATCAGCGCCACCGTGTATTTGCGCCCATTGAGCAGGCACATCTGCGCGGTTTCGTGGGTTTGGCTGACAATTTCCTGCAAGGCGAAATCGGCTTCGCGGGTCAGGTCGAAATGGCGCAAGTGCGCCTGACCAAGGAAATACAGCTGACGGCCGAGGTAAACGTGACCGTCCTTGCCCACCGTTTCGAGGATGCGCCGCTCGAGCAGCGACGCAACCAGTTCGTAGACGGTGGATTTGGGGCTGCCAATGCCGCTGGCAATATCATTCGGGCGCAGGGGCTGGCCGATTTCCTTGAGAAAATCGAGGATATCGAACGCACGGTCCAGTCCTTTGGCGCGGCGCTTGATGGTGTCTTCGGTCATGGCAGTGTGGGTCCGGTCAAAGGTATGTACTGCATAGGCGATCCCCTGTGGGAACGGGCTTGCCCGTGATTGCGGTGGGTCAAGGGTGGATGGGCCGACTGACACTCCGCTATCGCAGGCAAGCCAGCTCCCACATGGGATCGTTGGCGGCCTTAAGGTCGGGGCAATTTAGCCTTTTTTCTTGTACGCCACGCAATCAATCTCCACCTTGCAATCGACCATCATGTTGGCTTGCACACAGGCGCGCGCCGGGGCGTGTTCCGGGGTGAAGTATTCGCCGAAGACCTTGTTGAAACTCCAGAAGTCCCGTGGGTCTTCCAGCCAGACGCCAACGCGTACGACATCTTTCAATTCGTAACCGGCCTCTTCGAGAATGGCCACCACATTGCGCATGGTCTGGCGGGTTTGCTCGATGATGCCGCCCTGGACGATTTCACCGTCCACCGCCGGCACCTGGCCCGAGACGTAGAGCCAGCCGTCGGCTTCCACCGCACGGGCGAAAGGACGTGGCTGGCCGCCGCCGGCGGTGCTGCCGGTGCCGTAACGAGTAATGCTCATAAAATAACTCCTGAAATTAAAAACGGATGTTCTTCAAAAATTCCGCCAGGCGCGGCGATTGCGGGCGTTCGAAGATGTCCTTCGAGGTGCCCTGTTCTTCAATGCGGCCCTGGTTCATGAATACGATCTTGTCGGACACTTCATAGGCAAAGCGCATTTCATGGGTGACCAGCAACATGGTCATGCCCTCTTCCGCCAGGCCCTTGATCACGCTCAGCACTTCGCCCACCAACTCCGGGTCGAGGGCCGAGGTGACCTCGTCGAACAGCATCAGGCTGGGGTTCATCGCAATGGCACGGGCAATCGCCACACGCTGTTGCTGGCCGCCGGACAACTGACCGGGGAAGTGATTACGACGTTCCAGCAGGCCCACGCGGTCCAGCCATTTTTCGGCCAGGGCCACGGCTTCGTCCTTGCCCATTTTCTTGACCTTGAGCAGGCCGAGGGTGACGTTCTGCAAGGCGGTCAGGTGCGGAAACAGGTTGAATTGCTGAAACGCCATGCCGGTCATTGCACGGTGCTGGGCAATCACGCGCTCGGGATGGCGCACACGCTTGCCGGCAATTTCGCTGTAGCCGATGGACTCGCCGTCCAGGGTAATCTGGCCGCCCTGGAACTCTTCCAGCAGGTTGACGCAGCGCAGCAGCGTGGTCTTTCCCGAGCCGCTGGAGCCGATCAACGTCACCACGTTGCCGCGCTGCATGGACAGATCGACGCCCTTGAGCACTTCCACCTGGCCATATTGTTTACGCAGGCCGCGGATGTTCAGCAGCGGTTGGTTGGATTGAGGTTGGTTCATGGCAAGGCCACCCGCTTTTCAATGTAGCGCCCGAATAACTCGATGGCGTAGTTGATGACAAAGAACAGAAACCCGGCGAACAGGTAGAACTGCAGGGTCATGAAGTTACGTGCAATGACTTGCTGGGAACTGAGCAGCAACTCGGCCACGCCGATCACCGAGAGCAAGGTCGAGGCCTTGACGATTTCGGTGGAGGAATTGACCCAGGTCGGCAGGATCTGGCGCAACGCCTGGGGCAGCAGCACATAACCCAGGGATTGGTAGAACGTCAGGCCAATGGCCTTGCCTGCTTCCAGTTGCCCACGGGGAATGGCCTGCAGCGCACCGCGCACGATTTCCGAGACGTGGGAGCCGCAGAACAGCGTCAGCCCGACGGCACCAGCCTGGAACGCGGTGATCTGCCAGCCGAGCGCCGGCAGCATGTAGAAACACGCCAGCACCAGCACAAACACCGGGGTGCCACGGATCAAATCCACGTACAGACGAAACGGCGCACGCATCCAGAACTTGCCGTAGGTCAGGATCAACCCGGCGACAATGCCGATCAGGGTGCCGAAGATAATCGCCAGTGCCGACACATAAACACTGGCCTGAAAGCCCGCCCACAGGGTATCCCGGGCGATCCACAACTCATGCAGCCAGCTTGGGGACTCGTACATGAAAGCCCTCCTTAACGACGGATCGCCAGACGCTGTTCCAGGTAACGGAGCAGCATGGCAATGAGGTAACAGGCAGCCACATAGAGCGCGGTCGTGACCAGCCAGGTTTCAATCACCCGGTAGCTTTCGACGTTGATCTTGCGGGCGTAATAGGTCAGCTCCGGCACCGCGATTGCAGCGGCCAGGGAGGTGTCCTTGAACAGCGAAATAAAGTTGTTCGACAACGCGGGCAGCACGTTGCGCAGCATCACCGGCACGGTGATGTACGCGCGGATGCGCCACTCGCCCAGGCCAATGGCCAGGCCGGCTTCACGCAGCCCCTTGGGAATATTCAACAGCCCGGCGCGGAACACTTCGGTCAGGTAAGCACCGGCGTACAACGACAGGGTGATGATGAACGAGGGGATTTTGTCGAGGCGCACCCCGAGGGTGGGCAAGGCAAAGTAGATCAACAGAATCAGCACGAGGATCGGCGTGTTACGGATCACCGTCACATACACCGAGGCGAGCACACGCAGCGCACGGTGTTTGGACAGCATGGCAAACGCCATCATCAAGCCGATCACGCAGCCAATCGCGATCGACAGCAAGGCCAGCTCAAGGCCCAGGCCCAGCCCCGCCAACAGGCTGGGGAAATCGCGCCACACGGCGGCAAAGTTCAACTGATAGTTCATGGTCGGCAGTACCTGATTGGGGCGCCGTCAACGACGCCCCAGTGTTTACGAATTACTTGAACTCAACCGGAAAACCGATCGCAGGTTCCGGCAGATCCACGCCGAACCATTGTTTGAACGAGGCCTTGTAGGTCGGGAACTCCACGCCGGTCATGGCTTCATGCAGGGCGGTGTTGACGAAGTTCAGCCAGTCCTGGTCCCCACGCTTGACGGCACACGCGTAGGTTTGCGGGCTCCAGGCGTAGGTCGGGCTGCGGTAGCGGCCAGGGTTTTGCACCATCAGGTATTTGACCGAGGACTGGTCGGTGGCGGCGGCATCGGCGCGGCCCGAGTTCACGGCCTGGTACATCAGGTCGACGCTGTCGTACTGGTCGACCTTGGCTTTTGGCAGGGCCTGATGCACCAGTTCTTCGGCGTACACGTTCTGCAACACCGCCACGGTCACACCGTCGCCGGCCGCTTGCAGGTCTTCAATCTCTTTGTACTTGCTGTTGATCGGCAACAGCAGGCCCACGCCTTCGCGGTAGTACGGCAAGGTAAATGCCACTTGCTGTGCACGGCTGGCGGTGACGGTGATGAACTGGCAACTCATGTCGACCTTGTCGGTCAGCAGGTTGGGAATACGTGCGTCGGACGACTGCACCACAAACTCGACTTTGCTCGGATCATTGAACAAGCCTTTGGCCACGATGCGGCCGATGTCGATATCAAAACCCTGCAACTTGCCATCCGCTCCCTGGAAGTGCCACGGCGCATTGGTACTGCCTGTACCCACGATCAGGTGCCCACGCTTGAGCACATCATCGAGCTTGCTGTCCGCCGCGTGCACTACGCTTGCGAGGGAAGCCGATGCGGCGAAGAGAAAAACACACGCTTTAAACACGGAAGGTCGGTGATGCATGACAAGCACTCCAGGAGTTGTGTATTCCGCTATACCGGAACTTAGTATGTAACAACGGAATAGACAGCAGAAAGTGTGCCATACGCGGTAACAGAAAAATATGACAGGAACAAATTGTTTAAAAATCAAATAGATAAAACAAAATGACTAACAAGGCGTTACGCCAGCACCGAGGGCGGAGTTGATACCCAACGCCCCACCCATCGGTGACAGCTCCAATCAGGTGCGCCCCATCGGTGTTACCCGGCGCTGTTTTGGTGCGCGCACTCAGATGGAAATATCTCCCCACTGGACTAGCCTTGGCACATCACCGCCGACAAGGATCCCGTCCCAATGAAGTTCAGCCCTCTCCTGTTTTTGCTGGTTTTTTTACTCGCCGGCAACGCCTCGGCTACCAATGACCGACGCGACTGCAAAGAACAATTGCAAAAGCTCAAGGAAGCCTACGGCAACGACTACACCCGCCAGAACCATCACGGTTACCGCAAGGCCAAGGCATCCCGGGACAATGAGGAATACAGAAAGTGTGCGAGCCAGGCGCGCAAGGCCCGGGAACGAGTGGAGCGCGATGGCGATGCTTAAGCGGCGTACCTGTCAGAGTTGACAGTAGACGGGGGTGATTGCTCGATTTAGCGTGACCGGAAAACAGCCCGATCAGGCTGACAGGAGGTCGCCATGAATGAAATGCAAACAGCCGCCGAAAACTTCGAGCGCTATCAAAGTGCCCTGAAAAAAGATCTGCCGGTTATCGTGGTGTTCAAGTCTCTACACTGCCAGTTATGCAAGGAGCTCGACCCCTGCTTCAACCGAATTGCCGAGCAGTACGCCGATCAAGTGGCGAGCTTTATCTTCGACACTGAGTACATCCCTAGAGTGGACGGCGTTGAAGGAACCCCCACACTCAAGGTGTTCATAAATGGCAAGGAAGTTGAATCACTCCTGGGGATTGGCTTGCCAGGTGATGAGCAGAAAGCCGTCCTGGAAGACGTGTTCGACGAGTACGCCAACACCGAGACGCCGTCCCAGGACAACTTTCATCAACACCGGCAAACCGGCCAGGACTTAGGCTCCAGCCACTAAAGGCACCAGAACCACCTGCGTCACCCGTCGCTCTTCCACCGCCGCCACCGTGAGGCGCCAGCCTTCATGCTCCAGGCTGTCGCCCACCACGGGCAAGCGGTCCAACAGGCTCATCACCAGGCCGGCCAGGGTCTGGTAGTCCTCGCTGGCTGCCGCTTGAAAGCCGGTGCGCTGGCGAATCAGGTTGAGGTTCAACGCGCCGTTGGCCCGGAACCCGCCCGCCTCTTCGACAATGTCCGGCCCTTCGATCTCGCTGGCGTCCGGCAATTCACCGGCGATGGATTCGAGGATGTCGGTCATGCTCAACACGCCCATAAAGTCGCCGAATTCGTTGATCACGAAAGCGATGTGGGTCGATTCCTGGCGCATCTGTTCCAGGGCATTAAGGATCGAAAAGCTTTCCAGCAGGTTGATCGCGCGGCGCGCAAGGTGCTCAAGGTCAGGCTCGTTGCCGGCCAGGTACTCTTTGAGCAATTCCTTTTTGTGCACAAAGCCCAAAGGTTCATCCACCGCGCCGTTGCGGATCAACGGCAACCGCGAGTAGGACGAGTGCATCAGCTTCAGGCGAATCGTCTCGGCATCGTCCGCCAGGTCAATGCAGTCCACCTTGGCACGCGGGGTCATCAATGTGCGAATCGGCCGCTCGGCCAGTTGCAGCACGCCACTGATCATCACGCGCTCACGTCGATCGAACAGCGGGCCCTGATGGGTATCCGGCTCGCCAAGCAAATCGGCGACCTCATCCTCCATACCTTCTACCGCCAGGCTGCGGCCGCCCAACAAACGCATGACCGCGTGGGCCGTACGCTGGCGTACCGGCAATGTGCCCTGCGCCGACTTCTTGCGGCGGGCGCGGGCGATCTGGTTGAACAGCTCGATAAGGATCGAGAAACCAATCGCCGCATACAGATAGCCCTTGGGAATATGGAAACCCAGGCCTTCAGCGGTCAGGGCGAAACCGATCATCATCAAGAAGCCCAGGCACAGCATGATCACCGTCGGGTGGGCATTGACGAAACGGGTCAGCGGCTTGCTGGCCACAATCATCACGCCGATGGACACGATCACCGCGATCATCATCACCGCCAGTTCGTCCACCATGCCCACGGCGGTAATCACCGCGTCGAGGGAGAACACCGCGTCGAGTACCACAATTTGCGCGACGATCGGCCAGAACATCGCATAGGCGGCGTTGCCCGTGCGCTGGGCCACATGGCCTTCGAGGCGCTCATGCAGTTCCATGGTGGCCTTGAACAGCAGGAACACACCACCAAACAGCATGATCAGGTCACGGCCGGAGAAGCTCTTGTCGAATACCTCGAACAACGGCTGCGTGAGGGTGACCAGCCACGAAATACTCGCCAGCAAGCCCAGGCGCATCAGCAGGGCCAGGGACAAACCGATCAACCGCGCCCGGTCGCGCTGCTCCGGCGGCAGTTTGTCCGCCAGAATCGCGATAAACACCAGGTTGTCGATGCCCAGCACCAGTTCCAGCACAATCAAGGTCAACAGGCCGAGCCAGGCCGTTGGATCCGCTAACCATTCCATTTATAGAGTCTCTTTATCGGTTTTTCAGAATGCCGGGCACGGCAATGCGCGGTCAGTGGGCCGGGACAAGGTTAGCAGTCGGAATACGGGGTGCTTCAGCAGGAACAGCGGCAGTGATTGTCTTGGGGAAAGACGACTGGGAGGCTCCGAGAGGGTGTTCATGTAAGTCCTGTAATGGGAAAAGGACTTGAATCGTACAGTCGAAAGTTAAATTTCCCACAACGCAAAACTATTACAAGATCTGTAGAACCCAACACATCACTTGTGTGGGAGCTGGCTTGCCTGCGATGCAGACAACTCGGTCCATCAGTAAAACCGAGGTGATGCTATCGCAGGCAAGCCAGCTCCCACAGGGGCCTGATCTGCATGGTCGAACGATGGGGTATCAGGACTTTCGGGTCGCGTCGTCCAGCGCCAGGATGGTGTGCGCATTGGTCACCGTGGTTGCCAGCGTATTGATCACTCCCGACCTTAACGCCCCCAGCGTCGCCGCCGCCTTGGTGTTCTCGCTGGCGATCGCCACCACATCCGGAATGCGAAACAGCTCCTGCACGGTCAACCCGATCACCCGCCCCTGAATGGCGTTGACCGCCGGCTGCCCGTGAATGTCGATAAAGTCATACCCCATCATGTCACCCACCGTGCCGGACAGCCGCGCCTGAGCGATTTCCTGCGGCGAAAACCAGCCCATGCGCACCATATTGCTGTTTTCGCTCATATCGCCAATGCCGATCAGCGCGATATCCGCGCGCCGCGCACGGTCGAGGGTCGAGCGCACCGTGTCGTTGTTGATCAGCACACCGCGCAATTCCGGGTTGGCCACCAGTGCCGGCGCGTACAGGCTTTCACTTTCGCCGCCAAAACGCAGGGCCAGACGCCGGCAGATATGGTCCGGGTTCATGTACTCACCGGCCTTGAGCGAACCGCCGATAGCGCACACAAACGTGCAATTGCGTGTCACCGGCAAAAACACGTTATCGGCCACCGCGCCGACATTGCGGCCCATGCCCACGGCGACAATCATGCCGTCGCCCAGGGTTTTGTTCAGGTAGTTGGCCACCAGGCTGGCGACGGCCGAGCGCTGGGTGTCGGGCTCGCTGTGGTCGACGGCAATCAAGGCGCGGTCGAGCTTGAAACGTTCGACCAGCGCCCGCTCCAGCTCGTTGTTCATCGCCGGGTGCTGCAGCACGCGCACCTCGACAATGCCCTCATCGCGCGCGCGCTTGAGCAAGCGGCTGACTTTCGCGCGCGACAGGTCGAAGCGCTTGGCGATGGCCTCCTGAGTGACGTTCTCAAGGTAATAGAGCATCGCCACTTCGGTCATTTGATCGATATCGCTGGCCATGCGCTGGGTACTGTCACTCATGGGGACGGGCTTCCGTTTCGGCGTCAAAGGCGCATTCTCCCGACTCTTGCCCCGTTCCGTCCACTACTGATGCCCGTCACGCTCGATCGCATTGATGCGTTCGACCTTCGCCCCGGAACGCGCGGCCTCGAACTCAGACTCCAGGAACGATTTGACGATGCTTTTCGCCAGCTCGGCGCCGATCACCCGCGCACCAATGGACAAAATCTGCGCATCGTTGCTCTTGCGCGCACGCTCCGCCGAATAGGTGTCGTGGGCCTGGGCCGCACGAATACCCAGCACCTTGTTGGCCGAAATCGCCATGCCAATGCCGGTGCCGCATACCAGCACGCCCAGGCGCTGCTGCCCGGCGTTGATGGCGGTGGCCACAGCCAGCGCGATATCCGGGTACAGCACCGGCGCCGTGGAATGGGTGCCGAAGTCGGTCACCGGGTAACCCAGCGCCTCGATATGGCGCTTCAACAGCTCTTTGAGCTCAAAACCCGCTTCATCGCATCCGATAGCCACCGGGAAAGGTGTGTTCATGGCGTCTGGCTCCGCTGCCGAGATCTTACTGATGACTGATCATATGATCAATCTGTGAAATTTCGCTCACTCATTTCGCGGGCATTCAAACCTTTCTGTCAAGCGAGTTTTAACTGACCTGCCAGTCAACCCCCCTCTATTCAGGCGTATTTCAGCGCAAAGATGACATTCTAACCTTTTACATTAAAGAGATTGACTGATCAGAATTTCATTTGGTACACATATGCTCACAGAGAAACATGACTGTGCGACCTAATAAGAATTCACAGCACGAGGACACGCCGATGGCCACGCCATTACTGCTCCAGGCTGAACACGTCGCCAAGGCTTACGCCGGGGTGCCTGCCCTGCGTGACGGGCGCCTCTCTCTGCGGGCCGGCAGCGTTCACGCGTTGTGTGGCGGCAATGGCGCCGGCAAATCAACGTTTCTGAGCATTCTGATGGGCATCACCCAGCGTGATGCCGGCACCATTCTGCTCAACGGCGCGCCTGTGCAATTCAACCGCCCGAGTGAAGCGCTGGCGGCGGGGATCGCGATGATCACCCAGGAGCTGGAACCCATCCCCTATATGACCGTCGCCGAGAACATCTGGCTGGGCCGCGAACCGCGCCGCGCCGGCTGTATTGTCGACAGCAAGGCTCTCAACCGCCGCACCCGCGAACTGCTCGAAAGCCTGGAATTCGACGTCGACGCCACCAGCCCCATGCACCGCCTGAGCGTGGCGCAGATCCAACTGGTGGAAATCGCCAAGGCGTTCAGCCATGACTGCCAGGTCATGATCATGGACGAACCCACCTCCGCCATCGGCGAGCGCGAAGCCGAAACCCTGTTCAAAGCCATCCGCCGCCTCACCGCTCGCGGCGCCGGCATTGTTTACGTATCGCACCGCCTCAGCGAACTGGCGCAGATTGCCGATGACTACAGCATCTTCCGCGATGGCGCCTTTGTAGAAAGCGGGCGCATGGCCGATATCGACCGCAACCACTTGGTGCGCGGCATCGTCGGCCAGGAACTCACGCGCATCGACCACAAGGTCGGCCGCGAATGCGCGGCCAGCACCTGCCTGCAAGTCGACAACCTGAGCCGTCACGGCGAGTTCCACGACATCAGCCTGAGCCTGCGCCAGGGCGAAATCCTCGGCATCTATGGCCTGATGGGCTCCGGGCGCAGTGAATTCCTCAATTGCATCTATGGGCTGACCGTCGCCGACTCCGGCAGCGTCACCCTGCAAGGCAAACCCATGCCGGTTGGCCTGCCCAAGGCCACGATCAACGCGGGCATGTCACTGGTCACCGAAGACCGCAAAGACAGCGGCCTGGTGCTCACCGGCAGCATTCTGTCCAACATTGCGCTCTCGGCTTACAAACGCCTGTCGAGCTGGTCGCTGATCAATGCGCGCAAGGAAACCCAGCTCGCGCAGGACATGGTCAAGCGTCTGCACATCAAGACCAGTTCCCTGGAATTGCCGGTGGCGTCCATGAGTGGCGGCAACCAGCAAAAAGTGGTGCTCGCCAAATGCCTGTCCACCGAGCCGGTGTGCCTGCTGTGCGACGAGCCCACGCGCGGCATCGACGAAGGCGCCAAGCAGGAGATCTACCACCTGCTCGACCAGTTTGTGCGCGCCGGCGGCGCGGCCATTGTGGTGTCGTCCGAAGCCCCGGAATTGCTGCACCTGAGTGATCGCATCGCCGTATTCAAAGGCGGCCGGCTGGTGACCATCAGCACCGACACCGCCCTTTCCCAGGAAGCCTTGTTGAGTCTTGCCTCATGAATGCCAAAACCTCCATTACTGCCCCTGTCACCGCCGCACCGCGCAACCGTGTGCGCCTGTCCCTCGACCGTTTCGGCCTGCCGCTGGTGTTTATCCTGCTGTGCGTGGTGATGGCGTTTTCCAGCGAATATTTCATGACCTGGCGCAACTGGATGGACATCCTGCGCCAGACCTCGATCAACGGCATCCTCGCCGTGGGCATGACCTACGTGATCCTGACCAAGGGCATTGACCTGTCAGTGGGCTCGATTCTGGCCTTCGCCGGGCTGTGCAGCGCCATGGTTGCAACCCAGGGTTACGGCTTGCTCGCGGCCGTCAGCGCCGGGATGTTTGCCGGGGCGATGCTCGGTGTAGTCAACGGCTTTATGGTCGCCAACCTGTCGATCCCGCCGTTCGTGGCCACCCTGGGCATGCTCAGCATCGCGCGGGGCATGACCTTCATCCTCAATGACGGCAGCCCGATCACCGATTTGCCCGACGCCTACCTGGCGCTGGGCATCGGCAAGATCGGCCCGATTGGTGTGCCGATCGTGATCTTCGCCGTGGTCGCACTGATCTTCTGGATGGTGCTGCGTTACACCACGTACGGCCGCTACGTGTACGCGGTGGGCGGCAATGAAAAAAGCGCGCGCACCTCGGGCATTGGCGTGCGCAAGGTGATGTTTTCGGTGTACGTGGTTTCGGGTTTGCTCGCAGGCCTTGCCGGCGTGGTGCTGTCGGCGCGCACCACCTCCGCCCTGCCCCAGGCCGGGGTTTCCTACGAACTGGACGCGATTGCCGCGGTGGTGATCGGCGGTACCAGCCTTTCGGGCGGCACCGGCAGCATTGTCGGCACGCTGTTTGGCGCGTTACTGATCGGCGTGATCAACAACGGGTTGAACCTGCTCGGCGTGTCCTCTTATTACCAGCAGGTCGCCAAGGGCCTGATCATCGTGTTCGCAGTACTGATCGACGTGTGGCGCAAGAAAAAACGCTAGAGAACGACCCACAACAATAACCGGAGTTCTACTTATGAAACTGGGTACCACCTTGGCCGCCGTGGCGGCTCTCTCCCTGCTCGCCAGCAGTATCGCAATGGCCGCCGACGGCAAGACCTACAAAATCGGCGCCGCCGTCTACGGCCTCAAGGGCCAGTTCATGCAGAACTGGGTGCGCGAGTTGAAGGAACACCCGGCAGTCAAGGACGGCACCGTGCAACTGACCGTGTTCGACGGCAACTACGACGCCCTGACCCAGAACAACCAGATTGAAAACATGGTGACCCAGCACTACGACGCCATCCTGTTCGTGCCGATTGACACCAAGGCCGGCGTCGGCACCGTCAAGCAAGCCATGAGTAACGACGTGGTGGTGATCGCCTCCAATACGAAAGTAGCCGATGCCGCTGTGCCGTACGTGGGCAACGACGATGTGGAAGGCGGCCGCCTGCAGGCCCAGGCCATGGTCGACAAGCTCAACGGCAAAGGCAACGTGGTGATCATCCAGGGCCCGATTGGCCAGTCGGCGCAAATCGACCGCGAAAAAGGCGAGCTGGAAGTGCTGAGCAAGCACCCGGACATCAAGATCATCGAGAAGAAAACCGCCAACTGGGACCGCGCCCAGGCGCTGGCACTCACCGAAGACTGGCTGAACGCCCACCCCAAAGGCATCAACGGCGTGATTGCACAAAACGACGACATGGCCCTTGGCGCGGTACAGGCCCTGAAGTCCCATGGCTTGTCGTCCAAGGACGTGCCGGTCACCTCGATTGACGGCATGCCGGACGCGATCCAGGCGGCGAAGAAAGATGAAGTCACCACCTTCCTGCAAGACGCCCAGGCCCAATCCCAGGGCGCGCTGGATGTGGCATTGCGCGCACTGGCCGGCAAGGACTACAAGCCGCAGTCGGTGATTTGGGAGCGCTACGCCAAAGACGTGAAATGGGGTGACGGCACCGACAAAAATTACATCCTGCCGTGGGTGCCGGTGACTAACGCGAATGCGGATGCGCTGTACAAACAAGTCAGCGGCTCCAAGTAGCTTGATCGTTCCCACGCTCCGCGTGGGAATGCATCCCGTGACGCTCCGCGTCACCCAACATCGGGACGCAGAGCGTCCCAGGCGGCATTCCCACGCAGAGCGTGGGAACGATCGACAGAGGAGTCATTCATGTCCGGTTTCTGGAACCAAGCCTTCGACCTCACCGGCCGCTGCGCAGTGATCACTGGCGGCGCCGCCGGCATCGGCCTGGCCTGCGCCACCCTGCTGGTTGAACGCGGTGCGCGCGTCGCCCTGCTCGACCGCGACCCTGCCGTGGTTGAAGTCGCCGCCCGCCTGGGCAGCGGCCACCTGGGCATTGCCGTTGATCTCGGCCGGATCGGCCAGATACAACACACCATCGATAGCGTTTTCGAACACTTCCAGCGCCTCGATTACCTGATCAACAGCGCCGGCGTGGTGCTGCTCGACAAAGCCGTGGAGGTGAGCGAAAGCGCTTGGGATACCACGCTGGATATCAACCTCAAAGCCAGTTTTTTCGTAGCCCAGGCCTGCGCCAGACACATGCTGGTCCAAGGCAGCGGGCGCATCGTCAACCTCGCCTCCCAGGCCGCCGTGATCGGCCTGGACCGCCACGTCGCCTACTGCGCGAGCAAGGCGGCCATCGTCGGCATGACCAAGGTACTGGCCATGGAGTGGGCGCCGCAGATCAATGTCAACGCCATCTCTCCGACCATCGTCGAGACCGCCTTGGGCAAGAAAGCCTGGGCCGGTGAAGTGGGTGAAAAGGCCAAGTTGCAAATCCCGGCGGGTCGCTTTGCCCAACCGGAAGAAATCGCCGGGCTGGCGTTGTATTTGCTCAGCGACGCTGCACAGATGATCACCGGCGCCAACATGGTGATCGACGGCGGCTACAGCATTCAGTAATTCATTTTTTTGTCGTGAGGTTTTGTCATGTCCACCGTTACCGAACGCACACCTGAACACCTGTCCCCGGTCATCCCGAAAACCATGCAGGCCGTGGTCTGCCATGGCCCGGAAGACTACCGCCTGGAAACCGTCGATGTGCCCACACCCGGGCCCGACGAGATTCTGACCAAGGTCGAGCTGTGCGGCATCTGCATGGGCGACATCAAGACCTACCGCGGCGCACCCTCGTTCTGGGGCGATGCCGAACAACCGCGCTACGTGAAACCGCCAATGATTCCGGGGCATGAGTTCGTCTGCCGCGTGGTCGCGCTCGGGCCTGGCGCGGAAAAACGCGGCGTGAGCGTCGGCGACCGGGTCATCTCCGAACAGATCGTGCCGTGCTGGGGCTGCCGTTTCTGCAACCACGGCCAGTACTGGATGTGCCAGAAGCACGATTTGTATGGCTTCCAGAACAACGTGCAGGGCGCCATGGCCCAGTACATGATCTTCACCAAGGAAGGCATCATCCACAAGGTGCCGGAATCCATTGCCCCGGACGAAGCGATCCTGATCGAACCGCTCGCCTGCTCGCTGCACGCCGCCGAACGCGCCAATGTCGACCACGACGACGTTGTGGTGGTCGCCGGCGCCGGCACCCTCGGCCTGGGCATCATCGGCGCCGTGCGTTTGCGCAACCCGAAAAAACTGATCGTGCTCGACATGAAACCCGAACGCGCCGCCCTCGCCCTGCGCATGGGCGCCGACGAAGTGTGGAACCCGGCCGAAGTCGATGTGATGGCCAAAATCCGCGACATCACCGACGGTTATGGCTGCGACATCTATATCGAAGCCACCGGGCACCACAAGGCGGTGAACCAGGGTCTGGCGATGCTGCGCAAGCTGGGGCGTTTCGTCGAATTCAGCGTATTCAATGACGAGGCCACGGTAGATTGGTCGATCATCGGCGACCGCAAGGAACTGGATATTCTGGGCTCGCACCTGGGCCCGTACATGTACCCGCGGGCCATCGACTTTATTGGCAACCGCAAGATCGACATGCGCGATGTGGTGACTCACAAGTTTGCGCTGGCGGACTTCAAGGAAGCGTTTGCGGTGATGGAGCGTGGGGACAAGTCGCTCAAAGTGGTACTCGAACCCTGATTTCACCGACGCAGCTCCCACATTAGATTGTTGTTGCCCTTTAAGAACAAAAACAGGAACCCGCGTTATGAATCGAGTCATCAATGATCCGGACCAGGTGGTCGAGGACATGCTGCGCGGCATTCTGGTCGCGCACCCTGAGCTGCGCCAATACGAGACCAACCCGCGCGTCATCGTCAAAGCCAAACCTTCGGCGCCAGGCCGCGTCGGCATTGTCACCGGCGGCGGCTCGGGCCATGAGCCTGCCTTCCTCGGCTACGTCGGCCCGGGGCTGGTAGACGCCGTGGCCGTCGGCGAAATCTTCTCCTCGCCCACCGCCAAAAGCTTCTTCGACGCCTTCCGCGCCGCTGACCATGGCGCAGGCGTGGCGTGCCTTTATGGCAACTACGCCGGCGACAATATGAACGTAAAACTGGCGATGAAAATGGCCGCCAGCAAAGACATGCGCATCCGCACCGTGGTCGCCAACGACGACGTGGCCTCGGCGCCCAAGGCCGATATCGCCAAGCGCCGTGGCGTGGCCGGGGAAATTTTCATGTGGAAGATCGGCGGCGCAGCGGCCGCCCAGCATTACGACCTGGACGGAGTGATCCGTGTCGCGCAAAAAACGGTCGATAACTGCCGCTCCATCGGCATCGGCCTGACGCCCTGCACCATCGCCGCCGTGGGCAAGCCGAACTTCCACATTCCCGACGGCCAGATGGAACTCGGCATCGGCCATCACGGCGAACCGGGCATTGAAGTCGTTCCCATCGAGTCTGCCGCCGCCATGGCCGAACGCATGCTCGCGCCGATTCTCGCCGACCGAGACTTCAGCGTGGACGACAGCGTGGTGGTGCTGGTCTCGGGGCTCGGCGCTACACCGGTGATGGAGCTGTACATTTTCTACGCCGAAGTGGAGCGCCAGCTCACGGCCAAGGGTCTGAACATTCATCGCTGCTATGTAGGCAATTACTTCACATCCCTGGAAATGATGGGCGTAACCCTGACCCTGCTCGGCCTCGACGCAGAGCTCAAAACCCTGATCGACCAACCCTGCCGCTCCATCGGCATGACCCAGGCGGAATGAACCATGAGCCAGCATTTTTCCACCCGTGACGGCGGCGCCATCGTCAGCGACCTGGTCAGCGTGATTGTCGCCAACCGCGAATACCTCAGTGAAATCGATGGCGCCATCGGCGATGGCGACCACGGCATCAACATGGCCAAGGGCTTTGCCCACTGCGGGCGCACCATCGAAGGCCGCCAACTGACCCTGGCCGAAGCGCTGGACGAGCTGACGCTGAGCCTGATGGAAGGCATCGGCGGTTCCATGGGGCCGCTGTATGGCAGCCTGTTTATCGGCATGGCCGACGAAGTGCGCAGCAGCGAAAACATTGATGCGGCAACCTTCGCCCACTTGCTGCGCGGCGGTCTGACCTCATTGCAGGACATTACCGAAGCCGGCGTGGGCGACAAGTGCCTGATGGACACCTTGATTCCGGCGGTTGAAGCCTTCGAGCACGCCCATGCCAGTGGCGCCTCATTCAATGATGCACTGGACGCCATGAAAGCTGCCGCGTCCCAAGGGCGCGACTCGACCAAAGACCTGATCGCAAAAATCGGCCGGGCCAGCCGTTTGGGCGAGCGCTCGTTGGGCGTGCTGGACGCCGGGGCGGTGTCCTGTTGCCTGATCCTCACGCGCCTGGCGGATTCAGTCCAGCCGCGCCTCACCTGACACCACAAAAACCCCTGTGGTGAGCGGGCTTGCCACATTAACCCGCTCGCCACAGGAACTAGACGCCCATTTTGACCTGCTGAATGTACCGCACCACCGCCGGCGCCTTCTCAAAGCGCCGGTGAATCAGCGACAACCACGACGTAGCGTCATTGCCCTGAATGGGCCGATACACCACACCCGGCAAACTCACATGCCCCACCAGCGACGCCGGCACCACCGCCACGCCCTGCCCCAATGACACCAACGCAACGACTGCCACCAGGCCACCCGGCTGCGGGCCGAGTTGCGGTGCGTAGCCCCCTTGCGCCGCCACGTGCAAGGTGCCGCTGATTTGTTCCGGCAGGATGAAGGTCTCGTTTTGCAGGTGCTCGCAGAGAATGGCCTTCAGTCCCAGCAGCCATGAATCACGGTGCAGCGCCAATACGAAACCTTCGCTGTCCAGGCGCACGGCCTCCACCCCCTCAGGCAGGGTCATGGGGGATCGGATGTAACCGATATCACATCGCCCATCCGCGATGGCACCCGGCAAGCTGGCCATCGCACACTCGCGCACATTCACGCTCACATCGGGAAACGCCTGGCTGAACGCCTGCATTTGCCGCTGCAATACCCCGGAATACACCGCCGAGGCGACGTAACCCAGCTCGATATGGCCGATCTCGCCGCGCCCGGCGCGCTGTGCATTGCGCTGGGCGAACTCAAACTGGCGCACCGTGGCTTCGGCCTCTATCAGTAACGCAGCGCCTGCTTCGGTGAGGCTGACTTCACGTTGCTGGCGCACGAACAGACGGGCGCCCAGGTCGGTTTCCATGTCCTGAATCTGCCGGCTCAGCGTCGGCGGCGCGATACCCAACTGCTCGGCCGCGCGGGTGAAATTGCGCTGACGGGCCACAGCGAGGAAGTAGCGGAAGTGGCGTATTTCCATTTCAGCATTAGCTCAAAGGTAATAAAGTGAACCGGGGCGCCTAACAAAGACCATGGCCGCCAAGGATAAGCTCGTGATACCTCAACACTAAAGAGCCTCTGCGATGTCCGTCAACCGTCATTTCCGTATTGCCTGCAAGGTAATCAAACCATGAGCCGGGTCAGTCCACGCCTGACACTGCTCACGGCTTCGGGTGTGTGCTCGCTGATCGTGCTCGACACCAATATCGTCGCCGTGACCCTGCCCAGCATCGCTCGCGATCTGGGAGCCAACTTCGCCGATATCGAGTGGGTAGTCAGCGCTTACATGCTGGCCTTCGCCGCGTTGCTGCTGCCAGCCGGTAGCATTGCCGACCGCTTTGGCCGCAAGAAATCGCTGATCTGGGGCCTGAGTATTTTCATCCTGGCATCACTGGGTTGCGGGGCGGCACCGAACGCGTTGTTCCTCGACATTGCCCGCGCAGTGAAAGGCGTGGGCGCCGCCTTGCTGCTGACGTCGGCGCTGGCCTCCATCGGCCACACCTTCCACGATGAAGTGGACCGCGCAAAAGCCTGGGCTTTCTGGGGCGCGTGCATGGGCGTGGCGATGACTGCTGCACCAACCCTGGGGGGTTTGATCACTCAGTACCTGGGCTGGCGCTGGATCTTCTATCTCAACCTGCCGGTGGGCCTGGCGCTGATGACGCTGGTAGTGCGCGCGATTCCGGAGTCCCGTGACGCCCAGTCCGCACGGCTGGACCCGTGGGGCAGCCTGGCGTTCAGCGCCAGCCTGCTGTGCCTGATCTGGGGCCTGATCGAAGCCAACCGCATCGGCTGGAACAGCCCGCTGACCTACGCGCGCCTGATCGGCGGTGCGATATTACTGGGTGTATTTGTGATCGTTGAACGCCTGCAACAGCGGCCGATGGTGGACTTGCAGCTGTTCCGCCATCCGCGCTTTATCGGCGCCTTAATGGGCATGTTTGCCTACGCCGGGTGCGCTCAGGTGATGATGACGCTGCTGCCGTTTTATCTGCAAAACGGCCTGGGCTTTTCCGCGATTGCCTCCGGCCTTGGCATGCTGCCCTTTGCCCTGACCATGCTGGTTTGTCCACGCATCGGCGCACGCCTGGCCGGGCGTGTTGCGCCGGCTACGATGATGGCGACCGGCTTGACCCTGGTGGGTTGTGGCAATTTGCTGAGCGCCTGGGCAGTGAGCGCCGGCGGCTACCTGCCCTTCGCCCTGGCAATTGCCGTGACCGGCGCCGGCGCTGGCCTGCTTAATGGCGACACCCAGAAGAACATCATGGCCTGCGTACCTCGGGACCGCGCGGGCATGGGTTCGGGCATGAGCACCACCATGCGCTTCAGCGCGATCATGCTGGCGATTGGGGTTTACGGCGCGCTGCTGAGCAGTCATAGCGAACAGCTGCTGAGCGCGAGTATCGGCGCGCAATGGCAGGAGCAGGTGGCAGGCATTGCATCACGCGTGGTGGCAGGTGATATGCCGGCGGCCATGGGCTTGTTGCCGGAATCGGCACGGGCGGTGGTACAACCGCTGGCGCGGCAGGCGTTTGTGGGCGGGTTCAGCGGGGTGTTGTGGGTGGCGGGGTTGTTGGGGTTACTGGGTGCCTTGGTGGTGGGGATGTTGATGAGAAAGCCGATACCCTTGGCGCAACAGTCCTCCGCGACGACACCAACCTGAATGTGGGAGCGGGCTTGCCCGCGATGCAGGCACCTCGGTGTGTCAGTCACACCTTGGTGATGCTATCGCAGGCAAGCCAGCTCCCACAGTTGGGGCAGCCTACATCAGGATTACCAGAACCGCTGCTGAGTCAACCGGCTCCACCAGGTCAGCAACACACGGTCCACCGAACCGCTGGCCGCCAGGCCCACGCGCTCTTGCAGGCTTTTGCGCTCGGCATAGTGCAGGTGGTACACCTCGGCGGTCTTGGCTTTAGTCGCCAGGTACTCGTCGCTGGTTTGCAGCTCATCTACCAGCTGTTTGTCGAGGGCAGCAACACCCAGCCACACTTCGCCGGTCGCCACTTCGTCAATCGCCAGCTGTGGGCGATAACGCGACACGAAGTTCTTGAACAATTGGTGGGTAATGTCCAGGTCTTCCTGAAACTTCTCGCGACCCTTCTCGGTGTTCTCGCCAAACACGGTCAGGGTGCGTTTGTACTCGCCGGCGGTCAGCACTTCGAAGTCGATGTCGTGCTTTTTCAGCAGACGGTTGACGTTGGGCAATTGCGCCACGACGCCGATGGATCCGAGGATGGCAAACGGTGCGCTGATGATCTTCTCGCCGATGCACGCCATCATGTAGCCGCCGCTGGCCGCCACCTTGTCGATGCACACCGTCAACGGCACGCCTGCCTGGCGGATGCGTGCCAGCTGCGAAGACGCCAAACCATAGCTGTGCACCATGCCGCCGCCGCTTTCCAGGCGCAGCACCACTTCGTCCTTCGGTGTGGCAAGGCTCAGCAGCGCGGTGATTTCATGGCGCAGGCTTTCGGTGGCCGAGGCCTTGATGTCGCCGTCGAAATCCAGCACGAATACCCGCGCCTTGGCCTCGGGTTTCTTCTTGGCATTTTTCTTTTCGGTTTTGCTTTCGGATTTGCGCAGGGTCTTGAGCTGGTCCTTGTCGAGCAGGGTCGACTCCAGCCGCTCGCGCAGGCCTTTATAGAAGTCGTTGAGTTTGCTGACCTGCAATTGGCCGGCGGATTTGCGACGGCCTTTGCTGCGCAGGGCCGCGAAACTGATCAACACCACCAGAATAGCGACCACCAGGGTGACGGTCTTCGCCAGGAAACTCGCGTATTCAGCCAGAAAATCCATATGACTCCTTAGAAAATTGCACTGCGCCAGGCGCGGATGGCCCCAGCATACCGGCGGCACTGCCTTGGAGCCAGTGCTCAAACCGCCAGCAGTGGCGCTCTAACGAGCTTTTAAAACAAGCGTATGTTTTTTCATTGACAGCTCGCAGGCATCCTCATAACCTCGCCAGACTTTCAACGTACCGGGAAAACGGACGTGGGCAGCATTTATCTGATTCGACATGGCCAGGCCTCCTTCGGTGCAGACGACTATGACGTCCTGTCGCCCGTCGGTGTGGAACAGGCGCACGTGATGGGTCGTCACCTGGCCGAGCTGGGCCTGACGTTCGACCGCTGCATTGCCGGCGACCTGCGTCGCCAGCAGCACACCGCCACCGCCGCCTTCGATCAGTACCGCGCCCTTGGCATTGCGGCACCGACGCTGGAAATCGACAGCGCGTTCAACGAATTCGACGCCGAAGCCATCATTCGCGCACTGCTCCCGGACCTGCTGAGCACAGAGCCTCACGCGGTCGACGTTTTACGCAACGCCGCGCAGAACCGCAGCGAATTCCAGCGCATCTTCGCGCTGATCATCGAGCGCTGGCTGGCTGGCACTTACGACCCGCCAGGCCTGGAAAGCTGGCTGGGATTTGTCGAGCGCGTTCAAGGCGGCCTGCAACGCATTCTGGAAGCGGCCGACAACGCCGACAAAATCGCCGTGTTTACCTCCGGCGGCACGATTACCGCCCTGCTCCACCTGATCACCCGGATGCCTGCCGCGCAGGCCTTCGAACTGAACTGGCAAATTGTTAACACCTCGCTCAACGTGCTGAAATTCCGCGGTCGCGAGGTGGCCCTGGCTTCCTTCAACGGTCATACCCACTTGCAACTGTTGAAGGCGCCGCAGCTCATCACTTTCCGATGAATTGCGGCCAACCGTGACCCCAAGGTCACTGGACTCTACCTTAAAGGATCGAAACCATGACTGACGTAGCCAAAGCTGTAGAAGCAATGAAAGCCAAATTCAACCCGGCCGCCGCTGACGGCCTGGATCTGGTGTTCGGTTTCCGCATCGACGACACCCAGAACTTCTCGCTGGTGGTCAAGAACAACACCTGCGAACTGCTGGAAGGCGAAAACCCTGACGCTCAGGTGACCCTGGTGACCGACGGCGAAACCATGGAAGGCATCGTCAGCGGCGACACCGACGGCATGCAGGCCTTCATGAGCGGCAAACTGCGCACCGAAGGCGACATGATGCTGGCGATGAAGCTGAGCGAACTGTTCCCGGCTTGATCCTAGGGCAACCTTGAAGACCAATCCCGCCTCTAGAGGCGGGATTTTTTTGCCTGCAATCTTGTGCTCAACATAAATCCTGTGGGAGCCGGGCTTGCCCGCGATCGCATCACCTCGGTTCCCTGACAGACCGAGTCGCCTGCATCGCGGGCAAGCCCGGCTCCCACACAAGCCAGCTCCCACACCCTGCGCGTGGCAACAGTCAGGACTTCGGTTGCAACAACAACGCCACCAACGCCGTCCACCCCGTCTGGTGCGAAGCCCCCAGGCCCCGTCCGGTCTCGCCATGAAAATACTCATGGAACAACACCAGATCGCGGCTCGCAGGGTCTGCCTCCAACTGCGCATACCCGGCCATCGACGGCCGCACGCCATTCTCATCCCTCAGAAACAACGCGGTCAGACGCTGACTGAGGCTGTCGGCCACGTCCTCAAGCGACGACAGATAACCACTGCCCGTGGGGTATTCCACCGAGAAGTTGTCGGCGTAGTAACGGTGAAACTCGCGCAGCGATTCGATCAGCATGTAGTTCACCGGCATCCACAACGGCCCGCGCCAGTTGGAGTTGCCGCCATACAGGCGTGAGTCGGACTCCCCAGGCTGGTAGCTGGCGCAAAGGGTGTCGCCATTCATTTTCAGCGCCAGAGGCTGTTCGGCAAAGGCTTTGGACAGTGAACGCACACCAAAGTCCGACAAAAACTCCCGGTCATCGAGCATGCGTCGCAGCAGGTCTTTGGTGCGCTCGCCGCGCAACAGCGCCAGCAACAGGCGGTTGCCCTGCCCCGGTTCGTTCCAGCGTGACACCAGTTTGGCCAGGTCCGGCCGGTGCTTCATGAAACCCAGCAGGCGCTCGCGCAAGCCCTGCAGGCCTTCATGCTCACGCTGCTCCAGCACCAGCACCGCAAACAGCGGCATCAGGCCGACGATGGAGCGCAGGCGCACCGGTTCGTTATGGCCGTCCGGGCGGTGCAACACGTCGTAAAAGAACTGATCCTGCTCATCCCACAGGCCTTCGGCGTTGTCGTCGACACGGTTGATGGCGCCTGCAATGTAGAGGAAATGTTCGAAAAACTTCACCGAAATATCCACGTACACCGCATTGCGCTTGGCCAGTTCCAGGCCGATGCGCATCAGGTCCAGCGCATAGGCGGCGACCCACGCCGTGCCGTCGGCCTGATCCAGTTGGTAACCCGGCGGCAAGGTGGCCGAGCGGTCGAACAAGGCGATATTGTCCAGTCCCAGGAACCCGCCCTGAAACAGGTTGCGGCCCTCGGCGTCCTTGCGGTTGACCCACCAGGAAAAATTCAGCAGCAGCTTATGGAAAATTCGCTCCAGGAAATCCATATCGCCGACGCCTGTCAGCGCTTTGTCCTGCTGATACACGCGCCAGCTGGCCCAGGCATGCACCGGCGGGTTGGCATCGTCAAAACGCCATTCGTAGGCCGGCAACTGGCCGTTGGGGTGCATGAAACGGTCTTTGACCAGCAGTAACAGTTGTTGCTTGGCGTAGGCCGGGTCTATCAGCGCAATAGCCACGGCCTGGAAGCCCTGGTCCCACGAGGCGTACCACGGGTATTCCCAGGTGTCGGGCATCGACAGGATGTCGAAGTTGGACAGGTGCCGCCAATGGGTATTGCGGATGTGCAGGCGCTCGGGCGGTGGCGCGGGCTGGGCCGGGTCGCCGTCGAGCCACTGGTTCACGTCGAAATAGTAGAGCTGCTTGGACCACAGCAAACCGGCCAGCGCCTGACGCTGCACATTGCGCGCGTCTTCATCGGCGATGCCGTGTTGCAAGGCGGCATAAAAGTCATCGGTTTCCTGACGGCGCGCCTCGAACAGCTTGCGCGCATTGACCTCGGGCGCGTGCGCGGGGGCAAAGCGCAGATACAGGGTTTTGCTTTGCAAACCCGCCAGCTCGAGGGTGAAACGCGCGGCCACCTTGGTGCCCGCGTCGCGGCGAATCGCCGATTGCACGCCATCCACCACGTAATCGTTGATGCCGTCCTTGAACGGCCCGAGTGCCGCCAACCCGTCCAGCTTGGCGTAGTTGGTTTCGTTTTCGCAGAACAGCCACTCCACCCCGTCCTGGCCCCAGGCACTAAGGTGGCGATCGGGCAGCTCATGATGACGAGCCAGCACGCGATCGCCCTCCAGCGTCAGTTGCGGCCTGGGCGCGTCGAAGGTCCAGCTCCAGTCGTTGCGCGCCCACAACTGGGGCAACACTTGCAGGCGGGTCGGCTGGTCCGAACGATTGTGTACGGTGACGCGCATGAAAACGTCGTCAGGCTGGTGCTTGGCGTATTCCACGCTCACATCGCAGTAGCGGTTGTCTTCAAACACCCCGGTATCGAGCACTTCGTATTCGGCATCTCCCAGGCCGCGCCGGGCGTTCTCGGTGATCAGGTCGGCGTAGGGAAAGGCCGCGTGGGGGTACTTGTAGAGCATGCGCATGTAGGCATGGCTCGGCACCCCGTCGACGAAAAAATACAGTTCCTTGACGTCTTCACCGTGGTTGCCTTCGGCGTTGTTCAGGCCGAACAGGCGCTCCTTGATGATCGCGTCGCGCTCGTTCCACAGCGCCAGGCCCAGGCACCAGCGTTGCGCCTTGTCGCTGAACCCCGCCAGACCATCTTCGCCCCAACGGTAGGCGCGGCTGCGTGCATGTTCATGGGGAAAGTAGGTCCAGGCGTCGCCGTCGGCGCTGTAGTCTTCGCGCACCGTGCCCCATTGGCGCTCACTCAAATAGGGCCCCCACTCGCGCCAGCGTTCGGCGTCAGGGGTGGCCAGGCGCTGGCCTTCGATGGTTTCAAGGATGTTGGTAGGCGTGGCGGGCATCGGGTCCTCCATCACTGACACAGTGGGGGCCAGTGTAGAACCCATTCGCCTGCGGATGCACATGAAGAGTCGCCCATCCGCCAAAAAGACTGAAGGCCGCGGATGAGGCGGCCTTCAGTTTTACAGCGCTCCAGATGGGGAGTTTTGCAGCGCGGTCTTAGAAGATCGCGTAGGTGTAGTTGAAGATCAGGCGGGTTTGATCCTGATCCGGCGTACCGGTGTTGTGGCCTTTGTAGGTACCGGTCCGGAAGGTCGTGCCGAAGCCTTTGAGCGGGCCTTGCTGCACGACGTAATCCAGACGGAAGTCGGTTTCGTTTTCTTTCTGGTCGGAGCCGCCAGCCACTTTGGACTTGATGTCGGTACCGTCCAGGTACGCCACGGAAGCTTTCAGGCCCGGTACATAGGCTTTGAAGTCGTAGGTGTACTGGCCGAAGTTGACTTGCTCGCCCGCGCGGGAAAACTGGCCAACCACGGCGTCGGTGAACAGGTAGAAGTCGCTGCCGCCTGCGCCTTGTGGCTGAGGGTTGGCGATGCTGCCCTGGTTGACCCACACGAAGCCGCCGTCGTCGCTCACGCCGATGTGGCCGAGCATCAGGCTGCTGCCACCCAACTGGTAGGTGAACGCGGCGCTGTAGGTTTTGTTGTCCACTTCGCCGGCGTGTTTGGCATAGCCGCCGTTGTTGTTGAACTGGTAACCGGCTTCACCGTTTTTGCCGTCGCTGGTGCTGTCGAAGTAGCGCAGGTCAGTCTTGAACGACTGATCGTTACCCAGCGGCAGTACGTGAACCAGGCCGAAGTAGTTCTGTTTGTAGAAGTCTTGCAGGTTGGCGTAGTAGTACTGCAACGTCAGGTTTTTAGCGATGGCGTTGTCAGACGAACCGAAAGGCTTGTAGTCCACACCACCGAATTTGAAGCTGTCGCTGTCGCGGGTACCGCCGGCAACGCTCAAGCCGGTGGAGTTGCTGGAAGCACGGCCTTCGGCCTTGTTCAGCTCACCGCCGGTGAAAGTGACGTTGGGGATGTCGCTCGACGTCAGGATGCCGCCGTCAAAGGTCTGCGGCGCTACACGGCTGTCGTTCGACACCAGGATAGGCAACACAGGCGCCAGGCCGCCACCGACGTGCAACTCGGTCTGGGAAATGCGGAACTTCACGTTACCCGCCGCGCGACCGAAGGAGTCAGCCGGCTCGGTGCCGTTGTTTTTGGTCGGGAAGAAGCTGTTGCCGTTGCCGGACAGGCCTGGGCCCGCCGCGTGGCCATCGCCACCGTCCAGACGCAGGGCACCGAAGGCCATCACGTCAAAACCGACCCCGAGGGTGCCTTGGGTAAAGCCGGATTTGTAGTCAAAGCGCAGCAGTGTCGCGGCTTCACGCAAATCGTTGGCGGTGCCCGAGCGGTTGTCTGCGCTGTAGTACATGCTGCGCGAGCTGATCGCCGCGTGGCTGTCTTCCAGGAAACCGCTGTGACCGGTACCTGTGCCCAGCGAACCCAGGCCGAAATCATCGGCGCTGGCGTGTTGTGCGAGCAAGGCGGCGGTGATGGATAACGCCAGTGTAGAAATTTTCATTAACGACGGCCCCTAAACATATTTTTATGTGCGGTGTGTGCAGAACAGCTTTCATCCCTACAAACGTGACGATTGTTTCATGACGGCCGCGGCGCTCCTCGTGAAGAATTAGTTAGGAAAACCCCCTCGAAAATGAAATTTCACGGCTTCGATTTTTTGTCATATTTGCGTCATTTCATTCACTGAAAGAATGAAGTCCTGAAGATTCTTCGTTTGCGTAGCCACGCCCAGCCCAACAAAATCCAGACACTGGCCTCGCCTCTCTCAACTGTGTTCAGGAATTTTTCTATGCCAACCGTCGCCTATGTCAGCCCCGACGACATCCGCAAGGGTTTCTCCCGGGCCATGTCCGACATGTACCGAGATGAAGTTCCGCTGTATGGCGCACTGATGGAGCTGGTAGCCGACACCAATGCCGCGGTTCTGGAGCGTGATCAGGCCCTGGCCGCGCACCTGCAACGCACCGGTGAAATCCAGCGCCTGGACATGGAACGCCACGGTGCGATCCGCCTGGGCACGGCGGCGGAACTGGCCACCATCGGCCGGCTTTTTGCGGTGATGGGCATGCAGCCGGTGGGCTATTACGACCTGACACCGGCGGGCGTGCCGGTGCATTCCACGGCCTTTCGCGCCGTGCACGAGCAGTCATTGCAGACCAGCCCGTTTCGCGTGTTCACCTCGCTGCTGCGCCTGGAGCTGATCGAAAACCCGGAACTGCGTGCCTTCGCCGAACAGGCGTTGGCAAAACGGTCGATCTTCACGCCGGGTGCGCTGGCGCTGATCGAACAGGCTGAACGGGAGGGCGGCCTGAACGCGGAAGACGCCAAGACTTTCATCGGCCAGGCGCTGGAGACCTTTCGCTGGCACCACACGGCGACCGTCACCGCCGCCCAGTATCAGCAGCTCAGCGACCAGCACCGGTTGATCGCCGATGTGGTTGCGTTCAAAGGACCGCACATCAACCACCTGACCCCGCGCACCCTGGACATCGACCAGGTGCAGGCCGCCATGCCCGGCAAAGGCATCACGCCCAAAGCGGTGATCGAGGGGCCACCGCGCCGCCAGTGCCCGATCCTGCTGCGCCAGACCAGTTTCAAGGCCCTTGACGAGCCCATCGCCTTTGCCGACGCCAAGGGCAACCACAGCGCGCGGTTTGGTGAAATCGAACAACGCGGTGTCGCACTGACGCCCAAAGGCCGCGCGCTGTACGACCAATTGCTGAACGCTGCGCGCGACGAACTGGGCGCTTTCCCGACTGAGGGTAACGCCACACGTTATATGCAATTGATGGAGCAACACTTTCAGGCTTTTCCGGATGGCCATGCGCAGATGCGGGAACAGGGCCTGGCCTACTTCCGCTACTTCGCCACCGAACAAGGCCTGGCGGCACGCGGCGCCTGCGATCAGCCGCGCACGCTGGAAGCGTTGGTCGCAGCCGGCCACATTGATGTGGAGCCTTTGGTGTACGAGGATTTTCTGCCGGTGAGTGCGGCGGGGATCTTTCAGTCCAACCTGGGCAATGCAGCGCAGAGCCACTACGCAGCCAACTCAAACAGGCTTGAGTTCGAGCACGCGCTGGGCCGTCAGACGATTGATGAATTGAAGTTGTATGGCGAAACGCAGCAGCGCTCGATCGAGGCTTGCACCCAGGCGCTGCTGGCGTGAAATAGAGATGCCCACCCGGCTCAACAGCGCAATCCTTGCGCCGCAACAGTCCCCAGAGCCGGGTGGACGGGGCGCATCATATTCAGTCAAAAGCGCCCTGTCCCTCAGACAATTCTGAACAAATGTGTCCGTGGCCTGTAGGACCACCCTGCACTCAGTTCAGCCGCCCCACGATCTCGTCTTTGATCAACAGGCGCTTCTTCTTCAGATTCTCCACATCCTCATCGCTGGCACTGGTGGACTCGGCCCTGAGCACCTCTTTATCGGCATCGTCATACTGAGTGAGCAGCGAATCCAAGCGTTTGTCGCCCGCCCTGCGTTCGTGAACGACTTCCTTGCTCAACCCCAAGTCCTGATACAGGTCGTGTTTCACTGGCATGGAATACCTCCGCAAGTTGATCAATGGCCTACGCCCTTGAAGCTAGCCCATTGTGCGGGGTCTTGTCATGCCTGGAGTCAACGCAGCCCCGTTCGTCGAAACCCTGGCGATTGAATCAAACCTTTGCCGTGCCCTGCCCTCCACTGAAGATCGCCACTCAAGGGAGACCGGTTTCATGACTCACGCTGCCACCGCCGTCGACACCCAATGCATCAATACCCTTCGCACCCTGGCCATGGACGCCGTACAAAAGGCCAACTCCGGCCACCCAGGCACGCCCATGGGCCTGGCGCCGGTGGGTTACACGCTGTGGAGCCGTTTCCTGCGTTATCACCCCGAGCACCCGGATTGGCCCAACCGTGACCGTTTTGTACTGTCTGTGGGTCACGCCTCGATGCTGTTGTATTCGCTGCTGCACCTGGCCGGCGTGGTCGAGATTGACGCCCACGGCACGCGTTCCGGGCAGCCGGCAATCAGCCTGGATGACATCAAGCAGTTCCGTCAGGCGGACTCGAAAACCCCTGGCCACCCCGAATACCGCATGACCACCGGCGTGGAAACCACCACCGGCCCGCTCGGCCAGGGCTGCGCCAACAGCGTCGGCATGGCCATGGCCGAACGCTGGCTGGGTGAACGCTTCAACCGCGACGGTCAGGTGCTGTTCGACTACAACGTCTACACCCTGTGCGGCGACGGCGACATGATGGAAGGCATCAGCAGTGAGGCAGCGTCCATCGCCGGGCACTTGAAACTCGATAACCTGTGCTGGATCTACGACAACAACACCATCAGCATCGAGGGCCACACCGAGCTGGCGTTCAGCGAAGACGTGATCAAGCGCTTCCAGGCCTACGGCTGGCACACCCTGCACGTCACCGACGCCAATGACTTGCAGGCGTTGAGCACCGCACTGGAAACCTTCCAGGCCAATACCGGCGCGCCGACCCTGATCGTGGTCGACAGCGTGATCGGTTATGGCTCGCCCCATAAACACAACACCGCCGCCGCCCATGGCGAGCCGTTGGGCGAGGAAGAAATCCGCCTGACCAAAGCCGCCTATGGTTGGCCCGAAGATTCCAGCTTCCTCGTGCCCGACGAGGTGCGCACAGTGTTGCGTGACGCGCTGCACGCACGCGCCGAGCCGCTGTATGCCCAATGGGGCCAAACACTGGCCACACTCGACCCGCAACTGGCGGACGAACTGAAACGGATGCGCGCCGGTGAAATGCCCGAGCAATGGCAAGCCGACCTGCCCGGCTTTGCCGCGGATGCCAAAGGCGTCGCCAGCCGTGCGTCCGGTGGCGAGGTGCTGAATGCCTTCGCCCGGCACATCCCTTGGCTGCTCGGCGGTTCGGCCGACTTGTCGCCTTCGACCAAAACCAACCTGACCTTCGACGGCGCCGGTCGTTTCAGCGCCGACGACTACAGCGGGCGCAACCTGCATTTCGGCATCCGCGAGCACGCCATGGGCGCGATTGCCAATGGCATGGCGCTCTCGTATCTGCGGCCTTACACCTCGACGTTCCTGGTGTTCAGCGACTATATGAAGCCGCCGATTCGTTTGGCGGCGATCATGGAGTTGCCGGTGGTCTTTGTGTTTACCCATGACTCGATCGGCGTCGGTGAAGATGGGCCGACACACCAGCCCATCGAGCACTTGACCCAACTGCGCGCCACGCCGGGCCTGCTGACCCTGCGGCCGGGCGACGCCAATGAAACGCTGGAGTTATGGAAGGTGGCGTTGGCACAGACTCACCGGCCGAGCTGCGTGGTGTTGTCGCGCCAGGCGCTGCCGACGCTGGATCGTACGAAATATGCACCTGCCTCGGGTGCGGCCAGGGGCGCCTATGTGCTGGCCGCTGGCGACAACCCGCAAGTGCTGCTGCTGGCGACAGGCAGCGAGGTCAGCCTGGCGGTGGCGGCGTATGAACAGTTGAAAAGCGAAGGGATTGCTGCGCACGTGGTGTCGATGCCGAGCTGGGAGCTGTTTGAGGACCAGGACCAGGCCTACCGTGACAGCGTGTTGCCGCCAGCCGTAAAGGCACGGGTGGTGGTGGAACAAGCCGGGCCGCTGGGTTGGGACAGGTATGTGGGACAGACCGGTGCCAAAGTTGTGATGAACAGCTTCGGCGCGTCGGCACCACTGGCCAAGTTGCAGGAGAAGTTTGGGTTCACCGTTGAAAATGTGGTGAAGCAAGCGAAAGCACAAATCCAACTCGCCCAACGCTGATCAAAACTGTGGGAGCTGGCTTGCCTGCGATTGCGGTGGTTCCGTCACTGATGTGTTGGTTGACACACTGCTATCGCAGGCAACTCGGTACATCAGGCATATCCATTTGATTCCATCGCAGGCGAGCCAGCTCCCACAATTGATGAGTGTTGACGTTTAGATCAGCTCTCGAGCCAAAAACGGCGCCGTCCGGCTGACCTTGCTTTTGGCCACTTTCTGCGGCGTGCCACTGGCCACCACCTTCCCGCCCAAATCCCCGGCCCCCGGCCCGATATCAATCACCCAGTCGCTCTGCGCCACCACGCGCATCTCGTGCTCCACCACGACCACCGTGTGACCTGCCTCGACCAGATGATTCAACTGGCTGAGCAAACGGTCCACATCCCGCGGGTGCAACCCGGTCGTCGGCTCGTCCAGCACATACAACGTCGCCCCCCGCGCATTGCGCTGCAACTCGGTAGCCAGCTTGATGCGCTGCGCCTCACCACCCGACAACTCCGTCGCCGGCTGCCCCAGGCGCAAATAGCCCAGGCCGATATCGCGCAGCACCTGCAACGAACGCAACACGCCGGGCTGCTCGGCAAACACCTCAACCGCCTGTTCCACTGTCAAGCCCAATACCTGGGCGATGCTCAAACCCTGCCATTTGATCGCCAGGGTCTCAGGGTTGTAGCGCGCGCCATGGCAGGTGGGGCACGGCGCATACACGCTGGGCATAAACAGCAGCTCCACGCTGACAAACCCTTCGCCTTCACAGTTCGGGCAACGCCCCTTGGCGACGTTAAACGAGAACTGCCCGGCATCGTAGCCGCGCTTCTTCGCGGCTGGCGTGGCGGCGAACAGCTTGCGCACGTTGTCGAACAGCCCGGTGTAAGTGGCAAGATTGGAGCGCGGCGTACGGCCGATGGGTTTCTGGTCCACCTGCACCAGACGGCGAATGTGCTCCAGCCCTGCGCTGATATGCCCGCCACTGGTTTGCGGCGCGTCATCTTCCAGGCTCGGCTCTTCGTCACTTTCCGGTACACGGCCCAGCCCCGCGCCCACCAGCTCCAGCAGCGCCTGGCTGACCAGGCTGGATTTGCCCGAGCCGGAAATACCGGTCACCGCCGTAAAGCAGCCCAGCGGAAAACTCACGCTCAAGTCCTTGAGATTATTGCGCGTCACACCTTCCAGCTTCAGCCAACCCGAGGGCTCACGCCGCGCCGAATTGGCCGGGCGCCGCTCGGCAAACAAATATTCGCGGGTCTGCGACGCTTCGATATCCGCCAGCCCCGCCGGCGGGCCGCTGTACAGCACTTGCCCGCCGTGCTCACCTGCGGCCGGGCCGACGTCGATCAGCCAGTCGGCGCGGCGCATGGTTTCCAGGTCATGCTCGACCACAAACAATGAATTGCCCGCCGCCTTCAAGCGATCCAGCGCGCTGTACAGCGCCTCGCCATCCGCCGGGTGCAGGCCTGCCGAAGGCTCATCGAGCACATAGATCACGCCGAACAGCTGCGAGCCCAATTGCGTGGCGAGGCGCAAGCGCTGCAACTCGCCGGAGGACAAGGTCGGCGTGCTGCGCTCCAGCGACAAATAGCCCAACCCCAGCTCGGTCAGGGTGCTGACCCGCTCCAGCAAATCCTGAGCAATGCGCTGCGCGGCCAGACGTTTTTCCACCGACAGTTTCATCGTGTCCTGCCCAGCCGCCACCGGCCGCAGCAGCTCGGCCAGCTGCGCCAGTGACAATTGCGACAACTCGCCAATGTCCACGCCGGCAAACTTCACCGACAACGCCGCCTTGTTCAGCCGCTTGCCGTCGCATGCCGGGCAGGCGCTGCCCTGCATGAACTGCGAGACGCGCTTTTTCATCAGCGCGCTTTGGGTGTGCGTGAAGGTGTGCAGGATGTAGCGCCGCGCGCCGCTGAAAGTGCCCTGGTAACTGGGCTCCAGTTTGCGCTTCAAAGCCTCGCGGGTTTGCTCTGGGGTGAAGCCTGCATAGACCGGAACCGTCGGGTTTTCTTCGGTGAAGAGGATCCAGTCGCGTTGTTTTTTCGGCAGGTCGCGCCAGGGAATGTCGACGTCATACCCCAGGGTCACCAGGATGTCGCGCAGGTTCTGGCCCTGCCACGCCAACGGCCAGGACGCCACTGCACGCTGGCGGATCGTCAACGAGGGATCGGGCACCATCAGCGCCTCGGTCACTTCATACACGCGGCCCAAACCGTGGCATTCCGGGCACGCGCCCTGGGGCAGGTTCGGCGAAAAGTCCTCGGCGTACAGCATCGGCTGGCCCGGCGGGTAGCTGCCGGCGCGGGAATAGAGCATGCGAATCAGGCTCGACAACGTGGTCACGCTGCCCACCGACGAGCGCGCACTCGGGGTGCCGCGCTGCTGTTGCAGGGCCACGGCGGGCGGCAGGCCTTCGATGGAGTCCACGTCCGGCACGCCGACCTGATCGATCAGGCGCCGTGCATAGGGCGCCACCGATTCGAAATAGCGGCGCTGCGCCTCGGCATACACCGTGGAAAACGCCAGGGACGATTTTCCCGAGCCGGAAACCCCGGTAAACACCACCAGGGCATCCCGGGGAATGTCCACATCGACGTTGCGCAGGTTGTGTTCGCGGGCGCCGCGCACCCGGACGAAGCCCGGGCGTTGGGCGGTGATCGGGGGAATGCTGCGCTGTGACGTCATGGGTAACCTTGTCTTGCGGTGAGCACGCTGCGCACCCGATGCGTGAGGGCTTCGGGGCTGTAGGGCTTGCTCAGCAGATGAATGTCGGGGCTTAGCAGGTGGTTGGTGGAGAGGATGTCGCGGGTGTGGCCCGAGGTGAACAGCACGGCCACGGGGGGCTGCTGCGCGCGCGCCCAGTCGGCCAGGTCGGTGCTTTTGATGCGGCCGGGCATCACCACGTCGGTGAAAATCAGATCCGGCAGCGCGCCGCCCTGCAAGGCCTGCATCGCGCGGTCGCCGTCTTCGGCAGTGAGCACGGTGTAGCCCGATTGCTCCAGCAACTCGACCACAGTCAGGCGCACGCCTTCGTTGTCTTCCACCACCAGAATGGTTTCCTGACCGCCACTGTGCTGCGCCAGTTCGCTGCCGATGTCGAGGCTTTCCGGCTCCAGGCTGTGGGGGAAATACATCTGCACCACCGAGCCCTTGCCCTCTTCGCTCCACATCTCCACATGCCCGCCGCTCTGGCGCACAAAGCCGAACACCATGCTCAGGCCCAGGCCGGTGCCCTGGCCTTCGCGCTTGGTGGTGAAGAACGGTTCGAAGGCACGCTTGAGCACGGCGGCGGGCATGCCCACGCCGGTGTCGGTGACCGCCAGGCGTACGTACTCACCCGGTTTGATGCTTTTGCCGGTGCAGTCGTCAGGGTTGAGGATGATGTTTTCACCGGTGATACGAATCACGCCCTCGCCGCTCATCGCATCCCGGGCGTTGATGGCCAGGTTGAGCAGCGCATTTTCCAGCTGATTGCGGTCGACGTTGATGCACCATGAATCCTGGGGCAACTGCACATCAATATGGATGGTTTCCCCCAGCGCGCGCTGGAGCAATTCACCCAACCCGGCATAGATGCGCTGCGGGTTGTACACCGCCGGCGACAACGGCTGACGCCGCGCAAACGCCAGCAGTTGCGACGACAGCTTGGCACCCCGCTCCACCGCCGCGATGGCCGCCGTGACACGGCGCTGCACCTGGGCATTGTCCGGCTCATACCGGGCCAGCAGGTGCAGGTTGCCGGCGATCACTTGCAGCAGGTTGTTGAAGTCGTGGGCCACGCCGCCGGTCAGTCCGCCGATGGCTTCGAGCTTCTGCGACTGGCGCAACTGGTCTTCGGCAGCGGAACGCGCCTGCACCTCGGCGGCCACCCGTTGTTCCAGGTTATGCGTCAGCTCCTGGCGCACGCGCTCGGAATGCACGTGCTCGGTGGTTTCCACCACAATGGCCAGCACCCCGGCGGGCTGGTGATCGTCGCCGGCGACGGGGCTGTAATACAGGTCCAGCCATACGTCTTCCGGCTTGCCGTTGCGCAGCAGCACCAGGTCTTTATTGTTGAACGACAAGGTGCCGCCTGCCAGGCAGGTGTCCACCACATGGCGGTTGAACTCGGCCACTTCCGGCCAGCCCAGTTCTACCGGCGTTCCCAGCAGGTACGGGTGCCGCCCGCCGGCGAACGCCGAGTAGCTGTCGTTGTAGATCATGTACCCGGCCCGCCCCCACAGCATCACCATCGGCACCGGTGATGCCAGCATCATCTGCACGGTGCAGGTCAGGCTGGTGGACCAACGCTCGATCGGCCCAAGGTCGGTGGCCGACCAATCGAACCCGCGAATCCGCTGGGCCATTTCACCGGCCCAACCTTCACAGCCGTGGGGGTTGGATAAAAACTGCATGGTTAAACTCTGTGCGAAAAAAAGGACGTCGGCAAAGTTTGGAGCGCGTCAGGCAAAGATCGTTTCAATGCCTATACGTTAGGGGGTAAATGACGCAGAAACCACTGGCGTCAGTGAAAATCCCGGCTGCGCACATTAATCCCTTCCAGCAACGGCGTCAGGTCGGTCAAACGCCCGGCGATCAGGTGCCGCACCTCGCCCACCGCCTCCCAGCGCCCGTCCACTTTCAGCAGCCGCGAGCCCACCAGTGCCTGGCGCTGACGCTCGGCCAAATCGCGCCAGACCACCACATTGAGGTTGCCGAACTCATCTTCCAGGGTCACAAAGGTCACCCCGCTGGCCGTGCCGGGCCGCTGACGGCCCGTCACCAGCCCGGCAATGCTCACGTTGCGTCCATGCTCCACCGCCATCAGTTCAAGGGAACTGCGGCAGCGCCGCCTGCGCAGCTCGGCCCGCAACAACGCCAGCGGATGCGGGCCCAGCGTGGTGCCGACGGTGGCGTAGTCGGCGTGCAGGTCCTCACCGACCGAAGGCACCGGCAGCTCCACAACGGCTTCATCGGGGCCAGGCAAACCGGCGAACAACCCGAGTTGCTTGTGCACCCCCGCCACGTCCCAACGCGCCTTGTGCCGGTTGCCCGCCAGCGCGCGCAAGGCGCCGGAGTCGGCCAGCAACGCCTGGGTGCGAGCATCCAGCCCGGCACGCTCGTCAAGGTCGGCGATGTCGCTGAAGGCTCGACGTTGACGCGCCGCCTCGATGCGCCGCGCGTCTTCCTCGCGAAACCCCGAGATCATGCGCAGGCCCATGCGGATCGCCGGTTGCTGGCCCTCGATGGGTTCCAGGCTGCAATCCCAGTCGCTGGCTTGCACGTCCACCGGGCGAATCTGCAACTGATGGCGCCGCGCATCCTGCAGGATCTGGTCCGGGCTGTAGAACCCCATGGGCCAGCTGTTGATCAGCGCACAGGCAAAGGCGGCCGGCTCATGGCACTTGAGCCAGCAACTGGCGTAGGTCAGCAAGGCGAAACTGGCCGCATGGGATTCGGGAAAACCATAGCTGCCAAAGCCCTTGATCTGCTCGAAAATCTGCGCGGCGAAAGCCTCGGTGTAACCGTTGTTCAGCATGCCGATGCGCAGGCGCTCCTGATGCGGCTCCAGCCCGCCGTGGCGTTTCCAGGCGGCCATGGAGCGGCGCAACTGGTCGGCCTCGCCGGGGCCGTAGTCGGCGGCGACCATGGCGATCTGCATCACCTGCTCCTGAAACAGCGGCACGCCCAGGGTGCGCTCCAACACCGCCTCAAGCTGCGGCGACGGGTAGGTGGTGGGCTCCTCGCCGTTACGTCTGCGCAAATACGGGTGCACCATGCCGCCCTGAATCGGCCCGGGCCGCACAATGGCCACCTCGATCACCAGGTCGTAAAACGCTTTGGGCTTGAGCCTCGGCAGCATCGACATCTGCGCCCGCGACTCGATCTGGAACACACCGATGGTGTCGGCCCTGCTGATCATCGCGTAGGTCGCCGGGTCTTCAGACGGAATTGTCGCCAGGGTAAGGTCGCGACCACGGTGGCGGTGCAACAAATCGAAACAGCGGCGAATCGCACTGAGCATGCCCAGCGCGAGGATGTCCACCTTGAGCAGGCCCACGGCGTCGAGGTCGTCCTTGTCCCACTGGATGATGGTGCGCTCGGCCATCGCCGCGTTTTCCACCGGCACCAGGGTGTCCAGCGGGTATTCGGAAATCACGAACCCGCCGGGGTGCTGGGACAGGTGCCGGGGAAAGCCGATCAGTTGTTGGGTCAGCGTGAGCACGCGGCGCAGGATCGGGCTTTGCGGGTCGAAACCGCCTTCGCGCAGGCGTTCCAGGGGCGGCGCGTCGTCGCTCCAGCGCCCGCAGCATTCGGCCAGCGCGTTGATCTGGTCCGGCGGCAAGCCCAAAGCCTTGGCCACGTCACGCACCGCGCCGGCCGCGTGGTAACTGCTGACCACCGCCGTCAATGCCGCACGGGTGCGGCCATAGCGCTTGAACACATATTGCAGCACTTCTTCGCGGCGCTCGTGTTCGAAGTCCACGTCGATGTCCGGCGGCTCGTTGCGTTCCTTCGACAGAAAGCGCTCGAACAGCATGTTCATGCGGCTCGGGTCGATCTCGGTGATGCCCAAGGCAAAACACACCGCGGAGTTGGCCGCCGAACCACGCCCCTGGCACAGAATCGAGCGGCTACGGGCAAACTGCACAATGTCGTGCACCGTGAGGAAATAACTCTCGTAACCCAGCTCGCTGATCAGCCGCAGTTCCTTGTCGATCTGCTGCACCGTCTTGGCATCGGCGCCGTGGGGCCAGCGCCGGGCGATGCCTTCTTCCGTCACCGCGCGTAGCCAGGACTCGGCATCATGCCCGGCAGGCACCAGCTCGCGCGGGTAGTGATAGCGCAACTGGCTCAGGTCGAAGGTGCAACGGCGCGCGATGGCCAGGGTTTCGTCAAGCAATGCTCGCGGGTACAGCGCGGCCAGGGCGTCGAGGCTGCGCAGGTGCCGCTCGCCGTTGGGGTGCAGGCGCGTGCCGGCTTCGGCCACCGGTACGTGATGGCGGATGGCGGTCATGGTGTCTTGCAAGGCGCGGCGGCCACGGGCGTGCATGTGCACATCCCCGCAGGCCACCGCCTGGATGTTCAGGCTGGCGGCCAGTTGCAGGCGCTGCTCCAGATGGCGCGCATCGTTTTGGCCGCAATGCAGGTGCACCGCCAGCCACAGGCGCTCAGCGAAGGTGCGGCGCAACCATTGGATCGAGGCCTGGGTGTCGCTGTCTTCGGCCACCCACAACGCCACCAGGCCGGGCAGCGGCTGCGCGAAATCTTCCTGCAACAGGCGGTAACTGCCCTTTTCGGCACGACGCCGGGCCACCGTGATCAAACGGCACAGGTGCTGATAGCCCGTGAGGTCTTCCACCAGCAGCACGAGTTTCGGGCCGTTTTCGATCCGCACTTCACTGCCGATGATCAACGGCAGCTCCACCGCCTTCGCCGCCTGCCAGGCACGCACGATGCCTGCCAGCGTGCATTCATCGGTAATCGCCAAAGCACTGTAGCCCTGACGCTTGGCCCGTTCGAACAACTCCAGCGCACTCGACGCCCCGCGCTGAAAGCTGAAGTTGGACAAGCAATGCAGCTCGGCGTAACTCATGCGAACCAGCCTTGCAGCCATAACCCGTCGTTTTGCCCCACGGTGCGGTAAGCCCAGCCTTGCTGCCCGGCACGGGTCTGGATCAGGTAGTAATCGCGGCGGATATCGGCACCGTCCCACCAGCCGGACTCAATGCGCTCCGGGCCCATCAATACCTGCACGCCCTGCTCGCTCAGCAGCGTCGGCTCGTGCAGCAACCAGCCGGGGCGTTGCACCTTATTCAAGGTCGGGCACGGGCTTTTGTCCGATGCCGCTTGCCAGGCGCATTCGGGCCGATGGTCGGCGTGAAAACGCAGGCCCTGCACGGCTTCGTCGCCCAGGCGGGCGCGCAGGCGTTCGCGCAACTGTTCCCACGGCAGGGTTTGTTGCGGGCGGTCGTCGAACAGGTCCTGGCGTTGCGGCACGAACACCGGCAAATCCTGGGCGACCAGGCGAAAGCCGCGCACTGGCGAGGTGACTTGCACCTGTTCCAGGCGGCCACGGGCCAGCTCGAACAGCATCGACGGCTCACGCTCGGCGCTGAGCAGGCCGACCTTGATCACGCTGTCGGGCGCCTGGGCATGTTCCAGGTGCAGGTCGAAACGCTGCACGCCACTGTCGCGACCGCAGAGAAAGGCCGATAAATCGCCGGTCAAGCGGCGCAAGGGAAACAGCAAGGCCTGATGGGATTGCACGTCGAAATTCAATTCGATGCGTACATCGAACTGGTCCGGCGGCTGATAAAAATCCAGGCCCAGCGGCCGGTGCCCGGTCAGCGCGTCCAGGTGTTTGAGCAAACCGGCCTCAAAGCGCCGCGCCAGGGTATGCCGGGGTAACGCCTGCACCTGGGCCAGGGTGCGCAGGCCCATGCGTGACAAGGCGGTGGCGGCCTGCGGGTCGAGGCCGGCGCGGTCGATGGGCAACGGCGCCAAGGCCTGCATCAAACCATCATCCCCGACAGCCAGGCCATCGTAGAGGTTGGCCAGCACCCGCGCCGCCGCTGGGTTGGGCGCGGCGACGATGCGGTGGCGAAAGCCCAGTTCGGTCAGCTCCCGGCGCAAACGCGCTTCAAATTGTGGCCACGGGCCAAACAGCCCCAGGCTCGATTCGATCTCGAACAACAAGGCGCGCGGGTAATACAGGCTGACCTGGGAGCTGAAACGGTAGGCCCAGGCGGCGAGAAATTGCTGGCAGCGCTCAATGTCGGCGGGGTCGTATTCGGCGCTGGCAAAGGTCTTGGCCAGGGCATTCGCCGCCGTCAGCGACTGGCCGGGGCGCAGGCCCAGAGCACGCGCGGCATCGTTGACAGCTTGCAACACCCGCCGTTGCGGCGTACCGGCGAGCAAGACCAGCGGCTGGTCCGGCTCGGGGTGCCCACGCTGCACCCCGTCCAGCGCCAATTGCGGGAAGACAATACACACCCAGCGCATGGCAACCTCAGTGCCCCGCCAGCGCAATCGGCGCCGGATGAGCCAGCCCGCCACGGCACTTGATCACCCGCACTTGCGCGGGCTTGGCCTCGACCGCCAGGCGCAGGGCGGCGGGTGACGCATTGATCGCCTCACTTAAGGAGCGCCAGGCAAACGCCAGGGTCTGCCCGGTTTCCGCCGCCACCTGCAGGCGCCGCAATGCCCGGTCATCGGCCTTGCGCGGCCAGCACAGCACCGCGCCGCAACTGCCCGAGCGCAGGCATTGTTCCACCGCCCACAACGCATCGCGCTCCTCGGCCTGGATCACCGATAACTGACGCAGATCCACCCCGGCGTTTTGCCAGGCATGGGGGTACGGCGTATAGGGCGGCGCCACCAGCACAATCCGCTCACCGGCCTTTGACAAGCGCGCCAGGGTCGGCAGCACCAGTTGCAACTCGCCCACACCTTCCCTGGCCATGAGGATTTCGCTCAATGCCGACTCCGGCCAGCCGCCCGTGGGCAGCACCGCGTCCAGCGCCGCCAGCCCCGTGGGGTGCACGCTGGCCGGTGGCGCGACGGGCCGGCCCTTCCAGACTCGCCCGCCATTGAACAGCGAGTCCAGGGCAACCACGGCGCCCATCAACCTTGCCTCACCAGGCCGCAGAACACCCCTTCGATGGCCAGGTCCTGATCAGGCCCGACCACGATGGGTTGGTACGCGGGGTTGCGTGGCAACAGGCGCACGCTTTCGCCGGTGCGCTCGAAGCGCTTGATGGTGACTTCGCCGTCCAGGCGCGCCACTACGATTTGCCCGTTCAAGGCCTCGGCGCTGCGGCGCACGCCCACCAGGTCGCCGTCGAGGATGCCGTCTTCGATCATCGAATCGCCTTGCACGCGCAGCAGGTAGTCCGGGGTTTTCGCGAAGGTCGCGGGGTCGAGTTGCAGGCGGCTGTGTACTTCGGCGTCGGCGCCGATGGGCAAGCCGGCGGCGACGCGGCCGAGGACGGGAACGTCCAGCCACTCGGGGCGTTGGGGTTGGTTGAGCAGGCGGATGCCGCGGGCCTGGTTGGGGTTGACTTCGATGAAGCCGGCTTCGGTCAGGGCCACCACGTGCTTGCGGGCGACGCTGCGCGAGGCAAAGCCGAACGCCTCGGCGATCTCGGCGAGGCTGGGGGGCTGGCCTTGTTGCGCGATGCGGTCGCGGATGAAGGTCAGGATGGCGGTGCGGCGGGGGGTCAGGGTTGTCATGGAGTACATTTGTACTCTTGTGGGAAGTTTCTGACAATGGCCGTCAGTCGGGGGGCTTTTTTGGGGGGTATATCCGGTATTTGGGTGATTGCTGAGATGGGTTCCGCCCTTACGGCGGGTCACTTTTGAAAAGAGCCGGAATGCCGGCCCAGCCAAAAGTAACCAAAAGGCTCTTGCCCCAACACTCGGCACCTCGCTCACGCTTCGGTGTGCCCAAGATCAAAATCAAAAGCACGGCGGCTTGAAAGCCGACCTGAGTGGTGTGAAGCAAAAGCGGTTCTGTGTGGGAGCTGGCTTGCCTGCGATGGCATCAACTCGGTGTGACTGATGTACCGAGGTGTCTGCATCGCAGGCAAGCCAGCTCCCACAGAGAAGCAGATGTGTGCAGATATTGAAGTTTGACTCGGTCAAAAATGTGGGAGCGGGCTTGCCCGCGAAGGCGGTCTGTCAGTTACATGGATGCTGGCTGACACACCGCTTTCGCGGGCAAGCCCGCTCCCACAGTTGGATATTCATTTATCAGGGTGAATGCAACCTGCCCTGGCAAAAACAGCGCTTTTGATTCAACCACTCAGGCCGCCGTGCTTTTGATTTTGATCCTGGGCGCCCCGTTAAACACGCTGGTCGATCGCAGGCTTGAATCCGTGGATAGTGGCAAGAGCGGTTGGTTACTTTGCGCTTTTCAAAGTGACCCGCCGTAAGGGCGGAACCATAGCTGGCCATCACCCAAATAACGGATATACCCCCCAATCACTCCTTACCCGAATACGAGGTGTGCCCATCCCACCCCCCGCCCAACGCGGCAATCAACTGCACACTCGCCACCAGTCGCGTCTGCAGCAACGTCAGCACCGTGCGCTCGTTACTCAACGCCGTCGCCTGCACCGTCACCACGTCCAGGTACGCTATCAACCCGGCCTTGTACTGGTTCTCGGTCAAGCGCAGCGACTCGCGCGCGGCGTCGAGCGCTTCGTTGCTGACCACCGCCTCGTCTTCCAGCACTTTCAACTGCACCATATAGTTTTCAACTTCGCGAAAGCCATCCAGCACGGTCTGCCGGTACTTCGCCACCGTCTCGTCATAGGTCGCCACTGTGCGGTCGACTTCGGCCGAACGCTGCCCGCCGTCGAACAGTGTCATGGCCAGCTTCGGCCCGACCGACCAGAAGCGGTTCGGCAAGCTGATCCAGTCGGCATAGGTACTGCTGGAGTAGCCGCCCGCCAGGCTCAAGGTCAGATCCGGGTAGTAGGCCGCCTTGGCCACACCGATATTGGCATTGGCCGCAATCACCGAGCGCTCGGCAGAAGCAATGTCCGGGCGGCGCTCCAGCAGTTGCGAAGGCACGCTCACCGGAATCTGCGGCAGTGCCGGAATGTCCTGGCTCACCGCCAGGTTGAAATTGGCCGGCGCTTCGCCGATCAACACGGCGATGGCATTTTCAAGCTGGGCGCGCTGCCAGATCAGGTCGATCAAGCTGGCCTGGGTGGTCTTGAGCTGGGTTTGCGCCTGGGCGATCGCGTCCTTGCCGGACACACCGGCGCGGTACTGGTTTTCGGTCATTTTCAGCGAGCGCTGGTAGGTGTCCAGCGTGGCTTGCAGCAGGCGGGTCTGTTGATCCATGACGCGCAGTTGCAGGTAGTCCTGCACCAACTCCGACTGCTGGCTCAAACGCATCGCCGCCAGGTCGGCGGAGCTGGCTTCGGCGGTGGCTTCATTGGCCTCAAGGCCACGGCGCAGCTTGCCCCATACGTCCGCCTCCCAACTCACGCCCAACTGGGCGTTGAGGGTGTCGCGAATCCCGCTGCTGGAGCTGCTGAGGCTGGCGTTGCTGCTGCCGGTGCCCTGGCTGGCGCGGGTTTTCCCGACGCTCAGGTCAACCGTGGGGAAAAACGTCCCCCGCGCGCTGCGCACCTGGGCCTGGGCCTGGCGAAAACGCGCCTCGGCCTGGGCCACGGTCTGGTTGGAATTGTTGAGGCGTGTCACCAGCTCATTGAGTTGACGGTCACCGTACAACTCCCACCACGCGCCTCGGGCGAGGGCGTCACTGGGGCTAGCCTGACGCCAGCCCTGGGCCTCCTTGAACTGCGCAGGCTCGACAACTTCCGGGCGTTTGTAGTCCGGGCCAATGGCGCAGGCACTGAGCAAGGCGCCGCAGAGCACTACCACTGCCAACTTGATAGTGTGGAAAGGGAGCTTGCTCCCTTGCCACAGGTCGGGTGTTGAATCGGTCATAGCGCAGTGTCCAGGGCAGCATCGGTACGCACGCCGCGCCAGGCGTTGAAACGGTGGCGCGCGCGGTCGAGGTAGAGGTAAACCACCGGGGTGGTGTAAAGGGTCAGGATCTGGCTGAAGACCAGGCCGCCAATGATGGTCAGGCCCAGCGGGTGACGCATCTCTGCACCATCCCCCGTGCCAAGCAGCAAGGGCAAGGCCCCCAGAATCGCCGCCAAGGTGGTCATCAGGATCGGCCGCAAACGCAGCAGGCAGGCACTGCGGATCGATTCCAGCGGGCCCAGGCCATCGTGACGCTCCAGTTGCAAGGCCAGGTCGATCATCAAGATCGCGTTTTTCTTGACCACGCCGATCAGCAGGAACAGGCCCAGCAGAGAAATCAGGCTGAACTCGCCGCCCGTGAGGTAGATGGCAAGCATCGCGCCAACCCCCGCCGACGGCAACGTCGAGAGAATGGTCAGCGGGTGAATGTAGCTTTCATACAGAATGCCCAATACCAGATACACCGCCACCAGCGCGCCGAGAATCATGAACGGCTGGCCTTTCTGCGTCGCCGCAAACGCATCGGCGGTGCCGGCCATCTTGGCGATCACGTCTTCGGGCAACCCGACCTTGGCAATCGCCCGCTCGATGGCGGCCGTGCCCTGCTCCACCGTCACGCCCGGCGACATGTCGAAGGCAATGTTTTCCGAAGCGAACTGGCCTTCATGGCTGACGCGGTCATCGGCCAGGCTGTTTTCGTAGTGTGCAATGGTCGACAGCGGCACCCGCGCGCCCGTGGAGGTGATCACCTGCATCTGGTTCAGGGTGATGGGGTCCTGGGCGTATTTCGGGTTGACCTCCATCACCACCTGGTACTGGTTGAGGCTGTCGTAGATGGTGGAAATCTGTCGCTGGCTGTAGGCGTTGTTCAGCACCGCCGTGACCATGCTCATGTCGATGCCCAGGCGTTTGGCCTGATCGCGGTCGACCACCAGCGTCACCTGCGCCGCGCCGCGGCCTTCACGGGCGTCGATGGCGGTCAGCTCCGGCAGCTCGCGCAAGGCGGCGACCACTTTCGGGTACCACAGGCGCAGCGCGGCCAGATCACCGCTTTGCAGAATGTAGGAATATTGCGCGCTGGTCTGGTCGCGACTGCCGCCGAATTGCAGGTCTTGGTCGGCCATCAGGAACAGGCGCCCGCCGGGCACCAGCGGCACATCCTTGCGCAGGCGCTCGATCACCGCCTGGGCCGAGATCCTGCGTTCGGCGATGGGCTTGAGCCGCACCAGCATCACCGCGTTATTGGTGCCGTTGTTGCCGCCGATGAACCCGGCCACGCTGAGCACTGCGGGGTCCTTGAGCACTGCTTTGCGGAAGGTCTCCATCTTCGGCTGCATCACATTGAACGACAGCCCGTCATCGCCGCGCACAAAGCCGATCAACTGGCCGGTGTCCTGTTGGGGCATGAAGGTTTTCGGCACCACCACATACAGCGCCACGTTAACGCCGATGGTCACGAACAGGCTGAGCAGGGTCAGGCGTCGATGGCGCAGCACCCAATCCAGGCTGGTGGCGTAAACGGCCACCATGCGGTCGTTGATCCGCTGGCTCCAGCGCTGCAAACCGGTCATGTGCCCCTTGATATGCGGCTTGAGCCAGCGCGCGCAGAGCATCGGGGTCAAGGTCAGCGAGACGATCAGCGACACGATGATCGCCGCCGACAAGGTGATGGAAAACTCGCGGAACAAATTCGTGACGATGCCGCCCATAAACAGGATCGACAGGAACACCGCCACCAGCGACACGTTCATCGACAGCAAGGTAAAGCCGACTTCCTGAGCGCCCAGGTACGCCGCCTTCATCGGCGGCACGCCTTCGTCGATATGCCGGGAAATGTTCTCCAGCACCACAATGGCGTCGTCCACCACCAGGCCGGTGGCCAGGATCAGCGCCATCAGCGAGAAGTTGTTCAACGAAAATCCGCACAGGTACATCACCGCAAAGGTGCCCACCAGCGACACCGGAACCGCCAGGGTCGGGATCAGGGACGCGCGGAAATTACCCAAAAACAGATACACCACCAGAATCACCAGGGCCACGGCGATCAGCAAGGTCATTTCGGCTTCATGCAGGGTCGCGGTGATCACCGGCGAGCGGTCCATGGCCAGGTTGAGCTTGACGCTGGACGGCAACACCGCCTGCAAGGCCGGCAACTGCGCCTTGATCTGCCGCACCGTCTCGATGATGTTGGCGCCGGACTGGCGGTTGATCACCAGCAGCACCGCCGAATCATTGTTGAAGAAACCACTGTTGTAGCGGTCTTCCACGCCGTCACTGATCTTCGCCACATCCCCCAGGCGCAGCGCCGCACCGTTCTGGTAGCGAATCAGCAACGGCTCATAGTCCTTGGCTTTTTCCAACTGGTCGTTGGCCTGGATCTGCCAGTTGCGCTCGCTGTCTTCCAGCGAGCCCTTGGGCCGGCGCTGGTTGGCATTGGCGATGGTGTTGCGCACATCGTCCAGCGCCACGCCGTACTGGTCCAGCGCCTTGGGCTCCAGCTCGATGCGCACCGCCGGCAACGAGCTGCCGCCGATCTGCACTTCGCCCACGCCCGGCACCTGGGACAGGCTTTGCGAGAGGATGGTGGATGCCAGGTCGTAGAGTTGGCCCTTTTGCAACACGTCCGAGGTCAGCGACAGCACCATGATCGGCGCCTGGGACGGGTTGATCTTCTTGTAGGTGGGCATGCTGCGCATGCCGCTGGGCAGCAGGTTGCGCGAGGCGTTGATGGCCGCCTGCACTTCCCGCGCCGCGCCGTTGATGTCGCGGTCGGAATCAAACGCCAGAATCACCCGCGTGGAGCCCTGGCTCGACGAACTGCTCATGGTGGTGATGCCGGCAATCGCGCCGAACGAGCGCTCCAGCGGTGTGGCGACGGTAGACGCCATCACCTCGGGGCTCGCACCGGGCAAGCTGGCCGAGACCACGATCACCGGAAAATCGATCTGCGGCAGCGGCGACACCGGCAGCAAGTTGAAGCTGACACCGCCCAGCAACATGATCGCCAGGCTCAGCAGCATGGTCGCGACCGGCCGGCGAATGAAAGGTCCGGAGAGGTTCATGACTCAACCGGCTCCAGGCTTTGCGGCTCTTTGCGCCAGCGACGGCCAAGGCGGTCGAAGTACAGGTAGATCACCGGCGTGGTGAACAGGGTCAGCACCTGGCTCACCAGCAAACCGCCGACCATCACCAGGCCCAGCGGCTGGCGCAATTCGGCGCCGGAACCGGTGGCCAGCATCAACGGCACGGCGCCGAACAATGCGGCCAGGGTGGTCATCAGGATCGGCCGGAACCGCAGCAGCGCCGCCTGATAAATCGCCGTCTGCGGGTCCAGCCCCTGGTTACGTTCGGCGTCGAGGGCGAAGTCAATCATCATGATCGCGTTCTTTTTCACGATGCCGATCAGCAAAATGATGCCGATGATCGCGATCATGCCCAGGTCATTGCCGCTGAGCAGCAACGCGAGCAAGGCCCCCACCGCTGCCGACGGCAAGGTGGAAAGAATGGTGATCGGGTGGATGTAACTCTCGTACAGCACACCGAGCACGATGTACATGGTCACCACCGCCGCCAGAATCAGCAGCAAGGTGCTCGACAGCGAGGCTTCGAACGCCTGGGCCGCGCCCTGGAACTGGGTCTGCACGCCTACCGGCATGCCGATGTCTTTCTGGGTCTGGTTAATCAGTTCCACGCCTTTGCCCAGCGCAACGCCGGGGGCCAGGTTGAACGACATCATCACCGCCGGGAACTGGCCGATATGGGCGATGGCCAACTGCGCCTGGCGCTGCTCCACATGGGCCAGGCTCGACAGCCGCACCTGGCCGCCGTCGGTGGTTTTCACGTGGATCTGGTTCAGTGCAGCCGGGCCGAGGGTCTCACCCGATTGAGCCTGCAGCACCACGCGGTACTGGCTGGCCTGGGTATAGATGGTGGAAATCTGCCGTTGGCCGAAGGCATCGTACAACGCGTCGGTGATGGTCGACACACTGACGCCCAGGCGCGAGGCCGCGTCGCGGTCGATCACCAGGAACACCTGCAAGCCTTTGTCCTGCAGGTCGCTGGCGACGTCGGTAAGTTCCGGCAACTGGCTGAGGGCGTGCACCAGCTTGTCGCTCCACAGCGCCAGCAGTTCGGCATCGGGCGACGACATGCTGAACTGGTACTGGGTGCGGCTGACGCGGTCTTCGATGGTCAGGTCCTGCACCGGCTGCATGAACAGACGGATGCCGACCAGCTTGTCGATTTGCGGCTGCAGGCGCGTGATGACTTGCGCGGCGCTCAGGTCGCGCTGGCCGTGGGGCTTGAGGTTGATCAACAGGCGGCCACTGTTGAGGGTCGCGTTGTCACCGTCCACGCCGATGTAGGACGAGAGGCTTTCAACCGACGGGTCAGCCAGGATCACCTTGGCCAATTCCTGCTGGCGCTGGCTCATCGCCGCAAAGGAAATCGACTGCGGCGCCTCGGAAATCCCCTGGATCACCCCGGTGTCCTGCACCGGGAAAAAGCCCTTGGGCACCACCAGGTACAGAAACACCGTGAGGCCCAACGTGGCGATGGCCACCAGCAAGGTCAGCGGCTGGTGCTTGAGCACCCACTGCAATTTGCGCCCGTAGGCTTCGATCAGCCAGTCGATCCAGGCGCCGCTGGCCTTGTAGAAGCGGCCCTGTTCGTCTTCCTTGGGTTCGCGCTTGAGCAGGCGCGCGCACATCATGGGCGTCAGCGTGAGGGATACCACCAGAGAAATCAGGATCGCCACCGCCAGGGTAATGGCGAACTCGCGGAACAAGCGCCCTACCACGTCAGCCATGAACAACAGCGGGATCAACACCGCAATCAGCGACAGGGTCAACGACACCAGGGTAAAGCCGATTTGCCGGGCGCCCTTGAGGGCGGCGGCCATGGGTGTCTCGCCTTCCTCGATGTAACGGGAGATGTTCTCGAGCATCACGATGGCGTCGTCCACCACAAAACCGGTGGCGATGGTCAGGGCCATCAGCGTCAGGTTGTTGATGGAGAAGCCGGCCAGGTACATCACGCCAAAGGTGCCCACCAGCGACAGCGGCACGGCAATGGACGGAATAATGGTGGCGCTGAAACGGCGCAGGAACAGGAAGGTCACCATCACCACCAGGGCAATGGCGATCAGCAATTCGTGTTGTACATCGGTGACCGAGGCGCGGATGGTCTGGGTGCGATCGGTGAGCACGGTCACGTCGAGACCGGCTGGCAGGTTGTCGGTGATGCTCGGCAGCAACGCCTTGATACGGTCGACCACTTCAATCACGTTCGCGCCCGGCTGGCGCTGGATATTCAGCAGCACGGCCTGGTTTTCATTGGCCCAGGCGGCAAGCCGTTCGTTTTCGGCGCCATCGACGATTTGCGCAACGTCTTTCAAGCGCAGCGGCGCGCCATTGTTGTAGGCCAGGATCAGTTCGGCATATTGCTGGGGCGAGACCAACTGGTCGTTGGCGTCGAGCATCGACACGCGGGTCGGGCCGTCAAAGTTGCCTTTGGGCTGGTTGACGTTGGACGCGGCGATCAGGGTGCGCACGTCCGACAGGTTCAAGCCATTGGCCGCCAGGGCCTCGGGGTTGACCTTGATGCGCACGGCCTGGCGCTGGCCACCGGCGATGCTGACCATGCCGACGCCGCTGATCTGCGCGATTTTCTGCGCCATGCGCGTGTCGACCAAATCATTCAATTTGGGCAACAGCATGGTCTTGGAGGTGATTGCCAGGGTCAGCACCGGGGTGTCCGCCGGGTTGACCTTGTTGTACACCGGCGGCGCCGGCAAATCCTTGGGCAACAGGTTAGTGGCGGCGTTGATCGCGGCCTGCACCTGTTGCTCGGCGACATCCATATTGATGTCGAGGTTGAAGCGCAGGGTCAGCACCGACGCGCCACCGGAACTGGTGGAGGCCATTTGCGTGAGGCCGGGCATTTGCCCGAACTGGCGCTCGAGCGGCGCGGTGACCGCACTGGTCATCACGTCCGGGCTGGCGCCGGGGTACAGGGTCATTACCCGAATGGTCGGGTAATCCACCTGAGGCAAGGCCGAGACCGGCAGCAAGCGGTAAGCGATGAGGCCGGCCAACACAATGGCCAGCATGCTCAGCGTGGTGGCAACCGGGCGAAGGATAAACAGCCGCGACAGGTTCATGCGCCGACCTTTTGCGCCTTGCCGGCGTCAGCGCCGGTCTCCCCTTTCGCTGCGGGCTTGCCTTGCAGGTGCCCGGTGGGCGTGGTCGGGACTTCGCTGCTGTCGTTGACCACTTCGATTTCGCTGCCGTCCTTGAGGCGGTCGGTGCCTTCCAGTACCACACGGTCGCCGGCGGCCAGGCCTTCCTTGATCACGGTGTTGTCACCATCGGTGTCACCCACCACCAGCGGCTGGACCTTGACCTTCTTGTCGCCGTCGAGCTTGTAGACAAAGGTGCCGTTGTTGCCGAACTGGATCGCGGCAGACGGTGCCAGCACCACGTTGTGCAAGGTATCGGCCAGCAGGTGCACATTGACGAACTGGTTGGGGAACAGCGCCTGGTCCTTGTTATCGAAGCGGCCCTTGAATTTCAGGGTGCCGGTGGTGACGTCAATCTGGTTGTCGAGGCTTTGCAGCACACCGACGGCCTGTTTTTTCACGTCGCCACGGTCCCAGGCTTCCACGGGCAGTTTGTTGCCGGCGTGGTAGCGGGTGAGCACGGTGTCCAGGGTATTTTCCGGCAGCGTGAAGACCACGCTGATGGGTTGGGTCTGGGTGATCACGGCCAGAGAGGTGGTGTCGTTTGCCGCCACCAGGTTGCCCACGTCAACCTGGCGCAAGCCGACCCGGCCGCTGATCGGCGCACGGATTTTGGTGAATTCAAGGTTGAGTCTGGCGTCGTCCACCGCGCCCTGGTTGGTCTTGACCGTGCCCTGATACTGCAGGACCAGCGCTTCTGCGGTGTCCAGGGTCTGCTTGGCGATACTGTCCTGGGCGTACAGGTCGCGGTAACGCTGCACGTCAACCTGGGCGTTTTTCAGTTGGGCCTGGTTTTGCAGCAGCGTGCCCTGGGCTTGCAGCAAGGCATTCTGGTAGCTGCGCGGGTCGATTTCCGCCAGCAGGTCGCCGGCCTTGACCATCTGCCCTTCTTCAAAGGCGATTTTCACCAACTCGCCGCCCACCCGGCTGCGTACATTAATGGTGTTGAGCGCCGTCACCGTGCCCAGTGCCTTGTAGTACACCGGGAACTCTCCAAGCACTGCAGGCGCCACCCGCACCGGGATCGGGCCGGTAGACCCACCGAACCCCGGGCGCATCATCCCCGACTTGCCGGCATGCCCGGCCGGCTTCTTCTCGGCGGCATCCTTGTGGTTGCCGGGCCAAAATTTCCAGCACAGGCCGGCGATGACCAGCAGTACCAGCAGGCCAAACAGCCAGCGGCGGGAATTGCGGGGGGAGGATTGCATGGAATGATCAACCATTGGGCGCGAGAGCTTCTTCTTTGGGAGGCTGAAAGATAAGCACTGGGGCGCATTAAGAAAAGCGCCTTTACCGGCTATTTACCTTGGACTTACAACTTTTAACTTCTGACCTTAGTCCGCGGGCTATTTCGCTAAGCGTTTGAGCCCTAAATAAAAACGGCCTGGACTAGGCCAGGCCGCAATCATGCATCAAGCGTGTTACTGCCAAACGACAGTAATGCGCCGAAACAGTTACTTCAAAACAGCCAGGGCTGCTTCGTAGTTCGGCTCTTGGCCGATTTCAGCAACTAGCTCGCTGTGCAGCACGTTGTTGTTCTCGTCCAGCACCACCACGGCACGGGCGGTCAGGCCACGCAGTGCGCCTTCGGCAATCGAGACGCCGTAGTCAACGGCGAAACCCGGGTCACGGAAGTCCGACAGGTTCTTCACGTTTTCCAGGCCTTCAGCACCGCAGAAGCGCGCCTGGGCAAATGGCAGGTCGCTGGAGATGCACAGCACCACAGCGTTGTTCAGGTCGTTGGCCTGGGCGTTGAACTTGCGAACCGAGGTGGCGCAGGTCGGGGTGTCAACGCTTGGGAAGATGTTCAGCACTTTGCGCTTGCCGGCGAAAGTGGCCAGGGTTGCGTCCGACAGATCGCCGGCGGTCAAGATGAAGTCTGGAGCCTGGGTACCGGTTTGCGGCAGCTCGCCTTCAACCTTGATTGGGTTGCCACGGTGGGTGACTTGAGCCATGAACGGAATCCTTATGCTGGGTTTATTGAAACGAATTCGAGAGGCCGAAGTTAACCACAAAGTGCAGTGACTACCTACCACCGCACACAAATTGTCATGCCGCGCAGGTGTGGTTTAATTGCGCGCTTTGCGCCCGCCCTTCAAGGATCTGCTTTAGATGAATCAGCCCGCCACCAAAGTCCTGGTCATTGGTTACGTCTGGCCGGAACCCCGTTCCTCGGCCGCCGGCGGGCACATGATGCAGATTCTGCAGAGTTTTCTCGACAGCGGCTGGGCCATCACCTTCAGCAGCCCGGCAACCCTTGGCGAGCACAAGGCCGACCTGCCCGCGCTGGGTATTGCCGAGTGCGCCATCGAGCTGAATAACAGCAGTTTCGACGATTTTATCCGCGAGCTGGCCCCGGACATCGTGCTGTTCGACCGTTTCATGATGGAAGAGCAATTCGGCTGGCGCGTGGAAAAATGCTGCCCCGATGCCCTGCGCGTGCTGGAAACCTCTGACCTGCAAAGCCTGCGTGACGCGCGGCACCAGCGCTTCAAGGACCACCTCAAGGCCCATCCCGACCGCGACGACTTCACCGCGCTGTTTACTCCCGCGCTGGAGGAAGAGTTCCTGCTGATGGCCGACACCGACCTGGCCAAACGCGAAATCGCCGCGATTTACCGCTGCGATATCAGCTTGATGATCTCCGACGTGGAAATCCGCCTGCTCACCGATCACTTCAAAGTGCCCGCCGCCCTGCTCCACTGGTGCCCGTTGATGCTGGAACCGCCGGTGAAGCCCTTCGCGCCGTTTGAAGACCGTGCGCACTTTTTGAGCATCGGCAATTTCCGCCACGCGCCCAATTGGGACGCGGTGCTCTGGATGAAAAACAGCCTGTGGCCGCTGATCCGCCAGCAATTGCCGGGAGCGCAACTGCACATCTACGGTGCCTACACGCCGCCCAAGGCCACCGCCCTGCACAATCCGGCCCAGGGGTTTCATGTAATGAACTGGGCGGAAGATGCCCTGCAGGTCATGACCGCGGCGCGTATCTGCCTGGCGCCGTTGCGCTTTGGTGCCGGCATCAAGGGCAAGCTCGCGGATGCCATGCTCTGCGGCACGCCGAATATCACCACACCCATCGGCGCCGAAGCCATGGGCAACGATCAGCCGTGGCCGGGGGTGATCGAACACAGCGCCCCGGCCCTGGCGGCTGCGGCGGTGGCGCTGTATCAGGACCGCGCACGTTGGACCCAGGCCCAGGAAGACGGCCGCCAGCTGCTGGCGCACCGCTACGACCAAAGCTTGCACGGCCCGGCGCTGGTGGCCTGCCTGGAGCGTTGCCGCCGCGACCTGGACGCCCATCGCCGGCGCAACTTTACCGGCAGCATGTTGCGCCACCATGCGCATAAAAGTACCCAGTACATGTCCCAGTGGATCGAGGCAAAAAACCGTGTGATTTGACACCGGCGCTGGCGAGGTCGCGCGCGAGGGGGCATTATCCCGTGCAGCGACCACAATAAAAGCGACGGCAGCATGACCCGAGCAACGCGTATCACCGACCCTTCCTACGAGCTGATGGACGACCATAACGGCCTGTCCATCATCTATCGCCAGCACGGCTTCCCCTGCCCGCTGGTGCGCTGGCACTTCCACAAGGAATACGAGCTGCACCTGATCGTCGCCAGCTCCGGCAAGGTGTTTATCGGCGACTACATCGGCAACTTCTATCCCGAAAGCCTGTTCCTCACCGGCCCCAACCTGCCGCACAACTGGATCAGCCAGGTGGAGGAAGACGAGGTGGTGCCCAAGCGCGACATGCTGGTGAACTTCACCGACGAACTGTTCGAAAGCGGCAGCCAGATCTTCGCCGAACTCAGGACCCTCGCGCCGCTGCTGGAACGCGCGCAATACGGCATCGAGTTTCGCTGCAAAAAAACCATTGCCCAGGCCATGAGCCTGATGCAACGCATCGAAGACGCCCAGGGCATGGCGCGGCTGGGGCACTTCTTCATCCTGCTGGACGTGCTGAGCGCGTGTGAGGACTATCAGTTGCTGTCCGGCGTGACCACGCCGCAACTGGCGGACGAACACAGCATCGACCGCACCAACCGCGCGGTGGATTACATCTTTGCGCACTACGCGCGGGAATTGTCACTGGAAGAAGTCGCGGAATACCTGGGGATGAAACCGACGTATTTTTCACGGGTATTCAAACAGGCGACCGGGCGTACGTTTATTGAGTTTGTTAATCGGCTGCGTATCAGCAAGTCCTGCGAGTTGCTGGCCGACGGCGATAAAGCCGTGACGGATGTGTGCTTTGAGTCAGGCTTCAACAACATCTCCAACTTCAACCGGCGCTTTCAGCAGCTCAAGGGCATGACCCCTTCCCACTATCGCCGCCTGGCGGTTCAGCGTTTGACGGAGCAGAACCTGGCCTGACCACGAGTCCAGTGAAACACGTTGAACAATAACGCCAGCAAAGCGAAACCGTTTCATCCACTGAGCAAGGAACCTGATCGCTCCTCCTGCAACTCAGCGTAAGTACTTACATGCTTTCTTGCGAAAAGCGGTGCTTTTCTGACACGCAGATAAAAAAGGAGCTACAGCTTGATTAACATACGGCTATTTTCAATTAACACCCCCGCCTTTCAGTCCAATCAACCCATCCCCCAAAAAAACCATGCCGTCTCACAACAAGCAGCAGCCGACCATCCGCTCCTCAGCGTAGCCAACGTACGGTCTACGCCTACATTGTCGCGCTCACGTCGAGATTTGCAGAACGACCCTGCACAGGGGGCGCCCCTCAAAGAGTCGGTTCGCCAGTTCGCGAAAGCCCTGATTGAGCAGGGCGACCGACAACTCGCTATAAGTGTCGGGAATGCTTTGGTCCGCAGGCAGAGTCTTCTGGATGAACGTGTCCTGAACGAGATTGACAACGTTCCCGTCCCGCCGTACTCCACCTTTGGTCAGGCATTATCCAGACTTGCTGATGCGGTGGAGGCTGAGCCGTTCAAATCGTTTGCTCAGACCTATTCGCTTGACGTGTCGGAACTGTATTTCCGGGAGGACGGCGTTCTGCAGGCAGCCAATAAAGTATCTAAGGGCCATTACCTACAATTTGAGCATGACGACGAAGTGTGGGCGGCCGCCTCAGCTGAAGTTTTAGCCGCCGCAAAACAGTTGATGGGGAGAAATCAGACCGTCGTTAGTTTCAGTGGTCGCGATCACGCCTATCGTAATGACGTCAGTGACTTTTACGGTTTTTCAGAACCCGCAACCACCGACAGCACCGCCCTTTTGTCTGCCGCAGGACAATTATTGCGTGACGAAAACTTCAAGTCGCTCAGCAGCTCGAATCCGCTCGACGCACCCATTAAACAAAAACAAGCAGACGCCCGCCAACACATCGCGGATCTACCCCTGCCTGCGCTGCGCGAGATTCTGAACAAATTTGCACCCCTTACCGCACCACAAAAGGTTCAACGCGCCGACCAGGAACTGGCACAGTTGGCAGCTCGCGGGATGATGAAACTGATCCCGGAAACTGATCAATATGAGCCATCGCCCACTCTGCAGGACATTCCTGAGTATTCAACTTTCAATCTGGTACGCAAGAACCTTTTGAAAGCGCTGACGGGCAGCGTTTTTACCGCCTTTGCCAAAGAGAACGAACTCGCCCCCAGCAGCGTACGCATCAACCCTGTCAGCGGTGAACTGATGGGCACGGTCAAAGGCGTCAACACCCCATTCAATCTGAACGATCTGTCCGGCTGGAGTGATACCTGGGCCGAAATAAAAGATGCAGTGCTCCAGATGGCGGCCGGTTCCGAAGACGATGTGACCTACCCCACCGACAACACCGCCCCTCTGTCTCAAGTCATGACGTTTTACAACGAACCCTACCCTCACCAGGAGGACGCTCGAAAAAAGGGCTGGGAACAGCGCCAACTCGCGAACACCCTGCGTCGCATCGCTGAGATGACCGGTAACGATGGCTTCAAGGCGCTGACCGCCCCTCTGCCCGGCGATCCCCCTGCCGTCGCCGTACAGCAGCGCCAGCGGGACAGGGTGCGACAACTGGAAGGCACGACGCTATCGCCCTCGCCTATGGAAACCCTGACGGCCACCGTCAAAGCCAACCTCCCGGTACACGCGGCAAGCGAAGATAGCACCGAAGACCTTTGGGCAATCGCCGAAAGTGATCTGGCAAAAACCGTGCACAAGGCAATGCTCGAACTGAAAACCAACCCGGCCCAGTTCGCGTCGAAAATCATCCAGCCAATACCGGGCAACAGCCTGCTCGGGCAATGGCAGGCCTACCTCGATAAAGCCCTTAAGGGCCGTGGTTTCAACGAATGGGCACGCGAACAGAATATTGACCTGACTTCCTTGCGCTATGACCCCGCGGACAATGCACTGATCGCCAAGGTCAAGGGTGCTGACAAGCGTTTCACCGCCACTGACTTTGCGCAAAAGTACCCCAAGCATTTTGACGTGCTCACACCCGTGTTGAGCGCCGCGCAGGCATTTGCAAAGCCCGGCCAATCGATCTCACTCTCTCACGCCGAAACCAGCGGCGTGCCGTACCAGTGGGTGGCCCATTTTTATAACCTCAATGCTGACCCCAACAGCTCGGCGTTCGATCAACAGACTGCATTGATCGGCCGCACCCCACGGTTCCCCGCAGCCCCCGCTAACCCGAAAAAAATAGTGACTTGGCTAATCCGCCAGAAAACTGCACTGGGTGATAGCAACGACCGTTATGCGCTGATCCACGAACTGAAAAACTGGACTGCTGACACTGGCCTCAAGCCCTTCGTCGTCGATCCGGACTCTTCTCATCAGCCTAAAAGCGTGACAACGGTTACAGCATTCATCTCGAACAATGGCTGGTACCCAATACCGTCAAAGGCAGGCAGTGACAATTTGCTCGCCGCCTTGCAGACACAGGTTGCGCCTGCTCCTCCCTTGGGCAATCGCTGGGGATTTCTGTCAACTCAACTGCCGTTGAGTAACGCGCAACGCGACGCACTGATCAAAGAGGTAAAAAACAAGATCGGGACCGATGAGACCCTCCTCAACTACCTCAGCAGCAAGATTGCCAACCTGGACGCCAACCCCCAACAAGCCCTGGAGCAATTGCTCAGCAGTGACGACGCACTTGAACTCGCCGATTTCCTGCAAACTCGGATGAAGGGGGCTATCACCCCAACCAGCCTGAAGCAATGGCTATTGACCGCCTTGGTGCTGGAGCTTGATCCAACGGCCGGCACTCAACACAAGACCGTCGCCGGCGCTGATTTAACGGACCCTGATTATGTCGGTCGTAGCACTCGGTTTATCCGCGACCGGTTTAACCAATACCTGACTGCCAACAAAAATATACCTTCCAACCTTGCACCTGTCGTTTCGCACTTGCTGTTATCAGGGGCGGCGCCGCAATTACTGGTCAAGGACGTACCGAAAAAAGTCACTCTGGGCTCTCTCGAGTGGTTCAATTTTACGGCGGCGGTTAACCAGATCGAATGGACGGCCCCTGGCGCTGCCGCAAACATGACCTACGAGCAGGTCATGAGTCATTACAATATCCAGCCTGTTTCAGCACTGGAAGCGCAGATAAAGAGCTATGCGCAGATGAACCCCTTACTGGATTGGGCGGCCCTCAACAACAAGGTCGACAAGAACAACTACACCCTGGACCAGTTGAAAGATAGTCAGCAAAAACTCCAGGCACAGGCTAACCGCACGGCTGAAGCGGTCCGCTGGCTGAGCACAAACAACCCGCCCAATAGACGGGACATGGCGCTTAAGGTGCTAAGAGAAAAGTGCGGCACCGATAATGATTATGAAACAGGATTTATGCAGGAAAACCATTTCGCCGGTGTCATCAGTGATGGTCACTACAGTCTCGTGGAAATCTATGAAACTGGCAGGCTGGACGAAAGCTGGATACAGATGGGCAAACATGTAGATTTCGACAGCATCCGTGAAAAAGCCAAAGAGCCTGGCTTCCCGGTTATCAACGATGAATTCGATAAAGCCATAAAGGCAGATTTCGATCTTCGCAGGCGTCATACCGCAACGTTGTTCGAAAACATGCTCAAAAAGCTACCGCTCGATGAATACAAAAGCCTGCTCTATGGCAACGTAGAGTTTTTGAACGTTGAAGGCGCCGGCAGCGGCATGGTGATCACGTCGATCTACAACGGGGTCAGAAGAGATTTTGCGGTCTATCCGGCGTGGGGCCAAATTATAAGAATTCCCGACATTGATCCTGAAACACCATTGGGTCAGAAAGTCAGCCTGGAAATTGACGCCGAGGCGTTTAAAAACGGCACTGAGCCCAAATCGGGGGTTAAATCAGAGGTCGTACTGCGCAGTACCGATCAACATCTCCTGGATGACAATAATGAACCCTGGCCACTGGAAGTTTCCTTACCAGCCCATAAAGAAAATGACCCTTTCTCCCCCAACTACGTGACAGGCAGAGTCTCAAAACTTGCCAAAGTCATGATCGATTCGACCTACTTGTATAAAGCCGAGTTTTTCAACCTTCACCGTAATAAGTTCACCAACACGCTTGAAAAAGTGACAGAACCCCGTGATGTCTTCAGGGCCCTTTGGCACAGCTTGCCGGGCGCCAGCAGTCTGGAAGACCTCTATTACGGCCAATACTCCAAGGCATTCCTTGACCTTGCCATCGATGCCGCGATCATTGTTGGCACAGAGGGCGCCGGCATGTTCTGGGGGCTGGCAAAAACTGCGGCGTCTTGGGGGGCTGCCAAGGTGGCAGCAGGGTTTATCGAGAAGTTTGGGGTTAAAGGGGCCGAAAACGTTGCGCTCATCGATATGAGCACCGCCGCCACCTCGGAAGCGATCAAGGGCGTCAGTCGGCTGCAGTCCAGCCCGTTGGTGCAACAGGCCACCGAAAACGGTATCCAGGATGCTGTCATTGCGGATCGCAAGGTGCTGCGCGCAGACACCGCAGAGCGCATTAAGGCCAGCACGATACTCGAGAATGGTCAGCGCTACTCCTACAATGCCTTGAAAATGGAAGCAGAAGGGCCTGCATTGGAAGGGGTCATCGCCGAAGGTCGCGAACGGATCGGCCATATACGATTGGGCGGCCCCCTGGAAAACGTCAAAGCCCTGGATGGAGAGATTCAGACATTTGTGGACACCTATGATGGCAAGCCTCGGCTCAATATCATGGGGCATGGCCCACAGCCCGAGAAGCCTGGGGATGCCATAAAGATCATCGGCGACAACGACGCTTTATATTCTGCCGCTGAGGTTGATCAAAAACTCCTCGCCAGGGGGGTTAATATTCGTGATTACCCGAACGTTCGGACTTTGACGTGCTATTCCGCGAGTGGCGGAGAGGCCTCGTATGCTGCCCAACTACAAAAGATTACCGGTGTCCCGGTAAAAGGCTTTGAGAGCACCGTCACCACGGATTGGCTTGAAGGAACAGAGTTGAGTATGGAATACCAACGGCTACTGCGGGAAACCAGAAGAAAATTCCCGAAATTCTCTCAAGCTGATGTCGAGGAATGGGCAGAAATTCAGCTTAATAAACTGGTCAAAAACAAACTCGATGTCTTGGAAGTCAGAAAAGATGTTGGAACGACCATTGACGTCAATATAGGCACAACAGCACAACCGGTTTATATCACGATGCCTGTGGAGTATGCGCCGGTGCATTTTGGCCCACCCAAGATAAAGTGAATCTGAGGTCAAGCGGAACCTGCCAGTGAGGTTGCCCGGGAGCGGCAGCCTCAGGTTGCAGCATTGCGACTGGACGAACGACCAACCATCCCATGGGTTGACTGTTTCGACCCATTGCCAACGGAGTGCAAAAAAGTATCAGTCCAAGTGCGCCCAAGGATTTGTCACAACCCCATTTCAAGGCTGTAATCAACCGCACACTCTTCCTGGCTCCTTGCAGGAAGACACAACAACAATAACTGTCCTTCTGCAGCCCCCTGGGCGCGGAAATGGAGTGCGCGATGAAGTTCACAGCAAAAGCTCTGCTTGCCTCTACCTGCATGATGACCTGCATGACCCTCAGCGCCGTCAGCTTTGGCGCGCAGACCCTGACCATTGCCACCGTCAACAACAGCGACATGATCCGCATGCAAAAGCTCTCGAAAACCTTCGAGACCGAGCATCCGGAGATCAAGCTGAACTGGGTGGTGCTCGAAGAAAACGTGCTGCGCCAGCGCCTGACCACCGACATCGCCACCCAGGGTGGACAGTTCGACGTGCTGACCATCGGCATGTACGAAGCTGCACTGTGGGGCGCCAAGGGCTGGCTGGAGCCGATGAAAGATCTGCCGGCGTCCTACGATCTTGACGACGTTTTCCCATCGGTGCGTGACGGCCTGTCCGTCAAAGGCTCGCTGTACGCCCTGCCGTTCTACGCCGAAAGCTCGATCACCTACTACCGCACCGACCTGTTCAAGGACGCCGGGCTGACCATGCCCGAGCACCCGACCTGGACCCAGATCGGCGAATTCGCGGCCAAACTCACCGACAAATCCAAAGAGCAATACGGCCTGTGCCTGCGCGGCAAAGCCGGTTGGGGTGAAAACATGGCGCTGATCACCACCCTGGCCAACGGCTACGGTGCACGCTGGTTCGATGAGAAGTGGCAACCGGAATTCAATGGCCCTGAATGGAAGGACGCGCTGACCTTCTACGTCGACAACATGAAGAAATCCGGCCCGCCGGGCGCCTCCAGCAACGGTTTCAACGAAAACCTGGCGCTGTTCAACAGCGGCAAGTGCGCGATCTGGGTCGATGCCAGCGTCGCCGGCTCGTTCGTGACCGACAAGACCCAGAGCAAAGTCTCCGACCACGTCGGCTTCACCTTCGCCCCGCACGAGAAGACCGACAAGGGCACCTCGTGGCTGTACTCCTGGAGCCTGGCGATTCCGACCAGTTCCAAAGCCAAGGACGCCGCCAAAGTGTTCACCAGCTGGGCCACCTCCAAGGAATACAGCCAGCTCGTGGCCAAGACCGACGGCATCGCCAACGTACCGCCAGGTACGCGCAAGTCGACCTACAGCGACGAATACATGAAAGCCGCACCGTTCGCCAAGGTCACCCTGGAATCGCTGAAAGTCGCGGACCCGACCAAACCGACCCTCAAGCCGGTGCCGTACATCGGTATCCAGCTGGTGACCATTCCTGAATTCCAGGCGATTGGTACCCAGGTCGGCAAGTTCTTCTCGGGCGCGCTGACCGGTCAGCAAACGGTCGATGCCGCACTGACCGCCGCGCAGACCACCACCGAGCGTGAAATGAAGCGGGCCGGTTACCCCAAATAACTGAGCATCACCGCGATAAAGGCTTTGTGTGGGAGCTGGCTTGCCTGCGATGGCATCCGCTCGGTTTGGCTGCAAGACCGGGGTGCGTGCATCGCCGGCAAGCCAGCTCCCACACTGACCGCGCTTCGACTCTAGTTCTGCATGTACCTGACTGGTTCTGACCCTATGAATACCAACACTGCCCAAGTGCAAACCGCTGTGCCGGACAAGCCGCGCAAAAACCGCCTGGCCAACCCCGGCTGGTTCCTCGTCAGCCCCTCGGTGGCCATGCTGTTGCTGTGGATGATCGTGCCACTGGGCATGACCCTGTACTTTTCGCTGATCCGCTACAACCTGCTCTACCCCGGCGAAAACGAATTCGTGGGGCTGGAAAACTTCACCTACTTCATCACCGACTCGGGCTTCCTGCCCGGCGCCACCAACACGTTGTTGCTGGTGGGCAGCGTGCTGCTGATCAGCGTGGTGTTCGGCGTACTCATCAGCGCCTTGCTGGAGGCCAGCGAGTTCTTCGGCCGCGGCGTAGTGCGGGTGTTGCTGATTTCGCCGTTCTTCATCATGCCCACCGTCGGTGCGCTGATCTGGAAGAACCTGATTTTCCACCCGGTGTCGGGCGTGCTCGCCGCCGTGTGGAAGCTGTTTGGCGCCGAGCCGGTGGACTGGCTGGCACACTACCCGCTGCTGTCGATCATCATCATTGTGTCGTGGCAATGGCTGCCCTTCGCCATTTTGCTGCTGATGACCGCCATGCAGTCCCTCGACCAGGAACAGAAGGAAGCTGCGCGCCTGGACGGTGCGGGCGCCATCGCGATTTTCTGGCACCTCACCCTGCCCCACCTGGCCCGCCCGATTGCCGTGGTGGTGATGATCGAAACGATCTTTTTGCTCTCGGTATTCGCCGAAATCTTTACCACCACCAACGGTGGCCCGGGCTACGCGTCAACCAACCTCGCCTACCTGATCTACAACCAGGCGCTGGTGCAATTCGACGTGGGCATGGCGTCTGCCGGCGGCTTGATTGCCGTGGTCATCGCCAATATCGCGGCGATCATCCTGGTGCGGATGATCGGCAAAAACCTGACTGACAAGCCTTGAGGGCCGCGCCATGACGCTTCAACAATCCCGCCGCCTGCAAAGCCTGTTGCTCGGCACCCTGGCCTGGGCCATCGCGATCCTGATTTTCTTCCCGATCTTCTGGATGGTGCTGACCAGCTTTAAAACCGAAATCGACGCGTTCGCCACGCCGCCGCAGTTCATCTTCACGCCGACGCTGGAGAACTACCTGCACATCAACGAGCGCAGCAACTACTTCGCCTACGCCTGGAACTCGGTAGTGATTTCCTTCAGCGCCACCGCCCTGTGCCTGCTGATTTCGGTGCCGGCCGCCTACTCCATGGCGTTCTACGAAACCCAGCGCACCAAGGGTACGCTGTTGTGGATGCTGTCTACCAAGATGCTGCCGCCGGTGGGCGTGCTGATGCCGATCTACCTGCTGGCCAAGAGCTTTGGCCTGCTGGACACGCGCATTGCGCTGATCATCATCTACACGCTGATCAACCTGCCGATTGTGGTGTGGATGGTTTACACCTACTTCAAGGACATCCCCAAGGACATCCTCGAAGCCGCGCGCCTGGATGGCGCCACCCTCTGGCAGGAAATGGTTCGCGTGCTGCTGCCGATCGCCAAGGGCGGGCTGGCCTCCACCGTGTTGCTGTCGCTGATCCTGTGCTGGAACGAGGCGTTCTGGTCGCTGAACCTGACCTCCTCCAACGCCGCGCCGCTGACCGCGCTGATTGCTTCGTACTCCAGCCCTGAAGGGTTGTTCTGGGCCAAATTGTCCGCCGTGTCGACCCTGGCCTGTGCGCCGATCCTGATCTTTGGCTGGATCAGCCAGAAGCAGCTGGTGCGCGGTTTGTCCTTCGGCGCCGTGAAATAACGGCCTCATCATTTCTATACGGAGGGCCCATCATGGCCAACCTGAAAATCAAGAATCTGCAAAAAGGCTTCGAAGGTTTCTCCATCATCAAGGGCATCGACCTTGAGGTGAACGACAAGGAATTCGTGGTGTTCGTCGGCCCGTCGGGCTGCGGCAAATCCACCCTGCTGCGCCTGATCGCGGGCCTGGAAGAAGTCACCGAAGGCACCATCGAACTCGATGGCCGCGACATCACCGAAGTCACCCCGGCCAAGCGTGACCTGGCGATGGTGTTCCAGACCTACGCGCTGTACCCGCACATGAGCGTGCGCAAAAACATGTCGTTTGCCCTCGACCTGGCGGGCGTGGACAAGAAGCTGGTGGAAAGCAAGGTCAGCGAAGCGGCGCGCATTCTGGAGCTCGGCCCGTTGCTGGAGCGCAAACCCAAGCAGCTGTCCGGCGGCCAGCGTCAGCGGGTGGCCATTGGCCGTGCGATTGTGCGCAACCCGAAGATCTTCCTGTTCGACGAACCGCTGTCCAACCTCGACGCCGCGCTGCGCGTGCAGATGCGTCTGGAGCTGGCACGCCTGCATAAAGAGCTGCAAGCGACCATGATCTACGTGACCCACGACCAGGTGGAAGCCATGACCCTCGCCGACAAGGTGGTGGTGCTCAACAGCGGCCGCATCGAACAGGTCGGATCGCCGCTGGAGCTGTACCACCAGCCGGCCAACCTGTTCGTGGCGGGCTTTCTCGGCACGCCGAAAATGGGCTTCCTCAAGGGTAAGGTCACGCGCGCCGAAAGCCAGGGCTGCGAAGTGCAACTGGACGCCGGCACCACCCTCAGCCTGCCGTTGAGCGGCGCGAACCTGAGCGTGGGCAGCGCGGTAACCCTGGGCATTCGCCCGGAACACCTGGAAATCGCTACCCCCGGCCAAACCACCCTGACCGTGACCGCTGACGTCGGCGAGCGCCTGGGCAGCGACACCTTCTGCCACGTGGTCACCGCCAGCGGCGAGCCGCTGACCATGCGCATCCGTGGCGACATGGCCAGCCAGTACGGCGAAACGCTGCAACTGCACCTGGACCCGGCGCACTGCCACCTGTTCGACACCGACGGCAAAGCCGTGGCCCGCCCACTGCGCGCCGCCGCCTGATTTTGCGAGAGTTGTGATGAAACTGAATAAACAGAACCTCACTCAGTTGGCGCCGGAAGTCAAAATCCCGGCCTACGCCATTGCCGATACCCGCCAGGGCATCGCCCATATCGGCGTCGGCGGTTTCCACCGCGCGCACCAGGCGTATTACACCGATGCGCTGATGAATACCGGCGAGGGCCTGGACTGGAGCATTTGCGGCGTGGGCCTGCGCGCCGAGGACCGCAAGGCCCGCGACGACCTGGCCGGCCAGGACTACCTGTTCACCCTGTATGAACTGGGCGACACCGACGACACCGAAGTGCGCGTGATCGGCTCGATCAGCGACATGCTGCTGGCCGAAGACAGCGCCCAGGCGCTGATCGACAAGCTGGCCAGCCCCGAGATCCGCATCGTCTCGCTGACCATCACCGAAGGCGGCTACTGCATCGACGACAGCAACGGCGAGTTCATGGCCCACCTGCCGCAGATCCAGCACGACCTGGCCAACCCCGGCGCGCCGAAAACCGTGTTCGGTTTCATCTGCGCCGCGCTGACCCGACGCCGCGCCGCCGGCACTCCGGTGTTTACCGTGATGTCCTGCGATAACCTGCCGCACAACGGCGCGGTCACCCGCAAGGCGCTGCTGGCGTTCGCCGCGCTGCACAATGCCGACCTGGCTGACTGGATCGCCGCCAACGTGAGCTTTCCGAATGCCATGGTCGACCGCATCACCCCCATGACCAGCACCGCCCACCGCCTGCAATTGCACGACGAGCATGGTGTCGACGATGCCTGGCCGGTGGTGTGCGAACCCTTTGTGCAATGGGTGCTGGAAGACAAATTCGTCAACGGCCGCCCGGCCTGGGAAAAGGTCGGCGTGCAGTTCACCAACGACGTGACGCCTTATGAAGAGATGAAAATCGGCTTGCTCAATGGCAGCCACCTGGCCCTCACTTACCTGGGTTTTCTCAAGGGCTACCGGTTCGTGCACGACACCATGAACGACCCGGTATTCGTGGCTTACATGCGCGCTTACATGGACCTGGACGTCACGCCCAACTTGGCGCCCGTGCCTGGCATCGACCTGACCGACTACAAGCAGACCCTGGTGGACCGCTTCTCCAACCAGGCGATTGCCGACCAGCTGGAACGCGTGTGTTCCGATGGTTCGTCGAAGTTTCCCAAGTTCACCGTGCCGACCATCAACCGCCTGATTGCCGACGGGCGCGAGACCGAGCGTGCCGCCCTGGTGGTGGCCGCGTGGGCCCTGTATTTGAAGGGCGTGGACGAGAATGGCGTGAGCTACAAGATCCCGGACCCGCGTGCCGAATTTTGCCATGGACTGGTGAGCGACGACGCACTGATCAGCCAACGCCTGCTGGGGGTGGAGGAGATTTTCGGGACGGCTATTCCCAATTCGCCAGAGTTTGTGGCAGCGTTTGAGCGGTGTTTTGTGAGTTTGCGTGACAAGGGTGTTACCGAAACCCTGCAAAATCTCCTGAAGGATCCGGCTTAAATACTTGGGAAGTGCTCACACAAGCCTTCCCACATCGACCGTATGAGCTATCCATAAAAACAATACTGCTGAGCAAATACTCATGACCCGGCAAAACCTGTTTCTCGGCATCGACTGCGGCACCCAGGGCACCAAGGCCATCGTTCTCGATGCCGCGAGCGGCAAGGTGCTGGGCCTGGGCGCAGCGGCACACACACTGATCAGTGGCGCCAATGGCCGCCGCGAACAACACACCCAGGAATGGCTGGACGCCTTCACCGAAGCCACCCATCGCGCCTTGCAACAGGCCGGGGTGGACGGCCAGGACATCCTCGGCATCGGCGTATCCGGCCAGCAACACGGCCTGGTGCTATTGGACGAGCAAGGTGAAGTGCTGCGCCCGGCCAAGCTGTGGTGCGACACCGAAACCGCGCCGGAAAACGACCGCCTGCTGACGTATCTGGGCGGCGAACAGGCCTCGCTGGAACGCCTCGGCGTCGCGATTGCGCCGGGCTACACCGTGTCGAAGCTGTTGTGGACCCGCGAACAGCACCCGGACGTGTTCGCGCGCATCGCCCATATCCTGCTGCCCCACGATTATCTGAATTACTGGCTCACCGGCCGCGCTGTCGCGGAATACGGCGACGCCTCCGGCACCGGTTATTTCAACGTACGCACCCGTGAATGGGACGTGGAACTGCTCAAGCACATCGACCCCAGCGGGCGCCTCCAAGCCGCGTTGCCGCCACTGGTCGAGGCCGACCGAACCGTCGGCACGATTCTGCCGGCCATTGCCGAACGGCTGGGCATCAACCCGAATGCGGTGGTGTCCAGCGGCGGTGGCGACAACATGATGGGCGCCATCGGCACCGGTAATATCGCCCCCGGCGTGATCACCATGAGCCTCGGCTCATCGGGCACCGTGTATGCGTTTGCCGACCAACCGAACGTGAGCCCGCAGGCTTCGGTGGCGACGTTCTGCTCCTCCAGCGGCGGCTGGCTGCCGTTGATCTGCACCATGAACCTGACCAACGCCACCGGGGTGATCCGCGAGTTGTTCGACCTCGACCTGACGGCGTTCAACGCGCTGGTCGCCGAAGCCCCGATTGGCGCCGACGGCGTGAGCATGCTGCCGTTCCTCAATGGTGAGCGCGTGCCCGCCCTGCCCCATGCCACCGGCAGCCTGCACGGGCTGACCATGACCAACCTGACCCGCGCCAACCTGTGTCGCGCTGTGGTCGAAGGCACCACCTTCGGGCTGCGTTACGGCCTGGACCTGCTGCGCCAGACCGGCCTGCAAAGCCTGCGTATCCGCCTGATCGGCGGCGGTTCGAAAAGCCCGGTGTGGCGGCAGATGGTCGCCGATATCATGAACACCGAGGTGGTCTGCACCGAACAAAGCGAAGCGGCGGCACTCGGTGCGGCGATCCAGGCGGCGTGGAGCCAGTCCGGCGAGCCCCTGGCCAGCCTTTGCGATAAATGTGTGAGCGTCGACCCCGCCAGCCGTACGCTGCCGGTGGCCGCGCATGTGAGCGCCTATCAACAGGCCTATGAGCGCTATCAACAACTCGTGGCAACCCTTTAAGAGCGAACGACTATGTATCTGGTGTGTGGCGAAGCGCTGTTCGATTTTTTCAGCGAAGAAGAGGCCGGCGGGCAGGCTTCGAAGGTTAATTACAAGGCGATTGCCGGCGGTTCGCCGTTCAACGTCGCGGTCGGTTTGCGCCGGTTGGGCATTGAGTCCGCGTTGTTCGGCGGGCTGTCTACCGATTTCCTCGGGCGCCGCTTGTTGCAGGTGCTCAAGGACGAAGGCGTAAGTGAGCAGTTTCTGGTGGAGTTCGCCGCGCCAACTACCCTGGCCATGGTTGCCGTGGGCGCCAATGGCTCGCCGCAATACAGCTTCCGTGGCGAAGGCTGCGCCGACCGCCAGTTGGACGCCGCGCACCTGCCCGCTCTGGGCAAAGACATTCGCGGCCTGCATATCGGCTCTTTTTCACTGGTGGTGCAGCCGATTGGCGACACGCTGCTGAGCCTGGTCAAGCGTGAAAGCGGCAAGCGCCTGATCAGCCTCGACCCCAACGTGCGCCTCAACCCGCAGCCGGATATTCAGCTGTGGCGTGATCGCATCGCCGAGCTGGTCAAGCACGCCGACCTGATCAAGGTCAGCGATGAAGACCTGCACCTGCTCTACCCCAACCAGTCACCGCAAAGCGTGCTGCAAGGTTGGCTGCAGCACCGTTGCCAGTTGGTGTTCCTCACCCGTGGCGGCGACGGCGCCACCGTGTTCAGCCGTCAGCATGGCACCTGGTCCGCGCCTGCGGTGAAGGTGGTGATGGCCGACACCGTAGGTGCTGGCGATACCTTCCAGGCGGCGTTGATTGCCTGGCTGACCGAGCATGAACTGGACTCGGTGGCAGGCCTGCAAAAGCTTACCCGCGAGCAAATCGACGCCATGCTCGGCTTCGCCATTCGCGCCGCAGCGCTGACCTGCAGCAAGACGGGACCGGACCTGCCTTACCGCGAGCAGTTAGACTGAACAGGCGTTCATGAAGGTTTTGTCAGTTAGGCCAAAATTAATCAACGGTTAATCCCGCAAGTCGAGTGTGAAGTTCTACTCACTTGCGGAGAACCAACATGAAACTGCGTACCTTGATGCTCGGCGGCGCGCTGGCGCTGACAACCCTGTCAGGGCTGGCCCAGGCCGACACAACACAGCCTGCCACTCAACCTGTGCCTTATCAGTACGGCATGCCCTTGAACATCGACAAGGTCCTTGCCATGAACGAAACCCAAACCAATGACTGCAAGGTCATCAACGCGGACATCAAGTTCATCGACAAGACCGGCAAAGTTGAAGACGTGGGTTATCGGAAAATGTCCGAAGCCTGTGACTTCCAGAACTGAGTCGTTGAAACAGACACGGCAAGCCCGCGTATAAACGAGTAGTCTTGCGGGCTTGTCAAACGGCTGAAAGGATTCGCCATGCTGCTGAGTTTTCGCCCCCTCGCCCTGTTTACCGCCCTGCTCTGCTTTGCCCTGGCGCTGATCTGGGGGTTACGCCCCGACCTGCTGCTGTGGCTGTGGAGTGTCGAATATGCCGGCGCAACCGGGCTGGTCTGCCGCCGCAACGCTGCGCTGTTTCTGGCCTTGGGCATCATGTTCTACCGCGCCCGCCATGCGCCGCCCAATGAAACGCGCCGCGCCCTGACCACCGGTTTCGCAACCGGCTGCCTGGTGCTGGCAGTGTTGGGGTTTGGGGAATGGATCGATGGCAACGCGGGGCCGGGCATCCTGCTGGCGGTGGCAACAGAAACCGTATTGGGCCTGGCGTTTATCCAGGCCCACAGGTCGTCGGTGGTTCAACCTCAAACATCGGCCTAGTAATAGGCGCGCCCGCCCGCTCGTTGCAGAACAGGTGAATGGGTATGCTTGAGGTCTTCGCGCAACCCGGTAATGAGGTTGCAAATGGCTCGACTGCTGTCGAGTTTATCGGCGTTGATGCCTTTGACTTCCAGATCCACCCGGTCACGGTCGCGGTCGTCATAGACCTTGATCGTCAACGAGGCATCTTCGGCTTTGGTGCATTCGCACCGTTTGGGCAGGAAACTTCCTTCAATAATGCTGCGAAGCTCTAATTCCGAAAGCATGGTCAACCTCTCCTTTTATGAGACTGCCAACAGATTTTTATATGTCCGGCAGACACGCGTGCCTGCCACGTCTTGCCGACCCTGGCAGACGCTTTCATTCACCAGCCTACTCGGCAAACTCCACTCTCGTTGTAACCATTCCTCATAAGCACTGAGCGCGTTTATATAACTTCAACGCCGGCTGGTTTACGTCCTATAAATCTTCGTCGAAAAGTCGCGATTAAACGGTTAACCCGGGCGTACGTGTTAGACGGCAACTTGCGCGGCAACTCTTTCAGCAACATGTCGCAAACTATCGAAGTTGATGTTGGCGCCTGAATTGATCGCTACCAGCGTTTGCTGTTGCACCCCCGTCAGAGCCACGTATTTGCGAATGCCGGCCACGGCCAATGCGCCGGAAGGTTCGGTGATGGACCGTGTATCGTCGTAAATCAGCTTCATGGCGCTGCACAGCTCGTCGTTGCTGACGGTGATCACTTCATCGACCCATTGCTGGCAGATCTGGAAACCATAGGCGCCGATCTGCGCCACCGCCGTGCCGTCAGCAAACCCGTCGACACTCGGCAACACCACGCGCTCGCCCGCACGCAAGGCCGCCAGCAGGCAACTGGAGCCTTCGGGCTCCACACCGATGATGCGCACGTCGGGGCGCAGGTATTTGACGTACGCGGCGATGCCCGCGATCAGGCCACCGCCGCCCACCGGCACGAAGATCGCGTCCAGCCGGCCTTGTTGTTGGCGCAGCACCTCCATCGCCACCGTGCCCTGGCCGGCGATCACATCGGGGTCGTCAAATGGCGAGACAAAAGTGCTGCCCGTGGTATGCGCCAATTGCAGCGCGTGGGCCAGGGCAAACGGGAAACTGTCACCGTGCAGCACCGCCTCGGCGCCTCGCGAACGCACGCCCAACACCTTCAGCTCCGGCGCGCTGCAGGGCATGACGATGCGCGCCTGTATCCCCAGTTCCCGTGCCGCCAGCGCCACGCCCTGGGCATGGTTGCCCGCCGACGCCGTGACCACACCACGCGCCTTTTGCTCGGCCGTGAGCTGCACCAGCTTGTTGTAGGCGCCGCGGATCTTGAAGGAAAACGTCGGTTGCAGGTCTTCGCGCTTGAGCAGCACCTGATTGCCCAGCATCGCCGACAAGGCCGGGGCCGCCTGCAACGGCGTGCGCACCGCCAGGTCATACACCGGCGCGGCGAGGATCTTTTTCACATAGTGTTCAAGCAGCCCGGCATCGGCGGCAGGGGGAACGGGGCAGGTGTTCATCGGTGTCTCCTGGCATTGTTAAAAAAGGCCTGAGACGGATAAACAAAACCCGCCTCAAGGGCGGGTCTGGGTGCAGCCGAGTGCTATCCCGCCAAATGAGGAATGGCGGTAATAATCATGCTCGGCTGGCAGTGCGAAGTCAGAAATGTCATGCAACGAAATTAACCGGCGCTTGCCGGGCAAGTCAATGGCCAACCGCCATTTAGCGGATGGGGGCTTACCATAAGTATACGAAACATATACGATTCGTATATTCCTTCAACACAGTGACTGTCATGGGCATCGTCAAAATCACCGACCAATTGCACGAACAACTCCGCCTGGCCAGCGCCGCCATGGACCGCTCCATCAACGCCCAGGCCGAATTCTGGATCAAAATCGGCCTGCTGGCCGAGCTCAACCCCCACCTGCCCTACAACGACCTGATCAACAAACTGTTGCTGGACAAACCCGACCTGGTCCGAGGGCGCGGCTGATGATCAAGACCCCCGCACAGCTTGCCGTGATGCGTGAATCCGGGCGCCTGCTGGCCCAGGTGTTCACCATGCTCGACGGCTTTGTCGCCGCCGGCCGCTCCACCCTGGAGCTCGACAGTGCCGTCGAGACCTTTATCCGCCATGAGCTGAAAGCCCGCCCGGCGAGCCTGGGGCAGTACGACTACCCCTTCTGCATCAACACGTCTCTCAACGAAGTGGTGTGCCATGGCATGCCCAGCGCCAAGGACATCCTCAAGGATGGCGACATCATCAACATCGACATCACCCTGGAAAAAGGCGGTTTCATCGCCGACTCCAGCAAGATGTACATGATCGGCAACGTGGCGCCCAAGGCGCAGCGCCTGGTGGAAAAAACCTTCGAGGCGATGTGGGCCGGTATTCGCACGGTCCGGCCGGGTGCGCGACTGGGGGATATCGGGCATGCGATCCAGAGCCACGCGCAAACGAACGGCTACAGCGTGGTACGCGAATATTGCGGCCACGGCATCGGCCGCGAAATGCATGAGGAACCGCAAATTCTGCACTTCGGGCGACCCGGCACCGGGATGGAACTGCGCGAAGGCATGGTGTTTACGATTGAGCCGATGCTGAATCAGGGCAGCGCCAAAGTGCGCAACCTCAAGGATGGCTGGACGGTTGTAACCAGGGACAACAGCCTGTCGGCGCAGTGGGAACACACCGTGGCGGTGACCGCAGACGGCTTTGAAGTGCTGACCCTGCAACCGGTCGCCTGAACAACACATCTCCTCCAGCAGCTGGCATCCGGGTACATCAGGCAGATCCGGTTGATGCCATCGCAGGCAAGCCAGCTCCCACAGAAACGCAGAGCCGAGCACCATCAAAATGTGGGAGCGGGCTTGCCCGCGATGGTAGTGGGTCAGTCAATATCTTCTTGGCTGCACCAGCCCGCTCCCACAGTTGGAACTTCATGTGTCTGAAGAAACGCAATCTGCCCTGATAACACGCCTCCCACGAGCCATCCTCTTCAACCCCACCACCATCAAGCCCGCCCCCACCCCCATCGCCAGCAAAAACAACGGATAGGACACCCACCACGGCGTCCCCGCCGTCATCATGCTGAACTCCGACATCCCGCCCACACTCGCAATCAGGTTCAACGGCAAAAACACCACGTTGATCAGCGTCAGCTTGCGCAACAGGTCATTCATGCTGTTGTTCATCAAATTCCCGCGCGCATCGATCAACCCGGAAAACACATTGGAATAGATCTCCGCCTGCTTGTAGCACTGGTGATTTTCAATGATCAGGTCGTCAATCAGCCCCAGCACCTCGGCGCTGAAATGCTCCTTCTCCCCATGGTTGCGCAGCCGTGACAGCACCGCGCCGTTGCTGTGCAGTGCGTTGATGTAATAGATCAGGCTTTCGCTGAGGTTAAACATCTGCATCAGATGGTGATTGCTCATGGACGCGTTGAACTGCTGCTGCAGCTCCCGCGCCACCAGCTTGATCACCTTCAAATGGCCGAGGTAGTGGTGGATGTTGTTGAGCAACAGGTCGAGCAGCACATCCAGCGGCGTGTGCAACGACCGCCGCGCGCCGAGCCCGGACAGCGGGGTGTCATCGGTGGCAATCACCAGCAGGCGGCCAGGTGAAAACAACAGGCCGCAGGACGACACCTCGAACACCAGGTTGCCGCCGCCGGAATAATTCTCCGGGCGTTTCCAGATCAGGAACAGGTTGTCGGGGTGAAACTCGATGCGCGACACCTCGTCCGGGTCGAGCGCCGAGGCCAGGGCGTGTTCGTCAAGTTTGTGGTGGTCGCGCAGCCATTCGCGTTCCAGGAGGTCGGGGTTGCTGACCAGCAAAATCGGTGCATCCTCGCCCGCCCCGCTGTCCAGCTTGCCGCCACTCAATTCAAAGCGCTGGATCATCGCGCGTCACCACACCTGGCCCTGGCGCTTGAGCTCCAGGCGCCGTACGAATTCTTCCAGTACCAGGGCGTAGAGGTCGTCCTGCAGGTAGGCGTCTTCGATGCCGGCGTCCATGTTCGGGTTGTCGTTGACTTCGATCACCACCACCTTGTCGCCGGACTGCTTGAGGTCCACGCCGTAAAGGCCGTCGCCGATCAGGTTGGCGGTCTTCACCGCGAGTTCCACCACCGCCTTGGGCGCTTCGTGGACCGCCAGGGTACGGCACTCGCCGTTGATGTCCTGGCCGATGGCCTTGTGGTTGTAGATCTGCCAATGGCCCTTGGACATGAAGTACTGGCAGGCAAAGATCGGCTTGCGGTTGAGTACGCCGATGCGCCAGTCGTATTCGGTGTAGAAAAACTCCTGGGCCAGCAACAACACGGAATGTTCGAACAATTCGGCGGTGGCCTTGAGCAAGGCTTCCTGGCTTTCCACCTTGATCACGCCCCGGGAAAAACAGCCGTCGGGGATCTTCAGCACCAGCGGAAAGCCCAGGCGCTCGCCGACCCGTTCGAAATCTTCCGGTCGTTCCTTGTAAAGAATTTCGGTGGCGGGCATGCCCAGTTGATGGCTGTTGAGCAGGTCAGTGAGGTAAACCTTGTTGGTACAACGCAGGATCGACGCCGGGTCGTCCATCACCACCAGGCCTTCGCTCTCGGCCTTTTTGGCGAAGCGGTAGGTGTGGTTGTCGACGCTGGTGGTCTCGCGGATCAGCAAGGCGTCGTACTCGGCCAGGCGCGAGTAATCCTTGCGCTCGATCAGCTCCACATCAATGCCCAACCCTTTGCCCACGCGTACGAAATTTTCCAGGGCCTTGGCATTGGATGGCGGCAGTTGCTCCTGGGGATCGTGGAGGATCGCCAGGTCGTAACGGGCCAGGCGGCGTGAGCGTGGCTGGCGCCAGATCTTGCGGCTGAAGTTGTCCAGCGCATGGGCGAACTGGTCTTCCTGGTCGTCGCGCAACTTGTGCAGTACGCCGGATTTAACCCCCTCGATATGCCAGCCGTTATTCTTGCGAAATTCAACTAACAGGATCGGGCAAGGAAAGGTTTCAAACAACTGCCGGGCCAACTCCTGCAACGGTTCAATATTGGTGCGACCAAAATAAAGTGTCAGGGTAAAGCCTTCGGTATTGCTGTAAAGGTGATGACTCAAGGCTTTATCGAGGGTTTTATCCAGGTCGTCCAGAGATAAGCCGTACAACGACTTTTTCGTCAACTCGCTGATGGTGCGCACCGAAGGAATTACCCTGTGCCCTCGCGCTTCAGCCAGCAGCGAGCAGTAGTAACCATGCCCCAGGTACTTGTAGCTGCGACACAGGTTGATCACCTGCACCCGCTTGCCCGTCTCGCCTTCACGGGTCTGTTCGAGGTATTCCTGGGCGGTGACGATGTCTTCGCTGGGGAAGTAAGAGGCCCAATCTTCCTTGCGCTCGACAATAATCACGACTTGACTGGAACCTCGTTGGGGCGCCGAAAAATAACCGTTGGAAGTTATTGTCGCCGCGACAGTTTGCCCGGATACTTCACGCCAATGACCTTGTACCGCCGACATAATATTTGATCCGCTTTAGAGAACTCGACCTTTTCTATTAAGCACGATCTTTTAGAGAAGTCCCGTTTCGTTACGCAACTTTTACGGCGGTCTTATGGCTCTTTTCTTTCGCATTGCAACCCCCGCAGATGTGCCCGAACTGGTGGCGCTGGAACAGCACTGTTTCACCACCGACCGGCTTTCGCCGCGCAGCTTTCAATGGATGGTCAGCCGCGCCCACGGCCGGTTGCTGGTGGCGGAAAATGACGGGCAACTGCTGGGCTACGCGCTGGTGCTGTTCCATCGCGGCACCTCGCTGGCGCGCCTGTATTCGATTGCCATCGCCGAACACGCGCGCGGTCTGGGCCTGGGCAAACAGTTGCTGGCGCGGATCGAGGCCTGCGCCGTCGAGCACGATTGCGCCTACCTGCGTCTGGAAGTGCGCACCGACAACCCCGGCGCCCTGGCCCTGTATGAGCGCAACGGTTACCGGCGCTTTGCGCTGATCAACGACTATTACGCAGACCACACCGCCGCCCTGCGCCTGGAAAAACGCATCGTCCAGCACAGCGACGCGCGCCCGCACAGCGTGCCCTATTACCAGCAAACCACCGACTTCACCTGCGGCGCCGCCTGCCTGCTGATGGCGATGGGCGCGCTGGTGCCCGAACGCCTCGCGCAGCGCCGCGAGGAATTGCAGATCTGGCGCGAAGCAACCACCGTATTCATGACCGCCGGCCATGGCGGTTGCAGCCCGCAAGGCCTGGCACTGGCAGCGTGGCGCCGGGGGTTTCGCGTGCGCATGCAGGTGAACGTGCGCGGGCCCTTGTTTCTGGATGGCGTACGCGACCCGCATAAAAAGGATGTCATGCGCCTGGTGCATGAAGCGTTTGAAGAAGAATTGGCCGGCAGCGATGTGGAGCAACTGTTCGGCAGCGCACTGGACTTGCCGCAAGTGCTGCGTGACGGCGGGCAGCCGCTGGTGCTGATCAGCAGCTACCGCCTCACCCGCTCCAAGTCGCCGCATTGGGTGATGGTCACCGATTGCGACGAAGATTTCGTCTACCTGCACGACCCTGACGTGGACCACAGCCAGCACCGCCAACCCCTGGACTGCCAGCACCTGCCGGTCAGCCACGGGGAGTTCGAGCGCATGTGCCGTTTCGGCAACAACAAATTACGCGCGGCGGTCGTCGTCTTCACCCGGTAAAGGCTCAGGCCACTTGCTGGATTCCGGCCTTGGCTTCCAGCTCGCGCACCAGCGGCAGCACGCGCTCGCCGAAGTACTCGACTTCTTCCTGAAAGTGCAGGAAGCCGGCCAGCACCAAATCCACGCCCACCGCCTTGAGTGCGACGATGCGCTCGGCAATCTGCTGCGGGGTGCCGATCAAATTGGTCTTGAAACCGTCGTTGTATTGCACCAGGTCTTCAAAGCTGGACTTGGCCCAGTTGCCCTCGCCTTCGGGCGACGCCTTGCCCGCCTGTTTGGCCGCATCCCCAAAGGCGTTGACGGCTTCCGGGTCGGCCTTGTCGATGATGTCTGCGAGCACGGCACGGGCTTCTTCCTCGGTGTCGCGAGCGATCACAAACGCGTTCACGCCGACTTTGACCGAATGGTTATTCGCCGCGGCCTTGGCACGAATGTCATCGACCTGGGCCTTGATGCCTTCCGGGGTGTTGCCGTTGGTGAAATACCAGTCCGACACGCGCGCGGCCATGTCCCGCGCCGCCCGCGAGCTGCCGCCCTGGAACACTTCGGGCTGGCCCAGCGGTTTGGGTTTGAGGGTGTAGTTGTTGAAACGGTAGAAGTCGCCCTTGAAGGTGAAATCGTCTTGGGTCCAGATGCCTTTGAGGGCGCGGATGAACTCTTCGGAGCGGCGATAGCGCTCGTCGTGTTCCAGCCAATGCTCGCCGATGGCCTGAAATTCGCCTTTGAACCAGCCACTGACGATATTGACCGCGATGCGGCCATTGGTGAGTTGGTCGATGGTCGCCAGTTGCTTGGCTGCCAACGCAGGTTGCCATGGGCCCGGCAGGATTGCCGCAATCACCTTGAGTGTGGTCGTCGCTGCCAGCAGCGCATGGCTGAACGCCACGGATTCGTGCTGGTTTTCTGCGCCGTAGCCGGCGGTAAAGCGAATCTGCGTCAGGCCATATTCAAAACCGGCCGCTTCCGCCAATTGCGCCAGTTTGCGGTTGTAGTCGATGCCCCAGTGGGTGCGCTGTTCGATCTTGCTGACCACCAGCCCACCGCTGACGTTGGGTACCCAATAGGCAAATTTAACGGCTTGCTGACTCATCTGGCAGTACCTCGCACAAAGGGATGTGGCAGGGGCTTGAGCAGCAAGCGTGCCAGCCGTCCGCAAAGGCCCGGCCTGCAGGCGTTGCGGTAAGCAATTGGTGGTTGTACGGCCGCGCGGGCAATGTCGGGGATTGTGCCGGTTTGTCGTTCCACTGTTGCGGGAGCAACAGTGGATCACTGCCGCGCGCCGCAAACACGGGCGATAAACCCCGGCACGGACTGTGCAACAGCCCCAGGACTTGAACACTGCCAGGGAGCCGTACCCCATGACCGAGCAACACGTGATCAACCCGCTGTCCACCGGCGTCGATTACCCCGCGCTGGCCGCGCGCTTTCGGCCGATCTTCCAGCGCATCGCCGAAGGTGCCGTGGAACGTGAACACACCCGCGCCCTGCCGTTTGAGCCCATTCAATGGCTGAAAGAGGCGGGTTTCGGCGCCGTGCGGGTGCCGGTGGAATACGGCGGCGGCGGCGCTTCATTGCCGCAGTTGTTTGAATTGTTGATCGAACTGGCGGCCGCCGACTCCAACGTGCCGCAAGCGTTGCGCGGGCACTTTGCCTTTGCCGAGGACCGCTTGAACGCCCCGCCGAGCGCGGGCCGCGACCTTTGGTTTAAACGGTTTGTTGAAGGCGATATCGTCGGCTGCGCCTGGACCGAAATCGGCAACGTGGCCATCGGCGATGTGGTCACCCAAGTCAGCCCCGACGGCGATAACTGGAAGCTCAACGGCGAAAAGTTCTACAGCACCGGCAGTATTTTCTCGGACTGGATCGACGTGTACGCCCAACGCAGCGACACCGGCGGCGACGTGATCGCCGCCACCCGCACGCGCCAGCCTGGTGTGGTGCAACGTGACGACTGGGACGGCTTCGGCCAACGCACCACCGGCAGCGGCACCACACGCTTTAGCGACGCGGTGGTGGAAGCCGACAACGTCATCGACTTCGCCACCCGTTTCAAATACCAGACGGCGTTCTATCAGCTTGTCCTGCTGGCCAGCCTGGCCGGGATCGGTCGCGCCGCGCTGAATGATGTGGCCCATCAGGTGCGCAGCCGCCGGCGCATCTACAGCCATGGCAATGCGCCGCATGTCAGCCAGGACGCGCAGATTCAGCAGGTGGTGGGTGAAGTGGCCGCGCTGGTGTATGCCGCCGAAGCCAGCGCATTGAAAGCCGCCGTGCCGGCGCAACGGGCCTATGTGGCGCGGTTTGGCGGGAATGCGGAAGTGGAGCGTGAGGCCAACGTGGCCGCCGAGATCGAGTCGGCGACAGCGCAGGTGGTGGTATCGGAACTGATTCAGCGGGCGACCACCGAACTGTTCAATGCGCTGGGCGCTTCGGACGTGCGCCAGGGCAAGGCGCTTGATCGGCATTGGCGCAATGCGCGCACGGTGTCCTCGCACAACCCGGTGATCTACAAGGCGCGGATTGTGGGGGATTGGGTGGTCAATGGCACCGAACCGCCGTTTGTGTGGCAGATCGGTAATGGCCCGACCAGGACCTGAAGTCACGCAATCCCTGTGGGAGCTGGCTTGCCTGCGATAGCGGTGTGCCAGCCACCTATTCAGTCAACTGAACCACCGCTATCGCAGCGATGCGGCGACCCGACAAGCCAGCTCCCACATTTGGATTGCGTACACCCCACCATTTAGAAGGCCAGCTTGTAGCCAATACTCATCAACATGATCGCCAGGCACGGGCGCAGCACACCATCGGGCACCTTGCCGGTCATGTGGCTGCCCAGGTAAATGCCCGGCAGCGAGCCCATCAGCAAAAAGCCCAGCAAGTGCCAGTCCATATTGCCCATGCTCGCGTGGCCCAGGCCGGCCACCAGGGTCAGGGGCACCGCGTGGGCGATCTCGGTGCCGACCAGCCGCCGTGTGGCCAGGAACGGATAAAGGATAAACAGCGCCACAGTGCCCAAAGCCCCGGCGCCGATGGACGTCAGCGCAACCATGGTGCCGAGGATGGCACCGGTAATCACGGTGAGCGCATTCAGGTTGCGCGGGCTCATGCGGTAGTCATCGCCGGCATGGCGCTGGGCGAAGGCCAACAGGGTTTTCTTGAACAAAATGGCCAGGGCGGTCAGCAACAGCACCACGCCGAGGGCCTGTTTGATCACTGCGTTCATCGCGCTGGGGTCGGTGTGCAGGCTGGCGAGAAACCACAGGGTCAGCAGCACCGCAGGCACACTGCCCAGGGTGAGCCAGCCGGTGATGGTCCAGTCGATGTTTTTGTTCTTGCTGTGTACCAGCACGCCACCGGACTTGGTGATGGCCGCGTACAACAGGTCGGTGCCCACGGCAGTCGCCGGGTTGATGCCGAACCAGAGCAGGATCGGCGTCATCAACGAGCCCCCGCCCACACCGGTCATGCCCACGATAAAACCCACGATCAGGCCGGCAATGACAAAACCAAAATTCCCCACATCCATTACAGCTACCTGCGGCCTTATAAATTTCTGGCCGCAGGATAGCGATTTTTCTTATAACGACTTATACCAATATGATCTGACTTTATGCCTTTTAGCTCAGGCGCTGACAGACGTACGCCTGGGTCCGGTACGGAAAGGCCACGGTATCGCGCCCTTTCAAGGCCGGATGGGTATCGATCAGCGCCTGCAGCTGCGCGGTGACCGTGGCTTTTTCAGCCGGTCCCAGCGCGGCAATAAAGCTGACCGAGAGAAAGCGGTCCATGATCACTTCCTGCGGGCTGCCGACGTGGCTGTAAGGAAAGCACGTCATCTCGGGTGCGGAAAAATACTCACCGGTGAAGGCTTCGCGCCAGTGGCCGGTATGAAAGCGCGGCGTATCACCTTCATACGGGGTGATGATGGCCGTGATCGCCGCCACCCAATCCACCGATTCATCGCGCACATTCCACACCAGCCCCAGGCGACCGCCGGGCTTCAGCACGCGGTGAATGTCCGCCAACGCCGCCTCAGTGGAAAACCAGTGGAAAGCCTGCGCGCAGACCACCGCATCGGCGCTGGCGGCTTCGAGGGGGATGGCTTCGGCCGTGCCGGGAAGCAAACGCACGTCCGGCAGCAGTTTTGCCAACTGCGCGCCCATGGCCTCCACCGGCTCGACGGCAATCAGCGTCGGCGCCAGGGTGCTGAGCAACCGGGTGAACTTGCCGGTGCCGGCGCCCAGATCGATCACCGTGGAGTGCGCATCAATATGCAGGGTGTCGGTGAGCCAGCCGGTGAGTTGCCGCGGATAGTCCGGCCGGCCTTGGGCGTAGGTGACGGCCTGGGTCGAGAAACCTTGTTGAGCAGACGTGTGAACACCAGTCATTGCCAATCTCTCCTCGGTTGTTGCGGGGCGCACAGTGTGCGCCCTCTCAAGTTTATTTTCTAACCCGTGCATCCAATCGCGCGCGCCGCGGGTAGTCCTTTCAGTCACCCCGCTGTTTTACTGAAATGGAGTTACACCATGAACGCTAAAGCATTGCTCTGCCTGACCGCGCTGTTGGCCACCCCTGCCGTTTTCGCCCAAACCGGTTTGCCCGACAGCATCAAGGTGCCGGACGGCCACAAGGTGGCATTGGAGACGACAGGCGTCGGCGAAATCACCTACGAGTGCAAGGACAAAGCCAACGCCGCCGGCCAGACCGAATGGACCTTCGTCGGCCCCAAGGCCGTGTTGAATGACCGCAGCGGCAAGCCGGTGGGCACCTACTTCGGCCCACCGGCCACCTGGCAGGCCAAGGACGGCTCGAAAATCACCGGCACCCAATTGGCGGTGGCACCGTCGGGCGCAGGCAACCTGCCCTATCAACTGGTCAAGGCCAACCCGGCCGAAGGCAAGGGTGCGATGAGCGGCGTGAGTTACATCCAGCGGGTCGCCCTCAAGGGCGGCGTGGCCCCGAGCAGCGCCTGCACGGTGGCGAACAAAGGCGCGCAGGAAGTGGTGAAGTACCAGGCCGACTACATCTTCTGGGCGGCCAACTGAGTAAAGTCGGCTACGCTGCCTGTGGCGAGTGCGCTCGCCACAGGGTTCAGCCATTAAGGGATGCCGTATTTGTTTGACTATGAAGCGTGCCTTGCGGCCTGCGCCCGCGGCGATAAACGTGCCCTGCGCCAGCTCTATGTGCAGGACAGCAACCAGTTGCTCGGGGTGGCCTTGCGTATCGCCCGCGACAAGGCCCTGGCCGAAGACATCGTGCACGACGCCTTTATCCGCATCTGGCGTGGCGCCGGCAGTTTTGACGCACGCCGCGGCTCGGCCCGCGGCTGGGTGTTCAGCGTGACCCGCCACCTGGCGCTCAATGCCGTGCGCAACCGCTACCGCGAAGTGGTGCTGGACGATGAACACGAGCAAGCTGCCGAACCGGCTGCCCGCTTCGAATTCGGCGCCCGGGAAGACAAGGTTTATCGTTGCCTGGAACAGCTCGACCCGGCCCGTCGCGCGTGCATCCTGCACGCCTATGTCGACGGTGATTCCCACAGCGAAATCGCCCGGAAACTGGACACGCCCCTGGGCACCGTCAAAGCCTGGATCAAACGTAGCCTCGCCGCGCTGCGGGAGTGCATGGCATGAACGAGCCGATGGATGAACTGGCCAGCGAATACGTGCTGGGCACCCTGCCCGCCGAGCAACGGGCCGAGGTGCAACAGCGCCTGAACCACGACCCTGAGTTGCGTGCCGCCGTGGACGCCTGGGAACAGCGCCTGCTGCCACTGACGGCACTGGCCGAGCCGGTGCCGCCCACCGCCCACCTTTGGCCGCGCATCGAACGCACGATTAAACGTCCCGAAGACAGCGTGGCGTGGTGGAACCTGTTGGCGCTATGGCGCGGGTTGGCCGGCGCGGGCATGCTGACCACGCTGGTGTTGGCGGCGCTGTTGCTGACTCGCCCGCCCGCCACGCCACCCAGCTTTGTGGTGGTGCTGGTGGCGCCACAGAGCCAGGCGCCGGGCTGGGTGATCCAGGCCAGCAACAATCAACAGATTCAGCTTATTCCATTGGGTGTGATGGAGGTGCCGAGCGACAAGGCCCTGCAGTTCTGGACCAAGGGCGATGGCTGGCAAGGCCCGGTCTCGCTGGGCCTGGTCAAGCCGGGGCAAACGCTGTCGGTGCCGCTGGACAAGCTGCCGCCGCTCACGCCCAACCAGCTGTTTGAACTGACCCTGGAAGACCCGCGCGGCTCGCCGACCGGCAAGCCCACCGGGCCGATCCAGGCGATTGGCCGGGCCGTGAAGGTGCTTTGATCAGCCGACACTGGGCAACCACAAGCGGAACCGTGCGCCGCCCAACGGCGAGGCCTGGGCCGTGAGGGTACCGCCCTGGGCTTCCAGCGCCCGGCGGCTGATCGCCAGGCCCAGGCCGAAGCCGCCGGTGGCGCGGTCGCGGCTGCGGTCGAGGCGGTAGAACGGCTCGAAAATCCGCTCGCGTTGCTCCAGCGGAATGCCGATTCCATCGTCGTCCACCCAGATTTCGCAGCCGTCGGCGCCCACTTTTACGCCCACCTGGATGCGCTTGTCGCAATAACGCGTGGCGTTGCGCAACAGGTTCTGCAAGGCGCGAGCAGTGAGGCGCGGGTCGAGGCTGAAACGTTCGACAGCGCAATCGAGGGCCACATCGATGACGATATCGGGGTTTTCCAGCTCGTCATCCACGCTGCCGAGTACGCTGTCGATAAACTCATCGAGCACCACTTCGACGCGCTCCGGCAACTGCGCCGGGTTTTGCAGACGGCTGTAGGACAGCAACTCCAGCACCAGCTCATCCAGCTCGCGAATATGCGCCACCAGGCCTTGCAGGCGTTCGCGGCCGGCGGGCGGCAAGTCTTCGGACAAGGCCAGGGCCAGGCCGAAATCCAGGCGGGTCAGTGGCGTGCGCAGTTCATGGGACACCGCGTTGAGCAGGTCGCGCTGCTGGTTGAGCAGGCTCTCGATGTCATCGGCCATGGTGTCGAACACCGACGCCAGGCTGCCGATGTTGGAGCTGGACGGAATGCGCGTACGCTCGCTCAGGTTGCCCCTGCCCAGTTGCGCGGCGGTGCTTTTCAGGCGCTCCAGGTCACGCCAGTGCGGGCGCAGCCAGATCAGCAGGCAGGCGAGCAGCGCCGCCACAATCAGCACGTTGATTGCCCAGTACAGCACGTTCATGTCCATCGGGTCGGGCGGCAGCGTCAGCTTGACCGCAAATTGCTCGTTGATCGGCGAGCTGATTTCTTCCATCCAGCCCCACTCGCCCAGGCGCACCACCGATTTGCCCTGCTCCAGCAGCTTTTCTTCGGCGGGCGTGTAGCTGGCGTCCTGACGCAACAGCAGTTGCACCTTCAGGGGCGCAAAGTCGCGGCCCAACTGCTCGGTAACTTGCGACCAGCGCTCCACGGGCGCACGCAGGTACTGCTTGACGATCAGTTTTTGCTGGCCGCGCGTTTGCTCGATGTTGTAGTCCATGTAGCGGTGTTCGAAAGCCAGAATCACCAGCTTGGGAATCAGATAGATCGCCGCGCTGTAGGTGACGATGGTGATGAGGTAAAGGCGTAGCAGCACACGAAACATGGATCAGCATTCCCACTCGGAGCGGCTGAACAGGTAACCCTTGCCCCACACCGTCTTGATCTTGCGCGCTTCACCGGCGTGGTCGTCGAACTTGCGGCGCAGCTTGGAGATGGCCACGTCCACCGAACGGTCGGTGCCGTTGAATTCAATGCCGCGCAGGCGTTGCAGGATCTGGTCGCGGCTGAGCACTTCACCGGCATGCCGGGCCAGCACCACCAGCAGGTTGTATTCACCGCTGGACAACTCCACCGGTTGCTCGCGCCAGGTCACGGTGCGCTCGGACAGGTCGATGCACAGGTTGCCCATGATGATTTGATCGTTGGCCACCTGGGGTTCGGACAGGCTGCTGCGGCGCAACAACGTGCGCACACGAGCAAGCAGCACACGCGGCTCGCAGGGTTTGGTCACATAATCGTCGGCGCCCATCTCCAGGCCCAGCACCTGGTCGTGGCTGTCGTCGCGGGCGGTGAGCATCAGAATCGGCAGGCCCGCCGAGTCGGCACGCAGCAGGCGGCACACTTGCAGGCCGTCGAGGCCGGGCAGCATCAGATCGAGGATCACCAGGTCCGGCGGATTGAGGCGCGCACGTTCGCGGACATGGTCACCGCGGCTGAGCACGCTGACATGGTAGCCATTGCGCTCAAGGTAGCTGGCAATCAGCTCGGAGAGTGCGGCGTCGTCTTCCACCAGAAGGATGTTGGGCATGAAGGTGTTTCCAGAAAAATACAATTATTGGTGGTATACAAATCCAATGTGGGAGCGGGCTTGCCCGCGAATGCAGTGGTTCAGTCAATACATACTTCACTGAACCACTGCATTCGCGGGCAAGCCCGCTCCCACATTGTATCTTTGGTGTTTACAGTTTTTTTGTAAGGATATACATCCTCGGCGGACTATGCGCCGCACCTTACATTTCTTCACAGACGAGCTACACAGCTTCACAGCACCACGGCGCAGGTGACTTTAGGATGCGCCAGTCAATATTGGGATATGAGCATGTCGAAGAATCTGTTTGCGCCGTTTTGCCTGCTAGCCTTGACGCTGGCCCTGGGCGCGTGCGGCAAGTCGGCCGAGGAAGCGCCGCAAATGCCGCTGGCCAAGGTGCGTATCGAAACCCTGCAGGCCAAACCCCTGTCCATCACCAGCGAACTGAGCGGGCGGATTGCCGCGCCACGCATTGCCGAAGTGCGCGCGCGGGTGGCCGGCGTGGTGATGCAGCGGGTGTTCAAGGAAGGTCACGACGTCAAACAGGGCGACGTGCTGTTTCGCATCGACCCGGCCCCGTTCAAGGCCGACCTCGACAGCGCCCTGGCCAACCTGAGCAAGGCCGAGGCCAACGCGTTCCAGGCGCGCCTGCAAGAGCAGCGCTACAGCCAGTTGGTGGAAGGTAACGCCATCAGCGGCCAGGAATACGACAACGCCCGCGCCAACCTGCGCCAGACCAACGCCGAAGTCGCCGCCAACAAGGCCGCCGTGGAGCGCGCCAAACTCAACCTGGGTTACGCCACCGTGACCGCGCCGATTTCCGGGCGCATCGGCCGTGCGCTGGTGACCGAAGGCGCACTGGTCGGCCAGAACGAGGCCACGCCGCTGGCAATCATCCAGCAACTGGACCCGATCCACGCCGACCTGACCCAGTCAACCCGTGAACTCAATGACCTGCGCCGCGCCTTCCGCGCCGGCAGCTTGAAGCAGGTCGGCCAGGACCAGGCCAAGGCCACGCTGATCCAGGACGACGGCAGCCTGTACCCGCTGCCGGGCAAGTTGTTGTTCGCTGAAATCAGCGTTGACCCCGGCACCGGGCAGATCATCCTGCGCAGCGAATTCCCCAACCCGGATCTTGACCTGCTGCCCGGCAGTTTTGTGCGGGTGCGCCTGGAACAAGCCGTGGACAAACAGGGCCTGAGCGTGCCGCAACGCGCCATTACCCGTGACAGCGCGGGTGTGCCGATGGTGCTGCTGCTTGACGCCGAGCAGACCGTGAGCCAGCAACCGGTCGAATTGGGAGCGGTGATCGACGACCGCTGGATCGTCAGCAGCGGCCTCAAGGCCGGCGACCGCATTGTGGTCGAAGGACTGCAACACGCGCGCCCCGGTGAAAAAGTCCAGGTGGACGACAGCCCAGCCTCGGGCCAGCCAGTCAAGGAATAACCCGCCATGCCGCAGTTCTTTATTGACCGCCCGATTTTCGCCTGGGTGGTCGCCCTGTTTATCCTGCTGGCCGGCGCATTGGCCATCCCGCAGTTGCCGGTGGCGCAGTACCCCAACGTCGCACCGCCAAAGGTGGAAATCTACGCGGTGTACCCCGGCGCTTCGGCGCAGACCCTGGACGAAAGCGTGGTCAGCCTGATCGAGCAGGAGCTCAACGGCGCCGACCACCTGCTGTATTTCGAATCCCAGAGCAGTTTGGGCTCGGCCACCATCACCGCCACTTTCCAGCCGGGCACCGACCCGGAAATGGCTCAGGTTGACGTGCAAAACCGTCTTAAAGCGGTCGAGCCGCGCCTGCCGCAGGCCGTGACCCAGCAAGGCTTGCAGGTGGAAAAAGTCTCCGCCGGTTTCCTGCTGCTGGTGACCCTGACGTCCAGCGACGGCAAACTCGACGACGTGGCGCTCAGCGATTACCTGGCGCGCAACGTGATGAACGAGCTCAAGCGTCTGGACGGCGTGGGCAAGGCCCAGCTGTATGGCGCCGAGCGCGCCATGCGCATCTGGATCGACCCGCAGAAACTGATCGGTTTCAACCTCACACCCGCCGACGTCAATGCCGCCATCAGCGCGCAGAACGCCCAGGTGTCGGCGGGCAGCATCGGCGATTTGCCGGGCACCAACACCCAGGAAATCACCGCCGCGATCCTGGTCAAAGGCCAGCTCTCGACCCCGGCGGAATTTGCCGACATCGTGCTCAAGGCCAACCCGGACGGCTCCACCGTGCGCGTCGGCGACGTGGCGCGGGTTGAAATCGGCAGCCAGGAATACCAGTTTTCCACGCGCCTGAACGGCAAGCCGTCCACCGCCGTCAGCGTGCAGCTGTCGCCCGGCGCCAACGCGCTGAGCACCGCCACGCTGGTGCGGGCGAAGATGGATGAGCTGTCGCGCTACTTCCCGGCCAATGTGGAATACAAGATTCCGTACGACACCTCGCCGTTCGTCAAAGTCTCGATCACCAAGGTGGTGTACACCTTGCTGGAGGCCATGGCGCTGGTGTTTGCGGTGATGTTCCTGTTCCTGCAGAACGTGCGCTACACCCTGATCCCGACGCTGGTGGTGCCGGTGGCACTGATGGGCACCTTCGCGACCATGTTGCTGCTGGGCTTTTCGATCAACGTGCTGACCATGTTCGGCATGGTGCTGGCCATCGGCATTCTGGTGGACGACGCGATTGTGGTGGTGGAGAACGTCGAGCGCATCATGGCCACCGAAGGTCTGTCGCCCAAGGACGCCACGCGCAAGGCCATGGGCCAGATCACCGGGGCCATCGTCGGCATTACGCTGGTGTTGGTGGCGGTGTTCCTGCCGATGGCCTTCATGCCGGGTTCGGTGGGGGTGATCTACCAGCAATTCTCGTTGTCGATGGCCACCTCGATCCTGTTCTCGGCTTTCCTCGCCCTGACCTTGACCCCGGCACTCTGCGCCACATTGCTCAAGCCGATTGCCCAGGGCGAGCACCATGCCAAGGGCGGTTTCTTCGGCTGGTTCAATAAACGTTTTGATCAGTTCACCAACCGCTACGAAGGCTGGGTGGCTTATGCGCTCAAGCGCAGTGGCCGCTACCTGCTGATCTACCTGGTGTTGCTGGTGGGCCTGGGCTGGATGTTCAGCCGCCTGCCCTCTTCGTTCCTGCCGGTGGAAGACCAGGGTTACACCATCACCGACATTCAGCTGCCGCCGGGCGCGAGCAAGAACCGCACGGTGCAGGTGGCCGAGCAGATTGAAGCGCACAACGCCGGGGAGCCCGGGGTGGGCGACACCACCATGATCATGGGCTTCAGTTTCTCCGGTTCCGGGCAGAATGCGGCGCTGGCGTTTACCACGCTCAAGGATTGGTCCGAACGCAGCAGCAATGATTCGGCTTCGTCGATTGCCGACCGGGCCAACGCGGCCTTCAGCGAGCTGAAAGACGCGATTGCCTACGCAATTCTGCCGCCACCGGTGGACGGCCTCGGCACCTCCAGCGGTTTCGAGTTCCGCCTGCAAGACCGGGGTGGCGTCGGCCACGCGGCCTTGATGGCGGCGCGCACCGAGCTGCTGGCGAGCGCCGAGAAGAGCCCGATCCTGGCCAACGTGCGCGAAAGCGCCCTGGCCGAAGCACCGCAAGTGCAGCTGGAAGTGGACCGCAAACAGGCCAACGCGCTGGGTGTCTCGTTTGCCGACGTGGGCAACGTACTGTCTTCGGCGATCGGCTCGGCGTATGTCAACGACTTCCCCAACCAGGGGCGCATGCAGCGCGTGGTGGTACAGGCCGAAGGCGATCAGCGCAGCCAGGTGGCGGATTTGCTTAAAATCAACGTGCGCAACAACGCCGGGAAGATGGTGCCGTTGTCGGCATTCGTCGAAGCCAAATGGACCCAGGGCCCGGCACAGTTGACGCGCTACAACGGCTACCCCGCCATTGCCATCAGCGGCGAAGCGGCACCGGGGCACAGCACGGGCGAGGCGATGGAAGAGATCCAGCGCCTGGTCAGCCAGTTGCCGGCGGGCCTGGGCCAGGAATGGACCGGTTTGTCGTTGCAGGAGCGTTTGTCCGGCTCCCAGGCGCCGTTGCTGCTGGGGCTTTCGCTGCTGATCGTGTTTCTGTGCCTGGCGGCGCTGTATGAGAGCTGGTCGATCCCGACCTCGGTGTTGCTGGTGGTGCCGCTGGGGGTGCTCGGCGCGGTATTGGCGGTGGCGTTGCGCGGCATGCCCAATGACGTGTTCTTCAAGGTGGGCTTGATCACCATCATCGGCTTGTCGGCGAAGAACGCGATTTTGATCATCGAGTTCGCCAAAGACCTGTACGAGCAAGGTGAAGACCTGATCGACGCCACCCTGAAAGCCGCGCGCCTGCGCTTGCGGCCGATCATCATGACCTCGCTGGCGTTCATTCTAGGCGTGGTGCCGTTGGCGATTGCCACCGGCGCCAGCTCGGCGAGCCAGCAAGCGATTGGCACCGGTGTGATTGGCGGCATGATCACCGCCACCCTGGCGGTGGTGTTTGTGCCAGTGTTCTTTGTAGTGGTCATGAAGCTGGTGCGTAAAAAGCGTTAAGGGCAAGCCCGCTCGCCACAGGAAGCTCATCCGCCGCGAATGCGCTATGGTGCTCACAACCTCCCCTGTTGTGAGCACCTATGGCCTTCCTTGCCCGCACCCACCCTCGCCTGTCCGCCGCTGCCGTTCTGGGCCTTGGCATAGGCATCCTGGCACCGGCAGACACACTTGTAAGCAAAATCCTCATTGGCTGGAACGCCGGGGTCTGGACTTACTTGCTGTTGATGCTGTGGCTGGTCAGCCGCTCCCGCGCCGACGACGTCAAGCGCATCGCGGAAATCGAAGATGAAAATGCCGGCATGGTGCTGTTCATGGTGTGCATCGCCGCGATCGCAAGCCTTGCGACCATCACCCTCAACCTGGTGGGCGCCAAGGACCTGGACAACACCGAGCGCCTGCTGCACTACGGCTTTACCGGGCTAACGGTGGTTGGCTCATGGTTGCTGATCGGGGTGATTTTCAGCGTGCATTACGCGCGGCTGTTTTATACCTGGGACGGTGACGAGCCGGCGCTGCGCTTTGCCGACGATTTACGAACCCCCAATTACTGGGATTTCCTGTATTTCTCGTTCACCATTGGCGTAGCAGTGCAGACGGCAGATGTGGGAGTTGCCTCGCGCGGTATGCGCAAAGTGGTGTTGGGGCAATCGTTGATTGGTTTTCTGTTCAATACCGCCATTCTGGGATTTTCGATCAATATCGCCGCAGGCCTGTTTAGCTGAGCCTGCCACCCCTGCCACGCAGAAAAAAGGCCCTGATCTTTCGACCAGGGCCTTTTGGCAACGACAGGTTCAGTTAGAACGAGTAACGAACGCCAAGGTTGGCCCCGAAGACTTGATCGATTTTGTTGCTGTTGCTGGTTTCCAGGTCGGCGTGCATTTGCAGGTTCTGGGAAAATTTCACCGCTACACCCGCACCAAACTTGCTGCGTGAACCCGACAGATCATTTTTGAACGTCTGATTGTTCACCAGCACCTTATTGTTGTTGGCAAACTCATGGACCATGGCCGCACGCAGGTATGGCTGAACAATGGTGCCGCTGTCGAGCTGGATATCACGCCCCACGGTCGCCCCCGCCTCACCCGTGATAGAGCGTGTGCGCTCACCATCGACTTGCAGGCCATTTTTCAGGCTGTAATTGCCGCCCTGAACGACAATCGACGAGCCTCGCACATAAGGTTCAACAAACCAGCCATCATCGAGCTTGATATTGCGGCCGAACTCTGCCGACAGGCTCCCGCCCAGGTTGTTGTAATTACCCTTGCTGGAAGTGCTGTCACTGAGTGTGGCCTTGGCCTCGTTCTGGAAGCGGTTGACCTTGGCAACCGTGTCAAAGTAGAAGCCGCTTTCCTGATCCATCCAGGTGGCATACAGGCCCGCGAAGTAGCTTTTGACGGTGCCCGAGGAACCCCGTGCCAGGTTGAGGTCAGAAGTACTGTGACCGGCCATCACACCGACCAGCCATTGGCTGTCTGCCAGCGGCATATCGGCACCAATGGAGAAGCCGCGCTGGTTCTGCGTGTAGGCGCTGCCCGAGCTTTCCGACACGTTGTACTTGTTGCCGAAACCGCGGATCCACAGGCCTGCCTGGCCCGGTTCGAAACGCAGTTCCCCCATGCGGGCGCGAAGCGAAGCCTCTTCGCCGAGCATCACGGTGGGCGCAGTATTGAACACTGCCTGCGCGACACGTGTGCTGCGGCTGGCGACGCGTTTCTGCGTATCCAGGAACACATCGTTGCCTTCTTTTTTTACGTCGTAAGCATAAGCACCCAAGTCGACCGGGCCGCCGTCAAGGGAAAACGTCGCATTGCCCCCCCCTGTGTGCAGCAGCTGGGTCTTGACCGATTCAACGCCGCTGGCCGCCACTGCCAGGACGAGTTTGCCCGTGGCTTCGCCGGTCACATTGATGAAGTCAGTCTGGCCGGTCGCGAAGTCCGTCCCCATGACAAATTTGCCGTCGCCGGAAAGCGTCGTCAGGTTCAGTCGGTAGAATGCATCGGCAGCCCCCATGGTGACGGTACCGCCCCCCATGTTCAGCGCACCGACCTGGCTGTCGCCGGTCATGGTCCAGTTGGCGGTATTGCCGACGCTGAGGCTGGAAACGTTCTGCAACTGGCCGGTCAGCTCGGCCTTGTTTTGCAGGTTCAAATGAGCGGTGCTGGTGCCGTCGACAGCGACATTGCCGAACAGGCGACTGTCGTCCACGTTCATGGTCGCTGTCGCGCCGCCGGAGACGCTCAGCACATTGCCGTTGCCGCCCTTCAAGGTCGAACCGTTGTTAACATCGATGGACACCGCGGGGACACGGCCTGGCGTGCCTCGCACCGAAATGGCCGAGCCGACCCGCCCCTCAACGCTGGACTGGTCCAGAACCAGTTTGCCATTCGTGGTATCGGCACGGCCGCGGGTGAGCGAGACACCATTTCCGTTACCGATGATGGTGCTTTGACTGGCTGTCGCGGTGGCACCTGACAGGGAGAGCCCTTCCGAACCGGTTCCCGTGCCTTGCACCACAGTGTTTTGCTTAAAGTGCAATTCACTGCCGCTGGTAGCCTCCGCGCCGGCGAGAGCGCCGCTGATCGTGCTGTTGGTCACCGTCGCCGTTGAGCCATTGGCAGTACCGGAGATACCAAACGCCTGCAGGCCTACGCCACGGCTGTTGGTGATGGTGCTGTCATTGATAAAAGCCTGGCTGTTTTCCAGGCGCACGGCGCCGAGCAGCTGGCTGTTGGAAGTCACCCGTGCAGCGTTGATATTGACCCTGGAGCCGCCACCTGCACGAATACTGTTAGCCACGCTGCCAGCGTTCATGTTCAACGTGGAAGCCGCCAACTCGATATCCGTTGCTGTTGCGCCGTTCATGTTAAGCGTGGACTGGCCAGACAGCTGCCAATCGGTCGAAGGAACAGTGGCATCAATGGTTTGTTGAGCACCATTGCCCAGCTGAACCGCTTGCGCTTGCCCTTGCACCGCAGCGAACAAACACAATGTAAGGGTGGGGACTTTCATCATCTTGCTCAACGGCTTGAGCTCAAACGTATTCAGTGCCGACATGGTCAATCACTCTCTTGGTGAGGCTTACAAAAAGCGGTTCGGCTCAGTCGCTACACAAGGAGCCTTACCTCTGCGGCGCATAGGGTAAGAATTAAGCCTCCCTTGTTATGTAGGAATAGTCTGCAGCTTAGATGTAAAAAATCTTCACGCCGGGTGATTTATTGAACGGGAACGATTGAGCGAAACGCCCCCCCTTTCAAGTGCGAAAGAGGGGGCTTGCCGCTGTGTTACCTGACGCCTCTAAGGCCCTACGATGGGTGACAAATCACAGGAATTCTGTGACAGCGTGGTACGCACGTTGAGGCCCGACACCGCAACCCCCAGCGTGTTGCCGGCCAAAGGAGCAGTGACAACCACTTCGGCCCGCCCAAGTCGTGCATTCACCAGGAAACTGAACGGCACCAGGAAGGTGTGACCGCTGGCGATAATGGCGGGGGTAATGGGCACGCTGTAGGTTTGCGTATTGTCAAAAATCGGCGTTCCTGTACGAGGCCTGAAAATCCGCAACGCAAGGGTCAGTTGCTGGCCGAGCACCATCCTTGGATCTCCCTGTACGAAAATCCGCCCCTGGAACGTTTTGGGCGTCGTCACCGGGACGATCACAAGCGAATCACAGTTCCACTGATTATTTGCACCGGTGCCCACAGCGCCGGTAAATTGCGGCGCGGGCAGGCTAGCTGTCACAGCGCCCAGTACCTGCACAGGGGTAGGTGGTGAGTCATTGCGGTTATCGTCAGCCGTTGGCGCTGCCGTCGATGCAACGAAATAATGAAAATTTTGAACGCCATTTCCACCGGCCTCTATATTGCTCCAGGCAACTGGAACGCGGATGGTTTGCCCCGACACTTCAGTCGTGATCGGATACGGCGGCGTGACGAGCGTGCCGTCGGGGCGTACCACGTGAATCCACATGCCTGGCGCGGGAGCATCACTGCCCGTCCACAAAACAATTTCTGCAAAGGCAGTGTTACCCGCCTGTGGAAACCTCAGCACATTGGGTTCAACCGGAGCAGCATCAGGTTGTCCAAACATATTCAGGGGCAGTAAACGGGTGTTCGGGCTGCCCGGCGTGCCGGGGTTGTCCGGCCCTGTCACACTCAAATTCACATCGATCGTCTTGGTGGGTGAAGGAAATTCCTCACCGTCCCGACGGATGCGGTATTGCAGGTCTGTCGGCTTCACCCCTTTTGTGGTGCCGTAATCAGCAAGGATCAGCGGGGTCAACAGGGCTGTATCCAACGTGAACGGCAGCTGGGGTACGCCAAACCACTGGGTCCAGGGCTGATTGCCCCATTTGAACTGAAACTCGTCCTTGGCCGGCAGGTGGTTCGTGTAAGCAAGGATCTGGCCGGTAACACCGGACACGTAGTCCTTGACGTTGATTAAACGGTCAGTACTGCCCCCCCTCGGCGCGGGAGCCTGGTCAATCAGAATATCCTCCAGCACAGGCGGTGGCGTCAGCGCGACGGTGAAGGGCGCACTCGCGATTGACGGCAGACTGACGTGCCCCAAACGGTCTGTGATGGTATAGATAAGCTTGTACACACCACTGTTGGTTACTTCACCGGGAAGCAGTGTAAAGACGTTGCCGGTTTGCGTCATGGGCCGCGGTGGAATGAGCCCACCCACCTCCTCGGATGGCACCGCCGCGTCACCTGTAGTCCAGTAGAACTGAATCGTGTCGAGAGGATCCCACTGCCCACTTCGAAAAGCATAGGTGTTATCGGGAACACTAAAGGTTAAACCGCCAGCGCTCGCCAAAAAAGTGGCCGTAACAGGCGTACCTGCCGGCAACGTACCCGTGTAGATGGGTGCGGGCGGCCTGACGCTGGAATTTACACTCTCATACGGGGCATATTGGTCAAATGTCACAGGCACGGGAGCCGATTGCTCGCCCACATCTGAAGGCCGGTCCACATCGCCCGGAATGGCCGGGTCCGCAAACTTATTAACAAATAACTGATGACAAATTTCGAATTCCCCATGGGGGAACCCGCCGCTGCCGGCAGGGGCCGGGATCGTGACGCGAAACAAGTCGCCAGGGTTCGCAATGGTAAATTGGGCGGGCCCTGCTATCTGGGTCCAGGCATTGGCAATCGGGCTGGTCTTGTCGCGCATATAAACTTCATACCAATCCCCGTTATCCGATTGATCGCCAGACGGGCAGTCAAGCTCTAAACTACTGGTCGCAGACGCTTTTGAAACAAGACCTATAGCCGGGTCGACCACATTCTGAATTTGAACTGGCGCCAGGGTAGGAGGTATACCGATAATAAACACTTTGGTAGAAACTTTTCCGTTCATGTTCTGCTCTCCATCGTACCGAATATAGTTGACTGCACCGAGCCGATGCATTCCACATGCATGCATGCGTTCGTCGTTGTTTAAAAGCCACTGCCTACAGCTGCCCAACTACCAACTTGCAGAATCCCTATGCGCTGTGACTCCCATCTCGCTTCATCCGCTTACTTGGGGCCTATTCCCAACGGGCCGCAATACTTCCCGGAACCAGCGAATTTTCGATCGATTTGTACATAGGCTGCACTTGAAGTCCCCACCAGAGCGCCCTTTCGGCTAACACTGTATTTCGCCGACAACCCTGCAAAGTCACTGAGCGGTCTGATGAAGTTCTCATAATCCGTTATCAGGAACGTATGGGCCGTTTCCGAATTGCCCCATATGTGGCTGATTGTATGAGCAGTCGACGCAATCGGATTACGGTCCGGATAGTTTAGAAACCCTTGAACGATGACGGTGACCACGTCGCCCGGAAGTACGTTTGTACCGGGTGTCACTACAATTTGAACTTCTACCCAGATGGGTGGCTGCGTACTGCACGCCAGATACTTATTGGGGTGCTGTAATGATTGCGGAAATGCAGGGCGTGGAAAGTTAATAGGAGGCACAATCGTGGCCGTCACACTCTGACTGGCCGATTGTTGCTGGTTGACAGCGTTATCAGTCACGTAATAGGCCGACAAACTCGCACCGGCGCCAAGTGCCTGTGTCACCGTTGCCCAGGGAATGGAATTGTCAAAGTTTACGATCACGCCCCCCACGTCACCCGGCTTGACTTTATAGGTTGCTACTGGCGTCGCCTGACCTGCGAAGAACAGCGAGAGGCTGTCACCGAGTTTCGGATTCGCAGGCAAAACAACGGAAGCTGTGACGGGCAGGTTGACGTCGCGGATGTCCAGGCGGTTGGCGACTTGGGACACCGCACCAAACAGATTTACCAGGTCCAGCAACACATTGAGGAGCGCCGGCGCCAGATTATGATCACGCCCGAAGACGGTGAAATCCATATTCAGCAATTTCAGTGGCGACCGTTCACCGGGGCCCGCCAGGTCGGCGGCCCGCCGGATATAGTAGCGAAAAGTCACATTGTCTTTGCGTTGAAGGTCGGAGCCGTTGGCGATCAGTTCGGTCCATTTAAATTGGCCGGATAAAGGCAGCGATGTCACAGGCAGAGGCGCAAGTTTGACGCCGTTCAATTCAGGAATACAGATATCCCCGGCCATCGGGTTGCCATAGGGTTTTACGGTGAACGACACAATATTGCGCGCGTCCTCTCGCACCAGAAGTTTTTTGAACTCAAACGCGGGCACTTCAGGCGGGAGCAATCCCGTTACGGGCGGGGTGAGATTGAGCGCAACACGGCCCAACAAGGAAAATTGATTACCGATATTGCCGGCTTCATCCTTTAACTTGTAACACGCATAAATTTCTGGAAAGGCCGCAAACTTGCGAAACTCCGCCACGGGTACGTTTAGAATCATTGAGCCGGCAGTCACCGCAAATACCTGCGCGTGTACGGGCAGGCCGGTGGGCAGGGCATTACTGTTCATAAAGTAAAGCAGGACCTCATCATTAAGGGCACGACCTGAATAATCGCCTGGCACTTCAACAGCGAGCGTCGCGTTAGTGCTCAAGTCGAGTTCACTGATGGGATCGGTGTGAAACAGTGGTGCTTTAAGCGTCTGGTTTTCCCCTGGCGACCTGCGGTCAAAGATCACCTCCACGGGTGAAGAAGTCTCAAATACCAGGCTGTCTTCGAACAAGTTGCGTATACGGTATGAGACCAGCACCTTGTTATTATTTTGAAAGTACGCCTGGGGAATAGTCTGCTCAAGAGGAAAATCAGCGGCGGTAATCGGCCCGTCGAGGGGTTTCGCAGGAAGGTCAAACGGTACACTTCCTAGAACGTGCCATATCACCTCAAAATAATCGGTTTCACCCAACTGAGGTAAAAATCCCCAAGGCGCATTTAACTTGACCTTCAGGTCTGCAAATAACAGCGCGGTTGGAATGACCCCACTCGGCAATCGCCCTTCCACTTCAAGCGCAGGTAATGTCGGCAAGGCGTTTAAACCCGTAACCTTCGTGGTCGCTGTAGTGCCGCTTGAAGGGCTGCTCATGTATGTCTCCAGAATATCAACATCGCATCGGCTGGCGCGTTAGGCTGATCGGTTTAGCCTTGATTGAATACCCAATCACGGCCCTCGGATACTGTCAGAACTAACAGGTACGACCGCCATTCGTCGGGGTTTACGGGAAACTCCCTTGCTCCAGTCATCAGAAATACACTTGACGGGTTTGCCGCATTGAGGTTTCCTGAAACCGGTTTCAATGCTCACAACCTCCAATAAGAAAGGCCTGCTGCCGTGACCACTTTTTCTGCCGCCCAGCGCAGCCGCGTGACCATGCTTGATGTGGCCGAGCGCGCCGGCGTCTCCAAAGCCAGCGTGTCGCGCTTTATCGGCGATGACCGCGCCCTGCTCTCAGACGCCATTGCGCTGCGCATCGAGCAGGCCATCAACGAGCTCGGCTATCGTCCCAACCAGATGGCCCGCGGCCTGAAACGCGGGCGCACGCGTTTGATCGGCATGCTCGTTGCCGACATTCGCAACCCCTATTCCATTGCCGTGATGCACGGCGTCGAAACCGCCTGCCGTCAACACGGCTATAGCCTGGTGGTGTGCAACACCGACCGCGATGACGAGCAAGAGCGCCAGCATCTGGCTGCACTGCGTTCGTACAACATCGAAGGGTTGATCGTGAACACCCTCGGCCATCACCTCGAGCAACTGCTGGAATTGCAGCGCGAAATGCCGCTCGTCCTGGTGGACCGTAAAATTGCCCCGCTGCACAGCGACCTGGTGGGTCTGGATAACCCCGCCGCCGTCCGCATCGCCGTGGACCACCTGCAGCAACAGGGCTACCGCGAGGTACTGATGGTGACCGAAGCCAATGACGGCACCAGCTCACGCCTGGAGCGCCAACAGAGCTTCAAGGCCGAGATGGCCCGCCGCGCCGGGATGACCGGCGTCGTGCTGGAACTCGACGCCACGCTGGAACACAACCTCAAAGTCTTTGTTGCCAAGGCGGGCCCCAAAGCGCTGTTCTGCGCCAACGGCATCACCGCACTGGCCTGCACCCGCGCCCTGAAAAACCTGGGCTGCAACCTGTTTGACGACATCGGCCTGATCGCCCTCGACGACCTGGACTGGTACCCCTTGGTGGGCAACGGCATTACCGCCCTCGCCCAACCCACCGAAGCCATTGGTGCCAGTGCGTTCGACTGCCTGCTCAAACGCTTGCGCGGTGACGATGCGCCGACGCGCACCCTGGATTTCCTGCCGCAACTGATTGTTCGCGGCTCAACCTGTGGGCACCGACCTTCCTGACTGTCCGCTATCGCAGGCAAGCCAGCGCCCACATTGATGATTGTTTGCGTGAAAAAATGAAACCGGTTTCAGAGGTAAACAACAATGCATAAATACCCCGTCTCCATCAGCCTATCCAGCTACGGCGCCGACCTGGTTCGCGAGCAGGGCCAGCTGAGTTTTGTCGAGTTGCTCAGCGCTGCCGGCGCCCAACGCATCGAATGGCGCGAAGAACTGCTGACCACCGAGCAACCGACCCTCCTGGCGCGAGCCGCCGACAAGCATGGCCTTGAATCGGTGTTTTCCTCGCCCCTGGAACTGTGGGTCGCCGGGCGCGCCCAGCCCAATGCCGAACTGGGTGCAACCCTGGATCGCGCGCGAACGTTCGGTTCGCGCTGGCTGAAAGTCTCCCTCGGCTACTTCACCGATACGAACGACCTGCAAAGCCTGCACGCCCTGCTCGGCCGTCACCCGGTCCAGTTACTGGTGGAAAACGACCAGACCCTGCACGGCGGACGCATCGAGCCGATGCAACGGTTTTTCAGCGACGTCGAGCGCCTGGGCCTGCCGGTGAAAATGACCTTCGACATCGGCAACTGGCAGTGGCAAGACCAGTCCGCCCTCACCGCCGCACGCCTGCTGGGCCGCCATGTGGATTACCTGCATTGCAAGGCCGTGGCGCGCCGGGCGGACGGCAAGCTGGTGGCGCTGCCGCCCGGCGCCACCGACCTGCATCTGTGGGAACAACTGCTTAAACATATGACTCAAGGAATTACCCGGGCCGTGGAATTCCCGTTGCAGGGCGATGACCTGATCGCGGTCACCGCGCAACAGGTGGCCGCCCTCGCCCTCCTTGGCCAGCCCCGTGCGGAGAATGCCCATGTCTGAGATCGATATCCTGTCGTTTGGTGAAACCATGGCGATGTTTGTCGCCGAGCAGACCGGCGACCTGGCCCAGGTGGCGCAGTTTCACAAGCGCATTGCCGGGGCTGACAGCAATGTCGCCATCGGCTTGTCGCGCCTGGGGTTCAACGTGGCCTGGCTGAGCCGTGTAGGCAATGACTCGCTGGGCCGGTTTGTGGTCGATACGCTGAAAAGCGAAGGCCTGGACTGCCGCCATGTGGCCGTCGACCCGCTGCACCCCACCGGCTTTCAGTTCAAGTCCCGCGAAGAAGCCGGCGCCGACCCTCAGGTGGAATATTTCCGCAAAGGCTCGGCGGCCAGCCATTTGTCCATCGCGGCCATCAGCCCGGCGCTGTTGCAGGCGCGGCACCTGCACGCCACCGGGATTCCGCCGGCGCTGTCCGAGGCCACCCGTGAGTTGTCCGTGGAATTGATGACGCAAATGCGCGGCGCCGGGCGCAGCGTCTCTTTCGACCCCAACCTGCGCCCCTCGCTGTGGGCTAGCGAAGCGCAGATGATCCGCGAAATCAACGCCCTCGCGGCATTGGCCGATTGGGTATTGCCGGGCCTGGGCGAAGGCCGCCTGCTCACCGGTTTCGACGACCCGGCGGACATTGCCGCGTTTTACCTGGACCAGGGCGCCGAAGCCGTGGCCATCAAGCTCGGCGCGGACGGCGCCTACTACCGCACCCATATGGACCAGGGCTTCATCGCCGCTGTGCCGGTGGAAAAGGTGGTGGACACCGTGGGCGCCGGCGACGGTTTTGCCGTAGGCATGGTCAGTGCCCTGCTGGAAAACCTCAGCTTTCCCGAAGCGGTACAGCGCGGCAACTGGATCGGCAGCCGTGCCGTGCAGAGCCGTGGCGATATGGAAGGCCTGCCCACGCGCGCGGAGCTGCCCGGCCGATCCGTTGCCTGACCCACCACTACCTGTTGCCACAACTACAACAAGCTCAGGAGCCACCCCATGCAAACGCTGAAACTCGCCACCCGCCGTTGGTGGTACATCATGCCCATCGTGTTTATCACTTACAGCCTGGCCTACCTGGACCGCGCCAACTACGGCTTCGCGGCCGCCTCCGGGATGGCCGAAGACCTGATGATCACCCCCGGCATGTCGTCACTGTTGGGCGCCCTGTTTTTCCTCGGCTACTTTTTCTTCCAGGTGCCGGGGGCGATTTACGCGCAAAAACGCAGCGTCAAAAAGCTGATTTTTGTCAGCCTGATTCTGTGGGGCGGCCTGGCCACCCTGACCGGTGTGGTGTCCAACGCCTACATGCTGATCGCCATCCGCTTCATGCTCGGCGTGGTCGAAGCCGCGGTGATGCCGGCGATGCTGGTGTACCTGTGCCACTGGTTCACCCGCGCCGAACGCTCACGGGCCAACACCTTCCTGATCCTCGGCAACCCGGTGACCATGCTGTGGATGTCAGTGGTCTCGGGCTACCTGGTGCAGCATTTCAGCTGGCGCTGGATGTTTATCATCGAAGGCTTGCCGGCGGTGATCTGGGCGTTTATCTGGTGGAAGCTGGCGGATGAAAAACCGGCGAATGCCAAGTGGCTGAGCGACACCGAGAAACACGACCTGGAAAGCGCTCTCGCCGCCGAGCAAGTCGGGATCAAAGCAGTGAAGAATTACGCCGAGGCCTTCCGCTCGCCCAAGGTGATCATTCTGGCGCTGCAGTTTTTCTGCTGGAGTATCGGCGTGTATGGCTTTGTGCTGTGGCTGCCGTCGATCCTCAAGGCCGGTTTGCAGATGGACATGGTTGAGGCCGGCTGGCTCTCGGCGCTGCCGTACCTGGCGGCGGTGATCGGCATGCTCGCGGTGTCGTGGGGTTCAGACAAGCTGCAAAAACGTAAACGTTTTGTGTGGCCGCCGCTGCTGATCGCCTCCATCGCCTTCTATGCCTCTTACGTGCTGGGCGCCGAACATTTCTGGTGGTCCTACAGCCTGCTGGTGATCGCCGGGGCCTGCATGTACGCGCCTTACGGGCCGTTTTTTGCCATCGTGCCGGAAATTTTGCCGGCCAATGTGGCCGGTGGCGCCATGGCACTGATCAACAGCATGGGTGCCCTCGGCTCGTTCGGCGGCTCCTGGCTGGTGGGTTACCTCAATAGCAGCACCGGCTCGCCCGGCGCTTCGTACCTGCTGATGAGCGGCGCGCTGCTGCTGTCGGTGGTGCTCACGATTTTCCTCAAACCCGGCGCCAGCGACCGCGTACGGGTGCCAACCCTGGAGTTGAAGGTAAAAACCTCATGAAAAAGTCTGTCGTACTCTACAAAAAACTTTCCGCACCGTTGATGGCGCGTCTGCATGAACAGGTCGACGTCACCCTGATCGAAGCACTGGACGACACCGGCCTGGCCAAACTGCGCGACGCCCTGCCCAGCGCCCACGGCCTGCTCGGCGCCAGCCTGCGCCTGGACGCCACACTGCTCGACCTGGCGCCCCATCTGGAGGCCGTGGCCAGCGTCTCCGTGGGGGTCGACAACTACGACATCGACTACTTGACGGCACGCGGCATTCTGCTCAGCAACACCCCGGACGTGCTCACCGAAACCACCGCCGACACCGGCTTCGCGCTGATTCTGGCCACCGCACGGCGCGTGGTGGAACTGGCCGACATGGTGCGCGCCGGCCAATGGAGCAAAAACATCGGCCCGGCGCACTTCGGCACCGACGTGCACGGCAAAACCCTGGGCATCATCGGCATGGGCCGAATCGGCGAAGCCCTGGCCCAGCGCGGGCATTTCGGATTTGGCATGCCGGTGATCTACCACAGCCATTCGCCCAAACCCCAGGTTGAAGCGCGGTTTGGCGCGCAATACCGCAGCCTGGCGGAATTGCTCAAGGAAGCCGATTTCGTCTGCCTGACCCTGCCGCTGACGGCTGAAACCGAGAAGCTGATCGGCGCCGAAGAGTTCGCGCTGATGGGGCCGCAGACGATCTTTATCAACATTTCGCGCGGCAAGGTGGTGGACGAAGTGGCGTTGGTCGAAGCCTTGCAGCAACGCATCATTCGGGCGGCAGGGTTGGATGTGTTCGAGCGCGAGCCGTTGAATCATGACTCGCCGTTGTTGCGCCTGAACAATGTGGTGGCCACGCCGCACATCGGCTCGGCGACCCATGAGACGCGCGAAGCGATGGCCAGGTGTGCGGTGGATAATCTGTTGCAGGCGTTGGCCGGGGAGAAGCCGAAAAACCTGGTCAACCCCACTGCCTGGAAACCCTAGTTCCTGACACACCCCACACAAGCCAGTTTCCAGGCAAGCCAGTTCAACAGTTGAGAGTCTGCGACTGTCAGATCACAAACCTGGCCACCATGGCGTTCAAATCCACCGCCAAACGCGACAGCTCATGGCTGGCCGCGCTGGTCTGGTTGGCGCCGGCGGCCGACAGGGTTGCCAGGTCGCGAATGTTCACCAGGTTGCGGTCCACTTCACGGGACACCTGGGCCTGCTCTTCCGAGGCGCTGGCGATCACCAGGTTGCGCTCGTTGATCAGGCTGATGGACTGGGTGATCTGCTCCAGCGCCACACCAGCCGCGCGGGCCATTTCCAGGGTGTTTTGCGTGCGCTGATTGCTCTGTTGCATCGACTGCACCGCCTCGCCGGTGCCGTTCTGGATGCCGGCGACCATCTTCTCGATTTCCTGGGTCGACTGCGCGGTGCGGTGGGCGAGTGCCCGCACTTCGTCCGCCACTACCGCAAAACCGCGCCCGGCTTCACCGGCCCGCGCCGCCTCAATCGCCGCGTTGAGCGCCAGCAGGTTGGTCTGCTCGGCAATCGCGCGGATCACGTCGAGCACTTTGCCGATGTCGCGGCCCTGGGACGCCAGGCCTTCAATCAGCACCGCCGTGTTTTGCACATCCTGGGTCATGGTCTGGATCGCGCCGACGGTTTCCACCACCCGGTCGCGCCCTTCGCGGGCCGCCTGGTTCGACTGGCTCGACGCCTCGGAGGTGGACACCGCATTGCGCGCCACTTCTTCCACCGCCGCTGTCATTTCATTAACCGCCGTGGCGGCCTGATCGATTTCGTTGTTCTGCTGCTGCAAGCCTTTGGAGGCTTCTTCGGTGACCGCGCTCAGTTCTTCGGCGGCAGAGGCCAGCTGCGTGGCCGAGCCGGCAATGTGCTGGATGGTCTGGCGCAGGTTGGCCTGCATCGCGGCCAGGGCGCCGAGCAAGCGCGCAGGTTCGTCCTTGCCGTCGTCCTCGATGGTTTTGCTGAGGTTGCCGCCGGCAATGGTTTCGGCCACTTCCACAGCTTTGCGCAGCGGCGTGACGATGCTGCGGGTCAGCAACCAGGCGAGCAGCACGGTGAGCAAGGCGGCGGCGACCGCGAACACAATCACCCCGGTAATCGCGCCTTGATAGCTGGCACCGGCTTCGGTGTCGGCGTCTTTGGCGTCGGCTGCGTTGATCGCGATCAGCTTGTTCAACTGTTCGCCCATCAGGTCGGTGCCGTCCTTGATGCGCGTATTGATCAGGGCTCGCATCTCATCGACCTTGTTCTGCTTGGACAAGGCCAGCATCTCGGCCTGCGCCTTGAGGTAGTTGTCCAGCGTGCTGACGAACGTCTTGTACAGCGCCGCTTCCTCGGTACCGGCGGGCAACACCGCGTAGCCGGCCTGGGCGGTTTTGACCTTTTCGGTCAGCACGCCCATGCGGGTTTCGGCCTCCTGCAAGCCCGCCGGCTCACGGTTGACCAACACGCGAAATGACAGGATGCGCAGGCGCAGCACGTTTTCGGTGATGTTGCCCAGGTACGTGACGCTGGGCAGCTGCGTGGCGCTCATGTCCACCGACGACTGGCGGATCTGCGTCATGCGGTTGACCGCAAACACCCCCAGCAACACCACTAACAAGGCAATGAACGCGAAACCGAGAAACGCTCGTGGGGCAATATTCAGCTGACGCAGGGACATAGGGGATGCTCTCAGAAATAGTGTTTGCGAGCGTCCCTGCCGCGAAACGATCAGCCGGCGTCAACGCGCCGTTCTGACCTTTGGTCACCACTGTTATGGTTGGAATGTGGGCCTATACGAGGTATCGGCAGCGCCCGGGGTTTTGCGCAGGCCCCCCATAAATATTTTTTTACACTTCTGACGATCGGCAGTTTCTGGCATCCTGCGCCTCCCTTTTCTGACCCGGGCCCGCATTGTGTCTGACGCTCAAGCTCCTCGCCCCCGCTATAAATCCGACCTGATCTACGGCCTGGAAGACCGCCCGCACTTCACGGCAGCGATCTTTGCCGCGCTGCAGCATGTGCTGGCGAGTTTTGTCGGCATCATCACCCCCACCTTGATCGTCGGCGGGGTGCTCGGCCTGGAAAGCGAAGTGCCGTATCTGGTGAGCATGGCGCTGTTCGTCTCGGGCCTGGGCACCTTTGTGCAGGCGCGCACGTTCGGGCCGATCGGCTCCGGGCTGCTGTGCCTGCAGGGCACCAGTTTTTCGTTTATCAGCGTGATTCTCAGTGCCGGGTTCATGGTCAAGGCCCGGGGCGGCGGCACCGACGAAATTCTCTCGACGATCTTTGGCATCTGCTTTTTCGCGGCCTTTATCGAAGTGGTGCTCAGCCAGTTCATCGGCAAGCTGCGCAAGCTGATCACCCCGGTGGTCACCGGCACCATCATTACCTTGATGGGCCTGTCGCTGATCAAGGTGGCGGTCACCGACATGGCCGGCGGCTTTGGTGCCAAGGACCTGGGCGCCGCGAGCAACATGGGGTTGGCCGCGTTGGTGCTGCTGACCATCGTGGTGCTCAACCGCTTCAACAACCCGTTCCTGCGCCTGGGTTCGATCGTGATCGGCCTGACCCTAGGCTTCGTCGTCGCCTGGCTGCTGGGCCGTGTGGATCTGGCCGCCCTGCCCCAGGTGCCGTTGATCAGCGTGCCGGTGCCGTTCAAGTACGGCTTTTCGTTCGACTGGGTGGCGTTTATCCCGGTGGCGGTGATCTTCCTGATTTCACCGCTGGAAGCGGCCGGTGACCTGACCGCCAATTCGATGATTTCCCAACAGCCGGTCAAGGGCCCGCTGTACATCAAGCGCATCAAGTCGGGCCTGCTGGCCGACGGCCTCAACTCGGCGATGGCCGCCACCTTCAACAGCCTGCCGATGGTGACCTTCGCCCAGAACAACGGCGTGATCCAGTTGACCGGCGTGGCCAGCCGCTACGTCGCCTACTTCATCGCCGGCCTGCTGGTGTTGCTGGGACTGTTCCCGATGATCGGCGCGGTGCTGCAACTGATGCCCAAGCCGGTGTTGGGCGGCGCGACCCTGATCATGTTCGGCACCGTCGCCGTGGCGGGCATCAAGATTCTGGCCGAAGCCGGGCTGCACCGCCGTAACGTGCTGATCGTGGCGATCTCCCTGGGGATGGGCCTGGGCGTCGCTGCCGTGCCGGAAGTGCTGCGCGAACTGCCCAAGGCGTTGCACAACATCTTTGAATCGCCGATCACCGTAGGCGCGTTCTGTGCCATCGTGCTGAACATTTTCCTGCCGGAAGAGTTCATAGAGCTGGAAGAAGATGAATTTGATCCGGAGTCCTCTACCCTCAAAGTGATGCAGGACCCGGACGTCACGAAATAGGAGCAACTTTCAATGCGCAAGCTCATGGTTCTATCGTTACTGCTGCTGACCTTGAGCGCCTGCGCGCTGTTCCCCAACCGTGACCCGGTGAATATCAACGTAGTGGGCATCGAGCCCCTGCAGAGCCAGGACCTGGAAGTGCGCTTCGCCGTGAAGCTGCGGGTGCAGAACCCCAATGAAACGGCGATCGACTACAGCGGCGTGGCCCTGGACCTGGAAGTCAACGGCCGACCGCTGGCGTCCGGGGTGAGTGATCAGGCAGGCTCCATCCCACGTTTTTCCGAGACTGTTCTTACAGTGCCGGTCAGCGTTTCGGCATTTTCCGTGCTGCGCCAAACCCTCGGCCTGAGCCAGACCCAAAGCCTGAACAACCTGCCCTACACCCTGCGCGGCAAGCTGGCGGGCGGGCTGTTCGGCACCATGCGCTTTGTGGACCGTGGCACGCTGGATTTGCCGAATACGGCGAGCTGGTGAAGACCATGCAGCCGACCTTGTTCACTGAACGATTGATTCTGCGCCCGCTGACCCTGGACGACGCCGAGGCTACCCAACAGCAATTTGCGCATTGGGAAGTGGTGCGTTACCTCAACAACGAGGTGCCCTGGCCCTACCCGGCCGACGGCGCCCGCACTTATCTGGAACAGGTCGCCTTGCCGGCCATGGCGCGAGGTGAGCATTGGCACTGGTCGATCCGCCTCAAAAGTGCGCCGCAACAGTTGATTGGCTGTATCTGCCTGACGGACGAACAGGATGACCATCGCGGCTTCTGGCTGGGCCCGCAATGGCAAGGCCAGGGTTTGGCGGGCGAAGCCAGCGCGGCGGTGACCGATTACTGGTTTGAGGTGCTCAAGCGCCCTGTGCTGCGCGCGCCCAAGGCGGCACCCAACCTGGGCTCGCGACGGATTTCCGAGCGCACGGGCATGCGCTTGATCAGGACAGAAGAAGGCCACTTTGTGGGAGGTGACTTCCCGCGGGATATCTGGGAAATAACCCGGGAAGAGTGGTTGGCATCAAAATCTCCCAAACAATGAGATCAACTGTGGGAGCAGCTTGCCTGCGATAGCGGTGTATCAGTCAAGGATGGCCAAGCTGACACACCGCTATCGCAGGCAAGCCAGCTCCCACATTTTTGATTGTGTTTCAGTCAGTGATATAGCGCACGCCCGGTTTGGCGCGTTCGTCCACGGTCAGCTCAAACACATCCGGCCGCGCGTAATGGCCGACCACGTCATAGTCATACCGCGCGCGCACCAATTCGTCGGTATCGATCTGCGCCGTCAACAACCCGGCTTCACCCAGCAGCGGCCCGGCGAGGATGTCACCCATAGGGCCGATGATCACGCTGCCGCCGGCAATCAAGGGCCGCTCGGCCGGCCAGTTCGCCACGTCCAGGCCCAGCGCCCGGGGTGACGCCTGCACCTGGCACGCGCTGACCACAAAACAGCGGCCTTCGTGGGCCACATGGCGCATGCTCACCTGCCACATCTCACGCTCGTCCACCGTGGGTGCGCACCACACTTCCACGCCCTTGGCGTACATCGCCGTACGCAGCAGCGGCATCATGTTTTCCCAGCACACCGCCCCCCCGATACGCCCCACGGCGGTGTCGACGACGGGCAAGGTCGAGCCATCACCCTTGCCCCAGATCAGCCGTTCAGTACCAGTGGGCATGAGTTTGCGGTGCTTGGCCACCAGCCCGCCCGCCGGTTCGAAATACAGCACGGTGCAATACAAGGTGCTGCCACTGCGTTCGATCACGCCCACCACCAGGCTGGCGCCGGTGCGCGAGGACAACCCGGCCAGTGCATCCGTCTCGGCGCCAAGCACGTCGATGGCATTGGCAAAATAGCGTGCGAAGGCTTCACGGCCCTCCGGCAGGCGATAGCCCAGCTGCGTACCGAATGCCTCGCCCTTGGGATAGCCGCCCAACAATGCCTCGGGCATCACCACCAATTGCGCACCGCTGCGCAGAATTTCGTCTTCATAGGCCAGAATCTGCGCCAGGGTGTCAGCCTTGCCACCCGGCAAAGAGCCAATCTGCAACGCCGCTACCGTCGAAACTGCCATCACGCTTACTCCTGAAAATGAGGTTGCTCATTCTCCGGCCGGCCTCAAGCGTGAATAAAGATCGATTCAGTTCTAAATGATATAAGCCAAATAAATATCACACAGGTTGGCCTGAACCCGCTGAAACGCTGCGCAAGGCGACTGTGGCAGTTTTTACTTCGCTGCCGCCATGAGCTTGTTGACCTCGCTGCGCACCATGTTGGAGAACTCCGGCGGCGTCATGCCATCAAGCTCGGCGCGGACCCACTCGGCCCACTTGCCCTTGCGCTTGGCGCGTTCGCCGAACAACCGCGCCGCTTCCCCCTTGGCCTTGCCCAGGTTGGTTTGCCACAGGTCGTAGAGGCGGGACTTTTCATCTTCCAGCTCGGCGCGTTCGGCGAGGGTTTTGTTGGCGAGATTGAAGCTCATGTGGAATTTCCTGCTGCACAAATAGGTGACATCTTACACTGTAGGTCACCGTTTCCTGATCCGGATTTCGTGCAGGTTTTACCTGCGGCAAAAAAACTGCAACTTTTGGCGACGCCCGACACTCCATTGTTCACTGTCACATTCACCTGCAAGGAGTCACACAATGGCCCGCAAATCTGCCGCCCAAGCCGTCGAAGATCAAATCAAGGATCAAGCCTTCAGTGAACTGACGGCGCTGATCGAAGAATCAGACAAACTGCTCAAAAGCAGCGCTTCGCTGGTAGGCGAAGAAGGCGAAACCCTGCGCGAGCAGGTTGCCATCAAACTCAAGCAAGCCCTGGATTCGGTGTCCAATGTGCGCGAGCGCAGCAAGCCGGTGGTGGACGCCACTGAAACCTATATCGGTGGCCACCCGTGGCAGACCGTAGCGATTTCCGCAGGCTTCGGCCTGGTCGTTGGCCTGTTGCTGGGCCGTCGCAACTGATCGATGGCGGCTGCGCCAGCCCTGGCGCAGCCGCTTTTATTGAAAGCGTTTTACTGCCCCGCCAAGTCCCGCAGCCGCGCCAGTTCCTCAGCATCTACCTCGATACCCTGCTCATCCGACTTCGCCCGCGTGCGATGCCGACGATCCCCCGGCAAACGCCGCAACCCCGCCGCATGCATCTGCCGCACCAATTCCTGGCTGCGCTCGGCAAAGCTTTGCCCGGCGGTTTTGCTCGGGTCGATCACAATCACCAACTGACCGGTCCAGGGCGTACGCGCCCCCGGGTGATCGGCCCAGTTGAATTCGAAAGAGAAATGGCCGCCCGTCAAGGCGGCGGCCAGCAGCTCGACCATCATCGACAGCGCCGAGCCCTTGTGCCCGCCGAACGGCAGCAGCGCGCCGCCTTCGAGCACGGCCTTGGGGTCCTGGGTCGGTTGGCCAAGGCTATCGACGCCCATGCCCGGCGGCAGGCGCTCGCCCTTGCGTGCGGCAATTTGCACGTCACCGTGGGCGATGGCACTGGTCGCCAGGTCAAACACGATGGGCAGGCCATCGGCGCGTGGCGCGGCAAATGCGATGGGGTTGGTACCGAACAGCGGCCGGTCGGCGCCGTGGGGCACCACGCAGGTCATGCTGTTGACCACGCTCAGCGCCACCAGGCCTTCTTCGGCGAAGGGCTCGACATCCGGCCACAGCGCGGCGAAGTGGTGGGAATTGTGAATCGCCAGCAGGGCGATGCCTGCATTGCGGGCCTTTTCCACCAGCAACGGACGTGCGGCCTCCAGCGCCGGTTGAGCAAACCCGTTGCAGGCGTCCACTCGCACAAAGCCCGATGCAACATCGGTGATCACCGGCGTGGCTTTGCCATTCACCCAGCCACTGGCAAGGGTGCTCAGGTAACCGGGAATACGAAACACGCCATGGCTATGGGCGCCGTCGCGTTCGGCGCTGGCGCAATTGTGCGCGAGGACCGCGGCCACTTCGGGCGAAGTGCCGTGGCTGACAAAGATTGCCTGGAGCAACGCCACCAGTTCGGCAAAACCGATGAGGGCGGTCGAACTGTCAACTACCTGGGACTGGGCAGACATCTGAAGCTCCGATTTTATGATTGGAAGGGGCTACGGCTGTGAAATCCAGACCTGTGATTAAACAACGCGGCCCGCGCCTGCTGTCAATGGCGGTTACGGCAAATATCTACCGCTTGCCTGCCCCTTCACCGCCCTAGCCTGCCCGTAAGTTCCTTTGATAACGGAGTACAAGGCCATGGCACGGGTAACGCCGCCGTATTTTTTCGACGAGTTTTTACGTCCGCTCAAAAGGGATGAGCCTACCCCGCGCGAGCGTGAACTGGGCCTGACGGTCAAAGACCTGGATTGGCTGCACACGCTCTACTACGCCACCGACGCCGCCCGGCAAGACAAGGTGCTGCGCACCGCGCCCATGGTGGTTGAAAAATTCGTCGTCACCCCGACAGACGCCGCACCGGTGGCACTGGTGGGCGTGTTCATGATGGCTCCCGGCCCGGATGCCGGCAAAGCCTTGCTCTACACGCCCTATGACGGCCTGGAAGTGTTCGAGAGCCGTGACGCGCTGATGGACGAACTTATAAAAAGGATTAATAAAGAATCCCAAGCCAATGTTTTATTTGATTTTTTATCTATAAGTGAATGTAAAACATTAAGTACCGATAAAGCGCTGACACTCACCGCGTCGATCATCGAAGGCGCGGTGCAGGAGGATCAGGAACATGCCATTGAGGCAGCCCAGCAGCGTAACCGGCGCGACCTGCTCGATGAGTTGTGCAAGCTCCCGCCATTGCAGTGGATGCTCGATACGTTGCTCGGGATCATGGCGCGCACCCGCTTCCCTGCACTCGACCAGCGCGACACACAGGTCAACACCTTCGTGACGGCACAGGGCGAAAACCGGCGGCGCTGGGTCGGCTCAATCCCGCTGAGTGAAGCGTTGCTGCAGTTTTACGTGAACCACGCCTGGCCCGCCGGGCAAACCCGCACCTATGTGAACCCGCGTCATCTCACCACCGGCTTCACGGAAGACCAGGCCCGGCAAGACCTGGAAAACTGGGACAGGCTCATCGAGCAAACCAGCGGCTTGCTGACCCGCTTGCTCGGCAGCCTGCTGCACACCTACTGGCATGCCGACCGTGCCAACGGTGAATCCAGGCTGACGTTTTTTGCCAACGTGATGAACGCCAACTGCCGCGCCGACCTGCTGCTCAAGCGCCAGGCCGGCATCATCTCTTCGACCGAATACCATCAATTGCAGGCTTTACTGCTGCCCGACCAGACGGCGCGCAGTGCCCACGCGAAAAACCTGAACATTGAAAAAATACGTGTCGACGCGCCGTACCAACATTACGTCGAATTGGCCGGCACGCTGATGGCCAGCGATACCCATGCCTACCTGTACACCCAGCACCGGGGCCTGCAGGTCTTGAAAGACCTGGATGACCTGCAGGCCACCCTGTTGAGCATGCTCAAGGCGGCCGGCCATGAGGATGAGCTGCTCAATTTCCTGTCCCTTGAGGAGCGCAGCGTATTCCTGGGGCTGGATCAGGTGCGGGTCAACGGGAGCGCGGTCACGGGCCATGTATTCACCGAACTGGCCGAAGGGATTGCCGCCAAGCAAATCAGCAATATGGAGCATGCGCTGGCGCTGTACCGCCAGAGCGGCGGCCAGGTCGACTTGAGCGCCCTGCTCGATTGCGCGCTGGATGTGCGCAGCATGTTCGATCCTCGCTTGCTGGAGTTGGACGCTGGCGGACGCTGGAGCCTGCATCCGGTGTCCGGCCCGAGCGGCCGACCGTCCACCGTCAAGGCCGAGCGGGCCAAGCAGGTGCTGGCGATTCTGCAAGCCGGCGAGGCGGCGCTGGCTGCCGCGCGCAACAACCACCCGACGGTCCGCAGCCTGGCAACCCACGCGCTGAATGACGAACTGCAAAAGCAGGCGCTGGACCTCAAGGCGCAAGACGTTTATCTCAACGCCTACTCAACGACCGCACAGGAGCGCGAGGAGCGTCCGCCCGAACGCTCCATCAGCATGGTGGAGCACTTCATCGAACGCCTCGCGGGTGAAACCGGCACGGTGCCCGATACCGCTCGCACCGGGTTCTACGGCCCTCGCCAGGACGGAGCGGCCTACAAAATCGGCAGCCTGACCCACTCGGCATTCAACACGATCATCCAGCAGGTGCTGCTGCCGTTCAGCCGCCACGACATTCGGGACCTGCCTCGACTGTTTCTCGACAATCACCGCCAACTTGTCAGCGAGGCCATGGGACAAGGTCTGCGCAGTGAAGCAGACCTCAGACGCCTGAGTCATAGCCTGCCCGAGCGCGCAGCCGAAGTCCTCGCCACCGTGCTTGAAGGCGACAGCCCCACGCGCCAGACACGCCATGGCCTGAACGGCTTTTTGCCGGATGCCTTTGCCTTGACCGTGAACTCAACCGCCAGCGCCGCCTGGCAGGCCCTGGCCAACTGTTTCGTACTGAGCGAACGCGGCGGCACTGACCCGCAGCGTTCCGGCCAGATGCTGTTGTGGACGCCCGGTCGCGGCTGTGAAGCCTTCGCCTCGTTGAGCCACCTGCGTGATGTGCTGGACCGTCGCTTGAAACACCCCGAACACCGCCTGCACCTGCTGGAAAACCTGCCTGTCAGCCAGCGCACGCCTCACCAGGTTTTCCAACTGGGCCCGCTGCAGCGCATTGACGACCACCTGCTGGACAACCGGCAACTCAGCCACCGCGACCATGTGCTGGACGGAATCGACCATCAGTTGTCCATGGGGCTCGGCGCCCGGTCCTTGCAAAACAGCCTGGATGCGCTGATGCAACGTGCCTCCCCCACCAACCTTGAACGTGCGACGCGGATAGCGAAGGCCATGCTGTATCAGCAGGCGCTGCCCGCCTGGCTCGGCATGGCGCCACCCCGAGAACAACACGTGCAGGCCGAGCTGCTGGAGCAACAACGCCTCAGCGCGCCCGATGAGCGTGACTATCTGCACGGCATTCCCTCTTTGCGCGAACAGGCCGCTCAAGCCCTGAGGGCACTGCTCAAGGCACGCTTTCCTGATCAGGCGATAGACCCGGAGGATGTGCTGATTCCCACACGGGTTGAACTGGACGGGCGAATTCAGACGTTGGCGGACTTTGCCATTCGCCACCTGCCCGACCTGTCAGCGGACGACATCCGCCCCCGTTCGCGTTCGACACAGCCGCTGCCGAGAACCCTGGACGGTCACGCCGTGGTGCAGTTGGTGCAGCAACTGAACCTCAGGCAAATCTACCAGGACCTGTTCGGCAAGTACTTGGGTTGTGACACCGAGGACACCCGACAGCGACGACATACGTTTTGTCGCCAATTGCCCTGGCAATTGCTGCGCCATGCCCATGAGGAATGGCTGGAAGAACGGCTGTCGAATACCGCCTGGAGCCTTGTCCGCCAGGTGTTTGATATGCCGGACGCGGTCGCGCGGGCCGCCATGCAGGGCGCCACGGCGAACATCCGCCCGTTGGAGTTGCTCGCAACCGCCGGCGCCACCGCCGCAAGGGCAGTCGGTTTGTACCTGATTGGGACGGCTGACGACCCGCAAGCCCCGCTGGTGTTGTATTCGCCCTACCGCGCCGGGCGCGTGTTGCAAGAGTTCTCATGCGAAGATGAGTTGCTTCAGGCACTCAATCGTCCCGGTGACTTGCAAGCCTGGGTGGCCCAACACCTGGAGGCGATGCACCAGGCCACTTACCGCAACCTGTGGCGGCAAACCGCACGGGACGACGCTTCGGATATTCGTCTCGCGACGAACCCCATAGAGGGCAACGCGCTTCTACGGCTGTTCAACGACAACCTTAAACAAATAAACACGATGCTGACCTGCCAATTCGACCCCTTGGGCAAACCGCAGTGGGAGGCGGTGTCGAGCCTGCTGCGCAAAGGCATTCCCATGGCGCTGGATTTCCTGGCCGGCAAACTCAACGTCCCCAAGGTGATATGGCGCAGCTATTCACTGCTCAAGTCGTCGGCTGAGCATTTGCAGCAACATCGCTGGAGTGAAGGATTGCGCACGTTTATCCAGGGGGTGGCGCAGCTGGCATCATTGCGCAAGGAGTTCGATACATTGCTCGGCACTGAAGACCCGGCCGCGCCGCAGCCATCCGTCCATCAATGGCTGAATGCCCCCGCGCCGGCTGCCACCCGCTTTGCCACGCTGGACATTACCGAGCCACAGCGCACGCGCATGCAGGTGTTCGAGGATCACGATACGGCCCTCAACGAACTGAAATTCAGCCCGTTGAGCCATGTGTATACCGACACCACCGCAACGCGTTCCTATGTGCCGGTCGCCGGCAAGGTGTACCCGGTAAAACGCGCCGGCCAGCGCTGGTGCATTTTCCATAAAGGCCTCACAGGCCCTTGCGTGCAACGCAATGCCAAAGGCGAATGGGTACTGGACCTGGACCGCCACCACCCGCGTTACGGCAAAACCCTGTCGCGCCTGGCCGGCAAGATCAATACGCAGATTGCACAACGCCAGGTCATCAATATCGAGGCCGTCGGCATGCAAGCCATCCGTGCCCTTTCCAGCTGGAAAGCGCAGTGCATCGATGAGGCGCTGAATGTGGCCACTTATTACTCGGTGAACTGCAAGCGCAACATCAGGTTCTTCGCTGCAGAGCGCGATCCGGTGACCCGCCTGGGGCGGTTTTTCGGCGAGCTGTTTGGCATTCATCGGGTGACGCCTGAGCAGCTGGGCCGCATCGAAAAAAAGGTTGATGACGTGTTGAACGCGCTCGTTGCCCCTTCATTGACCAGACCCGATTCCGCTCGATTTGTATGCGGCACCAGCCGCTGGACGCCTGACAGTACCTACGCGTTTACGCTGCCGGATGATGACCAGAAAAAAATCTACCTGTTGAATCGCTTTTTCGACCCCATGATGGACGTGTATCAAAACCGCCTGACGTCCCCCTTCGATATTTCAGCCCATGCTCGCGCATCAACCCTGATCCATGAACTGACACACTTGGAATCCGAGTCCGAAGACATCGCTTACCTGGACAGCATGCGCCCGTTTCATGACCTCATCGACACTAACATTCCGGGCGCGCCCGAGCTTAAATCGGACCTTGCGGACGTGCGTCGCTGTGCACTCTCAACCCTTACCCCGGAGCTGATGCTGTTCAAGGCATGGGATGCGTATTCGGATGCCTGGGATGACCTGGGGTACGATTCCACGACACGCCCTGTCAAAAACAGAGTACTGCAGATAACCGGAGCCAAAACGCTGGACGATGCCCGGCGCGTGTTTATGAGCGACGAAAACAAGCGCATGGACATCATTCTGGCCAACGCCGATTCGGTGGCCTACATGATTACGCAATTGGGGCGGGAGCTGGATGCAGGGGCCTGAACGGCCCCTGGCGGGTAGGCGTCAGTCTTTCTGGTCGCGCAGGATGTTGCCCGAAGCGCCGTCAATGCGGGCTTCATACACGATGCCATCGGACTTGCGGCCCTTCACTTCCCAATAACCGTCGTTATCCGCTTCGGCGGCATAGACCTCGACATAACCGGCCTTGGTCTTGGCGGTTTCAATCGCCTTCTCGATCGGAATCCAGCCGGCGCCGGGTTTGTCGGCCAGGGCGGCGCCAGCGCTGAGCAAGGCGGTGGTTGCACACAAGGCGGCCAGGGTTTTCTTCAACATAATCGTTCTCCATCAAGTGAATACCGGACTCATGTCCCGAACAGGTTAGGGTTTTTCAAACGAGAATAAGTTCCAATTGATGTGCAATCGCCATGACGGCTGTTCTCGCGGTCCACCTTGGGAGGTTAGAATGTGCGAAATCAGGATGTGTAAATGACCGAAAAGTCCCTTTCAGAAGCCGAATATGACGCCATCACCGACGCCGCCGCGCATTGGTGCATGCGACTGCATGCGAGTGATTGCACGCCCGGCGAGCGGGAAGCTTTTGAACAATGGCACGATGCACATCCGCTGCACGCGTTTGAATACGCCGCCATGCTCGAAATCTGGGACGTGGCCGACCATTTGCCACGCCACGAACCCGCCTCGACGGTTGTCCCCTTCAAACCCCGCAGCCGTCTGCGCAGCTACGCCGTAGCCGCTGCGATTTGCCTGGTGGCGCTGCCACTGGCGGCGTTTACCGGCTGGGAAGCGGGCTGGTTGCCCAATGCTTATGAGCGTGTCGAAGCCACCACGGGCCTGCGCCAGGTCACGTTGAGTGACGGCAGCCAGGTGGAGCTCAACCTTGGCACTGAACTGGTCTACGCCAACTACAAGGACCAACGTCGGGTCACGCTGAAAAAAGGCGAGGCGTTTTTCAAGGTCAGCCATGACCGTGAACACCCCTTTATCGTGTATGCCGGCGACGGCAACGTGCGCGTGACCGGCACCCAGTTCAACGTGTGGAAGTACGAAGATCAGGTGCGAGTGATGTTGCTCGAAGGTTCCGTGCAGGTCGCCAGCGACAAGCAGCACCCCAGTGTGCCGCTGAGCCCCGGCATGCAGGCCAGCTACCACTTGGGCGAGGTCACGCCTGACGTCCAGGCATTCAACCCCGACGACACGGCCCTGGCCTGGCGAACCGGCAAGCTGGTGCTCGACAACCTGGCGCTCGCCGATGCGTTGCCGCTGATCAACCGCTACCTGAGCAAGCCGGTGATGCTGGCGGATGCCAGTACCGGGGCCATTCGTATCGGCGGCATCTACAACATCAACGAGGTGAGCAAGCTCGTCCCTTCCCTGCCCAAGGTGCTGCCGGTCTACCTGACCCAGAACCAGGACGGCAACCCCGTACTCAACGCCATCCCGCGCAAAGCCCCTAAAGGCTGAACCCGCTTGCGGCAGGTTCGGCCCTTGCCTGCCTGCGGTGTCCATTTTTGAAACACTGCTCTGTGCTGAATCGCCCGCGTGACGCGGGTTCATCGTTTTGTCACAGCCTCTGTTACATCGCTGAAACACACTGAAGGAAGCAACGTGGCGTTGCCGGGCATGCCCACGGCGGCCTGTGCTGTCTCAGCCGTGATACAGCGTAGCTATCACTTTGCCTCGGTTTATGGGCAACACGTTGAAAAACAACACAAAATAAAAAGCGGCACGCGTCCTGCTCTCTTCCTCACAGCGCTGTTTAGGGTCAGCGCGAAGAATAAGGAACATCACCGTGGACACACACAATCCAGGCTCACTGAGCCTCCTGCTGATCAGCTGCGCATTGACCGCCAGCGCGAGCATTCCGGTGTTTGCCGCAGGTGATGGTGTGATTGTTCTCGAGCGCCAGGTGCATCCTTACGTTATCGGCCGCTCACGCGGCATGGACCCCAACCCCACCACCGTCAATGCCAATCCGTCGACACAGATCAACCGTGCCGTCAGCAATGAACTCAACGATAACGACATCGCGGGCATTGCCACTGGTGCAAGCATCAATCGCACCCTCATGCCCAACGGCACCCTCAACGGCCTGAACACCCTCGGCAGCGCAAATGGCCTGGGTGCAGGGGGGGCGACCAGCCTGGGTGGCGGTGGCACTGGCGGCGGTATCTCGGGCACGGTCAACGGTGCGGTATCGCGCGGCCTCGCCCCGCTGAACAACCTCGGCGGCATGATCGGGGGGGCGATGAAATGAACCGTTCCCTGATCCTTCTGGCCGCACTCGGTTGCTCAGCCGCGATGGCTGACAGCAACAACAACTCGTCCATTGATAATTCCGGCAAGCAGTACAACGGCGTCGTCCTGATCAACCAGGGCGCCGGGGACCAGCAACAACTGAGCAATAACGTCGCCATTTCAGTGGGCCGCAACGCCCAGTCAACCATCGGCGTCACGCAAAAAATCAGCGGCGCACCTGCCGACCGCTCCCTGAACGCCAACGCCGCGATCCAGGGCAACTCTTTCAGCAATGGCAGCGGCGCACTGAGTGTCAACCAGTCCGCCGGGGCCCAGAACCAGATGATCAATGCTGTGCGCATCAGCGTGAATGCTGGCCCGCAAAGCATCGACGACAGCGTCATGTCGCAACAGAACGTTGCGCTTGCAACAGACTCGGGATTGACCCCTGCCACTGGCAGCCGCCAGGTCACCACCAGTGACCAGGCCTTCACCGGCAGCCGTGGAGTGGTACAGGTCAACCAGAGCGCCGGGGTGGGGAACCGAGTGGCTAACACCCTGAATCTACGACTCAACTGATGGAGCTGAGTCGACTGCTGGAAAGTACCAACACTTAACCAACTAATAGAAGCAAGGAGATACACCATGAAAACTTCAATGGCTCTTAAACCACTGGCTTTCGCTCTCGCTGCGCTCATGGCTGTTGCTGCTCAAGCGGGTGGTTACCACGCGCCTACCTCCGCGACTGCCAGCACTGCTGATGGTCAAAGCAACCATGGCAACGTGGTGCTCAATGACAAAACCAAAAACAACGCGTCGGCCAACGATTCCTACAACAACATCAGCGGCGTGGCCAACGGCAACGTGCTGAGCGGCGACAACAACCAAGGCAAAAACGACGTGGCCGTGCAATCTGCCGATGCCGATTTCGTATTCGCCTCCGTGAACTCCGCCCAATCGAACACCGGCAACCTGGTGCTCAACAGCGGCACCAAAAACAACGCCTCGCTCAACGACAGCGGCAACCACGCGTCAGGCATCATTCAGTTGAACGCTGCGTCGGGCACCTCTAACCAGGGCAGTAACAGCACCGTTGTTCAATCCAACAAAGATGGCAGCGGCGGCGCCGCAACCGTTGCGGGTGTGCAGGACGTTTCGGCCAACCTCACCGCGAACCTGAGCAGCGGCCACGGCTGGAGCACCAAACCTGTCGTCAACAACGCCAGCGTGAACAGCTCGATGAACTACAGCTCGGGCATCTCGAACTCCAACGTTCTGTCGGGCAGCGGCAACCAGGGTCAGAACAACGTAGTCGTGCAATCCACCACTCGTTTCTGATCCGGATCGGGCCTTGGAGACAAGGCCCTTTTTATTTCCAGTGTCCGACAGGTCATACGATCATGCGCCTCGTTGCCCTTTTCCTTCTGCTTGCACTCACCGGCCAGGCCATGGCGGGGCAAGTGGCAATCGTCATGCCCGGCGGCGGGTTGATGTACAAAAAGGTCGAGAGTATCCGCGAGCGCAAATTCGCCAACCTGGTGGAACAGAAAACCGATTTCAGCTGCGGCGCCGCCGCACTGGCGACCATCCTGCGCCAGGCCTACTGGATGGACGTGGATGAAGAGCACGTCATCAAGGGCATGCTGGTCAACGCCAACCAGGACCTGGTGCGCACCCAGGGCTTCTCCATGCTCGACATGAAGCGCTACCTGGAAAGCATCAACATGCGCGCCAAAGGCTACCGCATCACGCCGGACGTGCTGGTCACGGTGAAAGTCCCTGTGGTCGTACTGCTGGACATCCGCGGCTACAAGCATTTCGTCGTCTTGCAGCGCACCGACAAAGACTGGGCCTATATCGGCGACCCGGTGCTGGGCAACAAACGTTATGCCAGGGACGATTTCGTCAAAGGCTGGAACGGCATCGTGTTCGCGGTGATCGGCGAGGGCTACGACAAGACCAACGCCCTGCTCACCCCGCGTGCGCCGCTGACGGCAAAAAACCAGCTGAACGAATTCAGCCCGGTACGCGACAGCGAATTGATGGACTTCGGTTTTATCCAGAGCGACTTCTTCTAGAAGCGCAATAAGGGGCAGGACGCCCCAGGAGCCAACAATGAACACTCGAAGCTGGCTGACGGCCCTGTGCCTGGCAGCCTCTGTACCGGCTTATGCGTCATCGCCATTCAAGCCGATCGAACTCAAGGACTCGGAAATGGCCGACCTGCGCGGGCGCTATGTAATGCCCGGGCGCATTGTCAGTTTTGGCCTGGTGATGAGCACCACCTGGACCAATGCCGCCGGTGCAACTGTCACGGGCACGGCCAATATGCAGGTCAGTTCGTCGACCATCACGCCGCAGTTTTATGTGCAGATCACCGGCCACGATGGCAACGGCATGATCAAGCAACCTGACGGTTCCGGCACCGTGGTGGGCGGCTCGGGCCTCGGCGCAGGCCAGGGCGTGGTGCAAAGCGTGCGCGCCGCCGGGGATGGCAACACCGCCACCAATGGCGTCGACATCAATGTGAGCAAAAACGGCCTGGCGCCTGCCAACTATGTGCAATCCGGGCAGGCATTGATGGCGGGCCAACCGATTACCGGCGGCACGGCGGCGGGCCAGGTGACGGTTTCGGCGCAAAATGGCGGGCTGCAAATGGCGCTGCTGGCCAACAATAACCAGGGCAGTGTCTTGCAGCAGATCGGCGGCGGCGCCGTGAGCCAGGGCACCATTATCAAAGGCGATTTCAACGCGATTGCCAACATGACCCAGCTCAATGTGGTGCTGGGCAATAACGGGCTGAACACCATCACCCAGAGCGTGAACCTGGAACAACTCAAAGGCCTACGCACCTCCGGTTATTGAACTACGCTGAGCCACGACACTTACGCATTAGAAAGGGACGGCTTATTTCATGCATCGATCGTTATCGCTACGTGCCGTGGTTTGTTTGAGTACGCTTCTTCCTGCGTCCATGCTGTATGCCGCGCCAGATGCCGACATCGAAACGCTGAAGCAGGAGCTGCTGGAACTCAAGCAACGTTATGAAGTGCAGCAAAAAGCACTGGCCGTACTGGAGCAACGTGTACGACAAGTAGAAGATCAACCGGCAACACCCGCCCCCAAACGCCTGGCCAAATCCCCCGCCGACTTCCAGAAAGGCGGCACCAGCGTGGCCTCTCACACCACGGGTGTGGGGACGGCAGCGGCTTCCGGTGGCGCAGCGGGGGGCAGTTCCTACGGGCAAAGCCTGAAAGACGACTCGGCACCCGCGCAAAGCGTGAGCAACCTCTATAACGAGGCCAGTGGCTTTTTTGGCAATGGCAAATTCAGCTTTGAAACCGGCATCACTTACGCGCGTTACGACGCGCGGCAATTGTCCCTCAACGGGTTTCTGGCGCTGGACTCGATCTTCCTGGGCAACCTCAACCTGGACCGGATCAAATCCGACAGCTGGACCCTGGACCTGACCGGCCGTTACAACCTCGACAACCGCTGGCAGTTCGACTTGAACGTGCCGGTGGTGTATCGCGAGTCGACCTACCAGTCCGGCGGCGCCGGCGGCGACTCCAAAGCCACGTCGGAAGGCTCGGTCACGCGAGACCCCACCATCGGCGACGTCAACTTCGGCATCGCCTACAAATTCCTCGATGAAAGCGCCAGCCTGCCGGATGCGGTGGTGTCTGTCCGGGTCAAGGCCCCGACCGGCCAGGAACCGTACGGCATCAAGCTGATCGAGCAGGCCAATAACAATAACCTCGCCGTGCCGGAAAGCCTGCCGACGGGCAACGGCGTGTGGTCGATAACGCCGGGTATTTCCCTGGTCAAGACCTTCGACCCGGCCGTGTTGTTCGGCTCACTGTCGTACACCCACAACTTCGAGGAGTCGTTTGGCGATATCAGCCCCAATGTCGGCCAGAAAATACCCGGCAAGATCAGCCTGGGCGACAGCTTTCAGCTCGGCGTGGGGGTAGCGTTCGCGCTCAACGAGAAAATGAGTATGTCGTTTTCCGTCTCCGACCTTGTGCAACGCAAGAGCAAGATCAAGCAGAGCGGCCAGGACTGGCAGTCGGTGGTGTCCAGCGATGCCAATGCCGGCTACTTCAACGTGGGCATGACCATTGCGGCGTCGGATAACCTGACGATCGTGCCGAACCTGTCGATTGGCATGACGGATGACGCGCCGGACTTTACGTTCAGCCTGAAATTTCCGTATTACTTTTGATTGAAGGGGCTGCTTCGCAGCCCAACGCGGGACAAGCCCGCTCGCCACAAAGGAAAAGTCCCGCAACGATAAGGGTCGTTGCGGGGCTTTTCGGTTTACCCGCCCTAGCGGATCTGGTGTTTGTGCAGCAACCGGTAGAACGTCGGCCGGGAAACCCCCAGCACTCGGGCCGCGACACTCAGGTTGTCGCTGTGCCGGTTGAGCACATCGCACAGCGCCTGGCGTTCGGCGCGGTGCTTGTAGTCTTCCAGTGTAGCCATCGGTGGCGCAATTGCCTGTTCGCCCTGCAATCCCAGATCAACGGCTTCGATCTGGCGCCCTTCTGCCAGCACCAACCCACGGCGTACGCGGTTGGCCAACTCGCGCACATTGCCGGGCCACGGGTGTTGGCCCATGGCAACCAGCGCGTCTTCGCTGAAACTGCGCGCCCGGCGGCCGGTTTCCTGACTGTAAAAGCGTGAAAAGTGGTTGGCCAGCATGGCCACGTCGCCATGGCGCTCGCGCAAAGGCGCGGTCACCACTTGCAACACGTTAAGGCGGTAATACAAGTCTTCCCGAAAGGTGCCCTTCTCGACCGCTGCTTCCAGATCGACGTGGGTCGCGGCCAATACGCGCACGTCCACCGGTATGGGCTGGCTGCCGCCGACACGTTCGATCTGTTTTTCCTGCAAAAAGCGCAACAGGTTGGCTTGCAGCTCCATCGGCAAATCACCGATTTCATCCAGAAACAACGTGCCGCCGTGAGCCGCCTCGATGCGCCCGACCTTGCGCTGATGGGCGCCGGTAAACGCGCCTTTTTCATGGCCGAACAGCTCGGACTGAATCAGATGCTCCGGAATGGCGCCGCAGTTGATCGCCACAAAGGGCTTGGCATGGCGCTGGGATTGGCGGTGCAGGGTCTTGGCGACCAGCTCTTTACCGGTGCCGCTGTCGCCACGGATCAATACCGGAGACTCTGTGGGCGCCAGCTTGGCGAGCAATTTGCGCAATTCGCGAATGGGCCGGCTGTCGCCGAGCAGTTCATGGGCGGGTTCGTCGACCAGCATCTGGCCTTTGCCACGCAGGCGCGCCATGCCGAACGCGCGCCCGAGGGTCACCTGTACGCGGGAAACATCAAACGGCAAGGTGTGGAAATCGAAGAACCATTCGCAGACGAAATCACCGACATTCTGCAGGCGCAGCACATCCTGGCTGAGGACGGCGATCCACTCGGTACCGCTGCGGCTGATTAACTCCTTGACCGCTTCCGGGCGTTCCAGGTGATAGGGCTGCACGCGCAAAAGCCCCACATCACAGGAGCGGTCACCCACCGCATTGAGGGCGCAGCTGTCCACTTCCCACCCGGCCGCACGCAAACCGGGCAATAGCCCGTGGCAATCGTCACAAGGATCGACCACAAGCAAACGACGCTGGACAGGTGTAACAACCATGACTATTCCTTGGCGCCAAATTTATTAAAGTTATTTAGAAACAATAGTTTGTGAGGCCTGGCGCTAACACTAGCAAGGAATTGACGCTTTCTTTGTACCGTTTCGCTATAAGTGTTGGCACAAAGCCATTAATCCCGTGTTCGATCAAAAAGGCATGCACCACTGAAACTTTCATTGCGCTTTCAAAACAGGCGCTTACATGACCTCAATCACGGAAAGTTGAAATTTCTTGTCCTAATATGTGACCTGTACCCAGCCATCGTGCATCAGTACAAGTAACCCGCCGCACGGTCAGCCCAACCGCCGGCACTACACTTGAATGGGCATTGAGAGAGAAGACCCCATGAACGCCCCGCTCCGCATCAACGAAGCTCTTTTGATCGCAGACCGTGCTTTCCAGCCCTTTCAGTGTGTGGCCTGGCACGATGGCCATGGCGCCCTGAGCCTGAGCGTCATCGACCGCACCAATACCCGTATCGGCAGCAAACAACTGTCGTCGAGCACTTACACCGACCCGGCACAATTGGAAGACTTGTTGTTGCAAGCTCGCGCAGAGCTCGACAAAGATGGCTATCAGTTGCAGTCATGGGCAATGCCCAAGTAGTAACCGCCGCAACTTCCGATCATTGCCTGCACGCTGAAACAATGATCGGAAGTTGGCCGGATAACGCAGCTTACTGCACCGCTAGAATAAAACGCTCAATCGCTTCGGCGGCACCGTCTTCGACATTGCTGCCGGTAACGACAGTTGCTTGACGCTTGACGGTCTCTTCTGCCTGGCCCATGGCAATCGACAAGCCGGCCACTGCAAACATCGCCGGGTCATTGCCACCGTCACCCATCGCGACCGTTTGCTCAAGCGGTACGCCGAGGTGCTCGGCAAGGGTTTTCAAGGCATCGCCCTTGTTGGCCAACATGGCGGTCACGTCCAGGTAAATCGGTTGTGACCGCGACACGTGGGCCAACCCCTCCACCTTGGGCTGCAATTGCGCCTCCAACTCGACCAACAGCGGCGCATTGTGGCTGGCGGCAACGATCTTGTTGACCCGGTCCAGGTAGGGCTCAAAACTCTCCACAACCCGCGGCCCGTAGCCCAGGCCCGCCGCCTCGACGGCGACCATCGGCCCCGGCGGATCGCGGCGCAGCCATTCGCCGTCGGCGAATACCCACACCTCAACGTCCGGCTCTACCGAAAACAGCGCCAGCGCCACCAGCGCGGCCTCTGCCGGCAGATGATGCGCCAGCAATACGCTGCCGTCGGGGTTGACCAGCGTCCCGCCATTAAACCCGGCGATGGGCACGTCAACGCCGAACGCTTCGGCCATCTGCATCATGGCCCGCGGCGGTCTGCCGCTGGCCAGGCTGAAGAACACCCCGGCGTCGCGCAAGGCACGCACCGCGTCGATCGTGCGTTGGCTGGGCGTGTGGTCGGGGCGCAGCAGCGTCCCGTCCATGTCACTCAATACAAAACGGATGGGATGAATCGCCGCGTCACTCATCCGAGGCTATGCCAGGTGCGGCCATCACGGGCCAGCAAGGCGTCGGACGCCGCCGGGCCGTCTTCACCGGCCTTGTAGGCCTGGATCCCGTCATCTTCCTTCCACGCATCCAGAAACGGCTGCACGGCGCGCCAGCCGTTTTCGATATTGTCGGCGCGCTGGAACAAGGTCTGATCGCCGGTCATGCAGTCGTAGATCAGGGTTTCGTAACCCGTCGACGGCTGCATCTCGAAGAAGTCCTTGTAGTCGAAACCCAGCTCGATATTGGCCATTTCCAGGGTCGGCCCGGGCTTTTTGGCCAGCAGGTCGAACCACATGCCTTCGTTCGGCTGGATCTGGATTTTCAGGTACGTGGGCTTGAGCTCGTCCACGTCGGTATCACGGAATTGCGCATAGGGCGCGTGCTTGAAGCAGATCACGATCTCGGTGTCGCGAATGCTCATGCGTTTGCCGGTGCGCAGGTAGAACGGCACGCCGACCCAACGCCAGTTGTCGATCATCACCTTGAGGGCGACAAACGTCTCGGTGCTGCTGTCGGGGGCGACGTTGGCTTCCTCGCGGTAGCCGGGAAGCGACTTGCCACCGATTTCACCGGCCGTGTACTGGCCGCGTACCGAATTGGCCCGCGCGTCTTCCAGGGACCACGGCCGGATGGCGCCGACCACCTTGGCCTTTTCGCCACGCACTGCGTCGGCGCCAAACGCCGCCGGCGGCTCCATCGCCACCATCGCGAGCAACTGGAACAGGTGGTTGGGCACCATGTCGCGCAGGGTGCCGGTTTTCTCGAAGAAATTACCCCGCGTTTCCACGCCGACGGTTTCCGCCGCCGTGATCTGCACGTGGTCGATGTAATGGTTGTTCCAGAACGCTTCGAACAACACGTTGGAGAAACGGCTGATCAGAATGTTCTGCACCGTTTCCTTGCCCAGGTAATGGTCGATGCGATAGATCTGCTTTTCGCTCATCACCTTGAGCAGGCACGCGTTCAGCGCTTCGGCGGTGGCCAGGTCGGAGCCGAACGGCTTCTCGATGACCACGCGGCGGAACCCCTCAGCGGTTTCGTTAAGCAAGCCGGCACTGCCCAGGCGCTGCACCACGTCACTGAAGAAACGCGGCGCGGTGGCCAGGTAGAACACCGCGTTGCCGGTGCCGCTGTCGGCGATCTTCTTGCCGATGTCGGCATAGGTGCTGTCGTCGAGGAAATCGCCCTCGACGTAGCTGATATTGTTGGCCAGCTTGGCCCACAACTCCGGGTCCAGGGCATTGTCGCCCTTGCCCCGAACCTTGCTCGCGGCTTCGGTGCGGATGAAGTCTTCGAGTTTCTTGGCGAAGTCGGCGTCACTGATGGCGTTGTGATCAACGCCGACAATGCGCAGGCCGTCGCCCAGCAGCCCGTCGCGGCTCAGGTTATACAGCGCCGGCATCAGCAGGCGCTTGACCAGGTCGCCATGGGCACCAAACAGAAACAGCGTGGTGGGCGGTGCAGGTTCGGCCTGGGGTTTCTTGCCGTTGGCGGTCATTTTTTGGAAGTCTCCACGTGGCCGCCAAAGCCGAAGCGCATGGCAGAGAGCATTTTGTCACCGTAGGTGCTTTGCTGGCGCGAACGGAAGCGCGCGAACAGCGACGTGGACAGCACCGGCACCGGCACTGCTTGTTCCATGGCGGCTTCGATGGTCCAGCGGCCTTCACCACTGTCGGCCACAGAGCCGGAGTAGCCATCGAGTTTAGGGTCGGTGGCCAGTGCATCGGCGGTCAGGTCCAGCAACCAGGACGACACCACACTGCCACGGCGCCAGACTTCGGCGATGTCAGCCACATTCAGGTCGAAACGTTCGTGTTCCGGCAGGTTTTCCGAGTTTTTGGTCTTGAGAATGTCAAACCCTTCGGCGAAGGCCTGCATCATCCCGTACTCGATGCCGTTGTGGATCATCTTCACAAAGTGCCCGGAACCGGCCGGGCCTGCGTGAATGTAGCCTTGCTCGGCGCGAGGGTCGGCCGACGCGGAACGGTCCTTGGTGCGCGGGATGCTGCCCAGGCCAGGGGCCAGGCTCTTGAAGATCGGATCGAGGCGCTCCACGGCTTCGACGTCACCGCCGATCATCATGCAGTAGCCACGCTCCAGGCCCCAGACACCGCCGGAAGTGCCGACGTCTACATAGTGCAGGCCTTTTTCCGACAGGGCCTTGGCACGACGGATGTCATCCTTGTACATGGAGTTGCCGCCGTCGATGATCACGTCATCGGCTTCCAGCAGCTCGCTCAGGGTGTTGATGGTGTCTTCGGTCGGTGCGCCTGCCGGCAGCATGACCCAGACCGCGCGAGGCTTTTGCAGCCCGGCGACCAGGGCCTTCAGATCGGCAACGCCGGTGGAGCCCTCTTCGCTCAAGCCTTTTACGAAGGCTTCGTTACGGTCGTATACAACGGTGGTATGCCCATTGAGCATCAGGCGCCGCGCAATGTTACCGCCCATGCGGCCTAGTCCGATAATCCCCAGTTGCATGTGCTGATGCTCCTAACTGCTAAAAAATGTGTGACATAGTTTATAGCGCAATGAGGCTAATGAGGGTTAGTCCAGAGCGGATCCGTGGAGTTTCATGACAAAAAGTGGCCATCCTTTCACCATCACCCTCCAAAAAGTCACAGCGACCACCAAAAATAAAAAAGTTCCATTGCCGGAAAAAAGAATTCAGAATTGTCTCGACTGTTGCCGCGAACCGTCATTCTCCCGTTCCGGCACCGCGATCTACCGGCTATTTGCGAGGTAAGCAATGAGCACAGCACAGATGACCCGCCCGCCACAGACCCTCTACGTCACCGTCCGTCGCGATGAGTTGCGCCAGTTGAAAGACGAACGCGACCAGCTGCAGCAGGAAGTCCAGCGCCTGCGCTCACACTTGCAAGCACAAATCAATCAGGCGGCCGACACCCAGCCCGCCCTTTGCTGAACCTGAGCTGAACGAACCGTTCAGAAATAACTCACGAAGTTTTCACATCCTCCTCCCGATACTCCCGCCGAGATAGGGCCGCACGTAAGCGGCGGCCCACTGTTGCGCGCATGCCTGCGTGGCGACTGAGCAATTTTCGGTTGGAGTACTGGATGGCGATGTTCAAACGCAGCACCAAGTCTGCGAAAGGTTTTGATTGGGCAGGCCTGGGTTGGCTGTTCCTGTTTTTCTGGTACTTCTCGGGTATTACCCAACTCCTGATCCAACTGACCGGCACGTCCGGCTTCAGCGGCTTTCGCCAGGCATTCTTCCTCAGCGCACTGTGGCTGGCGCCCATGCTGTTGTTCCCGCGCCGCACGCGCCTGCTCGCCGCCCTGATCGGCGTGGTGCTGTGGGCCTGTTCCATGGCCAGCCTCGGCTATTTCTTCATCTATCAGCAGGAATTCTCCCAGAGCGTCATCTTCATCATGTTCGAGTCGAACATTTCTGAAGCAGGCGAGTACGCCACCCAGTACTTCGCCTGGTGGATTGTGCTGGCGTTTATCGCCCACACCGCGATGGCCATTTTCCTGTGGACCCGCCTGCGTCCGGTTTACCTGCCGCGCGGCCAGGCAATGCTGGCGGCGGCCGCCATTGTGTTGGCAGTGGTTGGCTATCCGCTGGTGAAACAGATTGCGACCAACCCGACCATGGAGCTGGCCATCGACGGCTTCGAGTCCCGCGTCGAACCTGCCGTGCCCTGGCAGATGATCGTGGCCTACCGTCGCTACACCGAGCAACTGGAAAACATGCAAGGCATGCTGACCAGCGCCAGCCAGATCCCGCCGTTGAAAAACCTCAAGGACACCATGGCGGGCCAGCCGTCGACCCTGGTGCTGGTGATCGGCGAGTCCACCAACCGTCAACGCATGAGCCTCTACGGCTACCCGCGCAATACCACGCCGGAACTGGACAAACTGCGCGACCAGCTGGCGGTGTTCAACAATGTGATCACTCCGCGCCCCTACACCATTGAAGCGCTGCAACAGGTACTGACCTTCGCCGACGAAGAGAACCCGGACCTGTACCTCAAGACGCCGTCGATCGTCAGCGTCATGAAACAGGCCGGCTACAAGACCTACTGGATCACCAACCAGCAGACCATGACCAAGCGCAACACCATGCTCACGACCTTTTCCGAACAGGCCGACGAACAGGTGTACCTCAACAACAACCGCAACCAGAACGCCCGCCAATACGACGGCGACGTGCTGGCGCCGTTTGCCAAGGCCCTGGCCGACCCCACTGAACGCAAATTCATCGTGGTGCATTTGCTCGGCACGCACATGAGCTACCAGTACCGTTACCCGCCGACCTTTGACAAGTTCACTGATCGCCAGGGCGTACCACCCGGCGTGAGCGACGAGCAGCTACCGACCTACAACAGCTACGACAACGCCGTGCTGTACAACGATTTCGTGGTGTCCAGCCTGATCAAGGACTACGCCAAGACCGACCCCAACGGCTTCCTGCTGTACCTCTCGGACCACGGCGAAGACGTGTTCGATTCCGCCGGCCACGGCACGCTTGGCCGCAACGAAGGCAAGCCGACGGCGCCGATGTACACCATTCCGTTCATGGCGTACGCCTCGCCGAAGTGGCGCGAAACCCACGACTGGAGCTTCGCCGGTGACCTGCAGCGGCCTTACAGCAGCTCGCAATTGATTCACACCTGGGCCGATCTTGCCGGGCTGAGTTTTGATGAGTGGGACCGCACCAAGAGCCTGGTCAGCGACAGCTTCAAACCGCGCCCGTTGATCATTGGCGACCCTTACATCGCCCAGAAAAAGGGCTTGATCGACTTCAGCCTGATCAAGCCGAAAAAGCCCGACCCTTCTGAAGTGGTTGCCAAATAACGTCAGGGCTTTGTAACAGAAAGATAACAATCATTCTCGTTAGACCCTAAAGTTCCGCGACTCCTTTCGTCTTTGAGCCAATGCCTTTTCTTTCTGAGAAGGCGAAAAAGACGACAAGGAGTCTGCCGCGATGTTCGCGCCTTTTACCCGTTCCATAACCTTTACCCTCGGCCTGTTCAGTGTGGTGCTCAGCCCTGAACTGCTCGCCGAAACCGAGTCCGAGCAAAACGCTTCAAAAGCCCTCGAGCTGGGTGCCACCAGCATCACGGCCGAAGGCTTGGGCAGTACCACCGAACACACCGGCGCCTACACCACCGGCGCCATGAGTACCGCTACACGCCTGAACCTGTCGGTCAAGGAAACCCCGCAGTCCATCTCGGTGATCACCCGCCAGCAGATGGACGACTTCAACCTCAACACCCTGACCGACGCCCTGCGCCAGACCACGGGCGTGAACGTGCAGCATCTGGACTCGGACCGGGTGGGTTACACGGCTCGCGGTTACTCGATCAGCAACTACCAGGTCGACGGCATGCTCAGTACCTACGGGCGCATGAAGTCCGACTCCGACACCATCATTTACGACCGCATCGAAGTGGTCCGCGGTGCCACCGGCCTGACCACCGGCGCGGGCGATCCTTCGGCCACCGTCAACATGATCCGCAAGCGCCCCACCGCCCAATGGCAAGCCCAGGCCGGCGCCAGTGGTGCCAGCCATGAAAACTATTACAGCTTTGTCGACGTCGGCGGCCCGCTGGCATTCGATGGGCGACTGCGCGGGCGCACCGTAATGGCCTACCGGGATGCCCGATCGTTTCGTGACAGCTACGCCACTCAACGGGAAGTCGGCTACGGAATTCTCGAAGGCGATCTGACGGACGATACCCTGCTCACCGTAGGCTTCGATTACCAGAACAAGCATGTACAAGGCAGCTCGTGGGGCACCCTGCCCTACTGGAACAGCGATGGCAGCAAGGCAAAGCTGCGCCGCTCCGCCAACCTGGCGGCTGACTGGAGTTCCTGGCCACTGAAGGACAAAACCACGTTTGCCTCCATCGACCACAAGCTGTCTGAAGACTGGCGCCTCAAAGCCGCTTACACCCATCGCCAAAGCGACACCGACGGCAAGGTCTACTACGGCGGCGCCGGCGCGCCAAACCCGGATGGCAGCGGCATGACCGCCTGGACCAGCCAGATGACCGGCACCTCGAAAATGGACGTGGTGGATTTCAACCTGTCAGGTTCCTACTCGCTGCTGGGGCGCGAGCATGAACTGATGGTCGGTTACGGCGAATCGCAACAGCGAGACTCCTCGCCTTTCCAGCGTTACAGCGAGCCCGACGGCTACACGGATATCAAAGACTGGCAGCACATGGGCGGTATCCCCAAGTTCCCCGACCGCACCACGGGGCTCAAGGGCGAACACAGCAGCAAAAAGCAGAAGGCCGGTTACCTGGCCACACGCCTGAGCCTGACCGAGCGCCTGCACGCCGTGTTGGGCAGCCGTTACGGCAGTTGGGACATTGAAAGTGTCGAGCCCGACTACAACGCCAGCAACCAACGGATCAGTTCCGCCAAAACCCGCCAGACCCACAACGACATGTGGACGCCCTATGCGGGCTTGCTCTATGACATCACCCCTGAATACACCGCGTATGTCAGCTACACCGACATCTTCAACCCGCAGGATGAACGCAACGCCAGCAAGAAATACCTGGAGCCGGTGGTGGGCAGTAACTACGAAATCGGCCTCAAGGGCAGCCTGCTCAACGAGCGCTTGAACCTGGCGACGGCCGTTTTCTGGAGCACCCAAGACAACGTTGCCGAACTCGACAACTCGGTGCCGCCCGATCCGAAAACCGGTGAGCAGTTCTACAAGTCCGGCGGCAAGGGCAATAAGGTTCAGGGCTTCGAAGCGGAGGTGTCGGGTGAAGTCATGCCGGACTGGAACCTGACGGCCGGCTACAGCTATACCCATTCACTCAACGGCGACAAGCAGCGCAACAACACCGGCCAGCCGTTGAACCTGCTGAAGGTGTCTACCGCCTACCGCCTGCCGGGGGAATGGCGCGGCTTGACAGTCGGTGGCGCAGTGAACTGGCAGAGTGATTTCTACGACTTTGCCTACCGCCCTGTCGGCGGCAGAGACAAGGACGGCCGCCTGATCACTGAACGCACGCGGATCACGCAGCAGGCGTACACCGTGGTCAATCTGATGTCGCGCTACCAGTTCGACGAACATGTTTCTGCGTCAGTTAACGTCAACAACCTATTTGATAAAAAATATTACGAACGTGTCGGGTTTTATAACGGCGTGTATTGGGGAGACCCGCGCTCCATCACGCTTGCCGTGGACTGGAAGCTTTAAAAGTTAACTGCATGCCGCCTTCAAACTTAACGCAATTGTTAAGTTTGAAGGCCCTCCAGTTAAGCTTCGCTTAATCGACCACTCACATAATCGGCCCCACGAGTCTGATCAGGGAGAACAGACACCTCATCACACTTTATGAGAACACCGACGATGAAACTTTCCACTTTGATGCTGGCCGGCCTGATGACACTGACTTCCGCAGCGGCGTTCGCCGAGGGCGGTTCAGAGCGCTCCAAGCAGTTCTACAAGGACTTCACCTTCGTGCAGCAGCAGACTCACGGCATTCACCAACAAACCGCCATGGCCGACGGCAAAGACGTCAAGACCAATACCGTTGAACAGAAAAGTTCAGAGCAACAATCCAATAGCTGATTTAATTTTTATTTAATGTTTAGTTAATCCGCATTACCCTGTGCCATCCCGCTCCGTTGGCAAAGGTTAACTTGGCGCCATTTAATGGCGCCTTTTTTTTGCCTTTAAATTATTAAAGCGGTTTGCTCCAGAACAACATGCGACCGTGGGCTGGATCAAATATGGAATCGTCAAAGCCAAACTTGCGATAGGCCGACTGCGCCACTTCATTACCTTCCAGCACCTCCAGCGTGATCTTGCAGCAACCGCGCTGACGGGCGATCTCCTCAACCTTCTGCAACATCTTGTGGCTCAGCCCCAAACCGCGAAACTGATTCATCACCACCACGTCATGAACGTTGACCAGCGGGCGGCAGGCAAAGGTCGAAAACCCTTCAAAGCAATTGATCAGACCGGCCGGTTCACCGCCGACAAACGCCAGCACGCTGAACGCATGCGGGCGTTTGGCCAGTTCGGCGGGCAACTGTTGCAGCAGGTCGGCCGGCAATGAATGGCCGCCGCCCATCGGGTCTTGCGCATAGTGATTGAGCAGCAGGCCAATGGCCTCGGCGTGCACGGCGTTGGTATAGCTGGCTTGCAGCACCAGGATGTCGGGGGTGTCCATTTCCTTCCTCGATAACGGCCACAAGGGAATCGGCTCCCTTTGAGGGCGTTGATTGTAAGCGGGCAGCCCGCAGAAGATGAAGGAGATTAGCTACAAATGCCCGTCAGAAAGTACGCACATTCCGCGTAATTTCAGGTGCCGAAACGCTGCAACTGCATTTCTTGCAGGCGACTCAAGGTGCGGCGGAACGCAAACGCCAGATAACCCTCGGTGTAGAGGTTTTCCAACGGCACGCGGGCCTCGATGAACAACGGCACCTTGCGGTCGTAGCACTCGTCCACCAATGCAATAAAACGCCGCACGCTGTCATCGTGTACCGACAGCTCCGGCAGCTCTCGATCGCCGGCCACCACGCGCTGGACACCGTCTTCGGTACCGCGGGCGATTTTCGCCGGGCGTGTTTGTGCACTCAGGTTCGGGACGTCACCCAGCAGGATGGCCTTGAAACGATCGCATAACAGCATGAAGTCCATGGCTGCCAGCGGTTGCTCACACAGCTCGGCATAGCGACACCAAAGCACGGTGTCGCTGGACTGTACCGCCTCAATCGAGCGATAGCCGACACTGACCGGCCCACCGCGCACCGCCCGCCCTTCGCTCAACTGCCGGAACACGTCAGCCAGCGCGCCCGGTTGATTGATCCAATAGCGCTGCAGGCCGATGCCCGGATGCAAACGGTGGTCCTCATCGCCATCCACCGCCACCACCTGCATATGCTGCTTGATCGCTGCAATGCCTGGCAGGAAACGCTCGCGGTTGAAGCCCCCGGCATACAGTTGATCAGGCGGCTGGTTGGAGGTGCAGACCATCACCACGCCCTTCTCGAACATCACCTGAAACAAACGGCCAAGCATGATGGCGTCGCCGATGTCATTGACGAACAATTCATCAAAACACAGCACCCGCACTTCCCGGCTCAATTCACGGGCCAGCGCCTGCAATGGATCCTGAGTACCCGTGAGCTGGAACGAGCGCTGGTGCACCCAGCCCATGAAGTGATGAAAGTGTTGACGTCGGGCGGGCACTTGCAGGCTTTGATAAAACTGGTCCATCAGCCAGGTCTTGCCGCGCCCCACCGGCCCCCACAGGTATACGCCCCTGGTTGGCGAACACCCTTGGTGCAAGGCCTGGTGACAAGCTTGCAAGGCATCAACCGCCCGGCGCTGGGCGTCGTCGGGCGCGAAGCCTTGCTGGGTGATGGCATGTTGGTAAGCGGCGAGCGGCGAGTCGAAAGTCATGGGGGCCAGTATGACTTACAGGGAAATATCCAGCCGTGAAATCTTGCCCTGCTCATTCAGGCGAAAGGTGTAGCGCAACTCCAGCGGGCTACCGGGAAAGTTGCCGGAAACGACGTTGCTGACCAACACCTTGCCGGTGCGATGCTGCACGTTCAGCACTTCAACCCGTGGCTGATAGCGCCGCCCGGTATCCTCCATCCAGCGCGCAATGGCGGCAGGACCGACCTGATGCTCGCCTTCATCGAACACATTGGCATCGTCGGCAAAGCACTGGGCAACCGCAGAGGTGTCGCGGGCATTGGCGGCCGCGATGTAGGCCTTGATGGCCGGGGCCAGTTCTGGAACGGACATGGCACAGCTCCTTTTTTGATGATTTGTAGCGCCATGCTAAGCCAGGGACGTGTCAGTTTTTGTCAGGAGTAAACGGCCCGCTTTCATTCTGTTCCATCAATTTTCGCCAGCCGCGCAGCAGGTCACTGCGCCGCCCCGGGTAGCGTTCACCGCGGGCCTCAGCGGTCGCTACGCGATCGGTGCGAAAGGTGCGATAAGCACCGCGCAACTCGCACCAGGCCACAATCACCCGCACTTCGTTGAGAAAGCCCAGCGCAAGTGGCCAGATCAGACGCTGGCTCTGGGTTTGGCTGGCGTCCGCATAATCGATATGCAGCTTGGCCTGATGGCGGATGGCATCGCGAAACATATTCAGCGGCACACGGTTTTCCGGGTAACCAAAACCCGGCGGGCCGGGTAGCAAGGTCGGGTTACGCAGGGCTTCCTGGGCGGCGGGATCCAGCACATCGGCGATCTTGGCCAGGGCATTGGCCGCGGCGCGGCTCAATACATCATCGCCACGCTGATCCACATAGCGCAGCCCCAGCACGATGGCCTCGGTTTCCTCGGCATTGAGCATCAACGGCGGCAAAAACAATCCGCTGCGCAACACATACCCCACCCCCGCCTCGCCGAAAATCGGCGCACCCAGGGCTGTCAATTCGGCGATATCGCGGTACAGCGTACGTTCGGACACTTCCAGCTGCGCCGCCAGCACCGCGGCAGTCACCGGGCGTTTCTTGCCGCGCAGGGCCTGCAATAAGGTCAGAAGACGAGTGGTTCGCGACACGATGATCCCGCCGAAAAGGAAAAAGTCCTGCAGCTTAGCAGAGCCCCCTGTCAGAAATTGTCAGCAGCAAAAAAGTCGCTTGACGTTATAAATGACCAGCATCATATTAATTACATGTTACCAAACATTTAAATAACCTGAAGTGTCGGGAGTCTTGCATGCGCAATAAAGTCTTTGGCCGCCGCAGCGGCTTACAGGTATCGGAATTGGCCCTGGGCACCGGCAATTTCGGCACAGGGTGGGGGCATGGCGCCGAGCGCGAAGAGGCCAAGCGGATTTTCGATGGCTACCTGGAGGCCGGCGGCAACTTCCTCGATACCGCCAATGGCTACCAGTTCGGCCAGGCCGAGGTGTTGCTGGGAGAGTTCATCGCGTCGGAGCGTGACAACCTGGTGGTCGCCACCAAATACACCCTGCGCACCCAGCCTTCGGACGCAGGCACCCTCAGGCTCGGCAACAACCGCAAGAACATGGTGCGCGCCGTTGAGGAAAGCCTGAAGCGCTTGAACACCGACCACATCGACCTGCTCTGGGCACATATGAGCGACAACGTAACACCGATGGAGGAGATCCTGCGGGGCTTCGATGACCTGGTGCGCGCCGGCAAGATCCATTACGCCGGCCTGTCCAACTTCCCGGCCTGGCGCATTGCCCGTGCCGACTTGCTGGCCGAAGTGCGCCACTTCGCGCCCATCATCGGCATTCAGGTGGAATACAGCCTCGCCGAGCGCAGCGCCGACCGTGAAATGCTGCCGATGGCCGAGGCGCTGGGCCTGGCCGCCACGTTATGGTCGCCACTGGGCGGTGGGTTTCTCACCGGCAAGTACCGGGAAAGCCAGACGGACAACCGCGCCACCAAACTCGGCATGCTGATCCATGCCGAAAAAAGCGCCCGTGAAACCGCCGTGCTCGACACCCTGCTGGCGGTGGCTGCCGAACTGGGCGCCACGCCCACCCACGTCGCCATCGCCTGGCTGCGCGAAAAGGCTCGGCGCTCGACCACCACGCTGATCCCGATCCTCGGCTCGCGCACCCGCGAACAACTGGATGGCACCCTTGGCGCCCTGAATGTGCAGCTTTCAGCCGAGCAGGTCACTCGCCTCGACACCGCAAGCGCCCTGCCGCTGGGCGTGCCCCACGGAATCATCTCGGAGCGTTTCCCGCTTGACCCTGGCGACGACACGCCTCGCCCACCGGTTATTTGAACAGCCCTTGTGGCGAGGGAGCTTGCTCCCGCTGGACTGCGCAGCAGTCCCAGGCTTTTTAGACAAAGAGCCGGGGCCGCTTCGCGACCCAGCGGGAGCAAGCTCCCTCGCCACAGGGCCCGTACGCAAGGGCCGTGTCTTCAATCAGGACAATCAGGCAAGGCTCTTGCTGACCACCTCGAACACATCGCTCGACAGCTCTCCGGACGCGCGAATGCGCTCCAGCTCGCCCTTCATCAGCGCCTGACGCGCGCTGTCGTATTTACGCCAGCGGGTCAGCGGCGCCAGTTGGCGTGAGGCGATTTGCGGGTTGAAGCCGTTCAACTGGATCACCAGATCCGCCAGGAAGCGATACCCCGAGCTATCCGCCGCGTGGAAGTTGATCAGGTTCTGCCCGGCAAACGCGCCGATCAATGCACGCACCTTGTTCGGGTTCTTGATTGTGAACGCCGGATGGTCCATCAACGCCTTGACCCGCTCCAGGCCGCCCGGCAAGCTGCTGCCGGCCTGCACGCTGAACCACTGGTCCATAACCAGCGGGTTGTCCTTGAAGTTCTCGGCAAACACCGCCAATGCCTGGGCTTTTTCCGCTTCGAATGGCGAATTCACCAGCACGGCCAGCGCGGTCAGGCGCTCGGTCATGTTGTCGCTGGTGTCGAACTGCTCCAGAGCTGCAGCCAGCACTTCAGGCTTGCCGCTGAGCATCAGGTACGACAGCGCAATGTTCTGCAAGGCACGCCGTGCAAAATGTTCGGCAGCGGCCACGTAAGGCGTGCGCTTGGACAGGTCGCGGTTGGCCGTATAACGCAGCCACAGTTCTTCGTGCAGGTTGTCAGCCAGTTGCTTGCGCGCAAATTCGCGGGCCGCATGGATGGCATCGACGTCAGCCACTTCGCTGATTTCGGTCAGATAAGCCTCACCGGGCAACGACAGCATTTCCGCAACCATCGCCTGATCCAGGCTTTCGTCGCTCAACACGCTGCGCAACGCGGTGATCAAGCGCTGATCCAGCTGCAGCGGCTGGCCGGCCTGATGCTGGCCAATCAATTCCTGCAACACCTGCACGGCCAACTGCTGGCCAGCGTCCCAACGATTGAAACCGTCGCTGTCGTGCTGCATCAGGAACATCAGTTGATCGCGGTTGTACGGGAAGCTCAGTTTCACCGGCGCGGAGAAACCCCGCAGCAGCGAAGGCAGCGGCTGCTCAGGGATGTCGACAAAGGTGAACGTCTGCTCGGCGTCGGTCACCGAAATCACCCGCGACGTAGCACCCGCCGTTGCTTCACCCGTCAGGCGCAAGGCGATACCGGCGCCCTTCCCGTCCAGCAAGCCCAGCTCCACCGGGATCACGAACGGCAGTTTTTCCACCTTGTCCGGGGTCTCCTGGCAGCTCTGGCGGAAGGTCAGGCTGTAGGTTTTGGCCGCTGCGTCGTAGGACTCGCTCACCGCCAGACGCGGCGTACCCGCCTGGCTGTACCAACGCTTGAACTGGCTCAAGTCGGCGCCGTTGGCGTCTTCCATGGCCTTGATGAAATCGTCGCAGGTCACTGCCTGGCCGTCATGGCGTTCGAAATACAGGTCGCTGCCTTTGCGGAAGCCTTCAGCGCCGAGCAAGGTGTGGATCATGCCGACCACTTCCGAGCCTTTTTCGTACACGGTCAGGGTGTAGAAATTGGAGATTTCGATGAAGCTGTCCGGGCGCACGGCGTGGGCCATGGGGCCGGCATCTTCGGCGAACTGGTGGGTGCGCAGATAAGCCACGTCCTGAATGCGCTTGACCGTCGCCGAGTTCATGTCGGCGGAGAAGCCGGAGTCGCGGAACACGGTGAAGCCTTCCTTGAGCGACAGCTGGAACCAGTCGCGGCAGGTCACGCGGTTGCCCGACCAGTTGTGGAAGTATTCGTGGGCGACAATCGCTTCGACGCGCTGGTGCGCAGCGTCGGTGGCGGTTTCGGCGCGGGCCAGCACGGCGCTGGAGTTGAAGATGTTGAGGCCCTTGTTTTCCATGGCGCCCATATTGAAGTCGTTCACGGCCACGATCATGAAGATGTCGAGGTCGTACTCGCGGCCGTAGGTTTCTTCGTCCCAGCGCATGGATTTTTTCAGGCTGGTCATGGCGTGCTGGCACTTGTCGATGTTTTCCGGCTCGACATAAATGCGCAGTGCCACGGTGCGGTTGGTCAGGGTGGTGAAGCTGTCTTCGACGCACCACAAGTCACCGGCCACCAGCGCAAACAGGTACGCGGGCTTTTTAAACGGGTCTTCCCAGGTCGCCCAATGACGGCCGTCTTCACCGGGGCCGCTGGCAATCGGGTTGCCGTTGCTCAGCAAAACCGGGTAGCTGTGCTGCTCGGCGATCACCGTGGTGGTGAAGGTGCTCATCACGTCCGGGCGGTCGAGGTAATAGGTAATCTTGCGAAAGCCTTCGGCCTCGCACTGGGTGCAGAACATGCCGCCGGATTTGTACAAACCCTCCAGCGCTGTGTTGGTTTCCGGGTGAATCTTCACCGTGGTGTCGAGGGTGAAGGTCTCAGTGTTCGGCTGCACCGTGAGGTGGTTTTCGGTCAGTTGATAGTCAGCGGCCGTCAGTTCCTGGTCGGCGAGGTTGACGCTCAACAGCTCCAGTTGCTGGCCATCCAGCACCAGCGGCGGCAGGCCGGCACCGCGCTCGGGGTTGCGGCGCATCACCAACTGCGCGTGGACCAGGCTGTGGTCCTCGAACAACTCGAAGGTCAGGTGCGTCTCTTCGATCAGGTAGTCCGGTGCCTGATAGTCCTTCAGGTAAATCATCTTCGGCTGTTCGGTGCGCATGGCTTCGTCCTTTTACTGATGCACGGCGAGCTGGTAGGCCGTGTATTTACGAATATTGATAACACCGGTGTCGAAGATCAGGTATTGGCCCTTGATCCCCAGCAGCGTGCCTTCGGCAATCGGGTTCTTGTCCAGGTTGAAGCTGACAATCTTTGTAGGATATTGCTCTACCGGGTAGCGGATTTCGATCGGCTCGATGTCGGTTACCGGTTGGATGGCCTGCAGGCCAAAGCGTTCCTGCAAACCGAGCAAGCCTTCGGCGCAGGAGGCGAACAGCTCATCACGCACCTGCTTGAGGTCGACGGACTGGGCATCGCCCTTGAGCAACGCACGCCAGTTGGTCTTGTCCGCCACCTGGCTGCGGAACAGGTCTTCGACGAAGCCCGATTGCTGGCGCGTGGCCACGCGCATGATCGGCAGCGCCTGGCTCGCACCCTGGTCGAGCCAGCGCGTCGGCAGTTGAGTCGCCCGGGTAATGCCGACCTTGATGCCCGACGAATTGGCCAGGTACACCACGTGGTCGGTCATGCAGAATTTTTCGCCCCAGCCCGGATCACGGCAGGTACCGGCGTCGTAATGGCAACGCTCGGGGCTCATGATGCACAGGTCGCACTGGGCCAGCTTGGTCATGCACGGGTAGCAATAACCCTGGCTGAAACTGGTTTTGGTCTTGCGGCCGCAATGGCTGCAATGGATGGCACCGAGATATTCCAGGCGCACATGCGTACCGATCAACGGGTTGACCGGCACCTCTGTATCGCCCAGACGAAACGCGTATTGAACCGTCGACTCACCGAGTTGCGCCGACATTTTGTTGACTGCACCGCGACCGATTTCAATCAATGGATCGCATCCGACTTGAACAGGATATTCGGTACTGGCGCCGACTTGGACGCGCATTCCTGCGGGCCCATGTAGCCCGTGCGCTGGTCTTCCGGCAGGTTCTGGATTTCCCAGGCGATCACCGCTTGCAGCGACAGCTCACGCTGCTCGGCAGTGAGTTTGCGGCCATCGGACCATTTGCCGATTTCCACGGCGAGCTTGAGGCTCTCGTAGATGTCGGGGGTGATGTTTTCGATCATTTCAGCAAAAGAGGACATAAGGCTCTTCCTATCTCAAAGTGAGGCTTTGCGGCGGTTGTACAACCCGCCCAGCAAACCCGTCAGGCAACCGATGACCAAGCCGCTCACGTGAGCCGCGTTGGCAATTTCGCCGAAGCCGATCATCGAGATCAGCCCCGACATGCAGAGCACCAGCCAGATCAGCATCATCGCCAGCACACCACGGGGCAGACGATAAGCCGGGTTGGGCGACAGTAACTGGAAAATCCAGCAGTGCCCGAGCAGGCCGTACAGCACGCCGGACAACCCGCCAAACAGGCTCGGGCCGCCATAAGCGTATTGCGAATAATTGGACACCAGGCTGAACAGCAGCGTCAGGCCCAGCAGGTTGATGCTGCCCTGGCGCACCTCAATGCGCCGGCCCAGCTCCCAGTACCACATGCCGTTCATGGCCAGGTGCAGGATGCCGAAGTGGATCAGCATCGGCGTGACCAGCCGCCACCACTGCCCCGACGCGAGGCTGTCGGCCAGCGGCGTGAACTGGATGTACTCGCCCATCACCCGAAACGGCAGGAAGGTCAGCCACGCCATGGTTTGCAGGTTTTCGCCGAGCACGGTCAGCGCGCCGACCAGCATGCTCGCCAGCAGCACCAGCGCCGTCACCGGGCTGTGACGTACTTGCTGAACAAACCCTGGACGCGTCATGGGCGCCTGCTCGGGGATATCGAGTTGCTGATCCGGGTCACCGGCGGGAAAGCGTTGATACAACACGCGCACATCGTCGCTGATGGTTTCCGGCACCCACAACACTTGCTCGCCCGCCTCTTCGCTGACACGGTGGGGCACTTGCATGCGTTGCAGCAATTTGACGAAGCCGCCCAGATCGACGCTCAGAGGCAGGCGTAAAACAGCCACGGTGCTCATTGAATAACCTCGGGCCGCTCAACGTCGACCCAGACGAATTTATGCGGATCCAGGCGGGTTTCCTGGTCCAGCCGATACGCCACCAGCTTGCCGTACAGCACAGCGCTGTAGTCCAGGCAGGCCAGGTTCGGGCGGATCGGCGCCGGGTTGCCGCTGCGCCAGTAGTGGCCGACGAACAGCAACGGCTCGTCGACGCCGTAGCGCAGCAGGGAATTCTTTTGTGTGGAGGACAACGGCGTGCGCGCCACCGGTTCCGGCAAGGCGTCAGGCTGGAACACGATGTCGCCGTAGGTCTTCGGATCGTCTTCCCAGAATTTGGTGCGGAAGAACGAGCGCGTCAGGCCATCGCCACCGGTAAGCGTCAGCCCATCCGGCAGACGCATGTCAGTGCCGCGCAGCAGGCGATCGAAGGCGTTGCACGCAAAGCTGCCCGGCACGGCGGCAGCCTGCAGAAAATGCTGATCGATGCAGCCGTCCGGAAAAGTCGCACGCAGCGGCTGGATAAAACCGTCGTCCCAGCACGCGTGCACCACGCGGAAACGCCCGGCGTCGACAAACAGCGGCATGTCGTAGAACCAGCCGAGGAAATCGTGCCAATCGCCCGGGTGCTGTTCGAACTGGGTCAACGTCTCGTGGATCAACCGCGCATGTCGCGGGTTGTGCTCGCGCACGAACTGCTTGCCACTGCCCGGCGGCGCAGGCGTGGTCCAGCCCAACGCGTTGAACTCATGGTTGCCCATGATGCACAGCGCCTGGCCCGCCTCGGTCATGTCGTGGACGATATGCAGCGCCTCGCGAATGCGCGGCCCGCGGTCGATGATATCGCCGAGGAACACCGCCATACGCGACGGATGCCGCCACACGCCGCCGATCTTGTGATAACCCAGGCGGTCGAGCAAGTGCTCAAGGGTATGAGCGCAACCGTGCACGTCACCAATCAGGTCGTAGCTACGCGCGGGATCGAGCATCAGTCGCCTCCACCCCCAAGCGGCTGCCCCAGCCCAGCTTGGTGCGGCACACTTCATAGTAGTTGTGGTCCAGCGGGTGGATCAGGCGCAGCTTCTGCGCCTTTTTGCTCACGGTGATGGTGTCACCGGGGGCGCAGGTGAAATGGTTCTGCCCGTCGCAGGAGACTTGCGGGTAAATCTGCATGTCTTTGGACACCACGATTTTCAGCTCGCTGTTGCCGTCGACCACAATCGGCCGGCTGGACAACATATGGGGGTACATCGGCACGATCACAATGGCATCGAGCTTGGGATGCATGATCGGGCCGCCCGCCGAGAGCGCATAGGCGGTGGAACCGGTGGGCGTGGCGACGATCAGGCCGTCAGCCTTCTGGCTGCACACGAACTGGCCGTCGATATACAGCTCGAACTCGATCATCCGTGTGGATTTGCCGGGGTGCAGCACCACGTCATTGAGGGCGTCCCCCTGACCGATGGCTTCGCCGTGGCGGCGCACTTCGGCTTGCAACAGGAAGCGGTTTTCCACCAGGTAATGGCCATCGAGCACCTTGGCCACTTCGACTTCCAGCTCGTCCGGGCGAATGTCGGTCAGAAAGCCCAGGCTGCCCCGGTTGATCCCCAACACCGGCACATTATGCCGCGCCAGCGCACGGGCGGCGCCGAGCAGACTGCCGTCGCCGCCGACCACAATCACCATGTCACACACTTCGCCGAGCATCTTGCGCGAGGAGGTCTGCAGGCCGTGGCCGGGGAGGATTTCGGCGATGGTGTCTTCGAGGATCACATGCAGGTGGCGTTCCAGCAGGAATTTTTTCAGCCGGCGGACGGTGTCCAGCACCTGGGTACTGCCCAGGCGACCGATAATGCCGATATTGCGAAATTGCTCCATGGGGCTCCTGCGGGATTTGGGGTGTGGCAAAAAGAAGGATTATGGGCGAAAGGCCGCGTCAGGCAAAACCCTTTGTCGTCGCAAGGCCCCGATGACAATGGTTCTCAGCCACCTGTAGGAGCGTTAAACGGCTATGCTCGGACACATGACTGTGTTCCCCGATTTGCACAACCTGCCCCGCCAACTGCGCCACCCGGAGGTGCGCGACCTGGCGTGGGTGATGCTCGCCCCGCCGATGCTCGCGGACACGCCCTGGCCCCAGCGCCATCCGCTGGCCGGCAGCGACTGGGTGCAGGCGCCTCATCTTCTGGAACGCTGGCTGCGCACCCTCGATCAAGACAGCAGCGCCTTGCAGCACTGGCTGAGCCAGGCGCGCACCCGGCGTCTGGGGCTGTATTACGAGCGCCTGTGGCAGTTCGCCGTGCAGCACGCGCCGGGCGTGGAGTTGCTGGTGGCCAATCTGCCGATCCGCCGCGCCGGGCATACCCTCGGTGAGCTGGACATGCTGCTGCGTGACCGTGACGGCGTGCATCACCTGGAACTGGCGATCAAGCTCTACCTGGGCCCCCAGGACGGCAACGGTCACGACAGCGCGCAGTGGCTGGGCCCGGGCTGCCATGACCGCCTCGACCGCAAGCTCGCCCATCTGGCCCAGCATCAACTGCCGATTTCGGCACGCCCGGAAAGCCGCGAAGTACTGGCAGCGCTGGATATTCAGCAATTCGACGCGCATTTGTGGCTCGGCGGGTACCTGCTATACCCGTGGCCTGGGCAGGCCGAACCGCCCACAGGTGCGCACCCGCAACATTTACGTGGGCGCTGGTTGCATCAACGCGACTGGCAGGATTTTGTCCGCCTCAGCCCGCCCGGTCGCTGGCAACCCCTGCCCCGGCATGCGTGGCTGGCGCCGGCGCATTACCCGGCCGCCCAGGTGTGGAGCGAAGAGCAGATGCAAGGCTGGCTCGCCCAGCTGGACCCGATGGCGCCGGCGCAGTTGCTGGTGCGGCTGGTTCAGGTGGGTGAGGATTGGGAAGAAGCCGAGCGGTTGTTTCTGGTGGCGGATCTTTGGCCGAATGTGCCGGGGGCTGGCTGATAGTCTTGTAGTGGTTTTCAGGGCCTCATCGCAGGCAAGCCAGCTCCCACCTTTTTTGTGGGAGCTGGCTTGCCTGCGATAGCAATCGGCCGGCCGCTACAGGCTGTCGATATGCCGATAATCCAGCTGCAACCCTGCCGCCAGCTCATGAGCCCGCCCCAACCGGATCGGCCCGCGCTCTATATCCACCAGCAAACCCGGACACCCCAGCGACGGCAACCCGGCAATATCTTTCAGCCGTCCATCCGTGATCACCAGCAATCGCTGCTGCTCCGCCGGATAGCGTTTGCGCCGCGCCACCAGCCAATGCCCTGCTTCGGTCAGCGCTGCCAGCAACGGTGTACCACCGCCAGCTCCCAAGTGCTCCAGCCACCCTGCCAGGCCTTTTGCAGCTTTCAAACCCTGAACCTGCCACACCGGCGATTGCCCGCTGGCCGTCAACAGCGCCATGCGCGCTCGCTGGCGATACGCGTCATCAAACAGTTGGGCCAATAAGCCTTTGGCATCGGTCAGTGCCCGGTGGCGCCGGGTAGACGCTGACGCATCGACAATCACCAGCCACAACTCATGGGCTGTACGGCTGCGCAGGTGAAACAGCAAATCCTCTCGCGATTGCGGGCGACCGCCCAGCAACGTGCCGGACCAATTGATCGAGCCCTGCCTGGCGCTGCGCGCCTTGCCGTGCCTGCCACCGTCCACTCGCCCTGCCTTGGGCCGGGCATCCGCCCCCGCGTCAGGTCGAGGGCGAATGCCTAAGGCTTTTTTGGCCAGGCGGGGACTTCCCGGCGTGCGCCCGTGGGCAAGGCTGGAGCAGGCATATCGCCCCACTGGCCCTGGCCAGGCGAGCTGTCGGCAGCGCCGGGCGACTGCCCTTCGCCCGGTGGACTGCCCGGCGGGGATTGTTCCTGGCGACGGTGGCGCAGGGCAAATTCGGCCACGGCCTCGATATCTTCCTCGGCAATCGCCGTCGCCCCACGCCAGGCCGCATGGGCTCTGGCGCCACGCAGCCATACCAGGTCCGCACGCAAGCCATCGACGCCAGCCGCAAAACAACGCTCGGTGATCTGCGCCAGGGCATGGTCGTCGAGCTCAATGCTGTCGAGCCGCGCCCGCGCCTGGGTGCAGCATTCGCGCAAGGCAGCCTGTTGCCCGGCCCACAGCGTGCAGAACGCAGCCGGGTCGCGGTCGAAATCCAGGCGACGGCGGATGATCTGGCCGCGCTCGGTCGGCAAGGTTTGGCCACTCAAGGCCACATTGAAGCCGAAACGGTCGAGCAGCTGAGGGCGCAACTCACCCTCTTCCGGGTTCATGGTGCCGATCAGCACAAAGCGTGCGGAGTGCCGATGGGAGATGCCATCGCGCTCAACCAGGTTGGTACCACTGGCGGCCACATCCAGCAGCAGGTCGACCAAGTGATCGGGCAACAAATTGACTTCATCGACGTACAGCACGCCCCCGTCCGCCTTGGCCAGCACGCCCGGTGAAAACTGCGCGCGGCCTTCGCCCAGCGCCGCGTCCAGATCCAGCGTGCCGACCAGACGCTCCTCGGTAGCGCCCAAGGGCAGCGTGATGAATTGACCACTAGCCAGCAGGTCTGCCAGCCCCCGCGCCAACGTGGACTTGGCCATGCCACGCGGGCCTTCGATCAGCACGCCGCCGATCTTCGGGTCGATGGCGGTCAGGCACAGCGCCAGTTTCAAATCGTCGGCGCCGACCACGGCGGACAGCGGGAAATGGGGAATATCAGTCATCATCAACTCTCACTAGATCGTTCCCCCGCTCCCGCGTGGGAATGTATCAATGGACGCTCTGCGTCCGCTCTTGTGACGCAGAGCGTCACGGGCTGCATTCCCTCGCAGAGCGTGGGAACGAGCGGTGCGGTTTTCAGCTGTCTTCTTCTATATCCAGCAACAGGTTTTCCAGAGCGTCCTTATAGGGCCCCGGTTCCTGCCACATGCCGCGCTGCTGGGCTTCGAGCATGCGTTCGGTCATGTCGCGCAGGGCATCGGGGTTGTGCTGCTGCACGAAAGCCCGGGTGTCGGGGTCCAGCAGATAGGCGTCGGCGAGCAAGGCGTATTGGTGATCATCGATCAGCGCGGTGGTGGCGTCGAATGCGAACAGATTGTCCACGGTCGCCGCCATTTCGAATGCGCCTTTGTAGCCATGACGCTTCACGCCCTCAATCCACTTGGGGTTGGCCGCCCGGGAACGAATGACCCGGTTCAGCTCTTCCTTGAGCGTGCGGATCTTCGGCAAGTCCGGCTGGCTGTGGTCGCCATGATAGCTGGCAGCCTTGTCGCCGCTCAGGGTCTCGACGGCGGCAAGCATGCCGCCCTGGAATTGGTAGTAGTCATTGGAGTCGAGCACGTCATGCTCACGGTTGTCCTGGTTCTGCAACACGGCCTGCACCTGACTCAGACGCCGGGCGAACTGTTCGCGGGCAGCAGTGCCTTCATCCGAAGCGCCATAGGCGTAGCCACCCCAGTTCAGGTAAACCTCGGCCAAATCCTCGCGGCTCTGCCACAGGCGACCGTCCACCGCGCCCTGCACGCCTGCGCCATAGGCGCCCGGTTTGGCGCCGAAAATGCGCCAGCCGGCCTGTTTCGCCGCCGCGTCTTCGTCCAGGCCAGACTGGCGCAACGCCTCGCGTTCACTGCGCACCTTGGCCGCCAGCGGGTTCATGTCGTCCGGCTCATCCAGCGCTGCCACGGCCTGCACCGCCGCGTCAAACAGGCGGATCAGGTTGGCAAATGCATCACGGAAGAAACCCGAGACGCGCAGCGTCACGTCCACCCGCGGGCGGTCGAGCAAGCTGATCGGCAGGATCTCAAAATCATCCACCCGCTGGCTGCCCGTGGCCCACACCGGGCGCACCCCCATCAAGGCCATGGCCTGGGCGATGTCGTCGCCGCCGGTGCGCATGGTGGCGGTGCCCCACACCGACAGGCCGAGTTGGCGCAAATGGTCACCGTGGTCCTGCAAATGCCGTTCAAGAATCAGGTTGGCCGACTGGAAACCGATGCGCCATGCCGTGGTGGTGGGCAGGTTACGCACGTCCACCGTAAAAAAATTGCGCCCGGTGGGTAGCACGTCCAGGCGCCCACGGCTCGGCGCGCCACTGGGTCCGGCCGGCACAAAGCGTCCGCTCAGCGCATCCAGCAAACCGCGCATTTCCGCCGGGCCGCAGGCGTCCAGGCGCGGCGCCACGACGAAGCGCAGGCTTTCGATCACCGCTTTTACTGCTTCCCAGCCAGGTTCTTCCAACTGTTCCAGTGGCCCTTCGAGTGCCTGCTCGATCAAACGCGCCGCGTACAATTCCAGACGCTCGCGGGTATCGCCGGCGGTGCGCCACAGTTGTGCGTCGATCTTCTGCAATACATCGGGACGCCGCCCGGTCCAGGGTTCGGCCAACGCACAGTCCAACGGATCAAAGCCCAATTCAAAGGCCTTGGCGATCACTCGCAGCAAGCTCGACTGCGGGCCACGGCCATCGCCGCGCGGAATACGCAGCAGGGCCAGCAAGGTGTCGATGCGCAAGCGCCCCTCGGGCGATTCGCCGAAAACATGCAAGCCGTCGCGGATCTGCGACTCTTTCAAATCACACAAATACGTGTCGAGGCGCGGCAGCCAGACGGCGGCGTCGGCCTCGCTGTCCATCTCCAGTTCCCTGTCGATGCGGGTTTCGAGCACCAGCTTGAGAATGTCTTTTTGCAGCTCCAGGGCGCGGCGCGGGTCGAGCAATTGCGCCTCGTAATACTCGTCCGCCAACAATTCAAGGTTGCGCAGCGGGCCGTAGGTTTCGGCGCGGGTCAGCGGCGGCATCAAGTGGTCGATGATCACCGCCTGGGTACGACGCTTGGCCTGGGCGCCCTCGCCCGGGTCATTGACGATAAACGGGTATATGTTCGGCAAAGGCCCGAGCAGTGCATCCGGCCAGCAGTTTTCCGACAAGCCCACGCCCTTGCCCGGCAGCCATTCAAGGTTGCCGTGCTTGCCCACATGGATAACGCCATGGGCGCCATAGGTGTGGCGCAGCCAGAAATAAAACGCCAGGTAGCCATGGGGCGGCACCAGGTCCGGGTCGTGGTACACCGCACTGGCGTCCACCTGATAACCGCGCGCCGGCTGGATGCCGACAAATGTCAGGCCCAGCCGCAGGCCGGCGATCATCATGCGCCCATCGCGGCACATCGGGTCGTTGTGCGGCGCCCCCCAACGTGCAATCACCGCCTGGCGGTTGGCTTCGGGCAGACGCTTGAACATCGCCTCGTATTCATCCATGCCCAGGCTTTGGTGGCACGGGCGCAGGTCGAGGCTGTCCGGATCATTGGTGACGCCACCGAGCAAATCGTGGATCAGCGCAGTGCCGCTGGCCGGCAATTCACTGGGCACCGGGTAGCCTTCAGCTTGTAGCGCACGCAGGATATTCAGCGCCGCCGCCGGGGTATCCAGGCCCACGCCGTTGCCGATGCGGCCATCGCGGGTCGGGTAGTTGGCGAGGATCAGCGCGATGCGTTTTTGCGCGTTCGGCACCCGCGCCAACTCGACCCAACGCCGCGCCAGTTCGGCGACGAAATCCATACGTTCGGGCGCGGCGCGGTAGCACACCACGTCCGACTGGCTGCGCTCGCTGCGCCAGGCCAGGTCCTTGAAGCTGATCGGGCGGCTGATAATGCGCCCGTCCAGCTCCGGCAACGCAATGTGCATGGCCAGGTCGCGCGGGCCAAGGCCCTGCTCGCTGGCCTGCCAGCCGGGCTCGTTGTCCTGGGCGCAAATGGCCTGAATCACCGGAATATTGCGTCGAAACGGCCGTAAATGCGGCGCCTCGGGGCTCGACTGAGCGAAGCCGGTGGTGTTCAGAATCACCGCCGCCTGCACGTCATCCAGCCAATCCTCGACCACCGTCAGGCAGCCGGGCTCTTTCAAACTGGCCACCGCAATCGGCAGCGGGTTAAGGCCCGCCGCCTGCAAGCGCTGGCAGAACACATCGATAAAACCGGTATTGGCCGCCTGCAAATGGGAGCGGTAGAACAGCACAGCGGCCACGGGAAACGC